>NZ_AAXY01000003.1 GCF_000169375.1 Marinobacter sp. ELB17
TGCTTCTTAACGAGATTGGCGTACCCTGCGGCCCGATTCAGGATATCGCTCAAGTATTCGATGATCCGCAGGTTCAGGCGCGCGGAATGCAGATAACACTCGATTCCGCTCATGGCCCGGTGAAAGGGGTGGCCAATCCGATCAAGTACTCGAAAACGACGATTGAATACCACAAAGCGCCGCCAGCGCTGGGGGAAGACACTAACGCAGTGCTTGAGCGTGTGCTGCAAAAGTCCGCCAGTGAGATAAAAGCGCTAAAAACAAAGGGCGTGGTTTAGCCCCTAAAGCGTTTACGCGCTTGGTTTGAAGCCATCATGGCTCACCAGGAAGACCTCGCCCGACTGATGACCTTGGAGCAAGGCAAGCCAATTGCGGAGTCACGGGGTGAGGTTGCCTACGGGGCCTCCTTCGTAGAATTCTACGCTGAAGAAGCAAAGCGTATGGCCGGCGAAACCTTGCAAAGCCACGGTGTTGATAAGCGTATTCTGGTGTTTCGCGAATCAATCGGCGTTGTAGCGGCGGTAACGCCCTGGAACTTCCCGCTGGCAATGATTACCCGCAAATGCGCTCCGGCGTTAGCCGCAGGCTGCACAGTCGTGATCAAACCCGCAGAAGCGACACCCCTGACAGCTTTGGCGCTTGTTCGTTTAGCGGAACTTGCCGGGCTTCCTGCCGGCGTCATTAACGTGATCACGGCCAGCCAGCCGGCTGCCGTGGGCGATGTGTTGACCACCGATCCCCGCGTACGCAAATTTTCGTTCACAGGCTCCACGGCGGTCGGCAAAAAGTTACTCGCCCAGTGCGCGGGTACCGTTAAAAAAGCGTCTATGGAATTGGGTGGAAATGCCCCTTTTATCGTGTTTGATGATGCCGATCTTGATGCTGCTATAGAAGGTGCCATTGCTTCAAAGTACAGAAATTCCGGGCAGACTTGCGTCTGTACCAACCGTTTTCTGGTTCAGTCCGGCGTTTATGACGCCTTCGTCGAGAAGCTCGCAGCACGCGTCAAACAGCTAAAAGTTGGCAATGGTTTGGACGCAGGTGTCGTGCAAGGACCGCTGATCAACCAGGCCGCGGTTGAGAAAGTCAAAGCACATATTGCTGATGCACTGGAAAAAGGCGGGCGATTAATATGCGGTGGCAAAGCCCATGCCTTGGGCGGCACCTTCTTTGAGCCAAGCATCATTGCAGATGCCACAGGTGACATGCGCGTGGCCCAAGAAGAGACCTTCGGTCCGTTAGCACCGATATTCCGCTTTGACACCGACGAACAGGCCATCGCTATGGCGAATGCCACAAACTCTGGCCTGGCCGCTTACTTTTACGCAAAAGATTACCGGCGTATCTGGCACGTTATGGAAGGACTGGAGTACGGCATGGTGGCCGTGAATGAAGGTATTCTGTCAACGGAGCTGGCGCCTTTTGGCGGGGTGAAAGAGTCAGGACTCGGCCGTGAAGGTTCCCGCCACGGATTAGACGAGTTTACTGAACTGAAATACGTGTGCGTGGGCGGCCTCTAAGCATTACTCTCAACTGATAGGGAAAATTTGATAAATAACGCGCTTTAGTGCGAATTAAAACAGATGTATGTTGCCAACGGCGTCGCCAGCGCCGCTACACAGTTTGCGGATCGTACAGAGAATGCCGTAATTTGGAATGTGGGTGGCAATCGCATCATCAACTTTGCCGGGGGTATCGGGGTATTAAACATTGGCCATTGCCACCCGAAAGTTATGGCGGCGGCTCAGGCTCAGGTGGCACGCCTGATGTACACCTGTCAGACCGTAATTCCCTATGCCGGGTACGTCAGAGTCGCTGAGGCGGCCATGTGCAGGCTGGCGCGCGCGAAGGGATTGATTCTGATTGCTTGTGGTTTTTACGGCAACACACTTCGTTTCCTGATGCCGGTCACCGTTGAAGAAGAGGTGCTAGACGAAGGCCTGGCAATCGTCGAGGCATGTCTTGCGGAGCTTGCGGCTTAAGCTCTCGCACCTATACAAGCCATTCCAGCGTTAACTATCCGGCTATCACATCTTTTCAGTGATGGCCGGTTTTCGTTATGACGACGGATAAATGTCGCTTTCACTGATTCCTTCTATTGATTGTTCAGGGAACGATTAGAAATCGACATAGCTCGTTATGCCAAAGAGCTGCCCTTAATGGCTGCGAACCGGCTATAGTAGGGACTTTTCTCGGAGGCAAAACATGAGCATGTCTGAAAGAGGGAGTGGCACCAGTGTTTACTCCTGGAAGATCTCGGCGCTGCTGTCCGTAGCTTCTGTCATTGGCGCAGTGGTCAGCTTCGGTGATGTCTCGCCAATCATCACAGGCTTGATGTTACTGGCCGCCGTTGGTTGGGCCTTTACCGCCAGGGACAACAGGCGCGAATTGGAAAAAAGCGAAGCCTAAACGTATTACCTACGCATCAGCTCATCGAACGCCAAGCGAAACGCGCTCATTGCGCTAACCTGCAATTTACTGAATTACCTCGAGCACACCGGCGATTTCGCCGGACTCCCGCTCAAGCCGTTGAATCTGCCTTGAAGACGAGGTTACTATTTTAGAAATAGTGTCCTCCCATTTTTTATGTGCAAACGAATATCAATACGTCTTCAGTGTGGCTTGGGGGATTTCAATGTTTTTTCTACTCTTCAAAAACTCCGTCATCTCCGCTACTGGCAACGGCCGGCACAGCAGGTAGCCCTGAAGTTGATCACACCCTTCCTCCGCCAGGCGAGCCGCTTGCTCGGGCGTTTCGACACCCTCAGCGGTTGACTGTAACCCCAGACTTTTAGCAATAAACAGAACAGCCGAAACGATGGCTGCATCTTTCGGGTCTACCAGCATGTCTCGCACGAAGCTTTTATCGATTTTGAGTTTGCCTATGGGCAACTCCTGCAAAAGGCTCAAAGAAGAGTAACCAGTACCAAAATCGTCCAGTGAAATAGTGACACCTTTTCGACGCATTGCGTTCAAATCGCCGATGACTTCCGGCCGAATTCTCATCAGAGCGGTTTCTGTAATTTCGAGCTCCAGCTGCCAAGGGCGAAGCCCGTTATCCTTCAATACCTGGTCAACAATCGTGACAAGGTCTTGGCGCTGTAACTGTATCGCGGAGACATTGACGGAAACACACGCGTCGGTGAACCCCGCGGCATGCCATGTGCTCAATTGACGCCCCGCCTCACGCAGAACCCACTCACCCAGCGGCAGGATTAAACCGCTCTCCTCGGCGACAGGAATAAACCTGTCGGGCGGAATAATGCCGTCAAGCGGATCATTCCAGCGTAGCAGGGCCTCAAGCCCAACAATTTTGCCTGTTCTGGCCTGTACCAGCGGCTGATAATAAAGTACCAGCTCGTTGTTTTTTAATGCACGCCTCAGCCTGCCTTCCAGCGATATGTGTTCGAGCGCCGCAAGGTTGTAGGACGCAGAATAAAACTGAAAATTGTTACGCCCCTGTGACTTGGCCTGGTACATGGCGGCATCGGCGCGCTTTATCAGGTCATCCACATCACTACCGTCACTGGGAAACAGCGAAATCCCGATACTGCAACCGCTGTATATTTCATTCTCATTAAAATAAAACGGCAGCTTCATGATATCCAAAATACGCGAGGCAACCTTAGCCGCATCCCGGGAGCTGCTAACGTTCGATAGCAAAACAACAAACTCGTCGCCGCCCAGACGAGCGAGCACATCCAACGTATTTTGAGAGACTTCCTGGTGGATAACATCTTCCGCCCGCAGAACGACTTGAAGACGGATTGCCATTTCCATGAGGAGTTGATCGCCCACTTGGTGCCCCAAGGTGTCGTTAACTCGCTTGAAGTTGTCCAGATCAAGGAACAATACGGCCATCCTGCGGCTCTCGCGGTGGGCTAGAGAGATCATGCAGCGCAAGGTCTCATGAGCGCGAAATCGATTAGGCAAGCCGGTCAGGCTGTCGTGATAGGCCAAACGCTCGACTCTGACGCGTGATTTTTCCAGGTTGCCGGCCATCTCTTGAAAACTCAACCCCAACTTGCCCAGCTCGTCGCTGGTCGATAACGCAATCGTGGGTGCCAGGTTTCCACGCCCGATCTCGCGAACGGCGCCCATCAACTGTTTTAATGGGCGAACCATAAGAACATTCATGGAAATCAACAGCGCAAAAATCAACAGCACTATGGTGCCAAGTACGATCCAGCCAACACTATTACCCAGCCGCTGGCTTTCTTCGAGCAGCTCTTCCTTCGGCAGTATGCCGATCAGCAGCAGGCCCTCGTGCAAGCGCCGGGTCGCTAACAGACTGTCCGCCTCTTGATAGAGCGTAGGTACAAGCTCCTCGCCTTTCCCTGTCCCTAAAGCCTTCTTCAACAGTGGCGCCGATATGGTCTGGCCCAGCTGGGAGGGGTCATGATGGAAAAGAATTTTGCCGTCTGAATTGACGATTAACGTATGGCCATTTTCACCCATCCGGCTGCCGGCCATCTGCTCCGCCATGAAACCCAGCCCCATGGTGACTACCAGATAACCTCGCAGCGCCGGCTTGCCGTTTAGCGGGTCTTGAGTAGCCAAGTCGATCAGACGAACGGGCCGCGCGACCTGTAGCGATACCGTATAACTGTCAGGAGGAGTGGAAACCTGAACAAATGCATCGCCCTTGAACCGGCTGAGTTCTTGAAAGAACGGTGTCTCGCCCTCTTCTTCGGTGATATTGGGTATCGGTATCAGGGTGGTACGAGCGTCTTCATAGCCATCGGGTAGCAGGAAGCGGATCTCGGTGTAATCGGGATAGGCGCGCAGATAGCTGGAGAACAACTTCAACAACGAAGGCAGCATCAGTACATACCGCTCTTCCTCGTCTTCCGTCAGCGCGTAAGCGCGCATCAGCGAGGCATCGGCAAACAGTTTGGCGTTCGCTTTGGCAACGTCCTGATGCATCTGGAAATTGCGCGCCATTTGATCCATTAATGTTGTCATCTGGATCGAACTGCGCTCTACCGCCGTTGAACGCAGCTGATCGTAGGCGAGCCACCCTAATATCAACAGAGGAATAACCGCTAGGGGTACAACAACCAATAGTACCTTGGCGTGAAGACGCATGTGCTAGTACCAGGTCCAGTTAACGAGGCGCGAAAAAATCTCTGCACGAATTTTTTGCGTTCGGACAGGCAAGCGTTGATTGGTTTCCGACTTTTCCAGCGCCTTATCGTTCGGGTAGATGACCGGATCGCTCTTGAACTCAGCCGGAAGCAATGCTTCGGCGGCCAGATTCGGCGTGGCAGAATAGACGAACTGCGCCAGCCGCGCAGCGATCTCCGGCTCGTTGAGAAAATTGATGAACTGTTTGGCGGCGGCCTTATTGGCAGAGGCACTGAGAACACTTATGTAATCGACCCAGATATTACTGCCCTCCTTCGGGAGGACAAACGCAATCTCGTCATGGTGTTCCTGGACCATCAAGGCATAGGAGTTATACATCATGCTCATGGCGACCTGGCCATTCACCAAAGCGGAATTTGCATCCCGGGAAACGGTTTTGTAGGTTTTAACGGCCGGCGCCTGCGCCTGGAGTAGCGCCTCGGCTTCCTTGAGCTCTTGTATGTCGGTGCTGTTGAGCGAATAACCCAATGCCTTCAGTGCCACGCCAATCAGGTCTCTGGTGCCGCTGATCATCGCCACCCTGCCATGCAGTTCCTCGGCGGGCTGCAACAAATCCATCCAGCTTGTAACCGGAAAAGCTACCAGGTCCTGGCGGTAGGCTATGCCCAGCGTTCCCCAGAAGTAAGGCACGCTGTATACTTCGGCCTCCTCGTGGACAGTGCGCCAGCGCGGATCAATATGTGCCAGGTTGGGAATATCCGTTTCATCAATAGGTTCAAGCCAGCCACGTTTTGCCAGAATCCGAATCGAGGTGCCGTCGATAATGGCCAGATCAAAGCCTCTACCCCCCGTTCCAAGCAGAAGTTCATCCCGATCGGCATCAGACTCGAAATAGGTTTGTTTCACCGCAACGCCGGTGCGTTGCTTGAACTCCTCCAGAATCTGCGGATCCATATAATCCGACCAATTAAGGAATAACAGTTCCGTTAGCTCTGACGCCTGCAGCGGACAGCTGAGCACAATCAAAGTAAGCGCCAAGCACAAGGCCTTGTATTTGCTCATGCAGGCTTTGTTTTTATTCATAATAACAGGCCAATAAGATGAGGGTTCGGCGGTCAGTAGACAATCCGCGAGAAAATGGCCGCGCGATTTTTATGAGCCCGAGGTGGCAAGCGACGATAGACTTCCGAGTTTTCCAGTGCCTCGCCACTCGGGTAGATGACAGGATCATTCCTGAAATCCACCGGCAGCAATGCTTCAGCAGCCAGATTAGGAGTCGCATAGTAAACGTACTGCGCAAGCCGCGCGGCTATCTCCGGCTCATTGAGAAAATTGATGAACCGTTTGGCTTCAGCCTTTCGGTGGGAGGCGCTAAGAACGCTCAGATAGTCGGTCCAGATATTGCCGCCCTCTTTGGGAAGTACAAAAGCAATATTGTCGTTATATTCCTGCAACATCCGGGTATCGCCGTTGTACATCATGCTCATGACAACCTGGCCGGTTAACAACGCGGAATCTTCGTTCAGGGAAAGATAGCGGTAGGTGTTAACCGCCGGAGCCTGTGCTTCCAACAGCGCCTCGGCCTCTTTCATCTCATCCTCGTTGGTGCTGTTAAGCGAGTAACCCAAAGCCTTGAGGGCAACGCCGATCATATCCGCTCTATCGCCAATCATGCTGATTTTACCGTGCAGTTCCTCTACCGGCTGTAACAGGTCCATCCAGCTTGAAACCGCGAAGGGAACCAGATCCTGACGATAAACAATCCCAATCGTACCCCAGAAATAGGGCACGCCAAAATCTTCGGCTTTTTCAAATTCGATGCGCCGACGTGGATCAATGTGCTTCAGATTAGGGACACTCGACTCATCAAGGCGCTCGAGCCAACCGCGTTTCGCCAGAATTCTGATTGAGGCGCCATTGATGAGCGCCACATCGAAGCCTTTCCCCTCGGTCTCGAGCAGAAGTTGGTCCCTGGCAGTATCGGAATCGAAATAGCTTTGCTTTACCGTGATACCTGTGAGCTGTTCGAATTCCGCGATAATTTCCGGATCCATATAATTTGGCCAGTTAAGGAACACCAGTTTCTTCGATTCTGCCGCTTGCGCAAAAACAGCGGTAAAGAGCAAAAAAAATGTGATCACTTTAGCCTTACGAAAACACATAACCTTCCCCATCAATCACGGGCGACAATACTGTCGTCAACTCATTTCAGACAATATTCTAAGTTTGTCTTCAGCCACAATTGGCGACATTCCGCCGTTGAACCTATGGAACCATTATCAGCCATAGTAACCCACACGATCTGAAAAAATCAGCGTCTCCTGAAACTTCGCCAATGCCGGCCCGTAGCTGTCAGTAGCACATCCTGACAAGGTTCCAACTGGGTGGGCACAAACAACCGTTAGGAGTACGCAATGAAAAAGCAAGTACAAACCACCGCACTGATGGCCGCCCTTATTTCTGGCGCACTGACCACCGGCATCGCTCAGGCGGGCAACTATGCCGAAGCCAAGGTATGGGCAGATAACCAGGCTGTTTCAGAAGGCACTGTGACCGCCAAAAAAGTCACCGCTGAAGCCAACGGCGGGCTGGACTATCGGGATGCCTCGCTCGGCGGTGGCGAGTTTTATATCCAATTGTTGTGTATTCCAGACCAAGGTTGCCGCTGATAAACAGTAAACCCGTTATGAGCAGCTGGCGCAGAAGACAGAGCGACCAAATACTCATGACCATTGGCCAGCGCCTGACCGCTCTGGTCATGCCCAAGGTGACCGTTGCCCGGTTGAATGGAGATGAATTTGGCCTGTTGGTCCCCGGCTACACCTACCGGAACGACGTCATTCAGCTGGCCGAACAAACTGGCCAGATCGTGCACCTGGGCCTTTGGATTCTCCGGCAAGCCTGCATAGAAATAGCGGATTTTATTGCCAGCCGGGAGCAGGCACTGCGATATCTTGCAAGGGTACCTTTTTGCCCGACCAATGCCTTTGGCTGAATTGAAGAAGCTGCCAGACCTCTTACCGGTCAATACGGCGACATAGAGTAAGCCGTAAAACCGGCTCACTTTTACCGAGCCCATGATTGCCAGCCTTGCGCTCTATCGCCACAAAGCGACGTGTGCAATTATATGAATACATAAAATATGGGGTTTTTTTGATGCGCGACGAAACCGTAGAACTTGAGATTGACGTCTCTGAGCTTCGGCTGGGCATGCGCGTTATTCGTCTTGATTGCGTCTGGGAGGATACCGATTTTCTCTTTCAGGGATTCATTATTCAAAGTCGTGACGAGATCGACGCCCTCCAGACACAGTGCCGCAAGGTAGTTATCGAAGGTAAGGTGAAACGTGAATTTGACAAGATTCCTCAAGCCCCTTTGGATAAGCCCGATACAGCCTATTTCCAGCGGTTCTCAACGAATTCCGGGAACACCGGCACCACCAAAAAATCAGGAAAAAAACCACACCCGAACGCCCAGCGCAGCGCCAGGCGCGCTACCTACATCAACAAGGTGGATGTAAATACCGAAATTCGCACAGTCACCAATCACTACGCTGAAGCAAAATCCGTTGCCGCCGGCATCATGGCCGGCTTGCGAGTAGGGCGAGCTCTTGATATCAATCGTGCGCGCGAGGTGGTGAATAACTGCGTTGACAGTATTCTGAGAAACAACGATGCCCTGCTGTTGCTGATTAAATTAAAGCAGAAGGATGACTACACCGCAGAGCACAGTTTGAACGTGTCGATTCTGTCTGCGGCGTTTGGCAAGCGCCTAGGGTTGCTAGAAGAGGAGATCCGTACGCTCGGACTGTGCGGTTTGTTACACGACATTGGCAAAACAAAAATACCCCTGGAAATTCTTCAAAAGTCAGGCGGGCTGACACCCCAGGAGTACTGCATAATGCAGAACCACGCTAACTGGGGGCGCGACATGTTAATGGCGCTACCAAAAGTGGTTCATGCCACAATCGATGTTGCCTATAACCACCATGAACGTCTGGATGGCCGCGGCTACCCTCGCGGCCTGGTGGATTATCAGATCCCCTATAACGCGAAAATCGTAGCCATCGCTGACACCTACGATGCTATCACCAGCAACCGGGCTTATGATAGCGCCCGTTCATCCATGAGCGCGCTCGAAACTATTCACCGGTTGCGCGGTACGCAGTTTGATTCGGAGCTTGCTATGGAGTTCATCCTGATGATCGGCATTTACCCGCCCGGCTCCATCGTAGAACTGAAAACCGGCGAAATCGCCATTGTACTCACCAGCAACCCCAAAAACCGGCGCAAACCGCGGATTATACTGGTCAGAACGGCCGACAAAAAACGTATACCAAAATACGCGACGCTGGATTTAGACCTTCACCCGAAAACCGACAGCGGCGAACTGTTCACCATCTCCAAAGAATTGCCAGATGGCGCCTTCGGTGTGTTCATTCAGCGTTTTATTGAAAACGGGCTGGTACTTAACTATTAAATCCCAGGTTCGAGCATGTTTTGGTTTCAGGTCGCACCCCCTGTCTGCCTCTTAGCGAAAGCCGGGTGCCGCTGTAAACGTACTTTCACCCTACACCTTTAATGCGCTCACTTGGTTATCCAGCTCTGCAACCAGCGGCGGTGGCAACTGAAGACGCGCCGCTACCAAGAAACGATTCCGAAAGTTTATTCATATCAACCATGGCAATAAGCCCCAATGATAACTATTGATGTAATGGCACAGATTACCGATGCACGTAAACTGCTGCCCACACTGATAAGCGCCAGTGTTCAGTCACCTGTAGCCATATAAGACTGTCAGCTGACGCAGACGTTCCTGCAACCACACCGTTTTTAAAACGAAAACCCAGACCAGATTTATTTTCCTGCAAATAGATCGGCCCCGGATTAGAATAAATTTGGCGATCTGCCAAGCTAGATTCTGAACCACTCACACATAACGTTCACACACTCAGGAGCCTGCCATGTCCATCTGGGTTGATGCCGATGCCTGCCCGGTGCCCATTCGCGACATTATCTGCCGCGCGGCAGCGCGCTGGAAGGTACATGCCACGTTTATTGCCAACCACGTTGTTCCATTGCCACCGGGTCCGTTTATTCACACCCGCCAAGTGATGCAGGGATTTGACGTGGCAGACAATGAAATTATGGATCAGCTCAAGGCCGGGGATTTGGTGATCACACAAGATATCCCCCTGGCCGCAGAAGCCATTGAAAAGGGGGCAGATGTCTTCAACCCCAGAGGCCAGGCATTCACCAAGGAGAATATTCGCCAACGCCTGGCGATGCGTAATTTTATGGAAGAGATGCGCAACGCCGGCCAGGTTACGGGCGGCCCGGCACCTTTCGGCCAGAGCGACCGCAAAGAATTTGCGGACAAACTAGACCGCTGGCTGCAACGTAATCGGTAGTTGCTGGTCGAAAAAGTAAACAGGAGACTTCTATGCGAGTTTTACAGCGAGCCGTTATCAGTTTTGTCTTACTGGTCGGAAGCCTGCCACTCGCGTTCGGCCAGACCTTCCCGTCTAACGCAGGCCCCTTTCAGCTTGAAACCATTGCAGAAGGGCTGGAGCATCCCTGGATGCCTGGCGTTTCTGCCAGACGGCTCGGCTCTGGTCACCGAGCGGCCCGGAAGATTACGAATAATCCAGAACAGCTCGTTGGCGGCGAAGGCTATTCATGGTGTGCCCGAGGTGGCCGCATCCGGCCAGGGCGGGTTATTTGACGTCATACTGCACCCGGACTTTGCCAGCAACAACACCCTGTTTCTTAGCTACGCTCATGACTCGTCAGAGGGCATGACCACCCGGGTGGCACGCGCTGTACTGGACAATAACGAACTCAAAACCCTTAAGGTCATCTTCGAAGCCTTGCCTCGCTCGAACGGCACACGCCACTTTGGCGGGCGCATGGCTTTTGACAGCAGCGGCTATCTGTACATCGCCGTGGGTGATCGCGGTGACAAAGATCGTGCTCAAGACACCCGCGATGACGCCGGCGGTGTACACCGCATTACCATCGACGGCGAACCTGCACCGGGCAATCCAGGTTTGGGAAGCCCGGCTATCCGTGACACGTTCTACACCTGGGGCAACCGCAATATTCAGGGTATGACCGTTCACCCACAGACCGGCGAAATCTGGACCCACGAACACGGCCCCCGCGGCGGCGATGAAGTGAATATCCTTTCCGCCGGCACTAATTACGGCTGGCCAGAAATCACCTACGGCATCGGTTATTCGGGGCTACCGATCACTTCGGATACCCATAAAGAAGGCATGGCCCAGCCGTTGCACTATTGGGACCCGTCCATCGCACCGTCAGGTATGGTGCTTTACAGCGGCGAGCTGTTTCCACAATGGCAGGGTGATGTGTTTGTGGGCGCATTGAAACTGCGCAAACTGGTACGACTAGGGACAAACGGAAATGACAAAGTGATTGCGGAGGAAGACTTACTGACCGACCTGAACGAACGCCTCCGTGATGTTCGGTTTGGCCCTGATGGCGCTTTGTGGCTGCTGAGCGATGCCCGCCAAGGCAAGCTTTACCGTATGGCGCCCACACAATAGTGTGGGCGGGCTTATTCCGCCCTGATCCACTCTACCCGCAACTCGAACTCACCCGCGCGCTTGTCACCCAGTAGCAAGCCAATGGCTTCTACACGTTCAACATCCAGAGGTGGGCCGGAAAGCGCGCGGCCACGAAAACGCGGACTCAGCTGGGAAATCGCTATGACCGACTCTGTCCACTCGCCTGCGAGTGTCGGGAACTCGGCGGTGTAAGCAATGGGTGATTGGTCAAAACGGGCGTCGGTGTACAGCCTAAGCTGGTAACGGCGGCCATCGCCTTTCACCCGCAGTCGCAACGAATGAAAGGCACTCACGTCAAACTGGTGGCCACTGCTTTTCACCGACGAAAAACCACCGTTGTTCTCCAGCGATATCTGTCCGGAAAAAACCAGCTGGCCAGCCACAATTGCTGGTCCACCGCGAGATTCGCCACCCATGACGCCGTCATTAAAGGCGTACCACTCAGGCGCGGGTGAGGTCACAGAAAAATCCACCAAGGTGTAACCACAGTCCGCTTTTGTATTCACTGGTTTGTGCTCCTTTAAAAAGATCACTAAAACGCAAAACATACATGCATATCAGCCAGAGTCACAGAAAAAGAGCAGTAAGCGCTGAGCAGGCAATCAAGCCCAGCGTCAGCTTGCGAAACAACTGCTCGGAAGCCAGATGAAACAAACGGCTACCCAACCATGCTCCGAACATCATCGGTATCAACGCGATAGCAGAGAGCGACAACCACGCCATTTCAACCCGGCCCTGTTGCACCGTATACAAGGCCACCAGCACGCTATCAATCAGCATGAAATACACAATCAGGGTCGCACGCACCGTAAACGCCGGCGCTGACGTACGCAGCATCAACAACACCGCAGGTGGCCCGCTCATTCCGCTGATACTGCCAAACAAACCAGACAAACTGCCCGCCAGATAATTCTGCCGTGCAGTGGCGGCAGTGGGTGCCGCTTTTAGCCGGCTCTGCAGGGCCATTAGCCCCACGAACACCAATACAGTGATGGCTACCAGTGTCGCCAGCGTATCACCGGGCAACATACGCATCAGAGCAAAACCGGCCAGGCTGCCAAAAATCGCGGCCAACAGCATTTGCCGCACCGTTGCTGCAAGGGCATCTTTATAGACGCTGCGAACCAGCGGTAACGAAATCATCAGATCCGTCAGCACCACGACTGGTACGGCGATTACCGGGCCATACAGCGCACTGAACACCGGTGCCATGATCATGACCGAACCGAATCCGGAAAAACCGCGCACCATACCGGCGACAAAACACACCAATAAAAGCAAAAAAGCGCTGAACCCGGAGTCTGGAAGCGCGTTGGATAAGCTGAGGAGCACGAACTTTGCCCTACCAGAGGAAACTAAGAACCAGCGGAATGGACAGCACCGCCAACAGTGTTTGCCCGCTGATGATACCGGCCATCAGCGGTGCATCACCGCCTAGCTGGCGCGCAAGAATATAAGCCGAGGTGGCTGTGGGCAAGGCTGCCAGCAGAATCATGACCTGCACCAGCAAGAGTTCAAAGCCCAGAACATAGCCGATGCCCGCGGCAATCACAGGCATCACCAGTAACTTAAGAATTGACGACATCACAAACGGCATCGAAGCGCCGCGCAACACGTTCAGTTGCAGGCCAGCACCCACCGTCATCAGGCCCATAGGCAAGGCCAGGCTGCTCAGTGGCCCCAGGGTGCCTGCCAACAGCGGATGAAAGCCCAGCTCGAAGTAACCCCAGGTGATACCCAGTAGCGACCCGACAATCAATGGGTTGGTAATGATCATCCGCAGCACGGGCAGAAGCTGTATCCGCTGGCCAGCAGTCGTCAGCGAAAACATAACGATGCACAGCAGATTCAGCATGGGCACCATAATAGCCATCACGATGGCGGTCAGCGCCAGGCCCTCATCGCCCAGCAGCATACCCCCCGCCGCCAGTGCGACGTAGGAATTGAAGCGGGTGGCGCCTTGAAACACCGACGAGAACACCGGGCCACTCCAGCGCCAGAAGCGCTGGATAATGGCCAGTATCAGAGTCATGGATGCCAGTGTTGCACCAACCAGCACGGCAACATCGGCGTAAACCGACGGCGCCATGTGCGCCTGCCCCAACTTGTACACGAGCATGGCGGGAAACAGAACGTAATAGGTAAAGCGTTCTGCCTGGGGCCAGAATTCAGGCCCGGGGAAATTCCAGCGGCGAAAAAGGTGCCCCAGGGTAATCAGCAGAACAACCGGCACCAATGCATTGAAAAAAACGTTCATTGCCCAGCCCTGAAAAATGAAAAAACCAATGCAAAGCTTGCTATAGATTTACAGACAGAACAACCGGTACCTTTCAAGGCTATTGAATCAGACTGTTATCAAGATGTGCGCTACAACAGAGGATAGCCGTTACTAACAGGCTTTCGTTTTTCAGGGGAAAGTCATCAAAAAACTCGGCAGGGCTGATTATTCGTCGCTGAATACGGCACAGTCACGACCGCGTTCCTTGGCCAAATAAAGCGCCGTATCTGCACATTTTAGCCAGCTATCAGCGGTTGTACCCGGCACCCAGGCCGCAACACCAAATGACGCCGTCACTTCTGCTGCATCTGGCGTTTTCAGTTGGTTTTTAATGGCTTCTTGAAGGTTGCTGATAAACGCACGCTGCTGCTGTGAATCAACGCCGTACACCAACAGCGCAAACTCTTCTCCTCCGTAACGGTAAAGACGATCACCTTTGCGGATATTGTTGGTGACAATAGTGACCAGCTTTTTTAGTACTTTATCGCCGACATCGTGGCCATACTTGTCGTTCACCACTTTAAAAAAGTCCAGATCCAACATGACCAACGCCTGCTGCACATTGCTGCGTTCAGCATTAGAAAGCGCTGCGGCTATGTCTGATTCCAGGGCCCGACGGTTCATGGCACCGGTCAATGCGTCGATGGTATTCAGAATTTCCAGCAAGCGCAGCTGCTTCACACCCTGATTTGCGAACACAAAGGCGCTCATTGATAACATAATGATTGTTGCAACAAAGGAATCTAACGGGATTACATCAAAAATATCGGACAGGGCCACCAGAGCTATTCCGGCGACAAAATTAATCAGACAAGCCTCGACCGGTTTCACTAAAAAAAACATGGCCGCAAAGACCGGGTAAACCCACAAAAAACTGCCAACCCCGTTCACGATGGCTATCGTCACCACGCCAACAGAGATAAATATCGCGGCTACAAAGCTCGCAATTCGGGTTTTTTCGGTGCGCAAAGCATAAGCCACCAGCCCTACAATACCCAGTACCAAGGTCATATCAACCATCGCCGCGACGACGTTTCCTTGAACGAAGCGTATAACGACGAATGGCAAAACGCCCAGTACAGCTACAATGCCGAGTAGTAACAATGACGATAGACGATATTTTTTTTGCAGCTGTTTAAGCATAACGCCCTTGACATTAATTGCGCCATTACGAATAGCAAAACGACACGTTCGTAAGACGTAAGAGCACCGCACTTGATACCGTGATGGTGGTCAAGCTTTACAGCGACTCACATTGCATAAAAGAACCCCCAGCGAAACCTACTGGTAACGCTGTACAATCCGCTCCAGTTCGCCCGCGGCGCGGGCTTCGTCCAGCGCTTGCTGCAGGTCTGCCACAATGGCCGGGTCGGTTTCATTGCTGAACGCCAGGTACATGGGCGTTTCACGGAACGTAAGAACCGGCTTCAAGCCGCTAACGCCAAATTCTTTCTTGGCCACCAGTGGGCCAACCAAGCCGTCCGTTACCCAAAGGTCAGCCTGGCCCAGCACCAAGCGGCGAGTATTAACCTCACCCGAGGCTGCCATAATCACGTTAAAGCCCTGGGCGGTTAAATAATCCGACATAACATCGCCTTTATAACCGGCAATCTGCAGGTCTTTGGCGTCGTTCAGCGAATTCAAGGTAATGTCAGAATCCGGAGCCGCGAACAAGGTCCACTGAATGGAAGCCAGCGGGCCCACCCACTGGAACTGATTGGCGCGCTCTTCGGTTTTTGCAGTACAAAACAACGCGTGATTTTTTCGGCCCTGAACCCAGTTGTATGCGTAATTCCAGGCCCGCATTTTCATCATGTAATCATAATCAACCCGAGCCAGTGCAGCTTTGACCATGTCAGTACAAATACCGGTGATGTCTTCTTCATTATGGGCAACCGCTTTGCCAGAAAAAGTGTCGTTATAAGGCGGGTATTTTTCAGTAAAAATGTACAGTTTCTCAGCACCTACAGCTGTCGCCGTCGCGCTGAATAACAGCAGCGACAATAAGCCGTAGCTAATTCCTTTCACAGCACGAGCGGTCAGAGAATTCATGGCGGTCGGCATTCAACATGTCCTTATCACTGGTTTTGGCGCACAAGTTGCACCGTAAGTACGTTGGAATTGGACACCGTAACCACTGCTGATTGCAACCCAATCCGCCCAAACTTCTGACTCCGATCAAAGAAATGCCGAGCTAAAACCGATAGTTCTAGCTTAAGCACCCGTTAAGGCCGAGGCTGCCGTGCATACAGTAAGGCTGGCACTGTCGTGTATCCGTCAAAGCGGCCGGTTTTAAACGAAAAACACCCCGTTGCCGGGGTGTTTTTTGAGCTCAGCACAGTGCCGGGGCCGCAGCTGGCTACGACGAGAATATCGGTAAAAGCAGGGCTGGCAAAACCTCCAAGGTGCTACGTGACAAGGGAGAAACCCTCGGAGTGAGCGTTATTATTCCCAGAAAGAAAAACTCGATCAAGAGCAACAAGGGACTCGACTTGCCGTTGTACAAGCTCAGACATCTGATGAAAAACGCGTTTGCCAGACTCAAGCATTATCGGGCCGCCGCCACCCGATATGACAAACTGACTCGTCATTATGAGAGCATTGTGTCATTGGCTTGCGCATTTCTCTGGCTGCCGATGTGAATTGTCAACAGCCCCTAGCAAAGTGTTGTGACGAAGTTATACCACTGGAAACCCAACTGGTGATCAGCAAGCAATACGCCAGTGCATTTTTCGGCACGAATCTGGCCGCAACGCTAACCGCACAAGGCATGGACACTCTGGTACTGATTGGCTGTTCCACCGGCGGCAGTGGCCGTCTCCGTCGCCAGTTGCTTGTTTCTGATCCCTTATGCTGCCGTTCAACTGTCTGGCGTAGGCTATCTGATGCAGGGCATGACCGGTGGCGCGATTCCCTTTACTACCGGTCTCATGGTCGCAACCGCCCTGGCTATCCTGTTTTCTTACGTCGCAGGTATTCGCTCGGTCATGTGGACCGACTCCTTGCAGGCAGTCTTGATAATCGTTGTTTCGACTCTGGTTGCCCTGTTGGCGATTTCGGAGCTTGGCGGCTTTTCGGGTCTGTTCCACATCCTTGAAACCGAGCATCCGCAGTCCTTGTCGGTCCCCGGCAGCGGACTGTTCAGCTTCGTAACGTTCCTCGGCCTGACCATTCCCTGGTTCTTTTTCGCACTGACAAACCCCCAAGTCAGCCAGCGTTTGTTTATACCTTCGTCACTGAAAGCCATGCGTCAGATGCTAATAGGCTTCTTGGTATTTGGCTTCGTCTACACCCTGGTTTCCATCCTCTGGGGCTTTACCGCGCTGGCAGCCTTTCCAGGCCTGTCTAACGCCGACATGGCCACGCCAACGCTGCTCGCTTCTGACATGATTCCACCGGTGCTGAGCGTCCTTGTCATGATTGGCATCATGACGGCCGCCGTGTCGACCATCGACTCCATCATGCTGACGCTGGCGTCCATGTTGTCCCGGGACGTCTATGCCAACGTCAAGCCTGGCACCAGCTTACCATCGGTAAGATCGTCCTCCCGATCATCGCGGTATTGTCCGTTGCAGCCTCTTCGGGGCTGACAGTCATGGTTCCGGCGATCATTGGCGCCTTCTACTGGCGTCGCCGTACTGCAGCTGGAGTGCTCGTCAGCGTGATCGGTGCCGGCCTGTTCGTGGTCTATGCGTACATCAATGGCGGCAAGGTACTGGAAATCCCAGCAGGTATCTGGGGCGTTCCGCTCTCAACGCTGTTGTTTGTTGGTGTCAGCCTGCTCACCGAGGCCCCCACTGCGGTAGCTGACGAGTTCCCAAAGGAGGCCAACAACCATCGCAAAACGGCTCAACCTGCAGCAAGTGACAACCCGACGGTTAAGAACGCCTAGGGGCTGTTGACGCTTCATTAAATCGCAGCACTAGCACCTTCGTTTTTAATCTGTCCGCGAATCTTTTCAATGTCATAACCTATGTCCTGTGCCGAAGTGACGGGTGTCGTTGGACACAGTTATCCAGCAAGCACCGAAAAATGATGGTGACAGGCACCGCCACTAAATTAGGTACTCCCTTAGCCCGAGGAGCGGAGGAGCGGAGGAGCGGAGGAGCGGAGGAGCGGAGGAGCTGGCGATCAGAACGGGAGTGACTCGATTGGTGCAAGTACACTGCTTGATCGGACCTTTAACTGACCGCTCGGTCGGTCAAGGATTTGATGTCCAGCTCCTGACCTTCTTTACAGGTTTCCATAACGATATAGCTGCGTGAGTCCTTAACGCCGGGCAACGCCAGTATCGTCTCACCAAGCAAGGTCCGGTATTGTTCAATATCGGCGACGCGGGCTTTGATGAGGTAGTCAAAGTTGCCGGAAACTAGATGGCACTCCTGAATTTCCGGCACGCAGATGGCGGCCTGTTTGAACTGGGCAAACACGTCGGGGCCGGTTCGGGTCAGACTGACCTCAACAAAGACCACGAGCCCCATTCCCAATCTTCCTGCGTGCAGAGTGGCTCGGTAGTGCTTGATATAGCCATCCCTTTCGAGCTTGCGAACTCTTTCAAGACAAGGGGTTGGGCTCAGATTTACTCGGTTGGACAACTCATGGTTGGTAACTCGGGCATTGGTCTGCAGTTCGTCTAAAATGGCCAAATCGATGCGATCGAGTTTTCTCATATCACCTTGCCTTTCGCTTAGACATAGCTTCAAAGCAGTTAGTCATGCTGTTTTACGTGAAAATAAAGATGAATCTAGCGGTTTCTGGAGGATAATAAGCATTTAATTCTGCTGCGTCTATATACACTTATACTCTTGCTGTGGCTCATGGGTCACCGGTAAACGTTGCCTGAATAGGAGAGTGAATATGATTATTGGTGTACCAAAGGAAATTAAGAATAATGAATTCCGCGTTGGTTTAGGGCCCGAAGCTGTCCACGAGTTAGTTGCCCACGGTCATCATGTGGTGGTTCAGGCCAGTGCCGGTGCGGGCATTGATTTTACGGATGAGCAATACCTGGCTGCCGGTGCAAGTCTTGTGGCTTCTGCGGAGGAAGTGTTTGAGCAGGCTGAACTGATCGTAAAAGTAAAAGAACCCCAACCCAGCGAGCGAGCGTTGCTTCGCTCTCACCATACGTTGTTTACCTACCTGCACCTTGCCCCGGATGTTGCGCAAACCAAAGAGCTGTTGGAGAGCGGGGCCACCTGCATTGCGTATGAGACCGTGACCGACGGAAAAGGCGGTTTGCCGTTGCTGGCCCCGATGTCGGAAGTTGCCGGGCGTATGAGCATCCAAGCTGGGGCTCGGTGTCTGGAAAAATCTCAGAATGGTCGAGGTTTGTTGTTGGGTGGCGTGCCCGGGGTGCAGGCGGCGACGGTGGCGATCATTGGTGGTGGCGTGGTGGGCTTCGCTGCGACGCAGATGGCGGTGGGCATGGGCGCTCGCGTACTGGTGCTGGATAAGTCCATGGAGGTGCTAAGACGCTTTGATGCGATTTTTGGAAACCGGGTTCAGACCTTGTTTTCCTGTGCCAAGACGGTTGAGGAAGCGGTACTGCAAGCGGATGTTGTCATTGGTAGTGTGCTGATTCCGGGGGCGGCGGCGCCTAAGCTGGTGACTCGTGAGCTGATATCAAGAATGAAGCCAGGTTCAGTGGTCGTGGATGTTGCCATTGACCAGGGCGGCTGCTTTGAAACGTCAAAACCGACCACTCATGCCGATCCCACCTATGTGGTGGACGGTGTGGTGCATTACTGCGTTGCCAATATGCCCGGAGCCGTTGCCCGAACGTCTACTTATGCCCTTAACAATGCGACTCTGCCTTATGTGTTGCAGATCGCCAATAAAGGCCCGCGCAAGGCCCTGGAAGACAATGAACACCTACTGAATGGGCTAAACGTAGTGAAAGGCCAGCTTACCTGTCCATCTGTAGGCGTTGCGCAAAGCATCGAGTCCATAAGTCCGACACAGGGACTGAAGTTGATCGATTGAGATAGCGCGCTAGTCAAGTAGTGTGACCCACCCGCACCGAGTTCGCTTTCGAGCGGTGGGCGCGCTGCTGGATTGGCTGACAGCGCCCACGGGTTTGCTTCAGCCTGGAACTCCCATCTTATTAAGGAATTAACGCCAGCTCGGCATCACGCCCTTCGCGGCTAGGGCGAAGTTGCGGCAGGCCTTTTTGTTGACGGCGCAAGCCCAACCAGTACAGCAAAGGCGCCGCAATGAAGATCGATGGTTTTTGTCAGATCCAGCGCAATGGTCAAGGTTGCGGCGGCTGCAAAATGGGATTCAAAGCGAATCCACAAGTAGGCCAACATGCCGGCACCCGCCAGCAGAATCGCCAGAATCGTAGCATCGGAAAAACCGCCGCTGACTTTCGGCCCGACCATGTCTACTTTCGGGAATTCGGCCGTTGGCGAAAGAGTGCGCACCGCGGTTTTCAGCGAGTCCACCACGCTTTCTACCTTACTATCTGAATCACTCGCTGAATGATTCAGCACAGGCAAGCGCACCAGATACTGGCCTGCATCCGCCGGGCCTGACTCCTGAATCGCCGCACTGCCCAAGCCTGCAGTGGCCAGAGCCTGGCGCAGCTGCTCTACGCTGGTGTTTTCGGCCCGCACTTCCACCAGGGTGCCCCCGGTAAAGTCCACGCCGTATTGCAGTCCAGAACCAAAAAACAGCACGATGGAGCCGATCGACAGCAAGGCCGATAACGCCAAACCGATGAAACGGCCGCGCAGAAAATCAACACCGCGCTCGGCCAATCGGTCCAGCGTTTTTATGCCTTGAATGGCCAGAGGCTGGCGACCCATGGCCCGCACCCGCCATTCCATCAACAAGCGGGTGACCGCAATGGCCGTGAACATCGACGTCAACAAACCAATGCCAATGGTGACGGCAAAACCGCGTACCGGGCCGCTGCCGAACATAAACAGTAAGCTGATAGCAATCAGCGTGGTCACGTTGGAATCCAGAATAGTGCTGTAAGCGCGGCTAAAACCCTGGCGCACCGCCATAGGGGCAGAAAGGCCGTTACGGGTTTCCTCACGGATGCGCTCGTTAATCAGAATGTTAGCGTCTACCGCCATGCCAATGGTGAGGATAATACCGGCGATGCCGGGCAAGGTCAGCGTGGCGCCAAGCACGCTCAGCACACCGAATACCAGGCCTACGTTCACCGCCAGGCCGACACAGGCAATCACGCCCCAGCGGCCATAAAGGCCCAGCATAAAGGCGAATACCAAAGCAGCGCCCAGCAATCCGGTGCTTAAGCCCATGGCAATGGCATCGCTGCCCAAGTCTGGCCCGACGGTGCGTTCTTCGAGCACTTTTAACGGCACTGGCAAGGCGCCACCGCGCAGTAACAGGGCCAGGTTGCTGGCTTCGGCGCTGGTAAAACCACCACTAATTTCACCGCTGCCGCCTGCAATGGCACTGCGGATCACCGGCGCGGTGATCACTTTGCCGTCCAGCACCACCGCCAGCGGCCGGCCGATGTTAGCGCGGGTCATCTCGCCAAACTGGCGCGCGCCATTGCTGTCGAGTTTGAAGTTCACCACCGGTTGCCCGCTGTCAGAGTTAAAGCCTAGCTGAGCATCGCTAATGTGCTGGCCTTCCATCGCCACCCGCCGTTCCAGACTGTAGCGCTCGCCTTCCGCGCTGCCCGGCAGATTCATTAGCGCTTCGTTCTTGCCATTGGCAACCCAGTGAAAGGTCATTTTTGCGGTAGTACCGAGCAGTTTGCGAATACTGCTGGGGTCGGCCACGCCGGGCATCTGCACTAGAATGCCATCGTTGCCTTGGCGGGTTATGCTGGGTTCTACTAGGCCGCTTGCAGCTGCTCCGGCTTCTTCGCCATAACCACCACTGCGCCACTTTCAGCTTTTGGCCTGACACCGGTCACCCTGCGGCTACCAGCTTCGGCCCAAGCTCCTCCGCAATGGCGCGGGTTTCGGCATCAAACAGCTCGGCGGTGTCGGCCGCCAGCAACAGATGCGAGCCACCTTGCAAATCAAGGCCTAAAGATATTGTGGTACTGGTGTACCAGGCAGGAAGTTTAGCAACGGCTTGCGCTGGCAACAGATTTGGCAGCGCAGCTAACAGGCCCAACAGTATAACCAAGCCATAGACCAGAGCTCGGGCTTTCAAAGATTTCATGGCACATCCTCACAGGCGACGCCTGCCGGCAGCTTTAGCAGCGGCGGGCAAGCGTAATAACGGGAATTTCGGGCAGTGCGAAAAACAGTCGTTATGGCATTAAGTCAGAGGAGGAGCCCGCAGAATGGGCCAGAAACTGGGGTGATGGCGAACGACATGCGCGGCAACAGGATGGAAAACCACCTCTTGGCTGCCGGACTGGGGCAATAACAGAGACAGCACTGACTCCCATGCAGAAGGCGTTGGCAAGTTGTCGCCGCTGTCGGGCGCTGGCGCCAAAAACCGCAAGCGACTGCCCTGATGGCTGGCCACCAGGGCCTGATCACTGTGGTTGATATAACCGAGGTCAGAGTTTGCAGCCGGGGCAGAAAAACCACTCAGCAACAACCCGAGAGCCAACACCGCCAGCAGCAACGACAACCCGTAACCGAAGCGCGCGGCTGGCAGCAAAGTTTGGGACTGGCGTGGTTGCATGGGGGTGTCTCGCTGGTTCAGCGACTAATATGGGGCCGGCGCTGTAAATCGTCAACTCATTGTTTTCACCATTGTAATAGAGTTTCGATTAAAGGCGGCTGCATCCAGCGGGGAACTCTCCGCACCGTTGCGAGTCACACCGCGCCAACTGCTGTCATTTTTGAGGAGTAAGGATGCTTTCCGTAAATCTGGGGCCACTTAGCTTGCCCATGGGCCATCTGCTGCTGATATTCGCCTTCGTAGTGGCGCTGATAACCGGTGCTATAGCCGGGCGTAAAGAAGGTGTCCCCATCGCTAGCACCTTGGCGGATATTTTCCTGGTGGCCCTGCTGACAGCGCGCATTGGCTTTGTTGCGCTTTACTTTGAATATTACCGCGATGACCTGCTGGGCATTATTGATATTCGCGATGGCGGTTTCAGTGTGCTGGCCGGTATTGCCGGAGCGTTGGTGTTTATCGCCTGGCGCATGCGCCGGCACGCGCGAATACGCCGCCCACTGGCCATTGCCATGACAGCGGGCCTGATCAGTTGGGGCGCAATTGCCGGACTAATCGCCCTGATGGAGCAACAAACCGCCAGCCTGCCCCAAGCCAGCCTCGCCACTCTTGATGGCAAGCCCGTACAATTGTCTGAACTGGCTCCGGGCACGCCCATGGTGGTGAATCTGTGGGCCACCTGGTGCCCGCCCTGCATTCGAGAAATGCCGGTATTGGAACAGGCACAGAAAGATAATCCCGGTGTGGCCTTTGTTTTTGTAAATCAGGGTGAACAACCGGAAACGATTCGCCGTTTTATGCAAGAGCAGGGCTTAAGCTTGACGAACCTGATGACTGATTTCGGTGGCAGTCTGGGCCGCAATACAGGCAGCCACGGCCTGCCCACTACCCTGTTCTATAACGCCGAAGGCCGCCAGGTAAATGCCCAGATGGGCGAGTTGTCTAATGCCACACTGGCCCGCAGGCTCGAACAGTTTGAGGCTCCTTGAGCCGTGACCAATCTATCTGACACTTAAGGAGAAACCGACATGGCCTTACCCGTTACCTCTACAAGCGCCACCTATACAGCTCGCGCACTTGCACCCCGGACACCGGGCCGCTGGCAACCATTGTTAGTGTCGGCTTTGGCCGCAGCCACTCTCGGCGCCAGTGGCATCGCCTTCGCCCAGGAAAGCTACCCGCCTGCGGTGCAGCTGTTGATTGACCGCGGCGTGTCCATTGCTGACAGTTTCGAAGCACCCGGCGGCCTGACCGGCTACGCCGGCGATATGCAGGGTCGGCCAGTCGCGTTTTACCTGACTCCTGACGGCAACCATATTATTGTGGGCCCGATGCTGAATGCCAGTGGTGACAACCTCACGGAACCAAAAATACAGGAACTGGTACAGGGGCCGCTGAACCAGAAAGCCTGGGCACAAATGGAAGATAGCGCATGGGTACTAGATGGCAGCGCCGATGCGTCGGTCATCGTGTATACCTTTACCGATCCCAACTGCCCTTACTGCCACCGTTTCCGCCAAGCCGCAGAGCCCTGGATTGACGCCGGCAAAGTGCAACTGCGCCACGTGATGGTGGGCATACTGCGCGAAGATAGCCTGTCTAAAGCCGCCACCATTCTGGGCGCAGACGACCCCCAGGCTGCCCTGCGTGACAACCAGAAAAGTTACAACAACGGCGGCATAGAGGTGAACCGCAAGCTGGTCAGTGCCAACAACAAACGCATCACCGCCAACAACCGTTTGATGGGCGAACTGGGGCTGAGCGCCACCCCCAGCACCTATTACAAAGATGAAAATGGCCAAATACAGATGCAACAAGGCTTACCACGCCCAGAAGACATGCCAACAGTGATGGGGAGTGCCCAGACCCAATGACACTGTTAACCGGCCGTAGTAAACTGACCAAAATCCGGAATTTATGAATACCTCCGTATCCTGCTCCGCCATACAAAAGGATACGATGGTGTTTTTTTAACTTACGAGGCTCTATGACTTCTATCGCACCCATCCCTTCAGAATCCGCATCAGCATCGTCCTTCAACCCGGTGCTTGACCTGCTTAGCCGCCACCGCTCCATCCGCAAGTTCACTGACCAGAAAATTCCGGCCGAGCTGCTGTCTAATCTGCTGCACGCCAGCCAATGCGCCGCAACCTCCAGCCATGTGCAGGCTTACACGCTGATTCACGTGATTGATACCGCCAAGCGCGAGCGTTTGGTAGAGCTAACCGGTGGTCAAACCTATGTGGCTTCCGCATCGGACTTTTTTGTGTTCTGCGCCGATATGAAGCGCCCGACCGAAGCCGCAGCGCGGGCCGGTGCCGAAGTGATTACCGGCACCACCGAGCAGTTTTTGGTGGCTAGCATAGACGCTGCGTTGATGGCACAAAATTTGGTGGTGGCGGCGGAATCTGAAGGCTTGGGCATCTGTTACATCGGTGGTATTCGTAACGACCCAGCCGCCGTCAGTGACCTGCTGGAATTGCCCGATCAGGTGTATCCGGTATTTGGTCTGTGCTTGGGTTATCCAGATCAGGACCCGCAGGTAAAACCGCGCCTGCCGCTCAACGTCATTGTGAAAACTGACCGTTACAGCAGCGAGCAAGACAGCGAACTGATTGATGGCTTTGACGCCACTATGGAAACCTATTATCGCGAGCGCCTCGGCGGTAACAAAGCCAGCAATTGGTCGCAGCAGCTTAAGCCCCTGTTCACCAGCAAGCTGCGCCTGCATCTGAAAGAGTTTCTGGAAAAGCGCGGTTTGGGTCGGCAATAGGCGGGATGGGAAGATCGGGGACAGATTTAAAATCTGTCCCCTTTCAGAATAACAGCGTGGCGTCCAGCGACAGGTTTAAAATCTGTGCCCTTGGGAGTGTCGGCGCGGCATCTAGGGACAGGTTTTAAATCTGTCCCTTGGGAGTATCAGGGCGTGACCTTCTCCCACACTGTCAGTTCCGAGAGGCTGTGCTGATATTTATTGCGGGTTTCACGAATCACGAACGGCAGGCTGCGCGGCGCAGTCATCAGGCGAAAGTGCGGCGCCAGCAAGTCTTTCAAACCGTCCAGAGTGCTGTAATTTTCACCGTCTTTCTTGTACCCACCGACCCATTTTTCCCGCGGAGTGTATTCCTCCAACCAGGTATAGGGTGAGGCAATCACCAGCACGCCATTGTCGTTCAGACGCTCGTGAATGCGAGTCAGAAACTGCGCCGGATCGTACAGGCGGTCAATCAGGTTGCCAGCCACAATCAGGTCATAGTTATTGAACAACGGTTTCAGGTTACAAGCGTCGCCCTGATGGAACACCACACGCCCGGCGGACTCGGTCAAGCCCAATTCCTCTAGTGTGCGCTCGTGGTAGCTCACCAGATCGCCCTCTTCCGGGAGGGCGTAGCGAATCACTTTCTGTTCTGCCATCTCTACCCCTTTCTGGATGAAATTGGCTGAAAAGTCGATGCCATCCACATGTTCGAAGCGAGTAGCCAACTCAAAACTGGTGCGACCACAAGCGCAACCAATATCCAGGGCGCGACGGTAGCTTACGCCACTTTGATCAGCCGTAGAGCGCTCGTCGAGGGCGGCAATACCCGCCATCGCCAGTTCTTTGGGAAAGTTGGCTTCGCCGTGCCAGTTTTCGCCGAAATTAAATTCCGAGTACTGGGCAAGAATTACATCGTTTTCGTAATACGCGCTGGGGTGCTTCAATTCGGCCTCCGAGGCCACATAGCGGAATCCCGCATGCTGGAAGAAATGACGGCGGAACGCATAGCGGGCACTGAGCCGCGCCTCGTTACCGCAAGAAATCCACGACCCACCTTTAATCAGGTTGTGGCGATTATCAAATGTAGGTGTAGTGAAATCATCGTACAACGGATGCACCTCAAACCCGGCAAACGGGTACATCGGCGTTTCAGTCCATTGCCACACGTTACCAACAACATCGAACCACTGGCCGTGGCGGAAGCGGGTAACCGGGCATGAAGACGCGCCATGATCCAGGTGCAAGTTGGCCGCAGCGGGCTCGGCGCCCAATTCCGCTACCTGGGCCACTTCGGCCAGGCGGTGCCATTCGTCTTCGGTGGGCAGCCGCACAGGGCGGCCGCTATCCACCGCTTTCCATTCGCAGAAGGCTTTGGCTTCGTGGTAATTCACCTCCGCTGGCCAATCCCACCGCATTTCCACTTCTTCGGTCATCAACCGCAGAAACCATTGATTATGCCACACCCAGAAAGTGGGGTGACTGGCCTTGACAAATGCACGCCAGCCCAAGCCCTCTTCGCTCCAGTAGGCATCTTCGCTGTAGCCACCGGCTTCAACAAATTCCAAAAACTCTTGATTACTCACCAGGTATTTTGATGCGTCAAACACGTCTACGCTGGCTTCATGGCTGCCATATTCGTTGTCCCAACCGTAATACTCACCATCAACTGGCAGGCCCAGAGCCACATCGCCCGCCGCCACCGGCAGCAGTTCGTTCTGCGGTGCTTGCCCGCTCTGGGTATTGGGCGCCCACTCTGGCTGCGGCTGCACATACTCCAGCTTTTGCTGGCGAATCAGCACCGATGAGGTTTCCAGATGAATGCGCTCGTGATCGATACCCATCAAAATCGGCCAGAACGGGCTCTTCCAGCTCACCGGCACCTGCAAAGGCAAGGTGCGAATAAGATCCACCACCATGGCCCGAACTTTTTGGCGATAGGCCATAACCGCCGACACTTTAGGCCAGACGTAGTGGTCTTCGTTCAGGTCGTCCCAGCTCATTTCATCCACGCCCACCGCAAAGGTCGACTCCATCGCAGGGTCAATACGCTCGGGCAGAATTTTTGCCAACACCAACTTATTGACAAAAAAGGTCGCTGTATGGCCCAAATAAAACATCAGCGGATGGCGCAGAGGTATCGACTTCTTAAAATAAGCGTCGTCACCAGCCAACGTTGTAAACAGGGACTCGTAGGTGTCAAAAGTGTCGCAAAAACAACGCTCGATTTCCTCGCGCTTTTGCTGCACGTCACCTTCGGCCAGATTGACCGTGCGGCTAAACGGCTCAGCCGGCTTGGTGGCAGGGTCCGGCGCGGCAGCCAACTCAGCGGTTTTTTCAATCACTATTCTCTCCTGATTCCTTTCTATTTCTGATTATTTAAACGGCATAGACTTAACCACCGAACTGCCCGCAGGCAGATGCTGATAGGGGGGGATGTACGCTGATGCCGGGAAAACAGCTTCATTCGCCCCGGATTTTTTGCCCCTCGGCCGGATGCCAAGGCTCCAGTAACAGCTTCAGGCCAAGCGCACAATTTATAAGTAACTGGAGGTGAGGGAAAGGTATTTCAATACCGGCGTCGTCCAGCGCCTGTTTCACCCGTTCACGCAATTCGGCAATAATGCGCGGCTGCACATCCAGATTGTCTGGGGTAATCCACACCTGGATTTTAAGATCGACCGACGACGCGCTGAGGCTGTCCACCATGACCCTCGGCGCCAGCGACTCTTTGCACCAAACTGCGCCAACACCGTCAGCAAAAAATCAGGCCAGGTAAAGTAACGCAGAGCTGTCTGCACATGACCGATCACATAAGCCGCAACCGAGCTCTAGTTAACGTCCCCGGCGCCAAAGGCGCTCAGGGTGTCGCCCAGATTCTTCCTTAACTGCTCTATAAGGGTGGCACTCAGGCTTACAGTACCGATTCCACGGCCTGCGTTACCTGTTTGTCGCCAGGGCGTACACTGCTGGGGAAAGACTCCACTACCTCGCCGCGATCGTTCAATAGGTATTTCGTGAAATTCCACCGCGGCGGCTGGCTCTGTTGATTAATGTGGGCGAACACAGGCGTTGCGCCCGCACCGGTGACCGGCCCGGGAGCGATCATGGTGAAGGTGACGCCGAAATTTTTGAAACAGATGGTGGCCGCTTCTTCTTCGGTGTCTGCCTCCTGCCGGAAGTCGTTGCTGGCAAAACCAACCACCACCAGGCCTTCTTTACCGTAGCGCTGATGCAGCTGTTCAAGGCCTTTGAACTGGTTAGTGAAACCGCAAAAACTGGCGGTATTCACCACCAACATTGGTTTCCCAGCAGCCAGTTCGCACAGATTGACGCTTTCGCTAGAGTGAAGTTTCGGCAGATCGTGATCCAAAAACGCCGGGCAACCCGCTGTTTCGTCTGCCACAACCGGCGCAGCTCCCCACAGCAAAACCAGTGCAACGCTGATTGGCCATCTGAACATTATGTGTCTCCTGTTATTCTTGATAATAGTAGACAAAGTTACGCCATGGTGGCCGCAACGGTTTGCTGCGCCGCCGTTCATTGCCGCCGGGGAATCCATAAACGTTCAGGAGCCAAACAATGACATTACCAATTTTTCACGTATTTCTGTCCCACGGACTGGAAAGTGGCCCCGGCAGTACTAAGATTCAAGCTATGAAAGCGGTCTCGGAAAAATACCGGGGCGTGGTGGCCGAGGCGGTAGACCATCGCAGCAGTAAAGACCCAACAACCCGCCTGAAGCAGATGCAGGCAGCTATGGAGCGGGTTGGGGCTGACCCTCAGCGCACCGTTTTAGCAGGGTCCAGCATGGGCGGCTGGGTGTGCGCTCAAACGAGCGCGATGACCCCGGTACTGGGCTGCTTTTTATTAGCCCCCGCGCTGGCACTACTAAACTATCCACAATCCAGACCGCAGATTTGTGCCACTTTCAGCCAGATTATTCATGGTTGGGAAGATGACGTTGTTCCGGTAATGCCTGTGCTGGAATTGGCACAACAGCAAGGCATCAGCGTTCTGGTACTGAACGATGGCCACCGGCTCGAAAACAGCGTACAGCGAATAACCCAAGAGTTTGAACGTTTTTTGAAAACATGTCTGAAAGACCGGAATACGCCTTAATTCCAGCATGCTATTAACCAGGAAAAAGATAGCAAGCGAAGCTCAAGTTTTTATCTGTAAACTTGCGCTTCACTCGTTGTTTTGCCAGTCTAAAGGCACAAGAAAAACCAATTCAGAAAAAGAAGCGGAGATTACGCGATGAGCAGCATGAGTAAATTCAAGAAACTGGCAGGCCTTTCCGCGCTGACGTTTGCGGCCCTGACCGCAGCCAACTCGGTGAACGCTGCCAACTGGCGCTATGCCCACGAGGAATACGAAGGCGATGTTCAAGACGTTTTCGCGTACAAGTTTAAAGAGTACATCGAAGACAATTCCAAACACACGGTGCAGGTCTACCGCTTCGGTGAACTGGGCGAGTCTGATGACATCATGGAACAGACCCAGGCCGGCATTCTGAATTTTGTAAACCAGTCTCCCGGCTTTACCGGTGCCCTGATTCCGGAAGCGCAAATTTTCTTCATCCCCTATCTGATGCCCACAGACATGGATTCGGTAGTGACTTTTTTCCGTGAAAGTAAGGCCATTAACGAAGACTTCCCTAAGCTATACGCAGAGAAAGGCCTAGAGTTGCTGAAAATGTATCCGGAAGGTGAAATGGTAGTCACTCTTGATGAGCCCATTACGACACCGGAAGAGCTGCAAAACAAAAAAATTCGCGTGATGACTAATCCGCTGCTGTCGGAAACCTATTCCGCCTTTGGTGCCACGCCTACGCCCCTGCCTTGGGGTGAAGTTTACGGTGCCCTGCAGACCAACATGATTCAGGGCCAGGAAAACCCGATTTTTTGGATCCAGTCTGGCGGTCTTTACGAGGTGTCACCTCACCTGATCTTCACCGGTCATGGCTGGTTCACCACCGCAATGATGGCCAACCAGAATTTCTACGAAGGCCTGTCGGATGCAGACCAAGAATTGGTGCGCAAAGCATCTGATTTCGCCTTTGAAGAAATTCTTGACCATATCGACGGCCTGGCCGATGAGGCGTTGGCAAAAATTCAGGAAAGCAGTGATGAAGTCACCGTTACACGCCTGAACGAAGAACAGATTGCCGAGTTCCGCAAGCGCGCCCCACAGGTTGAGGCGAAGTTTGTTGAAATGGCTGGCGACAGCGGTCAACAACTGCTGAACCAGTTCAAGCAAGATCTGGAAGACGTCAAAAAATAACGGATTGTTATTCTTTTTGCAGCCCCTGGCCCCGCGGGTACTTGCCTGCGGGGCTCGAAGACTAACCCCGCCCAGCCGGGGCATTCCCCCTACCGGCCGGGACTTTGCCACTCCGGAGCATAGCCCATGACCGAGAACTCCCCGGATTTAGACGACACTGGCCATTATGACTCGGGACTACCCGGTTTCCTGGGAACCATCGATGAGTGGATTGCCAAAACCGAGGCGGTAATGCTTGCCGCTGGCATCATTCTGATGGCACTGAACACCTGCGTGAACGTGATTGCCCGCTTTGTATTCGGCGAAGGCATGTTTTTCTCGGGCGAGATCAACCGCATCCTCATCATTCTGGTCACCTTCGCCGGCATTGGCTACGCCGCCCGCCACGGGCGCCACATTCGCATGTCAGCGATTTACGACGCCATTCCCGCTAGGGGCCGAAAGGTGTTAATGATCATTATCGCTTTGTTCACCGCCGCGATGATGTTCTTCTTGTGCTACCACTCCTACGGCTACATCGTTACTTTGTACGATCGCGGTCGGATTCTACCCGCGTTGGGCATAGAGATTTGGATGATCTATGTTTGGGCACCCATCGGTTTTGCCGTTACCGGCATTCAATATTTGCTAACCGCCGTCAAGAATTTAACCAGTAAAGGCGTGTACTTATCCACCGGCGTGGTGGACGGCTATGCAGAGACCGAGACCGAAGTTTAAAGCAGCCTGAATCAGACCTGACCCTGAGCAGACCACAAAAGGCAAGAATCATGGCAACAATACTGATGGTCATTATGATCGGGCTCCTGCTAATGGGCTTCCCGATGATGATCCCGCTGACAACCGCTGCTGTTGTCGGCTTTGTAATGATGTTCGACGGCTTCGGCCAGATGGGCACCTTTATTCAGCAGATGATGGGCGGCATTCGCCCCGCGTCGCTGATTGCGGTGCCGATGTTCATTCTGGCCGCAGACATTATGACCCGCGGCCAGTCGGCTGATCGCCTTATTAATATGGTGATGGCGTTTATTGGCCACATCAAAGGCGGGCTGGCTATTAGCGCAGCCACCTCCTGCACCCTGTTTGGGGCGGTTTCGGGCTCTACCCAGGCCACCGTGGTGGCTGTGGGTTCACCGCTGCGGCCGAAAATGTTGAAGGCGGGTTATTCCGATTCTTTTACCCTGGCGCTGATTATTAACGCCAGTGATATTGCGTTTTTGATTCCCCCCAGCATTGGCATGATTATTTACGGGGTTGTCTCGCAAACCTCTATAGCTGAACTGTTTATCGCCGGCATTGGCCCGGGCCTAATGATTCTGTTCATGTTTTCACTCTATTGCCTGTTCTACGCCTATAAGAACAACGTGCCCACCGAACCTAAGGCTACCTGGGGCGAACGCGGGCGCGCCGTGCGCGATGCTCTGTGGCCACTGTTTTTCCCGGTTATTATTGTTGGTGGTATCTACGGCGGTATCTTCAGCCCCACCGAAGCAGCCGCGGTATGCGTGTTGTATGCCTTCTTGCTGGAATTTCTGATTTTCCGTTCGCTCAAGCTCGCGGACATTTATCGCATCGCTAAATCCACCGGCCTGATCACCGCCGTGGTGTTTATTCTGGTGGCCGTGGGTAATGGTTTTTCATGGATTCTGTCGTTTGCACAGATCCCACAAGCCATTCTGGAATCGGTGGGTATCCATGAGGCAGGCCCGGTTGGCGTTCTGGTTACCATTTGTGTCGCATTCTTTATAGCGTGCATGTTTGTGGACCCGATTGTGGTAATTCTGGTGCTGACGCCGATATTTGCGCCGGCCATTCAGGCCACAGGGCTAGACCCTGTGTTAGTGGGTGTACTAATCACCCTGCAGGTGGCCATTGGCTCTGCCACACCACCATTTGGCTGCGACATATTTACCGCTATCGCCATTTTCAAACGGCCCTATATGGATGTGATTCGCGGCACACCGCCGTTCATTGCGATGCTGATCGCCGCTGCCGGATTGATTATCGCGTTCCCGCAGATTGCATTGTTCTTGCGCGACCTGGCCTTTCCGGCCTAATCAGGAGACTGCGGAATGTTCAAACGCATATTAGTCGCCGTAGATGGCTCCAAAAACTCAATGAACGCGCTGGACAAAGCCATCGGCTTACAAAGGCTGATTCCTGACGTCGAGATCTTTCTGCTGTGCGTGTACAAGCACCACAGCCTGTTTGAGGCGTCTTTGTCTATAAACCGTCCAGACAGCATGGACATCCCCGACAAGGTACTTTCGGAGTACGCCAAGGAGGTTGTGAATCACGCCAAAGAACATGCCAAGGTGCAGAAAGCCACTCATGTGCGCGGTTTTGTCAAAAGCGGGCGGCCGTCCAAAGTGATCGTACAGTTCGCCCAAGACAAAGAAGCTGACTTGATTGTGGTGGGCACCCGCGGCACCCATAGCGACAAAGACGGCATACTATTAGGCAGCGTGTCGCACCGGGTAACCAGCCACGCCAAGTGCCCGGTGCTGGTGGTCTGACTGGCCCGGCCTCAACCGCTGGAAGACACCTCCACGCGGTTGCGGCCGTTTCTTTTCGCTCGATAAAGCGCCTTATCCGCCAACCCCATCAGCTTTTCTGGATTGAGGGTACTGTCCGGCCAATTGGCCACCCCCACTGACATCGTCAAAGGCCGCAAAGCCACACCCTCATGCTCAAGCCTGAGGCTCTGTACCCGCTCACACAGCCCCTTCGCTTTTGCCTTCGCCTGGGCACTGCTGGCACCGGCCATAATGATCACAAATTCCTCGCCGCCGTAGCGGCAAACCACATCGCTTTCGCGAAACGCTGGCGCCAACTCACTGGCAATGCGTTGCAGCACCAGATCGCCAACTTCATGGCCGTAATCGTCATTGAAGCGTTTGAAGTGGTCCACATCCGCAATCAGTAACGTCAGCGGGCGTTGACTGCGCAGACACACCGCCAGCTCGTGTTTTATCAACCGATCGAAAAAGCGGCGATTGTGCAGCCCAGTGAGCGCGTCTTCGTAAGAAAATCTTTGTAAATCATCCTGTAATAATACACCGGACAGCGTAAGCCCGATTTTCTGGATAATCTGATCCATTGAAAAATACAGACGGGCGATGCCATATTCAGTTGTGTTGGCAGAAAAGTATTCCGGCATTTCCAGCTGCAACAAACCAATAGTGTGACTCCCGCTCTCAGCCTTTTGCACGTTAATCCATAAACACAGGTTGTGCAGAGCGGCGGGCAAATCGGTATCGTCTGACGGCAAGTCGTGGATATCCGCAAACAGACGAGTGGGCGGCGGCAGGCTTATTAAGCCATCAAACGTCTCTGGCAGCGGTCTGGGGTTGGTGAAAGTGCTGGAAGAGTTAGAGTTGTAACCCCAGCTCACAACCTGGCGCCAGCAGTCCTCAGGCAGGTAGGTGCATAGCGCATCCGGCTGGTACAGAACACCCCGTAGTGGACTGGTCAAGGCAGGAAGTTCGAGCACCAGCAATTCCATGGCCTGGGTTAACGAAACGCAGCGCTGCAGGCCCGCGACAACGACATCGGACAGGTGGTTTTTCTCATTTTCAAACGTCAACAGCTTTACTCGCCGGCGCTCACGGAGGGTCAGTGCCTCGGCTTTTGCCGTGCGTTCAGCCACCTCCTGTTCAAGACCCGCGTTCATTTGCTGAAGCTGGATCTGCATATGACGGTAATGCGCCACTGAAATGCTGATAACCGCCAGCAGAAATAACAGAACACCCCAGCTAAAGGGCACTCTTACCCAAGGCAGGAATCCGTGAGCCACCGCCATATCGGCCATCAACAAAAGACAGTAAACACCAAATACCGCCAGCAACAGTCTCTGCTCACCAGACATCTGGCGAATGTCGAACAACGCCATGGCCGACATGATGATCAAAGACACCAGAAACAGACCGTCAAACACTGGATAGGTAGATGCCAGAGTGACCAGCCCCAAAAGCGATGCCCCCAGCGCCAGCACCAGGTACAGCAGATGCAGCTGCCACAGCCGTCTGAGCAACCGCGCCGGCCTTGTTCCACGCCACTGCGTCAGCATCACCCCCAAAGCAACCGGCACCATGTAATAAGAGCCGGCTTCCAGATACTCCCACACTAACGGTTGGTGCCACAGCAGCTGGTTCGCATCAGTGCCGGCGAGCAGCAGGAGTGATGAGCTGGAGGCAAATAAAGCAATGCCACTAAAGCCCTGATCGTCTTTGCGCACGAACGCAAAAACCGCAGCCAGCAGTGCCAGCAGCGCGCACATTCCAGCCACGATCAGTGATTTTACCGAATTTTTCAGAATATAGGGCACCAGGGCCTGCTGTTCCATAACAGCCACTTTGCCCCACAAGCCAATATCGATGTAGTTGGAATAAATTCTGAAATACAGGGGCTTGTCGTGGTAATCCGGTGGCAGTGCAATAGCATGCCAGGGCCAGCCAGCAAACTCACCACGGCCCTCGGCATCGAACTCACCAAACTGGTAAATCTGCCGGTCGCCTTGCCAGACCTGCACAATCAGATCAACACTGAATATATAGAGCATCGGATCGTGCCAGTGGCCGGCCGGCAGTGTTACTCGGTACCACACGTTATTACGACCATTCCGGTTGGGCGGGTTTGAGGGGAAATTGATGGCGGACCACTGATCCAGGGCGGACGTTTCTGTCCATGTAGGGACACCGTTGGCGCCTATCGGGGAGTCGCCCCAGCGATATTCCCAGCCTTCGGTGACCGGTTGACTGGCAGCAGAGGCAACTGAAGAACCTATCGCCAACCAAAACAGGGCAGCAACAATGAGGCACGGGAGTGTCAGGGTCAGGCGGAGAGGTGCCAAGAACATCGAAGAAAGCGGCCTTCCAGCTGTGGCGATCACATGATTGTAGATCATTGCCATGTCTGACACCTACATTTACGACACATAAACGGCTGCGAGTTCGCTTTTGCACTCATCGGCCTGCCCGGCCGCTATTGCCACCAGGCAGGCCGCCTATAGCAGGCCAGATTAACGACCTGACTTCAGTTTTTCCCAATACTTGGCGTAAACCTGCATTGCTTCATCGCCAATGTCGGTCTGGAATTCAGCGTTCACCATGTCTGCCGCCGTGGGGTAGCTGGCGCGATTGTTGGCAACCGCATCGTCTAGCAGCTCACGGGCAGGCAGCACCGGTGTCGCATAGCCGATATCGGTGCTGATCAGGGCAGCAATTTCCGGGCGCAGCACAAAGCTGATGAACTTGTGGGCGGCATCTGGGTTCTTCGCATTCTTCGGAATAACGAAGCTGTCGAGCCACACGATAATGCCTTCTTCCGGATACACGTATTCCAGCGATTCCAGGACGTCTTTGCCCATCACCGCTTCACCGTTCCAGATCATGCCAATGTCCACTTCGCCTTCCAGAAACGGCATGCGCGGGGCATCAGAATTGAAGGTTCTTATCGAAGGCATCAGTTCGGTGAGCTTTTTATAAGCCTCTTCAATCTGCTGCGGATCGGTGCTATTACCGGAGTAACCCAACACCCGCAGTGCCATGTGGAACACTTCGCGCATGTCGTTGGTCAGAATGACCCGGCCGTTAAAGCGCTCCTCCCACAAATCCGCCCAGGCGGTGACCGGCTCACCGTCGATGGCGGCGATGTCTACGCCCAGCCCGGTGGTGCCCCACATGTAAGGCACGCTGTATTCATTGCCCTTATCGATGTCCAGATTGATCAGCTCCGGGTCAAGCTGGTCAAAGCCCTCAATCTTGCTGCGATCAATCGGCATCAGCAGGCCTTCGTTGCGCATTTTGCTCACGAAGTAGGTAGACGGCACGGCCAGATCGTAGGCGGCGCTGTCGTCCAGCAATTTCAAACGGGCGTACATGGCCTCGTTGCTGTCATAGGTGGTGTATACCACCTGTATACCGGTTTCTTCCTCGAAGCGGGTCATCACTTCCTGAGGCATATATTCAGACCAGTTGTACAGGTTCAGTACCTTGGGCTCTTCCGAGCTGCAGCCCACAAGGCCAGCCGTCAATATTCCCGCCAGTGCCAATTTTTTCATTGTTTGTTCCTCATCAATATCCATTGCGACAACAACAGCATCACCAGTGAAAACACCAGTAACAAAGTGCCTAAAGCATTCACTTCAGGTTTCAGGCCCACACGCACCATGGAGTAGATGCGCAGGGGCAATATTTCGTAACTGGGTCCGCTAACAAAAGTGCTGACGACCACGTCATCCATGGACAGTGTAAAGCCCAGCAGCCAACCCGCCAGCAGCGCCGGCATAATCACCGGAATCAGCACGGTGCGAGTCATAGTGAAGTCGCTGGCGCCCAAATCCCGTGCAGCTTCCGGCAAACGCTCGTCAAATCCGCTGAGCCGCGCCATTACGGTAATCACTACAAACGGTAAACAGAAGGTGACGTGGGCCAGCAGTAACGACACATAGCCCAGCTGGATACCCGCCAGCAAAAACAGACCCAGCAAGGATATAGCCAATACGATCTCCGGGGACATCATCACCACAAACAACATGCCTTTCAGCGCTTTTTTGCCGCGAAAACGATAGCGATGAAGCGCCAGTGCGGTCAACGCGCCAATCAGGGTAGACACGGTAGCAGCCGTGAGCGCCAGGAACAGCGAGTTGCCCAAGGCTTTCATCATGGCGTAGTTGTTAAACAGCGATTCATACCAGCGCAGGCTAAGCCCGCCCCAGCTATAGCCTGTGCGTGAATTGTTAAACGAGAACACCACCAACACGGCGATGGGGATGTACAGAAGAAGGTAGACCAGTGCCAGGTAAGTCCGCGGTAGCCAGCGCATCAGGAACTCTCCTCGCCCAGGCGTTGTTTGCTCAGGCGGTGGGCGAACATCAACAGCGCCATGGTCAGGGTCAACACGATGCTGGCGGCCGCACCAAAGGGCCAGTTGCGGGCATCCAGAAACTGATTTTTAATCACGTTGCCCACCAGAAGGTTGCGCGAGCCACCGAGTATGTCAGGCACAAAAAACAGCCCCATGGCCGGCAGCAACACCAGCATAACGCCGGCCAGAACACCCGGCAGGGTGAGCGGAATAATCACATTTTTGAAGGTGGCAAGGCGCCCTGCGCCCAGATCGTGGGAGGCTAATAGCACGTCCTGACGTAAATCATCAAACACCGCGTACAAGGGCAGAATCATAAACGGCAGCAGCAGATACACCAGCCCGATAATCACCGCGCCCTGGGTGTACAGCATTTGTAAGGGCTCAGAAATCCAACCCAGCCACAGCAGTGCACTGTTCAGCAGGCCGTTGGTGGCCAGAATCAGTTTCAGAGCGTAAACCCGCACCAGCGAATTGGTCCAGAAGGGTATGATCAATAAAAATATCAGCAGCATCTGCTGGCGTTTCTGCACTTTGGACAGCGCCCAGGCAAACGGATAGCCAATCAACAGGCATATCGCCGTGGTCAATGTCGCCATCCACAAGGAGTTTAAAAACACGTCCAGATACAGCGGATTGAACAACTGGCGGTAAGCATCCAGGTTCAGTGGCAAGGCGATAAACGTGGATGGGTCGCGGGTCATCACACTGGCACCCACCACCAGCAGGTTGGGCGCCAGCACCAGAAACAGAAGCCAACCCCACACCAGCACCAGAACAGCGGTTTTAAAAGGCTGTAGCCTAATGCTCAGCATCATCGGCGGCCTGCTCCTCTTCGTCGGTCAGCGGTTGGTCTTGTTCTTCGGCCAACAGCCATTCCCAGCCGTCTACCCAGCTAACCCGCACTTTCTCGCCAATGTTGTAATCGAAAGTTGGGTCGTCTTCATCAAAAAACTCGCTGGCCATCACCTGGCTGCCGTCTTCCAGCTCGATCACCGAATCCAGAGTGCTGCCTTTGTAATTACGTTCGACAATCTCGCCGGCCACGCCTTCGCTGTCGTCTGGCGCCAGCACGCGGATGTCTTCCGGGCGCAGCAGTACGTGCAGTGACTGGTTCAGGGTGACACGGAAAGAGGGCTTGTTCAGTACCCGCTTCAGGCCGAACACATCCACGCTGATCTCGCGATCGCCAATGCTGGTGACCTGTCCCGGAAAAAAGTTGGTCTGCCCCACAAAACGCGCGGTGAATAAGTTGGCCGGGCGCTCGTAAACTTCCCGCGGTGTGCCCAGCTGTTGGATATAGCCGTCTTTCAGCACCGCAATGCGGTCTGACATAGACAGCGCTTCCTCCTGATCGTGGGTCACGAACACAAAGGTAATGCCCAGTTCACGCTGCAGGCGCTTGAGCTCTACCTGCATGGTGCGGCGCAGCTTGTAATCCAGTGCTGACAAGGGTTCGTCCAGCAACAGCATTTTTGGACGCTTCACCACCGCGCGGGCGATCGCTACCCGTTGCTGCTGGCCGCCAGACAACTGATGCGGCTTACGCTTAACGAAATCTTCCAGCTGCACCATCGCCAGAACTTCTGCTACCCGTTCGCGGATTTCCGCCGTTGGGCGCTTTTCCATTTTCAAGCCATAGGCCACGTTGTCATACACTGACATGTGGGGAAAAAGGGCGTAACTCTGGAATACGGTATTGAGGGGGCGTTGCTCGGGAGGCTGGTCGGTAATGTCGACTCCGGCGAGGGTAACGGTGCCGTTATCGGGAAGTTCAAAACCCGCCATCATTCTCAACAGTGTGGTTTTGCCGCAACCGGAGGGGCCTAGTAGCGTGATGAACTCACCGTCAAAAATATCCAGCGTGAGCGAATCCAGTACGGTTTTACCGTCGAACTGTTTGCTGATTGTGCTCAGCGAAAGTAACGTTTTTTCCATCAAACCAGCCCAAATCGAAACGGTGTCACCGTGGGTGAACGCAAAAAGCAAAAGGGGCGTGAGGATAATCCACAACGCCCGCAGTTGCATTCTTTTTAACCAGTCTTTGACTCTGCCAAATCCTGGCGTTCCGCCTGTTTATTCGTTAACAACCGAGTTCAGATACGCCTTGTCAGAAATGTTAGTCCACTGGCGCACCTGCTTCAGGTACTCCTGCTGGGAAGTAATGATTTCCTTTGCCAACGGATCTGCGGCGCTGGCCTCTTTCAACAGTCTTTCGGTGACATCGCGCAGAGCGCTGATGACTTCCGGCGGGAAGATTTTGTGGGTAACGTCCGGGTAATCCTGCTGCATACGGCTCCAGGCCACACCGCTTTCATGGGTGCTCTGGATGTACATGTCATAGGCCGCAGTGCGCATGGCCACACGCAGAATTTCCTGCAGGTCTTCTGGCAGCTTGTTCCAGGTTTTCTCGTTAATCAGAAATTGGACTTCAGCGCCGGGTTCCTGCCAGCCGGAATAATAGTATTTGGCAATCTGGTGGAAGCCCATCTGTAAATCCAGAGCCGGGCCTACCCACTCAACGGCGTCGATGGTGCCCCTTTCAAGAGCGCTATAGAGTTCGCCCGGCGGAATGTTGGTTACCGCAACACCCAGCTCTGACATCACTTCACCCGCGAACCCCGGGGTGCGCATTTTAATGCCCTTCAGGTCATCCAATGAGGTGATTTCATCACGAAACCAGCCGCCCATCTGGTTGCCGGTGTTGCCACCGGGAAACGACAGCAGGCCAAAAGGCTGGTAAACCTTCTGTGCCAGCTCCATGCCGCCACCGTGATAGAACCAGGCGTACTGCTCTGGCGCTATCATGCCAAACGGCACGGTGGTGAAGTACATGGCGTTAGGAATGCTGCCCTTATAGTAATAAGAGGCCGTATGGCCCATGTCGTATTGGCCGTTGCGCACCAGGTCAAAAATGCCAAAAGGCGCTTTGTGCTTATTGGACGAATCGATGCGGATTTTCAGCCGTCCGCCAGACATGGTTTCTGCCATTTCTGCCATGTGTTTGGTGGTGTCCCCCAATATGGGCGAGCTGGGGCCCCAGGTCTCCGCCAGTCGCAGGTTATAAGTTTCCTCAGCCAATGCTGAGGATGTGGCCAGGGTTGCGGCCAGGGCCAAAGTGGCCACGATCAGTTTACGCATTGTTATGTCACCTTATTGTTGTGTTTAAACTTTGAAGTTTCCGATCAAATGTTGCAAAGACTCACTCAAACGCGCCAGCTCGTGGCTGGCCTCGTGGGTCTGACCAACCCCAGTATCGCTTTGCTGGGCCGCATCGACAAGACGCACCACGTTTTGATTTATCTCTTCGGCCACCTGGCTTTGTTGCTCGGAAACGGTGGCAATCTGGGTGACCTGATCGTGTATCTGCCCAACAGAGATTTCAATGGTGGCTAAAGCCTGAGCAGCATGGCTGATACGCTCGATGGTTTCAGCCGAACGCTCCCGCGACTGGTTCATACACTCGGCGGCGGCACGGGATTCGGTCACGATGCAATCTGATCGGTTTCCGAACCCTGCCGCTGAACCGATGCGCGGGTTTCGTTGGCCACGCTGCTCAGTTCTTCCGCAGCTGAAGCCACCTGATCGGTGGTGGCCGATACTTGGCGAATGGTTTCCTGGATGTTGATCACAAAGGTATCCTTACTTTATAATCGTACGTTAATTTCAGTCGTACTGATAAAGTGCTCAGCCTGCAAAGCCAACCGTTTTCAGGTTGGGCGGGCGATAATCCGGATCGCGACGCCAGCGTTCGCCAACCGACTCGTGAAGTCGGGTTTTGATGTTTGGCACCTGCAAAGGTCGAATTAATGGCCGGGCAAAACGGAACACATGACGTCGCGAATTATGCAGCTTGGCGCTGGCGCTCGGTTTGAGCGTTTCAACCAGGTGGTTTTCCACCCCCAGGCCCGTGGCCTCTGCTTCTTTTAACATCCATTCAAGCGGAGAGTCAGCGGCACACAAGCCCTTGTCATCTGGCCCGTAACCACCGCCAATATCACTGTGGGAGCCGGCAAACCACACCTGTTGCAAGTCCAGCTTAGGCCGTGGCAACCAGAGCGTCGGTTCAAAGTCTTCACGGCGCTCGTCAATGGCCAGCGCGTGGCGGGCAAAACTCACGTTACTACCCAGTTTGGTGTCGTAGAATTCGTCTTTGCTGTCAAACAGACCCATCAGGGAAAAAGGCACACCCAGGGCACCAACCGTATCCCACACGCCAACAAAACGAACCTGCCGGGACGGATGGCTGTGCGCTGCGCGAAAAGCCAGAGACTCCGCGCCTTCAGGTGCGTAGTCTTTTCCCGACTTTTTGTAGTGTTCAAATCCCTGCTGAATGCGCGCTGCGTCTACCCGTTTGAGAATGCCGCAGTTGTTGATCAACCCACACAGCGCCCGCACGGTGTAAGCCCCGCGACTGAAACCGAACAAATAGATTTCGTCACCCGGTGCGTAGTTCTGAACCAAATAGCGATAGCCATCAAGAATGTTCTTGTGCAGGCCCTGGCCCGTTACTCCACCAATCAGTGCGTTATGATACGAACCTATGCCCCAGTCATAAAACACCTGCTGTGGCAGTCCGTCCGCTGCGATAGGCGTTATCGCTCTGGCCAACCGCAAAACGTTGGTTGGAAAATCCTGTTGCAGGTCTTCTTCTGGCCTGTTCCAGGTGCCGTCTGCGCAAATAACAATCCGTTTTGCCATAGTACTGTCCTCGTTAGCCACACGGCGTATACCTGTTATTTAGTATAGTCGGGCTCTGGGTTTTCGCCGTAGCGCGGATCTCGACCCGCAAGGGCGCTGCCCGATACTGAGTGTTTTGGACAGCGGCAAAGTATTTCGCAGCCAGCACCAGGCCAAACACGCTGGCTGCAACAACTATGTGATTACCCCAAATTTTTTGGAGTCAGGTGCACTTTGAGTTAAAGGATAAAAGTGGCACAATACTGATTCGTTCAATTTTAGAATAACCTTATTCCAAAACGAGGATTCACCATGAAAACCGTTCACGACCTTGTCGCCGAGGCCAAATTACACATTCAGGAAACGCCACTGGCCAATGCCGATGAAGCTATCCAGAATGCAGATTTGCTGATTGACGTCCGCGACGGCGACGAGTACCGCCAAAGCCACATTCCTCACGCCATGAATATTTCCCGCGGTTTGCTCGAGTTCAAATTCAGCAACGACCCCACACTGGATAACCGTGGCCTGGGCATTGTGCTTTACTGCAAGAACTCAGGACGCTCGGCTTTGGCAGCCAAGGCATTACAAGAATTGGGCTATAGGAATGTACAGATTATAGAAGGCGGCTTTGAAGCCTGGCAGGCAGCGGACAAGCCGCAGGCCAAGCCAGAAATGCCCAGCTTCGATTAGCAGCCGGGTGCAGGCAATGGCAGGGTATAACAAGCAGGCCTAGCGAGCCTTGGTAACGGCCATGGTCAGGCGGGAAACGCAGGTTTTTTTACCTTGTTCGTTTTCAATCACTATGTCCCACACCTGGGTAGTGCTGCCAAGATGAATCGCTGTCGCAGTGCCGTAAACCCAGCCGTTGGTGACGGGGCGAAGATGGTTCGCATTGATTTCAAGGCCCACCGCCACGGTACCCTGATCGCGCAGGCAGTGGTTAGCAGCCATGCTACCCAAGGTCTCGGCCAGCAGAACCGAGGAGCCACCGTGCAGAACGCCAAATGGCTGAACAGTGCGCTTGTCAACGGGCATACGGCCCTTTAGGAAATTGTCACCCACTTCCAGAAATTCGATACCCAGGTGGCTGACAGCGGTGTTCTGACAGCTCTTGAGCAGATCTTCTTTGGTCGGAATTCGAGTCCATATCGCCACGGTTTGAGCCTTGTATGAGTGAGTATTTTTATGTTTGCAGGGTTTGGAAGTAGTCTATCCAGATAGCAAGCGAACAGCCAGACTGCGAGCGCCCACAAGTGCCCGGCAGGCTGACATTAATGCCAGCCAGGGAAGGAACATCATGCGTGCATCAGGATTTTTCATGGCGGCTAAACCACTCGCACCAACGCCTGCTTTAGCCAACCAAGGCGCCCTGTTTCGGTAATTTGACGGCGCATACCGGGCACCGGGCGAATCATGAACAAGTCGCCGTTGCGGCCCACCAGGGTTTTGGGCACCCCGATTTGCTTCGCCAGCCTTGCGTGCACGGCCATGTGTTCCTCTTCCCCGTGCACCGGAATGGCAACGGCGGGCTGAACCCAGCGATACATCGCCTCAAGCTCCTCCTGCGCCGGGTGGCCAGACGCGTGTATCGGTAAGTCGCACTGCTCGGCGGTAATAACCTTAACCCCCATTCCCTGCAGTTGGCCGATCAACGCGGCGATCAACTCTTCATTACCGGGAATGGCGCGGGCGCTGAAAATCACCGTGTCACCGGCTTCCAGTTCAACATCGGGGTGACTGCCATTGGCCAGACGGCGCAAGGCCGTGCGCGGCTCGCCCTGGCTACCCGTCGCCACGGCTAATACTTCGTGCGGCGGCAAGTAGCCCAGGTGGGCAGGGTTGATTAACTCGTCGGCACTGTGCCACAGGCCTGTGGCTTTGGCGGCAGAACTCATATTCACCAGCGATCGCCCCAACAGCCCCATATAGCGCCCGGTCTCGCGGGCAACCGCCGCCAGGGTGTGCAGGCGGGCAATGTTGCTGCCAAAACACGCCACCACCACACGGCCCTCCGCGCTTTTCACCGCACTTAAAAGACCTTTATGCAGGGCGCCTTCAGACACCGAATGGCCCTTGACCGTAGCGTTGGTGGAATCACACACCATGGCAGCTACGCCCTCGATCGCCAAATCCGTGAATGTCTGTTTGCTATAGCCATGGCCAATCAGCGGCTGGTCGTCCAGCTTCCAGTCGCCGCTGTGGAAAATATTGCCCACCGGCGTGCGGATCATCAGCGCGTTGGGATCGGGTATGGAATGGGTTAACGCCAACCATTGCACGTTGAAAGGCCCGATTTGACGCCGATCATTGGTTTCCATCACCACAATGGGAACCCGGTGCAGCATATCGAACTCGGCCAATTTGCGACGCAAAATCTCTGCGGTAAAGCGGTTGGTGTAAATCGGGCATTGCAACAATGACCAAAGGTAAGGCACGGCACCCACGTGGTCTTCGTGGGCGTGGGTAATCACCAGGCCACAGAGCGTTTCGCGGCGATCGGCAATAAATGCGGGGTCTGCCATTTGTACCGGCGGTTCGCCGTGATGGTGCATGCTGCCGTCTGCCGCCAAACGGCCCGGTTTTGGGAAGGTTACGCCGCAGTCCACCATTAGCCAACGGCCATCGTGGCCATACAAATTCAGGTTCATGCCAATCTCGCCGGTGCCACCAAGGGGTAAAAACCACAGGTCATTGGAATCCGGCATCATGATTAAAACTCTCTCAGGTTGAATTTGCGCCGTTATGGCACAAGCTATAATTGTACGGTGCACACACCGTAACTCACTTATTGCTTAACAAGGGCGGATGTTTATGAATATCCTGATGGTTTTGACGTCTCACGATCAACTCGGCGACACCGGCAAAAAAACCGGTTTCTGGCTGGAAGAGTTCACCGCTCCTTATTACGTATTCAAAGACGCCGGCGCTCACATTACCATTGCTTCGCCCAAAGGCGGCAAGCCGCCAGTCGACCCCGCCAGCGAAACCGAAGGTGCCTTAACAGACACCACAAAGCGCTTTTCAGAAGATGCACACGGTAAAGAGTCCCTGGCCAGCACCCGCAAACTCGCCGACGTGGACATGAACGACTACGACGCCATCTTTTACCCCGGCGGCCACGGCCCGCTTTGGGATTTGGCCAACGACAAGCATTCCATAGCGCTGATCAAACGCGCCTACGAGCAGGATAAAGTCATCAGCGCGGTTTGCCATGCGCCTGGCGTGTTCAAAAACGTAGAAGTGAAGCCCAACCAGAATATCGTCGGCGGCCGTAAAGTCACCGGCTTCTCCAATTCCGAGGAAGAAGCGGTTCAGCTGACCAAACTGGTGCCTTTCCTGGTGGAAGACATGTTGAAAGAAAACACCGGCAATTACAGCTGTGGCGACGACTGGGCACCTTATGTGGTGGTTGACGGCAAACTGATTACCGGCCAGAACCCGGCTTCCTCCGAGGGCGCGGCCAAGGCTGTGGTACAGACCCTGCTCGAAGGCTAAAGTTCGTAATGCCCAACCCTGGCTTGGCATTTTGCCTCGCTGGGGAACCCTCACTCCCATAATTTCCCGCCAATTAAGCATTAACATTCGCCAGTCTGTGCTAACGTTTTGACGAAAATCTCAACAGGGTGACTTTTTTATGAGCAATCCAAAGCATACCCTTTTCTGGATGACGTTTTTTCTGGCGATTGTTGCCGTCGTCGGCGTATTGATTCACCAACCGCTGATAACCGCCTTTATGGCCAACTGGGTTTTCAACCTGTTGATTCTTTGCGTACTCATTGTTGGCATCGGCCTCACCTATCGTCAGGTGTTCGTATTGTTTCCCGAGCTGCGCTGGATTTCCCAGTTCCGCACTGGCCAATCAGGCCTGTCAGTGCTGGAAGAACCCCGCCTGCTCAAGCCGCTGGCCCGGCAGCTGGGCGAAGATTCCAAACGTGACCGTTTTACGCTCTCTACCATGTCACTGCGTACGGTTCTGGATGGCATTCATTCCCGCATGGATGAGCAACGCGAGATCACCCGCTACTTTATCAACCTGTTGGTTTTTCTGGGGCTTCTTGGCACCTTCTGGGGTTTGCTGGGTACCATCAATGCGGTGGGTGCGGTGATTACCAACCTGGACATGGGCCAGGGTGATTTAAGCAAGGTGTTTGCAGACCTCCAGGCCGGGCTGCTAACGCCCTTGCAGGGCATGGGCACAGCCTTCAGCTCGTCGCTGTTTGGCCTTGGTGGCTCCCTGATACTCGGTTTTCTTGATATTCAGGCCGGCCATGCCCAGAACCGGTTCTATGACGGGCTGGAAGAATGGCTGACCGGCGTTACCAACCTGCTGGACCCCTTCAACAGCAATGAACGCCAGCGATGATTGGGTCCAGACGCCGTAGCCGAAGCACCACCAACGTGTGGCCGGGGTACGTAGACGCCCTCTCGGCCCTGCTGATGCTGGTGATATTCATGTTGCTGGTTTACGTGGTAAGCCAGCTTTTCCTGTCGCAGACACTGTCTGACCGCAACTCCGAACTGGCCCGACTGAACCTGCGACTAAGCGAACTGTCCCAATTATTGGGCCTGGAACAGGGCACAACGGCAGCTCTGGAGCAGCAAATGCTCATCGTTCAAAACAGCTTTAGCGATAGCCTGGCCGAGAACGAAAACCTACAGCAACAGCTGGAAGCGTCCCGCGACCAGTTAATGCGGCAGACCGCCGATGCCGAAGCCCGGGCTGAAAATCTGGCGGACATGAACCAGGAGCTGGGAAACAAGGATGAGCTTTCCAACAGCCAGCAGACCATGATCATGCGACTGTCCAATCAGATTGCGGCGCTTCAAAACCAGCTGCGACAGATAACCGCTGCGCTTAGACTGCAAAAAGAAATGACCGTTGATCAGGAAGACGAGCTGAAAAGTGTCAGCCGGCGCCTGAACACAATGCTGGCGGAGCGGATCAACCAGCTGGAGCAGTACCAGTCTGAATTTTTCTCACGGTTAAGAAACATTCTGGCCGCCAATGAAAACATCCGCATAGTCGGCGATCGCTTCCTGCTGCCATCCGAGTTGCTGTTCGCTTCCGGCTCGGCCCTTCTCGGCGCAGAAGGCAAACGCGAACTCGACAAGCTCGCCGGAGTACTGCTGGATGTGGTTGAAACCATTCCTGCAGATCTTGAGTGGATTCTGCGCATTGATGGCCATACCGATCGGATTCCCATCAATACACCGCAGTTCCCTTCCAACTGGGAGCTTTCAACCGCACGCGCTGTCGCGGTAGTGCGCTACCTGGCCGATCAGAGCGTGCCGCAAAACCGCATGGTCGCGGCGGGTTTTGGTGAGTTCTTCCCGGTTGCTGATGGAACCACACCAGAAGCCTTACAGGAAAACCGGCGCATCGAAATAAAGCTGACCGATCGTTAATTCGCTAACACCAACTAAGCCGATCATGAGTATAGCAAGCAGGCCTCTTTATTTGCCCTTTTGCTGAACACGAGCAAGGCTTTGACTTAACACCAAGTGACAAGCGTAGCCGATAACCACCCCCCAAAAGGCAGAAGACAGGCCAAATAAAGACATACCCGATGCAGTTACGATAAACGTAATCAGCGAAGCCTCGCGATCGCTGGGATTTTCCATAGCCGTGAACAAGTTCCCGGCGATAGCGCCGAGCAATGCCAGGCCCGCAAGCACCGCAACAAACGCTGAAGGCAAGGAGGTGAAAAGGCTGACGATGGTGCCGGCGAACAGACCACCGACCAGGTAAAATACACCGTTAAAAACACCGGCGACATACCGCCGTGAAGGGTCCGAGTGGGCGTCTTTTCCGGTACAGATAGCCGCCGTAATGGCCGCCACCACAATGGTGATACCACCAAAAAAAGCCATCGGTAGCGATGCCAAGCTGGTCACGGTGATAACCGGCTTCGCTTTTATGGAATAGCCCGCCCCCTGAATAATTGCCATGCCTGGCAAAAACTGTCCACTCAAGCTGACGAGTACCAGCGGAATCGCAAGGCTGAGCGTAGATGCAAACGTCCACTCGGGCTGAATGTATTGCGGCAACGCCATATCCCAGCGCACGCCCGACAGTGATGCATCCTCCAAAACCACAGCCAGAATGACGCCCACCACTAACAGCAAAACCAATGTATATTTTGGAACAAAACGGCGAAATACAACATAAAATGACAGCATTCCAATGGCCAAGGCCGGCGTAGACTCAATAGCCGTGAAGGCGCCAACTCCGAACTGGAAAATAATGCCCGCCATCATGCCAGCGGCGATCCCTTTCGGAATAATTCGTACAAACGCATCAAAAGTGCCAGAAACACCAATAATAAAGATGATAATAGCTGCGGTAATATAAGCACCAACAGCTTCATTCAGTGACAGCTCGGGAAACAACGATACAAGCAGAGCGGTTCCGGGCGCAGACCACGCGGTAATCACCGGCACTTTTAGCCACAAAGACAAAACAATTCCTGAAACGGCCGCCCCTACAGAAATAGCCCACACCCAAGACGTCATCATGCCTGGCGAAATGCCGGCGCTTTCACCAGCCTGGAAGAAGATAGCCAGTGGCCCTGAATAGGACACGAGTACAGCGAGGAAGCCCGCAACCACAGCTGGCATAGAGAGCTCTTTTAGAAATTTGGACATAGGCTTGAATCCATTGTTAGTTATTGTAGATTCGGTTCACAAAAAAAGGCCCTCGCACAAAAGTGGGGGCCAAAAAGGGCATGACTAAATGTCCGACCCGGGGCGCATCCGTGTTTTAATCAGCTCATCAATAAGGGCGATAACATCCACGTCACCCCAGGTCGCCGCCCGCTATTGGGAGTATTGTTCCAGTGATGTAACTGGCGGCATCCGATGCCAGAAACAGGATAGGATCTGCCTGTTCATCCAGCGTGCCGTAGCGTTTCATTAAACTGGTCGCTTTTGTCTGGTCAATCAGAGTCTGATACCAGGCTTTGTTTTGCTCACTCTGCTCGTCGTTGTTCCGCGGAGTCAGGCGTGGAGGTGCTTCAGTGCCGCCCGGCGCCGCGGCATTGACTCGAATGTTGTGCTCCGCGTACTCAAACGCCATATTCACGGTCATGGCATTCACACCGCCTTTAGCCGCGCCATATGGGACACGCATAAGCCCGCGGGTTGCTACCGATGATACGTTCACAATCACCCCACCCTTCTGCTCCAGCATATAAGGCAGAGCAGCACGGCAGCACCACAGCGTTGTGAATAGTGAGCGCTGAATTTCCTTTTCAATCTGCTCCGGAGTGTATTGGTCAAAAGGCTGGGCCCAGATTGTACCGCCCACATTGTTGATCAGAATATCAATGCGGCCGAAGTGTTCTTGGGCCTCTGCCATAACTTTTTCGGCGCCGATCCAGGTCTCCAGGTTGGCCTGAATGGAAACTGCACTCGCGCCCTGCTCACGCAATTCAGCGGCAACGTCATGCACATAATCGGCAATATCTACCAATAGCAAGCTGGCGCCTTCGGCGGCTGCCCGCTCGGCAACACGTTTGCCAATGCCTTGGGCCGAACCGGTAACCACAATTATCTTATTGGTGAAGCGGGCCTTCATGCCACTTTCTCTTCAGGCCCAGGCGCGCTCGGTGTGAATTTCTCATAGTGGAAGGAGTTCGGCTTAATACCTTGCTCACGGAAGTAGCCGAGCACGGAATCAACCATAGGGGGTGGCCCGCACAAATAGACATCCACATCACCCTCATTAAGTGGCGCTTTTTCCATGTGATGGGTGACGTAACCTTTGCGCGGATGATTGCTTTCGTCACTGGACACACAGGTAACGTAGCTGAAGTTGTCAATATCCTCAGCGAAGCGATCCAACGCGTCCAGACACACTAGGTCGTCGTCATTTCTGACGCCGTACACCAAGTGCGTCGGTACGTTGCATTCATTGGCTTTCATGTGTTCCAGCTTTGCCAACAAGGGCGCCAGACCAGTTCCCCCAGCAAGCATCAATATCGGCCGGTCAACGGGTCGCAGATAGAAGCTGCCCATAGGCCCGGTCAGGGTTAGCTTGTCACCGGTGCGTGCTTTACCTACAAGCCACGAACTCATCAGCCCGCCCGGCACATTGCGAATCAGAAAACTTAGATCACGGCTGCCAGGTTTTGAACTGAAGGAATACGAGCGGGTTTCCTCGGTATCCGGCACCTGAATTTTCACGTATTGCCCCGGCAGGAAAGCTAAGTCTTCGTCTGCTGTGATCTTCAATTCGATGGTTGTGGGCGAGATCAGGTTCACCTCGGTCACAGTCCCGGTTTTTTTGGCATTACCGGTTTTGCACATGTTGGAAGCCACCGGGACCTCCACCACACAATCACCAGAGGGCACCATCTGACAGGTCAACACCATGCCTTGCTCAACCTCTTCTTCAGACAGCGCTTCGTCAAGATACTCCTCACCCAAGTCGAACTCGCCCTGGTGGCAGGCAGCCTTGCAAGTGCCGCAGACGCCATCCGAGCAGTCCATAGGCAGGTTTATCTTTGCACGGTAGGCCGCATCAAGGACCGTTTCGCCTTCGTTACAGGACACAAAACGGGTAACGCCGTCTTCAAAGTTAAGCGCGATGTTATAACTCATTGTGATGCTCTCCCCATCAATTACAGGTGATAAACGTCCAGCACCTGATGGATGCGATCATTGTTCAGAACAATTCGTTTCTCCCGGATCAACGGTTGTTCACCGGTGATGTCCAAAGTGTAGAAAGAGGTTCCGAAGAATTCTGACGTTTTCTTGTAACGGTAGGCCTTGGTCAACCAGTTAAACCGTAGTTTCACTTCGCTGTCATTCTGGGACAGGATCTCCAGGTTGCTGGTGAAGTGCGAGGTACGTGGCTCCGGCATGGAGCTGGCACCAGAACGCTCAGTCTCGATCCGGTAAATCCGATCTTCCAGGCCGTCCTTGTTAGGGTAATAGATGAGCGAGATCTCGCTTTGCGGATCTTCGGTTAGCTCCCCATCATCGTCCCAGGCTGGCATCCAGTATGTAACGTCGTCGTGGTAGCATGCCAGCCAGTTGTCCCATTCACGATCGTCCAGGAAGCGGGCCTCGCGAATGATGAATTGTTCGATGTCGTGATAGTTAAGGCTCATGAGGACTCCTCCTCTGAAGTCATTGGAATGAAACGGGCGCGCTCGGCCTCAATGGCACGGGTCATCTCAACCTGCCAGTGTTTGTGGTGGTTCACGTAGAGGCCTTCGTCATCCGGCCTTGCTCCACTCATGGTCGGCTTCATGTCGATCTGGCTGGCGTTCTCATCCGGACCATCAATCCAATGTGTAGCACCACGACTCATGTCGTTCCAGCGCATGTCCCTGGCCTCATAACCGACCTGGCAGGCACGAAACTCTTCCATGTCGTCCGGTGTGCCCATACCGGTCACGTTGAAGAAATCCTCATACTGGCGGATACGCTTGGCGCGCAGTTCCGGAGGCTCGTTCTTCGGGCCAAAGGCATAGATGGTCACTTCCGTCTTGTTGACGTCAATCGGCCGCGTCACACGGATCTGCGTGGAGAACTGATCCATCAGGAACAGGTTCGGGTATAAGCACAGATTCTTGGTGGTGCGGACAATGGAGTCAGCACGAGCCTCACCGTAGACCTTCTTCAAGCGCTCCAACTGGCTGAAGATCGGACGTACTTCCGGGTTCAGCAGGCGAGTCCACAACATCATGTGACCGTTCTCGAAGGAATAAAATCCGCCTTCTGCCGACCAGCTCTTAGCGTCGACCGCCTCAGTGCCGCCCTTGTCGTAATTACGCTGCCCCATGGTGGACAAATAGTTCCAATGCACTGTGCTCACGTGATAGCCGTCAGCGCCGTTTTCTGCGGTCATCTTCCAGTTGCCGTCGTAGGTGTAAGTCGAGCTCCCCCGCAGGACTTCCAGCCCGTCTTCCGACTGATCCACAATGTTGTCGATGATCTTAGTAGTTTCACCCAAGTATTCCTCAAGGGACGCTACATCGGCGCTGAGACTGCCAAACAGGAAACCACGGTAATTGCCGAACTTTGGCATCTGCTTTAGATCGTGGGAACCATCGGTATTGAACTGCTCCGGGTACCCGCCAACCTTCTGGTCTTTTGCCTTCAAAAGCTGACCGTCATTGCGGAAAGTCCAGCCGTGGAACGGGCAGGTAAAGGCGGTTTTGTTGCCACGCTTTTTGCGACACAGAGTGGCGCCACGGTGGGAGCAGGTATTCAGGATGGCTTTCAGCTCGCCATCCTTGGCGCGGGTAATGACCACGGGCTGGCGACCAACGGTCATCGTGTAGTAATCACCCGGCTCTTGGATCTGGCTCTCGTGAGCCAGATAAACCCAGTTGCCTTCGTAGATGTACTTCATTTCCAGATCAAACAGTTCCTGGTCGATGAAGATGCCGCGATCGCACTGATATCGGCCGGTTTCCGGGTCGGCAACCACTGCATTGCGAACCTTGTCTGCGAGCTTTTCGAGTTTGCTGGTCATGTCGTTTACTCCGTTTTGTTCTTGGGTGGCGCTTAAGCTGTGCCTGTTTCCAGTGCGCGCGGACGGTTATGGCGCTCCTGAAGTTCAGGCTTGTCTGTGGCGACCAGAGTCACGTTAAACTCAACTTCGGTGATCGGCCCGGTAACACCGTGCTGGCCCGCAGTTTCTGACTGTTCGACGTGACTGGCAGCAACTACCAGCTCTTCGCGGGTTGCAAAGGCGAAATCATCGTAGGTGTACTTGTCGCCGGCAATGTTGATTTGCGTGGTCAGGTGCTTATAACCGGGTTTAGACACAAAATAGTGAATGTGTGCCGGCCGCTGGCCGTGGCGACCCAGATGATTCAGCAATTTCTGAGTGGAACCTTCCGGTGGGCAACCGTAACCCGAAGGCATGATGCTTTGGGCGGCGTAACGGCCTTCCGCATCGGTGGTAATGCGGCGACGCAGGTTGTATTCGCTTTGCGACTGATCAAAGTAGGAGTAGGCGCCTTTGGTGTCTGCGTGCCAGATATCCACAACGGCGTGGGCCAGCGGTGCACCGCTTTCGTCGGTAACTTGCCCCTTGACTAGAACAACCTCAGCCTCTTTGCTGGAACCATCGTCCATGCGGGCAAAGCTGTCGCTGATCGGAGCGCCCGCAACATATAGAGGCCCCTCAATCGTACGTGGCGTACCTCCGGCCAGGCCCGCCTCTTCGTCTTCGGCGTCTTGGCGAATGTCGAGATAACGGTCCATGCCCAAGCCCGGCGCCAGCAGGGCAGCTTCACCGTTGGCACCCAACTCACCCACGTAGTAAACCGCGCTCCAGAACTCTTCCGGTGTGACGTCAAAGTCTTCAACGATTTGGAAAATATCGTGCATAACGCGGTGAACGATTTTTTTCATACGTTCGTTGCCGCCACTCATGTCGAAGCCGGCAACTTTTTCCAGCAGCTCTTTAACTTCAGCAGATTGCATGGTTTTAACGGTCATTGTGATCTCCTCATTCTTTTGTTTTTGTTGCTCAATACGCAACATGTTGTGGTTTGCCCAACCAACAGGGCTTGGCACCGATAACGAATACGCCCAATCAGCTGTCGTCTTCACGAATTGAAGACGGATGACGACACAGAGGCGCAACGGTTATGTCCATGTAAGGAAACAACGGAAGATTGCTGATTAGGTCCTGCAACTCGGCGTTGTCTGCAACGTCGAAAATACTCACGTTTGCGTAGCTACCGGCCACCCGCCACAAATGGCGCCATTTGCCATTTTCTTGCAGGCGCTGGGCGTACGCCTTTTCACGGGATTTAATGTCTGCCGCGATATCAGCCGGCATATCGGTCGGCAAGTTCACTTTCATTTCGACTTTGAACAGCATGTCAGATTCTCCGCTTCGTGGTCTTGCAGTGTGATTATTTACGTCTGTAATGCATCAGTTTGTCTTCGTCGATTTCGACTCCCAGGCCCGGACCTGCCGGCAAATCGACACCGTTGTCATGAAAATTCAGTGGCGTGACGACGATGTCGTCTTTCATCAGTAGCGGACCAAACATCTCGGTTCCCCAATGCAGGGTTTCCAAGGTGGACCAGGCATGCAATGACGCGGCGCTGCCAATCGTTCCTTCCAGCAATGTGCCGCCGTATAGGCCGATACCAGAAGCCTGCGCAACCATTGCCTGCTCCAGCGCACGCGTTGGACCGCCCGCTTTTGCAATTTTCATTGCCACCGCGCCTGAAAACCCTGCAGCTGCAAGTGCGAACATGTCTTTAGCGTCAGCAACAGATTCATCTGCCAGAATCGGGATGTGAAATTTCTTAGACAGCCGCACCAGCGCAGCAAAATCTTTCATTGGGGTAGGCTGTTCAACCAAATCTATGCCCGCAGCTTGCAACTCAGCCATTCCTTTAGCGGCCGTTGCTTCATCCCAGGCTTGATTTACATCCACACGAACACTGGCATGGTCACCAACAGATTCTTTAATTGCGACCACATGGCGAACGTCATCCATCAAAGCGCGGGAGCCAATTTTCAACTTAAAATCGCGGTGGCGATTTTGGGCCAGAATACTGTGCGCTTCATCTATATCTTTTGCGGTATCGCCACTGGCCAGAGTCCACAGAACCGGAATATGCCGATGCAGGGCACCGCCCAACAGATCACAAAGTGGGCGATTTAGTCGCCTGCCTTGCATATCAAGCAGCGCGGTCTCAATGGCAGACTTGGCAAGATTATTTCCACGAACTGAGCAATTCAGTCTTATTCTGAGGATATTGATCTGATCCGCTGGCTGATCAATCAATAGTGGTTTGAAATAGGTGTCAATGGTAAGTTTCACGCTTTCCGGACTTTCAGGCCCATAGGCAAGACCACCAATTGTTGTGGCTTCACCCAACCCCTCAAAGCCATCGCCATCCTTGATGCGCACTATCACCATGGTCTGAACGCCCATGGTTGTCATAGATAACTTGTGCGGCCGAATGGTCGGAATATCGACCAGGATGGCTTCGATGGACTGAATGGCTGTGGACATATGTTCTCCGAATAGCAGATGAAAATATCTGTTATTCACAAAGTACGCAGTTTTACGGACATCAACCAATATTGATTAGGTAACAACCAATACCCTGGAGGTATGAATGGAACTTAGGCATCTGCGGTACTTTGTGGCAGTCGCAGAGGATTTAAATTTGACCCGAGCGGCAGAAAAGCTGTTTATCGCCCAACCACCACTAACCCGGGCGATCAAGCAGCTGGAACAGGAGATCGGTGCGGAATTGTTCATTCGCAAACCTCGCGGCCTTGAGTTAACCACCGGCGGTGTCTACTTCCTGGAGCAGGCGCGACAAATTTTGGATAAAGTAAACGCCGCGGTGAACGACACCAGGCGAATTGCCGAGAATCGAAAAACCGTATTCGCAATCGGATTTGTGCCCTCTGTATTCTATGGGCAGCTGCCGCTAATGGTGAGACGCCTGCGTCGTAACAAGAACCTCGAAATTATCCTGCATGAAATGAAAACACGGGAACAGGTCGACGCGCTCAAAGCGGGCAAAATCGATATCGGCTTCGGTCGAATACGCATTGAGGACCCGGATGTAGAGCAAGAACTGCTCTTTGATGAACCACTGATCGCCGCCGTACCTGCAGGCAGCCCGCTCACACGGCACCCGCCGTCTATGACGGAGTTATCGGAATGGCCGATGATCGCCTTTCCCTCCAGTGCCGGCCCAAACTTTACGGAACTAACTCAAGGGTTGTTTCATAGACGTGGCTTGCGCATCAATGTGATACAGCGAGTTAATGACTTGCAAACCGCTCTGTCATTGGTGGCTTCAGATATGGGATTTACTCTGGTGCCGGAACAGGTTAAGCGACTGCAACGAGAGGGCGTCGCCTACATGTCACTTGAAGACGACAACATCAGTGTCCCGGTGATTGCTTCTCGCCGGCAAGGTGAGAATCCAAACTCGGTAATGCGGCTGGCCAATACGATTTTAGCTGAACTAGTGGAAAATCGGCTTGCCGGACGCTATCCGTAGTTAAAGGGCCTGCCATTTTAATGCGCCATCTTGCTCACAGCAGCGGCTGCTTTCTGTAACCGGGGAAGATATACATCCACAAGCCTCGCCATATCTACCCGCGCTGCGTTGGTACTGATATTAATAGCCCCGAGTAACTCGCCACTTCTCGAAAAAACCGGCACCGCAACGGAACGAAGCCCTGAATCCAGCTCCTGATCTACAATGGCATAGCCATTTTTGCGAACTCTGCCAATTTCCTGTTTTAGGGAAGCAGGGTTAGTTATTGAGAATGCCGTAAACGCTTCCAGTTTTACGCGCTCAAGGAAAGCCCCTATATCAGCTTCCGACAATTGTGCCAACAGTACACGTCCCATGGAGGTGTAAGCCGCCGGCAAGCGAGTACCAACGGAAAGTGTAATGGCCATTAACCGGTGCCGTGCCGACGAACGAACGACATAGACCACATCGTCAGCGTCCAACACCGCCAGCGATGATGACTCGCCAAGCTCTTCGGTTATGTCCTCAAGTTGCTGCTGAATAACAACTCGATACTGATTCGATGCCTGGTAGGCGTAGCCAAGCTCCAGCACCCGGGGCGTCAGCTCAAACTGCCTGCCGTTTCGCTTTACAAACCCTAGGGCATGAAGCGTCAGCAGCAAACGTCGCGCCTTGGCTCGGTCCATCTCGGTTCGGGTTGCCACCTCGCTGAGGGTCATACGGCGGCGCTCAGCATCGAATGCCTGTAAAACCTCAAGCCCGGAGGCAAGCGCGCCAACATAGTCTCTGTCACCGGGCTTGAGAACCTGGTCGTTCATTTCTTCTCCTTCATCGCTCAAAAGACAAACTCGCCGCATCTTAGCGGCTCGTTCGGTGACCGAACATCCGTGCACCTTGCCGTTCGGTGAAAATTTGTACTTGACGGCGGCAAAATCTTCAAGTCATTATGTTCGCATATAAAACTTATATTCGCATTACGAACTTTTAAACACCACATTGGAGATAGTGTCATGTCTGAATTTCTCTCCCTTCAGGAGGCTGTGAGTCGCCACATAAGCAACGGCGATACGGTCTGTATGGAGGGCTTTACACACCTGATTCCTTTCGCAGCAGGCCACGAGATCATCCGCCAGGGCAAACGTGACCTTACGCTAATTCGCATGACACCAGATTTGGTTTATGACCAGATGATAGGCGCCGGCTGCGCCAAAAAACTTATTTTTTCCTGGGGCGGCAACCCCGGTGTTGGCTCGCTGCACCGCCTTCGAGACGCGGTAGAAAAGGGCTGGCCGAACAAACTGGAAATTCTGGAACACAGTCATGCCGCCATGGCCTGCGCTTATGAAGCCGGTGCCGCCGGTCTCCCGCTGGCCGTTATGCGAGGCTACATTGGCAGTGACTTGCCGAAGGTGAACGATCAGATCAAATTCATCGAATGTCCGTTCACTGGTGAGCGTCTGGCCGCCGTGCCCGCCATTCGTCCGGACGTGGGGGTGATTCACGCCCAGCGCGCCGACCGGAAGGGCAACGTGTTGGTCGAGGGAATTATCGGCGTCCAAAAGGAAGTGGTTTTAGCCGCCAAACGCAGCATCGTGACCGTTGAAGAAATTGTGGATGACCTGGGCGCCGGGGTGAATGCCTGCGTTATTCCATCGTGGGCTATCACAGCCATTGTGGAGGCACCGAGAGGCGCCAGCCCTTCCTACGCGCTGGGATATTACGACCGCGACAACGCTTTCTACAAGGAGTGGGACACCATTGCCCGTGATCGCGACACCTTCGCTGCCTGGCTAGACGACAATGTATTTGAAAAAGGAGCTGCGTGATGAGCCTTGAATTTACCTCTTCGGAAATGATGAGCGTCACCGCCGCTCGTGCTCTAAATAACAGCATGACCTGTTTTGTGGGCATCGGAGTGCCTAGCGAAGCCGCCAACCTGGCAAGGCTGACGCACGCACCGGACGTTACCTTAATCTACGAATCCGGCACGTTACAGACCAAACCCGATGTTCTACCCTTATCGATCGGTGACGGCGAGCTGTGCGAGTCTGCGCTTACAACGGTATCGGTGCCTGAAATGTTCCGCTACTGGCTACAAGGCGGACACATCAGCGTTGGCTTTCTGGGCACCGCCCAAATCGACCGCTATGCCAACCTCAACACGACCCTGATCGGCGACTATCGCGAACCCAAGGTTCGATTGCCCGGCGGCGGCGGCGCACCAGAAATTGCGACAAATGCAAAAGAAGTGTTTGTTACGGTGAAACACTCCAAACGCACGTTTGTCAAAGATGTCGACTTCGTAACAACCGTTGGCTTTGGCCGTGACGGAAAAGCCCGGGATAACGTGCCCAACATCGGCCAAGGCCCAACCATTGTCATTACCGATCTGTGCATTCTTAAACCAGACCCAAAAACCAAAGAGCTGGTGGTTACCTCCCTGCATCCATCGGTTACCCGAAAAGATGTTATTGACGCTACAGGCTGGGGCATCCGCTTCGCAGACGACATCAAAACAACACCGGAACCAACAGCCAAAGAGCTAAAAGTCTTACGTGACCTTAAAGCTCGTACCCATACCCATCATGCCGGCCAACAATGAGAAAACAACATGACTGACGTATTCTTGTGCCATCCGCGCCGCTCCGCCATCGGCCGCTTCGGTGGAGCGCTTGCCAGTGTTCGGCCAGACGATCTCGCCGCTGATATTTTCAAAGCCGTCCTCAACGAAGCTCCCGACCTGGATCCAGCTGCCATCGACGAAGTGATCATGGGGTGTGCCAACCAAGCCGGTGAAGACAACCGCAATGTGGCAAGAATGTCGGCCTTGCTCGCCGGCTTACCCACATCCATTCCCGGCACCACAATGAACCGACTCTGCGGCTCGGGTATGGATGCCGTAGGCACCGCTTTTCGCGCTATCCGCGCTGGTGAAATGGAACTGGTGCTGGCGGGCGGCGTGGAGTCCATGTCGCGCGCGCCCTACGTGATGGGCAAAGCCGACTCTGCGTTTTCGCGTAACCAAAGCATTGAAGACACAACCATCGGCTGGCGCTTTGTTAACCCGCTGATGCAGCGCCAGTACGGCACCGACGCAATGCCCGAAACAGCCGAAAATGTGGCAGAGCAGTTCAATGTGACACGCGAAGAACAAGATCTATTCGCTCTGCGCTCGCAGCAAAAAGCAGCTGACGCACAAGAGCGAGGTATCTTTGCCGAAGAAATCGTTGCAATTAGCATTCCGCGTCGCAAGCAGGACCCGTTGGTATTCGATACCGACGAGCACCCCCGCAGCACCACCCTGGAGAAACTGGCCGCCCTGCCTGCACCGTTCCGTGAAGGTGGCAGCGTCACCGCTGGCAATGCCTCCGGTGTGAACGACGGCGCCGCCGCCATGCTGGTCGCCAGTGAGAACGCGGTTAAGGCTCATGGGCTGAAGCCAATGGCCCGCATACTGGGCATGGCCACGGCCGGAGTGGAGCCACGCGTGATGGGCATTGGCCCGGTGCCCGCCGTTCGCAAACTGCTGAAGAAGCAGGGCATCAGCATCAATGACATCGACGTGATTGAACTGAACGAAGCCTTTGCCGCCCAAGGCCTCGCGGTCCTGCGTGAACTGGGCGTCGCCGATGACGATCCACGGGTGAATCCGAACGGTGGTGCCATTGCCCTCGGCCACCCTCTGGGCATGTCCGGCGCCCGGTTATTACTGACGGCAGCCCACCAACTCCAGCGTACCAATGGCCGTTACGCCATGTGCACCATGTGTGTCGGTGTCGGCCAGGGTATTGCTACACTCATCGAACGGGTCTGAAACAGACCAAAGTAAGGAGAGCACATGGCATTTCTCAAACACAACGGCCGCACCATCTGTTATCGCTTGCTGGGTGACAGCGCGAAACCGCTGTTGCTCATGGCGCATCCCCTGGGTATGACCCAGGGCGTATGGGACGACATGCTGCGAACATTATTGGGTAAATTCCGGGTACTGACCTGGGACCTGCCGGGGCACGGTGCCAGCAGCGCCTGGACGGAAGATTCCGGCCAGATCACCCCAGAAGACCTGGCGCAAGAAGCACTCGCGCTGGCCGCAGCTGCCGACGCTGAGAGTTTCCACTTTATCGGCACATCCATTGGCGGCGTGATTGGCCAGCAGCTCATCAGCCGGCATTCGGACCGATTGATCTCTACCACGCTCACCAACACCGGTGCCGTGATCGGCACGCATGAGGCCTGGACCAGCCGCTCGGCGAGTGTCATGAAATTCGGCCTTGATACTATGGCGGTAGACATCGTGCCACGCTGGTTTGGCCCTGCCGCCTGCGATCAGCAGCCAGCTTTGGTAGAAGGCTGGCGCGTAATTATGGGGCGCGGCGATAAACGGAGCTATGCGTTGCTATGCGAAATGTTGGGCCAGTGTGATTTCAGGAAAAAACTGCAAAACCATCGCGCGCCCTTGATGCTGGTGGGCGGGACCGACGATGTCGCGACACCGCCAGAGGCACTGCAAGCCCTGGCCCAGTTCACCGGCGCCGCCGCACCGATCATCCTGGCGCAGGTTGGTCACGTGCCCTCCGTGGAATGTCCGGAAAAGCTTAACCAGATTCTGCTTGAAAACCTGGCCTGACCACCAGCCCAGAAGCCAGGCCTCGTCGTCCAGGGTCTGGCTTCTGCTTTTCAATCTCGCTTTTCAGAATAAGGACAAACCTCTGCACTCGGCGGATAGATTTGCCGTGCGAAAAACCTTAGCATTCCTCCACGATGCGAACTAGTGCCCAGTGGAAACAGAATCATGCCCAATACCGTCACCCTTGAACCGGACATCTCTAACCCTGGACCTTCCAAGCCTCTGGTCTGCGGAGTACTGATTCTAGCAATTGCCAGCTCCGCTGCACTGCTGATCATAGCTGACGATTCGATTCAGGTCGTTCTCGCAGCCCTGACCGTCGGTTTGGCCGCCACCGCGCTGACACTCTGCGCCAAATTGAAGCCAGTGACGGTTACAATCCGGGAACAAGCGCCTGCCCCGGAACCGATACCCGAACCGGTGCAAGAGCCGGAGATACAAGCTTCGCCCCCAGCTCTGGAATTACCAGATCCCATGCTGATCAGTCACTTGGATGATCTGCGCAGCAACGTGGAGGTCATACTTGCGGAAATGCACGAGGCCGGAAAACTCGCGAAAGCGTCTGGCGCCAAGGTGAGCCAAAGCGCGAACTGCATTTCCGAATCCGAGGCGTCTATCCGGGAACTGGTCAACTTCATGAGCCGCATTGATGAGGTCTTCACCCAGCTTGGCAAGCAGTCCGAGGAGATCGGCAGCATCGTAGGTAACATTCAAGACATTGCAAAACAGACCAACCTGTTGGCTTTGAATGCCTCCATTGAGGCCGCTCGCGCAGGGGAACACGGTCGTGGTTTTGCCGTGGTCGCCGACGAAGTGCGCAATCTGGCGGTGCGTGCTAACGAATCCAGCGAGAGTATTCGCGCCATCGCTAACAGCCTCAATACAACCTCGGTCGAGGCCGGTAACGGCATGGACAGAATCCGGGAATCGTGCAACCAGTGCCTAAGCCAGTCGGGCGAAGCGCTGCAGACGATGAAGGATATTCAGGCCGGAGCGGTGGCTCGTATGGGAGTGGTCCAGGGCATTACTGACCGGCTGCAGGTTCAGCGCAACCTCACCCGTCAACTTTACACGGACCTCAGCGTAGAAGACTGACATGCCGTGCCGATATCGAGGAATTTACCACCAGTCAATGGGTAAGCGTAATGGAATAAGGAATACAGCACCCGTTCTGATTACCGGCCTGATACCGGATCAATCCTTGTTAAAGGTCTGTTTGGGAGCTAAAGATCTACCATTGCGCGAAGAGCTTCTCCGGCTCTTCGCGTTTTTTATTGGCCAACTGGCCAAAATTCAACGTGCCAATGATGCCTTGCAAGCACCGGACACCGCTGTGCAGAAAACGGATATTTCTGCATCGCTTTCACGCCTCTAATAATGACACTCACAACAATAATCTGAGGTGCAGAGATGAACAGAACCAAAACCCTTGCCCGCGCCATACTGGCAACAACTCTTTGCGCAGGGCTTTCGACCTCTGCTCTTGCTGCTGCTGGAGATCCGATAAAAATTGGCCTTATGCTCCCTTTTAGCGGTATCTATGCACAGCTCGGCGAAGCTGGCCGCGACGGTCTAAAACTAGCACTGAAGGAAAAAGTCTCAGAATTGCACGGGTCACCTATAGAATTTATTGAACTGGATACCGAAGCCAAGCCGTCGCGAGCGCCTGAACTGGCGTCTTCTTTGTTGAATCAACATAAGGTGGATTTTGTAATTGGTCCTGTTCACTCGGGCGTGGCCATGGGCATGATCAAAATGCTGCGAGGCAAAGACACCATCATGATCATCCCAAACGCCGGCTCAGCAGCCGCAACCGGCCCACTGTGCGCACCAAATATTTTCCGCACGTCCTTTTCTTCTTGGCAGCCATCTTACCCGATGGGCAAAGTTGCCCTCGAAAAAGGCTACAAGAAAATTTACGCCATTAGCTGGAACTATGGTATGGGCCAAGAGAGCCTGGATGCGTTTGAAGAGTCCTTTACCGCCGGTGGTGGTGAGATAGTCAAAAAGGTCCTACTGCCCTTCCCGTCGACGAACTTCCAACCCAACGTTAGCGACATTGCAGACCAGAATCCTGACGCAGTATTCACTTTCTTTGCCGGTGGTGGCGCTATCAAGTTCGTGAAGGACTTTGATGCCATGGGACTGCGCGGAAAAATCCCGCTGATGGGCTCCGGCTTTCTCACTGAGGGAACCTTGACAGCCCAAGGCGACGCAGCCGAAGGCGTTATGACTGGCCTTCACTATGCCGAGCAACTTGATGTTCCCAAAAACCACGAGTTCCGCGAAGCCTTCAACACGGAGTACGGGCACTACCCCGACATTTATGCTGTTCAGGGCTATGACGCGGGACAAGCGATCACCAACACCGTCAATCTTTTGAAGGGTGATATCTCTGACAAACAGGCCGTCATCAGCATCATGGAAGGCCTGATCATTGATAGCCCCAGAGGCGCATTCACGTTCTCAAAAGCCCACAACCCGATTCAGAATATTTACCTGCGCGAAGTGAAAGATGGCGTAAACGTGGTTCAAAGCATTGCCGCCGAAGCACTGGAAGACCCGGCGCGCGGCTGCAAACTCTGATCCCGGACTTTATTATTGCTCCCCGGCTTGCGCCGGGGAGGTTATCGAAACTGACCTCCCGCACACGCAAAGTAGCCTCCGAATAATCTTTGGATTTCAATATGTCTGCCGAATTGTTTTTTGTGCAACTCGTTAATGGTATTCAGTACGGGCTTCTCCTTTTTCTGATTGCCTCTGGTCTCACCCTGATCTTCGGCGTCATGGGCATTCTCAATCTTGCTCATGGTTCAATGTATATGGTAGGCGCTTATCTTGTATGGTACTTCGCGGCTGTCACCGGCAGTTTTACCGCTGCAGCTGCTCTTTCCGCCGTGATCGCTCTTGGCTTAGGAATTCTCATAGAAAGGCTCTTGATACAACGGCTTTACAATCGAAATCACCTGGATCAAGTACTGCTTACGATCGGTATGATCTTCGTATTCAACGCCCTACAAAGCATTCTCTGGGGTAACGACCCTCACGGCGTCAGCGTGCCGGACGCATTAAGCGGCTCTATTCCCTTTACCGACAACTCAAGCTACCCCATCTATCGCATTTTTGCGGCTCTAGTCTGCATCGGCATTGCGGCCGCTCTATATTTTGTCGTCAGCAAAACGCGGCTAGGCATGCTGATACGCGCGGGAGAATCTAACCGCGAGATGGTAGAAGCACTCGGCGTGAATATCAAAAACCTTTACACCATCGTGTTCGCCATCGGCGTTATGCTAGCCGCCATTTCGGGAATTATCGCCGCTCCAATAAGGTCTATTGTGCCGGGCATGGGCGAAAGCGTGCTAATTACCTGCTTTGTGGTCGTCGTGATTGGCGGCATGGGCTCTATTAAAGGTGCTTTCGTAGGTGCGCTACTGGTCGGCGTGATCAGCACCTTCGCTGCAGTGCTGATACCGAGCATGTCCAACATGATTATCTACATCTTTATGATCCTGGTGCTGCTGGTTAAGCCCCAGGGCCTATTTTCCAAGTAGGCGGGAGCCGACCATGATTTTCGAAAAACGCACTGAACGTATTTTCCTGGCAACTTTTTTTATAATCGCACTCTGTATCCCGCTTTTTCTGGAGTCCAACTCCTTCTTTGTAGGTAAGGCCACAACTATTCTGATCCTCGCCATCTTTGTAATGTCGCTGGATTTTCTGGTGGGACGAGTTGGCTTGGTTACGTTGGGCCACGCACTGTTCTACGGACTAGGCGGGTACCTTTTCGTTATTCTTACCCCGGAATATGAAGCGGTTAACTTTTGGATATACGCCATCTATGTCATGTGCGTCAGTGCTTTTGTGGCGCTGGTAGTCGGAGTAGTGGTACTGCGCACCTCGGGCATTTACTTCATCATGATTACCCTCGCGATATCACAGATGGTCTATTACTTCTTCTTCGACTCCCTACATTTTGGTGGTGGTGACGGCTTGTTTATTTTCATAAAACCTGACACCAGCATTTTTGGCCTTAGCTTTCTGAACCTAGACAATCCGACACACTTCTATTATTTGGCACTACTCGGAGTGTTGATCACGCTGCTGACCATCAAAATTGTTTTGCGCTCACGCTTTGGTCGTATTGTCGAAGCAAGCAGGCTGAATCCGGCACGAACTGAAGCTCTGGGCTACAACATCTTCAGCTTTAAACTAATCAGTTATGTCATAGGCAGCACCTTAGCTGCCTATGCAGGGCTTCTATTTGCTCTGCAGTACGGCTATGTCAATCCTCAGTTTATGACGTGGGAAATGTCCGGCACAGCCCTGGTGATGTCTATCTTGGGCGGTATGGGAACTATTTATGGTGCCATTCTTGGCACAATCACATACGAAGGCCTGCAATATTTCTTCGAGCATATGAGCAAAGACTGGATGTTGTTTATGGGTGGCTCCATCATCTTAATGGTTCTGTTGTTACGCAAAGGCCTTGCCGGCTACCTTGAAAAATTGCTGGAGAAGTAATTATGGCTAACAAAATTATTTTGGAAACCGAATCTCTGAGCAAACATTGGGGCGGCATTAAAGCGTTAGACGACATTTCTCTGCAGTTTCATGACAAGCAACTTCACGGTGTGGTGGGGCCCAACGGCGCCGGCAAGAGCACGTTGTTAAATATGCTGTGCGGAGCTTTGAAACCAAGCAGCGGCTGTATTTTTCACAACGGCGAACAAATTGAAGGCATGAAGCCGTGGAATTTTGTGCGCCGCGGTATTGGCCGCAGTTTTCAAAAAACCAATATCTACGCCGATATAACGTGCTTGGAAAACTGCGCCGTTGCGGCCCAACGCCGCTTTACCGGCAGTTTTAACCTGTTTGCATCACGTCATTCCAATAAAATGGTCACAGAAGCGGCTGAAAAAGCTCTCTACCAAGTTGGCCTGGGCAATCGGATTAGCTCCATTGCTGCTGAGATTTCCTACGGCGAGCAGCGGCAGCTTGAGTTGGCTATGGTATTAGCGACTGATCCGTGCATCCTGCTGCTGGACGAACCTATGGCCGGCATGGGGCACGAAGAGTCTTTACGCATTATCGAATTGTTAAACGAACTCAAGAAGTCATACAGCATTGTGCTAGTCGAGCACGATATGGATGCCATTTTTGAGCTTTCGGATCAGTTGACTGTGCTTGATAACGGCACGCACTTGATTACTGGCACAGTGGATGAAGTGCGCAATGAACCACGGGTAAAAGAGGCTTACCTGGGCAAAGAAGAGGAAGAGGAAACCGCATGAATAACAGCCTGTTGGAAGTTAAAAACCTCAATACTCTTTACGGTCGCAGCCATATCCTCCATGACCTGTCATTTTGCCTGGACAAAGGCAAGTCAATGAGCCTGATGGGGCGTAACGGCATGGGCAAAACCACCACGCTCAAGTCAATTCTCGGCATTGTTCCGCCCCGCAGTGGCCACGTTTATTTCGATGGTGAAGACATCACCAAACTTCCCACCTGGAAGCGAATGCGACGCGACATTGCATACGTGCCAGAAGGTAGGGGCATGTTTCACAACCTGACGGTGAAAGAACATCTGCAAATGGCGGCCCGCCCGAGCAGTAACGGCGACAAAAGCTGGGACTTTGATAGGGTGATGGCGACTTTCCCTCGCCTTCAGGAAAGGCTATCGAATCTAGGTACGGAGCTTTCTGGAGGCGAACAGCAAATGCTGGCCATAGGTCGGGCGCTCGCAACCAACCCGCGACTGATGATCCTTGATGAAGCCACAGAAGGGCTTGCGCCGCTGATCCGCGAAGACATCTGGAATGTAATCGCCACCATCAGGGAGTCTGGCATTTCGACACTGGTGGTAGACAAGAACATCAGAGCCCTTAGAAAATTGTGTGACCATCATGTTGTTGTTGTTAAGGGTAAAGTGCACTTTTCTGGCAGCTCTGAAGAGCTTGCTCAGAAGCTACAGGAAGTTGAAACAGCGCTTAGTGTTTAAACGTACAAGAAATGGATAGGAGTGTTCATTTACTGGATATTTGACAAAGAGTTAATAGCCGATAGTTCAAGCGTCAAAAAATAAGGAAACAATAAGGAGACAATAAATGAACTATCGTAACTCACTGTTGGCGTTGGCGGTTGCATCCACCGTCAGCGTTGCACCTTCCGCTTATGCTATCGAGCTTGGCGAGTTTAACGACACAACATTCAGCATTGGAGGGTATTTCAAGGCTGAGGCTATCTATGAAAAAGTAGATGACGGTGACTCCCACATCTTCGGCCGCTCCAATCAGAGTCGTGTTAATCTCAAAACTGTTACAGAAAAACAGGGCCACACGATTGTTGGTTTTGTTGAAAGTGATTTTTATGGCGGCACATATCCCGGTGAAAATAACGACCTTCGCTTACGCCATGCATTCATCAAGATTGATCAAACAACGGTAGGACAAACTTGGACCGGTCAGTTCTGGGTAGTCGCCTATCATGACTATCTAGATTTTTTGGGCGGCCCTCGAGGCACCCTTGGCGGCTTTAATTTCCGCACAAACCTGATAAGCCATGAAGTTGCAGGCTTTCGCCTGACCGCTCAAGATCCTGTGAATAACGATGCCGACACTCCCGACCTAGCCGTAAACTATAACCTGAATTTCGACGGTAGCCACCGTGTAATTCTGACCGCTTCTGGTCGTGGGCTGGCTAACGACGACTTTGCCGGTGGCGGTGCTATTGGCTCCAAGTTTATGCTTGGGCCCCACAGTATCAACCTGAATGCTCACTATGGCGAGGGCTTGGGCGCTTCACTGGTGTGGGCGCCAACAATAGCCTGAGCTCACCCGACACCGAGAACGGCGAAGCTGTTAGCCAAGCAGGTTTCGATATCGGCTTCCGCTATGTGATCAACCCTGAATGGCGAGCCAACGAGGCCTACACGGCTGTGGAAGTGGATGACATCGCCAACACGGATTATGAAGCTCAACGGGTCAACCTGATCCATACCGTTGCCCAAGGTCTTGAAGTTGGAGTTGAGTGGCGCAAGTACAATCTGGCGTTTGGCCCCCTCCTCCCCAAAGGCCAACAAGTCGAGATAATGGCTAAATACGCATTCTAGATCAAAAAGTTAGAATCATAACTTACAAGTTTGAAATAACAGGCGCCGACTGTCTTCCCGGCGTCTGTTATCATTTTACACCCGAATCAAGCTAACAACCTTACGACGGCACTATCCATGGCAGAAGAAAGTCCAAAAAGGCAAGGAATTGGCTCCCTAGAGATTGGCCTTCGTGTTCTTGACTACATATCTACGGCCGCAAAACCACCTACTTTGAAAGAACTGTCAGGGGCCTTGAATTTGTCCCCAAGCCGTGCCCACAAATATCTAGTGAGCCTTCTACGCGAAGGCTACATTAACCATGTCAATCAAACGCAGTACACACTGGGGAACTCAAGCCTCACGCTTGGCATCTCCGCACTGCGTCGAATCAACCCAATACAGTTGTCCTACGAAGCTGTTGACCTGTTAAACGAAGAAACTGACAAGACAGTCTCTGTGACTGTCTGGAACGGCAACGGGCCTTTAGTTATCAAGTGGCTCGATTCCAGCCAGCCGATAGCCGTTAACGTACGCCTGGGCGCTGAGCTTTCAGCTCTGAACTCGGCCTCTGGCCGTATATATCTGGCCAACATGCCTCTGGACAGGCGCCTGGAGCTGATTGGTAATTATTACCGGCAGTCTCGCACACTTCCCAAACACAACAGAAAAGACATACCTCGGGAGAAACTCGGAAGTCATCTAGAAATGGTGCGTGAAAATGGCTATTGCGCATTTTTCAGCGACTATCTGCCCGAAATCAATGTGCTCAGCATGCCTGTATTCGACTTGAATGGGAACATTGTCACCGTCATCACGCTGCTTGGCCTTGAACGAGATACGGACATCAGGGAAGGCTCTGAACTGTTCAGACAAGTACGTCTGTGCGCGACCAAGGTCACCCGTCAAATTTGTGGTCAGCCCACTAAACGCATGGTTTCAGAAGGCAATTCACCGAACAACTTGCGGTAGTCCGACGAAAAACGACCGAGGTGACTGAAACCGTAATCCAAAGCAACTTCGGTGACGTTACGGCAATGCCCCTGCAGTAAGTCGTTCCTCAGATTTCTAAGCTTGACGAGCTTCACATAGCTTTTAGGTGTCGTTGAAAACGTCCGGGAAAAACCGTTGTAGATAGAACGAATACTCATATTCGAAACTTGGGAAAGCGTTTCAAGGTCAATATCTTCTCTAATATTTTTGTCAATATAGGCAACAATTCGCTTCATCGAAAGAGGAATTGGTTGGGCATTGTCCGAAGCATTCCAAGTGTTGGGAAATACTTTGAGCAGCTTCTTCAATATGATTTCGCGATACGACAAAGAAATAGGCCCAAAACCTGTATCACCGGACTCATCGAACTCTGAAAATACCGCAGCAAGCAAGTTGGTAAGAGATGGATTTAGCCTCATGTCAACCGGAATTCGATTGAAACGCACCGGCTGCCCCCCGGCAGAGGCTCCACTGCTACAAACCGATCTCATCAAGTCCACAGGAATCTTAATAATAATCTTTTCGCATTCCTGAGTGTATTCCAGATCAATAGCTTCATCTGGATTAACCATCAGTGCCTGCCCACGACGTACTTTTAAACTCTCGTCCCCTTGACGCCAGCGGCACTCCCCTCGGGTAACCACCTGAAGATGGTAGATTTCATCCAGCGCAGAGGTTTTCACTCTGACCGAGCTACCGTAGCTAATTTTTGATAATCCGAAGCCTGCAAACTCGCCGAAGCTCAGGCTTGCAGCGCGGTTCTCGCCACCCAACATGTCCAAGCTGTGGCCTCCGATATGCTGATTCACAAACGCTGAAACTTCTTCAGGATGCGCACCGTGAAAGATCGTTGAAGTAGCGAGCGACTGAGAGAACATGATTCACACCATTGTATTTATTATTAATGAGTTTACCTTATATGAACGAATGGCTGCGATCAACACTCAAATCCATACCTGAACTTGCAAGGCTGTTTGATCTCGAACACAAAAAACCCGACAGAGAAACTCAATCGGGTTTTTTATGCGAACTTGCTAGCGATGTTGGAGCAAAATCACTTATGCCGTCAGCATCAGATGCTCACCGCGTCAAAAATGAATCACCGTCCGAATGCTCTTCCCCTCATGCATCAGATCAAACGCCTTATTGATGTCTTCCAACGGCATTTTGTGGGTAATAAACACGTCCAGTGGAATGTCACCGCTCTCGGCTTTTGCCACGTAGCCCGGAAGTTCGGTACGGCCTTTTACACCGCCAAAAGCAGAGCCTTTCCAGACCCGGCCGGTAACCAGCTGAAATGGGCGAGTGCTGACTTCCTGGCCGGCGCCAGCCACGCCGATGATGATGGATTCACCCCAGCCCTTGTGGCAACACTCCAGCGCAGCGCGCATTAGCTGCACATTGCCCACGCATTCGAAGGAATAGTCCACACCGCCGTCGGTCATTTCGATGATCACGTCCTGAATAGGCTTGTCGTGGTCTTTCGGGTTGACTACATCGGTGGCGCCCAACTGCTTCGCGATGTCGAACTTTCCGGGGTTAATGTCAACAGCAATAATACGACCGGCTTTGGCCATTTTGGCGCCGATAATGGCCGCCAGGCCAATGCCACCCAAACCGAAGATTGCGACCGTGGCCCCTTCTTCTACCTTGGCGGTGTTCAGCACGGCGCCAATGCCGGTGGTTACACCGCAGCCCAGCAGGCACACTTTGTCCAACGGTGCTTCTTTGGGGATTTTTGCCAGCGAGATTTCCGGCAGCACGGTGTATTCAGAGAAGGTTGAGCAGCCCATGTAGTGGTAAATAGGCTCGCCCTTATAGCTGAAGCGCGAGGTACCATCTGGCATCACACCTTTACCCTGGGTTGCGCGCACAGCGCCACACAGGTTGGTTTTACCCGAGGTACAGAATTTGCACTCGCCGCATTCGGCGGTGTACAGCGGGATAACATGGTCGCCCACTTCCAGATTTTTCACACCCGGACCCACAGCTTCAACAATGCCGCCACCCTCGTGGCCCAGAATGGTCGGGAACAGGCCTTCGGGGTCGGCGCCCGACAGGGTGTAGGCATCGGTATGGCACACACCGGTGGCCACAATACGCACCAGAACTTCGCCTTCCTGGGGCGGTGCGACATCCACTTCTACAATTTCCAGCGGCTGATTGGCAGCGAAGGCCACGGCGGCACGGGATTTAATCACGGGATATCTCCTTGCAGGCAGAGTTAACGTTAGAGAGTTAAAATAGAGAGTTACGGTTATTCCGGATACTAAGAGTTTGACGGATTATAGACGACCGGTCTAGTATAGGTGCCATGACGACGAACGACACACGCAATCTTATTATTCAAACAGGCGCTGACCTTATCGGCACGAAGGGCTTTGGTGCAACCGGCATCAATGGCATCCTCACGGTTGCGGGCGTACCTAAAGGGTCGTTCTATCATTATTTTAGCAGCAAAAATGACTTCGGCCTCGCGATCATTGATACCTTCGCCGACGAATACGATGCGAAGCTGGACCGGATGCTCAACGACAGTAGTCGTTCCTGCGTGGATCGCCTGCGCGCCTACTTCGATATTGGCTTTGAAAACATGACCAACTGCGACTGTACCCGTGGTTGCCTGATTGGCAACTTAGGACAGGAGCTTGCAGGGCAAAATGAGACCTTCCGCGTTCGACTGGATAAGGTATTCACCGGCTGGGAAAAACGCTTCGAACGTTGCATAGCCGAAGCACAAACCGCCGGCGACATTGACTCCTGCATTGACCCTTCAGATGCTGCCAGTGTTTTGTTGTCTGGTTGGGAAGGCGCCATTCTGAGGTCAAAAGTTGTGAAATCAACGGATCCCATGGAACGGTTTGCACGTGTATTTTTCACTCAGTATCTTGGCATTGTCTGATTTTTTTTCGCGCAGTTACTAGTAGACTGGTCTAATTAATATTAATTAATCTAAAACGAGTACATTTTATGAGCAACCAACAACCGAATGATCCGCTATTTCAGCCTTTGACTATGGGCAGCCTCACACTGCCCAACCGGGTTCTGATGTCACCGCTAACCCGTTCACGTTCAAGCCAACCGGGCGATATTCCGAACGACATGAACACGCAGTATTACCAGCAGCGAGCCAGTGCTGGGCTGATCCTGAGTGAAGCCACTCAGATTTCTTCCCAGGGCAAGGGCTACGCCTTCACGCCGGGAATTCATTCTCAGGAACAGATTGATGGCTGGAAAAAGGTAACCGACGCAGTGCGCCTGGCCGGCGGTCGTATCCACATGCAACTGTGGCACGTTGGTCGCATCTCCCGCCCCGAACTGCAGCCGAATGGCCAGTTACCGGTTGCACCGTCTGCCATCAAACCGAAAGGCGCCAAAACCTATATCAGTGCCGATTCCGGCATGGTGGATGTGCTTGAGCCCCGGGCGCTGGAAACCCACGAGATGGCCGGCATTGTCGAACAGTATCGCCAGGGCGCCCTGAACGCACAAAATGCAGGGTTTGACGGCGTTGAGGTTCACGCCGCCAATGGTTATCTGTTGGAGCAATTCATAAAAAGCGGCAGTAACCACCGCACCGACGAATACGGTGGCTCATTGGAAAATCGCCTGCGCCTGCCGCTAATGGTGATTGAAGCCGTCATCGATGTGTGGGGCAAAGACAAAGTGGGCGTTCGTGTTGGCCCAACCGGCAGCTTTAACGGCATGCACGATGACAACCCCATCGAAACCTTTACGGCCTTTGCCAAACACCTGAACGACCTGGGGATCGCTTATCTTGAGGTGGTAGAAGACTCATTCCAGGGCAATCACGCCAGCGGTCGCCCGGAAGATATCATCGACGCGATTCGAGCTGTTTATGAAGGCACTTACATCGCCAACGGCGCCTACACAGCCGAAGAAGCCCGCACGCGCATCAGCGAAGGCCGTTGCGACCTGGTGACCTTCGGCCGCCCGTTTATTGCCAACCCGGACCTGCCCGAGCGGTTCCGCCAGAATGCAACGCTCAACGGCTGGGATGACAGCACCTTCTACGGTGGCGATGAGCACGGCTATACCGATTACCCCACACTGCAAGAACTCGATATTAGTGCCTGATCAGAATTTTCTGATCAAAACAGGAGAAAAATTATGAGCAACACCAACGATCCGATTAATGGCAAGATTGTCATCATCACAGGCGCCAGCAGCGGTTTGGGCGAGTCCACCGCCCGCCACCTGGCCGACCGTGGTGCCAAACTGGTACTGGCAGCCCGCAGGGAAGACCGTCTGAAGTCTTTGGCCGAAGAGCTGGAAGCAAAAGGGGCAGAAGTCTTGTGGCAGGTCACCGATGTTACCGATCGCACACAGGTCGAAAGCCTGGCTGCAGCAACCAAAAAGAAATTTGGCCGTATTGATGTTCTGATCAACAACGCTGGCCTTATGCCCCTGGCGCCGCTGGATGCCCTGAAGGTAGACGAGTGGGAACAGATGATAGACGTCAACATCAAGGGCGTTTTGTATGGCATTGCGGCCGTGTTGCCCACCATGCGCGAACAACACAGCGGACACGTGATCAACTTATCTTCGGTAGCCGGGCACAAAGTGTTTCCGGGCGGTGCAGTTTATTGCGCGACCAAATACGCAGTCAGAGCCCTGTCTGAAGGCTTGCGCATGGAAGCCGGTGACGAGATTCGCAGCACCAACATTTCACCGGGTGCGATTGCCACCGAGCTGACCAGCACTATTACCGACCCCGATGCAGCCAAGGCAGCGGAAGAGCTTTACAAGGTCGCGATCAACGCCGATTCGGTTGCCCGTGCCATTATCTACGCCATTGAACAGTCCCATGACGTCGATATCAACGAGATCATCCTGCGCCCTACGGCTCAGGAGATGTAAACCCGCTTTCGAGCTGGTGAAGTTCCGGGCGCCGACCCTGTTGGCGCCCGGCAATACCCCCTACATATCCGGGACCTTCTGGTTCACATCCAGAATGGCACCGTCAGGCTTAAACGAACCCTCATAGAAGCGTTGTGGATAATCCTTTTAACCCGCGGAAGCGTAGTGTTATAACCATACGGGGCTTAATGAGGAATTTACGTTGCGCACGCTTTACTGGTTTACCAGAGATCTTCGCTTACACGACAACGCCGCCTTGCTGGCAGCGTCCAAGTCGGACATGCTGCTGTGCGTTTACGTTGTAGAACCACGATGGTTCAAACCTGGGCCGTTACAGTGCAAAACCATGGGCCACCACCGCTGGCGCTTTTTATGGCAAAGCCTGATTGGGCTGGAACGCAGCCTGCGCGCCTTGGGCCAGCGCCTGCACATCGCCTGGGGCGACCCGGAAACCGTGATTCCTGCGTTGGCCCACGGCCACGTCATCAGCCGAATTGTGCGTTCGCGCCAGCCCGGTACCCGTGAAGCCGTGCAGTGGCAAACTCTTCAGGACAAACTCCCGAAAATAGCGTTCACGCAATACGAAACCCTCGGCCTGTTTACTGAAAGCCTGCTGCCTATGCCCTTGCAGGACTTGCCGACGACCTTTTCCCAGTTTCGTAAACTGATTGAAAAAAAGGGCGACCGGGGGCCATCGCGGTTGCGCATTCCAACGTTAAAAATGCTACCGCCGGCACCGGGTTTGCCAGACGATAATCGCGGCGAATGCCCGGCCATTCAGGAGCCGACACAGCCGCAAGCGTTCAGGGGCGGCGAGCAAGCAGGCCTGGCGCGCTTGCAGGATTTTTTAGCGGGCACTCATGCCATTGACACCTACAAGGAAACCCGCAACGCGCTGGACGACTGGAATTCATCGTCCAAGTTCTCGCCCTGGCTTGCCCATGGTTGCCTGTCAGCACGCGAAGTAGCAGACAGCATCAGCCTTTATGAGCAGCAACACACCAGCAACGAATCCACCTACTGGCTCTGGTTTGAAGTTCTTTGGCGTGAATATTTTTACTGGTATGCCCTGCGGCACGGGTCTGAGCTATTCCGTCGCGACGGTGTGCAAGGCAAGCGCCAGTCCGTGACTTTCTACGGCCACCGTTTCAAGGCCTGGTGCGAGGGCAATACCTCGTATCCGCTGGTGAATGCCGCCATGAACCAGCTGCGGGAGACCGGTTACATCAGTAACCGCAGCCGCCAACTGGTCGCCAGCTGCTTTATTAACGAGCTTGAGCTGGACTGGCGCTATGGTGCAGCCTGGTTTGAGCAGCAATTGATCGATTATGATGTGGCCAGCAATTACGGGAACTGGCAATATCTGGCAGGTGTGGGCGCCGACCCCCGCGGACTGCGCCGTTTCAACCTGGACAAGCAAGCCCAGCAATACGACCCCAACGGTACCTTTGTTGAGCGCTGGAACGGCCACGCCGATCAGCCCGTAGGGCTGCACACCGTGGATGCGGCTGACTGGCCGCTCTCCTGACTTAAGGGCCTTCATTCAGGACACGCTATGGCATCTTTCAGTGAACGCACCGCCCACAGGCAGCTGAAATCGGAGTCTGACAACGTCAAGCAAGCCGATATTCAACGCCTGTTAGAAAAGCAGCAAGCGGTAGAGGAAAAAGTTAAAAATAGTGGTAAACTCGATCGGTTCACAACCGACATAAAACTGATGTTTTCATTGGTGAGGGACTACTATAATGGTCGCTATCGCAGCATACCGTGGAAAAGCATCGCCGCCATTGTTGGCGCACTGATTTACGTTTTAAACCCGCTGGATCTGATTCCAGACCTTATCTTGACCATCGGCTTTGTGGACGATGTGGGCGTGGTTGCGTTGTGCCTGAAACTGGTGGAGTCAGACTTGCACCGTTATGCAGCATGGAAAGAACTGCAGGACACGGACTGAAAAGGCCCGCGTAAAAACGGTCGGTAACACCGGCCCCTTCGATAACAACAACTTGAGTATTCTGGAGTTACTGTGGATTTTGCCACTCTGATTGGCCTGGTTGGCGCGATGATGTTGATCGCCTCGGCGGTTATTTTAGGCGTGTCACCGGACGTGTTTCTTAACGTCCCGGCGCTGCTGATTGTTATTGGAGGTAGTCTTTTGGTGGTTTTGGCCAAATTCAGTTTTGAGCAGTTTCTGGGCGCATTTAAAGCAGCGATCCGCGCTTTCAAGTTCAAACTTCCGGAAACCCGCGCAGCCATCGACGAGCTGGTAGATATTGCGAATGTAGCGCGGCGCCAAGGCGTGCTGGGCCTGGAAGGGCGCGAGGTAAGTTCGCCATTTCTTGGTAACGGCATTCAGATGTTGGTCGACGGCCAAGACGGTGCCACCATCAAACAACTGCTCAGTAAAGAGCAACTGATGACCCTGGAGCACAACCGCTCCGGCGCCAAAGTGTTTACCGCCTTCGCAGATGTGGGCCCTGCCATGGGCATGATCGGCACGCTGATTGGCCTGGTGCAAATGCTGGCCAATATGGAAGACCCGAAATCGATTGGCCCTGCCATGGCGGTGGCGCTTCTAACAACGCTGTACGGTGCCATGATGGCGACCATGATTGCCTCGCCTATTGCGGACAAGCTGTCATTGCGAATGACCCAGGAAGCTCGCATGCAGTCGCTCTATATAGACGCTCTAGGCGCAATTCAGGAAGGCGTTAACCCGCGAATTATCGAGCAGATGCTGTCCAGTTATCTGTCACCCAAAGAGCGCGAAAAAGTGCCTGAAGATGCCAGCGCAGCTGCGGCAGACAGTTAACCGATGGAAGACTTCCCGGAAGAAGAAAAGCCTGGTATCCCGGCGTGGGTTGTGACATTTGCCGACTTGATGTCGCTGTTGCTGTCCTTTTTTGTGCTGTTACTGTCGTTTTCTGAAATCGACGCTCAGAAGTTCAAGCAGATTGCCGGCGAACTGTCCGCAGCCTTCGGTGTTCAACGCGATGTGCCTGCAGTGGAAGTGCCTATGGGCACCAGCATCATATTCGACAATTTCTCGTCGGCTCCGGCGGAGCCGACCGTAATCAATGAAATAAAGCAGACCACCACCGATCAGAAGCCAGAAGTGGATACCCTGCGGGGCGCCGTCGACAGCGCTGCCTTAGCCGAAGCTACCAAAGCCGCGAAAGCCGCCGAGCAGGAAAAAATTCAGGAGCAGCTGGAACAGCTGCGCAAAGTGCTGGAACCGGCGCTCAATGACGGCCGCATCGCCGTGACTCAGGAACAACACCGTATTGTGATTCGGGTGGAAGAAAAAGGCTCCTTTCCGTCGGGATCTGCCAAGCTGACCTGGGAGTTCGAGAGCCTGTTGCTGGAAATAGCAGAAGTATTGGCCAGCATTCCCGGAGAGTTAACGATAGAGGGCCACACAGATAATGTGCCCATCAGTACTGACCGGTTTTACAGCAACTGGGACCTGTCTGCCGCCCGCGCCGCCTCTGTAGCCAACGCGTTGCTGGCCAGTGGAACCGTCGAACCCGACCGACTGGCGGTAAAGGGCCTGGCGGATACCGCGGCACGGGTGGATAACGATTCGGCGGAGAACAGAGCGAAAAACCGGCGGGTTGAGATCATTATTGATCTGTCAGACCCTCTGGAAGAGCAGGAAATTCAGCTGCGTGACATCATCGACGGCCAGCTACCGGGCCAGGATACGGTGATCGACATACAATACGGGCCGGTTCCGGTAGAAAACATCACCTGGTAACCACCGCCCATCACGGTGAACCGCGGTACCCGGTCAGTTCCATATAGCCCTCACCACTGTGGCTGCCAGACACGCTCAACGGACTTTCCCAATAGGGAAAGAGCCCGTTATTGATATAGCTGCCGGCAGGTGCCGCCAGATTAATATCCACCTGATATTGCGGTATCTGCAGGCGCCATAGATTGGGCGTAGCACCACTGAAACCCAGCGGTGTCAGGCTGAGCGCATCAGGCGGCAATGCCACCGACTCGCCGGACTCTGGAATCCAGGTGCCCGACAGAAACCCACCGTCCTGCTGCCGTAACTGAAACGCCATTACCTTATCGCCAGAATCCAGGTGCAGAGCAAACCAGTCCCAGCCCTGCTGCCCGGCTTTCAAAAACTGGCTGCTCCACTCCCGATCAAACCATCCTCTGCCAGCGACCGTTTGGGTTTCGCCCTTAAGGGTCAGCTCACCGCTGATAGCGATGTCGACCAGGCTAAAATACATTGAGCCCTCGCCGCTTGCGGACTTCGCGCTGAAGCCCTGATCGCCATGGGCCACCGGCTCACCCTGAACTCGCAACAACAGATCGTAACCCCACTGGGGCGTGTTCACCTGCAGGCGTAAGGCGCCGTCAGGCTGTTGGGTCAGCCGCCAGTCATCAAGCCAGATATCCAGTGGGTTGGCCACGGCCCCGGCCTGGCCAATGTCGCCGCGGGCGAATTTTTCGGCAAACCGGTGTTCACCTTCAAGGCTGACCGCCGCATGAGCCATCCAGGCTGCCTGCAACGGCCACAGTTCTGCTGCCGGCGGCTCTTCTGACGCAGGGCGCGGCTCAATAGCCTGGCGAAACTGGGTCCACTGCACGCCCACCGGCTCGCCGTCTGCGGTTTTTAGATTGGCCGTTAAATACCACCATTCAATACGATGTTGCGGGTGCGGGCCCCAGTCATCGGGAAAACGCAACCGATCCCCCGGCCCTGGCTGCAAGAAGGGCTCACTCTGACTGCCGTCGATGGCCTGAGCCAGGCCGGCAAAACCACCGGTGTCTGACTCTTGCGAGCACCCTGCCAACAACACAGAGACGGATAGCAGCACAAGAGTTGCGGCTTTTTGAAAAAAACCTGTGAGCCAGTTTTGTGTTTTTATCATCGTTCATCACCCCTCAGGCTGGCGGCGGAAACCGGTTTTGGGCTGCTTCCGCCAAGCTGGCTGCGCATCAGCAGCGTAATGCTAAGCCCGATCAACACACTCACAACCCCCAACTGAAGCCAGAATCCTGGGTAGATCGCCATGGGTAAAGACCAGCCAAAAGCCAATGGATTAATTCGATGCACCAGAACCCAGGTCAACCAGACGCCCAGGGGCAATGCCAACAGGGTAATCGACAGGGTCAGGGTAAGCGCCAGCCAGCCCAGCTGCGCCAGAACCTGGCGCTTGGTGAGCCCCCACACCTGGAGCAAGCGGAAATACCAGGCCCGGGTGCTGAAAAACACCCAGCCCATAATCAGTAAGGCAACCGCCGCCAGCACCAGAGTGACAAAGGTCATGGCGCGGGTCAGCAAAAACGTCTGGTCAAACACCGCATCGGCCAACTCGCGGATTCGCTTGTTATCACGTACCCGCACGCTTTCTACCTGCCACAGCCGTTGAAGGCCATCGGTTATCATCGTAATGTCGCTTGCGCCTGGGCTGATCGAAAAACTTTCAAACACCGGCACAAACTCGTCCGGCAAGAGTTCAAGGTTGATCAACACTTCCCCGGCTGGGCGGCCGTAATCCGCATAAATCGCCAGCACCGGCCGTTCAAGCCGGGTGTTCGCCAATGTCAGCACCAAGGTATCCCCTACCGCCAGCGGGTAACGACGCGCCAGCTGCTCGTTCACCATAACGCCTTCACCCGCAGCAAAACCCTGCCAGGGCTGGTCACCGGCGGCCTGCAGGCTCCACATGGTCAGTAGCGGGCTAACGGGCCCTAGTGCAAACAAGTCAACCGACTGCGCTTTTCTGTCCGTTTTTGAACCAGCCATTTTTGAATCAGCCATTTTTGGGTTATCCATTTTTGGATCCGCCATTGCTGGGTCATTCGCCGCTGCCGGCAGTTGCGCTACGCCGCGCACCACTTGATGCCAGTCACCGCTTTGCGCCAGCTCCGGCTGCGCAGCCAGCCACTGCGCGGCCGCATTCGCGCTGGCACCGGCAGGCACTTCAATAAAATAATCGGCGGCCAGGCGCTGACCCAGCCACTCGTCAAAGGTGACTTCAAACACGGTTACCAATGCCTGCACCGCCAACACCATCGCCAGCGCAAACTGCAACGCAACCAAAGGCAGGGCCAGCCTGCGGGCCATAACCCCAAGCTCGGTGTGACGCCAGCACGCTAATGGCTCCCGCGTTTTCCGGGCAAGTGTTGCAGACAGCGCGGCAATGGCAAATGGCGCGGCAATACCGGTAGCGGCAAACACCAGCGCAACCGCAAAAAACACCAGCGGCAGCGACTGCGCCAGTAGCGCCACCGCCAGGCCTATCGCAGCCAAAGGCAGCGCCAACCAAGGCCACGGCCTCACTCCAAATCCAGTCAAAAGCTTCGCCGGTAAAGCAAACGACAACACGGCCGCCGTGCGCAGCAGCAGCGCCTGCACATTCTGCGCCAGGCACACCACCAGCACGATGGCCATCATGGTCGCTATCGACGTAAGCCAGTTTTCTGATTGGCCGGCGTACAGCGGCGTATCGAAAAGGCTGTCCAAAGCTTGACCAAAACCACCGCTCACGGTGCCCGCCAGCAGGCGTCCAAGCCACACACCCGGTACCACGCTCAGCAGCGCCAGCAGCAGAATTTCAACCAACAATACCCGGTTAATGGCTGACGGCATAACGCCAAACCGCTGCAGCAGGGCAAAGCTGTCACGACGCTGGGCCATGCCCAATTGGTAAACGCTGCGCAGCAGCAAGGCCGTAATCAACAGCACCAAAAATCCCAGAGCGTCTAGATTCAGCAGAAAGCTGTCGCCCAACTCGCCGGTGTCAGGGCCTAATGAGAAACCCGTCATCCGATAATCTGCGGGCAAAGCGGATGCCGGCTCAGGCGGCACGATTAACAGGCTCAGGCTTACGTTGCTCGGGGCAACATTTTGCGCCAGCTCCGCGGCTTCGCTAATGTCGATAAAAGGGTCACCGTTTAACACCGGGGTCCAGGCCGGCTCAGGTTTTTTTGATGATTCAGGGCTGTCTATTCGTTCAGGGCTGTTATTACCGGCGGCAGGGGCAGTTTGCGCAAAGCAACCAGCGGCCAGTGGGTCTACCCCCACCAACCGGCCGCCCTGCCCCGGGCGTTCCACTTCCAGCCAGGGCGTTACACACAGTCCGGCACGGCGCAGGGTTACAAAATCGGCCACCGTCAGTGCCTGGCCATCAACGCGTTCTAACTGACTGCGTGCGGCCGCGGCCTGCTCGCTCTGGCCCAGACTGGCTCGCGCCTGAGTCGTCAGGTGATTCACGCCGGTCCACAACATGGTGGCCAGCATAATCATCAGCGCCAGCGCCAGCAGTTGCAGGGGGTGGCGGCGATAATGGCTGAACAGAACGGAGAACAGGTTTGAAAACTGAGACGCTGAAAACAAGAACATGAACGCTAAGCCCCCATTTGAGCGAGGTCCAGACGCTGGCCACAGCGGGCAGCCAATGCCGAATCGTGGGTGGCCAGTATCAACGCACAACCACTGGCGGCTTGCTGGTGAAACAGCTCATCGGCCACCTCAAGTGCGGTGCGGACGTCCAGGCTGCCGGTAGGCTCGTCTGCCAGTATCAGTGACGGGCGCATGGCAAACACCATGGCCAAAGCCGCGCGCTGGCGCTGGCCACCGGATACCTGATCCGGGTAGCGCTGCGTCAGTTCGCCAATCCCCAGGCGCTTTAGCCAGTCACCGCAATGCTGGTCGCTTTGCCCTGCAAGCCTGGCCCGCAGACGCACATTGTCCAGCAACGACAACGCCGGCATCAAGTTAGCTTCTTGAAACACCACACCAATACGCTGGCGCCGCAGCATGGCCCAGCGTTGCTGGTTTGGCCCGCTTGCGCTCGAATCTGCCGCAAAGTGTTCACCCGCAATGCTCACAAAGCCGGCGTCGGGCTGCTCCAAGCCGCACAGAATGTTCAACAGGGTGCTTTTGCCAGAGCCGGAGCGGCCCATCAGCGCCAGGGATTCGCCCGGCGCCAAAGTCAGCTCAAGCCCAGACAGCACGTTTACCGTTTGCCCGGCGCTGGCAAAGTGCTTACCCAGGCCGCGTACTTTCAATAAGGGTTCAGTCACGCTGGTTCCCTGGCCCACCAGGCCCTCAGTTGCTCAAGGTAAGACAGCAACGCCGGAATCACCAGTAGCACCAACAAGGTCGACAGGCCCAAACCAAAGGCAATGGAGGTGGCCATGGGAATCAGGAACTGGGCCTGCAAAGAGGTCTCAAACAGCAGTGGCAACAGCCCACCAATAGTGGTCAGCGACGTCAGCAATACCGCACGCACCCGCTGCACCACGGCTTCGTTCAGGGCTGCGTCAACTTCCAGCCCCGCTTCCCGCTGCTGATTGTAAAACGACACCAGTATGATGGCGTTGTTCACCACAATGCCGGACAAGCCAAATAGCCCAAACAGCGACAGCACCGTTAACTGCATCCCCATCAGCCAGTGGCCCAGAATGGCGCCCACCAGAGCAAAAGGAATAATCGCCATCACGATCAACGGCAGGCTCCAGGACGCAAACACCCAGGCCAGCACCACATACATCAGCGCCAAGCCAATGATCAGGCCGGTTTTCATATCGTCGATGGTTTCACGCTGGTCAGCGGAGCGGCCTTCGAAGCTGTAACGCACGTTATAGCGGCTGACGATGGCAGGCAGCGCTTCGGCTTCCAGGCTTGCAATAACATCGCTGGTGGTGCTGACGTCTGTGTTCAGCGACGCTGACACTTCTATCGCCAGCAAGCCATCGGCGTGGCGCAGGGCCTCAAAGCCCTGCCGGTGATCCAGCATCACCACCTGAGTAAGCGGCACAAAACGACCATCAGGCACGCGAATGGTGATTTGCGACAGGGTGGCAAGGCGCTCGCGCTGATATCTCGGCAGCTGTACCCGCACTTCCATTTCATCGCGACCGTCCTGATAGATCTGTGCAACCCGACCATCAAAAGCAGCTCTCAGTTGGCGCCCCAGATCGGTGGTGGAGAGGCCCATGGCCCCTCCCCAGGGGCTGACCTGATAGATCAGCTGTTCGCGACCCCACGGCATATCGTCTTCTGCGTCCAGCACCCCCGGTAACACGGCCAGTGCCTGCACCACTTCTTCAGCGGCACGCTTCAGATTGGTCGCATCCGGGCCGGTCAGGCGCACGTTAATGTCGCTGCCAGGAGGGCCAGCTTCACGTTCAGTAATGCTCAGATTCTCCAGCCCCGCCGGCAATGGCAGGCGCGCGCGCAGTTCACTGATAAATTCGGCGTTGCGCACGCTGCGCTCGTCGGACGGCATCATTTCGATCATCATCGAGCCCAGCTCTTCGCCATTGCGGGAACTACCACCCGCGCCGAGGGTACCGCCGCGCGTGGTAACCGCGTGTAACAGCAGATTGCCACCCAGGGCCTCCTCGTTAGCGGTCAAGCTTTTCGCCATGGTGGCCATAAACTGGTCTACCCGGCGGCTGTCCGTGCCGGCAACAAAGCTGGCGTTGGCATAGAGCACCGAAGGTTCGGGCGTGGGGAAAAAGTTGAACCCAATACGGCCTCCGCTGAGCAGCCCGACGGTCATAATAGCGAGGCCCAATGCAACGGCAAGCGTAAGCCCCCGATGGTGCAGGCTGTAGCGGGAGAAACGCCGGAAGCGGCCTTCGCGGAATCGATCGAAGCCCTGTTCAAAGCCAGACCGCAGGCGCCTGACAACCACCGCTGGCGCCAGCACCAGCCTGGCCCCAGCGCTATTGTTGACAGCTTTGGCTTTGCTCGGCACAAAGGCGTGGCGCAAGTGCGCCGGCAACACCACAAAACATTCCAGCAGCGAAGCGATGAGCACACAGATCATCACCAGCGGAATGTCGCCCAGAATATTACCGATCACCCCACCCACAATCAGCAGGGGCGTAAACGCCGCAACCGTGGTCAGTGACGACGCCAGAACCGGCCACACCATGCGCTTTGCCGCACCCTCAGCGGCAGCTATTGATGGCTGCCCCAGCCGGGCGTGGGCATCGGCGTCTTCGCCTACCACAATGGCGTCGTCCACAATCACACCCAGCGCCATAATCAGCGCAAATAGCGAGATCATGTTAATGGAGCCACCCACCAGCCACAAAATAGCCAATGCCGCCAGAAAGGCTGTGGGAATACCGACAGCCACCCACAAGGCAACACGCCCAGGCAGAAACAGATACAACAACAGTACGACCAGCACTAAACCGCCCAGGCCATTGGTTATCAGCAGCGAAATGCGATCATCCAGCAGTTGCCAGGTTTCGTCGTACACTTCCAGTTGCAGATTCGGGGGCAAGGTGGCGCGGGTATCCGCCAGCCAGTCTTTCAGCACTTTAGCGGCTGCCAGGGAATCGCCGTCCTCGGCCCGCCGCAGCTGCAGCTCGACGGCGGGAAAATCATCGCGGGTTAGCGTGAGCGGGCTGTCGCGGGATTCCTGGCGGATACTGGCAATATCCCCCAGGCGCAACTGGATGCGATCACCACTGAGCAACGGAATTTCGCCGAACTGCTGTGGGCTGCGGGCCTGCTCCACCGCGCGCAATTCCCGGGTGGCGTCTTGCTGGCCCAGCAGGCCGGCGGGCAAATCCCGCGATACGGCAGCCACGCGCTCGGCAATCTGCTCCAGCGACAGACCCAGGGTTTCCAGTCGCTCCACCGGTACATCGATGCTGATCTGCTGTTCCGGCAGGCCGCGAATCGATACTTTGTCGATGCCGCGTTGTAGCAATTCGTCTTCAAAACGGTAGGTCAGATGGCGCAGTTCATCGGCGTCCACATCGCCGTACAACAGCAGGCGCGCCACCGGCTCATAGCGTTCAATTCGCGAGACTCGCGGTTCTTCGGCGTCGGCCGGCAGGTTATTGAATTCGTCCACCCGCTGGCGGGTGTCGTCGAGCGTCTGAATCGGGTCGCTGCCCTCCTGAAACTCCAGTGTAATGGACGACACACCCTGGGCCGAGGTGGACGTCATCTTTTTCAGGCTCTGTACGCTGCGTAAGCGCTGCTCCAGAGGGTTGGTAATACCCTGCTCGATGTCTTCCGCGGAGGCGCCGCTCCACACCACGCGCACGCTGACCACATCCAGAGCAAAGGTAGGAAAAAACTGCACATTCATGCGAGTCAGTGCCAGCACGCCGCCCAGCAGCATCACCAGCATCACCAGATTGGCCGCCAGTTTGTGATGCACGAAAAACCCGATCACGCCGCGGCGCTGTGGTGAGGTGCCGGAGCCGGAGCCGGAATCGTTGATTTCAGGCTTTTCAGTGGCGGGCTGGTCGGTCACTCGCTCTGCACTCCGGCGATGTCCACTTTTAGGCCGCTCATGGCATTGGGCAGGTGGGTGGTAATAATACGCAGGCCGGGCTGCAGCTTATCACTGCGTACCAAGAGGTTGCGATCGGCACCGGCACGGACTTCACCTACCCGTTCTACCCGCAGCCGTTGCAGCCGGAAGTCTTCACCCACAACGTATAACGTATCGGCGCCGTAAAGAGCGCTAAAAGGCACACTGACCACCTGTTGCTGAGCCGGGCGCTGCAATGTCACTGGCAGCAAGCTGCCCGGACGCAGGCCATCCGCTGAACCATCAGCGACCAGTATCGCTTCGGTGCCCGCGGCGCTGCCAGTGCCTGCAAAGCGTTGCAGAGTGAAGCGGTAGCGACCGTCTTCAGTGATCGCCTGCAGTTTTTCACCGCGGTTCAACGCTTGTTGCAGCTCGGCCACAAAGACTTCTGGCACCCGCGCTCGCAACTCCAGCCCCAGACGCGGGTACAGGCTCAATAACGCCTGGTTTTTGCTAACCCGGTCACCCGCGGCCACCTGCACATCGGTAATCACGCCGTCAAACGGAGCAATAACCCGCGCCCTGCCGGCATCACGCTCAATACCTTGCAGATTGGCTTTGGCATTGGCCAACCGTGCCTGCAGGCTGGCCAGGCGCGCTGGATGCTCGCCCAGCGCGCGCTGGCGCGTGCTGACAGTCAGTTCAGCGCGGGCATAAGCGTCGGTAACGGCATCCAGAGCTTCGCGAGAGGTGAGGTTGCGCTTGAGCAACGACTGGTTGCGTTCAAGTTGACGTTGAGCGCTGGCCAGAATGGATTGTTCGCTTTTCAGTGCACGCTGATCGTTGCCGTGGCGCAGCTGTTCGGCCTCAATCTGCGCTTGCAGGTCCGCCACTTCGGCTTGCGCCTGGGCAAGGGCTGGCGCCACATCGGCATCATCCAGGGCCACCAGCAGAGTGCCTGCGGCAACCGCCTGGCCTTCAGACACCGGGCGCTGGGCGATCTGCCCGGGCAACGCCGCTGTTACGGTCAGCTGTTGCGGGGCAACTACCTGGCCGTACAAAGGCAGCAACGGCGTAGCGTCAATTAATTCAGCGCTTTGCACTGCCACCAACCAGGCGCGTTCCTGGGCTTCGGCCTGAACCAGCTCTGGGCGGGTCATTCGTAGCACCATAAACACAACAATGGCCAGCAGCAGAACAAGCCAGGGCAAAAATCGTTTTATCATCGGGGAAAATTTCCTGTTCAAATCCACCGCCGCCGCGCCATCGCATAATACGACAAAGGCACCACAATCACGGTCAGAAGGGTAGACACAGCAAGGCCAAATACCAGTGATATAGCCAGGCCATTAAAGATCGGATCATTCAATATAAAGTAGGCGCCGACCATCGCCGACACTGCGGTCAGCGCAATCGGCTTGATCCGCACCGCACCGGCCTGGACTACAGCGTCTTCCAAACTCATGCCTTCGTCCAGCAGCTGGCGAATAAACACTACCAGCAGTATGGAGTTACGTACGATAATGCCGGCAAGCGCGATCATTCCAATCATGCTGGTGGCGGTGAATTCCCGCCCCAAAAGAGCGTGGCCCGGCATAATGCCCATCAGCGTCAGAGGTATGGGCGCCATGATCACCAGTGGCAGCAGATAGGAACGGAACTGCGCCACCAGCAGCACAAAAATCATAAAAATACCCACGCTGTAGGCCATGCCCATATCGCGGAAAGTCTCGTAGGTAATCTGCCACTCGCCGTCCCATTTCAGGGCGCCGGCTTCGGGTAAGTCCGGCTGGCGAATGAAAAACTGCTCGGGCGCGTCTGCTCGTTGCTCCAGCTGGTCGACCATGGCAAACATACCGTAGAGCGGTGAATCAATAGCGCCTGCCATGTCCGCGGTCACGTAGGTAACCGGCAACAAGTTCTTGTGATAAATCGCACCCTGCCAGTCTGCCTCACGGATGTCCGCAATGCTGGCCAACGGCACCAGCCCGCCGTCGCGGCTGCGCAGATTCAGCGACAGCAAAGCCGGGGGACGGGCTTTGTTGGCGTCTGACAGAATCACCCGGATGGGCACCGGATATTTGGCGTGATCGTCGTGCAAATAACTCACACCGCTGCCGCCCAGAGCAGTTTGCAGCGCTATTACTACCTGCTGCTGCGACACACCCAGGCGGGCAGCGCGGTCACGATCAACTACCACTTCCCACTGGCGGATAGGTGCTTCAAGCGTGGTGTCGATGTCTACCAGGCCGGTCACATCCTGCATACCGGCGGCCACAGAGCGCGCCAATGCTGCCCGCTGCTGCGGATCTACCGAGTAAATCTCTGCCACCAGCGGCGACAGTACCGGCGGACCCGGCGGCACTTCTACAATTTTCACACTGGCGCCGTAACGCTCGCCAATGGCGGTCAACGGCTGGCGCAGCGACTGGGCAATAATGTGGGATGGCTGATCACGCCGGTCGCTGCCGCTGAAGTTGACCTGAATATCCCCATGATACGGCTCAGAACGCAGATAATACTGGCGAATCAGACCGTTAAAGTTGATCGGCGCTGCCGTGCCGGCGTAGGTCTGCCAGTTGTCGACGTCTTTTACCGTTTCGAGATAGTGGCCCATTTCCATCAACACTCGCGCTGTCACCTCAACGGGCGTGTCTTCGGGCATATCCACGACCACCTGCAGTTCGGATTTGTCGTCAAACGGCAGCATTTTCAGAATCACCGCCTGGAACACCGGCAGTGCCGTCGCACCCAGAGTCAGCAGGATAACCACCGATGCCAGCAGGCCTCGGCGCAGGCGGTGGTCTCCTAAAAACGGCACCAGTACGCGGCTGAACAGACCCAGCATGCGGGAGTTCACGCCTTCGGCCGAGCTTTCGGAAGAGCCTTCAAAAGAACTGTCAGAGGAGCTATCAGATTCGTTTTCCGGCTGCGCCAGTTCGCCTTTTTTGTGACGCAGCAGGCGCAGGGCCAGCCAGGGCGCCACTATAAAGGCCACAATCTGCGACAGCACCATACCGGCCGAGGCGTTAATGGGAATCGGGCTCATGTAAGGCCCCATCAAGCCGCTAACAAACGCCATAGGCAGCAAGGCCGCCATAATCGTCAGGCTGGCCATAATGGTGGGCGTACCCACTTCGTCCACCGCCAGCGGGATTATCTCTCTGATTGGGCGACGCGAGTTCTGAATACGACGGTTGATGTTTTCGGTAATCACTATGCCATCGTCCACCAGAATCCCGATGGAGAAAATCAGCGCAAACAGCGATACCCGGTTCAGGGTAAAACCCCAGGCCCAGGAAAACACCAAGGTTAGCAGCAAGGTAATCAATACCGCGACACCCACAATCAGCGCTTGGCGCCAGCCCATGGCGACCAGTACTAGCAGCACCACGCACAGGGTGGCGGATATCAGATCGGAAATCAGCTTGCGGGCTTTTTGCGAGGCGGTTTCGCCGTAATCCCGGGTTACCAGCACCTGCACATCCGCCGGCAGGGCGCGGTTGCGTAATTGCTCTATGCGCTGCTCAATGGCGCGGGTGATGTCTACCGCGTTTTCACCGGGCTTTTTGGCGATGGCCAGGGTGACCGCCGGGAAGACTTGCCCGGGCTGGCCTATGAACGCCGGGTTGTTATTATTCTGCTGATTACTCTTCTGAAAGGAACCCTGATGAGCCGGACCAAAGCCCGTCATCACGCTTTGATCAGCTATCGTATTACCGCGGCTAACGCTGGCGACATCCTCCAGATAAACCGCCGCGCCCTGATCCATACCCACAACCAGGCGGCGCACTTCATCTACCTGGGTTAGCAGCGTACCGACCTGAATAGGGATCGATAAATTGTTACGGGTGATTCGGACTTCCTGGGAACTGCTGTTCGCGGCCAGCAGGGCCTGTTGCAGATCGTCAACGGTCAAGCCAAAACCGGCCAGCAAAGCCGGGTCAAAACGAATATCCACCCGGTCGGGTATACCGCCCACGGTGTAGACATCGCGGGTGCCGGGCACCCGCTTCAAGGCCACTTCTAACATGTGCGCAAGGCGAGTGAGTTCTTCGCCGCTGTGACCGTGTTGTGGGTCGTACAGGGTGAGCGTCATTATCGGCACGTCGTCAATGCCTTTGGGTTTGACCAAGGGCTGGCTGGCACCCAGGTTGGCGGGTAGCCAGTCCTGATTGGAATACACCTGATTGTAAAGCCGCACCAGCGCCTCCTGGCGCGGTATGCCCACTTTGAACTGCACGGTAATCACCGCCTGGCCCTGGCGCGATACCGAATACACATGCTCAACGCCGACAATTTCACTCATTACCTGTTCGGCCGGGGTGGCAATGGCGCTTTCCACTTCGCGGGCGCTGGCGCCAGGAAAAGACACCATGATATCGGCCATGGTGACATCAATTTGCGGCTCTTCTTCTTTGGGTGTAACCACCACCGCCAGAACACCCAGAATGACGGACAACAGCATAATCAGCGGGGTCAGGTGATTGTCCTGAAACAACCGCGCAATGGCGCCAGAAGGGCCAACTTCTGAAGGGGTTGATCGCGCAGCGGGAGAAGGCTGCGAGGGAGAGTCCGAAGGTGACGTTGGTGGCAGCGACTGGCTCACAGCGCTTGCTCCGGCGCCGACGGGATTGAAAGGAGGGCGCTACCCAGCAATTCGGTGGCATTGAGCACTACTTGCTCGCCAGCGCTGACGCCCGCCAGAATTTCGATCTGGTTATCGGCTATTTTACCCGTGCGAACCTGACGCAGGCGCGGCTTGCCGTCACTGTCTATCACATACACAGCGCGCAGCTCACTGTGCTGCACCAGACTGCTGGCCGGCACCAAAAGTGTTTCCGAACGGCTTACCGGCACCTCCACTTTTACCAGCATCCCCGGAAACAGCGAGCCATTGGGTTCGGTGAGAGCCATGCGTAAGCGAAAGGTGTGGGTTTTTGCATTGGCGTAGGGGTAGAAGGTCATTTCGCCAGTTTTCAGCACCCGGCCATCAGCCAGAGTAACAGTGGCCTGACGCTCGGCGCGGGCGCTGGCGGCGTAGCGTTGAGGCAAATCCACCACCACCCGCAACTGTTCCAGTGACAGACCGCTGAGCAGGGCCTGACCGGGGCTAACCGACTCACCAACTTCTACATGACGTTCGGTCAAAATACCACCGTAAGGGGCTTCAATACGGGTGTAACTGAGCTGTTCGCGGGCCTCAACCATACCCGCATCGGCACGCTCGGCGCGGGCCTGGGCGCCGGCCAGATTATTGCGGGCCTGATCAAACTCCTGGCCCGATACCAAACCTCGTTTATGCACGCTTTCGATACGGGCAAACCGCTGTTTCGCATCCGACAATGCGGCCCGGGCTTCGTCAACGGCAGCTTGCGTCTGGCTAACCCGAGCCCGCTGCTCGCTGTCTTCCAGCTGCACAATCAGATCGCCAGGGCGAACGGAATCGTCCACATCGAACGGCAGTTGCAGCACCTTGCCGCTGGTCTGGGCCGATACCGTGCTTTGCTGCACGGCTTCAATTACGCCGTCCAGTAATACGTTTTCGGCCAGAGAGCGGCTTTCTACCGCTGCCGTGGCCAGCTCGCCAGGCACTGACTGCGCTTGCGCGCTGCATGTAAAACCCCACAAGAGCAGGCCGACGACAGCGCCCACATAAGCCCGCAACGGGCGGCTGATCAGCTGATTGTTCACCACCGAATACTCCTTGTTTCGCAGCTTGTTCAACCGCGAACGCCGAACTATAAAAGTTATTAGCTAATAACCGGAGGTTATCAGAATACGGCTTGCGAGAACACCGCAAGCCGGCACAACTATGACTACGGCCATGGCTGACAAAAGCATAGCCCATGGCGCCAACACCAACTGCACACAACCCGCCATAAAAAAACCCCGTGCACGGCGTTTCGCACCGGCACGGGGTAAAATGGTCATCCACCGGCTATTGAAGCGGACAACCCCCAATTTCATGCACTACCAGCGTGCAGTTAACGCAGCCCGAACAGCACGGCCTGGCTCATTTACACGCACTGCCTCGGGATTAAACGGATCACTGTTACTGCGGCTGACGTGGGGCGCCCAGGTGTTGTCAAACAGGTTGTCCAACGCCCAGTTAAAGGTGAGGTATCTGGTTAATGGGTGGCTACCAAACAGGTTGAATACGCCGTAACCGGGTCAGACCGCCCAGTGAGCATACAATCAAGCGTGGCAGTGATTTTTTCTCATTTTTCGTCCTTCACACCAGCACGCGTTAAAAATTTACGGCCAATGGTAACCATCTGCGCGCCAGCTCGCCTGTGGCACGTTGCCGCAGTTCAAAAGAGGCACCCCCACAGAACGCAGGACTGGACGAAAACCGGAACCCATTTTCCAGGATGCCCGCTTGATGCACGGCCCGGGTAAGGCCGCATCATGATCAAAATCCACAAGAGCTGCGATGAGACCGCTGCGAAAACTGGCAGGCGATCTGCTCAGCCAGGCTCTGGTATGCTACCGCCAAGACTGACTCCACGCGCTAACGGGTAACCAACGCCCTATGGAATGGCTGACACTCTCCCAAACCGGCTTTCAAGGTGCCGCCCGCTATTTGCTGGGTATGCGCCTGGCTATAGTAACCATCATGTTACTGGCCATTGCGGTCACCGATACGTTTATAACCTTGAGCCACCGAGCCGAGGCCCTGCTGCTGTGCCTGGCCTATGGCGTGCTGGCGACTCTGGCCTGGCTTTGGTTCACCCGGCGTCCGCCTCAATCCATACTGCCAGTCACCATGACGCTTGGGCTCGATCTGTTGTTGATAGGCTGCTGGCTTTATAACACCGGGGGCTACACCAACCCACTGGTGTCATTGCTGTTGTTGCCACTGGCTATCGCCCTGGTATTGGTGCCCCTGAATCACGCCATTGGCCTGACGATAGGCAGTGTGCTGATATACACCCTGCTAATGCTGTGGCACCAGCCCATCAGTTCAGACGCTATTTCTGACACTATCTTTGCCACTCGTTCCGGCGCCGTCTCTGGCATGGCCCACAACCACGGTGCAAACCTGGCCCAGCTGCACCTGATAGGCATGTGGGTCACGTTTGTGCTGACGGCGGTTATTCTGGTGCTAGCGGTCGGCACCCTGGCGCACCAGTTGCGAGGCCAGCAACTGCGGCTATCCCAAAGCCGGGAAACCCGCCTGCGGGATGAACAGATTATTTCGCTGGGGCTGTCGTCCGCCGCTATTGCCCACCGCCTGGGTACTCCAATGAACACGCTGACACTGCTGGTAGAGGAGCTTAAAACACTGCCACCCGATGCTGACATCCGTGCCGACCTGGAACTGATGTCATCGCAGCTGGCGCTCTGCGGCCAGCATTTACAACAGCTATCTGCATCCGCCATGCAGGCCAAACTGTCGCAGCTGGAAACCCTGAGCCTGGAGCAGTGGTTGCAACGCCTGCAGGAATCCACAACCTTGCTCTGGCCAGAGGCGAACATACACTGGCAACGACCGTTTCCGCCGCGTAACGTGCAAGTAGATGCCACTCTGGACCAGGCCGTGCTGAACCTGCTGGCCAATGCCATTACTGCCAGCCCGCAGTGGGTTGCTGTCAGCGCACAAGCCCCCGACGCAAACTGCATAGAAATCATTGTGGAAGATCAGGGTGACGGCTTGGCATCGGCGCTGCTGGATTCACCCGGCTCCTGCATCGTAAATTCAGAAACCGGCATGGGCGTTGGGCTGTTTTTGTCGAACGCCACCATCGGCCGCCTTGGTGGCAAGCTAAAGGCGCGCTCAAACAGCACCGATGGACGCGGCACCACCATGATCATTGAGTTGCCGACCGCGGAGTATTCTTTATGAGCAATCGGATGGGTCAGCCGTCATGAGCAACCAGCCACTGTGGTTATTGATTGACGACGACGAAGCGTTTTTACAGGTTCTGCAACGTTCACTGTCGCGCCAGAATATCAAAGCCACAACCGCACAAACGGCCCAACAGGCAATCTCAGCGCTCGCCGACCACCACTTCAGTCACTGCGTTCTAGACCTTAACCTGGCTGGCGAAAGTGGGTTGCAGTTGCTGCCTGAGTTGCTGAGCTGCAAGCCGGGCCTGGCCGTTCTTGTGTTGACCGGTTACGGCAGCATTGCAACCTCGGTTGAGGCAATGCGCCGCGGCGCCGTGAATTATCTGTGCAAACCGGTAACGGTGAACCAGCTAATCGCCGGTTTTGAATTCTTGAACAAAACTCCGGAGGTACGGTCGGAACCGCCTTCGGTGGAGGAAATGGAGCGCGAACACATACAGCGCGTTCTTGACGAGCACAGCGGCAACATATCCGCCACAGCAAGAGCGTTGCACATGCATCGCCGGACACTTCAGCGCAAGTTGCAGAAGCACTCCCATTGGCGCAACTGAGCACAGGTTTTCTCTCTACACGCCTTGCCGCGACGACGGCTTAACATCCATTAGTCTCATTCCAGGCAAACCGCTTGTGCTAGCCCTCACGCACTGTTATCAAAGAAGCTGGTCGACGATTTATGGAGCACGCATCAGAATTGTCGTTGCGGCAACCGCCCTCATCACTTTTTTCGCAATTCATCCCTGTGCTTCAGGCTCTGAACAGACCGTAGTTACCGATTCAGAACCGTCATGCATGGGAGTACGTATAAGTTCTCTGCTAATACGATCTAAATGTAAACAGCACGACCTCCACCTCACTTTTTTGGTGAGTCCAGTGATTCTTTCTCAAGAACCAGAACACCATTTGGAGGCATTGTGGGCGCACCTGTCTATCCTGCTGATGAGGTTGAGCGCTTGTCCGCGCTTCGGAGTACAGGACTCCTGGATACGCCACCGGAGGAACGTTTTGATCGCATTACTCGCCTAGCCGCGCGTTTCTTCGGTGTTGAGACTTGCTTGCTGTCTCTGGTGGACAGCGACAGGCAATGGTTTAAGTCCAGAGTAGGTCTGGAGGAAAACCAGCTGGGTCGCGATATTTCTTTTTGCGGCCACGCAATATTGGATCGCGGAATCCTTACGGTTACGGATGCGCTGCAGGATGCACGTTTTTCTGAAAATCCATTGGTAACAAGTGCTCCGCACATTCGTTTCTACGCCGGTGCGCCTGTGCGCGAGCCAAGTGGTCTGCCGATCGGAACGTTGTGCCTCATTGATCCTTCACCTCATTATTTTTCTGACGAGCAAAAACAAGCGCTGCGTGACTTTGCGGATATGGTTGAGCACGAAATTGCTCGTATCGATCAAGCTGATGAATCTCAGCGAAGATTGGCCGCCAGTGCGATCAGAGCGTCATCCATACTCGCGACCATGCCCGATATGGTATTTGTGATTGATCGCCACTTTCGTTTTCTGGTGTGCAACGAACATCCAGACCTGCTACAACCGAGGCTCAAGGTATTGGGGCGAACCATTGAAGAAGTTCTGCCTGGTGAGCTAGGTGTGCAGCTAACAATGAATGTGCAAAAAGCATTCAGCTATAGAGAAGTGATTCAACACAATTATACCCTCGCGAACAATACGTCATTTGAGGCGCGCCATGTAGAGATTGACCAGAACGAAGTGCTGGTTGTTATCCGTAATACGACGGAGCAAACCTTGATCAGTGCCGAGCTTAGCCGCCTTTCAGATGTGGCCAAAAAAACCACAAACGGTGTGGTTATAACTGACCAAAGTGGCTTTATTTTATGGACTAACGAGGCCTTTAGTGGAATTACGGGTTACAGTCCGGATGAGATGGTCGGGAGATGGTCGGGAGCCGGCCTGGCGTCCTACTACAGGGAAAAGACACCGACCCAGCCACTGTAGAGGCAATGCAAAAGGCCACGGCCGGCCGTAAAAGTTTCAATGTTGATGTGATTAATTATACAAAATCTGGCACGCCTTACTGGGTCAGAATTGCTTGTGATCCTCTCTGGGATAATAATGGACAATTCAAAGGCTGCATTGCTATCGAGACTGACATTACAAAAGAGAAACGTGATGCAGATTTAATTAGCTACAATGAAGAAATGCTCAAGTCGGTGATTAACGCTAACAATATTGGCACATGGCGGCTTAATCTGCAAAGTGGCGAACTTACAATCAACGAAAAATGGGCACACTTGCTGGGTTACAAACTCCATGAGTTAATGCCGACTGACCGTAAAACCTGGGAAAACCTGACTCATCCAGAAGATCTCGCCTACTGTATTTCAGAGTTAGAAAAGCACTCCATGGGGCAAGTACCCGCGTACGAAGCGGATATTCGAATGAAACATAAGAATGGCGAGTGGGTTTGGATAAATACTCGTGGCCAAGTATTGTCCAGTACTGAGGATGGCAAAACAGAATGGTTAATAGGCACCCATTTTGACATCAACGATCGAATAACGGCGCAACGCAAATCAAATGAACAATCAAAACAGATGCATGCGATTGTTGAGAGCATGCAAGACGGCGTCGTCACTATTAGCAACAAGGGAGTAATTCGCACATTCAACCGTGGTGCCGAGTGCATCTTTGAATACGGTCGCGACGAGGCAATAGGTCTAGACGTAAATGTATTAATAAATACACCGAACCGAGATTATCTCAATAAATATATATCAAACTATATATCTAGGAATACAGGAAATGCTATTCAACGTTATCACGAGCTCGATGCGATAAATAAATATGGCACCGTTTTTCCCATCGAAATCGGAATGACCCAAATGCCGCCGTTGGGCGATATTGACTTTGTTGTTATTGTAAGGGATATCACCCAGCGCAAAAAGCGTGAAGACGAGATACGTCAATTGGCGTATTATGATCCGTTGACGCGGCTGCCTAACCGCCGCTTGCTTAAAGACCGGCTGCAGCAAGTTATTGCTAATTGCGGTAGGCAGAGCCGTTACGCTGCTCTTTTTTTTCTGGATCTGGATAATTTTAAGAATCTTAACGATAGCTTAGGTCGCACCAAAGGCGACCTGTTGCTATGTCAGGTCGCAGCACGTCTTATTGAGTCAGTTCGGCACGGGGATACCGTTTCGCGTTTGGGCGGTGATGAGTTTGTGGTGCTGATCGAGGGACTCAGTTCCGATCGGAATGAAGCGGCCGTTCAGGTTGAAGCTGCAGCCGGAAAAATCAATGTCCAGTTGACGCAAAAATTTGATTTAGACGGCTCTCCTTACAACGGATCGGCAAGTATTGGCGTAACCACGTTCAATAGTAACGATTCATCGCTTGAGGACTTGCTCAAACAAGCGGATATGGCTTTGTACAAAGCCAAAGCAGCCGACCATAGTAGCGTGCATTTTTTTGATCCACAAATGCAAGTTGTAGCTAGTTTACGTGCAGCGATGCAGCAAGACCTGTATGAAGCTCTTCGGAAAAATCAGTTTCAACTCCACTACCAAAAACAGATTGACCAGCACGAGGGGTTGATCGGAGTTGAAGCACTTCTGCGCTGGGCTCATCCTACCAAGGGCTTCATTTCTCCCGCACAGTTTATACCGTTGGCGGAGGAAACCGGCCTTATTGTGCCTATCGGGGAATGGGTTTTACGTGAGGCATGCCAAACACTGGCCCAGTGGGCCTCCGATCCAGCAAAGGCTAATTTGACAATTGCCGTCAATATCAGTGTTGTGCAATTCAATAAGAAGGATATTGTCCATACGGTGCTCAATGCGCTGAACGCGTCGGGCGCCAAACCGCATAATCTCAAGCTGGAAATTACCGAAAGTCTTCTGGCGAGCGACGTCGAGAACGTTAAAGTCAAGATGTTGGAGTTGCAGCGCCACGGAGTTACCTTTTCCATTGATGATTTCGGTACAGGTTACTCCTCCTTGTTTTATCTCAAGCAGTTACCACTACACCAGCTGAAAATCGACCAAAGCTTTGTCAGGGATATTATTAATAGCCCCAACGATCAAGCCATTGCACAGGCGGTAATCACCCTTGCCATCGCAATGCATCTGAATGTGATCGCCGAAGGTGTTGAAACAGAAGCGCAGCGAGCAATGCTTCAAGATTTGGGCTGCGGTGCGTATCAAGGTTACCTCTTCGGAAAGCCCTGTGCACTTCAAGACCTGTTCATAGAAACGCAAGAAAGGCGCAGCTGAGCACAGGTTTTCTTTGTGAACGCCTTGCCGCAACTTAGCGGTAACGACGCTGGTCCAGAGTGGTCAGGCGGTCTGGGTTAAACACCATCATCCCGGTTACAAACGCGCCATTGGCAAAGCCCTCCGGAATCATGAACAGCGGAAGATAGCTAAGATATTCGTGCACCAGTTCGGCGAAGGTGTACACGCCGCTGGTCCATAGCATCAGGCACATCACCACACCCGCCACAGCCACCGCAATGGCCGAACCAAAAAATCCGCAGACAAAAATATAAGCAAAGAAATTATTAAAGTCACGGTGGCGCTCCCACAGCATGATGGCGTAGCTGACCAGCGCCGGCACCATCACTGTTATCAGGCCATTGGCCGCAAACATGATCAGCGGTTCACGGCCGGTAATCACCATAATCACCAGTGCCAGCAAGCCGGCCAACACGGCCAAGCCCCAGCCTAACATCAGCGTAACAAGGGTGATGCCAAAGACGTGAATGGACAGCCCCGGTGAGATACCGGCGCGCAACTGCCACAAAAACCCAAGCGCTACGGCAGCGCCAAAAAAGGTGTGCTGCAACGAGGTGTCTTGCCGTAACTTATGCCAATCAACACTGCGCACAGCCGCCAGCAAAATAACGGCGAACAGTAAGGCCGTAATCACCCATTGGGTAGTGGAGAGCAGGTTTTCGGTCATGCCCATATGTCTGGCCCGTCTGCGTAGTCAGCAGCAATCGGATACCCGCCATGCTGATCTCTATCGGCTATGAATCATCGTTTTTGGCGCCAGTCACCAGCGCTTTCCAGCCCTCATGGGCACTCAAAAATACGCCGCCACTCAAATGCTGACAAAACTCCGTGCGTTTGAGCCGGTCCATCACCGGCCCCTTCACATCTGACATGTGCAGGCGCACACCAGCGTCTTTCAGGCGTTCATTAATCGCCTCCAGGCTTTCAAGCGCCGATGCGTCCACCAAATTCACTGCCGGGCACACCAACACCAAATCCGTCAGCTGTGGTTCGCGGTTCACAATGTCTAGCACCGTTTCTTCCAGGAATCGGGCGTTGGCAAAATACAGGCTCTCGTCTACCCGCAAAAATGTCACCGTCGGGCATACGTCTACTTTATGGCGCAGAACATTACGAAAATGCTCGCTGCCTGGCACCCGTCCAACCACGGCACAGTGGGGCCGGCTGGTACGATACAGAAACAGCCCCAGAGACAGGGCTACCCCCGCAATAATGCCAGCTTCTACACTGTGCCCCAGAGTCAGCACAATAGTGGTCAGCATGGCACCGAAATCAGCGCGCGAATAGTGCAAGGTACGTCGCAGCGCCGGCATATCAATCAGCGTAGACACCGCCACTATAATCGTTGCCGCCAGCGTGGCCTGCGGCAACCAGGCAATGGCCGGGGTCAGAAACAGGGTGGCCACCGCAATACCCACCGCCGTATAGATTCCGGCCGCCGGCGTTTCGGCACCGGCATCAAAATTCACCACCGAGCGGGAAAACCCGCCGGTTACCGGCATACCACCGGAGATACCCGAACCCAGATTGGCCGCGCCCAGCCCGATCAGTTCCTGGTCGGGGTCAATTCGTTGGCGGCGTTTGGCCGCCAAGGTCTGGCCTACCGACACCGATTCCACAAACCCGACCACGCTGATCAGCAATGCGCTCACCGCCAACTGCTGCCAAAGCGCCCAGTCGGCCTGTGGCCAGGTTAACTGTGGCAGCCCAGAGGGAACATGCCCCACCAGCTTTACGCCCTGGAGCTGCAACTGCCAGAACCAAGCCGCCAGGGTGGTCAACACTACCGCCAGTATGGGCGCCGTTTTGGTGACTACATCGGCCAGCTGCGGTGCCACTCCTAACGCCAGCAAGCCAAGTTTAAGGCGAGTACGCGCCAACACCAAAAACACCAGAGTACTCACACCAACCGCCAAGGTGGCCGGATTGATGTTATTCGCCGATGCCCAAAGCGAACGGCCTATATCAAACAGGTTATGGCCCGATCCGGTTATTCCAAATACGTGCTTGAGTTGGCTCGCCGCGATCACAATGCCGGAAGCTGTGATAAAGCCCGAGATAACCGGATGGCTAAGAAAATTAGCCAAAAACCCCAGACGTAACACGCCCATCAGTACCAGCATCAACCCGGACATCAGCGCTAACACAACGGCACCCACTATATATTCGGCACTACCTGCCTGCGCCAAAGGCGCGAGCGCCGCTGCCGTCATCAGTGACGCGACCGCGACAGGCCCCACCGACAAGGTACGGCTGGTACCAAACAGAGCGTATACCACCAACGGCAATATGCTCGCGTACAGCCCGATTTGAGCGGGGAGCCCTGCCAACAAAGCATACGCCAATGATTGCGGTATCAGCATCACCGTCACAATTAACGCAGCAACCAGATCGCTGCCCGCTTGCTGGCGGTTGTACTGCGTACTCCATTGTAATACGGGCAGGTAACGGGATAGGTTCATCAGCGGCTCAGAACAGATTTAAAGGGATTTTCACGTAGGCCTGGCCGTTGTCTTCCGCTGGCGGCAACTCGCCGGCGCGCATATTAATCTGCACCGAAGGCAGAATCAGCCGTGGCATATTCAGGGTGGCGTCACGTTCATTGCGCATGGTTGCGAAGTCGTCTTCGCTGACTCCGTTGTGCACATGAATGTTGTGCTCGCGCTGCTCCACAACGGAGGTTTCATGGGCGTAGCTCTCTCGGCCGGGCGCCTTGTAATCATGGCACAGGAACAGACGGGTTGTGTCTGGCAAGGCCAGAACCCGGCGAATTGAGCGGAACAATACATGGGCATCGCCACCGGGGAAATCGCAGCGCGCCGTACCGTAGTCCGGCATGAACAGCGTATCCCCCACAAACGCCGCATTGCCAACAACATACGTCAGGCAGGCGGGCGTATGGCCGGGCGTGTGCATGACCTGAGCCTGCAACCCACCAATAGCGAAACTGTCGTTGTCTTTAAACAGCCGGTCGAACTGACTGCCGTCACGGGCGAATTCCGATCCGGCGTTAAACGCCTTGCCGAAAGTCTCCTGCACCTGGCAAATATGTGCGCCAATGCCGGTTTGCCCGCCCAACTGCGCGTGCAGATAAGGTGCCGCCGATAAGTGGTCTGCGTGCACGTGGGTTTCCAGAATCCACGCCACTTGCAAATTGTGCCCGTGCACATAAGCAATAATAGCGTCTGCACTGGCCGTGCTGGTGCTGCCAGCGGCGTAATCAAAATCCAGTACCGAGTCGATGATGGCGCAGGCGTTGGACGTAGGGTCTTGCACCACGTAGCTGAACGTATTGGTGGGCTCGTCAAAAAAATGCTGAACGGTTGGATTGGTCGTGGTCATCACTAAACTCCTTTCGAATTCGCAAACATCGAACCTATTAATAAGCTCTAAGCATATACTAAGATAGAATATATAATGAAGTGATGTTTTCTTCTAAGCAGCCGAGCTGACAGAAGAATGTTGTGGCAACAAGGTCGAGGGCCATCAGGCACAAGACCTGTCTTAAGCATTTTAACTGAGGCGTTACGGCCACTGAAGCATAATGGGGTTCTGGGGACATTCCGTCCTAATGTAACACTTATCGCTACAGCCCTTGCCTCATAGGGTGTCCAGAGGTGTCTTAATTTTCATTTTGCACGATTGATTGCATAATCTCATCCAAGTCGAGCGGATTTTGTTCAAAGCTGAAGCTGTAGGTCCCGTTCAAATTGATATTATGCCAGGCCACTGGTGAAACCTGCTTGATAATTTCGAGCTTCTTATCGTCACCTTCCTCTTCAAAATACTCGAGTAATCGCGTCAGTATCAGCGAGTTAAAATAAATAATGGCGTTGGTTAATAGCCTCGCACATTCATTCCACAAGACGATTTCATCGTCTGATTTCCCTCTGAAACGATTACCATTCACATGAGCAATGGCACGGCGTAGTTGATGATAAGCCTCTCCGCGATTCAATGCTCGCTGCACATAAGTTCTTAAGCTGGCATCATCAATATAGTCCAGTAAGTACATGGCCTTGAGCATACGGTTGTACTCAGTTAAAGCTTTCAGCAAGGGATGGTTTTGACTATAGCCGGAAAGCTTTCTAACAAGTGTTGCCTGCGTTATCGTCTTTTGCTGCAGCGATACAATAATGCGTTGAATAGTATCCCACTCATCGATAATTAGTGCTGTATTGATAGGCTTTTTCAATGAGAGCGTCGCCTTATTATCTTCTCCCTCACTTACATCAAATAAGTCTGATATCACCGTTCCAAACTGAGCATAGCGCGGTGCAAAGGTATAGCCAAACAGGTCCAGCAAGGCAAAGTTCACATGATTAACCCCGTGCGTATCCGTTGATAATATATCCGGCTTAATTTCAGAGGTGTTGTTATGAAGCAAGTCCAAAATAAAGTGTGATTCATGTTCATTAGCACCGATAATTCGGGCATTCAATGCTACATGATTGGCAATCAGGTTCATCGATGTCAGTCCTTTGTTTGTGCCAAAATATTTCGATGAATAGCGGGTTTTAAATGTCTCTAACCGTGATTCGAATTTCTGCCCATCGGCACTCGCATGAATGAGTCCTTCCTGGATATTGTAATGTTTGAAGATTGATAATTTCGCTGTCGCATCGTTAATGGCATCATTGCCGAGGTTTAGCGTTTCAGGTCGCAAATAATTGGCTTGCACTGTGCGTAGGTGTTCATATGACCGATCAGAGATACTGGCCATGCCATGCAAGCCGTAATAAGTTCCATTGCCAATGACTGCTGCCAGCAAATCATTCAAATGATCGCTCTGGCCGGACTGTATCTGACGAACATGCTCAAAGTGCTTTAAAAAGCCTGTCTCCTGATGAACGAAGCGCAATACGTCAGCAACGTTGATGGGTTCCATGCGATCAAAAAAAGGATTGTTTAGAGCAGTTTTAGCACCGGAATACGGAAGCCGCCATTGGGTTTTACCCGAACGATTACGCAATATCACATTTCGATTGTCGCCGTCATCAATACGTTGGCAGACCCGCTGCAGCTTATCGGTCATCTCTTGTTCCATTGACTTGACCAGCTGGGCAGGCTCGGTATTCATACTGCCTAACATGGAATCTTTGAGCAATTTGTCTTTCTCAGCCCAAGGGATATCCCCAACCAGATCATCGTGTAATGCGCGATATTTTATGGCTGTGGGTATAAAAAGTTTGCCATCCAGCTTATTTTGGGCCGCTAAATACAGCATAATCTCGTAACGTTCAGAGAGTACCTTGTTATCCGCATCGATCACATAAAATTGATGTTTGGATGAAATTAATCGCCGGTCTGTAGACGCCAATTCCCCGGTATCTAACAACTCCTTTTGCATTCCATTTAATTGTGCAGCTAATGCCTGTGTATTGCCTGACCCTTCAAACGTCAGACATAAAAAGATGGGGCGTATTATGTGTTGAATCAGCTCATTGTTCTTATCATAAAATTCCCAGATGTAATCATTGTTCGTACGTTTTTGTTTTTTTAGATACAGGCACAGTAATTCAATTTCCCGTGCTCCAAGCAAGTCTTGTACCCGTTTTTTTATTTGTCTAAATGACACTTGGTCATCAATTGTATCGTCAATAAAAAAGTATAATAGTTCAGCGGCTTTGCTAATATTTGCTGCTGCACCTTCCCAGTCTTTATAGGCCATTTCCTTGGCATGCGCTTTGGCTTTTTCACGCAATTTTCGAACGTGGTAGATAAATCCATCGGCCAGACGTTCAATATTGATTTGCGCCCTCTCCTGAAGGTAACAAAGTAAATAAAGCTGCTGCGTGACTCGGTAAAAGCGTTTAAGCTTGGTAATAGAGTAGTAATCAACCATCGTCGCATAATGCAGTTGGTTTTTTTGCGATAGTGACAAAGCAGATACCACCTGATTTACTTCATTCATCCAAGTCTGAATCAGCTTATTCACGTTCAACTCTTTCTCCAACTCTGAAACATTAAAACTTTTCGCAGCCTGCTTAAGTTCTTTGACCGTTAGTGTACTTTCTCCATCGACTAAATCCGCCAGTTTCTCAGCCAAATCAGCAGATATAGTTGCTTTTAATGTGTCAGAAAGTCGCTTACGCTCCTGCTTGATTACCTGACTTATAATCCGTTGAAGTACAGTATATTTTGGAATAGCTATATGATTCCGAGCCAGATATTCGGTACAGGCATCAAATAAAAAGCGTGGTTCTATCCAGGATTTAGCAACCTTTTGTAAATAGCTAATGAGAGGTTCCTGATGTTGCTTTGCATCCCATGTTTTAAAACCCTGCAGGTTGAGAATCTTGTCGTAGATACGTGCCTTTTGCATACGACTAACACTAAAGCGAGGAACTTTAAATTTAGCGAAATATTCTTCAGCAATAAAGGTTAGATCTTCCTGCAATTCCTTGTAAGGCGGGTTGTGTTGGATCGGTTTGATTTTAAAATAACCGAGAAGTGCTATGGCATAGCATTTATGATTGCGATTCCTGATGGATTTAATAACGTCCTGTTCCGGGTCATTCAGTGCAAAACTGACACGTTTTCCTTCAAGCGAGAGACTGGGAATGCCATATAGGTCGTTAATTTCAGCTTCGTGAAGTATGGTCAGGCGTTCTTTATAAGACATGGGCTTCTCGCGAAACCTGGAATACTACTATAAACTGGATATTACAGCGATTTTGAAAATTAAGGTGCCTCTGGATGCCTTATGACAGTTGGGCTGTAGCGATAAGTGTTACATTAGGACGGAATGTCCCCAGAACCCCATTGTGGTGGCTGAAGGCATCGAGACGGCAGAGCATCAGCAGGACCTAGTTCATCGCGAGTGCGACTTGCTGCAGGGCTTTCTTTTCTCTAGGCCAGTACCGTTGGGCGACTTGATGGCCTTGCCAGAAGATTTGACCGCTAATGGCTGATTTGAGAACGAGTTCAGGCCTTGCTATGGTGAGTAGGAGGTCTTGTTTTTGATAGACTTATACTGACAGAAGCCTTTTTGTAAAACAAAGGTAGCCCCATGATTAAACCTGAAATTCCAGAGAACGAAGCCGAGCGTTTACACGCTTTGCGAACGCTAAAAATCCTTGATACCGCTCACGAAGAGCGATTTGATCGCGTGACCCGCATGGCTAAACGGATGTTTGGCGTATCTGTTTCGCTTGTAAGCCTTGTTGATGAGGATCGCCAGTGGTTCAAATCCTCGCAGGGTCTTGAAGCCACTGAAACTCCAAGAGACATTTCTTTTTGCGGGCATGCAATCAATCAAAACGGGCTATTTATCATACCGGACGCTATTGAAGATGTGCGTTTTGCTGACAATCCGCTTGTAACCGATGCTCCTAATATCCGTTTCTATGCGGGTTACCCTTTGGAAATCCGGGAAGGATTGAAGATAGGTACGTTATGTCTGATCGATCAAAAACCCAGAGTTATGGATGAAGAAGACCAACAGCTGTTCAAGGATCTGGGCGCTATGGTGGAGCAGGAAATTAAATCGATACAGTTAGCCACTTTGGATGAGCTGACCTTAATTTCCAATCGGCGCGGCTTCTTGAACCTCGCGGATTATGGTTTAAAGATGTGCCGACGAAATCGGGTGTCAATGTCGTTTTTGTTATTCGACCTTAACAAATTCAAAGCGATTAACGATCAGTATGGGCACCATGAAGGTGATTTTGTATTAACCAAATTTGCTCGAATATTGCTCGATACGTTTCGGGACAGTGACGTCATCGGCCGGCTGGGTGGGGATGAGTTCGTTGCCATGCTCACTGATTCCGACAAAAAGAATTCTGACGAAATTCTAGCAAGGTTTGCAGAAGCGGTTAAAGAGACGAATGCGACGATGAACAAACCCTACAAGATCGAATACAGTGTGGGCATTGAACATTTTCAACATGATACGACAAAAACGGCAGAAGAAATGATTCAAGAAGCGGATGCCGCGATGTATAAACATAAGAAAAGCGGGGTTTGACAGGTTATCCTTCAATAGACGATTAGAAGGGTTTGCCCCAATAGAAACTGGCCATGGAGGCCTTCTTTCCACTTTTAAATTCCACCAAAAGTGGGGTAATGCCATTGCAGTTCTGACTGCGTCATAGTTAAATTTTGTCGCTTTTTGTCCTTTTGGCTGCTGGCGAAGATTCGTTCCACTGGCGTATCCAGTCAGGCATAGCCTCTGCAGGCATAGGACGTGCGATACCGTACCCCTGGCCAAAATCACATCCGAGTTTTACCAGTTGTTCACTGTGTTCTGGCGTCTCGACACCTTCTGCAATCACGCCAAGACCGAATGATCTGGCCAGCACCAGAATGCCCTGAACAATGGCAAAATCGCTGGGATCAATCAGCATATCGCGAACAAAACTCATATCAATCTTGAGTTTTTCCACTGGCAGCCGCCGCAAGTAAGACAATGACGAATAGCCGGTGCCAAAATCGTCCAGTGAGCAAATAACACCCAGCTTGCGACAGGCTTCGATCGTCTTGGATACAACCTCCAGATTATCCAGGGAGGAGGTTTCGACAATCTCCAGCTCAATCTGTCCGCTCGAAATCGACGGATAAAGGCTGAGTATTGCCTCCAGTCGTTCTACGAAATTGGGCTGCCTGAGGTGTAAGGAATTGATATTGACACTGACGGGTATAAGAACGCTCTGCTGCCGCCATTCCATCATCTGCGACAGGGCTGAGTTCAGTACCCACTCGCCCAGATCCACACTCAGCGGATGGTGTTCAATGAGCGGCAGAAAGTCATTGGGCGCAACCAATCCCCGCTCCGGGTGCTGCCAGCGAATCAGGGCTTCAGCCCCCACAACCTCACCCGATTTAAGATTAACCTTGGGCTGATAAAAAAGCACAAACTCGTTCCTGTTCAGGCCCAGCTGAATGCACGTCTGATCCTCGTGAAGGCTACTGTAAACACCGGTCTAAAAGCGCTGCTATTTGCCGAATATCCACACAGTCAGATTTTTCCTCAGATCGAAAATCCATAAAACATTGCACAATTCAGGCGGGTCATTCACGAGATTGGAAATAGATAAGCCAAGCAATATCGTTTTACTCGGGCTATAAAGATGCTGTCGGTGAGAAAGGTATGACGCCAAGAATGATTTGACAGTCCTAACTGACGCCATACCCCTCAAAATCGTGCAGGCGCACGACCCAATGATTGTTACACACTTTGGGATCAAATCCAGCCCTCATCGACCTTTAGCTGTCGATGCAAACTTCAAGTCGCCTATATCACTGCCTCCTTTGCCATGCACAAGTCATTATTTGTTCTCGTTGTGATCGCGGTCATCGTTATTGCACTGATGGGTGTTCTGAAAAAGCCCGTCGAGTATCCCTTGCTCGTGCCTCAAAAAAGTATCAAGAAAGTCGCGTTGGGTGCTTCAAAAATGCCGAGCGTCAACAGCGATTTCGTCAACAAAAAAAGCACAAAGTAACGCATCAGTCTTCCCAGATAATTACCCTTAATGATGTACTCAATGCGCAACGAAAAAGTCGTAAAAGGGTGATCCCGCCGCTAAAACACAGCACCTTTATGGTCTGCCATCATTGTGGTGAGGTCTGTAGTCCCTTTTTACGACATGACTTTTTACGCGGGACGATCTTTAAAGAACGACTGAGGTGTTAAACCATCTTACGGCAGCATTTAGATCCGACGCTTAGTGAATAAGGCTGGATTAATGACCATAAATAAAGACATGGAAGCAAAGATATTGCGCTATCACTTTGTGGAGAAATGGCGCACCGGCACCATTGCCACACAATTAGGTATTCACCATAGCGTGGTTGACAGAGTGCTGTCCCAAGCGGGCTTGCCTAAAGTAGAACGCACTGAACGCACGTCTATTCTGACGCCCTATTTGCCCTTCATCATTCAAACCTTGGAGACTTACCCCACACTCACCGCCGTGCGCTTGTATGAAATGGCGAAGCAGCGCGGTTATCCTGGCGGGCCCAGTCAGTTTCGCCACCGTATTAGCGAGCTTAGGCCCCGTAAGCAGCCCGAAGCGTATTTACGCTTAAAGAGCTTACCCGGGGAGCAAGCACAGGTCGATTGGGGGCACTTCGGGCACCTACAAATCGGCCAGGCAAAGCGCGCATTAATGGCGTATGTGATGGTGTTGAGTTGGTCAAGGCAGATATTTTTACAGTTTTATGTCAATCAGCAAACAGCCAGTTTTTTACGCGGGCAAGTGGCGGCGTTCGAGGCATTTAACGGCGTGCCCAAGGTCTGCCTTTTTGACAACATGAAAACGGCGGTGCTTGAGCGCAATGGCAGCGCTATTCGATTCCACCCTGCGCTGCTCGATTTATCCAGCCACTATCACTTCGAGCCTCGGGCCGCTGCGCCGGCCAGAGGCAATGAGAAGGGGCGAGTGGAAAGAGCCATTCGCTATATCCGCGATAACTTTTTTGCCGGTCGTCATTACTCATCGCTTGAAGATTTAAATGCGCAAGCGGATGAGTGGTGTAAAGGCACAAGCGCAGAGAGGCGCTGCCCTGAAGACCCTCAACTCAGCGTAGGAGAGGCCTTCTTGCAAGAGCAACCTGGCTTATTGGCACTGCCAGACAACCCCTTCGATACGCGTGAGCATGTGGTGGTGCGCGCACAAAAAACACCTTACGTCCGGTTTGATAGCAATGATTACTCGGTGCCTCATCAGCACGTCCAAACATCCTTAACCGTGAACGCCTGCCTAAAAGAGGTGCGTATTATTAGTGGCACGAATGTTATCGCGACTCATTTACGCAGTTTTAGCAAAGGCGAACAAATAGAAAACGAAGCGCACGTGAACGCTTTATGGCTGATGAAAACGAACGCCAAACAACATCGCGCACAAGATAGGCTGTGCCAAATATCCTCCCATGCACAGCCGTTACTGCAGCACATCATTGACCGAGGCCATGCGCTGAAAGGCGCCGTGAATCGCTTAAACCAATTACTGGATGATTATGGCGCCACTGAATTGCATCAGGCCATGGGCGAAGCCATCGAGAAAAACGCACCTTATGTAGAAGGCGTCGCACAGATCCTAGAATACCGCAGAGAAAGGCGTCAACAACCGCCACCCATTGCGGTGAGCGTGCCCAATAAAGTGAAGCAATACTGCGTCAAACCCGCCAACCTGACTCAGTATGACGCGCTGAGCACCCCCCTCTGCCAGCCTAGTTGTCCAGTTGGCGATTTCGCCTAAATTCATGTCAGATTGGGCGGAGTGAGAGCAGTCATGCCACGTTATTCCGAGGAACGTAAAGCGGCCGTGTTGAAGAAGTTGTTACCTCCGCAGAACCGCAGTGTGGTGCAGGTGGCCGCAGAGGAAGGCCTATCGGATGTGACTCTGTACAATTGGTTAAAACAGTGTCGACAACAAGGGGTGCCTGTGCCGGGTTATCGTAATGCTGGAGACGATTGGTCTCCTGATGCCAAGTTAGCCGTCGTGATCGAAACGGCGTCTATGTCCGAAGCTGAACTGAGTGCGTATTGCCGCCAGAAAGGTCTGTATCCCGAGCAGGTACAACGCTGGAAAGACGCCTGCCTACACGGTGCCGGTCTGCAAGAAGGGCAAGGGAAAGCCGCTCAGAAGCAGCAGCGTGATGCCCGCAAAACCATCAAGAAGCTGCAAGCGGAAGTGCGCCGTAAGGATCGGGTTCTGGCAGAAACGACCTCATTGTTGGTGCTGTCAAAAAAGCTCGAAGCCTTGTACGGCGAGGACCCGGACAGCGAGGACAGTTAACACCGCTGACCGAACGTACAAGGCTTTTAAACGACTATGACGAAGCTGTCGCCAGTGGCGCAGCCCGGTACAAGGCGGCCGACTTGATGGAGCTGAGTCAGCGCACGTTGAAGCGCTGGCGACAGGCTAATGGCGCTGTAGCGGAAGATCAACGCCCGCAAGCGGAGCGCGTTGTGCAGCCACACCAGCTCACTCACGCTGAAGAAGCGGCCATTCTAGACACCTGCAATGAACGGGAGTACCAGAGCTTGCCACCGTCCCAGATCGTGCCTCGACTGGCTGATAAAGGGCTTTACCTGGCCTCTGAGTCCTCATTCTACCGAGTGCTCAAAAAGTACCAGCAAGTGAATCATCGGGGCCGCATGAAACCGCCGCGCAAGGTCCCTGAGCCCACCAGCTTTACCGCCACAGGCCCGAACCAGGTGTGGAGCTGGGACATCAGCTATTGCCCCTCAGAGGTGCGCGGTCAGCACTGGTATCTGTACCTGATCATGGACATCTACAGTCGCAAAATCGTGGCGTGGGAAATCCACGAATCAGAGTCCGGCGAGCTTGCCAAAAAGCTCATTGATCGAGCTCTGTTACGCGAGAGATGTTGGCAAAACCCACCGGTGCTGCACTCAGATAACGGCGCGCCGATGACGTCCTACACGCTGAAAGCGCGGCTGGCAGACCTGGGTATGCTGATGTCTCACAGCCGACCCAGAGTAAGCAACGACAACCCTTACTCAGAGTCGTTGTTCAAGACGCTAAAGTACTGTCCAAAATGGCCAGCCAAGGGCTTTTCATCACTAACGGCGGTGCGCAAATGGATGCTGTTGTTCGAGCAGGCTTACAACGAAGAGCACCTGCACAGCGGCATCAACTTCGTGACGCCCGCACAACGGCACCAGGGTGTTGATGCAGAGTTGTTAGCCAAACGTGAAGCGGTTTATGAACGAGCAAAGAGTCTGAATCCTAGGCGTTGGTCTGGTGATACTCGAAACTGGGCAGTCGCCGGAGCCGTATCGCTCAACCCTGGAAAATTGCAGGAAATTGAGCGTAATAAACAGGCTGCTTAAGTGCAGCTATATGGACAACTGGGTTGCAAATCACCGGCACGGTAGAAATGCAAGGAGATGATGACGATGAATGAACATCAGACCCTTAAAGCCCAGGCATCTGCCCTTAAACTGCATGGCTTGCTCAGCCACTGGAATGAATTAACGCCCGAGCAAACACCCTGGCTGGCAGAACTATTAGCGTGGGAAATAAGCGAGCGTAAACAGCGCTCACTTGAGCGCAGATTAAGCAGCGCCAAACTCGGTCGGTTTAAATCATTAACCGAATTCGACTGGCAATGGCCAGCAAAAATAGACCAACAAGCAGTGCACCGTGTCATGCAGCTCGACTTCATTCAGGACCCAAGCAACATCATCCTCATTGGCAGTAACGGTGTGGGCAAATCGACCATCGCGCAGAACGTAGGCTATCAGGCGGTTATGCAAGGACACACCGTTCTATTCACTTCTGCCGCCAACATGCTTAACGATTTAGCGGCGCAAGATGGTGATAACGCACTTCGACGACGATTAGCTCATTACAGCAAGACGACGTTACTCATCATCGATGAAGTGGGCTACCTGTCCTACAGCAATCGCCATGCCGACTTACTGTTTGAAATCATCAACCGCCGTTATGAGAAAAACGCGACCCTCATCACAACGAATCGGCCGTTTAGCGAATGGAATGACGTGTTCCCGAATGCAGCCTGCGTGGTATCGCTAATCGACCGCTTGGTGCATCACAGCGAAGTGATTGCGATTGAAGGAGACTCTTATCGCATGAAAGAAGCACAAGAGCAGGCATTAGCACGGGGAAAAGTTAAAAGAGGAAAGACAAAATGAAAGTGCTGAAAATCACCACCCATTGGACAACAGAAGAAGCGGCATGTGTTCACGAAGCGCTCGACACGTTACAAACCGCTATCTGGGAAAGTTACGGCAAAGATATTACCGGAATGTACAGACATATTGCCAACGAACAAAAGGAAAAAAGCGAGCAGTCTAATGCCGGCATGGACTTCTAAGGACTAAGGCATCCAACTCAACGGCTATTGAAAAATGGCAATAAACGTCGTTTTATCGCCATTTTTAAACTGCGGCAAATAACAGCGGATCTTCACCGGCGCTAACAGCTACGAACCGCCTTGTCGTTTTCAGTGTCAAAGTACTGAAACTGGTTTCTGCCCTTCTGTTTGGCAACGTACATCGCCTGGTCTGCCTGACGCAGAAGCTGATCGGCGTCCAGAGTCTCGCTTTGCGGATAAAATGTCACGCCAATACTGGCGGTTATAAAAATCTCTTTCTCCGCCAAGGTCACTTTTTCAGCGATGGCCAGGAGAATCCGACTTACGACGCTTTCTGCCCTTTCCATTTTGCCAATCTCTGGCAGAACCACCACAAACTCATCACCACCAAATCGGGAAAAGGTATCACTGCCGCGCAGTTCCTGTGCTACTCGCCAGGTAATCTTCTTCAGCAGGTCATCCCCCACGCCATGGCCCAAGGTATCGTTGACCTGCTTGAACCCGTCAAGATCAATAAAAAGCAGCGCCAGTCTTTCGTTGTTTCGTTCAGCCAGTCGCATCGCCTGGGTCAGGCGATCACCCAGTAACACGCGGTTCGGCAGTTCGGTAAGCGCATCGTATTTGGCCATGCTCTCAAGCTGCTTCTGGTACTCTTTGACCTCTGTTATATCGTTCAAAAGAAAAACATATCGACGTATCTCGCCGCGCTCGCCACGAATCGCACTGATGCTTTGACGAACAATCACCGAATTTCCATGTTTGTTGGTGATGTCCAGATCGCTCTGCCATTCGCCAACCTCATCAAGCGCTTGCAAAGCCTGAGGCGTAAGCACGCCATTTTGTCCGCTGGAATAAAGCTGCTTCGGGCTTTGCCCCACGGCCTCACCCTTCCCATAACCGGTAATTTTTGTGAAGGCCGCATTCACATCAAGAATTGAAAAATCGGCGCCGGTAATAAAAATGCCTTCATTCGCGTAACGAAAAACACTGGCCGACTCATGCAGTTTACGATCAGACCAAAAACGCTCAGTGGCAATGGCGATCAGCCATGACGCTTTTTCAAAAATCGCTATATTTTTTGCCGAGAGCTTAGGTTCCTCCGCCCAGAAAACCTTTAGCACGCCCAAAGATCGTTTCTCCGAATCAATAATGGGCACCGGGGTTGACTTGCCGTGGCAGAGCGGCTTTATGCTCCCCTTATCGGTGTTAATAAAGCAGGTTCTTGGGACATAAAGGTCTGCCTCGGTTTCCATAGCATCGAATTCAACAACACAGCGCGCCGCGATCACGGCTTCAAGGCTTGCGATGATGTTGATGTAGATATCTTCCAGCGCGTCGTTTCCAGCAATCTTTTCCAGCGCCTTACTGCCAAATCGCTCCAGATCAGCGATGTCTTTTTGCTCTGTTATATTTGTCTGAAACGCCATCGACCCCTGCAATACGCCATCTTCGCTGTATAGGGGCTCGCAATTGATACGTACCCAGTAACCCTGGCCATCCTTACCATAATTGAAAATTTCTTCATCAAAAGCTCGCCGCTCGCCCAAAGCTTGGCGAATCCGGGCCACGGTTTGCGGATCGGTACGCTCACCTTGAAGAATATGGCCCGGCTTTTTCCCTCGCAGATCAGCCAACCGATACCCGGAAATATGGGCGAAACCCTGGTTAATCCACTCAACCCGGCCGTCAATACCGGTAATGATGATGCCATTGGTTGCACTGTTCAGCGCCGTTGACAGGCGCCAGAGGGGTATGGTCAGAAGTTTACTCAGCGCAAGGGATACGAGAATACTTAAAAGAAGCAAGCCGCCCAGTAATATCAGAAACAGGAGGCTTTTCTCTTCCATTTCTTTCACAACGGGCAAAGCCGGCGTTTGAACAATAAAGGTACGGGGGGAAGTGCCTCCGACTGTCTGCGTCATCTCATAGCGCCCTTCACGCCAGCTCTGCATGGTCGACAGGTTGCGGTCGGGTTCAATAAGGCGCAACCCTTCCGTCAGCGTAGATCCTGGTTTTGTGTTTCCCGATCGAATCCATGGATCGCCTTGGCTTGCCAGTACCGTGCCTGACTCGTCCAAAATCGCAAGAGCCAAACCGTTGCCAGGATATTTCTGCAACAGGAAGTCGGCGAGAAAATCGCTTTCGGACTCTCGGAAAACGCTGAAATTAGCCACAAAATGATTCAGATGCCCTGACAGTTGTGCCACCAGAAGGTTTTCTCTGTTTTGGCGTTCCATGCTGCCGTAGAGAATGACCGGGACCGTTCCTGCGACTATTGTCAACGCAAGCATCGCCTGAAACAGAATGTTTTTGATCTGGCCGCTGGTGAGATACACCGGCGACATTCTGTGGCGCGCAAGGTCCAGCAGGAACAGGATTAAAGCAGCGATGACAACATTGAATATTCCGTTGATACCCTGTTTGAGAGCAACAAGCGCAGACGCCTCCAGCGACAGTGCAAGAGCCTGGCTGTAGAAGAGGATAACCATTGGAACGCCGATAATGAGCCAGAACAGACCGTCGGCCAGCAGTAACGACTTGCCCTTCCGGCGATTCAGCCAGTAAACGAATACGGCTTCCGTGCCGACAACAACCATGGCATACGGATGATCCCACAACATCCAGGTATAAAGTCCGCCTGCGATGGCAACAAGAAACGTAGGCAACCCACCGAGATAAGCCACGGCGATGAAGACAAAGACAGATCCGAAAATCAGGTGTATCCCGGAGAAAAGGCTGATCGAAAAAACGTTACCAAGGAACGCAAGCGTTGCCAGTAAAGCTGTTAGACACAGCATTACCACTCTGTGGCTAAACACCGACTTCAGGGCGAACATCGTCAAACTCTTTTATGCTCCTTTGCTGCAATACAGTGGATTTCATCTGCAACTGCTACTTAAATCTTACTACTAGCTCATGAAGCTCACCAGCAATTGTCTCTATTTTCTGGACACTCGCCGTGGTGTGTTCACCCTTTACTAAGCTGTCTGCGGCCAGAACGGAGATTTTCTCGACCTGCTCATTGATCTGATCAGAAACCTGAGACTGCTCTTCAACGGCCGCCGCCATCTGAATCGCCATTTCTGCAATATTGCCAACAGATTCCGTAATCTCGTTCAGCGTCCCTTCGGCCTCCAACATGCGCTCAAGACCCTTATTTGCGGCTATGTTTCCCTCACCGGCAATAATCACAGAGGCGGACGAACGCGCGAGCAATGTTTCTATTATGCTGTGAATTTCTCTCGTGGACTCCTGCGTCCGCCTGGCAAGATTTCGTACCTCGTCAGCCACTACCGCAAACCCTCGACCATGCTCGCCAGCTCTGGCGGCCTCAATCGCAGCGTTAAGCGCAAGCAGGTTGGTTTGATCCGCGATGGCTTCAATGATCTTTGCCGCTTCTGCAATTTTCTCGCTTTCGTGAGCAAGCTCGCCTACAGACTCACTGATATTGTGAACCGTATCCTTCAGGTTCTGAATAGACTCGCGAGTGGCGGCAACCACGGATGTCCCGCGACCGGCAAACTCTCTGGCCTCCTCGGCTTTACGGGCTGTTTGCTGAACATTGGAAGACACTTCCCCAATGGTTTGCGACATCTCATGAACCGCCGCTGCAACCTGTTCCGTTTCGGCCTGCTGCCTACGCAGGGTTTCCTGAGCTTCAACCGTGACTTCCAGCCCATTAACCGCTTCCGTTTTAACATGGCCTGCGGCATCTTCGATTCGTGTCAGTACCGCGTCTAGATGAGCTTGCTGGGCAATCACCGCTACTTTAATGCGCCCAAGCTGGAGGTCATCGTCGGTATAGCTTCTTGCGGCCAAATCATCAGTGAATGTTTTGGCCATGAGCTTGGTTATCGACTGAATCAAATGGCGCTTTGACAAACTCATCCACACGCCATAGAAAGCGGCGCCCAAAGCCAGCACCACCTCAGAGACCGTTGCCTGCCCTACAAATAGAAGAATCGCAGCCAGACCAAAGGTTGAGATCAAAAACAGCGTGCTTGGAGCCAGTCTTTTCCACCAGGGCGTACCGGTTTTTCCTTTACGCATTTTGGCGTACAGCTTTTCAGCGCGATTGACGTCCTCTCTGTTGGGGCATGATCTGACCGACTCGTAACCCACCACTTTTCCGCTGTTGGTCACTGGCGTGATGTAAGCACTTACCCAATAGAAATCGCCATTTTTGCAACGGTTTTTAACCACCCCCATCCAGGGTTGCCCGGCTTTGAGATGCGACCACATATTTTCATAAGCGGCCGGTGGCATGTCAGGATGTCGAACCATGTTATGGGGTTGGCCAATGAGCTCATCACGGGAGAAACCGCTGACGTCAACGAATGGGTCATTGCAGTGGAGAATTTTACTCGTGAGGTCTGTAGCAGATATTAATTTCTGCTGTGCTGGAAACGTCCTTTCTCGATCGGTGATCGGCAGATTCTTGCGCACGTGTTGTTCCCCGCTTTAAATTTTATAAAAAAGTCATCCATTTTCTTATTATCGGCGTACACCCTATATCCTGCAGTTTTTTTTTGTAACCGTAACGTTCATACCAAAGCGCGGTAATCTCAAACTACATAACCTGATTGCGTGACATCACAGAGACTCTCCCGGTAGTCGACGTTTAGTTCTTGCTAAATATTAGAAATACCCCTTCCAGATTTAAGCCGATCTACCCGGGAGCGGAGAGGAGCCTGCATCCTATATTTCCAAATTTCGACTAAGCGAAGCGTTTAATGTTGTTCGGCTAACCTTAAAATGCTCGGCCACTTCTCTCTTAGTAATATTTGAGTCCGACAGCATAGCTGTCGCTTTCCTGATGTCCGAGTTCGACATGGATGGTTTTCGACCACCTTTACGCCCCTTGCCCTAGCAGTCTGAAGTCCAGCGATCGTACGTTCACGAATCAGGTTATGTTCAAACTCAGCCAGTGCCCCAAAGATATGAAATGCAAGCCGACCACCGGAGCTGGTTGCATCAATGGTTTCAGTGAGCAATTTAAATCCGACCTCTTTATCGCTGAGTTCTTGAACTATCTCAACCAAGTCCTTGAGGGATCGAGCGAGCCTATCCAGTTTCCAAACAATCAGAGTATCTCCCGCTCGGAACATACGGAGGCATTGCGACAGTTCCGGTCGTTCTCGTAGTTTGCCCGTTACTTTTTCCTGAAAGATCTGTTCACCATAACCGCGATTATGCGCAGTAAAAGGCCGGGCTTTGTTTGTCTTGTAGCTGGCGCCAGCCGTTCCTTAAAGGTGCCGGGCGGAACTGGTAGTTGATCACAATCATAGCATCTTGAACTGGCAGCAGGACTTGAAATGGGAGGTTGGCTTTGGCCAGGCGACGCTTTATCCGTTTGCCCAATCTTGCCAAACCAAAAGCGTGTGCCAGGGTTTCTGCTCCCTCATTCCAACCGCATGCGCGGACGCCAGAATGCAGACGAATCCGCAATATAATTACCACTATTAAATTTTTAAGTTTGACGCTGGCTTATAAACTTGGCGAGTAAATAAGTCGTTTGCAACGGGAGAAATACTAAGATCGTGCCTTTCAAAGGCGATATCGAGATCACTTTCCAGCTTTTTTACCCGCTTTTCTATATGAGGCAAAATTTCCGAAAGATTAGCTTGGCATCCTCCAACTAACAAGCAGATGTGACCCGTAGGCCAGGTGAGTTTAGTCTCTATTCTTGGCCATTTAAGCGTTGGCTCGGTTTTTAGAGTTCCTGGACGAATAGTGCAATACCAGAGCTCTGTCGGCGAAACTTGGTATCCGGTTAACCAAGTAAGAACGCCAAGCCCAGCAGTGTCCTTAGATGCAACACGGTCGGCTGCTGCGCTGCAATGATCGGCAATGTCCCTAATCTTTTTGAATGACTGGGCGGCATCCTGCAAACTGGGCTCGCTGCCTGCCTTACGAATCATGTCAGGGAAGTTTTGATACAGAAGCCGAAACTTATCTACTGCGTCCACCAAAGCCCATGCGTCAAGAAATGCGTGAGGTGTTACTAATGGCAACTCATTAGCCGATGGGGGATTAAGCGCTAATTCTGTAAGTGTGCTGCGAAGTCTGCTATGTGCCAATGCGATTATTTCTGCGGAGTGACGAATACCATCAATGAAAACCGCCTGTTTACGATTTAACGAAGCAGGAACCCGCCTTAAGCTTGAATTTTCAGAAAGCATAGCCTCGTACTCCCAAATATTTAACGCGGAGCACACCGGTATGACCTTGTCGTAGCGAAGCGGAGATAAGGTCATCTATTTGACGCGAGTTATTAACTTTCAGACTCGGCCCCTCCGTCGGAAATATAGCGGACCAGAAGCTGACCTAAAGGCGAAATTTCTAGAGTTGGACCATTCTGCTTCAATGTCGCCAAACCAAGGCGCAGAAGTGTATTTTTGTAGCCGTCTTGAAGTGCTGAACGATCGGCTTCTTCTTGAGACACACCATAGCTTCTGGACGCCGGGTTAAGAATATCCGGGTACTGGTCCGCCAATTCCTTATGGTAGGGTGAGGCATACCCTTGGGACTCTGAAATATAAATTAGCCAGATCAACTCTGGATCGGTCAGCTCACGGTAGAGGTTCAGTAGCTTTCTACTTTCATTGTACCTTAGGGATTCGGACGAAAGAGATCTGCCCACAATCGCAGCCAGCCACTTTTGACGATCCTTAGAAACAGATCTGGCCGCCTGGAGCATCCCTTCTTCTAATATATCTAGCCCTTCGGGAGTTGCAGAATTACGCTCGATCCGGCTCAGCCTAGACTGAACCTGAGCAAAATCCTCTTCCAGAGTTTTCAAGAAGCTGATGACTCGATCCAATCGTTGGTCTGGAATGAGTTGTCCTATCGCTTCCGAAATTATAGGCCCGATCAGTGGGCATGCCCCTGAGACCCCTTTAGCGACAGACACCAATCGGTCACGGATGTTTGTGTCCAAGTCAGGCATCAAGGCTCCTATAAGTTAATAACATCTGCACAACGTAATTCCGGCAGTGGTTTAGCGTACCTTTCGCGATCCTACCACAGCCGGAAAATGGGTTTAGTGGAACTTCCCTGTGCTTATGTTTGAGGTTATACAGTGTGCCAAGTTTGGGTTTCCGCTTCAAACTCAGCAACCCCCACCGCAACAAGCGATTGCAGGCCCTCCTCCACAGACTTTCTGGGCTTCCGCTTGAACATTTCTGCCAGGCTGTCCGTGGTGTGCGACCGTTCGGCCAGAGCCTGTCGCAGCACTCGTAGCTGCTCGGGGATAGCTTTCGGGAAGGCAGTTTTGCCCTTGCCTGTAGCGGCTTCCGGTTTTGCTGCGGTTTCCTTGGGTGCGATGTCTACTTCCTGTTGGATAACATCTGGTGCCTGGTAATTTGGTCGAAGCCAACGGACAACCCCTTGAGCTTCTTCCTGGGCACGCTGTTTGTTGAGTGCCACCAACCGCATCAACAGTTCTTCCTCAGCCTCGGCCTGGTCGGCCGGTTTATCCGATAGGGGCGTTGTCGCGCCGGGCTGGCCAACTAGTTTTTCGGCCAAGTCTGGCCAGCCATAGGCCTCGAAAACAGCGCGATCCAGGTCGTCGTGAAGTTCCCGGAGGACGGAAAGCAGGCCTTGTTGATGGATAGTCTTGTCTTTAATGGTAAGTTCCTCGTCAGCCCTGAGCTTTTCAATAACGTTGTACATACCAGTTAGGGTTAGACGGGGGTGCTCAGATTGTTGACGCTCTCTATGATCTCCGATTTTTTCTGCAATATGGGAAATTTTCGATTCAGTTTCTGAATTTGAAATAAGAAACGGGAATGTCTCGAAGCAGCGAGTTTTGTTATAGCGGGGATCATTTCCGACTCCGAGCCGCCCCCCTGCGAAGAATGCCCATAATGAGTGTATTCTGGAACTTAAAACCCCGAAATGCTGAGCAGTGGGAAGGGAGAACATAACGGTTGTGCTATCACAAATTGTCTTGGAATCAACCCACATGAAGATTCTGTGTTTTGCGGTCAAAGAGGTGGCGATAGCTCTAAGGGTATTTTTTAATGATTTTCTAAAACCATCCCTTGTTCTGGCATATATCCACCATGCCTCCCTCAAGGAAGCTACGCTGTTTTGTTCTCGTTCGGGCTTTACTCGGTCTAATACCCATTGATAAATATCTGGATATTGCCCTTGTAGCTGACTCAGATTGAGCCCAAAAGCGTCTATAGCCCATAGCCTTCGAGGGCTTTGAGTAATATCTTTTCCGCTAAGCATTGGCTTGATCACCGACAAAGGCCGGGATTTTGATAATAGAATTTTTTGCGCTTCAGTTATTGTGAAACCTTTTCCTGTTAACTGATAACCAACACTCGATACATCTTCGTTGGCTTGGAGTATTTCAGTTTTTCCTGGGTCAACTCCAATACTTAGATTTGGCGTAATCAGTCCACGTTTGGAGTTCAGCACAACCCTATATTCGTTCTCTCCTGATTTTTCTTCCTTAACAACCCTTGCAACTTCTCCGTCACTACCATCAGATCCGACTCCAATTAGACTTACCCTCACTGCGGCCCCGTCTGAACTATCGACCCAAGGGTGATCAGGAATTACATACTTAATGGCTAGATTCGAGTATTTATAGAGATAGAATTCCACTACCTTTCTAGAAAAGGTCTGCCGTAGGCTGTTTGTGGTTATAAGACCAAAGCGTTCCGTGCTGCCATTTCCAACATATTCTGCAGAACGAGCCCACCAATACATAACATAGTCCGCATGCTCGGGAATATCAGAGTACACACCTCGCAAGGCTTGCAAATAACCATCACCTAAGGCGGACCTGATTCGCCGGGCACCAATGTAAGGAGGGTTGCCCACTATATACTCGGCTTCTGGCCATTCGGCCCTGCGAGGATTGTGATAGCGGTAGACAGTAGCTCGCCCTGATTCATCGGGGATCAACTCGCCCGTAATCGAGCTGACCTTCATGCTGATGCTATCCCAGATCGTCACCGGATCACCGTTGTCATCCAGCTCCGGTTCTCGGCTGTCGTATTCGATCAGGGCATCCCGGCATTCGATGTTTTTGAAGTCTCGGAGGATCGGCTCTGGGAGGTCCAGGCGATCGTTAAGACGGTAATGCCACTGCAGGTAGCCGATCCAAAGAACGAGTTCAGCAATCTGGGCGGCCCGGGGGTTGATCTCCAGCCCAAGGAATTGGTGAGGATCGACGGTTAGCCCTTCACTTTCCAGGACACCCTGGCCCTGTGTCAGCTCGGAGAGAAACCCGAGAACTTCACCTTCCAGTCGCTTCATGTGTTCCAGGGCCACATAAAGGAAGTTAGCGCTGCCGCAGCACCCGTAACATTCACTACTGGTGACATTGGCTTCAGGCCATGATTTATCTGCATTGTAGTCGATTCCCAAGTTGTCCATAGCTTACCACTCTATATGGTGACATTTTTCAATTTTTGTCACCACATAATCACAATCAATCAATGTGGTGTAACCCGATAATAAGTACTGCTTTGTCCATTTATTAAACTTTCCCACCCACACCTTTAAACTTCTCCACAAACGCGGCGATCTTTTGAAACACACTCTGTTTCTTGGTGAGGTATTGCGGATTTAACGGGCTCATCTTGGGCAGAATGGTATTAAGCTCAGTTCCTGCGTCGCTGGCGTACTCCCGTTTGAGCGAGGTGGTGATATAGCGTCGAGCTTCTTCAGCATTCAGGCTTTCTGCGTTGATCAGCTCCTCGGCTTCTCGTTGCTGCTCAACTTGGGCGAAGGAAAAGAATGCTTCAATCACGCTGGACTTTTCGCCAATCTGATCCAGGTCGGTTTGATTGATGAAATCCACTAACAGGCTTTCTTTCGCGCGGTTGCCGAGGCTGGCGCGGATCACCCTGCGCACTTCGTCAACCAAATCGGCTTTGCTTTTGATTTTCTTGTTATGCTCGAAAATCAGCTCAAGAATGTAATCTAAGTTGATTTCCTGGGATTTCAGCAAGTCTATCTCGAACACCACGTCATCCCAGTCGATGGTGGATTTTTCTTTTCCTTCTGCTGATTTTTGTCGGCGCTGCCAATCGCGAATATCGTTGTAGGTAGAGCGGTAATCCTGAATCTTTCGTTCGGCTGGCAGGCGTATGGCCTGTAACTCAGCCAGTTTTTCATCATCCAAATAATGTTCTGCTTTAAACGCTTCAACCGCTTCGGGGTCGGTCATGTCAAGGCTTTGCAGGGATTTCAGGCTGGCAAACTCATCATAGTTTTGCAGCACGTTCTCTACGCGCAGGTATTCGCCAAAGAGTTTGGCAAAGTCTTTTTTATCGGACTCTTTTTCAATGGCGGGCGGATCAGGAAAGCGTTGCTCTAGCTCGCTCACCACATCCATAAAGCCGCGTCTGGCTTCACCGGTCACCACATCGGTAAAGCCTTCCATGTATTCCTTGTAGCTCTTTTCTAGCACCACGTTTCTGGTGTTTTTATCGCCAAATAGGGTGATAGCATCCACGGTTGCCATTTCCAGATCTCGGAATGTGACAATATTACCGAAGGTTTTGGTGGCGTCATAAATGCGGTTGGTGCGCGAAAAGGCTTGCATCAAACCGTGATAACGCAGGTTTTTGTCCACAAACAGAGTATTGAGCGTAGGGGCATCAAAGCCGGTGAGGAACATTCCCACCACTATAAGCAAATCGATTTCCTTGGTTTTCACCCGCTTGGCCAAATCACGGTAGTAATTCTGGAAGCCGTTGCTATCGACACTAAAGTTGGTTTTAAAGAAGGCGTTGTAATCGCCTATCGCCGCGTTTAAAAACTCTTTGGCGCTGCTATTCATGGCTGAGACATCAAAGCTTTCGTCCAGAATATCACCCACCGCATCCTGCTCTTCATTGGCAGCAAATGAGAATATGGTGGCGATTTTCAGAGGCTTTTCCTTGTTTTTATATAAAGGGTCGGCCTGCAACTTATTCAGCGACTCATAATAGAGTTTAGCTGCATCCACACTGCTCACGGCGAACATAGCATTAAAGCCATTGGCGTTCGCCTGCAATCGGTGGGTCTTCTGGCGATAGTTGTTCAGAATGTACTGGGAAATTTCGCGAATGCGCTCTGGGTGCAATAGGGCCTCTTTGTTTTCGGCGGCAGATAGTTTTTCCTCATCCTGTTCAGTTTCAATAGCCTTAAATTTGTGGCGCACATCGTTATAGTCCACCTTGAACTTGAGCACTTTCTCATCGCGTATCGCGTCGGTAATCACATATGCATGCAATTCACGGCCAAATACGCTGGCGGTGGTTTCCGCACCTAAAGCGTTTAGCGGGAAGATGGGCGTGCCGGTAAAGCCAAACTGATAGAACCGTTTGAATTTCTTGTTCAGGTTTTTCTGAGCTTCACCAAACTGGCTGCGGTGGCATTCATCAAAAATAAACACCACCTGCTTGTTGTAGATGGGCAGATCGCCTTCGTTTTTCATCAGGTTGTTGAGCTTCTGAATGGTGGTGACTATGATCTTATTATCATCTTTATCCAGATTGCGCTTTAAACCTGCGGTACTGTCTGAGCCGTTCACACTGTCGGGTGAAAAGCGCTGATATTCTTTCATAGTCTGGTAGTCAAGGTCTTTTCGGTCGACCACAAAAAACACCTTGTCGACAAACGCCAGTTCTGTAGCCAAACGCGCGGCTTTAAAGCTGGTTAAGGTTTTACCAGAGCCGGTGGTATGCCAGATAAAACCGCCACTTTCCGTGTTGCTCCAGTTTTTTGCCTCATAAGTGCTTTTCACCTTCCACAAAATACGCTCGGTGGCAGCAATCTGGTAGGGGCGCATAACAAGTAATGTGCCGCTCACATCAAACACCGAATAATGCAGCAACACATTGAGCAGGGTGTTTTTCTGGAAGAAGGTGGCGGTAAAGTCTTTTAGGTCCTTAATCAGACTGTTGTCTGCCTTCGCCCAGTGCATGCTGAAGTCGAAGCTGTTTTTGTTGCGCTGGGTGGTATTAGCAAAATAGCGGCTATCGGTGCCGTTAGAGATGACAAACAACTGCAAGTACTTATACAGCGAATCCTCGCTGTTAAAGCTTTCTTTGCTGTAACGATGCACCTGGTTAAAGGCTTCACGAATGGCTACGCCACGCTTTTTCAGCTCGATTTGTACCAGCGGTAAGCCGTTCACCAGAATAGTCACATCATAACGATTGGCATGGCTGCCGGTTTGTTCAAACTGTTTGATCACCTGCACTTTGTTGCGGGTGATGTTGTTTTTATCAAGCAGATAGATGTTTTGAATGCGGCCATCGTCAAACACAAAGTCGTGAATATAGTCATCGTGGATCTTGCGGGTTTTATCCAGGATGGTGTCGCTAGGTTTGTCCAGATAAGTCTCCACAAAACGTCGCCACTCACCCTCGGAAAATTGCACATTATTCAGGGTTTGCAATTGCTCACGCACATTGGCCAGCATGGTTTGCGGGTTATTCAGGGCAGGCAGGTACTCATAGCCCTGATTTTGCAAATCCTGAATCAACTCGCGCTCTAACGCACCTTCGCTCTGGTAACTCTCGGCCACTTTCCATTCTTTGTTGTATTTATCAAGAACGATAAAATTGTTCGATTCGGCGATGGTTTTGTAGTTGGTCATTGTGCTTCCTGATTCCTGAAATCATAGGTTTCAATCAAATATTTTACTAAAACATCCAGTTTCTCTTTGTCTTTATCTTCAATATCTGCGACTTCTTCGCCTGCATGGGCAGAGTGGCTGGATAGATTAAGAATTCGTTTGGCAAATGGATCGGGTTTACCTTCTGCTGTTTTCGGCAATAGCGCAGGCCAGTAGTTGTAACCCAAAAATGTTGCCATCTTCTCCAAGATATTCCGGATAAAGTTGAAGTGATACTTTCTGATTTGACCGTTCTCTATAGCCACCTGAAGCTCAGATAAGAGAAAAAGGTGATACGAAAACGGTGAGTCTGTTGGTTGCTCTATCATCTGAAATAGGCCGTCAGCCTTCTTTTCTAACCGGTATTTCTTAAATTCTTTATTAGGGTTGTATGTTAGTTTGTATGTTTCATCAGGTTGCTTTTCATGGGCCTTGTTGCTTAGCTCATTACATAGCACGTTATAAAATAGTGGACTGTGTGTAGTAATAAAAAACTTAAGATCAGATTTACTTGACTTAACCAATCCAGCCAGGTCGACCGCCAACTCGATTAGGTGGCTATCATCAAGCGAACTTACTGGGTCATCAATAAACACGTATTCCAGTTTATCGAACTGATTATCATCACGTTTAGACGGATCTGGCTCATCCAGAATCGAAGTAACCTCTTCCAGTAACGTGTAGAAAACACTCCAGACGAAGTTACTTTCCTCGCCCTTAGATATTTTAATGCTACCAGTTCGCTCCGTTCCTCGATCGTAGGAGAACACTACTTCTGGAAAGGTTTTGGTTACAACCCGCTTTCCACCTTCATGTATTGACTTGTCTTTCTCAATGAAAGTTGGTGTCAGCTTGTCATCCGTATAGCGTTGAAAGTTTTCAATAATATTTCTATCCTGCCCTCGGTCTCTTAAAATCCAATCCGTAAACGAATTCGGCTGAATTTTAAGTTTCGGTTCGGCATCACCTTCCAAATCGTTATCCCAATAGAACAAGTCTTCGGTAAAGGCATTGTAGTAGAGTATTTTGTTGCGTGAAAGCTCAGCTTCTTCACCTTCCTTAGGAGCGACCACCTGCTTAAATTCACGAGACAAGCGCGTTTTTCCCGAGCCATTAAATGCATAAATAAGTTGCATTTTAGGTATAGGCTTAGCGTTCTTTACTTGAGTATTATTTCTCTTTTTTTTCTTTCCCGATAATTTGACCATCATTAAATCGGTTTCGGGTGTACTTAATTTTTTGGCTATTTCAGTTAATGTATTACTCATATCGGGCGGCGACCTTGGCATCTAGCTTTGGGAAGCTCAACAGAAAATCGCGGTAATACTCATATTGCTGTTGGCGCAATGCAATTTCACGGGGTAAGCCTTCGGTGATTGAGCTGGTTAAAGTATCGAATTTATCTAAGGTGGCGACTATACGGGCTTGAACACCTGGAGATGGGACAGGAAATTTTTTATCCTTTACCATCGGTTTGGTAAGTTGAGGAATGCCATTTTGGGGTACGTTATAAGCATCCTCTATAGTTTTCATAAAGTAGTAAGCATACTTCAAATTCAAGTCAATCTTTGGCGATAAAACTAGTAAACGCACTATAGGGAAAAATGGTTTATCTCTAAAGCTTGTCCAGCCTATCGTGCCTCGCGCAGATATTGTTAGACTTGGTTTTTCTATTTTTGCTTTATTAGTCCAACCATACAAAGACCTGTCTCCTATTCCATTAGATAAAATTGGCACATTGAACTCTTCTGTCTCTATATTTGACAATGCTCCTTTAGGCGCGTCGCCACCTGCAAAAATATCAAACACATCATCCAACTCCTTCCACTCCACTTCCCCTTCTCCAAAACTCAACAACTGGTCGCGATAGTAGTTGTATTGTTTTTTGCGGGCGGTCAGCTCGGCGGTCAGCTCGGCGGTCAGCTCGGTGAAGGTGTCCAAAATGCGGACGATTTCGGCTTGGATTTCTAGCGATCTTTTTGGGTTTTCTGGGCATGGGATGGAGATGGGAATTTCAACCATTTTCCCTTTAGTTAGCTTTGCTCGCCCTCCACCCGTTAAAAATGAGATGAAATTAACAATACAAAGATAGTGATATAAAAATCTTGTGTTCAGTCCAGACTTTCCACGAATAACATGAACATGATTATTCGCCCAAAATTTCCCGCTGACATATTGAATAGAGTAATTTTCTAGACTTGCTGAGCCGTCCTCAGCAATAAGAACATATTCGCCATCGTGAGTATGGCCATCGACATAATCCTGAATATTATTCGCACCGTAGTATGGTGTTTTTCCAGCTACACGTAGGGACGCTTTTACAGGCTTCCGTCCACTATTCGCCACCTCAACAAAGTCGTCATCCCCCAGCGCCTTCCATTCCACCTCAACGCCATCCAGCAGCTTTTTCATAGTGCTCAGCTTGCTCATGCCTTAACCTCTTCGCTTTCAATTTCGGCCACAATCCCATCAATATCCTTACGCAGTTGATCGATCTTGGTGACGGTGATTTTTAACTCGGCATTGAGCGTTGTAATGTCGGTCACTTCGCGATTGTCTTTGGCTTCCACATAGCTGCTCACCGACAGGTTGTAGTCGTTGGCAGCTATGGTTTCAAAAGGTATGGACTGGGCAAGGTGTTCGGCATTCGCTTTGCTATCGAACACCTGCATGATCTGTTCAATGTGTGCATCGGTCAGGGTGTTGGTATTGGTGTCTTTTTTAAATAAACCACTGGCATCAATAAACTGGGTTGTGGTATCGATTTTATGTTTGGAGAGCACCAGAATAGTCACCGCAATGGTGGTGCCAAAAAACAGATTGGGCGCAAGTGAAATCACCGTTTCCACATAGTTGTTATCCACCAGATACTGGCGAATTTTCTGCTCGGCACCGCCACGGTAAAAAATACCGGGGAAGCAGACAATGGCAGCGCGGCCTTTGCTGGAAAGGTAACTGAGTGCATGCAGCACAAAAGCAAAGTCGGCTTTGGATTTGGGCGCAAGCACACCGGCGGGGGCAAAGCGATCATCGTTAATCAGGGTTGGATCATCACTGCCTATCCACTTCACCGAATACGGCGGATTGGAGACGATTGCATATTCCGGCGAACGTGAACACTCATTCCGGTTGAACGTGAACACCTTTTTTCTTAACGCATTACCCACCGAGGTTTTTACCCCGGGTGTTCACGTTCAGTCAATATCCTGAAGTCTTTTTCTCATTGATTCTCCGTTCAGAGCCCAGCGATGGGCGTTGTGCATCAGCCGGTCCAGGATGGCGTCGGCCAGGGTGTTGTCACCAATGGCGGCATACCACTGATCGATGGGCAGTTGGCTGATGATCATCGTCGAGTGAGTGCCGTGCCGGTCATCCATGATCTCCATCAGGTCGTTTCGGTGCGCCGGGCTCAGGGCTTCCAGTCCCCAGTCGTCCAGAATAAGCAGATTTACTTTGGCCAGCTGGTTGAGGGTTTTCTGGTAGGTGCCATCCGCTTTGGCTTGTGTCAGTTCCAGTAATAACCGGGAGATCCGGTAGTACCGGGCACTGAGACCGTTCAGACAAGCCTGATGGCCTATGGCACAGCCCAGGTACGTCTTGCCGCTGCCACAGGGGCCGGTGATCAGCAGGTTTTGTCCTCGCTCCAGCCAATCGGTCTGGGCCAGCTGAGCCACTTGGGCTTTTTTGAGATTGCGCGGGTGCTGGTAGTCGATGTCCTGAACCGAGGCCCGGAGCTTGAAGCGGGCCTGGCGAACCAGGCGATCCTGTTTCCGGTGTTCCCGGGTCTGGAACTCCCGGTCGAGTAACAACTCCAGACGTTCGGTGAACGACAGCTCGTCATAGGTGCCCGGCTGGTTTTGTTGATGCTCCAGGGCGGCGGCCATGCCGCCCAGTTTCAGGTCTCTCAGTCGTGTCAGGGTCTTGAGGATGCTCATGGTGGTGTCTCCTAGTGGAAGCTCTTCGGGCCACGGATGTTCTCGTGGTATTGGGGCAGGTCTGCGTGCAAGGACAGTTGTTCCGGCAGTGTGTCGCGGTTGCTTTGGAGAATGGCCTTGATGTGTTTCAGCCGGTTCAGGCCCTCCCGATTAGCGATACGGCAACTGGCATTCAGTCGGGGGCCGGGGTAGGCCTTGCTCAGGTTAAGTAACCCGAGACAGACCCGGTAGGCCTGTTCCGGATGTTCCCGCTCATCCAGCCGGCCAGTGACCCAGATTAGGGTGTCTGCCCCAATGTCCCGGGCCCAGTTCTTGAGACGACCCGGCGTCCACTGTTGTTGCTTTCGGTGGCGGGTGGGCATGTGCCCTGACTCGGTGGTGATGCCGAACGAATGACTGTGTGGGTGGCTTGCGATCTGTCGCTGCCGGAAGTAGATCTGCACCAGGCGCTCACTGGCATGGATGTCCACCTGCTCTCCCACATACTGGTGTGGCACCGAGTAATGATGCTGATGGAACTCGATGTGGTAATCGATATTGACCCGACAACGTCGGATCTCGACGTACTCATAGGGGTGTTTGGGCAATGCCCTCAGGACTGGCTGATCCAGCTTCTCGAAGGCTTCCTGCCGGTTGCCCGGCAGTCGTTTGAACGGCCGGCTGTTCAGGTCATCCAGCAGAGTCCGGATGCACTGATTCAGGTCGGCCAAAGTGAAGAAGGTGTAGTGGCGTAACCGGGCCAGGATCCAGCGTTCAACGATCTGTACACCCACCTCCGCCTTGGATTTGTCCTTGTTATGGACTCGAGTCCATAACAAGGATTATGTCCTGCCGAAAATTATGTGCGGTCCAGCTTCACAGCTCGCATTCTGATTGACGTTGCGGGTCGAGAACGCTACATAATTTTTGTTCATAATGTCCTCAGGAACTCTATTAGGTCGGGCTGATCTCGCCAACGTGTTCTAGCGACTACCCCCTCAGAAACGGAGCAGGCTGCTAACGCCCGAGCCTTGGTTTCCAGATCGATTTCGGCATAGATGTTGGTGGTGGTCAGGGAGACATGTCCCAACCAGGCCCTAATCGTGTTGATGTCGACGCCTGCCTGCAATAGATGGCAGGCGGTGCTATGCCGAATGACATGAGGGCTTACCGGTTTATTCAGTAGCGAAGGCGCACGAGCACAGGCACGGGCAGCGCAACGTTTGACCAGCGTGTGGATCCCTGAACGGGTCATCGGCTGATGACATCGATTGAGAAAGACCGGCTGAGTTGCTTCTCGCCCATCAACCAGCACGTGCAATCGTTCGAGTGTGGAAGTCCAGAGTGGACAACGCCGCTGTTTGTTTCCCTTGCCGACAACCCTGACGCACTGGGCATGCCAATCAATATCCCCAATCTTCAGTTGCACTGCCTCACTGACCCGTGCCCCGGAGTTGTAAAGGAACAATAGCAAGGCCTGCTCGCGCCGCCCTTGCTCGGTATGATCATCGGGTGCCGCCAACAACGCATCCATCTCCGGTTTATCCAGATATATAATCGCCGGTTGGCTGGTCTTCTTGAACGGAATCAGGCGAATCTGAGCACACCAACCGATATGCTCTGGGCTGTGCTCAGCAATGAATCGCGCCAGGGCATGAATGCCCCCGAGGCGCTGATTGCGGGTGCTTATTGTGCAGTTGCGTTGTTGTTCCATATGGGACAGGAATAGACGGACGGCCTGCGGGGAGAAATCATCAACCGTTAAACGGTCGATCGCTTTATTAGCTTTTCCAGCCAAATAGGGAAGCAACTGCATAAGCATGTCGCGGTAGCTTTTTTGGGTATTCAAGGCGAGATTGCGCTCGGCCACCAGGTGTTCGAGCAGGAAACGTCGGATCCAGGGACCCAGAAAAATTGAATTAGTCATGATGCTCCCCCTTGGAGTAACGCTCAAAGCGCATGCTTGCTTCGCGCAATAATTCTGGGGTCATCGTGAGGTAGCGTTGCGTAGCGGAGAGATCGATATGACCGAGGTAAGTGGCAAGCTGCGGTAGCAAGCGTTGTAGATCGGCCCCGCTACGATACCAAAACACCAATCGATGGACGGCGCCAGTGTGCCTCAAATCATGTAATCGTGGCTGGTAGCGGGCGCTGTCATTGCGCTGAACGCCCGCTTGGGAGCGCAGTCGTCGAAAAGCGCTCCGCACCGCGGACTGACTCAATGTGTGGCCATCCCGGAAACAGAAGAAGGGTGCAGTAGCTTCCTTGCAATGAGTGGCATTGCGTCGCAGTGCGTACTGCTTCAATACCAGATTCAGGTCCTGCCCTAGCGGCACCAGCCTCGTCTTGTAGAATTTAGTTTTCTGAATACACAGGATGGCCTGATCAAGATCGACATCGTTCATTGTCAGACGCAGCGCTTCGCCAAGGCGAAGGCAGGCGCCATATAAAAGCAGGATCAAGGTGCGAAAGACATACGCGTCCATCGGGACCTGCCGACCACAGGCCCCCGGCGTGGCGTCCAGCAAGCGCTTGAGTTCGGCCGGCGAATAGATGTAAGGGACTAAAGGAGGGGGAAGCTTAGGGCGGCGGCAAGGTAGCGGAGAAGCGTCGACATAACCGCGCGGCAGCGCGAAGCGATATAAGCCGGAAAGAGCCGTATACTTACGCTGCCAAAAACTGGAAAGCGGCGTATCACCGTCCAAAAAGGTCCGTATCTGATTGGCCGTAACAGAGATCAGCGGTACATCTCCCGCGCGACGGCAGAATGATCGAAGGATGTTGGCGTCGGTATAGAAGCGCATGCCAAGTGCGCGTTTATAAGCCACATATTCGTCCACGACATCGTAGAGTCTCATAGCAATCCCTCCAAATTGAGTTCCGCTACCTGCCGAAGCCCATCAAGATCAACCTTGGCGTACACCCGTGTAGATGAAGCGCTTCGATGGCCGAGCTGATCGCCGATTTGCTTCAGAGAGAAGCTGGCTGCCAACAGGTGCCGAGCACAGGCATGCCTCAAGCAATGCGCACCGCGCCGCGGAACATGAATACCGAGGGCATCGAGACGTGAATGGACGATAGGGGTTATGCATTTGGGCATGAGGGGACGAATAGGTGCATTGAGCGCCATAAACAACTGGCGAGAGGAGCATCGGGGTCGAGCCTCCTTCAGGTAACGCAGAATCGCATCACCCACTTCCGGATCCAAAGGGTATTGTTGGGTGCAGCGTTGTTTTGGCCTCGTTATGTGGAGGATCTCGCCTACCCAGTCCACATCCCCCAGGCGAAGCCGCGTCACTTCACCGCTGCGCAATCCATAGACGGCCAGCAACAGGACGATGGCGCGATCACGGATATCCACTGCGTTATTGCTGGAGAAACTGGTAATGAGTTGTTGTACTTGCTCCCAAGTGGGTCCGAGGGGTAAGTCTTCCTGTGCATATATTCGTGGAGCATCTACGGACGCCGCGATTCCGCTGCTCCACCCTTGCGCTTCTGAATAGCGGAAAAAACTGCGCAATGCATCTGCCAGGGTGTGTAGCGACGTCCTGCTCCAACCATGGCTGCCCTGATAAGAAAGATAAGCGTCGACATCGTTAATGGTTATCGCGGCCAGCGAAATGTCGGGGCCGCAGATAGTCGAGAGAAAGTGGGTGACTTGTTCACTGCGGAACGTAATGGTCGCGGGCGATAGCCCACGCTCATCGCGCATGAACTTGACGAACGTGTCGATCTGCTCTGCAAAGCGTTTCGGTTGGTTTTGGGGCTCCTCCAAGCGGCCCAGGAAGCGTAACCATGCTGTCGCGACATGGATAAACATCAGTCGCGAGCTTCTTGAGTCTGTGGCGTGCTCCGGTCGTCGGGCATAACGGATACGATGCTCTACCGCATATACGATTTCCTGCCGTGTTATTCGATCCGGTCTGCTCAGGTCAATGCTTTGCGAAAAGACCAACAGTACCCAGGCGATTTTCTGCAATGACGAACGAGGATAGCCTTGATTTGAGCAATGCTCGAGAAAGCGTATTCTGGATTCTGCATGGGGGCCGGTACGGTGGCGAATCAGCGCACTTGGGCGGATGAACAGAGTGTTGAACATGGTGTGTCCTCCTTTGCGGATGTAGACATACCAGTATCAAGTTGATTACTTATGTTGCGTAGTCGCAACCCTTACCCTTGCGTCGCGTGGTCTTGGCGCGTTGCCAGCACATAATTTTCGGCAGGACATAATCCTTGGGTTTGTAGGGCCGTGCCGGCAGCACCGCGACCTGATAATGCGCCGCCAGTTGCTGGTAACTGGGGTTCAAATCCGGATCGTACCGGCAGGCTTTGCTGACACCGCTGCGCAAATTATCGGGAACTACCATCTCCGGAACGCCGCCAAAAAATTCAAAGGTGCGCCTGTGACTCAGCAACCAGTCCTGCAAGCCCTGGCTCCAGGTGGCTTCTGCGTAGGTGTAATTCGACGCACCCAGCACGGCGACAAACACCTGAGCCGTGCGGATCTCGCCCGTTTGCGGGTTAATGATGGGCACGGTGGGGCCGCAGTAATCCACGAAGCACTTCTCACCGGCCTTGTGGGTCTGGCGCATGGAGCGCCTTTGCTGCTTCAGCCAGTGGCGGTAACGGTCGCAGTACTGGGAGTAGCTGTAGCACCGGTTGGGGTACCGAGCGGTGTACTCCTCCCACAGCAACAGCTTGGTGACGTCTTTGCGCTTGAGCTCCTGATAAACCGTCGTCCAGTCAGGCACCTGATGGCGTGACGATGTGGTGGGATCGGAGCCGGGATAAAACATGGCCGCCAGGCGGCCATCGTCCAGATCCTCTGGCAACGGCCAGACAATCTCTAAGGCATCGGCCCGAGCCAAGACCTTCTGAATGGCTCCGACACTGGTCTTGGTGCTGGCGCTGATCTGCCGGATTGAGAGCCCGGCTTCCAGCCGCAGACGAAGTACTTCTCTGATTTTACGCATTGGCATTCTCTTTGCTGACATGGCCCTGATCCCCAAAAAAAGGAATCAGAGTAGCAAGCGGTTGAATAAACAATGCGTTAAGAAGGATTCTGGTTGAACGTGAACAGCGATTCCGGGAATGTGAACACCGATTCCGGAAAATCACTGAAAAGTGTTCACCTTCAGCCGGAATGGCTGTTCACGTTAAACCAGAACGGGTGTTCACGTTCGTCCGGAATGGGTGTTCATGATGGGCCGGAATATGCAGACGATGGCATCAAAGGGTTTGTCATCTAGAAAATGCGGGTCTATTAGGGTATTGCCCAGCTGTATATTGAACTTGTCGTAATTGATGTTGTGTAAAAACATGTTCATCCGCGCCAGGTTGTAAGTGGTGTGGTTGATCTCCTGGCCGAAAAAGCCCTCTTCAATAAAATGCGGGCCGACGTGTTTGGTGGCTTGCAGCAGCAGCGAGCCGGAACCACACGCTGGGTCATAAATCTTGTTAACGCTGGTTTGCTTGTGCATGGCAAGCTGGGCAATCAGCTTGGAAACGTGCTGCGGGGTAAAGAATTCACCACCGGATTTACCAGCATTGGCGGCGTAGTTGGAGATGAGGAATTCGTATGCATCGCCGAACAAGTCAATCTGGGCGGCATCACTCTTTTCATAAAAATTATGGCCAAAATCCAAGCCCGCCACGCCTTTCAACACCGCCGCTAAACGCAGGTTTTTGTCTTTAACGGTATTGCCGAGTCGGTTACTGGTGGTATCGAAATCGGCAAACAGACCTTTGATGTCGTCTTCGGAGGGGTAGCCACTGGCCGAGGCTTCGATAGCGGCGAAGATGGCGGCCAAGTCAGTATTCAGGCTTTCGTTGCTGTTGGCATTTTTGGCGACATTGGCAAACATCTGGCTGGGGTAGATGAAGTAACCCTTGGTTCTAATGGCATCGTCTTTGATGTCTGGCGTGATCACCTCATCGCTAAGCGCGGCGTAATTGATACTGTCGTCACCGGCTTCAATATAGAGGGCAAAGTTCTCGCTGATAAAACGGTAAAACAGGGTACCAAGTACGTATTGTTTGAAATCCCAGCCGTCTACTGAGCCGCGCACATCGTTGGCAATGGCCCAGATTTGGCGTTGCAGGGCGGCGCGTTGTTGGATGCTTGTCATGTTTTTTTTCCTGTTGCTTTTCTTGGTGTTAGTCGTTTACTAGGTGTCGTTAAATGTCTTATCAAATGATTTTTATCTTTAACGGGCACCTTGTTTATTGTTGTGTCAGCTCAAGTAGATCGCCTACTTGGCATTCAAACAGTAGGCACAGCTTCTCAATGGCTTCCAGATCCACTTTCTGGGCCGTTTCTTTATAGAGCAGCGTTATCGTAGCGCGGCTGAGCCCCGTTTCTCTGGCAACGTCGGCAATACGCATCTTGTGTTCGCCCATCATGCGGGCGAGATGGCAGCGGATCATGGTTGTGCCTCTAGCGTTTCGTTTTAGAAATAGCACCTGAGCATACCACTAATTATTGATTTTCGTAGCATTTTGTGAGCTGAAATTGAATTATGTAGGCCTGACACTAAAAAAGTGACTTGGTTATTTTCAAATTACGCGGGGTTACGAGCTACATGCGTAATTGCGTGTAACTTCAGTATAATCGGGGCATCGCGCCATTGGAGGCTACCGCTTCGATGGATCTGAAAGGTGCCGGACATTGCTCTCTGGCAGTTGGGCACGGAGCCGTTGGTTCTCCAGGGTAATATCCAGAATGCGTGCTTGGGCATCCAGCAATTGGCCTAGAGCCTTATCGCGCTGCTCCTCCAGAGCCTTGTATTTCTCTTTTAGATCCCTGTTTCTCGACCTTTGAGCAAGCATCATTTGCCTAGGCGATTTTTGGGTTTGCTCATCTTTGTGGGTCTCGATCCAATCTTGAATCTCTGAAACCAACTCAGGAAATCGTGCTCTACGAAGCGCAGAAGAATCTACGCCAGCTTCTTTAGCAACATTGTTCTGGCTCAGTGGTGTGCCTTTGGGGAGTATGTCTGTCTTTCCAAGTTTGAGACGTTCAAAGGCATCTCGAAACTTTAATTCAGCTTTACTTATTTTCTTTGGCTTAACGGCTTTCGATGACATTGATTGCTCGCTCCGCAGATTCTAATTGTGCCTGTAATGATTCATGCATAGGTGACCCTTCTTCAGCCTCATTAATCTGAATAGAAACCACTTCTCTAAGCTGATTTATTACCGGTAGTTTTTCTTTATTCAATAACGCGGATATACATGGTTTTTTTTCACCGAACCCCATACATGAGCTTATATTGCTAATACCGCCCAATGGGCAGGGTGGCCCTGAGTTTGCACAACCGCCCAAGAAAGTTTGTCGGTAACTTATCCGACCTGCTTTTGCCGCATTGATTAGCTGTTTATGATCTTTCTCAGATATCTCGTGCAGAATCTGATCTTTCCGTTTTTCACCATGGGGAGAAACATATTGATCGGATTGTAAAGACTTAAATTCACGGACCATTGCCTGGTACATTTCACGGAGGTAATAACCACGAGCTTCGTCGTTCAGAGGTTCTTTTAGGCGATAATAGTTTTTGCCGTAGTATTGGCTCATGGCACGACTGGCATGCTTAAGTTGGTACTGAAGTGAAGCTTCACTCACCAAGCCACTGGCTAGCATATTTACCGCACCGGTGCGCCGTAGTTGATGCCACGCTAATGGCCATAGCTTTCCTACGGCAAATTTTTCCGGATCAAGTCCGTCAGTCAACCGGTTAGCCATCTCCAGATCTGATTCTGTGATAGTCAGTTCTTTAGCATCAAATAGTTTTGGCCAGATATTCCATATGTCTCCATAGGATCTCGCCTTTTTGAATTTTTTAATTGGCTGTGAGCGCGGTGTCCTTGGGCTCCATGGCTCATGAGTTAGAGACTGCAAGACTGGATTATCAATATCCTCCTTAGCTAATTCGATGAACGGGTTTTCTATGGCAGCTTTCATTCGCATACTTGCAATAACTGTCATCGCTTCAATTGCAATATCTACAGTTGGTGAAACAATCCAGCGTGCGTCGCCATCTTCAATAGTTTTAGTCGTAATACCTTTTAAAAGATGAATATCATTACCCAACGGGTCGGACTCGACCTCATAACAGTCGGTTCTTAGTTTTCCACCTTCTTCAACACGCATCAAAGAGAAGTTCAGAATATACGCAAGGCCAACCTGGCAAACTAGACTCAAATAGCTAGAAAGAGTGACTGGTGCCATCTTATTTTCAGTGTTACACCACTTTTCTAGAAGCCGTTCTATTTTATAATTCCTAGTTGTTTCTCGAAATATGCCATAAAACACCTTACCTGATCTCTGCAAGCCGACAGAACGGGCGCCGTTAAACGGGGAATCATCTCGAAGCCCTCCAAAAGCCATCGACAGACTGCCTCCCGCATTCTTTTCATAAGCATCTAAACAAAAATTGTAACAAGCTTCGATGTCATCTTTATGGGCTATAAAGTCATCTAGACATTCTCGCAATCTGGTAATCTGGTAATTCCATATGCGAACTGGAATATAGGCTGTTTGTGTTTCCTGAATATTTGGCAAAGCTTCGCTGAGAATTTTCATCCCTTTTTCGTTGAGTACGGTAAACCCTAATTGCTCCTCGGCATAACTCAACGCATTTAGGTATGAGATAAGCTGATTTCCCCTAGCAATGTAATAGTTAGCAACGTCTTTTATTACTCTGGGGAACTTATATAACTCCGTCGCCAATATGCCGTTGTCTGTGCATGCTACAAATAGCGGTTTGATAGACTCAAACTTATAAACCAAAGAACGGGCCGAGCGTACAGCCGCCGTGCCCCAAAGCCACCAAGCAACTATTTGACGCAACAAAGCGGCATTCTCTGGACTTATTCTTTTTCCTTGCCCTGGACCATCTCCAAAATGAATGGTTAGCGTGTGGCCTGCCCATGGCGATAGATCCCAACGAACGTCACCATAACGCGAAACCACATTGCCTTGAGCATCAGTAATCACTGGAAAATCCGTCGAAGGTGGCCAACTAGTCGGCTTAAAGTTTTCAGCATCCGACGTAACTATCGTTGAATCAATTTGTAATCCCGGAAGCTCAGCGATATTCATACAAGCACCTCTAACAGCCTGATATGTCCGTCCCAATATGGGTGATACCTGCCAGAGCGTATTGAATCTTTAGCTTCTTTAACCCACATAGCTCGAATCTGACTACCCGAGGCAATCGCATCAAGTTTTTGAGTGATTCGATCGATGACGCGATAACCTGGATGTATTTCTTGTTTCTGTGATGGTTTATACAAAGCTGTTTCTAAACTTTTGATATGTAAATGAGAAGCAAGTTTCCAGCAATACTCGGAACTCATAATATCTCGATGTTTGGTACAAAAAAGACAGCCCTCCGGGCTAATGCAGTCCGGTTTTGGCGCTTCGTTTGCGAGGCTTGGGATTGACTCGGGCTCGTGACTCTCATCAATGCAAACGCCTGGACCAGGCGGCGAAAAAGTAGGATCAGTAGCGCAGTGAAATTTAATAATTTCTGCTGCTGCTGATTGATGGTGTGGCATCTCATAGTCACGTAGAAGGACACCTTTATCGTGTGCCATTTGTTCAGCAGTCAGATCTAGATCTCGGCTACGTCTAAGCAACCAGTTTACACGGGTTTTACGCAGTTGCTGAGGTCCAATAAACGCTAGATTTATTTTCTTGAACGTCACTTTGGTGGTAGAAAACAGCACCTTAGCGCCTTTCACGCGAATCATGCCTCTACTCAAAAGAGGGAATAATCGATTGTCATGATCACTAAACCCCGTTCCATTTAGCCAAACCATATATTTTTCTAGGTGCTCCCTATACGATTTGAAACAACGAAAAATGGCCTCACCACTACGGCGGCCTTTATAAACCCGAAAGACCTCAAGATCTTCACCGTTTGATTTCCACCGATAGCTCTCTTTTTCAAGGCTCGCTGCTTGTGTCAGATTCATTCCAGTTTGCGCAATAAATATAAGCAATTCTGCTTCTACTCTTTGGTTCAGTATTCCAGAGCGTTTATGCTTATCGAACAGGCTTTCATTATTCTTCAATGGCGCTCTGGCAATCTCAGCATTGCGCCTTATAGTCATATCTTTTATAGAGTTTGTATCCATTTCTAGGTCTATTAAATTCCCCGCTAATGTCAGCACCGTATCACTGCCGACATCTATGAATATCGGGAGTTTTCCTCGTACCGTTGTGAGATCCAATGCGCCGCATATTTTTGTTAATACATGGCCATACTCGAATGTGTGACTTAGATTCTGCTTATCCTCATTTGTCCCTAAAACGTGCTTCTTATCTGGCGGTTTTCTCATTCTTGTTTGCAGTAATAAGGTTCCTCCGGGTTTAGCCCCTGGAAGTTGCAATACTTTTGCGATTAGATTTGCCATTTTTGATGTTTGACGATATGCAGAAATGGCGCTTATTTCGTTTTTGATTTGATATCTATGAATTTGTAACTCAGTCCATCGCTTAAAAATATCGATTAATGTTTCTCGAGAGATGTGTTCTGAATTGGTGTCCGACCATGCTAAAAAGTGCCAAAGAACTTCTAAGCTAGACCCAATCAGTGCCCGCGATTTTCCGAGGCTAATCATAGAAGAAATAGCTTCATGAAATGCAATAACTAGTGGAAATCGTTCTTCGATTGGCTCTCCAAATGCCCCATCGTCAATCAAACTCATTGCCTTTTTACGAGGTATCGTTGCAGCATCTTTGAATAACAGTATTCTTAAATTCCACGGAATTTGATGTGTGCCTAGAGGAAAACTGGGAAATGTTAGGTTGAGGTCATTCATCAGCACATCCTTTTGCAAGCCCCATGAATAAGTTAGTAAATTCATCTGCTGCTTCAGCCATTGCCTTATTCGCTTCGATGAACTTTATGTATTTCATTGTTGTGCTTTCATCTCTGTGCAAACAGGATTCTCTTACAAACTGAATTGCATCACTAACGGGCATAAACTTAAGTGCGACCTTCATTAACTCAGTTGCGAAGGTTGCTCGAGTTCTATGAAAGTGAAAGCCTCGCAACACTTTTAGTCCTATCTTTTTACCAGTAGCTCGAAGTCTAGACATTTCCACATTGACGGCTCGGCTATCATCACCACTATATGAGTTTCCATAACGTGTAAGAAAAAGCAGGCCTTGATCTTCAAGGCTTGCTAATGCTTGCCGCTTTAAACGCCTTGTGCTAATTGAATAATCGAGCAGAAGATCAAGTAACTCTTCTGGAATTGGCACCGCTCCGGAAACACTATATTTTGTTGCTACTGGCGGCCTTGCTCCGGGTCCAACTACTAAACGCTTCCAACCAACCTCTGGAACAATCGTGGCATCCTGTAATGTTTTTACTTTAAGGTCAGTGATGGAACCTAATCGTAATCCAGTAAAGAAGCCTATCCTAAGCATCAGCGAAAGCTCTTCAGACGACGTTTTATCTGCCAAAGCCAGTATTTCTTTCATTGCCAAAATGGACACGGGCAATAAGCCATCTTCTAATTGGATTGCTCCGGCGACTTTGCGATTAGGTATCGAGAGATCAGTACTAGCCACGCGCATCGTGTGTTCGAGACCAAATGAGTTAGTGAGAGTTATTCCTACAGAGCGTTCTTCCCACATTGGCCATTCCGGTGAAATAAGCCGACGTGATTGCATCCATTTGTAGAAACGGATCACTGCCGCCATTCTTTGTGACGCAGTGCTTGGAGCAAGCTCGCCATTATTTCTTGCTGCTACTAAAGCCCCCCTAAATCGTATAAGGCATCGCTCACTTTCTCTTTTTGGAAAATGCCACCAAGTAATCGACTCGGCTTCCAACCATTTCGCATAGCCAAGAAGGTGGCCCAAATTAGAGCGGACTGTTTTTATATCACGCTTTGAGGATGTTGCTTGGCCCAAAGCCCATAGGTTGGCTTCTGCCCAGGTTGAATTATCTTCCCAAACAATTTGTGGAAGATTTTTGATTGGTTTTCTTTTTAAATCTTTCCACTGAAATGAGCCATCATTTATCTCTGCTCGTCGTGGTAGGTAATGAATAAACTCAAGACTGGCCATTTGGTTCCCCCTTGAACAGCTCAATGCTATTCAGTAAGGGTTTCCATCTGAACAAAGAGCCTTTTAATTTGTCACCATTGAAGCATGTGTGGTGTGGGATTAAAAGAAGGTATGTAACGTTTACCGCAGCAGGGGTCTAACGTTTTCAGGTCGGCTAGATTTTCCGGCCAGGCATCGAAGGTGCCGGAAGCTGGGGTCCAGACCTCGCCTTCTCCCTCTCCCGCATGGGGAGAGGGCACTTTAACGAATCGCAGGTAGTCGAGCGGTACGCCGGGAATTGCTGCCTTTTGGCGAAGTTCCTCTTCGCTTTGGGCGTTTTTCAGATCATCTTCCGTCAGCTTGCGGGCTGCCCACCAGGCGCCGAGACTATTATCGAGCAAAAAGCTGACCATGTAGGGCTCGGTGAACAGCTGAGTAACGGCGGGCAGTTCTCGGGCGCCGATTTTCACTTCGGATTTATTGATGCGCTCTTTATTGTTGGCCTGCCAGAACTGATACACCCAGCCCAGGCTGTCGGAGGCAATGAAGGTTTCCTGTGGCAAACCAGAGACCAATTGCTCCAGGGCTTGTTGGTGCTCTGGCGGCAGGTTGAGCTGGAACACCGGAGAATCTAGCCGGAAGATTTGCGGCAGCATCTGGGCAGCATAGCGGGCGGCCAGTTCCCAGCCGTTGGCAGCGCCTTCGTCGGCGGCCAGGTCTTCGCATTCTTCCAGGGTAATGGCTACCGGGTCGTCTGGGTCGGGGTACATGAGCAGGTTGTTTTCCGCTAGGAACCGAGCAAACAACATGCGATGCCAATGCTCGTAGGCCACTTCTTCCACCAGGCGGTCCATGCTCTGAACTTTGCCCCCATTCAGGGAATCTCCTAGCTGGCGGCCATGGGCGCGCAAGCGACGGCGCAGTTCCCGGTCAGTGTCGCTCAGGTGCGCGGCTGCTGCGGGGTCGGCTACCCCCAGCTGGCCCAGCGCTGCGTGGGCGCCTTTTTCGGCGGTGTCGCGGGCGTTTTTAACGGCGCGTTCCAGTTGGTTTCTGAGGATTTTGTCCAGTGGCTGCATGCTTCTTCCATCCGATTGTACTTTAATGCTCGATTGATTGTTGAGTCAGCAATGAATCGAGCATTCAGGAGTTCTAATGCTGTTTTTAATGCTCAAATGCAAATCATGCATCATTGCTTGAATTCATATCGCGCGTATTTGCCTCTTCCCGGTGGCTGCAGGTTGGGGTTTTCCTGTCGAAGTTCGGTCATCAATCGATGCACTTGGTTGCGGTCAAAACGTGTGATCTGTCGAATTTCTTTGTTGCTCATCCCCAGCTCGCCCCGTTTCGCCCGCTCCATCAGAACGCTGAGCACGCGCGTTTTCGCGGCGTCCCAGCCGATTCGTCGGCGCGCGTCACTCTGGCCATCCTCGGCGAAGCGATTGTAGAATTCGGGCTGAATACACCAGTAAGCTCCCCGCCCGGTGCCTCCGTGTTCGATGTATCCGGCTGACTCCATTGTGGATAACTTTTCGCGCATTTCTGCTTCGCCACGCTGGCATAGGGCAGCGGCGGTGTTGGTGTCTACCTCTGGATGCTGAAGTAGGTACTGCAGCAGCATCAGTTCGTCTACTCCCAGTTTGCGACCCTGTTCGCTTTCATCTGCCACAAATAGGCGAAAGGTGGCGTTCAACTCGCGTTTGGGAAAGCTCACCTGCACGGAATCCCCCACTTCCCGGATCTGGGGCGGCTCTTTACCTTCCATCAACAGCGCAGAAAACATGCGGTTAATGCCCAGATTGCTGCGGTTAACCAGGCGCAGGCGGGTAAGTGCCTCAACCAGTAAAGGATTTCTGGCGGCAGGTTGGTGGTGCAGAATGTTGTTGGCGGTAATGCCGGCGATAAATCCGCCGTTATTGCTGATTTCCAGCCGGTCTGCATACAGTTTGACCATTATCGGCCCGGCAATACGAAGATCTGCATGGCAGAACGCGTTCATCAGGGCCTCGCGCACGGCGATTTCCGGCCAGGTGCGGTATTCGTAGTGGAACATGCCCTGCTTATAGGTGGTGATGGGGTTAAAGGGTACCAACAGTTCTTCAATGCGCTGGACGGACAAAGGTAAGGCGCTGGCGCGATCTTCCCGGATACCGTAGTCGGTATCGGACGTCATCTGCAGAAAGGTCCAGTTGTGGCCGGGCAGGTGTTCACGAATAGCTGCTTCAGTACCTGCCAGCAAGATGGCCGCACGGGTCAGCTTGCCCTGTTTGATTAACCCCAGAGTGGACAGTAATTCGGCATCCGATAGTCTTAGCAAGTCATCTGGCGCACGTTCTCTGCTGGCCTGATTACGCAGGGCTTCCAGCGCGGTAGCAGACAGCAAGGCGTCATCTATAGGCGCCACTGCTTCTGCCGTGTAATCGGTTTCACCGGTTTCCACGCCAATCTTTCGGCGGACAGTGCCGGTTAAAGGCACGCAGTCTTTACTGACACGGATGGTGCCTCGGCCTGCGGTGTCGGTATAGGGTGGCATTCCGGGGTGGATCTGCATCAGCAACACGCGGCCCGTGCCTTCCGGTACGGTTAGCTCTTCGAACACCGGCATGATTTTCGGATCGGTTTGGTCGTATACCGCTTTTTTTAACATATTCGCATCGATTTCCGGTGGCACTCCCGGAATGGCGTTCTTCCGCCCTTGTATGCGATCTGCCACACCAAACACTACGGTGCCACCGCCGCCGTTAGCCATGCACACGGCCATCTGGACAACAATTCTCACCGCTTTGTCACGGCTTTTGGTGTCCCACTGTTTGAAGTCGAGATCCTGGTCCTCCAGATCGTCGGCTATGCAATGGTCCAGCTCTGGCAGCAGTTCCTCAATATTGGTGAGGGTTCGCATGGCTTTGGCAGTCCTCTTTTTGGCGGTCCTGTTTTTGACAGTTCTTTCTTTGATTGACCGTTATTTGACTGAGACTGGGCCCTTTACCAGTGCGTTTTTGAGCTGGTCTTTCACCTCTTCAGCCCAGGTATCAATGTCTGCCTCGGTTTTCAGGGTACGTCGCGGTACTGATACAAACTGGATTTCCGGTTCACACAGCTCAGCGGCGGATACCGCCACGTTATCAAAGCGGCTGGGCAACGCGACTACCCGGTCGGCGAACATGGCTAGTGAATAATGATCCAGGGTGTTCAGCACCTCGTCGGTGGACTGGACAGCTACTTTAGGTTGATCAGCCAGGGTTAGCTTCTGCCTGGAGAGCAACTGATTGCGATGTTCTGGTTCCAGTTGCAGCCAGTTACCATCCGTCTCCAGGCGCTTCATGCCCTGCTTATGCCGGGCCTGGTAGTCCTGGTTCAGTGTGTTCAGGGCATCCCGCAGGCTTTGGGTCAGGCTGGCCGCCAGCGGGGTGATCGGGTCCGGGTCTTCCAGCAGTTGCCGTTGTTGTTCGATAGTGTCCACTTGGGCACGGTAGACATCGGCATCACTCAGGCCATTAGCGTGGTTTACGAGGAGCTTGAGGGTAGTCCAGCTGGGCCAACGCTGCTGGATCCGTTCGGCAAGGCTTTCCCAGCTCTCAATACTTTGAATTAGTTCATCCCGCCGGTTATAGAGCGCCAGCAGTTGTTCGTTACCAGTGGTCAGCCGAATATCATCCAGAAACTGGGTGTCCGGGCGTTTCAGCTTGGGCGCTTCGCCACCGGCTTTGTCGGCCAGTTCAGACACCTTCTGCAAAAACAGCGGCACATGGGCCAGCTCTTCACTCTGTTTGGCTGATACGCCGACTTTCTGCAGCAGTTTGCGGATCTGGATGCGCTGCGGTGTCGTGACATTGGCCGATTCGACTTTGAAAAAGGCTTTGCCGATGCTTTTGCGTTCTAGGGCAGAGGGCTCAATCGCCTGCCCGCGATCATCCTGGGCGCGAATCACGCCTGCTACCAGCAGTATCTGAAGGCCACCATCTACAGCATCGCGCGACCACCCATAACCCGAGCCTTCAAAGTTATCGCGAATATCTGTCCCTTTTTTGCCGCCAGCAATAAAGCCCAGAATAGTCTTGCACACTGGGTTCTTTGCGGGATCACCGTCGTCACCCACAGCTTTAAGGGCATCCGGCGCACCCTTTTGGGCTTTCTCGTAGGCCTTTTGCCAGCCACTATGATCAGCAATATGGAAATTAGGATACAGGCGCTGCAGGGCATTTTTCGCCGCTTCTAGCACCATCTCCTGCAAGTTATTGCCGAGAATTTCGTTACCTCCGCCTTGAAATACCCGGGCACCGGAGAAAACTTCACTGAGTAGCTCGCGGATTTTGCCCTCTGCTGTTTGTTTGATGGTTTCCATGGCAGCTTTGGCTTCGGTGCCTTCCGGGGTATTAGGAGAGCCGCGTTTATCCAGGGTGGCACTGGACGCTTTGAAGTCGATCAGGTGGTGGCGCAGGTCGTCTGCGGAACGCTTGGGGACAAACACAAAGATCGTTGGCGACTGGTTGCCTGCCTGCCGGGCATCGGCCCGAACGGAGTTTTCATCACCACTCCAGCCATCCCTTATCCACACGTAGATGCGCTGGCTGGCATCGTTCGGCAGTTGGGCATCAAACACCGGGTAAATATCCCGGGTAACTTTGGCTTCACCTTGTATCAGTGACAGCTTGCGAGCCACATCGCCGAACATACGGCGGATTCGGTCATCGCGTTCCGCGTGAATACGATGCGCTTCGTTAGAGAGTGCTGAGCGTTGGCTGAGAAATTCGTCGGTCCAGGCGGCACTTTCTTCGGTCTGGATGCGGTATTCCTCACCCACTTTCATCAGTAGCTCGCAGTTGTCCAACAGCCCGGGCAGTTTGCTACGCAAGCTACTGCTACCATTGGAAAGGTCCTTCACGAGCAGGTCCGCCAGGGAGTCCACGTTAGCCCGGATGCCGATTTCGTTGTTTTGTCCGCCCAATTTATTGATCAGGAAAACCAGACCGCAGGCACGAGCCATCAGGCGCTGATCCTCCGAACCCTTTATCCAACTCATGGTTTTTTCATGCACCTTGCGGGGCAAGATACGAGACTGAAGCAACTTGTCGGCGGAGTCGAAGTAGAGATAGTCCGCCGGTACCACATGGCCGAGTGGGTCATCCAAGTTGGTCTGAATGACTTTGTGGATCATGCTGAGCTGGTTGCGCAACTGGCTGTCGGTACCCGTCTGGTCCAGTATTCTCAGGGTGTTTTCCCAGAAGCGCCGACGTACCGGTAGAATTGGGTAGTCTTGGGGGAAATACGGCAAATCATCCTGGCGATGACCGATGGTTGTGCCGGCCAAGTGTCGGGAGATTTCCCCTAAGTTGGTTTGCAGGACTTGTTCGACAGGTGTCTTGGCTTCTGGCTTCTTGGCCAGGATGACCTGTCGGATAACCGCATCAACATCGGCATCGGACAGCTCAACGCGGATGGTGAAGCGGCCTTCGAGTTTCTTCAGGTTACTGGTGCCGGTGACGGCTGTTTGGCCGGTACCGATGAAGAGCAATTTGCCGCCAAAGTTTTTGCAGCACGCCTCTACGGCTTCTTGTACGGCGATGGAACGCTGACTGTCTTCGCCGATAAACTGCTGCACCTCGTCCAGAACGATCAACGTGAGCGGGAATTTACCGTCTTTGGTTAGTGTCTGGCGGATTGCTTTGAGCATATCGTCGCTGGAGATGTCCTGAACAAACGGATGAAGGTTATTCAGGGTTTCCACGCAGGATGTGGGCGACGAAAATAGCGCGGGCTTGGCCTGAACCAAAGCCTCATGCAGGCCTTCAGCCACGTAGAAGTTATCCAACTCTTCCTGCCACTCGTAACCTGCAGACTCGACGCTCTGGCGCACCTGGTCGTAAATACCCTCGTGCTTCAGCCACATCACGAAGCGGGCAACCGGATATTGCTCGGGCAGCCCTGCAGACTTGAACAGAATGCGCAGCAGCGCCAGTCGCACGCTGCCGCTGGCGCCAGAACCGAGGGTTCCAGATGCGGCGTGCAAGCCTCCATGGCGTTTAGCTTGGGTACTTAGTTCCTGTAAATGGTCGCGGACCCCTTGGGGCAGGTTAGCGATGCCCCGGGCAGTAGCACCGTCTTCAAACTGGCTATCGACCCACAGAGTTCGCAGCATTTTAACCAAATGGGATTTACCGGAACCGTAGAACCCGCTTACCCATACTGCTGGCTGCTGTGCCTGATCGATGTTCTTCAGGAAGGTTTCCAGAATGTGAGACATGCCCTTTTCGTACTGGCCATCGCAGACAAAGGTTTCCAGCTCATAGCGGAGCACCGTCAGGGCCTGACTGGTGGTGTCATCGTTAACAGTGGCCACCCCTTCGTTAACCAATTTGCGGGTAGTCGGATCTTTCTGATAAATCTCACGATTCTTCATGAACAGCCTCTTCCTTAATCCTTGTCTGCGGTTATCGGCACTGCGAGATAGTTCCACCCGTCGTAACCGTCCAATAACCGGTAGTTGTTGTTTTCATAACTGCCGGGAAACAAAACTAGCAGCCGCCCCTGTACCAAGGGCGCCAGCTTATCTACAACGTCTTTGACCTTGAGAAATCCGAACAGGGAGCCAACACCTTGTACAGCTACCACGGTATTGTTGTCTGCATTCTTCTCTTTCAGAACACGCTCTAAATCGCTGACGATGTAGTCGAGGTATTTGGGCAGAACAGTGGCCAACAGGTGTGGTTTCTGGAAATAGCTCTTGGCATACCGTTGGGTGCTTAGCCAGCCGGCGAAGCTGTTAGTCAGATCGAACAACGCCCAGTCGTGTCCCGACTGACGGGTGACTATTTCAAATTCGTCTACCCTGGCTCTGAGCCATCGCTCTTCGTTTTCGTTATAGACGCAGAAAATAACCCGCTGAGCGGCTGCGGCGTCATCTCGCCAGGGGATAGCAATGTGCCGTCCGTACGATTGAATCAGGCGTTTAACCCTGCTCACGCAACCACTCCTGTTCTTGCTGATTAATATGGCTGGGGAACAAGACCTCGATAACATTCCCAACCCGCTTATAGGTTATCCATCCCCTGCGGGAGGCCTGTTCGGCCAATTCAATGACTTGCTCCTTGGAGCAGTCCAGCAGCTTCGTATATTCAGAGCTGAACAAACCTTGCCCACGGGCGCCGGTTAAGTAACCCAGCAACAATGCATAGGCGGCGCTGCTCGGTGTCGGAATGGCCCGGCTTCTTGTTTTCTTGTTTCGCCCCGTCAGGTGGCCAGATTTAGTCCAGCTGGAGTTGATGTTTTGGGCTGTGGATTTCAGAGTCGCTTTGCTGAAGCGGCCTGGTTCCAGGCTGTCTAACCGTTCTTCGACCGAATCACGGGTGATGATTGAGCCTTTCGGTGCTTTGAGAATCAACGACGCACTGGTGCGAAAAATGGAGTCTCTGGCGTACGTTGCTAAAAGCGCCAGCATTGGTCTTCCTTCTTCATCGCGCTGCCAGAAATAAAGCAAGGCGCGAAAGAGCAGGTGATTCGTGTCGAGAGAATACAGCTCTGCTAAGTGTCTGTAGGTAAGGCGGCGAGTTTTACCGGAGCGTTTGCCCAGGCAGTTTTCTGCTTCTATGGCGTGCAGGTAATCGGCCTTTTTTGCCTCTGAGCGATCAACGTAGCTCAGTAGCGCCGTCAATTCGTCTAGCATCATGGTTCGCGAGCTGTGGGTGCCGCCGCGCTCAAATCGAAACCCAAAACGGGCAAGCTGTTTATCGTTAGACATTGGCGCTATTTCCATCGCTTGCGCCGCGATTGCGAACCCATCCATCGACTTCGTCCTTCTTAAACTTCCATGCCCGGCCTACGCGGTGAGCAGGCATCGTTTGCTTGTCAATCCACCTGTATACCGTATCGTTGCTGACCCCCAGATACTTGGCGATTTCGCTGACTGACAACCATCGGTCGTCCAGTTCGATCATGGGTTCGTTCCCCTGTTCTTGCATAGCGCTGTTCACAAGCGATTGGGCGACTGGAAAGCGCCCAAAATAATGAGCAATCAATATATAGCGCTAGTTCGCGTGTAACAACCGCATTGGTCGGTATAGACCTGCATAGAGCGAAAATGTTGGGCGTTTGTACGAATGTTACGCCAGTACTGCGATAAAAAAGTCGCTCTTTACAACCTAATGAGGCGTTTCACGTTCGAGGAGTGTTTTGAATAAAGGAGGGCCGATAAATATGGTATGTATCATGCGCGGAGTTCGGGAGACTCCGAGTAAGCGTCCGGTAATTCCATCTTGAGCCCATGCCGCAGCCGTCAAGATAGTGTGCGCTTATTCCTCAGCGGACACTTTTCATGAAAACCTAAACGCATCTCGCTCGTTTCGAAAACGCCGTCAGCGTTCGCAAGAGTATAAAGCCAGACTGGTTGCTCATCATAACCGAGTGTCTACTTTTCGTGGGTAATACCGCTGTTAGTCGTCGGTAAGCTCTCCTCGCTTTAGAGGTTGAGGTTAAACTTCGCAAGCTCGTGACCCTGTTCAGCGGCGCGCATATTCCACTTAGTAGCTTCACGATGGTTCTGCTCGACTCCTTCGCCATTTCTAAGCATTATCGCAAGATAATATTGTGCATCCGTATCGCCTTGTTTGGCGGAACGTCGGTACCATTGAGCTGCTTCGACAGCATCCTGCGGGACGCCATCACCAGTCTTAAACATAAAGCCAAGATTAAATTGTGCAACTGCATGACCTTGATTAGCGGCGTGGCAGGATTCGAACCTGCGACTCCTTCGTCCCGAATAAAATAGTGTAGTGATTCATTTCGGTTCATTTAGGTCTATTTCGTTTCCGTTTTAGTCTATTAACTGTATGTTTTTAATAGGTTTTTATAGAATACTTGGGTGTTGATTGAGTTCAGGTTGTTGCAAGGCGTTTTACAGGTACCCAACAAGTACCCAGGCCAGAACCTGCCCCCAATCAGTACCCAAGATTCTTTAAAATTAGCTATAACGGAGTTGGAAAATGGCAGTAAAAAATAAGGAGCTCCTTCCAAGGAGTGCCGATTCAGCAGACAAATTTATCCGGAAAGTAACCCCTGGCCAGAAAGATCTTTACATTCAGGACTCAACTGTTAAGGGCTTGGTGTTACGCGTTACGCCCGCTGGGAATAAAGCCTGGCATCTGAGATACAGCGTTCAGGTTGGTTCTGGTCAGTGGGTTGGGCGAAAGTATGCCCTTGGTGCGTTTGATGACGGACTGAGAACGCGTTCTGTTCGGGAATTGGCTGAGACTTGGCGAGTCCGTATTCGACAGGGAGATGATCCCCAGGAAGAAAAAAAGCGTCTTGCAGAAGCACGAAAGTCTAAATATCTGCAGGAAATTGCAGAGCGGCAGGCGTTGAGGACTGTGAATGATGCAGCTGCTGTGTATGCGGTTAGGTTGGCAAATAAGCAGAGCGGGCACAAAGATGGTGGAGTGCACGCAATGACGATGCTGAAAAACCACTTGCTCAAGCGCTTTGGGGACATGCCGATTAGTGAATTCAAGCGCTGTCACTTTTTTGCTGCTGTTGATCCTATTCTGGCGGCGGGACATAACTCAATGGCGAACACGATTTTGGCCTATACAAAGTCGTTGTTCCGAAATGCAGTTAAAAGAGAGTTTATTGAATATTCAGTTTTGGATTGCATCGAAAAAGTGGATGTTGGCGGGAAAGACAAAATTAGGAGTAGAGTCCTTTGCGCTACAAAAATGAAAGGTGATGAGCTGCAAGAACTTTACCGTAAATTGCCAAACTCTGGCCTGTCACTGAACCTAGCCCGGATTATTCAAAAAAGTAGGCGAATATCGCTTAACCAATTGATATAATTGGAGTTACGCTAATAACGCTACGTACGAAGCTTAAACGAGACCGCCTATGTGCCATTCTATCCCAACTCAACTCCGTTTTCCTGCTATAGCCTTGTCCAATATGAAATGAGTCTGAAGAGGGGCTGTATTTCTAATATCAAATGAGTCTGAAGCAAGCGCAGGATTTGTTCATGATGGCGGGATGAAAGCCATTATGAAGCTCGAAGATTTAACGACCATCGATCAACTGACGCACTTCCTGTCAGGAACTCAGGCAGTGGCCTTTTCGGTCACTAATGACAAAGACGCCTGTTACCGCTGGATTCAGCAAGCGTTAGTCAAATTCCGCTATCTGACACTTAACCGGCAGGGGAAAGGCGTCGTCATTCGCTACCTGATAAAGGTCAGTGGTTACTCGCGGCAACAGCTCACTCGGCTGATCGCCCAGTACCGCAAGACGGGACGATTACAGCGACGTCAGCGAGCCGTGTCCGGCTTCAAACGGAAGTACACTGAAAAGGATGTCCGGCTGCTGGCGGCGATGGACGAGCGCCATGACACGCCCTGCGGCCATGCCATCAAGAAACTGTGTGAACGAGCCTATGGGGTCTATGGCGAGACCGAGTACAAGACTCTGTCAGCAATCTCCGTCAGTCACCTCTACAACCTGAGAAAATCTACGACCTATTCCCGGCATCGACGGCATTTTGAGAAGACCCGGTCTAAGCCTTCCACCCTTGGTGAGCGCCGCAAGCCCCAACCCAACGGCATGGCAGGCTATATCCGCATCGATACCGTACATCAGGGGGATCTAGACAAGCAGAAGGGTGTTTACCATATCAATGCTGTCGATGAAGTCACCCAGTTTGAGGTTGTCTATACCGTTGAGAAAATCAGCGAACGCTACCTCATGCCCGCCCTGGAGCAGCTGCTTGATGCCTTTCCTTTCAGCCTACTCGGTTTCCACTCTGACAACGGCTCTGAATACATCAATAAACGGGTCGCCGACCTGCTGAGAAAGCTATTGATCGAGTTCACCAAGTCACGCTCTCGACAGAGCAACGACAACGCGTTGGCGGAAAGCAAAAACGCTTCCGTGGTCAGAAAACTGTTCGGATACAGTCATATTCCTCAGCGCTGGGCACCCCTCATCAATGCGTTTAACCAGCAGCACCTGACCCCCTATGTTAACTTTCATCGCCCCTGCTTCTTTCCTGAAACCAAGGTCGATGACAAGGGAAAGCAGCGCAAGATCTATCGTTATGAAAACATGATGACGCCCTACGACAAGTTCAAATCACTGCCTGGTGCCGAAGACTATTTGAAACCCGGCGCCAGCTTTGAAATACTCGACAAGGTCGCTCATCAGATCAGTGACAATCAGGCGGCGGACCAGCTACAAAAGGCCCGTCAGGAACTCTTCAAAACCATCCATGGACAAGCCCTGAGAACAGGCTAATAGAGAACCACTCCCCCTCTCTCCTTCAGACTCATTTATGGATTGGAAAATACTGCTATCGCCGGCTTCACGGTGCGCGCCGATTTCAATGGCGGGGCCATGTCTAGTGACTTTGGGGCCCTGCTGCTACAGGGCGTGGATCGTCAGACCGGCCTGATTGAGCGCCTGGCCTCAGCTATCGAGGATTGGCGGCACCCGTCTTATATTGACCACAGCCTGACGGACCTGTTGCGCCAGCGCATTTTCCAGAGTGCCTGCGGCTATGCCGATGGCAACGATGCCAACAGCCTGCGCCACGATCCGGCCTTCAAGCTGGCGCTCGGGCGTGCTCCCCTTGATGCGGACACCGCTTTGGCGTCCGCTCCGACCTTCTCTCGTCTGGAGAACGGGCTCTCTCGCAAGGACATCTATCGCCTGGCCCAGGCCTTCGTCGACGCCTTTATCGCCAGCTATGCCAGCCCGCCACCGGTGATGGTGCTGGACATGGATCATTCCGAAGACCGCACCCACGGGCAACAGGAGCTGGCCTTCTATAATCGCCACTACGGCAGCCACTGTTATCTGCCTCTGTTCCTCTTTGAGGGCCTGTCGGGCAAGCTCATTACCGCTGTCTTGCGTCCCGGCAAGCGACCTACCGGACGCGAGAACGCTGCCATTATCGGGCGGGTGTTGCGTCGGTTGCGTCAGGCCTGGCCAGACACCCACATCGTCCTGCGCGGCGATGGCCATTTCGCCAATCCGGCCTTGATGGCCCTGTGCGATGGCGATGATCAGCTCGATTTTCTCTTTGGCCTCGCCGGTAACAGCGCACTGACGCCCAGGGCTGAGCCACTGCTCGCCAGGGCTCGCACCCTGCATGAGCAATGCTGCGAGAACGCCCGTCGGTTACAGCAGACCACCCCCGCAGCAACCCGTCTTTACGACAATGTGGCCTACCAGGCCGGCTCATGGCCCGCCGCGTACCGGGTGGTGCTCAAGGCCGAGGTCATGAGTCTGGGTGACAATCCGCGCTTTGTCGTCACGTCGCTGACGGAACCGACGGCGGAGGCGTTATACCGGGATTTGTACTGCGCCCGCGGTCAGGACGAGAACTACATCAAGGCGGTGAAGAACGACCTGGCCAGCGATCGTACCTCCGACCATGGCTTTATCGCCAATCACCTGCGCCTCTTTTACGCTTGCGCGGCCTACAATCTGATCCACAGCCTGCGTGAACATACGCTGTGCCACACCGAACTGGCAAAAGCTCAGCCCATGACCCTCATTCTGAAGCTGTTCAAGCTGGCCGTGCGGGTAGTGCAGTACAAGGACAGGATCAAATTGCACCTGCCCAGCCGTTGCCCGATGAAGGGTCTGCTACACCGGGTGACCGAATTAATGTACCTGGCCCGACCGCCAACGCCCGCCTGACACCCCTGACAGGGATCGCGACCTAAAAACGACGATCTGGCACTGTCCAGAAGCTTCTGCTCGCCTGAAATCCACAAATTCGCCATCTGATCGGAGAAACTGGTCCCGGAACGCCATAGTCACGTCTATGCACGTCCCATTTTCCAGCCATGGTCGAGTCATTAGCCTGAAAATAGTCAGACAATGCCAGGCTCTGAGAGCGAGAGGGTGGTTTATGAAACATTCGGGCTAGCAGGCTATTGATACCTCCTCTATCTCTGATTAGCCGAGGCTAACCGCTTCGCCGCTGACGTCTAAAGGCAGATAATTGCCGACGTGGCCCATGCGAATGCTTTCGACCATCATGGTCATGGGCTGCTGTGCTTCGTCGCTGGACGGGGGCACGCCACCACGACCAGACATAGCCGCCACGAATACAACGTCCCAGTTCTGACCCGTGTTGCGGGACTCGTCCACCAGCTGACTGAAGTCTGCGACTTCGGCAGGGGTTTTATCCACGCAGATCACCGGCGTAAGTGCGCCGCCCTCGCCCCGCTCAAAAGCTGCGAGCTCCTCTGCAGAGGCCGAGTCTGGCAATTCGGCGCGGCAAAACACAAACAAAAGGCGCTGGGGTTCGTGCTCCTGCCCGGTCGCGGCAATCAATTCGCGGTAATTGCTGATCATTTCATAAATCCTTAAATGGTAACTATCGGCTTATCTGAATCAGCTTGCTCGGGTCGGAAATAAACACCCGGCTGCGATTTACCCGCACCAGGCCGTTGGATTTCAGGTCGGCCAGAATGCGCGAGAAGGTTTCTGGCTGCATGGCAAGACGCGACGCCACCAGGCATTTGGGCAGTGGCAATTCCACTTCACCACCCTGCTTGCTGCCTTCTGGTAACAAATCCACCAGATAGCGAATCAGCCGATCGCGGGCGCTCTGCACGGTCATGATTTCCAGATCGTGAAAATGAGTCACTGCGCGCATAGCGTAGTGGCGCAGAGCGGCCTGGGTATAGCTGTGATTGGTGTCCAGCAAGTCCTGATACGCTTTCACCGGAATCATCAGCACTTCGCTGGTTTTCAGGGCTTCGGCGTAACAGGCGTAGCGGGCGGGATCGGCGTATATCATCACTTCGGCAATGCAGTCGCCTGGCGCGATGCTGTCCAGAGTACGGTCGATACCAGAAGCATCCAGCCGATACAGGCGCAAGCGGCCAGACAACACAAAGAAGAAGTGGTGGGCCGGCATGTCCTGGCGATACAGTAACTGGTGATGGCCCAACCGCAAGCGGCGGGCATGATGCAGAAGCTCTTGCAGGTCGTCTTCTTCCAGAGCGCTGAACATAGCGTGGTTGCGCAACAGCGTCAGGCTGTCTTTTTGGTCACTGGATTTGACCGCCATCAGAACCGGTTTGGCGTAGTTCATGGGGGTATCGGCAGCCTGTATCATCGCCATGATGAAGTCCTCTTTGGCGTGTTCATGCATTCATAATCAATGTATGAATACTAGGGTCTGTTGACAATTGCTCGTAAGTCTTTGAAAGATAATAGCAAGCTCGTATAATGAAGTTCCACAACAACAATCATACGAGCCCGCAATGCCCAGATACATGCTCACAGAGAAGCTGTGGTCCAAGCTAAGAGAAGTATTGCTTCAATTCAGGTAACTATTCAGCTCATATTCACCATGATCATTAAAATAGAGTCTCATCGGTATCCATAAACGCAGGGCTTTTCCCCTGAAAGAGTAAAGCCAGAGCCTCTGTGGCTGATACCCCCTGCTTACGGCACGTTGACAGGTAACTGCGAACACGACAAAAGATCTTCGCCCCCGCCATGGATCGAAAACAACCGGATATTTTCTGCTGCACTTTCGTCATGCGCAGGTCGTTCTCCCCCTGATTGTTAGTGAAGGGGACGTACTCGACATCCATAAAACGCAGAACGTCGTGCTCAAAGTTTCGCAACCTTTCCAGCAAGTTTCGGGCTTTTGATCGTTTTAGCCTGCCTCGTTTCCCTGCCTCTCGCAGGCTCTTATCGGGAGGCGGACATTCGATATCTGCCTCTTCGAGACGTTGTCGATAGCGCTGTCGCCACCGTTCAGCATCAGTGGCTGGCAAGCGGCCACCGGCATCCGCTACCGTTTTGTTCATATCGATCAGCAGTACTTTCATCGCCTTGGCCCAGTGTTGATCGTCCTGCTCCCATGCCCTCTCCAGCTCCCGAAGATGGTGCGCATTGCACAGGGAATGGGTGCACGCGTAACGGTAGTACGGCTTCCAATGATCGTGACACAGCACCCCACTGAAGAAGGGTAAGACGCCCATCTCGTCCATGGCCTCGGTGCCACGCTTGGTGTGGGGATAGAACAGCGTCAATGCGCTATTGGACGCGCAGTGCAACCAGTGGCGCTTCCCGTCCAGGTTGATGCCGGTCTCATCAACATGCATGAGCTCAGATTTGGCGAGCTGAGCTTTCGCCCACTGCTCGAAATGATCCAGCTTCTCGTAAGCCTCTTTGTTGAAATTGAAGACAGCGCCGGCACTGACCGGAATGCCCATCTGCTCCTGAAAGTGGTCACGGATTCGGTCATAGGGCAACAGCTGAAACTGCGACATATAGACCGCATTGGCCTTGATGCCGATGCCATACTGAACCGACTGACTGACCCTGTCCGGAAAGGCAGCAACAAATCGATTCCCCTGGTCGTCTTTAATAACCTGTGCTCGGTATTCAGTCACGAATCGCGCGATATCAATATCGATGACCTGCCGTGTTTCATAACCGTCCTCTTGATACCGCCGTCCTTTTGGCAGAGAGCGTCGATCGACTTTCAGCTCTTTCACTGCGTCAGGACCATCGACCTGCTGCAAGGTGGTTCCGATACGCCCCTTCTGTCCGCCGGGTTTTCTATTGCTGGAACCCTTTTTGGAAGATTTGTCACGGTTCGGATCCGTTGAAGGCGGCTTACGACTATTTTTGCTATTGAGCGTCGTGCGGTTGAGCAGTAGCGCCACCAAAACGAGCAGCACTTCCAGAGCGGCCTTGAGTGAAGGCGACAGGTCACGCTCTTTCTCAAGAAGGTTCTTGACGGAGGCGATTGCCGAATCAACGTCGATATTGTCTATTTTCAATGTCTGCCCCCACCGGGATGGCTTTGTAAGACAGCCATTATCGCACGGGTTTTCAGGGCGACATTTTTGGCTCTGAGCGCTCTTATACGGCGATTAAAAAATCGATGCCGTCCCGTGATCGGTATCGGTAATTACAGCCTTTCAGCGGACCCTATGTCGTCGGTTATAGCCTGTCTGGTTGCATCAGTGCGTATGCCGATAAAGTCGAAAGATTCAGGCAAAAACCCTGTCAAGAACTTTCACAGGTTTTTTGAGCTGAATAGTTACGATCAAACTTGATTAAGCTCAGATTACGTCACCCCTGAATACAAATATTGATCTGCGTCAATGGACCACATCACTCTTGGAATCGAAAATTCAGGAAAGGTAGAAGCGAGCACATTTCTCCCGCCTTTTCGCGTATTTGCAGGGAATTCGGAGAGCAGGACTGCTATAGTTTGCAAGTGATAGACTGTTTGCTGTTATCAACCGTCCGGGTGGCTGAAGCGACGACATGCCCAAACTACTGACGCGCCTTCAACGTTTTCGCACGGGCTCTCCCCTGTCTTTCAGGTTGCTTGCCTGGATACTTCTGTTCAGCTCGGTTTTCACTCTGATCGCGTCTGCTATCCAGATCTATTCCGACTATTCGAAAGATCTTTCCCAGATCGACAGCCGCATGCAGGCAATTGAGTCCGGGTATGCCTCCAGCCTCGCCAGCAGCCTCTGGGCCCTTGATCAAAAACTGCTCCAGACCCAAATGGAAGGTATTCTCAGCCTTCCGGACGTCGTTCATCTGCGGCTGGGCATTGAACCGGACTCCGAACTGGTTATGGGTGAGATCCCCCGTGGAGCCGATACCCAGCCACACAACTTCGGTCTGGTTCATCAAGGCGATGGAATGCTCAAGCTCGGCGAACTCACGGTAACAGCCGATCTGGATCGCGTTTATCAGGACATGAAGGTAAAGGTTGGCATCATCATGGCCACCCAGTTCCTCAAGACTTTTTTCGTGTCCATACTAATCATATGGGTTTTCCAGCACTTTGGGGTTCTGGGGACATTCCGTCCCAATGTCATCAACTTACCTGATTACGCATAAGAGTCAGCCATCTTTAGCAGCCTATAGGGCATAGGCGGTGTCCGGGCTGCTACTGTCAGGAACCGCGGAAGCATGGCTTTGAGATCGTAGCGCCGATTGAAGCGGTATTCGAACTCAGCGAGGTAGCGAGGGGCATGCTGCCCCCGGATAGCGTGGTAAGTTCCAGTGATCGCGTTCTTGACGTTGCCGAGCAGGGTGTTGACCCAGTTGAACTCAGGATTCGCCACGCTGGCACGACCGCCTCCGGTGATGTGGCGCTCGTGGACGCAGGTGGCCGTGTCAAAGGCCCGGAAACAGTTGAGACCATCGCTGACAACGTGGCTTCCGGGCGCAATGGCCTGTTGGCCATAGCGACGCACCTCGGCCAGGGTAAAGCCACTCACACGGCGAAGCTGAACCCGCATCGGGTGGCCCTCGCCATTGGTTTGTACCGCAGCGACAAAGGGGAATTTATGCTCGGCACCACGACCTGGTTTTCCCGACCGTTCGCCGCCCAGATAGGCGTCATCAATCTCGATGCGGCCGCTGAGCCTCTCTCCCTGGTTGCGATCGTGCATGACCTGCAGCACCTTGTGTTTGAGCTTCCGGGCCGTGTTATAAGTGACACCGAGATCCCGAGACAGTTGCAATGCCGAGAGACCGCTCTTACGCTGGGTCAGCAGATAAATGGCCAGGAACCAGGTGGTCAACGGCAGGTGAGTCGCATGAAAGATAGTGCCGGCGGTCAGTGACGTCTGATGGTGACAGCGATGGCACTGGTAATGCCCCCTCGATAGCCGGCAGCCGGTAGCATTGCCGCAGTCAGGGCACACAAATCCCTTGGGCCAGCGGTGCTGGAAAAGGGCTTCCTGGCACTGTGCTTCTGTGCCGTATTGCTTGAGAAAAGCCGGCAACGACAGGCCGGGCTGGAACTGGATTGGGTTACGTGCCATGAGATTGCCTCCTGTACTGTATATAACAGGCGCTGTTGTGCTTACATGTTGGTAGGCTATTCCAAACTGGGAATCGCCCCCCGAACCCAAGCAACATCTTGAAACTCCTCCCTTTCATCCATAAAGCGGAACCACGCCAGGTAATTGTCCACGTGGGCCGTTCCGACACCGTGGAAGCGCTTAAGCCAACCCTTCCAGCGTTGGGTAAAATTGTTCAGGGTCTGGATGTGGTAAACACCCTCAACAACCCGGCTGTTATCCTTCGCAATCAATCGCTTATGCTCAAGATGGTCAAACGTCTTCACCATTTCTACATAGGAAAGGTTGCCATCTGTGCACAAGACGGAGTTCTCGCGGATCACTGAGGCCAAGGCTGCGATAATTTCCTCCTTAGTGTCGTGCTCTAGAACATGGTGGGTAATGTGTCCGGAGCGATCCAGCGCCAATGCGATGGGCACCAGAGTCACCTTACCGCCCCCCACGTTTACGGGCTGGCCGAGGCATCGTCTTTTTTCCCTTGAAGGACTCCGGCAGGAATGTCTCGTCGGCCTCGATGATGCCGGACAACGACGTAGCCTTATGATCTCTGGGACTGCTTAGAAAGGCATGACGCCAACGAAAGGCCGTGCGTAGGCTGACACCGGTCACCTTGGCCGCTTTGCGTAGGGATAGGCCATAGCGCATCGTTTCCACATACTCTAGCCAGAGCTCTTCTTTACGCATGCGGTACAGCGGGCTACCCACCAGCGCGTTGAAGGTCTTTGCGCAACGTTTACAACGGTAGCGCTGGCGCTCATTCTCGGATGATCCCCAGCGAATAAACGTCTTGGACTGGCAATAAGGGCACTGGGTAACCGCCTCTTCACTAGCCGTCAGCGTCTCGTAAACAGCCTCCAGTTTGACGCGTTTTTCAATATGATGTCGTAGCCTTTTCAGCTGTGGGGTGGTGAAGTCAGGAACGCGGCGTAGAAGGTCGTTGAAATCATCGTGCTGCACGGTAGCCTCCAAATACATTCAGGTATGGAGTAAGTGTAGACCACCAACAGGTAAGCACAACAGCGCCATATAACATCAGTATATGCCAGAATGGCGGCAGCGTGGCTGATTAACGTGAGTAATCAGGTCAACTTAAGCCCCAAAAGTCCATCATGACCCTCTGAGTCACCAAGATTACCAATCGTTAGACAGCCTATTATTGAATCGACAGGCGATTAAAATCAGAGTCTAACCCGAAATCAGCTCCAAAGACCGTCAATGGTGTATTTGCAGGTGCGCCAGAGCGATTTAAACACTATTCAGGGAGAGCATCATCCGACCGGTGGCCAGCACAGTCTGTCAGGAAACCTTGTTAAACGTCGTCGAGGTTTGGTGTCGGTCAGCGAGTCGGCTTGTACCCTTCACAGCCTTTGGTGGCCGGTCGTTTTCGGCGTCGTGGGCAGCCTCGCCCGGGGCGCACCGCACTCAGACTGTTACCACTCAGACGACACAGGTTATCCAGGGCCTCGCGGCTGGGGCGCACCAACAGGGCGACGAGGGTATGCTTCAGCCGGGATACGCCCGAGCAACCTCACCACCGCTAAGAAGGGTGGAAGTACTGCCCAGCGTCGCGATAACGACCATAAGGACAAACACCAACTCATTGCCGAGGTTTTCACAGTTGGCTTTCGCGGCTAACTCAATCCGGTCACCGCACAAGTCATAGGGCAGGGGGTCAAGACCGGTTAAATGGTTGGCGTACTGACGCAAGCCCGCCCTGACTTAAATCGAACGATCTCGATTAGCCAGGCGCCGACGAGTTTGATCCGAGTTAACGTAAACAGCTTCGGTAAACGCCGCGCTGGCGTGACCCAGCTCTTCCGAAACATGGCGAATATCAATGCCGGCTTCGATGGCCATGCTGGCGCCGGTATGCCGTAAATAGTGAGTTTCAGACGCTATGGCTTTCAATTGCATCGACTCGCTCTCTAATCCTTCAGTGCTCATTCTCTCAACTGCCAACATGAGAGCTTCCTCGCAAGTGCGCTCGACCTGTCGCGCACCCAAGCCACCGCCTCGCATGGACGGAAGAATTGGGGTGGCATCATTGGGTAGGGGTAAGGGAGTATCGCTGCCAAGGTTTTTTCTCCAGCGTTTCAGGTAGCCCATATAGGCATTCGGGCACGTAATTTTTCGGCCTTTTTCGCCTTTACCGAACACGTAAAACGTCCAGTATGCACCGCCTTTAAAAACTCGCTTCTGATAGTCCCCGAATGTGGGTAGCCGCGGTTCACCATCAATCGAGCGAACAGCCAGCTCACTAACCCTTAAAAACAAGGACTTCATGGTGATAATGACAAATAAGTGTCGTTCGTATCTAGGGTTCTGGTCTGCGGCAGCTTCAACTGTTTCCCGGATATACGCCCACTGCCAATCCGTGTACCGGCGGACGGACGCCTCGGGTTGCTCAAGCAGGGAGCCCGATTTAGCTTTTGTTTCGCGCTTGCGCACTTGCAAAAATGGGTCTTCGAGTAGTACTCGGCGAGCCATTAGAAAACGAAAATAGGAGGACAATGCGACCCGAGACGATTTCAGGCTTGCCGGGCTGGCCGAGTAAAGGGGACCCCGAGAGCGTTGCCGGGTAAAGGGTCGCCACTTGGGGTTAATGACGCGTTCACCGCCATGATTGGCAAACCCTGGCGCAATGTCGGGGGCGACCCAGGCTCCAGGTGGTGTTTTCAGGAATTTGAAGTAAGAAGCTACAACTTCTGAATCAACTTGATCCAGAGTGCGCTTAGCGATCACCCAGAGATAGTTGAGGAATCTCTGAACCTCACCACGGAAGCGATTGTATGTGCCTAGGGTACCGGTGTAGTCCTGCAGGTATTGAAGGCTTAGAGTTAGGTCGCGTTCCAATGAGTCTTGACCCATGGACAGCTCAGCAAGCCGTGAAAGGATAGCCTTGTATCCACCAAGGTCAGCCTGTTCAGAAAGTCGGTCTGCGGTATCAAACACGGGGAAACCGGGGAATTTTTCCATCAGCTACAGACTCTTTTTGTACAAATCAGTGTTGAAAATATTTTTGAAACTGCTTTTTGGCCTTAGTTGAAGGCGGAGTTATCCACGCTGCTCGTGACAAGTCGCTCAACAGGTTGGTGGGTTATAGAAACCATGTCGTTTGTCCCGATATAGTGAGTTTAGATGCGACAATAAAGTACCCAAAACCCCATGTCAAATACTTAGCAGTATTTGACATTATGGGCCTCTGACAGCATAGCTTTTCTAAATTTTATTGTTCTTATGAATGGCCCTAGCGTACGTTTTCGCATCGTTGGACTTCACACCCTTAATATTAGAACTGACTACGGTGGATCGTCATCGTTAAATCAACGCTTGAGCACGCAGTGCTGCTGACTACTGATATTTTTTGCCATCACCTCTGAAAATGACAAGACCTGGTTGAGATTGTCCAAAATCTCCATGATCGAGAAATCGGCTTCAAGTCACTGACAGAGACCATGCGTTGTTGGAAAGAATCAGCGCTGAGTGGGCTTCTATGAGACCGACGGACACGACCTCAGCATAAAGCTGCTGTACCCTCGGTACGTTCCCTTACCTTACACGCAGTCATCGCAAGGAAGCAGCAGTATGAGCAACCTCAATAATGCTTCAGAAAACGTAGAATTAACTCCTGGGTTCCACCGCCTGGCAGAGCTGGTCGATACATGCATGGAAAATGCGAACCGTCACGGCGAGCGGTTCAACATTTTCTCGATTCTTGGTCTCCAGCGGGATGAAACACGCACCCACTCCCGATATCTTGCGGAGTTGCTGAACCCGAGCGGAAGGCACGGTGAAGGCGCAAAATTTCTTGGTACCTTTATTAAAGATGTTCTGAAACTCCCCATGCCAGTTAGTGGCCAGGTCAAAGTCACGAGAGAGCTGGCCACCGAGGATCAGCGACGGGTAGATATCGTTGTTGAGTCGCCAAATCTGATTATTGGCATCGAGGTGAAAATTGACGCTGGAGATCAGAAGGCGCAGCTCCATGACTATTATGCTGAGCTAGCCAGCCGGGCTGGAAACCGGAAAACGCCGGTACTGGTCTACCTCACATTAGATGGCAAAGCCCCATCGACCTATAGCCTCAGAAACCTTGAACAGGAGAATGTTCATTGCCTGTCCTTCTCACAGGACATCCTCCAGTGGATCGGCGATTGCGCAGATGCCAGTGCGTACAAACCGGAATTGTCCTACGCCCTGATTCAATACAAGCGCCTACTCGAAAACCTCACCGGAGCCGGAACCTCTATGACCACCCTAATCGCCGATAACCTGTCCAATAATCGCGAAGACTTGGAAACCGCGTTGAATATCGAGAAAGCGCTGCCTAAGGCAAAGGCGAAAGTTATGCTCCGATTCTGGGAGGAGTTATCTTCCGCTATGGCCAGCGCGTTTGGTGAGGAACCTACGGTGTACGGCGGTAAAAATCTTAGAGCAATTTCTGAGAACTATTTCGACAGCAGCCGCGGTGGCAAGCACGTGGGTATCAAGCTCGCGATTGGGGAGATTAACGGTGAAAACCTCTGCTTATACGTGAACATTAATCATGTCATCCACTACGGGTTACGCATTGAGGGTGATTCAGACTCGCCGGTTTCCCGACCAGAAACAAAGTCGAAATTGCAGGAAACGCTAAACGATGGCAACGCGGTGGCAAATAAAGAGGCGGACTGGCTGATTTGTTACTACCACAGCCCAGAAGCGAACCAGGAACCTACCATCCTTAACTTTAATTCCTTTGACGGGCCGGTACTCGATCTCCTGGAGGACAAAATCCGGCAGACCATTATCAAAAACATGGTTGATCATCAGGCGAATTTGGTTCAAGCAGCCAAACTTCTTATCGAAACCAGCAACGCTTAAACGACAAACGACGTTGTATGTCGCTGTGGTGGGGCCTGATACGGGAGCGTATTACGAGACCTGCTACGGCTTGTTCGTAACTGGCGTAGCCTACACCGACCAAAACCATGAGAGTCATATTCTATGAATCCTGAACAATCTTTCGCCCAGAATCGTCTGCTCCAGCTAGCAGAGCAGTTGCTGAAAGAGACATCAATCACCGGGGACTTAGTGTTCTTTGCTGACGAAGATGAAGGAGGAATAAGCGGTGCGACTTGGCGATTTGAGGACGAAGACCATACCCTACTGAAAGACAGTGGTTTCAAATTCATGCTCATGGAGCTATTAGATTCCTTGATTCTCCGCCGGGCCAGCGAGGAAAGCACAGATGCCCTCAATGGAGTGATTCACCTTGAGAAGTCATCGCCCTCCATCCAGTGGATGACCGTTGATGAAGCAGAAAAAAAAGTTGATCAGACTGATTCGCGTTGAAAGAAAAAGATCAGACGGTAAGCTCGCTATCATCTCCGGCCTTGGTCAAAGACAAAGACAAAGACAAAAACAAAAACAACTCCACCCCCCGTCAAGCTGCTCCTTCACCAACCGCCACTCCGGCATAAATCGATCCAGGAGTCCATAGAACCGCGGGCTGTGGTTATGCTCCACCAGGTGATAAAGCTCGTGGAGCAGCACGTAGTCGATGGCCTGAGTCGTTGCTTTGATCAGATCTGGATTCAGAAGCGCCGTACCTTCCGGTGAGCAACTGCCCCACTGTGTTTGCGTTCCCAGCATTCGCCAAGCTGGCGCCTTCGTTGTTCACGGCAGGGTGTCGACCATCAGATCCAATCGACGCTGGAACGCATCTTCGGCCTGGCACCACTGAGGGGTTCTGGGGACATTCCGTCCTAATGTAACACTTATCGCTACAGCCCTTGCCTCATAGGGTGTCCAGAGGTGTCTTAATTTTCATTTTGCACGATTGATTGCATAATCTCATCCAAGTCGAGCGGATTTTGTTCAAAGCTGAAGCTGTAGGTCCCGTTCAAATTGATATTATGCCAGGCCACTGGTGAAACCTGCTTGATAATTTCGAGCTTCTTATCGTCACCTTCCTCTTCAAAATACTCGAGTAATCGCGTCAGTATCAGCGAGTTAAAATAAATAATGGCGTTGGTTAATAGCCTCGCACATTCATTCCACAAGACGATTTCATCGTCTGATTTCCCTCTGAAACGATTACCATTCACATGAGCAATGGCACGGCGTAGTTGATGATAAGCCTCTCCGCGATTCAATGCTCGCTGCACATAAGTTCTTAAGCTGGCATCATCAATATAGTCCAGTAAGTACATGGCCTTGAGCATACGGTTGTACTCAGTTAAAGCTTTCAGCAAGGGATGGTTTTGACTATAGCCGGAAAGCTTTCTAACAAGTGTTGCCTGCGTTATCGTCTTTTGCTGCAGCGATACAATAATGCGTTGAATAGTATCCCACTCATCGATAATTAGTGCTGTATTGATAGGCTTTTTCAATGAGAGCGTCGCCTTATTATCTTCTCCCTCACTTACATCAAATAAGTCTGATATCACCGTTCCAAACTGAGCATAGCGCGGTGCAAAGGTATAGCCAAACAGGTCCAGCAAGGCAAAGTTCACATGATTAACCCCGTGCGTATCCGTTGATAATATATCCGGCTTAATTTCAGAGGTGTTGTTATGAAGCAAGTCCAAAATAAAGTGTGATTCATGTTCATTAGCACCGATAATTCGGGCATTCAATGCTACATGATTGGCAATCAGGTTCATCGATGTCAGTCCTTTGTTTGTGCCAAAATATTTCGATGAATAGCGGGTTTTAAATGTCTCTAACCGTGATTCGAATTTCTGCCCATCGGCACTCGCATGAATGAGTCCTTCCTGGATATTGTAATGTTTGAAGATTGATAATTTCGCTGTCGCATCGTTAATGGCATCATTGCCGAGGTTTAGCGTTTCAGGTCGCAAATAATTGGCTTGCACTGTGCGTAGGTGTTCATATGACCGATCAGAGATACTGGCCATGCCATGCAAGCCGTAATAAGTTCCATTGCCAATGACTGCTGCCAGCAAATCATTCAAATGATCGCTCTGGCCGGACTGTATCTGACGAACATGCTCAAAGTGCTTTAAAAAGCCTGTCTCCTGATGAACGAAGCGCAATACGTCAGCAACGTTGATGGGTTCCATGCGATCAAAAAAAGGATTGTTTAGAGCAGTTTTAGCACCGGAATACGGAAGCCGCCATTGGGTTTTACCCGAACGATTACGCAATATCACATTTCGATTGTCGCCGTCATCAATACGTTGGCAGACCCGCTGCAGCTTATCGGTCATCTCTTGTTCCATTGACTTGACCAGCTGGGCAGGCTCGGTATTCATACTGCCTAACATGGAATCTTTGAGCAATTTGTCTTTCTCAGCCCAAGGGATATCCCCAACCAGATCATCGTGTAATGCGCGATATTTTATGGCTGTGGGTATAAAAAGTTTGCCATCCAGCTTATTTTGGGCCGCTAAATACAGCATAATCTCGTAACGTTCAGAGAGTACCTTGTTATCCGCATCGATCACATAAAATTGATGTTTGGATGAAATTAATCGCCGGTCTGTAGACGCCAATTCCCCGGTATCTAACAACTCCTTTTGCATTCCATTTAATTGTGCAGCTAATGCCTGTGTATTGCCTGACCCTTCAAACGTCAGACATAAAAAGATGGGGCGTATTATGTGTTGAATCAGCTCATTGTTCTTATCATAAAATTCCCAGATGTAATCATTGTTCGTACGTTTTTGTTTTTTTAGATACAGGCACAGTAATTCAATTTCCCGTGCTCCAAGCAAGTCTTGTACCCGTTTTTTTATTTGTCTAAATGACACTTGGTCATCAATTGTATCGTCAATAAAAAAGTATAATAGTTCAGCGGCTTTGCTAATATTTGCTGCTGCACCTTCCCAGTCTTTATAGGCCATTTCCTTGGCATGCGCTTTGGCTTTTTCACGCAATTTTCGAACGTGGTAGATAAATCCATCGGCCAGACGTTCAATATTGATTTGCGCCCTCTCCTGAAGGTAACAAAGTAAATAAAGCTGCTGCGTGACTCGGTAAAAGCGTTTAAGCTTGGTAATAGAGTAGTAATCAACCATCGTCGCATAATGCAGTTGGTTTTTTTGCGATAGTGACAAAGCAGATACCACCTGATTTACTTCATTCATCCAAGTCTGAATCAGCTTATTCACGTTCAACTCTTTCTCCAACTCTGAAACATAAAACTTTTCGCAGCCTGCTTAAGTTCTTTGACCGTTAGTGTACTTTCTCCATCGACTAAATCCGCCAGTTTCTCAGCCAAATCAGCAGATATAGTTGCTTTTAATGTGTCAGAAAGTCGCTTACGCTCCTGCTTGATTACCTGACTTATAATCCGTTGAAGTACAGTATATTTTGGAATAGCTATATGATTCCGAGCCAGATATTCGGTACAGGCATCAAATAAAAAGCGTGGTTCTATCCAGGATTTAGCAACCTTTTGTAAATAGCTAATGAGAGGTTCCTGATGTTGCTTTGCATCCCATGTTTTAAAACCCTGCAGGTTGAGAATCTTGTCGTAGATACGTGCCTTTTGCATACGACTAACACTAAAGCGAGGAACTTTAAATTTAGCGAAATATTCTTCAGCAATAAAGGTTAGATCTTCCTGCAATTCCTTGTAAGGCGGGTTGTGTTGGATCGGTTTGATTTTAAAATAACCGAGAAGTGCTATGGCATAGCATTTATGATTGCGATTCCTGATGGATTTAATAACGTCCTGTTCCGGGTCATTCAGTGCAAAACTGACACGTTTTCCTTCAAGCGAGAGACTGGGAATGCCATATAGGTCGTTAATTTCAGCTTCGTGAAGTATGGTCAGGCGTTCTTTATAAGACATGGGCTTCTCGCGAAACCTGGAATACTACTATAAACTGGATATTACAGCGATTTTGAAAATTAAGGTGCCTCTGGATGCCTTATGACAGTTGGGCTGTAGCGATAAGTGTTACATTAGGACGGAATGTCCCCAGAACCCCATAATGCGACACCCGGCGCAGCCAATCCGGTATTGTTCCCAAACTGATAGCCCATACGGAGTTCGCTTTGACAGGCCCAAATCCCACACATAAACAGACCACAACAGCCGCTGCTCGCGAGTGGCAGGCATTCTGGCTGGCCGTCGGATTTTTAACCCGCATACCCATGCTGGTATCGATTGATTATTCCCAAAAACTGATGAATCAGTGCAGCGTGTACTTTCCACTCGTCGGTTTGTTGCTGGGCGCTTTGTACGTCGGATTGTTTGCCCTATTGGGGCTGTTCTGCAGCCCGCTGGTCAGCATTCTGCTGGTGCTGTGTTTTCATCTGTTCATTACCGGCGCTTTTCACGAAGACGGGCTAGCGGATAGCGTGGACGCGTTTGGCGGCGGCTATACCGTTGAAAAGCGACTGGAAATCATGAAAGATAGCCGCATTGGCACCTATGGCACGGTTGCGCTTGTGCTTGCGTTAGCGCTCAAAGTCGCCCTGCTGGTGGAGAGCCATCACATCATGCTGGCGCTACTTCTGGCACCGGCTATCAGCCGGCAAACGCCACTTTTGTTGATGTCATTCCTGAACTACGTGACCGATCCCGACATCAGCAAAAGCAAGCCGGTCGCGGAGGGTTTTTCCCGCCGGAGGCTCTGGTACAGCAGTGGGTTTACCCTGCTGGTGGCATTGGTGTTCAGCGCCTGGTTACCAGGCTTGTGGCTGCTGGCACCGCTCGCGGTGGCTGGGATTGCTCTGCTGTGGGGTTGGTATCTGAAGCGCCAGCTGGGCGGCTATACCGGCGATGCGCTGGGGGCCAGCGTGGTATTTTGTGAACTGGTGTTGCTATTGGGGATGTGAACACCGCATTGACTCCCAATATCACGCCCTTATAGTAGAATGACTTTTAACAGGGACAAGAGAAAGGAATCAACTAACCTGTGTCGCCTCCAGAAAAATCCGTCGTCGAGATAGTCGAGGTTATCCGTCGCTCAGAGCAAGGTGTGACTCATCCATTTATTTGTCGGGGTGACGACGATAATTCGTATTTCGTAAAAGGGGTTGGTGCAGGCAGAGACAGTCAGATCAAGGAATGGATCGCGGGCAATCTTGCGCTAACCTTTGGTATACCCGTAGCGCCATTTAGCATCGTTTACGTGCCTGAAGAATTAATCGAATTACTTTCAGTCGAACATGCTCGTGATCTTGGTACTGGGCCAGCTTTCGGCTCAGTTGAGCAAATGGTGACGGAATTGTCGTACTCTCAAATTAGCAGCATCTGCCCGGAGGTTAGGCGCGCCGTCCTGTTTTTTGACTGGTGGATTTTCAATGCAGATCGCATGCTGACAGAGAGCGGGGGAAATCCGAACCTTTTTTGGGGGCCCGATACCCAGCGCTTAGTGGTCATTGATCATAACCAAGCTTTTGATTCAGAGTTCTCTAACGAAGATTTCTTTAAACTTCATATATTTAAAGATTGCGCACCGGGTATCTTCGATGACTTATTAGAACGAGACCACTATACTTTGAGAGCAGAGCAGGCTCTTCACAACTGGCAGTCCATTGTGAATCGTATTCCAGAAGAATGGCTTTATAGCGACCAGGAAATGACGATGAAAACCAACCTGAACCTGGACTTACTGCTTGAAAATCTTCAACGCTTTAACAACGGTGATTTCTGGAGCAGGAAATGACTAGGTTCGCTTGTCAATACGCCATAGTGCGATTTATGCCTTACATCGAAACCGGCGAGTTTGCCAATGTTGGTGTATTGTTGTGGATACCAAAAACACGCCACTTGAGCTTCAAATTATTGCGTCGAAAATACGCCCGGATTACCCAGTTTTTTGAAGAGCTGGACAAAGCCGTTTACCTGAAAACCATGGCTAATATAGAGGCAGAACTGTTTAGAATTCAAAGCATGCTGCTTCACAACACAACCACCGAGTTTAGTGGTCACGGTATGGAATACGGCTTCCATAAAGGCATCTTCGACGAGCTGATTCGTCCCAGAGAAACCATCGCGCGATTCAGCGAGCGGCGCAGCATTCTTTCTGAAGATCCACAAAAAACCCTGCAAGAGTTATTCAACTATTACGTTGGCCGGAACTTTGTAACTAGGGAATACCAGGAAACTATTCTGGAAAAAGGTATCAAAAAACTACTTGAACAAAGCAACCTGGCTCGCCACTTTTCAAAACGGAAGGTTGAAGATCACCTATACAGCGTCACATTCCCCTTTGTCGAACAAGACGACGACAAAGCGACTAAGGTTATAAAACCGCTATTTCTCGGGCAAGCGGATTCTACAGCGATTATTGAGCACGGCGATCACTGGAAGCTCAAGGTGAACCAGCTGAGGAAACGTAACTTGCTTCATGGCCCGGTTTTGTTCCCGGTTAAAGGGCCTGAAGACGTTTCCTCTGCAGACATCAGGTTCCAGGCATTCGAAGAAGCGCGGGATTCTCTGGCAGACGATGCCATTGAGGTAGTGCTATACACTGAAAAAGCCAAAATTCTGGAGTTCGCCGCTCATTAGTCGTTAAGCGCCACTTCAAGCTCCGCTGCTGGCCTGGTTTTGTTTGGAATACTGTTTAAAATTTTCCGCCTGCTCAAAAACCTCTTTGTACACCTCATCACGGTCTACCGGCGGGTAGCCGTGTTTTGCCAGCAGCAGAATCAGGCCAACTTTTAATTCCGCCTTGATGTCCTCGCGCTGGTTCCAATCGGTGTACTTCACCTTTTCCTGCACCACCACTTTCACCGCTTTCGCCAAAGGTAACAGCTTGTCTTCGGCATAGCTGAAGTCGTACTTGATGGCCAGATCTTTCAAAATGTCGTAAAAGGCTTTCTCTTCAAGATCAATGCCCAGTTCCTCAAAAGAACCGAGTTCCTGCTTCAGCGCCTGAATCAAATCCATGTAGCGGTCGATGATGGTGTCGGTGAAATCTTCCAGAACATGGCTGACTAACACATCGTCTTCCTTGCGCTCGTTGTAGTGCTCCACCAAGGCTTTGAGTTTCTTAGAAAAATCCACGCCCTTGGTTTTATTTACCTTTTTGAAGTCATCAATGGCTTTTGCCAACAACTGTTGTAGCAGCTTGATTTTGGTATTCGGTAGTTTGATCTTGTCGATTTTGGCCAGGTAATCGTCATCAAAAATGTCAGTTTCGCCCTGGCTCTCGCTGCCCATTTTGAAAATCTCTTCCACACCGTCACTTTTCAGCGCTTCGGCGACCATCTGCCGCACCTTGGCATTCATCTGAGCGCTGTCTGGCGCATTGCCACGGGTCAGTTTGAACACAATGGCGCGCACCGCCAGGTAAAAATGAATCTGGTCACGCTCACCCTGGCTAACACTCTCCGAGCCGCTGCAAATGTCGTAAGCCGCTTTCAGGCGCTTCACCAGATGCATAAAACGTTTTTCAAACTTGTCGGTGGTCTGGGCAAACTCGGCCGCTCTGTTCAGGCAGTGCAGCTGCTCCAAGGGGCTGCCGTGGTAATAGGGTTGGCTGTCGAACGGGTGAAACAGTTTGTCGAGCAGGTCGAGGTGGTCTTTCACCACCACAATGGACTGATTGATCTCTTCAATATTCTGCTGATCCGCTTTGTTGTAGTGCGCCAGTGCCAGATTCATCTGCTTTTTGATGCCAATGTAATCCACCACCAGGCCCTTATCCTTGCCCTCAAACTTACGGTTGACCCGGGAAATGGTCTGGATCAGGTTGTGGCGTTGAATGGGCTTATCAATGTACAAGGTGTCCAGAAACGGCACATCGAACCCGGTCAGCCACATATCCACCACAATGGCGATTTTGAAGTTGGATGTGGCGTCTTTGAACTGAGTGGCCAGATCCTTGCGGTAGTCTTTGCTGCCCAGCAGGTCGTAAAGCTCTTTTTCGTCATCCTGGCCCCGAGTCATGATCATTTTGACCCGCTCCAGAGGTTTGAGCGCCTTTCTTGCCTGGTCGCTCAAATCTGTTCCAGCTTCACACACCAGTACATCGTTCCAATGGGGCCGCAAGGCAATCACTTCCTGAAACAACGCCCAGGCAATATCCCGTTTGCTGCACACAAACATCGCCTTGCCCTTAACCGATGACCCCTCTTCCACTCGCCGATCATAATGGTTCACAAAATCCAGCGCCAAAGCCCGCAGTCGGTCCGGGTCGCCCAGAATGGCGTTCATCTGCACGCTGGCCTTCTTGCTTTCCTCAATCTGATAATCACTGGCGCCGTCGTCGGCACAGCGCGCGTAATAGGCTTCAATTTCTTCCAGCTTGCCGTTATCCAGAATTACCTTGGCCGCACGGCCTTCGTACACAATGCGCACGGTGATCTCGTCGTGCACCGATTCGGTCATGGTGTAGCTGTCCACCACCTCGCCAAACACATCCAGCGTGGCATCAATGGGGGTACCGGTGAAGCCTACGTAGGTTGCGTTGGGCAAAGAGTCGTGCAGGTATTTGGCGAAGCCGTAGGTGCGCTGCACGCCTTTCTCGGTTACGCGTACTTTCTGATCCAGGTTGATCTGGCTGCGGTGAGCCTCGTCGGAAATCACAATAACGTTGGTGCGGTCCGTGAGTAATTGGGTGTCTTCAGTGAATTTATGAATGGTGGTCAGAAACACCCCGCCACTGCTGCGGCCCTTGAGCAGCTCGCGCAAATTGGCACGACTTTCCACACTCACAACGGCTTGGTCGCCAACGTAGTTTTTGGCGTTGGTAAACTCGCGGGACAATTGATCGTCCAAATCGGTGCGGTCGGTAATCAGCACAAGCGTAGGGCTTTCGAAAGCCAGGCTTTTCATCAGCAAGCGCGCCAGAAACAGCATGGTAAAGCTCTTGCCGCAGCCGGTTGCGCCAAAGTAGGTGCCGCCCTTGCCGTCGCCTTCAGGCTTTCGGTGTTGCAAAATATTGGCATACAGCTTATTCGCGGCGTAAAACTGCGGGTAACGACACACCACTTTTACTTCCTGCTTGGACACATCCGGAAAGTAAATAAAGTGACGAATCACCTGGCGCAGCCGATCCTGATTGAATAGGCCCTCAATCATGGTGTGCAGGCTATTGATGCCATCCTGCCCAATGGTTTCGTTGCCGGTTACCTTGCGCCAGGTATAGAAAAACTCATAAGGCGCAAACAACGAGCTCATCTTGCTGTTGACCCCGTCGCTGATCACGCACAAGGCGTTGTACTTCATCAACTGGGGAATGTCCCGGGCATAGCGGGTGGTCAGTTGCTCGTAAGCATTGTGAATGGTGGCCTCTTCCCGCACTGCACTCTTGAACTCGAACACCACCAGCGGCAGGCCGTTTATATAAAGAATCGCATCGGGAATGCGCTTCTCGCTGCCGGTGATCTCCATTTGATTCACCAGCTTGTAAATATTCCGCGGGCCACCGTAGTTTTCCGGCACTTCCGCCGCCAGCGTGAGCACTTCCCCCTCACGGGGCAGCCGCATCTCGGCCAGACCCTGGTAATCAATCAGTTGGATATACAGATCTTTGCGGCTACGGTCTTCCCGTTTCAACAAGAAGCCGTCCGCGACCATTTTATGAATGGTTTTGTTGGATTCGTACAAATCCAATGCAGGCAGGCTTTCCAACCGGCGAATAATTGAAGCAATCTCCGCCCCGGTAATGTGATCAGCTGCGTAACGCTGTGTCAGAAACGCTGCTAAATCGGGTTTAATCAGCACATCGGAAGGTTCACGTACCAGCGAAGAACCGACGCAATGGGGGTAACCCTGAGCCTGCAGCAGTTCGATGATGGCTTGTTCCAGCCGTGCCTCATTAAAGCCCATTATTTACTCCGTGAAATTAACTCATTACCACGCGACTAAGCCGCCACCACAGAAACACGTCCTGGTGTTACCGTATGGCGGTCGGAACCGATGACAATCTGCACGTCTCGGCCCAGACGCGTGAGGCAGTCCAGCATTTTTGTTTCACTGATACCCCGAAACTTGCCATTTAACAAATTTGAAAGCTTCGGCTGGCTCAGATCCAAAATCTTGCAGGCCTCCGTCTGTGTCCATTGCTTAGCGCTGATAATGTTGCGAATTTGTGTCGCCAGCTGTGCTTTTATCAGCATTTCATCTGCATTGGTAAAGCCCAGATCTGTATAGACGTTGGTGCTTCCTTCTTCAATCATGGTCACTTTTCACCCCCTCGGCGTGTTCTTTCGCCGCTTTGCTACGCTCCACCACCTCCAGAACTCCTGCCCCACCAAACCCCTTTAAGGGCCTGGCTTTGTCGTGCTTTTCGCCGGCCTGCACCAGATGCAGAGCAAAGCCGAATACGTCTTGTACATCATTTGGCATGGCCACCAGGTCTTTTTTGGCTGATCCGATCCACATTAATTTTTTTGGTTGTGAGTTCATGAAAACTATACCTATTTTGGTATAGCTTGCAAGGCGGTTTTTATTGGATTGTCAGACGTGTGGTGGCTTTCTGCTGACAGCGAAGTAAAAGTTGTCCGCCTTCAATTAATTACTACATGAATCAGTGCAGCTTGCTCGAGATAAGACGGTTCAAGCTAACACCAGATTCAGCGGCCTGGATTACAAGCGAACGATGTGTGTCTGGCGGGACTCGCACCATAAATTTCCCACTGAATGACTTTGTAGCAATGGGCTGGGGTATATCCTGAGTCTCTTCCTGAAGATCTTTGATGCAATCCCGTACCAACTTACGAATACCCTTGAGGGCTTTTTCGGGTGTTTCTTCCAGCCAGCTTAAGCTCGGGAACTCAACGCACAAACCCACATGCTCTTGATCCTCTTCTGACCAAGTCACTCGGTATGTATATCGATCAATCGTTTTATCCATTTTTTACCTCCAGTCGTTCAACAGCCTGTAGCACCTGCTTCACTTGATAGGCCTTAGCTTTGCCTTTGGCATTCTGAATATTGACTCGCGGGTCGCCAAGCCATGGCGTCTTGTAGACCCTGTGACTGGACCCAGATTGTCGTGGCTCGCCGAAATACAGATCGCACACTTTGCACAAGTCAGAAAAGCGAACCCCTTTCGGGTTGTCTCGCATGGATTTGAGGAGATCGTCGAGTTTTACCATAGAAAAATAGTATCATTATTGATACCAAAGTCAACAAGGCAGGCCTCATCCTCGTTGCTAAAACTCAGGCTGTCACAAAAAATTCAAGGCTGTAATGCTGAACATCGTAGGTTTTGCCGTTGCCGGCAGTTGTCCGAAAGTTCCGGACAACTGCATTAGCAATCAACTACCTCTCTTCAAACAGGATGTTTGGGCTCCGCAAATTCGGTTGCGACTACATAACTTCAGCAAGTTGCGCTTCCGCATCCGGGACGCGGAGTTCGCCGGAGAGAAGTTTGGGAAGGAGGGTGTCGCGGAGCTTTGTAACCTCTTCGATATTCTCAGAGACGGATAGCACCTTTGAATATACCGCTTTTGCTTGCTGATTAAAGGCGTTCAGCACTCCCAAGTTCGGTACCAAAAATGGAATCGGCCGAAAGTTCTTTTTGCTGATCTCCATGAAGGTGCTTCCGTTGGCGCGATCCGTTATCTGCCACATATTGAAATAGGCCCATGAAAGCAGATACATGGCACCGTAACTGTCATTCGGCAACATAGCGATAATTCCCTGATTCACGGAAACTGGAATATTGCTGATGGCCAAATAACCAATAGGCGCCCTTGACGACATTAGCACTACGCCAGCGGGCAGCTGGCCGGATGTGATCTTTTGAACGCCAGCGTCGGTCAAATAGCGCTCTGTACGCGTCACGACAATCGAGTCGAGTCTCGACATATCTTTTGGAGTGCAGAACGCATGAACGCCGTCATCCCAGAAAATGGGGTTTTTAGTGCTGGGAGTGCCGCCGCCCATTATCTCGACTTGCTCGCCGACAGTGCTAATCTCCCAGCCCTCAGGCACCCATCCCATTTCCTCCGTTAACACAAACCGATCCGGGAACTGCTGTTGAATGGCGGCAGGCAGGGGTCTGCGCTGGTCACCCAAAGCTTTGCGGGCTTCGGCGCGGGCGTGGAAAGGCTCGGGGATGGGGTTGCCGGCGGCCAGGGCATTGTCGATCACCGGATCGAAGTCGACGAACCAGCTTTTGAACAGGGCTTGGGCCATGGTCTCCAAGGTGGTGTTCATTTGATGGTTTAGATCGATTTTAGCGTCAAGACTGCTAAGAACGCTGGCGATATGCTTCTGGATTGCCAGCGGTGGCAGAGGGATTTCTAACTGAGAGATTGCCCTACCAGTCAAATGCTGAATTGTGGTTCCAGTGAAATAGAGAGCAAGAATTCCGGTTCGGTAAGCTTCCGTGAACCAATAGTGAAGGTAATAGTTATTGAGACCTTGTAATGGCCTAATTCGGTGCAGCGCTTTTTGAATTTTCATACCGGGAATGTGATCTTTCCATATTGCGCAGCGGCCGGGTTCACCGCCCTCGCAAACAATCAAGTCACCAGATCTCAGGCCATAACGATCATGTTCATTTTTCTCAAATCGCATTTCAGCAAGATCATCTAGGTCGAAACTTCCCCAACGGACATTCTTGTTGCCGAGGTAGGGATAAAGTTCGCCACGATTCTTCGCTTTGTCGAGCATCTTCCCCAGGCAAGAATCAACATGGTCACCTAGCCGCACTTTGGGCCACTCACTCCCCATAACCTAACCCCTCCAAATTCTCCCGAATCACCGCATCTAACCGTTCCGCTTCCGCCATCTGCTGATAAAGAGTCTGGCTCAGTTCCGCCATTTTCACTTCAAAAAGAATGCCATCATCTTCAATCGCGGCGGCGCCCACGTAACGGCCGGGGGTAAGCGCGTAGTCGTTAGCTTTGATGTCAGCCAGAGCGGTGGCTTTGCAGAAACCGGGTAGGTCTTCATAACCGCCGTCTTTGGCTTCGCCCCGCCAGGCGTGGTAGGTGCGGGTAATTTCGGCGATGTCGTCGGCGGTGAGTTCTTTGTGGGTACGGCTGATCATGGAACCCATGTTACGGGCGTCGATGAACAGGGTTTCGCCTTCACGGTTGCGGTGATTGCTGTCGCTGTGGCCGGCAATGGCCTGCGCTTTTTTGTTCTTGGTAACGAACCACAGGCACACCGGAATCTGGGTGGTGTAGAACAATTGGCCCGGCAGGGCGATCATGCAGTCCACCAGGTCGTTTTCAATCAACTTCTGGCGAATGACGCCTTCGCCGCTGGTGTTGGTCGACATGGAACCGTTGGCCATAACAAAACCGGCGGTACCCTGGGCAGACAGCTTGGACACCATGTGCAGTATCCACGCGTAGTTGGCGTTGCCGGTGGGCGGCGCATCGTAACCGGCCCAGCGCGGGTCGGTGCTGAGCTCGTCCGCGCCGCGCCAGGCTTTCATGTTGAACGGCGGGTTCGCCATGATGAAGTCGGCTTTCAAATCCGGGTGCTGGTTTTTGAAGAAGGTGTCCGCGGGAACATCACCGAGGTTGCTGGCAATGCCGCGAATGGCCAAGTTCATTTTCGCCAGTTTGTAGGTGGTAGCGGTGTATTCCTGGCCGTATATGGAGATGTCTTTCTGGTTGCCTTCGTGGTTGCGCAAAAACTTCACGGACTGCACAAACATGCCGCCGGAACCGCAACAGGGGTCGTAAATTTTGCCCTGATAAGGCTCGATCATTTCCGCCAGCAGATTAACGATGCACTTGGGGGTATAGAATTCGCCGCCGCCCTTGCCTTCGGTGGCCGCGAATTTACCGAGGAAGTATTCGTACACCCTACCAACCAGGTCTTCTTCATTACCATCTGGCCCGGCACTGCTTTGGTCACTCACAGTGGCGATGTTATTGATAGAATCAATCAGCGCCGCCAGCTTGCTGACTTCCAGCCCCATGCGGGAAAAGTAGTTATCCGGCAATGCGCCTTTTAATGACGGGTTCAGCTTTTCAATGGCATAGAGTGCAGTGTCGATTTTTATCGCGATGTCGTCTTGCTTGGCCTGTTTTTGCAGGGTGTTCCAGCGGGCGTGCTCTGGCAGGTAAAACACGTTTTTCATGGTGTAAAACTCCACCATGTCTACGTAGGCTTCTTGCCCCTCAGCAATCAGCGCCTGCTTGCGGGCTTCGAACTTGTCACTGACGAATTTGAGGAAGATCAGGCTCAACACTACGTGCTTGTACTCCGACGACTCCACCGTGCCGCGTAGCTTGTCGGCGGTGTCCCAGAGGCTTTGTTCGAAGGTGCGGGTGTTCTTTTTTACGGAGGAAGACTGCTTGCTCATGAACTGCCTTTATTTACGGACGCGGTATTAAGACGCGTTAGCAACGGTTCGAATAGTGGGCAGTATGATAGCGCTTACCGGGAGTTTGGCCTAACTCTCTGCTGAACTCGCCGCTGGCAATAGAGAAACAAGTCTGCGGATGAGGAGATCACCCGCAGACTTGCCTGCGCGCTGTAGCTTAGCCGTCAATACGAGCTAGCTTAAGCGTCAATACTGGATAGCTTAGCGGTCAATGCGGGATATTTTAGTGCCTTCAATACTCAGCCCGGCCATCAGGCCCTGCTGGCTGAAGATAAACGCATAGGCATCGTCTTTCAGCGACGAGGTCGACAGGTTTCTAGCCACGCCTTCGTCAACCAGAACCACTGTCGGGCCAACGCCAATTTCCCAGCCGTTGGTTTTCTCAAGATAAGACACGGCGGCATCCGTCATCAGAAACACTGCGTACGCGTACGACTGTGCACCAGCCTGCAAGCCCCAGGAACCGGTGATGGAATTGTAGTAATCAGCTACCGCCGAGCCTTTCAATAGCACGCCTTCGCCATAGCTGCCGCCAAATACCAGGCCGGCTTTTACGATATTGGGGAACACCAAAATACCTTTGGCACTTTTTGATAAAGTTTCAGCCACCGGATGCACTTTATACAGTGTATCTAACGACTGCATTGCATTGCGGTCAAGATCTTCAGCGCTTGCCGCCAGCGCCGGATTCGCAACGATCATTGCCATGGCGGACGTCAGCGCGAATACAAATCCAAAAAAGGTTTTACCCAAACGATTCATGACACAGCCCTCCTGAGTGTTCACCAAACTATAGATCTTTTGGCTGAAAACTAACCGTTAAAGCTGGGACACATTGCCTTAATCATCGATTGACTTGCCTTAACCATCGATTGAATAAGCGGCTATTCGCGACAGTTGACTGTAAGGCAGGCCGGTTTCTCCGTGCCAGGCATTGAACGCCTCCTGCACCTGATACAGGCCTTTTTTACTGCTCGTTGATGCATCCAGAAGCTTGGCCTGGCGCAGCACCTGAATGACATCGTTGGACATAATAAAGCCGTCCCAGCCCACCCGGCGCAGAAAATACTGGGCGCTGTTACCGCCTAGGCGCGAACCGTGGCGCTTGAACCACAGCAGCAATCCGGCTTGGTCAGACGACGGCCACTGACGTAGAAACGCACCAAAACTGCCATGCTCGTGCACCGTGTCCATAATCATGCGGGCGTTTTCCGGCACCGTGCGGATTTTTTGCAGGTTGCGCACAATGCGTTCGTCGCAGGCCAAGGTTTCCAGCACGTCCGGCGGCACCTGCTGCCAGTAGGCCGGCACAAAGCCGTGAAAGGCGGCTTCAAAATCCGGCCATTTTTTGTCAATCACCCGCCACACGAAACCCGCTTTGAACACACAGCAGGTCATTTCTGCCAAATAGCGATCGTCACTGCGCTGCTCCAGCGCGCTGGCCGGTGGCGGCGTGGGTAACCGGGCGTTTAACTCTTCAACGCCACCTTTGCGCGCAATCGCGCGCTCATGAATTTCTGAAAAGCGCATAGCGTCTTGTCTTTTGGGGTGTGAATGGGTTGTTGAAGATTAATAGGTCATTCATTTAAGACTGACCTAACTCAATTTCGACTGGCCCTTTTTCAACTACTGTGAGGGCGAACAACTCAGAAATCGAAGTCCCACCTAGCTGGGCAAAGGTAAAACGTTCACAGCCGGGATCGGGATCTTTCATTGGCTCTATTTATCGCTGTTGATATGGATAAAGGAGAACGACTGTGAGCAATAAAAACCATCCCCCGAAAACCCCTTCTGACGATTTTTCAAATCCTGTCAATCTCTCTCCAAATAACGCTTCAAATAATCCGGAACACGATCTGGCAACGCGGTTTCCTACCGCCTACACCATTTTGTTTCTGCTGATTATCTTTGTGGCTGCGTTGACCTGGATTATACCTGCTGGCCAATACGACCGGGTGACGAACGAAGAGGTCGGCCGCGACGTGGCCGTGCCTGGCACCTACAAGGCTGTTGAGGCAAACCCTCAGGGTTTCGTGGACATAATGCTAGCGCCCACAGCCGGGTTTTATGATCCGGACAGCTACGTGGCCAACGCGATAGATGTTGCCCTGTTCGTCATTTTCCTGGGTGGCTTTCTGGGTGTAATGAATGCCACCGGCGCCATTGATACCGGCATACGCAGCGCTATGCGCCACCTCAAGGGCCATGAAATCTGGATGATTCCAATATTAATGACCCTTTTTGCCATCGGCGGCACAACCTATGGCATGGCCGAAGAGACCTTGGCTTTTTATGCCATTCTGATTCCGGTCATGATGGCCGCCGGATACGATGCTGTCACCGGGGTCGCCATTATTCTGGTGGGTTCCGGTATCGGCGTGCTGGGTTCCACCATCAACCCGTTTGCCACCGTTATCGCCGCCAATGCAGCCGACATTCCGTTTACCGATGGCATTGTGGTGCGTTTTATTCTGCTGGTTGGCGGGCTGCTTATTTGTGCCGCGTATGTGATGCGTTACGCAATGCGCGTTAAAGCGGATCCATCCCGCTCTGTTGTCGCCAAACAATGGGATGCTCACCGCCGCCTTTTCCTCCGCAAGCAGCATGACGGAGTTGATGATTCCACCCTCGACAAAACCCAGATTGTCGCCCTGCTGATTTTCGCTGCAACCTTTGTGTTTATGATCTGGGGCGTGTCTTCACAAGGCTGGTGGATGGCCCGCATGGGCGCGCTGTTTTTTGGCTCGGCCATTGTGATCGGTATTATTGCCCGCCTTGGCGAGAAAAAACTGACCAATAGCTTTGTCGATGGCGCCCGTGACCTTCTGGGTGTTGCGCTGGTGGTCGGACTGGCCCGCGGCATCGTGGTTATGATGGACCAGGGCATGATTGCCGACACCATTCTACACAGCGCCGAAAACTCTCTTGGCGGGCTGCCCGAGCTTGCGTTTATCAACCTGATGTTCTGGATTGAAGTGGGCATGAGTTTCTTTGTGCCGTCGTCTTCAGGCCTGGCCGTGTTGTCTATGCCGATTCTTGCACCGCTGGCGGACTTCGCCAATGTCGGGCGCGACCTGGTTGTGACCGCTTTCCAATCCGCCAACGGTCTGGTCAACCTGATCAACCCCACCTTCGCCGTTGTCATTGGCGGCCTGGCGATTGCGCGAGTGTCTTACGACCGCTGGCTCGTGTTTATCTGGCCCTTGTTGCTGATTCTTACAATTTTCATTTCGGTGGTCATCAGTGCTGCGGCATTACTTTGACATCTTTCGAAGTAATGACGAAGCCATACACATTGGGGATTAACCATGTCTGAACTAACACTTGGCGTGCATTCTGAAGCCGGAGCACTGCGGCAGGTTATTGTCTGCCGCCCTGGTCTGGCTCACCGCAGGCTGACACCGTCTAACTGTGATGACCTGCTATTTGACGACGTGTTCTGGGTAAAACAGGCTCAGAAAGATCATGACGTATTTTCCGAGCTTATGCGTTCACGGGGTATTGAGGTTTTAGACGTCAACGAACTATTGGCAGAAACTTTAGACATACCCGAAGCCCGCAAATGGATTCTCGATCATCGAATCACCTGGAACGATATCGGAGTCGGGATGATTTCCGACCTGCGCGCATGGATGGACGAGCTTCCCGGCGCCAAGCTTGCGGAATACCTGATGGGTGGCCTGGAAGTGGCCGACTTGCCCTTTGACCCAACCGGTCTTTTTGGTAACCACCTGGGGCACTACGGATTTGTGCTGCCGCCATTGCCAAACTTTCTTTTCACCCGCGATAACAGTGCCTGGATCTACGGTGGTGTCACACTTAACCCCATGCACTGGGCCGCGCGGAAACCCGAAACCCTGCTGATGGCCGGCATTTACCGTTTCCACCCGAAGTTTGCTGGAAAAGCAGACGTGCTTTGGGGCGACCCTACCAAGAATCATGGCCTGGCAACGCTCGAAGGCGGCGACATCATGCCCGTGGGCAATGGCACCGTGCTGGTGGGAATGGGCGAGCGCTCATCACCACAAGCCGTAGGGCAACTGGCCAACGCTTTGTTTGAAAAAGGCACCGCAGAGCGGGTGATTGCCTGTCAGATTCCGAAATCCCGCACCTCCATGCACCTGGACACCATCTTCACTTTCTGCGGCGGCAATGTGGTTACAGCGTTCAAGGAAGTAGCGGACGAAGTGATCTGCTATGACTTGCGCGCCGGTGAGGGCAAAAAACACCTGTCTTTCCGCCAGGACTCACGGCCGCTGTTTGATGTGGTGGCCGAGGTTCTTGGCTACAAATCCCTGGAAGTGGTTCCAACCGGTGGCGACGACCCGGCCGAGCGCGAGCGTGAGCAGTGGAATGATGGCAACAACGTGCTGGCCATAAGTCCGGGCGTGGTGATTGGCTACGACCGAAATGATGACACCAACGCGGCACTCAAAGCGGCGGGGATCGAAGTGTTGGCCATACCCGGCGCCGAACTGGGCCGTGGTCGGGGCGGCGGACGCTGCATGAGCTGCCCCACGATTCGTGACCCCATCTGACCGGAAAGGACAAAGACCATGGCTTTTAACCTGAAGAATCGGCACTTCCTGACCTTGCGGGACTTCTCCCCCCGGGAGATCAGCTTTCTGCTTAAGCTGTCGACCGATCTGAAAGCGGCGAAATACGCCGGCACCGAGATACCGCAGCTTGTCGGCAAAGAAATTGCGCTTATCTTTGAAAAGAACTCCACCCGCACACGAGTGGGGTTTGAGGTGGCCGCTTACGATCAGGGCGCCCGGGTCACCTACCTTGGGCCCTCTGGAACCCACATCGGCCACAAGGAGTCGGTAAAAGACACGGCTCGAGTACTGGGCCGGGTTTACGATGCCATCGAGTACCGCGGCTTCGGCCAGAAGATTGTCGAGGAGTTGGCCGAATATGCCGGTGTACCGGTCTACAACGGCCTGACCGACGAGTTCCACCCAACACAAATTCTCGCTGACTTTTTAACTATGCAGGAGCATGTTGAGAAGCCGCTGCACCAGGTCGCCTACGCTTTTCTTGGTGACGCCGCCAACAACATGGGCGATAGCCTGCTGATCGGTGGCGCCAAGATGGGCATGGATGTGCGCCTGTGTGCACCCAAAGTCTGCTGGCCTCAGCAATCCATTCAGGACGAAGCCCAGGCGATCGCGCGGGGAACCGGTGCCCGTATTACCATTACCGAAGATGTGGATACGGCGGTGGCCGGGGTCGACTTTGTCTACACCGACGTTTGGGTGTCTATGGGCGAGCCGAAAGAAAAGTGGGGCGACCGGATAAAACTGTTGATGCCCTACCAGGTGAACGCGGCGGTGATGGAAAAAACTGGCAACCCCCGTGCCCGCTTCATGCACTGCCTGCCGGCGTTTCACAATACCGACACCATCGTTGGCAAAGAAATCCAGGCAGAATTCGGAATCAGTGCCATGGAGGTAACCGATGAGGTTTTCGAAAGCCCGGCTTCGATTGTTTTCGACCAGGCGGAAAACCGTATGCACACCATCAAGGCGGTGCTGGTAGCCACCCTTGGGGCCTGAGTCTGGCGCGGATTGCTGAAAAAGGACACACACCATGCTGATTGTTGCAGCACTGGGCGGTAACGCCCTGTTGAAACGCGGCGAACCACTGACCGCCGAAGCCCAGCGCACCAATGTTCGAAAAGCCGCGACATCTCTGGCGGAACTGGTGCGCGCCGGGCACCGGCTGGTGATTACCCATGGTAACGGCCCCCAAGTGGGCTTGCTGGCGTTGCAGGGCGCCGCCTATAAGCCTGAAGAAGCCTACCCGCTGGATGTTCTGGGTGCCGAAACCGGAGGTATGATCGGCTACATGATTGAGCAGGAACTGGAAAATGCTCTGGGCCATGATCGCCCGGTAGCGACCCTGCTTACCCAGGTTGTTGTAGATCCGAACGATCCTGCCTTTGCCAATCCGACCAAATTTATTGGCCCGGTGTACGATAAAGCAGAAGCGGAATCCCGCGCCGCGGCCGCTGGCTGGCAGATCGCAGCCGATGGCGACAAGTGGCGCAGGGTAGTGCCCTCCCCTGCACCCAAAGAAATTCCGGATATGCGCGTACTGAAACTGCTGCTGGATCAAGAGGTGGTCATAATCTGTACCGGAGGTGGCGGCATTCCGGTGCTGCGTCGCAACGACGGCAGCATGACCGGTGTTGAAGCGGTTATCGATAAAGATGCTGCCAGCGCGCTGCTAGCACGAGAGTTGGGCGCCGACGCGCTCCTGCTGCTGACCGACGTGGATGCAGTCTATCGTGACTTTGGTAAACCCACTGCCGCTCCGGTTCGCACCGTTACACCGGCCGAGGCAAGAACGCTGGACGTTCCCGCTGGGTCCATGGGGCCGAAGGTAACGGCGGCCTGCGACTTTGCAGATACCGGGGGCATTAGCGGCATTGGCCGGTTAGAAGATGCGCTTGCCATTCTGGAGGCGCGTGCGGGAACACTCATCACAGGGTCAGCCACTCACAACTGTTAACTGTTCAGGCGCTTCGTCATGTTGAATCAAGCTATTCCAGGCTCAGATCAGGGTAGCCCGGAGCCTACTTCTGTTACTGAGCACCTCGCAAATGGCGAATTTGATGGAGAGGTAGTCGGCATTCGCGGTGGCGTTGTCGACGTTCTTTTTCCGCAAGACTCTCCGCGTATTCACGATTTGCTCTACGCCGGCAATCTGGCGCTGGAAGTCACGTCCCTTCTGGAAAGCGGCGCCGTGCGCTGTATGGCGCTGGCACCGGTACGCGGGTTGGGCCTGGGTGTTTCTGTGCGTGCTACCGGCGCACCCATTCAGGTCCCGGTTGGAAACGCTGTTCTGGGCCGCATGCTGAACGTTTTCGGCGAGCCTATTGATAACAAACCCGCCCCCGCTACCGACATTCGCCGCTCTATTCACCAGCCGCCACCGGCGCTGGAAGACCGAGTGGTGCACAGCGATATTCTGGAAACCGGCATCAAAGCCATTGATCTGCTGTCGCCTATCGAGCGCGGCGGCAAAACCGGGTTGTTTGGCGGCGCCGGTGTGGGCAAAACCGTGCTGATTACCGAGCTGATTAACAACACCGTGCAGGAATACGAGGGCGTCAGCCTGTTTTGCGGTATTGGCGAACGCTCCCGTGAAGCCGAAGAACTCTACCGGGAAATGGGCGACGCCGGCGTGCGCGACAAAACCGTGATGGTGTTCGGGCAGATGAATGAGGCTCCCGGTGTGCGCTTTCTGGTGGGCAAAACAGCGCTTACCATGGCCGAATATTTCCGTGACGATAAAAAGCAGGACGTTCTGCTGCTGATCGACAACATTTTTCGCTTTGTTCAGGCAGGCTCGGAAGTGTCCGGTTTGATGGGCCGTATGCCGTCACGGGTGGGCTACCAACCCACACTGGCCACCGAACTGGCCACCTTGGAGGAGCGCATCACCTCCACCCGCAACGGTTCCATCACCTCTATTCAGGCGGTATACGTGCCGGCGGATGACTTCACCGACCCTGCCGCTGCGCATATTTTTTCGCACTTGTCCGCTTCGGTGGTGCTGTCGCGCAAGCGCGCCAGCGAAGGCTTGTACCCGGCCGTCGACCCTCTTGCCTCGGCTTCTGTGATGCTGACGCCGGCGGTTGTCGGCCAGCGCCACTACGACATCGCCCGCGCGGTGCGGCGTACCCTGGCCGATTATGAGGACTTGCGAGACATTATTTCCATGCTGGGTATGGAAGAACTGTCGGCCGCCGATCGCGCCGTCGTGGCGCGGGCGCGACGTTTGGAGCGCTATCTGACCCAGCCGTTTTTCACTATTGGTTCGGTCGACGGCGACAACGGCAGGCGAGTGCCCATCAAAGACACGCTGAACGACTGCGAAACCATACTCAACCAGACTGAATTCAACGATAACGAAAGCGACTATTACATGATTGGCTCGCTGAAAGATTTGGCGTCATCGTCATGAGCCTGGCAAACGTGATGACGGTTACGCTAAGGCTACCTACCCGCACTCTGTTCGAAGGCCGCGCACAGCGGCTGTTTGCCACCGCCGTCAACGGTGCCTTTGGCATGCTGCCCAACCATACCGACTTTGTCACCGCGCTGGTGCCGTCGGTGCTGATTCTAACGGACGAAACCGGTGAAGAGCTGTTTTTTGGCATCGACGAGGGCCTGCTGGTGAAAACCGGCCATCAGGTAGACATCGCCATTCGCCGGGGTGTTCAGGGCGACAGTCTGGACACCCTGAACGACACCATACAAACGGCCTTTGTGGAGGTAGATGAAGAAGAGCGGGTAGCCCGGTCAGCGCTATCACGCCTCGAAGCCAACATTGTTCGACGCTTTGGCGACTTACGGAAACCCGCGCTATGAGCAGCCGCAAAGACCGTTCTGCCGACGATATCCGGCGCAGTACTGAACGACTTCAGCGCGCCCGCAAACAGCCCGGAGCCAGCCCATTAAGAGGCATCGGTGCCTTTGGCATGATTGGCTGGTCAGTAGCGGTACCTGCCGTTGCGGGGGCGTTTCTGGGGTTGTGGCTGAACAAGGTAGCGCCGCAGAATTTTTCCTGGCCCATCGCGCTGATTCTGGGGGGTATTGTGGTGGGCGCCATGATCGCCTGGAACTGGATTGATAAAGAAACCCAAAAAGCCGGCGGCGATAATAACCACACAGACGCCAACGAAGGAGACAAACATGACGGTTGACTGGTCAGCTGTATTGCTGGGATTGGCCGTAGGGGTGGCCGTCAGCAGCCTGTTTTTTGTCGGGCTGGCCTGGGGTATGAAACGCGCTCTGCGTTCGCGCCAGCCCGAAGCCCTGTTATTGCTCAGCGCAATCGTGCGCATCGCCATGCTGCTGGGCGTCGGTTTCTGGCTTGCCACCAGCAGTGCCACAGCCTGGCCCATGGCCGGTTTCGCCCTGGCATTTCTGTTAGTGCGTATGGTCGCGCTGCTTTGGGCCAGAAAACGCGACACCACATCTTTAACAGAACAAGAGGGCGCGTAATGCAGTTTTCACCGGACAACATCATTGTGCTCACCCTCGGTGGCTGGGGCTTGAACGCGACCATCGTAAATACCTGGATTGTGATGGTGTTGCTGGTGGGCATTTCCTGGTTTGTGACTCGCAACCTGCGCGCCGACGTGCCGCCCGACCGCCTGCGTACGGCACTGGAAGTGATCGTAAAACTGATTCAGGGCCAGATTGAGGAAGTCACCCAGAATTCAGCCCGTCACGTGATGTACTTCGCCGGCACTCTGTTTTTGTTTATTGCGTTGTCGAATCTGATGCTGGTGATTCCCGGCTTTTCGCCGCCTACCTCGTCTTTGTCGACCACCATGGCTCTGGCACTGTCGGTGCTGGTCGCCGTTCCGGTATTCAGCATTGCCAGCGGCGGCGTAAAAAGCTACCTGCGAACCTTTATTGAACCCTCGGTCATCATGCTGCCGTTCAACATTATCAGCGAATTTTCCCATGGTATCTCGCTGGCTATCCGCCTTTACGGAAACGTGATGAGCGGGGCTGTTATTGCCGCCATTCTACTGACCGTCGCACCGTTTTTCTTCCCGGTGCTGATGGACATGCTGGGCCTTCTCACCGGCATGATCCAAGCCTACATCTTTGCCATTCTAGCCACCGTCTATATTTCTTCTGCTACCGCAGGAAAAGAGCCACCAGCTTTAGATAGAGAGCCAACAGCGTTAAATAGAGAGCCCTTAGCTTTAAATAAAGTGCACACGACGTCACCCAACGAGGAACAATCATGACCGATCTTGCCATTATCGCTGCAATCTCTATTTTTACCGCCGGTTTCACCATAGCGATTGGCTGCATAGGGCCGTCCCTGGCTGAAGGGCGTGCGGCCGCGGCCGCTATTGCCGCCATTGCCCAGCAGCCAGACGCTGCGCCTACTCTGTCCCGTACCCTGTTCGTCAGCCTGGCGATGATTGAATCCACCGCCATTTACTGTTTTGTCGTGGCGATGATTCTTATCTTCGCCAACCCGTTTTGGGATGCGGCGGTACAGGCAGCGACGGTAACTGCCGGATAGCCTCCCATTTGGCTGATTCACCCAACAGGTCAACCATTATGTCCATTGACTGGATTACCGTTCTGGCACAACTCGCCAACTTTCTGGTGCTGGTGTGGCTGCTGAAACGCTTCTTGTACCGCCCTATTCTGGACGGTATTGACGCGCGCGAGGCTGAAATCACCAAAAGCATGGCCGCCGCCGGTGAAGCTCAGCAAAAAGCCCAAGCCGCACAAGCCGAGTTCCAGCAGCAGAAAAAACAGCTGATGTCTGACCAGGACGCCATGATTCAGAAAGCGCTGCGCGATACTGAAGGCCAGCGCGACAGCTTGCTGGCCGAAGCCCGCGCCCGGCTGGAGCAGGAACAACAAGACTGGCACAAGCACCTGGAACGGGAGCGGGCGAGATTTACCGCAAGACTGCAGCGGGCCGGACAGGAGACCCTGTTGGAACTCACCCGCAAGGCCCTTCGTGACCTGGCCGATGAAACCCTGGAACAGGCCATAGTGCGCCATGTAGGCAAGCGTCTGGAACCCTTGGTAGACGAATTAAAAAAAGCGGCAGCGGGCAGCACCCAAGCCATCGCAACCACCCGCAAGCCCTTGCCAGAAGCCGCGCAATCACAGCTGAAAACCGATCTCAACAAGCTGTTGCCAGCCATGGCACTGAGCCTTGAGACCGACGCAGACCAGGCGCCCGGACTGATTCTGCGAATAGGTGGCGCCCAGGTGGCGTGGACGGTTGACAGTTATACCGACGAATTTGATGCTCTGCTGAACCAACGCCTGACCGCCAGCGCTTCAGGCCGGGCGCAAGCTGAGGCTGAATGATTCACTATGAGCGATAGAGACAGCGGCAGCGGCAGCGGCAGCATTAGCAACATCAACAACAGCCCGGCGCAAATCCCTGCCAGCGCGCAGCCTCGGGTTCAGAACCAGAGCCAGGACCAGGATTTCGAACAGCAGTTCCAGCGCTGGCAGCAGGACCTGCTGGCTACACCGACACCCGCACCGGTGCTGACTGAGGTGGGTCGCGTTATTGAAGTGGGCGATGGCGTAGCCGTAGTGACGGGCCTGGCTCGCGCCCTGGCGGATGAGTTGCTGATATTTGCCTCCGGCGTACGCGGCATTGTGCTGGACCTTGAGCCCGGCAGGCTGGGCGTTATTCTGCTTGGCCCATCGGAACACATCCGCCTTGGCGAAGACGTGCGGCGCACCCGCAAGGTCATCAGCGTGCCCGTTGGCCCGGCCCTGTTGGGCCGCGTTGTGGATGCTGTCGGCCTTCCCCGCGACGGCCTTGGGGTCATCGCGGCAGTCGCCGAGCACCCGGTGGAAGCCGAGGCGCCTGGCGTTTTGAGCCGCTCGGCCATTTTCAAGCCGCTGGCGACCGGCATCAAAGCCATAGACGCCGCCGTGCCGGTGGGCTTGGGCCAGCGCGAACTGATCATCGGTGATCGCCAAACCGGAAAAACCTCCATCGCGGTGGACACCATGCTCAATCAGATACGGTCCGACGTGATTTGTATCTATTGCGCTATCGGCCAACGCGGCGATGCTGTGTCACGGGTTATCGGCGCGCTAAAAAAAGGCGACATGATGGCCCGCAGCATCGTAATGTCCGCCGGCGATGAGGAAACACCCGGCCTGGCTTACATCGCCCCCTATGCCGCGATGACCATGGCGGAGTATTTTTGCGATCAGGGCCGCGATGTATTGATCATATTTGATGATTTGACCCACCACGCACGCTCCTATCGCGAATTGTCGTTATTGCTGCGCCGGCCACCGGGGCGTGAGGCGTTCCCGGGGGACATCTTCTACGTTCACGCCCGCCTGCTGGAACGGGCCGGCCAGTTTACCGAAGAGGTAGGCGGTGGCTCTATTACCGCTCTGCCAGTGGTAGAAACCCAGGCTGAGAACCTGTCTGCGTATATTCCCACCAACCTGATTTCCATTACCGATGGCCAGATTTACCTGTCGCCACAGCTGGTGCAAAAGAACCAGTTCCCGGCGGTGCATCAGGGATTGTCGGTGTCCCGCGTGGGTAGCAAGGCTCAGAGCCGGGCCCTGCGCAAGGTTGCCGGCAACCTGCGGGTGACTCTGTCGCAATTTGAAGAACTGGAAGACTTTGCCCGCTTTGGTACGCGGCTGGATGACGCCACTCGCGCCCGCCTGAAGCGCGGTGCGGCGGTACGCAATTCCCTGCGCCAGGCCGAGCGCGACCCTATGCCGGCGGTTGAGCAACTCGCGGTGCTGATTGCGGCCATGGAAGGCTTACTTGACGGCCTGGAAGAGCAGCCACTGGTCGATGCCATGCAGCGCATACGCGTGCTGGCCAAGAAGCAGTTGCAGGAGATTGAACAACGCATAGCGGACGACAAAGAGTTACGGCCAGAAGACAGCGAGCGGGTGATCGTTATGGTTCGCTCGGCCCTGGAAGCTGATTTGGAGACTGATTTGGAGAACAGGAATGGCCCAATCTCTTGAAGCACTGGAGCGCCACAGCGACACGCTAACCAGCATCCGTAGCATTGTGCACACCATGAAAACCCTGTCGGCCATTAACGCCTCGCCCTACGAGCACGCCGCGCGTTCCATAGAGGCCTACCACCAGACTATTTTGCAGGGCTTTGCCGCATTTGCGTTCCGTACCGGTGGGCTCAGCCTGCAACAGGAGGCCAGCGCCAAGCAGCTGATCGTGGTGTTTGGCACAGACCACGGCCTTTGCGGCAACTACAACGAAAGCCTGGCGCAGCTGGTGAAGCAGCACCAGAACGCCCAAAGTGCCGGCAAGCCACGCCTGTTGTGCATTGGCGCGCAAATGCAGGATGCCCTCACCGATCAGGACTTGAAACCGGAAGCCACCTTACTACCGCCCGCCTCCGCCGACGGCATTGGCCGTCTGGCCGGCGACATTGTCAGCCGCATTGACGCTCTCAGCCGTGGCCAGTCCCTGTTTGGCGTCGGTGTTACCCTGGCGTTCACCCAGCGCGGTGAACACGGCACCCGCGAACCCGTCACCCGGCGCCTGCTGCCACTGGAACCGGCACTGTTGCAAAGCACCAAGCGCTGGAACTCCCGGGCGCTGCCGGATTACACCATGGCCGCTGATGCGCTGCTGTCGTCGCTGATTCGCAGCCACATCTTTGCCAGCGTATTTCGCGCCTCGGCCGAAGCCATGGTGACTGAAAACGCTGCGCGCCTGGCGCTGATGCAGCAGGCCGAGCAGTCGGTGGATGAGCGTATTGGCGTTGTAACGGGCGATTTGCGTTCTGTGCGCCAGACCGAAATCACCAACGAATTGATGGATGTGATTATTGGCTTTGAGGCGTTAAAAAAACGGCGGCGCCCAGCGGCATTTATGCCAACCAGAACGCCAGCCAAAGCACCAGCAAGAGCACCGTTATAACCGCTAGATTCCAGACACAGCTTTTGCATTGAGAAAGCGCCGAATCACCGGCAGTTGTTTAAGCATCGCTTTATCGACAATGCGCGGCAGTATCGCGTTAATCACCACAAACAATTTTTCGGGCCAGCCGAGAAACCGGCGGCGATCGCCGTTTTCCATCGCTTTCAGAATGGCTGTTGCCACTGCCTGGGGCGTGTCAACGCGGTTGCCAAGCGCACGATTCAACTCGTTCACGGCTTCCGCATTCATGTCGGTGGCAGTGGCCCTGGGCGCCACGTACACCACCTGCACAGCGGTATCCGCCAACTCCCTGCGCAGGGCTTCGGTAAACCCCCGCAGGCCAAACTTGGTGGCGCAATAGGCGGTATAGCCGGGGAAGCCTATGCTGCCAAAGGTCGACCCCACAAACACCAGCGCGCCGCTGCCCGCCTTCTCGAATCTGGGGGCAAAATGCCTGGCCACCAGCATGGCCGAGCGCAGGTTCACGTAAAGCTGGGCATCGAGCTCTTCAACCGACATCCTAGCCAGTCCGGCAAAACGATTCTGGCCGGCGCAATGGATCACGCCGTCGATCTCCGGGTAGGCCTCCGTCAGGCGCGCCAGCTGTTGGTCCAGATCAACGGCCGCCAGGTCCAGACACACCGGCGACACACCTTCCAGATGACCGATACGTTCCGGGTGGCGGGAGGCTACGATGACACGGCTGCCTGCCCGAACCAGCGGCTCCACCAGCGCCTTGCCAATACCCCCGGTTCCTCCCAATAGCAGAAAAACCCGATCATGCAGCTTCATGCTGTTTATCCTTGCGCGTGACCGGCAGCGGAATGCTGTGCAACATATCGCCGTAGAGCCGGTATACCACACGGGCAGAATCAATAATGGCCTGCTGATCGGTCGGGTCGGTAATGCCGTCCATCAGGTTGCGGAAAAACTCGAAGTGGTCTTGGTCGAGAGCGCCGTGGGAGTACAGATAACTGAACGCCTGATTCGGAAGCCCAAGGAGTTTCTGAATCTGCTCGGCCAGCGGCGTGGCCAGCTCTACGGAGGTGCCCTCAAGCACTTGAACCATGCCAAAGAACGCCGCCGGATTGCCCCGGTTAATCTGGTCGTACAGGTACGCCACCATAAGCTCTATGGACACATCCGGCTTGCCCGTGCGAATCGCTTCCTTGTCGGCGTTGCAGGCGTCCAGATCACTCAGAATCCACTCGTCGTGGCCGTACTCCTCGTCAATGTATTCAACCAGCGCCTTGCGAACGAACTCCATCCGCGAGGGCAGTTTTGCGCCACAAGCCATCATTAACGGCACCGTGTGCTTAACGTGGTGAAAGGCCTGGGTCAGAAACCAGGTATAGGACTCCAGGCTGAAACAGCCTTCGCCAATCGCTTTCACAACCGGCGCGCCGCTAACATGGGCCCGTGCTTGTGCTGTTTCCTGCTGCAATCTGTCAAAAAATGCCATGTGGAATTCTCCTGTTTGGTTGGCTAACGATGTCGACATGAATAAAGGAAAGGCTTTTGCCAACAGGGTCGGCAGATGGGCCTGAATGGTTAACCGCACCGGGCGGCCATTTGCAGTAATGTAACCTTCGGACTGGCTCAGGGGCTGGCGGTGGATATACACCGTGGCCAGGCGGGCGTAATCCGGCAGGCGTTGATTGAGTTGCCGCAATGCGCCGGCAAGGTCGTCTGGCGAGCGCCCGTCTGTCACTGTTATCATTGCCATTGGCTGCGGTTCACCGTCGCCGAACACCACCGCCTGGCCAATGCCCAGGCCCTGAACAAGTTCACTTTCCAGCCACTCCGGGCTGATATTGCGGCCAAAGCTGGTGATCAGCAGATTCTTCGAACGGCCATTAACCGATAAAAAGCCGCTTGGGTTGAGCACGCCCAGGTCGCCGGTATCCAGCCACTCGTCCTGCCCCGGCTCGTCACCCAGGTACCCCAAATGGGTGTTGCCGCGAACCAGAATGTGGCCGTCAGAATTCACCTTGATATCGATATGAGACAGGGGTTTACCCACGCTGCCCTCACACTCGGCAGCCGGCACGTTCAACGCCACCACAGAGCTGCACTCCGACAAGCCATAACCTTCGTACAGTGGCAGGCCAGCAGCGCGGCCACGGGCCAGCAGCTCGGCAGATACCCGGCCACCGCCAACGGCCATAAAGCGCAATGAGCGGCTGTTCAGCTGCCCCTGCTCGGCGGCACTGACCAGTGCCATCGCCAGCTCCGGCACCGAAATCAGCGATTGGGGTTGGTGTTGATTGATTCCCGCAACCAGCTTGCCCAGGTTCAAGCCGCTGCTGCCTGTCATGCCCAACTGCGCCAATGGCGCCACCATGACCGTAGCCCCCATAAGCAACGGCAGGTAAACGCCGGCAATATTCTCCAGAAGGGTCGCCAAGGGCAGAATGCACAAATGCGTTTGTAATTCGACGCCCGACAGCCGTTCTTTCAGGGCCAAAGTCGTTGCGGTCATCTGCGCCACCGACAAACACACACCTTTGGGGGTGCCGGTACTGCCGGAGGTGAAGGTGATTTTCGCCGTGTCTTTAGGTATCGGCGGCATATAAGCCATCTGCGGCACTGCTGCAAACGCCGGCAGCCTGCGCAGCCAGACGCCCTGGCCCAATGGCTCGCTACCACTTGCCTCTTCGCTGCACAGCAAGCCGTCCAGGCCCGCCCGTTCGATCAGGTGGGCGGTCTGGGATTCAGAAAAGAACACAGGTACTGGCACACAAACTACACCAGCCAACAGGCAGGCAAGGTCGGCCAGTACCCAGGCAATGGTGTTGTCGCCGCGCACACCGGCACGCTTTATACCCCGCACGCTCAGCTCTTCGGCCACCGCTTCTGCCGCCTGCATCATCCGCTTATAGCTGAAATCCGCTTCCGGCCCACGTAAGGCAATACGTGACGGGTGCGCCAGTGCCTGACGTTTGAGCAGTTCAGGCAAGGCGGCCATAAGCATCCTCCTGCTGCAAGTTGTCAGAACCGTCTGAGCTGCCAGACCCGTCTGAACCGATGTTGGATGACGCCGACTGAATCCGCCGTAGCAGCCCCCTCTGCTGCAAAGCGTGGAGGCTATCGGCCACTTTGATCGCCATCACGACGGGTTGATGATCGTAATAGCGCCCCCAACCAGCGCCACCATCGGGCAAACTCGCCGGGTTCGCATTGGCCAGCACCTGGGTGGCAATACCCATTCGGTGAAAACTGTTACGCAGCTGATCGGTGCCGGTACACACCACCCAGTCATAACCCGCGCCCTGCAGCCACACCGTCAATGAGGCAAACAAATGCCTGCTGACACCGGCTTCTACACCGGCCAAGTGTGCAATCTCTGCAATTTTGCTGCGCGCAATACCCGCCGACGGCATTACCGATTCGACCGGAACAGACAGGTAGTCTTCAAGAAACAGGCGTTCCCGGGCGGCACTACGAACGCCCACCGCGGCCAGAAGCGTACCCTGGGCCGAGGTCAACGCCAGCAATAGCGGTATCCGCAACGAAGGTTCGGCTCCATAGGCCTGCAAAAACCGCCGCCGAATAAATTGTGCAACCGTAGCCGCCAGAGCGGTATCGGGTGTAATCTCGTTCAACCAGCGCCCGGCACAACGAAGGGCCGGAACCAGCTCCGGCGAATCCGGTGGGCAGTGTATGGACATTGTAAGCGGGTCGCTCATATGTGCTCTCCAACAGCTTTTGGGCAGGGCGCCCGACATCGTGAGCCATCAGATTAACCAGCAAGCCTTAACCCAGCCTTAAGCTCTGGCAGCAGAATTCTTAAACCAGCCTTAAGGTTCTGACGATTTTTCCCAACACGGGCTCCGCTTGATGCGCATATTACTGGTAGAAGATGACCACCTTTTGGGCAGCACCCTGCTGGGCATGCTGAGGGCAGACCAGCACACCGTAGACTGGCTGAATGATGGCCAGCAGGCGCTGAATGCGCTGGTGGATGAGCATTTTGACCTGGCCATACTGGATTTGACCCTGCCCAGGGTAGACGGCCTCGATATCGTTCGACATACCCGGCAACAGGGCAATCAACTGCCCATTATCATTCTGACCGCCAGGGCTGAACTTGAGGAAAAACTGCAGGGCCTGGATGCAGGCGCAGACGATTACCTGACCAAACCCTTTGCCATGGCCGAACTCAAGGCCCGGATTCGGGCCGTTACCCGCCGCAGATCATCCACAAACGGGGATCAACTGATTGTGGGCCAGCTAACACTGGATCCGGCTTCAGCACAGCTAACCTGCGGCACAGGCACCGCAACTCTGCCGCGCAGCGAGTTTCAAATTCTTCAGTACATGATGCGTCACCCTGACCAGGTTGCCACCCGCAGGCGCCTGGAAGAGCAGCTCTATGGCTGGGAACCGGGCGCAGAGAGTAATGCTCTGGAAGTGCACATTCACCATCTGCGGCGTCGGGTAGGCAAGGCCACCATCAGAACGATCCGCGGCGTAGGGTATTTTCTGGACAGCCAAGCGGCCTCCGGAGTGCCGGAATGTCTCTGACTCGCACCCTCACTCTGCTGGTCACCTCAACGGTGCTGCTGATTGCCCTTATCGCCGCCGCCTGGAGTTATGTTGAAAGCAATCACGAGCTGGAAGAGCTGTTTGACGCCGAACTGGCGCAAAGTACGCGCATTGTGCAGGGGCTGGTTCGCCACCTGGCAGACACCCAGTCACTGGAGCAGTTACCGCAAACCCTGCGCGAAACGCTGACACTGTCTCTTGCTGAAGACATCGACCCGAAAGCAAATGGTGACGAAATTCTGCCCGGCAGTACAGGGCACAAATACGAGAAGAAACTGGCCTTTGAAGTCTGGACACCCGGCCGCGTACCCCTGTTGAATACGCTCAACGCCGATGATGCCGGGGGTTTGGCTCCGGGCTATTCATGGGCCGAAGCCCAGGGCTATCGTTGGCGGGTGTTCACACTTAAAGACGCGGCCACGGGCTTTTGGATCCGCACCGCCCAGCGCGAGGAAATTCGTGAGGAGCTGAGCCAGGAACTGGCCTTGGGTAACGTTCTGCCCCTAATCCTCGCGCTGCCGTTACTGCTGCTCGCTGCAAGCGCTGCCATTCAAATCGGTCTTCGCCCCTTGCTAAGGCTGGAGCGGCCGATACGCAATATGGCACCGGAACGTATCCATCCCCTTGATGACCGGCAGGCACCAAAGGAAGTAGCAGGCCTGGTGCAGGCCGTGAACAGCATGCTCAAGCGACTGAATCAGGCACTGGAACGGGAACGGCGCTTTTCAGCCGATGCCGCCCATGAACTACGAACACCGCTGGCAGCCTTGCGACTGAATCTTGAAAAAGCTTGTGATAGCAATCCGCAGCAGTTCAACACCCTGATCCAGTCCGTTGACCGCATGACACACCTGGTAGAGCAAATGCTGCTGCTGAACCGGGTCGACTCGGGCGCCGATTTTTCACCGCAACACCATAATCTGTCTGAGATACTCGAGCAGAGTATTGCCGATGTGGCACCGCTGGCACTGAAAAAGAACATCGAGCCGGTATTGCAGGACGATGCCGGCGAAGCCCTGATGTGTTGCCACAACGCCCTGGTCACCACCCTGATGCGATCCCTGCTGGCTAACGCGATTCAATACAGCCCGCAGCACACGGTGGTGGAAACCCGCCTGGTGCCCTCCGCCGACGGCTATCACGTTACTGTTTGCGATCAGGGCCCCGGCATTGCGGCTGCGGACCGGGAGCGGGCGCTTAGCCGCTTCGTGCGGCTTGACCAAAGGATTGGTGGCGGCGCGGGGTTGGGATTGGCCATTGCGCGGCGAATTGCGGAACTCCATGGCGGCCAACTGACCCTGAACACGCGACCCGACGGCCAGACCGGGCTCTGTGTCAGCCTTTGGCTGCCGGCGCGCACGGCGCTTTGCAACAATGCGGCAATGGTGAGCGGCAACGGTGAGCGTTAAGCTCAACCGGGCTTTAAGATTTCAACGCATTCAAGAGCGTTTCATCGTCCATCGGTTGTCCCCAGCGATTGCCGTGCATCAGCTCGGTCAGGGGCAGGCGCGAACGCCAGCCTTTTGCCTGAAGCTCGGGCTGGTCCAGAAACTCGCTGACGTAGCCAAGGCACAAATAAGCCAGCGGATACACGGTATCCGGCAGGTTCAAAATGCCTGCCAGTTTGGTTTGATCCACAATGCTCACCCAGCCTACACCTATGCCTTCTGCCCGCGCCGCCAGCCATAAGTTCTGTACCGCCAGGCAGGTGCTGAACAGATCCATCTCCACAATGGAACTGCGCCCCAGCACATGGGTGCCGCCACGGCTGCGATCACAGGTAATGCAGAGGTTCATGGGGCTTTCGATAATGCCCTGCAGTTTCAGGCTGCGATAAGTTTCCTGCCGCTCACCGCTGTAGTTGTTTGCCGCTTTGGCGTTTTCTTCGTGGTAGCTGGCCAACACCTGCTGGCGCACGTCCAGGCTGTCGATCAGGATAAAATCCCAGGGCTGCATAAACCCCACCGACGGCGCATGGTGCGCGGCTTTCAACAGCCGAGCCAATACGGGCCGGGGGATGGGGTCTGGCAAAAACTGGGAGCGCACGTCGCGGCGCTCAAAAATAGCGCGATACAGGCCCGCGCGTTCTTCGTCAGTGAAAGGACGATTAGAATCACTCATGGCTGCCTCATTGGCCTAGGCGTGGTTGTCACTGCCTCCAGCCCCAGCAAGTCGCGCAACCAGTGCGTATCAAGATGTTGCTCCACCTGATCCGCCAGCCGGTCAAGCTGGGCCAGGCGATGTTGCTGATAGTCTACCGCTGCGCCTGAGTGGTCCAGCCCGGCCCATTGCAGCAAGGCGTCACAAGCCCCAGGCTCATCAAAAATTCCGTGTACATAGGTACCCGCTACCTGACCGTCGGCACTGATAGCTCCTTCGTTTTTGCCGTTCATCCGGCCTAATGGGCGCGCCAGAGCCGCGCCTTCGCTCACACCGTTGTGCATTTCGTAACCGCTGAAACCCGCCTCTGTTTGGCCAGAATTCCGGGTTGGTAAAGTCAGTGTTCCGCAAACGTTTTTCAGCTGTTTACCGGCGACCATGGTGGTCGTCATATCCAGCAAGCCCAGGCCTTCGGTTGTGCCGCTGTTGCCTTCCAGCCCAGCCGGATCATCCACGCGCTCACCCAACATCTGAAAGCCACCGCAAATACCAAACACCTTGCCGCCGTAGCGCAGGTGTTTTTGGATAACCTGCGTCCAGCCCTGAGCGTGAAGAAAGGCCATATCGGTGCGGGTGCTTTTGCTGCCAGGCAGAATAATCAGGTCGGCCGCTGGAATGGGTTGGTCCGGGCCAATAAATTGCAGGTTTACACCGGGGTGCAGGCGCAGCGGGTCAAAATCGTTGTGGTTACTGATGCGCGGCAGCACCGGCACAATCACATTCAGCGCGCCGGCTTCGCTTGCGCCGCTGGTGCCAATGCTGTCTTCGGAGTCCACAATCAAGCCGTGAAGGTAGGGCAGTACGCCAATGACCGGTTTCCCAGTGCGTTCGGTCAGCCAGTCCAGGCCCGGTTCCAGCAGAGCAATATCGCCCCGAAAACGATTGATGATGAAGCCTTTTGTGCGGTTCTGTTCGCTGGCAGAAACCAACTCCAGGGTGCCTACCAGCTGGGCAAACACCCCGCCGCGTTCGATATCGCCTACCAACAGCACCGGGCAATCCGCCGCTTCGGCAAAGCCCATATTGGCGATGTCGTTGGCGCGCAGGTTGATTTCAGCGGGACTGCCAGCGCCTTCAGCGATGATCACGTCATAGCGCTCACTGAGCGCACGCCAGGCGTCCATGACCGCCACCATGGCCTCGGCTTTGTAGGCATGATAATCCAGCGCGTCCATATTACCGTGCACCTGGCCGCGCAGAATTACCTGGGCGCCGCAGTCGCTTTGTGGCTTCAATAACACCGGGTTCATATCACTGTGGTGTTCAAGGCCACACGCCAGCGCTTGCAGTGCTGTCGATCGGCCAATTTCGCCGCCGTCTATGGTCACCGCGCTGTTCAGGGCCATATTCTGCGGCTTGAACGGCGCCACCGACACACCCTGGCGCGCCAGCCAGCGGCACAGGGCCGCCACCACGGTGGTTTTGCCGGCGTCAGACGTGGTGCCCTGAATCATCAGTGTGACCATAATCTACAACTCAACGCCCTTTTGGGCTTTGATGCCCTGATCTTTGAATGCGTGCTTCACCACGCCCATCTCGGTAACGGTGTCTGCCAGGTCAATCAGTTCCTGCGGCGCATTGCGACCGGTAACCACCACGTGCTGCATCTCGGGCCGGCCTTGCAGATCGTCCAGTACCCGATCCAGGTCCAGATACTCGTACTTCAGCGCAATATTCAACTCATCCAACAGAATCATGTCGTAACTGTCGTTTTTCAGCATGGTGGCAACAATCTCCCAAGCGGCCGTGGCAGAGGCCACATCCTGTTCCCGGTTTTGGGTTTCCCAGGTGTAGCCCTGCCCCATCACGTGGTAATCCACATTAGGCAGATTGCGGAAAAAGGCTTCTTCGCCGGTGCTGAAGGCGCCTTTGATAAACTGCACCACGCCCACTTTCATGCCGTGGCCCAGGGCGCGGGCAACCATGCCGAAGCCGGAGCTACTTTTGCCTTTACCCGGGCCCGTCAGCACCAGCAAGACGCCTTGCTCTTTCTGGGCGCGGGCAATGCGTTCGTGCATCATTTTCTGCTTAGCCGCCATACGGCGGGCATGGCGTTCGGGGTCTTTGGCGCGATCACGCATGAGTGTTCTCCGTGTCGTTAGGAAATGTCAGTTTCTGGCCGCGGAAAATAGCGGCTACTAACGTGGGGTTCAGATAATCCGGGTCGTGCTTGAACACTCGCACCTTGCGCCCGACATTTCGATGCAGGCGCGCCAAGGCGGCTGTCACCAGGGATTTACCCTGCCCGGAGGCGGGTGCGGTCATCATTACTGCGGGTACGGTTATTGTCATTGATCAGCCAGATTCCAATGGTTCATTAGAAACTTACGGGTACAAAAACGGGTGCACCATCTGCTTCTACGGTGATTAATTTCTGGTTGTAGAGCCGTTCAAGCGCTGCCGGCTCCAACATATTTTTAGCGGGCCCCCAGCAGGCATCGCCGTTGGTGTAGAGCAAAAGTACGTGAGTGCACCAGCGCGCAGCCAAATTCAGATCGTGCAGGCACATGAACACGGTTTTGCCAGCACCCGCCTGATCGCGCAGCAGATTCATAACCTTCACCTGGTGGTGCAAGTCCAGGTGATTTGTGGGTTCGTCCAACAGCAAGATATCGGGGTTCTGGGTCATCAGGGTGGCGATAGCGACGCGCTGGCGTTCACCACCCGACAGGGTATTCAGCAGGCGATCTGACAGGTGGTTCACATCCAGCGTGGTCAAAGCCTGCTCCGCACGACGCTGATCTTCACCCTGCTCACTGTCCCAGGGCGATAACCAGGGGTGGCGGCCAATCAGAGCGGTTTCTAATACGGTCGCCGGAAAGCTGTCCTGGCGCTCTTGAAACACCAGGCCCAGTTGCTGGGCAATAACACGCCGTTTCAGTGCGGTGAGCGGCGCGCTGTTTAGTTGCACCTGGCCACTGCGAGCGGGCAGTAATCCGGCCAATGTGTGCAATAACGTGGTTTTACCGGCGCCGTTGGGGCCAAGCACGCCCCAGACCTGACCGGGCTCTATGCTCATGTTCAAGGCAAAACCATCGGGGCGGCCAGGTACGTTGATGACCAGATCACGGGTATTCAGCGTGCTCATCAGCGGCTCCGGTGCAGCAGGTATAGGAACGTGGGCACGCCCAGCAAGGCGGTAATCACCCCAACAGGCAGCTGTTCGGGCGCAATCATGGTGCGTGCAAGGGTGTCTGCCAATACCAGCAAGGTACCGCCAGCCAGTGCGCTGGCAGGAAGGATTATGCGCTGGTCGTTGCCCAGAATCAGTCGCAGCATGTGGGGCACAATCAAACCAACAAATCCGATACTGCCTGCGGTGGTTACCGCTGTTGCTGTCAACAAACTGGCCAGAACGTAAATTGTCCATTCCAGCGGTCGCACCGACACGCCCAGCGCCGCCGCCTGCATGGGGCCCCGTGCCAGCACGTTCAGGTTACGGGCCAAGGGCATAATCAACACCACCGCCACCGCCAGCACCACCACGGCTGGCCAGGGAGAGCGGGCGTAGGAAACATCACCCATCAGCCAATACAGCATGCCGGGCAGTTTGTAGGAAGGGGTAATGGCCAGCATGAGGGTAATCACCGCACCCCAGCCGGCCGCTACTACAACGCCGGTCAGCAACAGACGCGACGGTGTCCAGCTGCCAGTGCCGTGGGCAAGGCCAAACACCAGCACGGTTGCCAGCATGGCGCCGGCAAAGGCCGAGCCCGATATAATCAGCGTGCCCATTCCCATCAGCATGGCCAGTAATGCGCCTACCGCCGCGCCGCCTGAAAGCCCAAGCACGTAAGGATCTGCCAGAGGGTTGCGCAGCAACACTTGCATCAGGGCGCCCGCCACGGCCAACAGCCCACCCGTGCCAAACGCCGCAAGCGTGCGTGGCAGTCGCAAATCCAGCAACAGAGTTCGGTGCAGCGTGCTGCCTTCTCCCTGAATAACCTGCCATAAATCAGCAGGTGAAACAGTCACGCTACCCAGCGCCAGCGCCAAAGCCACAGATGCCAGGGCCAACAGGCCTAAGCTGAGCAAAGCGCGGGTCATCGGTTCAGAACCCGGGCTTTAGGGCCTTTTTTATAGTCGTTCACGGGCGTTTTCCAGTTTTTCACAGACTGTTTGTATGGCATCAAGCAGCCTCGGCGTGGGCCGGGAAATGGGCGAAGCCGGCACGAAAAGTAGATTATTTTTTTCCACTGCGGTCAGCCCCGCATACTTTTTCCATTCATCCAGCTGGTCGTCGCTGACGCCGTCAACGCTGCCGGTAAGAATGGCATCGGGGTCTGCCTGCAATACAACTTCCGCACTGATTCTAGGTATCAGCCGTTGCATATCGCCAAACACATTCACGCCACCGCACAACTGAAGCACTTTACCAATCAGGTGCTCGTTGTTAACCGTCATTAACGGTTTTTCCCACACTTGATAAAATATCGGTATGGGTTCAACGCTAACGTACCGCTCTGTTAAAGAGGCGATGCCAATACGGAAGCGCTCAGCTTCGGCAAAACCTTCCCGCTCAGTACCCGCAAGCGTGGCAAGCCGTTCGATAACGCTGGACACCCCCGCAAAGGTGCGGGGTTCTATAGCAAAAGTGGGTACGCCCAACTCATCAAGCAACTCGACCTGTGCTGGCGGATTACCCGTTACCCAGGTAACCACCAGATCAGGACCAAGGGCCATCAACGCTTCCATGTCAACACGGGTGTGGCTGCCGATCAAAGGGAGTTCAAGGGCAGCCGGGGGATAGTCACTGTAATTGACCACGGCCATTACTCTGTCACCGGCGCCAGCTGCAAACATCAGCTCTGTGGCGCCAGGCGACAAAGTGATGACGCGCTGGGCGGGGGCTGATAAACACAGCTCTTTCCCGGTGTCATCCATAGCGCAGCGCTGCATCTCACTCGCTGACGTCGGATACGCCAAGGTTGCTACTAGAAACCCTAAAGCAAACCTGAAATTCAACCAGTGAGAAACCACGTTTTACTCCAGTCTTTATGACTTACTGAATATCATAGCGAACGGACAGCATGGCTGTGCGGCCTGCGGAGATGTACTTCACACCGTCAAAACGCTCTGCTGTTGAATACTCTTTATCAAGCGCGTTAACCAGAGTCAGGCGGGTACTCCAGTTTGAAGAAAAGCTCCAACCTGCGCGGATGTCCAGTGTCCCAAAGCCCGCCAACTGTTCAGTGTTAGCTGCGTTGTCATAGCGATCTCCTTCGACAATCACCGATCCACCAAGCACAACGTTATTGATGGTTTTATCCAGATCAAATCGAGCCGTTTGCTTTGCGCGGCGTGCTAACTGGTTTTTGGTGTTACGGTCTTCAGGGTCCATGTAGGTTAGTGCAACCGCTGCCCGCCAGCCGTCGTGTTTGTAGCCACCCCCTAACTCTGCTCCGCGAATTCGTGCCTCGTCGACGTTAACGCGAGTATCAACGGTGCCAATCTGTCCAGAGCTAATCAGGTTCTCAATATTCATTTGATAAACAGCAAGGTCCCAAAACCATACCTGGTAGTTTCCGCTAACGCCCAGTTCATAGCTGTCTGATTTCTCGGGTTCCAGGTCAGGATTGCCCTGGTAGTTAAACGATAATGGCCAGTAGAGGTCATTGAACGTAGGCGCTCTGAACGCCGTACCGTAACTCGCGCGAACACGATGCGAACGATCAAAGCTGTAACCCAGAGCCAAACCACCCGTTTTGTTGGTACCGTAGGCTTCGTTGTCATCGCCGCGAAGGCTGAGCTGAGTATCAACCGGGCCAAAGTTCAGGCGCAACTGGCTGAATACCGCCGTATTGGTTCTACTGGTTTCTGAATAGTTCTGGGAGCTGCTGACCTCATCCTGTTGCCGCTCTGCACCCACAACCAGCTCATGGACATTGAACGAAAGGGTGTTTTCCCATCTAGCCTGGCGCAATCGCGTGTTATAAATGCTGTCGCCAAAGTTTGTGAACGACTCAGTTTCATCCCGTGATTCGGCAAACTGAATACCCATTCTCCAACTGTCAGTCAGTGGCGTCATCAACCCAAAACCGACAGTGCGGATTAGGTAGTCAATATTGCCACCTTCGTACTCGGTGTTGCCCTCAGACTGCAACAGCATGATGCTGGCTTCGCCGCCGTTATCGAGTGTGTGCACAACCCGGCCAAGACCGGCGGTATTGCGAAAGCCCTTATCTTCACCGTTCTCAATAATGGCCGTGCCGTCACTTTCTTTGTGCAAACCGCTCAAACTGAATGTCGTATTGCCAACGGAGCCAGAGCCTCCCGCGCTGACTTTTTGAGTGTCAAAGTTACCTGCACCAGCCTCAACCCAGCCCCGCTGACCCTGTTCCGGGTCCAACGAGAAAGCCTGAACCACACCACCCATGGCGTCTGCGCCGTAAAGCGAACTACGCGGGCCACGTACGACTTCCACGCGCTGAATAAGATCTGTCGGAACGTACTGCCAGGAGGCACCGCCACCCGTTGCAGAGTGCAGTTTTACGCCGTCAATCAGAAGAACGGTCCCGGCATTCTGTACACCGCGGATAAAAACGCTTGTTGATTTGCCAAAGGAGCCGTTACCAACAACGTTTATACCCGGCTGACCGCGCAGAAGATCGGCAAAATCAGCAGGCGCTTTTGAGCGAATCTCTTCTTCATCAATCACCGTGACGGAAGCCAAGCTTTCACCCACAGTTTTAGGGCCAAGCGTAGCGGTAACAACAATCGGATCGAGAGTCGCGCCGGTAGATTCTTGGGCAACCGCAATAGAAAGAGGACTTAATGCAAAAGGCACCAGCAGACTGCTGGTAACAAAGTGAAAAACGTTCATAAAATGCACTCAAAGCCACACCACGCGCACCCGCATGGCTGATTTTTTGGTGCTGTAAAGGGAAGCGAAAGCCGGCCGAAAACAAAGCGGGCGCCTTCCAAAAGGTGGGGAAATGCCGTGAAACAGGATCGGTGTTTACCCACCGCAACTGCCCTCCGCAGCGTTCGGTGTGTTAACAGGCCGGTCTCCGGACTTGTGAGCTGTATTACTGAACGGCGCAAGCCTTCCCATGCGTTTGCACAGTGGCACCTTTCTTAGCCGTTCACTCACTTACCGTTGCGGGGGCAGTGCCGGACTTTAACCGGCTTCCCGTTTCACTGTTGTCGCGATGATGATAACGCTCGAACAACACCTGAAAACGAAGGCAAGGCTAACAATGCGTTAATGTCTGGTCAATGATTAATCACAGACGGCGCCCGCCAATGCCTTGTCCAGGCGGCACCATTCGCTCTCGTCTGGCGCCAGGCCGAAGCGCACCATACCGGGTTGTTCGAATACTCTTACCAGCACGCCTTGCGCGGCAAGACAGTCCGCCAGCAAAGTCGGGGCTTCGGTGCGCACGGTATGGAACAAAGCGCTTCCACCCATCGGGTTCAGCCCGACTGAGTGCAATATGCCTCTTAGCCTTTGAGCGCTGCGCTGCAAGCGAGCACAGGCTTGTTGCTGCCAGTTTATATCCAGCAGTGCCTGCGCCATCACGTGGCGCGCGGGGCCATTCACCGCCCATGGCCCCAGCTTTTCCGTCAGCGCGCCCGCAAGATTCTTATCGGCAAGCACGAAGCCGGCGCGTATCCCGGCCAAGCCAAAGAACTTCCCCAGTGAGCGCAGAACAATCAGGCCCGGGCGGCCGCTCTGGCAGGCCAGGCTAAAAGCGGGCGTTGGGTCCATAAACGCTTCGTCCAGCACCAGCCAACCACCGCGTTTTTGCAAACGCCGGTGCCAACGCAATAACGTGGAAGGAGGAATGATTGCCCCCGTGGGGTTGTTAGGATTGATCCATACCAGCACGTCAAGCTGATCCAACCAGCGATCATCGCAACCCGAGGCACCGCCTTTGGTCTGCACAGGCTCAATTGGAACAACCTTGTGGCCAGCAGAGCGCCAATGGTGCCCATGCTCGCGATAACCAGGTACCGGTATGCCTACACGGCAGGGTTTGCGTAAGCTGGGCAGCGCCATAATGGCCGCTTGACTGCCGGCAACCGGCACACAACGAGCAGCCAAGGGTGTGCCTGACCAATGACGGATAATCTCTTCCAGGCCGTCGTCGTCTTCTGGCAGGCGCTGCCACACGTTCGCCGGCAACTGCGGCACCGGCCACCCCAACGGGTTGATGCCGGTCGATAAATCCAGCCACTGTTCGCGGGGAATACCCCAGCGCTTTACCGCGTTATTAAGCCGCCCGCCGTGCTGTAGCATCACAATCCCGCCACCACGGCAACAAGGCCGGTTATGGCGAATATAACAGCCAACCAAAGCCAGGTGCCGCGGCGTACCAGTGCAATAGCCGCCTGGATAGTGACTGCACTGGCCGGGTTAATACCGCCCAGTTGCGGGCGCTGCTTTACACCTTGCGGATAAGGCGACGGGCCACCGAGTTGAACATTTAGTGCACCCGCGCCTGCCGCCATCACCGGGCCAGCGTTGGGGCTGTCCCATTGGGACGCCTGCTGTCGCCAGCAGCGCCAAGCAAGCTTACGATTGCCTAACAGCGTATAAGTTAGCGCCGTAAGCCGCGCAGGCACCCAGCCCATTACGTCGTCCAGCCGCGCAGCCGCACGACCAAAATATAAAAACTGCGGGTTGCGATAACCCCACATGGCGTCCAACGTATTCACAGCACGATGCACAATCACACCAGGCATACCGCCCACTAAAAACCAGAACAGGCTGGAAAACACGGCATCCGCGCCATTTTCCAGCATGGACTCGGTGGCCGCAGCCGCTACGCCCTGCTCATCCAGCGCGCTGGCCCGGCGGCTGACAATGCGGCTAACCTGTTCCCTTGCCACATTTAGCTCGCCTCTTTGCAGCGGCTGGGCCACGGCCAGACCATGCTCTGCCAAGCCCCGGAGGGAAAGCGCGAAGTACAGTGCAGTAGCCTGGGCCAGCAGCAACCAAAAACCGCTGAGCACAGCAGACAACCAAATTGTTAAAAACAACAGGGGCAGCACCAGCGAACACAGGGCTAAAGTACCCAGAATAAGGCTACGCCAGGCATTTTGTGGCGCGTTATTAAGCAGGCGCTCCAAAACGCTGGCCAGAGTGCCAAAGCCCGCCAGTGGGTGCAATCGGCGGGGTTCACCCAATAATCGGTCAAGGGTGAGGCCAAGCAGGCAAACCAGAAAAGGCGCAAAAAAGGGAGAGAAAAAAGGGGCCATTACGACTTCAAAGTCACCGCCAAACCGGCGACGCTCATAACCACCGTATCGCAACGCTCGGCCAAGGCCTGATTCAACCAGCCCAGTTCGTCGCCAAAGCGTCGGGCAAGGGGGTCCATGCCAATAATACCCAGCCCCACTTCGTTGCTGACAATAATCAGCTTACCCGGGTACTGGGCCAGCTGTGTTAAAAACTCTTCCCGCTCCCACGCAAAAACGGTCTCGCCGGCGTGCAGCAGATTACTCACCCAAAGGCTCATGCAATCTACCAGAATGCACGGCGCTTTTTGGCTTGCGCTGGCATGGAGGGCAAGCACTGAGGCCAGAGCCAAGGGCTCTTCACTTAAGCCCCAGTTAACAGAACGTTGCCGCTGATGGCGGTCAATGCGCCTGCGCATTTCATCGTCGCCGGCCGTTGCGGTGGCGAGGTACACCACCTCGCCGTCAGTGTTGCGGGCAAGGCGCTCCGCCAACGCGGTTTTACCGGAGCGAATGCCGCCAATAACCAGAGTGTGCATGTTGGTTTCAGTCCTCGGGGTGGAAAAGTAGGTGGTAACCGGCAAGCTGGCGGGCCTTGAACTCTACCGGATCTGGACTACTCAGAGTATCATCCAGCGTTTGCCGCCTCGACATCGGTTTTTACATTGTTGGCCATTTCCGTGGCGCTACGCGTTTGCAGTTTACAGGTATTTATCATGTTATTTCCCGTCAGTTGGACCAACCCCCCCGCGCTTCCTTCCGCCCATTTTCTGGAACTTGCCATACAGCGCCAGAACACGCTGACCAAGCCTGCGGGATCATTGGGCCGGCTTGAGGCCATTGCGACGCAGCTGGCCAGTATGCAAAGCTCCGAGCTGCCAATAGCCGACAAGATTCACATCAGCATATTTGCCGGCGACCATGGTGTCTGTGCGGAAGCCATTTCTGCCTACCCGCAAGCCGTCACCGCTCAGATGATTGCCAATTTTGCCAACGGCGGCGCCGCCATCAGTGTGCTGGCAAGACTTTTAGGTGCAACGCTGGAAGTGATCAACCTGGGTACTGTTACCGACACGCCGGATCTGCCGAGTGTCATTAACGCTCGCATTGCGCCCAGCACCCGTAACTTTGTAGAAATAGACGCAATGACCAGCCAGCAAGTCACCAAGGCCATACACTTTGGCGATGAGGCCGCCCAACGCGCGGCTCGCGCTGGTTGCCACCTGTTTATTGGCGGCGAAATGGGCATTGGCAACACCACGTCTGCGGCCGCTATCGCCTGTGCGCTGCTGAACAAAAACCCGATGCGCCTGGCCGGGCCGGGTACAGGCCTGGACAGCGCCGGAGTGCGGCACAAAGCCGAAGTGATTATTCGGGCGCTGCAACGCCACAACGATGACCAAAACCCCATGGCGGTACTCAAAGCCTTTGGCGGCTTCGAAATTGCCGCTCTGGCCGGCGCCATTGCGGGCTGTGCTGCCCGGGGCATACCGGTGCTGATAGACGGTTTTATTGTGTCGGTAGCCGCGCTGATCGCGGTGAGTGAACAGCCGGATATTCGCGCCTGGCTGTTGTTTTCCCATCGTTCTGCCGAACCGGGCCACCAGGCTATTCTGGATGCATTAGAGGCCACCCCGCTATTGGATATGGGCATGCGGCTGGGCGAGGGCAGCGGTGCAGCGGTGGCGGTTCCGTTGATACGCGCAGCCTGCGCTCTGCACAATAATATGGCCAGTTTTGACACCGCGGGCGTAGATGACGGCCAGAATGATGCACCTCAATCCGGAGCGAACAGCCGCAATGACTGACACCACCACGATTTTTGATGTGATCCGCCATGGCGAACCGGAAGGCGGGCCCATGTATCGAGGCCGTAAAGACGACCCTCTTAGCCCCGTCGGGTGGCAGCAAATGCGCAACGCCATTACCAGCGCGGATCATTGGGACGCTATCGTAAGCTCACCCATGCTGCGCTGCGTTCATTTCGCGCGGGAGCTAGCGGAACGCTATCAAATCTCTCTGCACCTTGATGACGACCTGCGGGAAATCAACTTCGGCGATTGGGAAGGTCGCACGGCTGACGAAGTCATGGCCAACGATGGCGAACGCCTGAGCCAATTCTGGGCCAATCCGGTTGCCAACACTCCCCCCTCGGGCGAGCCCGTCAGCGACTTTCAGACCCGGGTAGTTGCGCGTTGGAATCACTGGCAGGAGCAGCTTGCGGGCAAGCGGGTGTTGATCGTTTGCCACGGCGGAATTGTGCGGATGATAGCAGCCGATGTGATGCACATACCGCTGGAACATGCGTTTTCCGGGCTGAGCACACCGTACGCCTGCCGCAGCCGCATTCAGGTCAACACCTCCAGCTACGGCCGATTTCAAAGCCTGATCGGGCACGGCCTGATCAGCGACTGACAGCTGGTCTGCAAACCGTTGGTGGGTCTCATCGGCTCAGATTTTAAGAGCGGTTTGCAGTGTACTGAAAAACAATCAACTCTTTAGCCGGTATCGGTTTACTAAAATAGTAGCCCTGAGCCAGATCACACCCTAATTCGTCCAGTAAAGTAAGTTGTTCCCGTATTTCCACGCCCTCGGCAACAACCAGCAAACCCAGGCTGTGCGCCATCGCTATGGTTGCTTTCACCAGGTCACAATCTGATTTTTTTAGCGTTATACCACTTACAAAGCTTCGATCTATCTTTAAGACATCGAATGAATATTTCCGCAAGTAACTTAATGAAGAATACCCTGTCCCAAAGTCATCCATTGACAATTTTACGCCCAGCTTATGGAGCTCGTGTAAGGCAGCATCAATATAGGATTTACCAATCATTAATACGCCCTCGGTAATTTCAAACTCTAAGTTATCGGGTTTGACATTTGCATCACCAAGAGATTTTTGAATAAAATCCATTAATCCTTTATCTCTGAATTGGCGAGGGGATAAATTTACCGCCATTGTATAATGTCGCTGGTGGGCATTCTGCCACTCACTCAAAAACCCGAGGGCTTGCTCAATAACGTATTCCCCAATGGGAACAATTAAACCCGTGCGCTCAGCAATTGGAATAAACTCGTCTGGCGTAACATTGCCCAAGACCGGATTTTTCCAGCGAATCAGAGCTTCTGCGCCGACAACATCTCCATATTTAAGATAAAACGATCAAGAGATAAGAAACGGTTAGGCAATAAGGTTAGACTGTCAAAATAAGCATGTTTCCGTATTACTTCGGCGGACTTATGCTTTTTTGTGATATCTCGAGCGATAACCACAACCTTCTTATCCGCTTTTAAGTAACTAATTCTTGCCTCGAAGTAAGTTGGGCCATGAGGCATATCTAACTCATACTCAAAACTTGACACACCGCCTTGCTTTACTACTTTAGCAGTATGAGATCTAAATTTACTAACGACCTTTTCAGGCAATAAGCCAGATATCGACTTGCCAATAAATTTTTCTGGCGAAACGTAGAGATTATTTTCGTCACCGCCATGATAATCAATAACCGTTCCATTCTCTTCCATTAAGAAGAACAAATCGGGAGTCGCTTTAAATACAGCTTGAAGCATATTTTCTTTAAGAATTAACTGCGCCTGAGCCTGCCTAACTTCAGCCAAATCAATATCAATACAATACATTTCTTTTTTATTATATTCATCATAAAATAACACATGGCTTGAAAATACACTGACTTCTTCGCCGCTCTTATTACACAAAGTAATTTCTGACGCAGGAATTTCGATTCCTCGACCGATCCAATTTTGATGCGCAGCAATAACATGGTCACGCATATACTCAGGAATAATCAGCTCTTCCAGTTTTCTGCCTAAAGCTTCTTTTCTGGTGTAGCCATAGATTAATTCGCTACCTACATTCCAGTAAACAACTCGCCGGTCTTCATCGTATCCTTGAACAGAAATCGCCTTCACCGCATCAAATAACTGATGGATAGCATCCCTTGTAGCTGCTTGATGAAGTAACATATTTCTAATTTGGTTGCCTCTAAGTTAGACGACACAAATCGTTATCAACCGTTAGTCTAGACCCTAACAATAAATGTTGGTACCAAGACCCTCCAGAAAATGCCGGGCCTGAGAAGTGTGACTCCATCGGGCAAGCGATCCGGCTTCAAGCCGGCGAAGGTAAGCGGTTTCATGGCTGCGCCCAGCACCGCCAGCCGTTTTGGCGCTATCACCCACGATCAAACAGTGCTTTCTGCTATAGTTTTGGCCAAGCACTATTTAATCCACTCTGGGGGCTGCATGCAGGCTGAACTGATCGACATTCGTAACCACCTTCTACAGCATTCGCCGTTTAACGAGATGCCAGAGGAACTGGTTAACCGTGTTACCGAAACCATCGAGATCGTTTATGCCCGTGCCGGCACCGAGCTTTTGCGCATAAACGATCCCAGCAAGGCCCTGTATTACGTGCGCAGCGGCGCGGTAGAGATTTTTCGACGCTCGGGCGAACTGTATAACCGGATTGGTGAGGGTGAAATCTTTGGCGAGTTTGGCCTGCTGATGAACAAACACGTGCGTTTTCCAGCTACCGTACTTGAAGACAGCCTGATTTACCGTATTCCGGCAGAAACCTTCCATTATCTGTTCGAACAGGACGAGGGTTTTGCGGACTACGTGGAAATTGAAGACCGCAGCCGTTTGCGCTCCGCGGTATCGCGGCGTGAAAAATCCAACCAGCTGATGACTTCGCGGGTAAGCCGGCTAATTTCACGCAAAACCGTGTCTGCACCTTATACCGTGCGACTGCAGGAAGCGGCTCGAATCATGACCGAAAACAGCGTGTCAGCGCTGCTTCTGATGGAAGGGGAAGGCGACCAGGCGCGACTGAAAGGCATTATCACCGATCGCGACCTGCGCATCCGCGCGGTGACTGAAGCCCTGCCGTCAGAAACACCGATTAGCGACATTATGACCGAAGGGCTAATCACCATACCGGCCAGCCACTATATTTTCGAAGCCATGCTGACCATGTTGCACAATAACGTACACCATTTGCCGGTGATGGACGATCACGAAGTGCGCGGAGTGATTGCGCTGTCTGACATCGTGAAATATGAAAGCCAGAGCAGCCTGTATCTGGTCAGCAATATTTACCACCAAACCAGCGTAAAAGGCCTGAAGAAAATCAGCCTGGAAGTGCGCGACAGCTTCGTACGCATGGTGAATGAAGACGCCAACTCGCACATGATTGGCAGTGCCATGGCGGGGATTGGCCGTAGTTTCACCCAACGGCTGTTGGAACTGGGCGAGGAGAAGCTGGGACCGCCGCCCGTGCCCTACTGCTTTATGGCCCTGGGCTCTATGGCGCGGGATGAACAGCTGGTGGTGACCGATCAAGACAACGCCATGATTCTGGACGACAGCTTTGTGGCAGAGGAACACGACGCCTATTTTCTGGAACTGGCGAAGTTTGTCAGCGACGGCCTGGCTGAGTGCAGCTACACCTACTGTACAGGTGACATCATGGCCACCAATGAGCGCTGGCGCCAGCCACTGAGGGTCTGGAAAGCCTACTTCAGCGACTGGATTGATAACCCCCAAGCCCGGGCCCTGCTTAACAGTAATATCTTTTTCGATCTTGACGGTATTTACGGGGAAACCGATTTTGCCGAACAGCTAAAAACTCTGGTGGCGCAAAAGGCTTCAAACAGCCAGCGTTTTCTGGCAATGATGGCGCGCAATGCTCTGAATCGCACGCCACCTTTGGGCTTCTTCCGTAATTTCGTGATGGAAGAAGACGGCAAGCACGGCAAGACCTTCAATCTGAAACGCCGTGGCACGGCGCCGCTGTCAGACCTTATTCGCATACACGCTTTGGCTTGTGGCTCCAAGGCCCAGAATTCGTTCGAGCGCCTGGACGCCATCGGCAAAACCCGCCTGATTCTGGACGATGGCATCGGTAACCTGCGGGATGCTTTGGAGTTTATCGCCATTGTGCGTATTCGCCATCAGGCGCTGGCCATTGAGGCCGGGCGCGAGCCCGACAACAACGTGCGCCCGCAGGATCTTTCGCCTTTCGAGCGGAACCATCTGAAAGACGCTTTTCAGGTGCTCAGCAACGCCCAGAAATTTCTGAAGTATCGCTACAACGCCCAGATTGCGCGCAATGTCTCTTGAAGAAATGGATACACCGCCATCCCAGCCCTTTGCCAATATGCCCTGGCCTGACCGCTATCAGACCCTGACAGAGGCCACTAACAACTCCCTATTGAAGGCTTTTTACCAGGCCGGCTGCTGCGACGCGAATACGCCTTTATCACAGGTGCCCATGGTGGCGATAGACTTTGAAACCACCGGTTTAAGCGCCACAGAACATTCCATCATCAGTGTTGGCCTGGTGCCGTTTACTCTGGAGGGTATACAGCTCAGCGCAGCCCGCCACTGGCTGGTGAAGCCCAAGCTTGCCTTGCACCAAACTTCGGTGACGATTCACGGTATTACCCACGCGGACCTGGAACAGGCGCCAGATCTGGTCGACATTTTGCCGGAGCTACTGGAGTGCCTGGCGGGGCGCTTGCCGGTGGTGCATTACCGCGATATTGAACGGCCGTTTCTGGATGTGGCTTTGCGTCACCGGTTGCAGGAGGGGATTCAGTTTCCGCTGCTGGATACCATGGCCATAGAAGCCCACCTGCACCCAGACCGCCGGCCCACCTTTTGGCAAACCTGGCGGGGCAAAAAACCGCTTTCTATTCGCCTGTCAGACAGCCGTTTACGTTATGGGTTGCCCCACTATGCCGCGCACAACGCCCTGATGGACGCCATTGCCACCGCAGAGTTGCTACAAGCACAAATCGCCCACCATTTTGGTGCGCAAACACCGGTGAGCGATCTGTGGCTTTAAGCTCACGTTTTAAGGTCAGGCTTGACTGTGACGTCAGGCTAAAAACTCAGTTAACGGATTCTACCGCGTCAATAAAATCGCCGTAGCCAGCGTCGGCCATCTGCGCCAGCGGAATGAAACGCATAGACGCTGAGTTCATGCAGTAACGCTTGCCGGTGGGAGCCGGGCCGTCATCAAACACGTGCCCTAAGTGGGAATCTGCATAGCTGCTGCGGATTTCAACGCGAGTCATAAAGAAGGCGCGATCTTCATGCTCCTTCACCATGCCCGGGTCCAGCGGGCGGGTAAAGCTGGGCCAGCCGGTGCCAGACTTGTACTGGTCACGGGAAGAAAAGAGCGGCTCGCCGGATACCACGTCTACATAAAGCCCGGGCTCTTTGTTATCCCAATAGGCGTTATTGAACGGGCTCTCGGTGCCGTCTTTCTGAGTCACATTGTACTGAATGCTGCTGAGCAACTTTTTCAGCTCATCTTGCGGCGGCTTTACAAAAGCCTCCGGGTTGAACCCCGCACTGGCGCCAGATGCTTGTTCCGCGTTCTGGTCTGCGCCCGCGTTGCCGCTGCTATTGGCAGCCGGCTTGAACTGGCTGAAGTCCAGCTCGTAGTCTTTGCCATACACGCTTTCAATAAACTGATAACGGCCAGAGTTGAAGGTGTAGAGCTTGTAGCGCACCGGATTCTTTTTGTAGTAATCCTGATGATAGTCTTCTGCCGGGTAAAAAGTGCCCGCCGGAACTATCTCGATCACCACCGGGTTGTCGTACACGCCGGATTCCTGCAGGGCTTTTTTGGCCGCTTCCGCTTTTTGCTTTTCTTCCTGGCTATGGTAGAAAATAGCCGGGCGATAATGGGTGCCACGGTCCACAAATTGGCCCTGATCGTCGGTTGGGTCCATCATCCGCCACAAGCCCTGCAAAAGCCCTTCATAGGTAATCTGCTGCGGGTCGTAATACACCTGCACGGCTTCGGTATAGCCGGTACCGCCAGAAGACACCGAGCGATAGGTCGGGTTTGGGGTTTCACCACCAGCATAGCCAGAAACAGCCTCCACCACGCCAGGGATTTTCTCGTAACCAGCTTCCACGCACCAGAAACAGCCACCGGCCACAGTTGCCACAGCCAGGTTCGAGTCGGTGGGCGCATAGGGGTTGCCTACGACGGTGTTCTTTTCAGCGGAGGCAAAGGCTGCATAAAACGCGCCGCTGGCCGCTATGACCACCGCAACAAGCACAGCTTGTAGTTTGCGATTCATAAAAAAGCTCCTAAGAATTAATGTCCGATGATCATCGTAGACCTGAGGCATCACCAAAACGTTCCTATATTGTTACGAATTTATAACGGCGTGGATTATTTTTCGTCGGCCAAAGGCAGCCAGAATAAAAATTCCGCGCCGCCAGCGGGGCGATTTTTCACCGTAATGCGGCCCTGCTGCAGTTCTGCCATGCGCCGGGCAATGGCCAGCCCAAGCCCGGCGTGGCCGTTGAGGTTAGCCCCGGGGGCCTGGTAGAACGGAGTAAAAATGTGCGCCAAGGCCTGTTCATCTATGCCTGGGCCAGAGTCTGCCACGTAAATGCTTACACCGGTTACGTCTGCCGCTACGCTCACCCGCACTTTAGTGCCCGCCGGTGAGTGGCTAATGGCGTTGCTGATCAGGTTGTCCAGCACCCGTTCGGTCATCGCGATATCAGCGTTCACCATGGCTGGTTCGATCGCGCCTATGCTCAGGCTGACGTCGTTTTGCACAGCACCAGGCGTATGCTTTTGCAGTACATCGTGCATCAGTTCGGCGACGATAAAGCGCTCCAGATTGGGCTGCTTTTCACGGGCGTCCAGGGCGGCCAGCTCGAACAACTCGTCCACCAGCTGGCCAAGGCGGCGGGTTTCCCCCAGGGCAATCGCCAGAAAACGGCGGCGCTGATCCAGATCCAGGGAGTCTTGCTTGAGGCTCAGGGTTTCCAGGTAGCCCTGCACAGCCGCCAAAGGCGTGCGTAAATCGTGGGACACCTGGGCTACAAGCTGGCGGCGCTGGTGGTCTTTATCTTTCAGCAGCTCAAGCTGACCGGCAATACGCTGGGCCATGGCGTCAAAGCGCAGGCTCAGGTAATCCAGATCATCACCCCGTTCGCCGGGCACCTGTGGCGGCTGGGGCTCTGAATTTCTATACGTTTTTGCTTCAAAGCCCTCTACCCGGGCAGTCAGCCGAGTCAACCGCCGGGTCAGCAGGTGGAAAAACACCAGCCCTGCCAGCAGGCCAACCGCCAGGCTCAAGGTCAGCGCGCCCGCAGCCATTTTTAGCAAGCGGTTGCCGTGCACCATGCTTTCGGCAAAATCGTACTGCTGGCCCCGCAGCACCACATAGAGGTAACCGCTCGGGTTGTCGGCACTGGGCACTGGCGTCACTGAGAACACTTTGCGGCGATCGTGGCTGCGGGGGTCATCACCGGGCAATGGGTAAACGTCAGGATTGGTCAGCAATGTCTGAATCGGCTGCAAAGACACCTGATTACGTTTGATCTTGTCGGGATCGGCAGAAAACGAAACAATCCGGCCCTGCAAATCCAGCAGGTAGATTTCAATGCTGGGATTGATGCTCATGTACAAGTCAAACAGGCGCTCCAACTCGCGATAGTCGATTCGATCACCGGTCACCAGATTACGGTCAGCGACTAAACGACTGGCCAAATCACGGTTGAGCTGGTGGTTTACGGCGGCACTGTATTCACGAACCGAGTAAAAACTCAGGGCGCTGAACAAGGTGCCAATCACCAGCAGCAGCAGAAACAGACCCAGGGCCAACCGGGCGTAGAGTGTTCGCAACAGAGGTAGAGCCATAGTCAGTCCTGGAACCTGTAACCAACACCCCATACCGTTTGCACATAGCGCGGTTCGGCGGGATCGGTTTCGATTTTGTTACGCAAGCGGTTGATGTGGGTATTCACCGTATGTTCGTAACCCTGGTGATTGTAGCCCCACACCGCATCCAGCAGCTGAGCGCGGCTGAACACCCGGCCGCGATGGCTGGCGAAATGCCACAACAAATCAAACTCACGGGCGGTCAGCTCTACCTCTGCATTGTTGACAAACACTCGCCGCCGCAGCGGATCTATGCGCAGGCCGTCTACTGCGATTTCACGGTTCTCTGGGGCATCTGTGGCGCGGGCTGACAAGGCATCCACTCGGCGGAACAGGGCTTTTATGCGGGCACCCAGCTCGGCCACGCTGAAAGGCTTGGTCAGGTAATCGTCGGCGCCCATTTCCAGCCCCAACACCCGGTCCAACTCGGTGCTTTTAGCGGTCAGCATCAGCACAGGCACGTAATCTGGCGCGGTGCGGATTTCACGGCACACCGCCAAGCCATCAAGGCCCGGCAGCATCAGGTCCAGAACCACCAGATCGATACCGCCCTGACGAAAACGTGCCAGGCCGTCGTCGCCGCGATTGGCTAGCACCGGCGCCATGCCCAGGTCACTCACCTGCATACTCACCAGTTCGGCGATGGCGGGGTTGTCTTCAATAATCAGTACGCTGCGTGTCATGGTGCTATGGCTCGTTTGTCTGGGCTGCAGGACTAAGGAGTGACGGTTTTTCAGTCTAACCCGAAAACGTCACAAACTCGTCACGCAGGCAGGCCACCAATAGAAAGCCAATGCTTGGCAGTTTCCAAGAAGACTAATTCCGGCGCATAAAAAAGCCCGCAAAGCATCGCTGCCTTCCGGGCTTTTCGCTTTTCCGCTATTTACCCCAACAGGTTATAAACAAAAACAATTACAACCGCGACGGGCGTTACATAACGCAGCAGATTCAGCCACAGCGCAAAAGTGGCGCCGTGCAAATTCAAGTCTGCTTTCAGCGACTCTTTCGCCACAAACCAGCCCACAAAGACGGCGGTTAGCAAGCCAGACAGCGGCAGCAGAAAGTTGGCGGTGAAGTAATCAAGCAAGTCGAAAATGGTTTTGCCTTCAAACGCTGCGAACATACCCAGCGGGGTCACGTCTGACCACACGTTCAGCGACAGAATCGAGGCAATACCCAACAGCCAGCACAGTATGCCCACCAAAATGGCACTGCCGGTGCGGCTCATATTGGTATTTTCTTCCGCCCATTCCACCACCGGCTCCAGCAGTGAGATGCCTGAGGTCCAGGCAGCAAACAGCAGCAACATAAAGAACAGTGTGCCAAACAGGCCGCCCATCGGCATATTGCCGAACGCCAGCGGCAAGGTCTGGAAAATCAGCCCGGGGCCGGCGCTGGGTTCCAGGCCGTTAGCAAAGACCACTGGAAAGATGGCAAGTCCCGCCAGCAGGGCGACCGCGGTGTCCATCAGCGCTACGGAAACCATAGTGCGGCCCACTGGAACATCGTTACCGAGGTAAGAACCGTAGGCCATCATAATGGCCATACCAAGACTGAGGGTAAAGAACGCGTGGCCCAAAGCAATCAGCACGCCCTCAATAGTCAGCTTGGAAAAGTCTGGCGTAAACAGAAAACTAACGGCTTCGCCGAAATGGCCGGTCGTCGTCGCATAACCCACCGCAACCACCAACAGCAGAAGCAGTGCCGGCATCAAAATGGTCACGGCGCGCTCCAGGCCGCCCTTCAAGCCCTGCGACACCACCAGTATCACCAGCGCCATAAACACAGTGTGCCAGGCCAGCAACTGCACAGGGCTGGCCAACAGGCCGCCGAACAGATCACCAATGGATTCCGCAGTGCCGCCGGTGAAGTCGCCCATGGCCGCATGGCCAACATAAGACGCCGCCCAGCCACCAATCACCGAATAGAACGACAGAATGGCAAAAGCCGCGATCATGCCGATCGCCGCTGAAATACGCCAGGCTGGCGATTTCAGATTGCGCTCAGCGACCAGGCGCATGCTGGTGATGGGATTGTGACGGCCGTTGCGGCCAATGAACACCTCCGCCATCATGATGGGCACACCAATAACAGTGATGCACAATAAGTACACCAATACAAAGGCACCACCGCCGTTCTCACCGGTTACATAAGGGAATTTCCAAATGTTGCCAAGGCCAACGGCAGAACCGGTTGCCGCCAGAATAAAGGCGAAGCGGGAAGACCAGAGACCACGGGACAAACCTACGTTGTTGCCCGAGGTCGTTTTCGACTGAGTCATGTTCTTGTCCTGTGCTTTGGGCTAAGGAATGAGTTTAAAAAGGATCGCCCTGGATCAGGCTAGGGCTCTTGGGGCGGAATTTTGCCAGCACTGGCCAGCTGATGCCAGCCAATTGCTCAGATTCTGCTCAGAGACTGCAAAACCTTGGCTAAAACCGCACGTCAAGCCGGCCTGGCCACGCTCCAGCGAGCTCGCAGCCACGAGTTCAGCCACAAAGATGCCAGAATAATAGCGCCGCCCAAAGCCAAGCGCGGAATATCTGCGTCGCGGTTCCAGATCAGCAGATTCACCAATAAACCGGCAGGCACCAGGGCATTATTCATCACCGCCAGCGTACCCGCATCAACGTAGCAGGCGCCACGGTTCCACAGAAACAGACCCAGGCCCGATGCCGCCAGCCCGAGCCAGGCCAGAATGCCCCACTGGGTGGGCGTGGCGGGCAGCTTGTCCGCGTTGCCAAAAATCAGAAACGACGGCAGCGCCACAATCAAAGCGCCAAAGAAAAAATAACCAAAGGTGCGCCAGGGTGGAATGGGCAAAGGGTAGCGTGCCATCACGTGTTTGTAGCCCACCTGGCCCGCGGCAAAAGTGATATTGGCCACCTGCAGCAATAAAAAACCAGTGATGAAATCTTCACTCAGGCCGTCATAGCGAATAACCCCGGCGCCCAGAGTGGCCATCGTGGCCGCCACCAGCCCCGCTGGGGAAAATCGCCGATTCAGGGCGTCAGCCACCAGAGTCACGTACAACGGAGTGAAGATGGTAAACAGCAATACCTCAGGTACCGACAGGTAACTGAAAGACTTGTACAGGCACACGTAGGTAATACCAAACTGCAGCATACCGCTAACCAGAATGCCTTTTTTCAGCCCGGCAGGCACACCGCGCCAACGGGTAAGCGGTAAAAACACCAGCGCCGCCAGCAACACCCGGGTAAGAACGGCAAAATAGCTGTCTACCCTGCCCGCCAGAAACTCGCCGATCAAACTGAACGAAAATGCCCAGAGAACAGTAACAAATACCAGAAAGCCCATGCCCGTTACGCCTGCAAAAATGAAGGGCGACATTTTACCCGCTTTTGCGATCGATTACAGAAGGCAAAAAAACCTATGCGGATAATGCGCAATGCCCCTGCGCACCCAGATCCGGTAACATCCGCTTCCCGATAGACGGCCCCTGACTGGTCATTCAGAGCCGCCACCGAATTCGACCGTATTTCGGACAACTGTTATGGATGAACTACACCAGCCACTGCCCGCTATCCGCCAGCCTTTCGCTACGCGGGTGCTGCTGGAATGGAAAACCCTGGCGGTACTTGGCGGGCCGATTCTGGTCGCGCAGGTTGCACAGATGGCAAACGGCGTGATTGACACCGTCATGGCCGGCCACGCCAGCGCTCAGGATCTGGCCGCCGTGGGTATTGGTTCCAGCTTATGGATGCCATTGTTCCTGTTTTTCTGGGGCGTTCTAAGCGCCCAGCAGCCGATCATTTCCGGCTATAAAGGCGCCAACAAACTGCGGCGAATTATGCCAACGGTCTGGCAAGGGCTTTATATTGCCGCCGCTGCGTCGGTGATCATGATTGTTTTGCTGACAAATGTGCACCCGGTGCTGACCCTGCTGAAACTGGAACCCGCCACCGCCGGCATTGCCCAAGGCTACCTGGATGCCTTCGCCTGGGGAATTCCCGCACTGCTGTTAATGGCCTCCCTGCGCGGGCTGACCGATGGCTTGGGCCATACTCGGGTGATTATGGTGTTTTCACTGATCAGCACCCTGTTCAACCTGCCGCTGAATTATCTGTTCATCTATGGCGGTTTGGGTATTCCCGCTATGGGGGGTGTCGGCTGCGGCTGGGCCACGTCACTGTCTAACGGTATCGCGGCGATCGGGCTGCTGGTTTACCTGAATCGCAGCCGGGTGTATCAGAATTTTCGTCTGCTGGCCTATGTCGCCCGCCCCAATCCGCGGGTGCTGCACTATGTGCTGCGGCTGGGTTTGCCCATTGGTTTTACCATCTTTGTTGAAGCCAGCATGTTTTCAGTGATCGCACTGTTTCTGGCGCCGTTAGGGCCAATAGTGGTGGCCGGGCACCAGATTGCGTTAAACGTGGTGTCTTTGTTATTTATGTTGCCGCTGAGCCTGGGCATGGCCATCACCTTGCGGGTGAGTTTTCTGGTAGGCGCGGGCTCGCCCGAGTCTGCGCGCCTGCTATCACGCAGTTCGATTATTTTGGCCGCCTTTATTTCGCTGTTGTTTGCGATTGTCCTGTTTGCATTCCGCGCGCCCATTGCCGCACTTTATTCCAGCGACCCCGAAGTGCAGGCAGTCAGCGTTACCCTGTTGATGTACGCCGCGTTCTTTCAGGTGGCGGATGTTATTCAGGTTACCTGCATCAGTGGCCTGCGAGGTTATAAAGACACACGCATTCCCATGATCATCATGCTGTTTTCATTCTGGGTGGTGGGTATGCCGCTAGGCTATACGCTGGCGTTTACCAGCGTTCTGGTGCCGGCAATGGGCGCCGCGGGCTTCTGGCTAGGGCTCACCGGCGGGCTGATCTCCGCCAGTATGCTAATGGGCTGGCGCCTGTTCGGCTACAACTGGGGCTGGGCCAGGCCCAAAGCTTCCGCGTGATGGTGCAGATGGTCGTCAATAAAAGATGCAATAAAAAAATAGCTGTGATCGTAGCCGGACTGCATACGCAGGGTTACCGGATGGTTAACGCTGTGGCAGGCCTGCACCAGCGCCTGCGGGTTCAGCTGCTCGGCCAGAAATTGGTCCGCAATGCCTTGGTCAATCAGTAACGGCAAGCGTTCCTGAGCATCCGCGATCAGCAGGGTGGCGTCCCACTGTTTCCACTTCTGCTGGTTGTCACCCAGATAGCCGGTAAAGGCTTTCTGGCCCCAGGGGCACTCTACCGGGTGAGCAACGGGTGCAAACGCGGATACCGACCGGTAAAGCCCGGGGTTTTTCAGCGCACATATCAACGCTCCGTGGCCGCCCATCGAATGGCCGCTGATGGATTTTTCAGCGCTGACGGGCAACTCGCTTTCTACCAGTTGGGGCAATTCCTTCACTACGTAATCGTACATCCGGTAGTGCGGCGCCCAAGGCTGCTCTGTGGCATTCACATAGAAACCTGCACCGCTGCCAAAGTCGTAGCTGTCGTCTTCCCCGGGCAAATTGACGCCCCGCGGGCTGGTATCCGGGCACACAATCGCCAGGCCAAGCTCAGCGGCCAGTTTCTGTGCACCAGCTTTTTGCATGAAATTTTCATCGTTGCAGGTCAGGCCCGACAGCCAGTACAACACGGGCACTTTACGGCCCGGCTCTGCCAGCGCCTGCGGCGGCAGGAAAACAGCAAATTCCATCTGGCATTCCAGCGTAGCGGCGGTGTGGCGATAACGGCGGTGCTCACCGCCAAAGCTGGCGTTGGTTGAAAGCAGTTCCATGGTGTCCTCGGCAGTGATGTGTTTGACCAAGCCTAACCCTCAGTCACCGGAGTTAGCAAACCTTGGTGTGCCCACGCTGCAACCTGCGTTAACAAGGTGTTCCAAGATGGCGCTACGGGTGACTATGCCTACCAGTTTACCCTGGTCAACAACCGGGTACACTTTCGGTTTGCCAGCGCCAAGTTTCTGGGCAAGGTCAACAATCGACGTGCCAGGTGAAATCGACAAGGGCTCACGGAACATAACATCGTCCACGATCGGGTCACCCTCACAGTGATAATTGCTCACCAGAAGCGCATGGATACAATCCTGCTCAGACACAAAACCAAGCAAACGCCGACTCGCATCGACCACCGGCAGCCCGGAAATATGATTCTCCAGCAGCGCCTTGACCACTTTGGTCAGGGGTGTCCCGCAGCGGATGGGCGCAATATGATTGGACATAACATCGGAAACTCTGAGTGCACACATGGGCAATTCCTCACATTTTTGCTTGACCCGGCCGGCATTGGCCAAACCTTCACCCTGTGCTGTAAACATAGGCAATATTCGCCGAATTCTCCAGCTTTCACCAAATGCGGGTTTACACAGGCCAATAACTGAGTAAGCTCAGTAAGTTATACCCCTTTCGGGTGAAATAAAAAAATCAAACCATGGCACATACACATCGAACCATGGCATATAAAAAAGGATTCTCATGGACGCTATTGAAAACGTGTTTAGTGCAATTAACGGGCTGGTCTGGGGACCACCTATGTTGATACTCATTCTTGGTGTGGGGCTGTTTTTAAGTCTCGGCCTGAAGCTGATGCCCATATTCAAGCTCGGAGCCGGTTTCCGCCTGATGTGGAACGGCCGCAGCGCCGCAGGTGCGGAGTCAGATGGTGAAATTCCGCCGTTTCAGGCTCTGATGACCGCCCTTTCAGCCACTGTCGGAACCGGTAACATCGCCGGCGTTGCCACCGCGGTTTTTCTCGGCGGCCCGGGGGCCCTGTTCTGGATGTGGCTGACAGCCCTGGTGGGCATGGCCACCAAGTACTCCGAAGCGGTGCTCGCGGTGCGCTTCCGCGAGGTCGATGAGCACGGCTCTTATGTCGGCGGGCCCATGTATTACATTCGTAACGGCCTTGGCAAAAAATGGGCCTGGATGGGCGTACTGTTTGCCATTTTCGCCGCTATTGCCGGTTTCGGCATCGGTAATACTGTACAGGCCAACTCGGTTGCAGACGTAATGGAAGCCACATTCGGCCTACCACACTGGATCAGCGGCGTTATCCTGATGGTTCTGGTGGGTATGGTTCTGATTGGCGGTATTCGCCGCATCGGGCAGGTAGCCAGTGCGCTCGTTCCTATTATGGCAGTGTCGTATCTGATCGCTGGCCTGGTTGTACTGGCCATTAATTTCGCCGAGATCCCCGCCGCATTTGCGCTGATCTTCGAGCATGCGTTCAGCCCCATCGCTGCAGAAGGCGGCTTTGCCGGTGCGGCAGTCTGGGCAGCCATCCGGTTCGGCGTTGCCAGGGGTGTCTTTTCCAACGAGGCCGGTTTAGGTTCTGCGCCTATCGCCCATGCGGCAGCGCAAACCAAGAACCCGATCAATCAGGGCATGATAGCCATGCTGGGCACCTTTATTGACACCATCATTATTTGTACGATCACTGGTCTGGTGATTATCACTTCCGGTGTATGGACATCCGGCGAATCCGGCGCGGCACTCACTTCCATGGCGTTCTCGCAGGCGCTTCCCGGCGTTGGCGATTATATTGTGGCCATAGCCCTGGCTGTTTTTGCCTTCACGACCCTTCTCGGCTGGTCATTCTACGGTGAGCGCAGCGTCGAATTCCTGTTCGGCGTAAAGGCTATAGTGCCTTATCGGATTGCCTGGGTCCTCGCCATCCCCGTTGGCGCAACCGTAAACCTGGGCCTGATCTGGCTGATAGCAGACACGCTGAATGCCATGATGGCACTGCCCAACCTGATTGCTCTTGCGTTACTCAGCCCGGTGGTGTTCAGACTGACCAAAGAGCATTTTGAGAAAGAAAAAACGGCAGGCCTCTGATATAACAGCCATTGCGGCTGAGTACCAGCAGACCCGTGCCGGATGAGGTGAATCTACTAACCCTTGCATTCCTGTCATCCGGCACCGCTCCATTTTTGTATATAATCAATAAACGGGCCCGACAGTTTACCTGCCGGAACCTCAAGCAACGCGATCAGATACTGCATCGAAGGAGAGCGAACATGAGTTTACGCCTTGGAGATACTGCACCGGATTTTGAACAAGACTCCAGTGAAGGCAAAATCAGTTTCCATAAATGGCTGGGCGACGGCTGGGGCGTGTTGTTTTCACACCCGGCAGACTTTACCCCAGTGTGCACCACCGAATTGGGCCTGACCGCCAAGCTGAAAGGCGAGTTTGCCAAGCGCAATGTGAAAGCCATGGCGTTGAGCGTTGACCCTGTTGACTCCCACCACGACTGGATCAAAGACATCAACGAAACCCAGGGTTGCGCCGTTAACTTTCCGATCATTGCTGACCACGACGGTAAAGTGGCTGAGCTATACGACATGATTCACCCCAACGCCAACAGCACACTGACCGTGCGCTCGCTGTTCGTGATTGATCCGAACAAGAAAGTGCGCTTGATCATCACTTACCCTGCCAGCACTGGCCGTAACTTCAACGAAGTACTGCGGGTTATCGACTCCCTGCAGCTAACCGATGAACACAAAGTGGCGACCCCGGGTAACTGGGAACGCGGCGGTGACGTGGTTATCGTGCCTTCGCTTCAAGACGAAGACGAAATCAAGCAGCGCTTCCCGAAAGCTACAAGCGGTAAGTCGTACTGCGTATGACTCCAGACCCGACCTCCCAACTGGTCTGACGATTAAATAGCGGCTGTTTGCCATTTCTATAAAATGCAAAAAAGGCCGGGGTGGTAAAGCAACCCGGCCCCTTTTTTTTATACATACACATCAGAATGCGTGTGCTCTTAAAAAACGGGGACGACCGCTCCCTGGTATTTCTCGTTGATAAAGTCTTTCACGTCTTCAGATGTCAGCGCGGCTGACAGCTTCTTCATCGCGTCGCTGTCTTTGTTGTCTGGGCGTGCCACCAAAATGTTGACGTAAGGTGAATCCGAACCTTCGATAATCAACGCGTCTTTGGTCGGGTTCAGACCAGCTTCCAGCGCGTAGTTGGTGTTGATCAGGGCAACATCTACCTGGTTCAGGATACGCGGCAGGGTAGCGGCCTCAAGTTCCTTGAATTCCAGGTTCTTCGGGTTGTCGGCAATATCACGCGGTGTCGCGGTGATTTTGCTGCCTTCCTTCAAGGTGATCAGTCCGGCTTTTTGCAGCAGCAAAAGGGCTCGGCCGCCGTTGGTGGGGTCGTTAGGAATGGCAACCACGCCGCCGTCTTTCAATTCGTCCAGGGATTTAATTTTGCTGGAGTAAGCGCCAAAAGGCTCAACGTGAACACCGGTAACGGTAACCAGGGTGGTGCCACGACCGGCGTTAAACTCGTCCAGGTACGGCTGGTGCTGAAAGAAGTTGGCGTCCATGGCCTTCTGATCGACCTGAACGTTGGGCTGGATGTAGTCGGTGAATACTTTTACGTCTAGCTCTACGCCCTGCTCGGCCAGCATCGGCTTAACGAATTCCAGAATTTCAGCGTGGGGGACCGGAGTCGCAGCAATGCTGAGTTCTTCGGCGCTGACAGCGGCAGAGAAAGTGGCCGCTGCAGCCAAGGCAATCAGTGTCTTTTTGAAGGTCATCGGTGTTCTCCTTGGGTGAATCTAAAGGTTATTAAAATCAGGAGTTTTATAATAAATCTAGGCAAATGTTTTTGATACTAACATCGGGTACTAAGGTTGTTCTTACCTGCACTTGCCACTGGATATTTGGTGCTAACGCCTAGAGCCGTTACTTACGACTGAAATGTATGACCAGACGGTCACCTAGCATTTGTAATAATTGTACGAAGATAACCAGCAATGCCACCGTAATAACCATCACATCCGTCTGGAACCGTTGATAACCAAAACGAATGGCCAGGTCGCCCAGGCCGCCGCCGCCGATCACGCCGGACATGGCGGCGTAGGACACCAGGGTAATTGCGGTGACGGTAACGCCGGCGATAATGCCCGGGAGCGCTTCCGGCAACAAGGCGCCGAAGACGATTTGCCGCACGTTGGCACCCATAGCTTGGGTGGCTTCGATAATGCCGCGGTCTACTTCCCGCAACGAGGTTTCTACCAGGCGGGCAAAGAAGGGTGCGCCGCCGGCGACCAATGGTGGTATCGCTCCCGCAACGCCCAGGGAGGTGCCTATCATCATCACGGTGAACGGAATCATCACAATCAACAGAATGATAAACGGCACCGAACGCAATACGTTCACTACAAACGACAGCACCGCGTAGGCTAAGGGCTGTTCCAGCAACTGGCGTTTACCAAACAAAAACAGCAACACGCCGATGGGCAGGCCAATCACCACACTGAACAGCAGCGACATGGCCACCATAATCAGGGTGTCCCAGCTGGCAATGCCGATTTCCACCCAGTCTACGTTGCTCAGTAAATCCTGCATCAGGGCTTCCATCAGTTCATCACCTCTACGTGCACATCTGCGGCTTCCAGCGCTGCCATGGCCACGGCCAGGTCGCCACCTACCAGCGCCAGGGTCAGCTGGCCGTAGGGCGTGTCTTTAATGTGGTCAATACGGCCGGAGATGATGCTGAAATCGACACCGGACTTGCGCGCCACGCTGCCCAGCAACGGGTCGTAGGTAGACTCGCCTTTGAAGGTCAGGCGCAGAATGCGGCCTTTGGCCTTTTTAAAATCCTGCTGCAGTTCCAGGCTATCGATATTTTCACTTTCGAAGACAAAGTCGCGAGTGGTGGGGTGTTGCGGGTGCAGGAACACATCGCTCACCGGCCCCATTTCCACCACGCGGCCTGCGTCCATCACCGCAACCCGGTCACACACCCGGCGCACTACGTCCATTTCGTGGGTAATCAGCACGATGGTCAGACCCAGCTCGCGGTTGATGTCGGCCAGCAGTTTCAACACCGATTGGGTCGTTTGCGGGTCCAGCGCGCTGGTGGCTTCGTCGCACAGCAAAATGGTGGGCCGGCAGGCCAGAGCTCGGGCTATGCCCACTCGCTGTTTTTGGCCTCCGGAGAGCTGGGATGGGAATTTAGTGGCGTGTTCAGACAGGCTAACCAGCTCCAACAATTCCGCAACCCGCTGCTGGATCTCGGTTTTTGAGTAGATGCAGGCCAGTTTCATGGGAAAAGCAATGTTCTCGTTCACCGTCTTCGATGACAGCAGGTTGAAGTGCTGGAAAATCATGCCAACGTTGCGGCGGAAAGCGCGCAGCTGGGAGGCGTTATAATGGGTAACGTCTTCGCCGTCGATCTTGATGCTGCCGCCGGTCGGGCGTTCCAGCAGGTTAATCAGCCGCACCAGGGTGGATTTACCAGCGCCGGAATGGCCGACAATGCCGAACACTTCGCCGGTTTCAATAGCAAAATTGGTGGGGTGCAGCGCAGGTATGGCCTTGCCCCCCACCTGGTAGGATTTCTCTATCTGGTCAAATACGATCACGGATCAGCCTTGTTGCGCCTTGGGCGTCAGTGTCTTGTCGGTGCAAATTTGGAAGGCCGCAATTATAGACTATTCGCTGATCAAACCCGAGTCCGCATTAACCGGCTGAGGTTCTCTATAAGAACTGGCTAAAGCTCTCGATCGGAACTGACCGAGGCTTTAGATAGCTACCGGCTGAGGCTCTGTGCCTGAGCAGGCTAACGCTCGTTTCGCTAAAACAGCGGCACTTAGTGCAAGGCCCGCAACTCACGAGGGTAGAGCGCGGCGCTTACCTCTGGCTCTTCCAGCAAATCTGAAAGTTGGCGGTCGGTGGCGGTTTCCTCGCCTTCGTTGGGCAGTGGGTCGAACAGGGTACTGAGCCACGCTGCAACCAAAGGCGCCTCATCGCGCTGGTAATCGGTAGACAGGGCTTTGATTTTACGGAAACCAATAATGCGCTGGTGCCGTGGATCACGGATTTGCTCGAAACCACGCCAGTAGATGTGGTCACGGGTGTGTAGTTGCACAAACAGGGTGTCAATGGGGCCATCCGCCTCATCTTCCGCACCCGCCTCGATGTCGTTCTCGCCATTGGGATCTGTGCCCGCAGCAGAATCGGTCGCCGGCCCTGACTTTTTGTTGCGGATGGTGGTCCAGGCCGGGTACAGCACCGCTACCGCGTCAGCTTCTACGTGCTCTCTCGCGGCGCGAAGAATCAGCCCCCAACGGGCCTTGTCGGCGTCGGTTTCCAGAGATTGAATGGGTAAATCGTAGCTGTGTTCGCTGGCCAGCACTATGGCCATCATCGGGGCATCTAACTCTCCCATGGCTTCCGCCTGGGCGACCGATACCAGTTCTTCGATTGCCATCGGTTGGTTCATAATACTCTAGCCTCCTCGATGCCATCAGAATAAAACAGGGAGAACCGCACTCCCTGTTTATCAGCATAGCCTGTTACAACATGGAAAGATAAACGTGAGGGCGATAACAGCAGATCACAAGCCCCGGTAAAACAATGAATCTGCTTTCAACAGGCATCACTTTTGCTATTGTGAGCCCTCATCCATACCTGTAACAACGTTGGCCGGCCAACGGGTCAACATTCAAACACTCAATGTTCGAAGCCGCCTTTATGACGCCTATTCTTTTCCCCGTAACCCGGCTGTTACAAGCTGCCTTGCTGGCAACCCTGCCATGGTTTTTCAGCGGCGCCGCGGCTAGCCCCGGCAAGGCCGACGCCTGGACCGATGTGGTGCGCGCTGCCCCGTATTGGTCCAGCCAGGGCGTCTATCGCAACGTGCTCACTATTCGCAGCTGGGTGTTGAACGAGGCCAGCTACTGCACCAACCAGAACCGTCACATTTTTTACGATATGCGCGGCCAGTTTTTAGGCTGGAGTGAAGACGCTGACACCGTCGAAGCCAACCAACAGCAGCTCAACAACACCCGTCAGGACATGTTCAAGGATGGCCGCAGCAGCGCCTGGGCCGCCGGCGCGGCGGATGTGACCGGGTATCCATTTGCACTGGCCTGCGACCAACCTCACGTTGACCTTCCCGGCTCTATTGCCCGCTACCTTGGCCAAAAAGAGGAAGATCGCCTGTGGGGCGCGTGGGATGACATCAAGGTAGGCGGCCAGGGCGATTCAGTGTCGCTGCATAAAACGCTGATGGCCGTGTACAAAAAGCGCAATAAACAGCAACGTTTAAGTGAACTCCCGCCGGCGTTACCGCGCTATTTAGCCGGGCAATTACTGATCGAAAGCGGCGGCCAAACCCGAGCCCATTCAACGGCCAACGCCCGCGGCATCATGCAATTGTCGCCTGCAGCGCTGTCGGACTGCCGTATTCCACCAGAGAATTACTGGCACAGGCTGGCACAGATGGACTGCGCTCTGCAGTTGAGCAATCAGAATGCGCGTAATTTGCGCCCGGCATTTACCGACCGCTTCGGTGAGTTGCCCGCGCAAAAACGCGATGAACTGTTCAGTTTATTGCTGGTTCAGGCCTACCACGGCGGTGCGGGCCGAGTGAAAAGCCTGCTACAAAATGAGCTGCTGAGCCGGCCTGCGGAATACTTTGCGCGCCACCAGGCCCGCTATTCAGCGGGGGATATCGCGTTCGGAATGATTTTCCACAACTTGGGGCGGGATCGTTTTGGCCTGTCGTCACTGTATTACGTGGCTGATGTACAGCTGGCCACGGAGGCCCTGTGTGAAAGCCGAGAGCTGAAAAACTCCGAGTTCTGTCAATGGAAATAACGCTGCTGCCAGATGGCTTGACCGCAAGTGTCGCTCTGCTGCTGTTACTGGCCTCGGTGCTTGGCTCGATGATCAGCGCCAGTCTGGGTGCCGGTGGCGGCCTGTTACTGATCGTTATTATGGCCAGCTGGATGCCCCCAGCCGCCATTATCCCGGTGCACGGGCTGGTGCAGTTGGGCTCGAACTGTGGCCGAGCCGCACTGACCTGGCGCCATATTGACTGGAAAGTGATTGCTGCCTTTGCTCCCGGCGTCGTGCTTGGAGCCGGCCTGGGAGCATGGTTACTGGTGGATTTACCCGTTCAAATCTGGCAGCTGACCATCGCACTGTTTGTTCTGTTTTTGTGTTGGGGACCAAAGCTGCCAAAAGCCGCCATCGGCGCTTCAGGAATTGTTATAGCTTCGGCGTTTACCAGTTTTATCAGCCTGTTTGTCGGGGCCAGCGGGCCACTGGTCGCAGTGTTTATCAAACAGATTCACTGCGACCGCTTTAGCACCATCGCCACGTTTTCAACCGCTATGGCTCTGCAACACGCACCGAAAGCCCTTGTTTTCGGACTGACCGGGTTTATGTTGAGTGACTGGCTGGTGTTGATCGTGACAATGATTGGCTGCGGCTTTATCGGCACTTGGCTTGGCCTGCGCCTGTTGAAAGCTTTCAGCGATCAGCACTTTGGCTTGGTGCTGAATCTGCTACTGACAGCCTTGGCTCTGCGTCTGCTTTGGCAGGCCGCTGCCGCAGGCGCTTGGTGGTAAATGATATCCGCAGGTTTTAGGCGCCTGACACCAAAACCACAACCACCTGATTACGGCCGCGGCCTTTGGCCAGGTATGAGCCCTCGTCAGCACGGGCCATAATGGCTTTTGTGCTGGTGTCAGTGGGGTTGATCTGGGCAAGGCCAATACTGGCGGTTACGCTGTAGTCTTCGCCTTCGTGTTCAACGATCAGGGCTTCGATCCCTGCGCGAATCCGCTCCGCCAGAGCCTCGGCGCGTTCCATATTGCAGCTGGGCAGAAGTATTCCAAACTCGTCCCCGCCCAGGCGCGCAACGGTGTCAGACTGGTGAACTGTCTGCCGTAGCAAATCAGCCAGGCGGTGCAGAAGCTTGTCACCGGTGAGGTGCCCGCCTTTGTCGTTCACCGGTTTGAAGTAATCAAGATCAATCAGCAACATCACGGTGGCCACCTTATTCTGGCCAGCTTCTGCCAACGCTTTGTCCAATCCCTGGCCAAAGGCGCGGCGGTTAAAAAGCTGGGTCAATGGATCGTGGGACGCTTCCCAGGACAGCCGTTCGTTTTCCTGGCGACGCGCGCTATCGTCGCGCAATACAAATACTAGGCGCTCCTGGGACTTATCGTTGCGAACCTTTAGCATGGTTAGGTCGATATCAAACTCGCCGCCGGTGTGATTGCACAAAATCGCGTAAAGATTATCGATTCTCTGGCTGGCCCGGAATTTCTCTAAGGTATAGTTGCAATCGTCATTATTGATCGACACAAGATCAAAGAAATTGGCCGGTTTAATGATTTCACGTATTCCCAAAAGTTGCAGTGCGGCGTTATTGGCGTAACGGACGGCGCCGGCGTTATCAACCATCAGCACGCCCTCTTGCAGCACACCAATAATACTCTGCGCTGCTCTTCCTCCAGGGCGCTGGCCACGGCCAACTCTTGAGTAATATCCCGCATAGCGGTAATCGTACCCAGGGTGCGCTCGTCGGTTTCGATCACCGCCGACATCATGTCAATCCACAGACCATCTTGCCCGTCAAACGCCTCCAGACGCACCCGGCCATGAAACGTTTTTCTCTCATAGATATCACTCTGCCAGCCGGTAATTAACGTCTTCCGGTCGCTATTTTGCAGGTAACCCATTATCGGCGTGTCAATTAGCTCTGCGGCCGGACGGCCAAGAATCACCTCCAACGCAGGGTTGGCAAACTCAATGCGGCCAAGTACGTCGGTTTGGGCAATGCCAATCGGTGCGCTTTCGGTCAGCGAACGGTAAAAAGCCTCGCGTTCTACCAACGACAGCATCGCGCTCTCACGCTCGATCATCAACGTATTGAATGTAGTGGCTACGCGCTGAATTTCGATGCTGCCGGGAATGGCAACCGGCTGCGAGCGTAAGCCCAGGTGGCGATCCTGTACCTGCTCACCCAGCAGTTTCAACGGGCGCATCAGCATGCGAAAACGCCAACCGGCAATGGGTACCAGCACCAATAAAATCAACAACAGCGTCCAGGCCAGCCCACTGCCCATGCGGCCAATCGGCCAATCGGCGCAAAAGCTTCCTTCGCAGGCCAAACCGCGGCTACAAACCAAGGGGCCTGATCCAGTTGCCGCACCGACATAATGGTTACGTCGCCATCGCCGTTGTCGGTTTTTGCGGTTCCCTCGAATCCATCCATGGCTTGTATCAGTATCGGATTCTCCGATCGCAGGGGCACCATAAACTGCCCGATACGCCCGTTTACCAACGTTGTACCACTGCGGGTAGCAATGCCAATATAACCGGTTTGCGCAAAGCGGATGTTTCCGAATTTCTTCAGAATATGTTCGCCCTCAAGCAGCATAACGCCGCCAATCATCCCGATAAAACGCTGATCATGGTTGAACACCGGCGCACCAATCATAACGGCAGGTTTACCCTCGTAAGAAGATATGTAAGGCTCGCTGATGATCGGCGTCATCAGCGTGGATATGCGTTCAAAATACTCGCGGGTGCTGAGATCCAGCCCCTTGGGCAGGCCAGGGGGCTGGGTTTCCGCCTGCAGAAAGCCGTCAGCATCGAGAATGAACAAGCCATCGAACAGGTAAGACAACGCGGCCTGGCGCGCCAATAACAACTCAGCCCGGTCACGAAACACCCGTTCGGTCATGGTCAGGTTTGTTGCCAAGTGGCTGACAATACTCAGGCGCATGGACAATTTATCGTCCAGTTCGTAGGACACTAAAGCGGCGATGGACTCAACCTGTTCCTCTGCCTGCTGCTCCAGTTCCCGCTGGCTCAGCAGCCCACCCACCAGCATGACCGTCAGCGAAACCACTAGAATCACGACAACGACCAAAGCGGTCGCACGGTCCACCAGACTGCTTAACCAGCGTTTAATCAACACGGTGATATTTTGCACATTTTTGAATGACCGGCACTCATGACCCCATGATCACAGCGTGTTTGTACACGGCACTCAGTTTAACAGACCCGTACACCCACAAAATACATGGAATACTCTTATAACCGCACAGCAGCCCGCGCGTGGCGGCAATACTCATTACACGCTGGCAACAACTTGCCTGGGCCGCAATAACTGGCCCGGACCGCGGGCAGCTCTTCGCCCTGAATATCTTTTGAACCTAACAAAAAACTATAAGCCACTGATATTAAATGACATTAACAATCTGGCACAAGGTTTGACTAGAATGCTGGGTCCACGTTAGGACAGCAGGAATGCCAACCTTTAAACACGTCACGGAGCAGACAATGCCAACTCCTTGTTATATCAATATCGAAGGCCAAACCCAGGGCCACATCACTGCCGGTGCTTTCACCGCCGATTCTGTCGGCAATATTTATGTAGAAGGCCACGAAGATGAAATTCTGGTGCAGGCATTCAGCCACATCGTTACTGTACCTACCGACCCCCAATCCGGCCAACCCTCCGGCCAGCGAGTGCACAAACCGTTCAAGTTCACCTCGGCCCTGAATAAAGCCACACCGCTGATGTACAACGCTCTGGCGTCTGGTGAGATGTTGCCAAAAGTGGAACTGAAGTGGTACCGGACCTCGGTAGAGGGCAAACAAGAGCACTTCTTCTCAACCATTCTGGAAGACGCCACCATCATTGACATCAGCTGCAATATGCCCCATTGCCAAGACACCACCAGCTCAGACTTCACCCAGCTGGTTACCGTGTCGCTGTCATACCGCAAAGTCACCTGGGAGCACGGCGTGGCCGGCACTTCCGGCGCTGACGACTGGCGCACGCCGATCGAAGCCTAGTCCGGCTTTGTAAGTCGCTAATGCCCTGCAGCGAATAACATGCAGCCGCTGCAAGGCACTGGCAAACTGGCCATTGCCCTCATAATCTTGTAAAACTTGCTGTGAATTCATTGCAACGCGCTGCCACTCGTAATGACGACATCTATTTCACAGTATCAGGCCATAAACCTTGGCCGACTTATGTGCCAGGCTACCGACCAAATTTTGTGGCAACCCGCTGCTGGCTGGATTAATGCTCAAGGCAAGGCAAAGTCACTGCTATGCCGTGTGGGGTCCGGGCAGGCTACCTATCACCGTTACGACACCCGCAGCCATACGCATGTCATCAACTACGGACAACGCATGATTTTGGCCAAATACCAGCCGGAAACCGCCGTTGGCTGGTTGTCGGCGCGGGAAATTCGAAAAAGGGGTTATTTTGACGGTGAGGTAAGCCCGCTTAATCTGCTGGCCCATACCTGTTGCCACGAGTTTGCCCATCTGCTGCAACAGGTAGCAGGTCAGCGCCACTTTGGTTCAGTGCACAATCGCCATTTTTACGACATTCTGGACCAGCTGCATAATAGCGGCGCAGCCCAGGGTGCCCGAGTATTTTTACAGGAGAAGGCGAGCGAGCGCGAGCTAAGCCTGCCTGCGCAGCCATTCTCGCCAATCCACGCCGAAGCCGAGGTGTCGCAGCGCCAGTGGCAGGTAGGTGAATGTGTGAGTTTTGGCGTAGGGCAGCGCCAGCGGCAGGGCATTATTATCAGGGTGAATCGCAAGACCTGCACAGTGAAGGGCACTGGTGTCAGCCGCGGGCTGCTCTACCGGGTACCCAAGGTTATGCTGAACGCTCGTTAAAGGACGGCAGTCAGTGAAGCAGGCTGCCGCGATTGCGCTCTGAAATCTGAGTGTTCAATGTCCAAAAATCGTACAGAACACCCACCAGAAAAAGGCCGCCGGTAAGCAGGTAAAGAACTCCGGTTATCCATTTCCCCATGTACATCCGATGCAGACCCAGCAAACCGGTAAACGTCAGCAGTAACCAGCTTATATTGTAACTGACGGGGCCTTCGGCAAAGCGGTAATCGGCTTCTTCATCCATACTTGGAATCAGGAAAAGGTCGACGATCCAGCCCACCAGAAACAGACCAAATGTGAAAAACCAGATGGTGCCGGTAATCGGCTTGCCGTAATAAAAACGGTGCGCGCCCAGAAAGCCAAAAATCCAGAGCAGATAGCCAAAAAATCTACTGTGTGTATCCGGTTTTTGCATAGCGTTCTCGATAGATAGTGCTTTAGACAGCGCTCTAGCAAGCGCTCTCAACAGTGGTCTAAATTGGCATGAACGCTTGATGCCTCGCCCAGTTATGACTCTACATGTGCCTGAGTTGGTGCCGAATCAACCCCCGCCAGAGCAACCACACCGCTCTGGATGACTTCTCCCTTGCGCCACAAACGCCACTCTCCGGGCTGATACACATCCCACTGTTCATCAGAGGTCAGAGGTTCGGTGACCACCACGCTAACGATGTCATTGGGGGTGGTCTCTGCTTCAAAGTCTACGGTCACGTCGGTGTCTTTCAGGCGCGCCGGCCCAAAAGGTGCACGACGGGTAATGCTGGCCATTTTGGTGGAGCAAAAGGTGAACAGCCAATCGCCGTTGCTGAGCAAAAGATTGAATACGCCTTGGCGGGCGTAGGCTGCCGACAGCTGAACCAACTGGTCCACCGTATCCTGCTCGGTGCTGTGGCGGTCGCTGTTATTGCGCAAATGATTTAGTAAATCACAGAACAGGGCTTCACTGTCGGTACTGCCAACGGCCTCATAAAACCCCGGCTTCGCGCTAAAATCCGACAGCTGGCCATTGTGAGCGAACACCCAGTAACGGCCCCAGAGTTCACGCATGAACGGGTGGGTGTTGGCCAGGCAAATGTCACCCACATTCGCTTGGCGAATATGGCACAGTGCCACTTCGCTTTTAATGGGATGGGTTTGTACCACCTCGGCAATGCGGGAATTGGCACTGGCGTCTACATCGTGAAATGCCCGTACGCCCTTGCCTTCATAAAAAGCCACGCCCCAGCCATCTTTGTGGGGCCCGGTGTCGCCGCCACGGCGGGTCAGGCCGGTGAAGCTGAAACACAGATCAGTCGGGGTGTTGGCACTCATCGCCAGCAGTTCACACATAACGCAGTTTTACCCTCGGCAAATCAGACATAATTCAAATATACAGCGTTTGGGCGGCACGCGTCCTGCGAACCCCAATTCATTCCATGGCAGCAGCTCCCAATTTGGGTACAATTAAGACTGATTTACGAATTTACGCTCATAACGCATACCCCACGGAACTCACTATGGAATGGAGTATTACCCACCTTTGGCTGATTCTGGCGCTCTTGCTGGGCCTGGCCGAGCTGACATCCGGCGTTATGGTGCTGTTGGCCCTGGCGATTGCCGCTGCATTTACGGCGGTACTGGCGTTTTTCGGCTTTTCCCTGGAGTGGCAATTGTTGGGAATGGGCTTATTTTCGGGCATCCTGGTGCCCGTTGTCGTTCGCTGGCTGAAGCCGCGTTTCTCGCCTAAAGGCGTAGCCTACGGCACGACCGGCACTGGCGTAGATCAGGGAAAGCAATTCAGCAGTTTGCGCCGTGATTTTGACGACGCCACCGGCATAAAAGTCAACGGTGACTTCTATCGCTTGCGGGTACAATCGGGCGGACAAACCGAACTGCCAGAGGGCACAGCACTTATTTTTGACCACTTCGATGGCACCACCGCCATTGTTGAACTTGCAACCCCCAAGGACCTGTAACTATGGAACAGTTTCTAACCCCCGGGCTGGTTATCAGCCTGATTGTTGTCGCCATTGGCATTTTTATCATTACCAAAGGCTTGGTGATTGTGCGCCAGTCTGAAGTGATGGTGATCGAGCGCTTGGGCTCTTTTAACCGGATTCTGGAAAGCGGCGTGAACATTATTATTCCGTTCATCGAACGGCCGCGCGCCATCACCATGATCCGCTATTTGCGCAGCGGCCAAGATTACCAGGCCGTGATGAGTGATGAGGCACGCATCGACCGGCGCGAAACCGTGATGGATTTTCCCGGCCAGCCGGTGGTCACCACTGACAACGTAACCGTGTCGATCAACGGCGCCCTGTATTATCAGATTATCGATCCGCGCCGCGCCGTGTATGAAGTAGCCAACATGAGCCAGGCGGTGGAAGTGTTGGCCAAAACCACCCTGCGTTCTGTGGTGGGCAAAATGGAGTTGGATAAGCTGTTTGAGTCCCGCGCTGAAGTCAACAACGCCATTCAGGCCGAAATGGAAGAGCCTGCGTCCAAATGGGGGGTAAAACTGACTCGGGTAGAAGTGCAGGACATCAGCATGCCCGAAGAAGTAGAAGAGGCCATGCGCCTGCAGATGGCCGCCGAGCGTAAACGTCGTGCCACGGTGACCGAAGCCGAGGGTGAAAAAACTGCCGCCATCGCCAAGGCCCAAGGCCAGCGCGAAGCGGCCATCCTGAACGCCCAGGGCGACAAAGAATCCGCCATTTTGCGGGCCCAGGGCGAGCAGGAGTCCATTCGCCTGGTGTTGAGCGCCATCGGCGACACCGAAGACAACAAGCAAACCGTTATCGGCTATTTACTGGGGCAAAGCTACATCAAGGTGTTGCCCAATATGGCCAAAGACGGCGAGCGGGTGTTCGTGCCTTACGAGTCATCTGCGCTGCTGGGCTCTATGGGCATGTTCCGCGACCTGGCGGGCAGCCCGGAAGATGCGGTGCGTAGCTCCCTGAAAAAGGATGGCCTGCGCGCCGGAATGCTGGGATCCTCTGGCCAGGCCTGAGGTTTTGTTGCACTTGACTTGTTGGGCCTTAGCCCAGCAGGTTGTCTAACGGCTGGTCGTAGCTGGGGGCAAATACTTCCAGAAAATACGCCACTTCGGGCAAGGTTTCTTCCGTCAGCCGCCGGTGTATCTGCGCCGCGGCTGGCTCGAACTCGCGATTTCCTGCCGCCACTTCCGCGCGGCATTTTAGCCACGCCGATAACCGGTCTGCGGCTTTGATCAGCTTTTTCTCTTCCTCACCTAAAGCAGATTCCTGCACATAGGGCGCAAACACCTTTTGTAAATGTGGCGGCAATAACGCCAGCAGTTCGGCCTCAGCTTTGTGCTCAATGTCTCCAAACGCCTGGCGCATCACCTTCGAGTGGTATTTTACCGGTGTCGGCAAATCCCCGGTAATCACCTCGGTGGCATCGTGGTAAAGCGCCGCCGCCGCAATACGGTCGGCGTTCACCGAACCACCAAACTGTTCATTACGGATCAACGCCAGGGCGTGGGCCAGAGTCGCGACTTCCCAGGAATGGGTAGCGACGTTTTCATCAATAGCGTTACGCATCAAGCCCCAACGCTTTATCCAGCGCAGGCGGGAAATATAGGCAAAAAAGTGGCTCACAGGGCGGTTCATATTGGCTAGCGGGCGTCCAGAGTGAAATTTACGGCAATATTGCCATTGGCATCCACGCTGGCATCGGTTTCGGGTGCGCGCACGAAGATCTGTTTCGGGTTTACACCGTGAGTATTCACCAGTAACTGGCGCAAAGCCATGGCGCGGCTGTCAGCAAGGGCGCCAGGTGACTGTGCACCGGCGCCGGTGTCGACCTCAGGCGCTACTGCGCCGCGAATACTCAGAATAAGCTCTGGTTTCTGGTTCAAAACCTGCGCCAATGCCGCCAGCTTTTGGGTGCTGGCCTCGGTCAGCTCGACACCACCCGGCGCAAAGCTGACCTGTTGCATCTGTTCACCACCCAGACCGGCAATATCTGCCAACGTGCCTATCAGTGCAAACGGCGAGGTGGCCGCTTTTGTCAGCACGTTGACAAAGGCACGCATCATTACCTTGCCCATCTGAAATTCGGGGTCTGCCAAATCGCCGTTTACCGGCACGTTTAATTCAATCACATTATTGCCGTCGCGCAGCAACGCCAGCCCCAGCTTGATGGATACGCCAACCGCCTGCTCGCTGGGCATGGGTTGGCCCAATTCCAAACGGTTCAAAATAATCTGATTTGAGGCATTAATACGGGTGCCCTGTAGCTGATAGTCCAGCTTAAGATCCAGTTTGCCGCCGGCTATGCCGTACCCCAGATAACGGCCGGAATAGGGTGACAGGCGCGGCAACTCCAAGTTTTCCAGATTTAACACCAAGTCACTTTGCTGGTCGGTACCCAATGTGGCGATAGAGCCGCTCATATCGAGATTGCCCACCTGATTAACCTTACCTTTTAAGCTCACCCTGCCCTGCTGTGGCGGAATATTACTCAAACCACTGAGGTTGCCCTGAAGCTGCCCGAAGCGGGTAGTCAGTTCGGGTTTCAGAGTGCGGTCGGTGTAGTCCACATCGGCGTTGTCTAACTGCAACTCGCCAATTCGAAATATGAAGCCCTGGTTTTCATTAGCATCCGCAGCAGCCGGCTTGCCTGCCGGAGCCAGCGTTAACAGATTGGTGATGTCGTGACTGCCATCGTCGTTGCGAATGATGTTCGCGGCAAGGTCGATCAGCGTTACGCGGCCAATTTCCAGGCGGGCCGGGTTCACGTTGTACTCAATGGGCGCCAACTGCAGCGTCTGCCAAGCCAGCAGTGGTTGGCTATTGCCGGGCAACCGGGTTTCCAGACCGGTCACCGAAGCACTGCCGTTAAAAGTGCCGGTCAGAGGTAAACGTTGCTGGTCCAGATTCAGGCTGCCATCGACTGACAGCAGCCCCGCCGGTAACTCTAATGCCATGCGCTGTTGCACGTAAGGCGCGAACGCAGGCAGTGCCAACTCAGTGCCCACAATGGCCATTTCCAGATTAAATGGCCGCGTGGTGAACTGGCCATTCACCTCCAGACTACCGCCGCTGGCCAGAACGGCTTCTGCACGGTAATTTACCGGCTCGTCAAAGCGGTCCGTAAATGGCCCCAGGCTCAGGTTCAGGCCATTCAGTTGCAACTCTGCAGCATTAGCAGGCACTTGGTCGCGCCAGCTTAACTGACCATCGCGAATGTCCACTCCGGCCACCAACCAGCGAAATCCCGGGCCGCTGTCGTACTGCCCAGAACGGCTAGCCAAGCCGTCGCCCGCGGGCCGGACGCCAGCAACCAGCCAGTCGATGTCACCGTTGGCGCTGCGGTTCAGGCTCAGTTCCGACCCGTCGAACTCGATCTTGCCTGCCTTTATTCGCCTGGCGGCAAGATCAAAACGAATCTGGTCGACAGTAAGGGCACCGCTGCGGAAGGCTACTTCACTAGGCTCGGCCGCTAAAGCCAGGGTCGCATCATCAAAAGTTAGCTTGCCGTGCTGGGTCAGCAACTCCATGGGCTGCGCTGCCTGCCATTGGTAATCGGTACTAAGGCTGATTCGGCCGGACCGCAACTGGTAGGGCATATAGGGCGCTAGCAGGTAAGACAGCACGCCCGGCCCCAGGTTATCAATACTCAGACTGCCGCGGGAATACATCGGGTCTACCTCAAAACTGCCCTGCCAGCTCAACGCTTGTTGGTCCAGCACGGCCTCCAGCCGATATTGGCCAATATCGCCGGGCCGGACCCAGGTCGCCAAATTCTGCAAACTGAAGGTAAGCGGTGTTATGCGAAACTCAACGCTGTCGTTCTGGCTGTTGTTTTGACTAAAGTCACGCAACACCAGCGTGCCCGCACTCAAGTCACCCTGCTGCAAATAGATGCGAAGACTGCTCGGCCCGGTATCGCTCTGAATATCAGGAGTGTCTGCCGGCTGCCCGGCGCGGGCTGGAGCTTGTTGCCAGTCACGCAGCAGGTTCAACTGCCCGCTTGCCAACACATCCAGCCGCAACATGGGTTGTTCCAGCTCGACAGCCTGAAAACCGGTGGTACCGTTAAACAGGTCAAACGCGTTCAGATTCACATAAAGCCGCTGAAAGGCCAGCACTGGCTCGCCGCTTGCGTCGTTGGCCTGAAGATTCTGCAGCTCTGCACTGAACGTAAAGGGATTGGCGTGTACCTCGCCTACCGTTGCCTGCCAGCCCAGCTGCTGCTGGGCGTAGTGCGGCAAGTTTTTCTGCACCCACCAGGGCAACAGCAGAAAACCGCCCAGCGCGTAACACAGCAACAGAACGATCAACACAACCACAGCCAACCTTGGCCACAGTCTGTGTTGACGAATCTGGCGAACAGGGCGCTCGGCCACAGAGGTCTCCTTGAAAGAAATTCGATGTATTGGAAGGATAGACGCCAAACAGGTCCTTTGTCAGCTCTCGTGAACCCGATAAGGTCCCGTTTCGTATACGTCCTGCGATATAATGCCGGCAAGGCACACGCACACACGCCAAATGAGGAAGGTTGATGGACATCGGAGATATGCGCCGGGATTTCGAAAGCGACGGTCTGGATCGGGACCAACTGGATGACAACCCTATCCAACAGTTTCAAATCTGGTTTGAAGATGCTCGGAAAGCTGACATTCTGGAACCCAATGCCATGTCGCTAGCCACCGCCGGCAACGATGGCCTGCCCGATTTGCGTACCGTGTTGCTGAAATACTTCGACGACAGCGGTTTTGTATTCTATACCAATTATGGCAGTCGTAAGGCTCGTGAAATGGAGCAGAATCCACAAGCTGCCCTGTTGTTTCCTTGGTTGGGCCTGAATCGCCAAGTGCGCATTCAGGGCAAAGTCGAAAAAGTCAGCAAAACCGAGTCCTTGCGTTATTTCGCCTCGCGCCCCCGCGGCAGCCAGATTGGCGCTTGGGTGTCAGAGCAAAGCAAGGCCATTACCTCCCGCGGGCTGCTGGAGCAGAAAGTCGCGGAAATAAAACGCAAGTTTAGTGACGGTGAAGTGCCACTGCCTAATTTTTGGGGTGGTTTTCGGGTGGTGCCCCACAGTATCGAGTTCTGGCAGGGTCGCCCCAGCCGCCTTCACGATCGGTTCGAATATAACCGAACTGAACAAGGCGGTGATAAAACTTGGACCATCGAAAGGTTGCAACCCTGAGTGACACCGACTGTATGGCTGTGCCATCAAACCACCAGCACTCACCTGGAACTGCCATCTTGGTTAAATGCCGGTGAATATAACAGGGCTGTGCATTGTAGCGACGCTCGGCGTGCCGAGTTTCTCAGTAGCCGTTGGTTGATTCGTCAGGCACTGGCGGGTGCCAGCGGCGAAACGCCTAGTGCGTGCTCCCCATGTATGGGGCGACCTACAGAATCGCAGTACCCTCCTGAATGGCGGCTGTCGCTCAGCCACAGCAACGGAATAGGGGCCTGCGCGACCAACCTGCAAGGAGAGGTAGGCCTGGACATTGAGCCCTGTCAGCGCCGCCCAAACTGGCAGAAAGTCGTGCAGCGCTGGTTTTCACCGGTTGAACAGGAATGGCTGCTGGCCCAAGACGACGCCTTGGAATTTCTGAAAGTATGGACGCTGAAAGAAGCCTGGCTAAAAGCCACCGGCCGCGGCATTGCCGGCAATCTGCAAACCCTGGAGGTGCGCCGCGGGTTCGAAGTTTACGGCGACCGGTGCGACAACACTCGGCCATGGCAGGCCTGCTGCATCTATGTAGACGGCTTTTTGGTCACTCTGGTGTATCGCCGATTGGCGGTAGAGGCACCTGAAACGCCCCTTACCTGGCCTCCCATCCTCTTGCTGGAACCGCCCCTGGATGACTACAGGCTCACGCCGGCCGATACTTTGGGCTCCATCTGGGAACCCCTGCTCCAGCGCCCAATACGTTCTATGGCGTCTCGCGGCAGCTGATCTTAAACAACTGATCCTGCGTATCTAATCCGGAAAGAAGTAAACCGGAGAGTCACTTTGCGTATTACCCTAGAACAACTGAAAAATCGCAACAATGCTAGCATCGAGCTGATGGAAATACTTTCGCTGGAAGGCCAGAGCTACATGGCTCGGCTTACGGTAGATGACCAACAAATGATTCTGTCTGATGAGCGCGGCACCACCATGCAGTTTCGCAGCACGTGGCACGCCCAGGACATACTGGGCAGTTTCCACATACTTGAAACTCAAGTGGTTCATGTATCGGCATACAATGAAATGGTGGGCATGGAACCTAGCAGCGCTGAACCGCTGAGGGTTCGGGTACAGAGGCAAAAGCCGTGATTGCGGTGGCCCGACTGGCCATCTTTGTTGGCTTGGCCGGCCTGGTTCCTTTCATCAGCGCGGTTCTGGCGCTGTTTTTTATGCCCCATCACAGCCTATTGGTCAGCAGCTGGTTTTACATGTATAGCGCCGGGATATTGGCCTTTATGGCGGGCGTTTACTGGACAATCGCGCTGCAGCGTGAAGATCGCTGCTACCCGATGTCGCCGTTAGTGTCGATGTTATTCAGTCAGATATTTTTTATTGCGGCAGGCGTGGGTTTATTAGTGTCCTCGCCGTGGAAAGCGGTACTGTTCACACTGGCATTTTTGGGGTTGTATCTGGTAGACGCACGCTGGATGAAGATTTACTGGCCAGCGTGGTATCTTCGCTTGCGCTTGGGGCTAACGCTGACAGTGGTGGTATGTCAGGTGATCGTAGCCACCTGGTTCTTCGCCGTGCATTACGGCTAATTTCCCAGAACCAAGTGGTTCACTTCGCAGAAAAAGATCTGCGCTAACTTTCTCATCAACCCGGGGCACACTTTAACTCAGAGCATATTTTAACCCACAGCGCACTTTAACCGAGAGCGCACTGCTCGGCCGAGGCAATCGCGTATTCGTGATTATGCGGTTCTATCAACGCAGCATGCAGCGCCACAATAGTAGCCTTATAGTTGTCTTCATCAATCACGAATTGAATATCTACCTGGCGCATGCACTGGTGCAACGCCAGCACACTGATTTCTGCATCGGCCAGCGCTTTTACTGATCGCGCCAGAATGCCAAGCGCTTTCATGTCGCTGCCAATGGCCGATACCAGCGCCACTTTGCGAGTATGCACCTCAGCATTGGGAAAGGTCTCTTTCAGCGCGTTCACCACCCGCTTTACGTGTTTCAGCGTGGTACTCACGTAATGGGTAATGGTGTTAGCGTTGGTGTCTTTTGACACAAAGCGCACCTTAAAGCGGGTCAGCACGTCCAAAATCTTGCGGTCTGAACCTGGCTCGCCCTGCATGTCTTGATCAAACAATTCAATAGCAAAGATGCCCTTGGCACCGGCGATAATTTCTACCTGAGATTTTTCACTAACGTAGTCCTTAGTGATCAGAGTACCGGTATGTTCCGGTTCAAAGGTGTTCATCACCCGCAGTGGAATATCATTCTGACGCAGGCCTTTACCGGCACGTGGATGAATGGCTTCCATACCCAGGTTGGCCAGTTGGTCGGCCACGTCGTAGTTGGTGCGGCCCAAAGGTACTACCTTATCGGCACCCACAATGTTGGGGTCGGCCGAGCTCAAATGGTATTCCTTGTGAATAACGGCTTCACGGGCCTCGGTGATCACCGCCACCCGGCTGAAGGTCATTTCACTGTAGCCGCGATCAAAGGTACGCATCAGGCCTTCCTTGCACTGCGCATAACCGGTAGCAATGGGCAGTTCACGGCTGAGGTCTACCGCATCGAACGCCTGTTTAAGCTTTTCATCCAGCGGCAACAGTTCTGCATCGCGCCAGCCGGTTAAGTCTACAAAGCGGGCGTTGATACCTTCCTGCTGCAGTTTCAATGTCGTGTTGAACGCACTGTGGGCTTCGCCGATACCGGCCAGCATCTCACGCACCGTCAGCAAGTGTTCTTCAAGCTGAAACTGACCATAGGAACACAAGCGCTGCAGGTCGATCAGGCAGCCTCGCACGCCTTCAACCCGATCAATAATGAACTGGTCGGCTTGCTGCTTTAACATCGAGTCTTCAAACATCTCGCCGTTGATGTTGGTAAGAAAGCGCACCAGCTTGGTGAGATCGTCGCCCCAGGCCCAGTCCGATTCCGCATCGGCGAACAAGGCGTAAACGCCCGGCTCACCCGTTTTTTTATGCTCTAGTAACTCGTTGGTGACACCTGCGTAGGCCGACACCACAAAGATGCGCTGATACAGCTCGTCTTTGCTGCGATTACCAATAATGATGTTGTCGCGTACGGCCTCGTAGTTGGTCATGGAGGTGCCGCCGATTTTTTCAACGGTATGTAATTGCGCAGTCATAATTTCGCCTTTGCTATCGGTTCTTTGGTGCGATTACAAACCCGTGAAAGCACGGCTATAGACACGCGCTTCAGATTCGACGGTTTTGAATAATCCCATGATTTTACCTCTTTGCACGTCAGATTTCAGACGGCACGCTGTGGCAAGCTCATCCATTGGCTTGTCGGCTAGCGCATTTACTCGGGCCTTCGGGCTCAGCCAGGCTTGGTAAAGGGCCCAATGCGCAGCAAAATTTCGGAGTCGTGCTGACCGCCAAAGTGCACGTCTTTTGTGAAGTGCTCCTCAAAGGTCAATTCGGCGCCCATGTCGCGGGCAAACGAGCGGAACAGCGCCCAGGAAGCGTCGTTATCAGCGGTAATGGTGGTTTCCATATGGCTAATGTGGCTAAGTTCTTGCCGTGCAACAATCGCCTTCAGCATACGCTTGGCAAGCCCTTGACCTCGACCTTTCTCGTGGACCGCAACCTGCCATACAAATACTGTTTCCAGCTTCTGGGGGGGGATATAACCGGAAATAAAGCCTACAAGATCGCTGTCTTTCTCCGCAGCCACTGCCGTGTCGGCAAAATCGCTGCACTGCAAAAGATTGCAGTAAATTGAGTTCGAATCCAGCGGTGGACATTCCGTTACCAGCTGGCTCAGCCCGAAGCCATCATCCTTCACAGGTTTGCGCAGGTTAATGGCGGTGGTATTCGATCCTTCTGATGTCATAACGAATCTGTTTACCTTGAAAATTTAGGGTTAAATTATATAGACCACAAATTAAATTTCAAGTTTACTCAAAAGATGACAGGGGAATTGGCGACTTAAAACAGCATAATCCATCAGAATAATAGCCGTCAATACCGAGATTCAACAACAAGTTTTGATTACTTTTTGTACGGAATTGACGGACTCGGGAGCTTGACGGTGCGCCAAGGCAAAAAGCTCCAGAAAAAATCGCGGATGGGTTTTGAAAACACATTCTTAGGCCTCGAAAGACCCATTACTAACGGACTTAGCCAGGGGCCTGAAACAGTGTGGAACGGATCAATCAGAAAGACGACACCGCTAAGGGCTGGCGACGCCATCGAGCCACCAATAAGGGCGCAAAGAAGCCCGACGTACAAAGTACAAAGCCCCAGGCATTAACACCCAACAACAGCCCGTACTTACCGTCGCCAATGCCCCAACTTGCGGGAATAGCACCTACGGCCAAGGCCAAACCTAGCGCAAGGCCGGTCCAGAAACTCAGGTGAAAACTCCACGGCGACCAACGGGTAAAGCCGTAAAACAGGAACACCGGCGCCAGCCCCATCACCATGGTGCCGGAAATGGTGGTTGCCGCCAGAATATCCGTGCCAGCGAGCATGGGCAGATTCCCCAAGAGCGCAAACACCACCATCACCACCGCTCCCAACCGCATACTGGGCAGCCGATTTGCTGCACGGCGCGCCAACCGCGGCAAGTCTACCGCCAGCGACTTGGCCAGGGAGGTAAAGGTGGAGTCCAGGGTTGAGCCGGCTGAAGTCATCATTACCACGCTCATAAAGAACAGCGCTGCCAAACCCAGCGAACGGCCGACTGCAGCCGGTGCGTTACCCATGGCGTCGATACCGTTCAGACGCGCATGAACCCCCACCAAGCTAAAGATAAACACCGCCACAAAGCCCAACAAACCAGCCACCACAAAGCTTTTGAGCATCGTTTTTTCACGATTTACAAAGGCTCGGTCTGTCAGCACCGGATCGTGGAACGGGTAGCTAAACAGTTGCAACAGCGCCACTAGCAGCAAATCCAACCCCGCGTCCAAGCGGAAATCACCTTCACGCAGCATCACTCCCGCATCGTTTGCGGGCAAGATCATAAACAGCACCGCGCCAAGAAAAAACACAAACACAAAGGTCTGAATAACGTCGGTAAAAATCGACGAACGCAGCCCGCCTTTCAGGCTGTAAGCCAAGGTAAACGCGGTAAACACCATGGCAGCGGTGTAATACTGCCACTGTCCGGGTGAACCAAAATAACCGCCTACCACGGCCGTATTGCTCCAGATCTCATTGTACAACCGAATCAGAATCGCCGCCGCAAACGCCAGCGATGCCAACCGGCCGAAGCGAGAGGTCAAAAACTCCTGCAAGCTACGGGCACCGGTCTGGCAGCGAATACGATAAATCACATAACCCGCCACCGGAATCGACAGCCAATAACTGGCGTAAGCCAGGCCACCCACAACACCGTATGCCGCCCCCAGATTGGCCGCGTTGGTCACCGACTTGGCGAAAATCCAGCTGATAAAAATACTCGCCGTCAGCGACCACTGCCCTACCGGATTCCCATGGTCGTCTGTGCCCTTATAAAACGATTCCGGATTCCGGCTTTTCGGCGACAAAACGTACATAATCACGCCGTAAGCCAGAAGAAAGCCCCAAAATAGCGTGGCTTCGGTGATGTTCATTGTTTGTTTATTCCTTGCAGTTCTGATTTTTAGGTGGGGTTGATACCATACAGTCCAGCGGGTTCAGCCTCATAAGGAAAACAAGTCATGCCAGACAAGCCCCAGATACTCATCACAAACATCCGCCAGCACGCTGCCGAAGGGCTAAGTGTCGGCGATCGCTTTACCATAACCCGCTGTTTTAGCTCCGAAGACATCGCATCCTTCGCGACTCTTTCGAGAGACTACAATCCGGTCCATTGCGACAGCCATTTTGCCAAGCTAAAAGGCCTGCGCAAACCTATTGCTCACGGCCTCCTGACAGCAAGCCTGATCACCGAAATCGGCGGTCAGATTGGCTGGTTTGCATCAAGCATGTCATTCAAGTTCAAGCGACCGGTCTATGCCGGTGAAACATTGACCTGCAGCTGGGTCATCCACGAAATCGACGAGCGGAAACGCGCAAAGGCAGAAATCAACGTCATCAATGGTGACGGAGTCACCGTTCTGGAAGCAGAAATAACCGGTGTCCTACCCAATAAAAATGAGCGACAACGCTTGGCCGAATTACTCAACGAAGGGCACTGATGGCGAACTTCAAGCTTTCCAAAATACCGAAATCAGGTCCGTCAGGCTGGGGGGGGGGGGCTTTCTTTCCGCCCGGAAAAGGTGTCTGAGCGCAGCGAGTTCTTTTCCCAGGAAAGAAAGCCCCGGCGCCCAGGCCGTTAACTCCAACGCCAGAATGAACAAGCCCCAAAACCCAAAACCAAACCTAAGCAGGCGCCGAACAACTGGCCCCATAGCGATAACAAGAAAAGCACCGGTGATGGCGCAACATAACGCGCTCCTCCATACTCTGGGCCAGCGACCCACCCAAATCGTACTGCGGATCATCATCCACCAACGTACAGGCATACACCCGCACATCGTCACCCTTCTTCACCAACATCCGCGTGTACGTGCACATAAAGTGCGCGCGGCTATCAACGGTGGGGTATTTCTCCATGCAGTTTTCAGTAATCTCCGGACTACCGTCTTCCGAACCCGGCGTACCCAGGTCTGGAAACGCGGTAAACGCCAGGGTTTCGGGAATGCCCCATTCGCGGAAAATCTCGCGGAACGCAGCCTCTACCTTGGCCGGCACTTCGTTGACATCGGTCTGGCGCGCAATAGACACCCTAAAACCCTGTTCAACCAGCCAGTGCACGCCCTCTAGTGCCTGATCAAAACTGCCTTCACCGCGGTCTTTGTCGTGGCGGGCGCGGTTAGGAAAGTCCAGGCTAACGCGGAAATGAATGGGGTAAGGATTGTTCAGCAGCGGTAGCACCTGATGTCGGCGTTTCAACAGCGGCTCGGTGGCGTTGGTCAATACAAAACATTGCCGGTGCTGGCTAGCGTAATCCAGCATATTCACAAAATCCCGAATCACAAACGGCTCGCCGCCGGTGAACGAAAACTGTTCCACGCCCATGTCCATAGCTTCGTGGATAAACGGCTTCACATCGCTCAGCTTCATCCCGGGAATGCGGCCATCACCGGGATGACTGCCTTCCAGACAGAACGGGCAAGCCAGGTTGCAGGCGGTGCCGGTGTGAATCCACAGCTCTTTTAGCGCGTTCGCATCAATATATCCGCGAGGATCGCCGTTGCGAGTATGAGTCCAGCTGTCAGCCGCACGGGGCTCTAAAACTTCCACCAACGGGATGCGCGTGCGGGTCGCCTTAACCGGCGTGCTGGCTAGGGTGGGGGGCATAAAGGCTCCATAATTAAAAAATTCGACACTCGTTATACTTAGTATTCAGACAGCATTGAGACAGCCGTCAAACAGCAGCAATCAGACCGGCGCTGACGCCGGACGTGTCTTAACCGCGACGCCAGCTGTGAATCTTTTCCACTATGGCCAGTAAACGCTGGGGCGCATTGGCCCGTTTCCACTGGCCCGCAGCGGCTTTGGCCGCTTCATTCCAGGTTGGGTAAGGGTGAATCGTGCCAAGAATTTTATTCAACCCCAGGCCGTGCTTCATCGCCAGAGTGAACTCCGCCAGAATTTCGCCGGCGTGGGAACCCACCACCACCACGCCAAGGATTTTGTCTTTGCCCGGCGGCGTCAGCACCTTGATGAAACCAGAGTCTTCGCTTTCAGTAATTGCCCGATCCAGGTCGTCCAGACCGTATTTGGTGACTTCAAAGGCAACGCCTTTCTCCCTGGCTTCGGCTTCACTCAGCCCAACGCGGGCCACTTCCGGCGAGGTGAAAGTGACCCACGGCATAACCCGGTAATCTACCTTGAAGCGTTTAAACTGACCAAACAGGGCATTCACCGCGGCATACCATGCCTGGTGCGCCGCGGCATGGGTAAACTGATAGGGCCCGGCAACATCGCCACAGGCGAACACATTCGGATAGCGCAGGCTCATGTCTTCTTCCACCGGCACGGTTCCATTGGGCAGGGTTTCGACGCCGATTTTGTCAAGCCCCAGGCCTTTGGTGTTTGCGGCACGACCCACCGCGACCAGCACCTGATCAAAGGCAATACGAACCCGCTCCCCTTTGTGCTCGCAGTAAACCACTTTCTCGCCTTCTTCGATGGCGAACTCTTTGGCCGCATGTTCCAGACGAAGATCAACACCATCGTTTTCAAATTGGACTCTCACCAGTTCAGATACATCGCTGTCTTCTTTTGCCAACAGCCGATCTCCCATTTCCACCTGAATCACCTGGCTGCCCAAGCGGGCAAAGGCATGGGCCAGCTCGGAACCAATGGGGCCTCCACCCAACACCAGCAAACGCTCCGGCTGCTCCTGCAACTCCCAAAGGTTGTCAGAGCTCAAAGGCTCCATATCTTCAAGCCCTGGAATCGGCGGCATGGCCGGCTTGCCGCCGGTGGCGACAATAATACTTCGCGCCGTCAGCCGCTCGTTGTGACCATCGTTGTGCCTGACCTCCAGTTCCCAAGGAGAGACAAAACTTGCCTCGCCAGCGATGCAATCCACGCCCAGATCCCGGTAGCGCTCAGGAGAATCATGCGGCTCGACTTTGGCAATCACGTCTTTGACACGGTTCATGATGTTCCGGAATGAGCCTTTCACCGCCACCGATTCGAGGCCGTAACGGTTGGCATGGCGCAGTGTATCCGCCGCCTTCGCGCTTCGAATGAGTGCCTTCGAAGGTACACAACCGGTATTCAGGCAATCGCCGCCCATTTTGTGTTTTTCGATCAGCGCCACTTTCGCCTTGACGGCCGCCGCAATGTAGGCAGATACAAGACCCGCCGAGCCAGCACCAATCACCAGCAGATTGTAATCAAAGCGCTCCGGCTTCTTCCAGCCGGCATAGACCTTGCGACGACGAAGAAAGCCCACCACAATTTTCGCAACCAGCGGGAAAAGCCCAAGCAAGGCAAACGACAGCAGCAAATCCGCAGAGACGATATCGCCAGTGGACTGAATCTGACCCAACTGGGTGCCGGCATTCACAAAAACAAACGTGCCCGGCAACATGGCAATCCAGCTGACCAGTGCGTAGGTCCGCAGCTTCATCCCTGTGAGGCCCATCGCCAGGTTGATCAGGAAGAACGGGAACACCGGCACAAGACGCAGGGTTGCCAGATAGAACGCACCATCTTTTTTGATTCCACGGTCCATTTTGGCGATGGTTTCCCGATAGCGCTCCCGCAGGGTGTCACGCATGAGAAATCTCGCCACCAGAAACGCCAGAGAAGCCCCCAGCGTTGAGGCAATGGAAACCGCCGCCAAGCCATACAGGTTACCGAAAAAGGCACCGCCGGCCAGTGTCATGATGGTCGCCCCCGGCAGGGACAGAGCTGTGACCACCACATAAATTGCGGCATAACCGACAACGGCTATCAGAAGGTTCTGGTCAATCCATTGCGCCAGGGCACCTTGATTCGCCTGCAGGTTCTCCAGAGTCAGCAGCTTGTGCCCGTCGAAGCCGAGAAAAAAACCAACAATCACGGCGATAACTAAAATGAGTAAAAGCTTGCTACGCGTCATATCCATGCCTTTTAAGATGTATAAACTAATACTTAAGATGTATAAACCAATACGCTGTTCACGCTAAGACACGATCACCGACTGGATGTTACATAGCGATTGAACTAAGGTTTTTGAACATTCGTTCCAGAATACTGAAATTTTCCCTTAATCCGAAACACTACACAAACATAACGGCCAAACCCAGACTGATAAGGAACGGAATCCCATGAACACCGCAGTGCATCCGGACCCCCAAGGCTCGCTGATCGAAGACCTGAAAAGAGGCGATTCATCTGCCTACAAAAAAGCCGTTCGGGAATATTCCCCAGGTATGTTGGCCGTCGCCCGGTTTTACCTGGATTATTCCAGTGCTGAAGAAATTGTTCAGGATTGCTGGGTGACGGTGATCGATGCCATTCACAAATTTGAAGGCCGCTCCGGCCTGAAAACCTGGTTGCACCGAATTGTCGCCAACCGCTGCAAGAACAAGCTCCGATCCAGCAAACGGGAAGTAGCCATTGATTTTTCCGAGAGCCTGGAACCGGAGCTTGCCAACCGCTTCAATGCAACAGGCCGCTGGGACCTGCCGCCATCACTTAAGTTCCATGAGTCCGCAGATACCTTAATGGAGAATGACGCGCTCAGCGATTGCCTGGACAAACACCTGTCCGCGCTACCAGAAACCCAGCGCTCAGCCCTGATGCTGTACGAAGCCCACCAACACAAATCCGAGGACGTCTGTAACATTCTGGATGTCAGTGCCTCTAACCTTCGTGTCCTTTTACACCGTGCCAGGCAGAAGATCTTTCTCATGGTGGAAACCTTCCAGGAGACGGGCGAATGTTAATGTGCAAGGATCTGGCCGGAATCGCTAGTGATTACATCGATGGTGAGCTGACCGGCCGGCGGAATCTGTCTGTGAAAATGCATCTGATGATGTGCAAGCACTGCCGCTCGTTTATCGGTAACCTTCGTGCCAGCACCGATCTTATGAAGGCGCACTCCTCCAGCAAGCCGGACGGGGAATTCATACGTCGGATTGATGAACGGGTAGCGGAAGCGCTCAAGACACGAAAACCCCGTGATGGGGATAATGAGTGATTGTTCAAATTTCGTTCTAAAGTGCCATTGGCCATGTGCTGCGGATGCGGTTCACTAAAAGCTTTATATCCTAACTTCAAAAAGTGAGACCCTAATAATGATAAAAGTCAGCGTACTCTACCCCAAGGCTGCAGATAGCACGTTCGACATTGCCTATTACCGTGACACTCATATGGCGCTGGTTCGTGAAAAACTCGGAGACGCCTGCAAGCGAACAGCTATCGAATCAGGCCTTGCAGGAGGCACGCCGGGAGAGGCGCCCACCTACATCGCCATGGGGCACCTTTATTTTGACTCCCTCAGTGACTTCGAGGCGGCGTTCGGGCCCCACGCCAAAGAGATCCTGGGGGATATCCCGAATTTCACCAACGTACAGCCGACGGTTCAGATCAGCGAAGTCATTGAGTAAACGCATGTGGCCTCTGGAAGGAAGACTACTTGCCAGATGAAGTGGACCTTAAACGTCAGTTCGCTTCAAAAATGCCCGTGTCAGGGTAGAAAGTGTACCAGGCAAACCAGAAAGCCCTGGTGGCGGGCAACAGTTGGCCGGATTCATCACGCAATTCGGCCGAGGGTACATCCGGATTATAATGAATGCTAACGGTCTTGCCGCCTACCCGATCCTCAAGAACGGCGCCATGATCTGCCAGTTCTGGGAATGGCCAGGCCTTGCGCTCCCCATTGTGAGTCCAGCCCAACACCCAGGTTTTCGGGTGATATTTTCGGCTGGTGTGGGTTACCGGAAAATAGAGTCGTTCGGAGTGGTCATAGTCACCGTAGGGCGAAATCCGGTAGTTCCTGCGGTTGCCAGTGTCTGTCGAAAGCACCTGACCAGCAGAGCCAACCCGCTCCTGCCAACGTTGCCAGAGTTCGTGCCGAATGGCGACAGGCTCCAGTTCCCTACCTGCGAAGGGACCGGAAACCGCCCGCCCCTCAATCTGTGACCATAGAGATTCGGTCTGGTGGTCGTACATCAGCAAGTCACTGTTGTAGAGCAGGCCCGACACACCAAAGGTCAAATGCCGGCCATCCACCACTGGGTCGAATGCCATGCCGGTGCCACAGAGCGGGCAGAAGGTGATCAATACCGGTTCGTCGTCAATGACCTGATTGACGATTTCATGCCAATTCAGAATGCCGACTGGGTAAGCAAACCGTGTTTCCCCATGGTCGTAGGTCAGCATCAAATCATCAGCACGCCAGGGCAAGGTTTTCTTGAGGTGCTCAAATATTGGGTCATCTATTGAGGGGATGCCATCACGGGGCGGACCTCCACGGAGGATTTCATCAACCGGCACCCGTGTGTTGCTGATATCAAATCCGTTTTTCTGCTCTGCTATGAGCGGCTGTGCCGCGGCCAGGAACACTGCGATAACAATTATCCGTGTCGGTATGGTCAGCATTTCCATAATCACCACCTCCTCTTAAGCATTACGGCTTACAAGGTGTGAGACCCGTGAACAACCAAAGTGTTACAAAGCGCCTTTCTGAAACCGTATTTTTTGTGCTTCCTCGTGCGCCCTCTGCACTGCGGTCTCGGCTTCCCGGCGCAGGTGCAGATCCTTGCTGACGCTGGTGTACGTCGACACCATGTAGGGAACGCAATACGTCAGCGCCACTTTTACCCAGTCCATTGAACCCGCACCAACGACCGCTTCCCACTGATTGATTATGACCAGAAGCGTGCCAACGACTGCCGCCAGCTTTGCGGCACGGCAGGGCGCGCCGTGACCCACCGCCAGTTCACAGACCTCCCTGCACTGTCGAACCGGTTCACGGATAATCCGGGAAAAAGACATCAATGCCTCACTATTATTTAAGAAAGCCCTGAATCAACTTTTCAGTGGCGGGCAGCTTAAGATCGTCGGGGTGCACGATCAGAATATCACCTGGCTTCCCTTCCGAGGGGAAACCGATCTTTTTGCCCGGAAACACTTCCGCCAGCTCCTTTCCCAGTGACTTTCTAGCCATGTCGGGTTTCAGCAAAGTGGCCACAATCAAAGGAGCATCAGCCCAAGTTTTCCTGACGGTTTTCAGGACATCCTGAAAACTGCCTGCCTCAGACGTCACACTACTCGAGACAATCACACCTGCAGGCTTTCCGGACGTAAGCTCAGTCACCGGGGTATAACCCAATTTAGCAAGCAGCTCGGTCATAGGCTTGCGGATAAACGGATGGGGCCGGGCGAGAACAACTTCTTTCGACATAACAGACTCCTGACTTCTCAGTGATAAGGTTACCGCGCTACTGACACAGATCCTCACCAGGTTGTTACAAAGCCGGACATCTTTTTCGAAACTATCGAATAACACCCTCGTCTCTGGAACGACCATTCAAAAACCAACGGATAGAGAAATGCCCAAACAGTTACCCCTCGCCCTTTTGCTACTCAGACTCGGTGTATTTATCGTGTTCCTGGTCTGGACTCTGGACAAACTGCTCCAGCCCGAACACGAAGCTGAAGTCTTTGCCGCGTTCTATGGGTTGGGAAGCCTCGGCGAAAGCGCTTTTTATGCGATAGACGCCGCCCAGCTTGTGCTGATTCTTGCATTCGTCGGGGGACTGTTTAAAACCTGGATCTATGGCGCGATCCTGATTTTTCATGGGGTATCTACCCTCTCGGCATTCGGCAAATACCTCCAGCCCTTCGATAACCTCATGTTCTTTTCTGCCTGGCCAATGCTGGCCGCCTGCGCTGCGCTGTTCCTTTTGCGTGAGTAGACACGCTGACACTTTTGCGGCAACCCGTTCCAGCCACCGCCTAGGCACTATCAGCTGGTACTGTAACAGTATTCGCGGTTGTTTGTCTGTGTTATCACTATAAACAAAGACAAACAACCGGGGTACTGCATGCTACTGAATTGGCTTTCGAGGCGCCTGGCCGCTTACCTTTCGAAGGAAATCTCCCAGCACTCCATCAGAACGTCCACCTGGGGCGCGATGGTGAATACTCTCCAACCCGGAGACGTTCTGCTGGTAGAGGGCAACACGCGGATCAGCGTTGCCATCAAGTACCTGACTCAGTCCACCTGGTCTCACGCTGCGCTTTACCTTGGACCGGATGCCGGACTTGGAGTATCGGACGATGGTGAAGCTCACGTGCTCATTGAGGCGGACCTTGAACACGGTATCCGTCCGCTGCCACTTTGCTATTACCGTCACGCCCACACCCGCATCTGTCGCCCGGTCGGGTTAAGCGACAAGGACCTTCGAACGCTTACTGAATACGCTTTCAGCAGACTCGGCCATCAGTACGATATGAAAAACGTGTTTGATCTGGCCCGTTACCTTTGGTCAACGCCTCTGGTGCCAACCCGCTACAGACACAAACTGCTGGCATTCGGAAGCGGCGATCCCACCCGAGCGATCTGTTCAACGTTCATTGCCGAAGGATTCCAGCAGCTGCGCTATCCGATTCTACCGGTGGTGAAAACACTTCCCGCCAACGATCCTGACTGTGCCGATTGCGTGCATGAACGTTTCCGGGTGCGGCATCATTCCTTGTTCACCCCGAGGGACTTTGATGCCTCACCCTATTTTCGGATTATAAAACCCACCATTGAAGGCGAATTCGATTACCGGGCCATCGCCTGGGAGGACGATTAATCCTGAGGCTGCCAGCAACCCTGATCCTGTGTCGAACTCAAGAATTGCGGGAATAGCCTTTCAATGCGGGCCTGCCGAGTAGGAAACCTTGCATCTCATCACAACCGGATATCGCCAGCCAACCCGCCTGGGCTTCGGTTTCAACCCCTTCGGCAATGACCTCAAAACCCATGTTGTGAGCCAAGGTGATGATGGTTCTGCACAAAGCTTCATCTTGATCGTTATCCGGCAAACCGGTCACGAAGGCCTGATCTATCTTTACGCGCGAGACCGGCAAGGCCTTGAGATAAGCCAGCGAAGAGTACCCTGTGCCAAAATCATCCACCGCCAGGGTCAGGCCCAGATCGCGAAAGCGCTTCAGGGTTGCCATTGAACGTTCGATATCGTCCATCAGAGCAGTTTCGGTAATCTCCAGTTCCAACTGGCCGGCACTGACGTCAAATCGTTTCAGCATGTCATCGATCCGTTGACTCAAGTCCCGATCTGACAGCTGCAAGGCCGATACATTAACCGCAATCCGTCCGGTAAATCCTTCATCGGTCCAGGCTTTTAACTGACTGATCGCCTGCTCCAGAACCCAGTCACCGATGCCGGTAATCAGTCCGGTTTCCTCAGCCAGCGGAATGAATTCTGCCGGCGACACCAGCCCATGCACAGGATGATGCCAGCGCAGCAGCGCTTCATAACCGACACAGCGCCTTAGTCGATCGAACAGAGGCTGGTAATACAGCTGAAACTGATGGTTCTGAACAGCGAGTTTCAGGTCCCGAACCATTTCCTGCCGGCGACGCACCTGGTCACCAAACTCCGATGCGAAGAACTGAACCCGCTCACTGGGCGTTTTTTTAGCACGGTGCATGGCGATTTCTGCGTGACTCAACAGCGTTCGGGCATCGCTTCCGTCCAGAGGCGTAATAGCAACCCCTGCGCTCACCTCGCATTCGTAGGTTTTCTGGCCAATACGCACGGGCGCTTCACAGGCTTCAATAACTGCGGAAATACTGGCTTCGAGGCTGTCAGCCGGCCCCCGGTGCCCTGCGGCGACCAGTAACCCGAATACGTCACCCCCGAGCCTGGCCACGTGACCATGATCAACAACATGGCTAGCTATTCGACGCGCAATTTCCTGCAACACGCGGTCTCCGGTCTGATGGCCAGCCAGACCATTGAGAGCCTGAAAATCATTCAGGCCAAGAACGAGGACCGCCTCACTGCCAGCCGGTTCCAGATCACTACGATTTAAATGGCGATCCAGCTGTTCTTCAAAAAGATTGCGGTTTGCAAGGCCGGTTAACTGATCGTAAAGCGTTCTTATCTCCAGCTCCTGTTCGGTCTTGCGCAGGGAACGGGTACGCTCATCGAGTAACTGGTCCAGATTTTTATTCAGCATCTGCATCCGTGACAGGTATGAGGCATTCTGGGTCAGCATGTCGTTGAATGCGCTTTCTACTTCCCCAAACTCGTCACTCCGCTCCGGAGGTGCCACGTATTTCCCAGGGTGCTCTGCATCGTCGCCAGCCCTGGCAATTCGCTCCCGAAGTTTAAGTAAGGGCGACAGCATCATTCGGTCGACCACAGCCATAGTAACCACAGTGACAAACACCGCGATAAGAAGTGAGAGGCCCAGAATACGAAAAACAAACGCGATCAGCTTGCCCGACACATCGCTCACATCTGCCCGGGCCAGAATTTCATAATCTGACAGTCCGGGACTCGTACTCCAGGATAGGTCAATGACCCCTTCAGCCGGCCGTACTGCACCTCGAAGATCGCCGTTCGCAGGTTGTGGATGCGTAACCGGCTCACCCGCTTCAATGCGGGTGCCTCCCGCTATCATGGAAATACCGGTCAGAGAGCTATTTGCCAGAAGCACCTCAAGTCTGCCGGGGGTAACCGCCTGCCCGCTTTTGCTGTGAAGAAACATGGTTATCGCCTGGATGGCAACCTCAGCACGCTGGTGGAGCAGATCTTCCTCGTAATTGCGATAGGAGGGGATAAGAATCGCCACTTCAATGGTCAGAATAGCGGCGAAAGCCGCGAGAGTAAGGTTCCTGCAAAGACGGCAACCAGCAAGCTGCCTGGCCCACTCTCTGAAAGAGCGCCGCAGCTCCAGATTAGCGACAGTTTTCGACACGTCAGCAATCAATTCAGCCTCTGTTCCCTCTCCGGATTTCATGGGCACCCCACAGACTCTTAATTCGAACATTGCTAAACAGACACGGTAAATACCGAAAAATTACACCAAAACGATCCGTTTGGTGGGTTTTCTTGCGCGAAAGAATCAGCACCCACTCGAGGGTCCTTTGCCATCACAAAAAAGCGGGGCGCGTGGCCCCACCCAAGATCGACAATGGAATTGTCAATGCAAACAACGCTACTGTTTGTCGATATACTTCTGCTGCTCCTGCAGAGTGTATTCGGTCAATGCTGCCAACTCCTTGGAGTCCCATTCAAGAGGCTCGGCGGCCATCGGTGCCACCATGCATATCTGGACCATTTCATCCAGGTGCACCATGTCCATACCGAAGTCCCGCTTGCCCATGGCAACAAAATGCGGGTACTGATTCTTGAAAGTGTCCAGGTAGACCATGCCGTTCGTATGACAGGTGGCACAGGACAAACCATTGGAGGACAGGCTATTGTCGTTGAACAGCTTTTCGCCCAAGGCTCTCAGTTCCGCAACATCACCCTGGTAGGGCGTGTAACCTTCGGGGCGGCGCACGGCTTTCTTGAGGCTCGCTGATACGCCTTCTCCCTCTGCTTCGCCTTCAGCCTCTCCTTCAGCCTTGCCCTCGGCTTCTCCCTCGCCTTCGGCGCGACCTTCAGCTTCGCCCTTTGCTTCCCCTTCAGCTTCGCCCTGTGCTTCCCCTTCAGCTTCGCCCTTTGCTTCCCCTTCAGCCTCTCCCTGCGCGGCTTCCGCAGAGGGAATCAGGCCAAGATTAGAGCCTGTGTGTATGTTGAAACCTGCCACAGCCACCACGGTCATCATGGGTACGGATATCATGAGATTTCGCGACAGCTTGCTTAAAAGCGCCTTTCGTTTTTTTTCTTTGGACATGTCAGCAACCTCCGGTCGTGTTTTCGTTATTCAGGGTGTAGACCCTTCATGCAGGTCTTTGAAGCACGGACACCCTTGCCGCGCGTTTGTTACAAACGGTTCTGTCCCAACCGATCGGTTCGACGGAGAACAACCCCGGGTGAGAATCGTTTCTTGCGGTTCCCGGGAGGCCGATTCCGATGGATGCCCAGGCCAGTAACGCATGGCAATGTCATCCGGTGTGACTCGGACATGAGTCAAACTGACGGTGGCGCTGCCTTTTCGCTTCATGGCGACGGTAACAGTGGCTGGCCAGGGCCGACTGGCGCGATGCAATGCCAACAAGGTTGAGGCTGTCCGATTCCGATCAGTGCGCCGGAGTGCCCGACGCATCAGATATTGCCGTAAGGCTGGCACCAGTCGGGGCATCAGAGATGATGTACTTATGGGCGACTCCACCATGTCCCAGGTTTCTTTCAGTGTTTCCCCGTCCCACTCCCACTGAACAGGCCCCCGCTGGCAATCTTCGAAGACAAGCAGAAAAAAGGGCGGATAGAGAGCGAGAATTTCATCAGCCAGAAACTTGCGTACGCCCGCAATGCTCTCAAGGGCGCTCAGGCGCCGAACCAGAAGTCCTCTACTTAGCGCCTGATCCGAGGAAATTTTTGTCGGGTACCGGTAATTATTGAGCAATGCCAGAATCAGCCCCCGGTTGTTCGCCGCCAGCCAGGAGCCTCCTCCCACCGGGTCCCGAGGCATCAGGGTATTGACATCGCCCTGTTGCTCAACAACAGGCGGCTCTGCCTCGGGCCGGGTCAGAGACTCATCCCGGTTGAAAAACAGATCTAGGCCTCGGTCCGAAAAGTGCCAGCTGACCGTACACATGGTTCAGGCACTTCGGGCCAGGCCTGCAGCCTGCCCTTCCAGATATCGCAGCGTTGAGGGATGAACGCCAAAATCAGAGCTGACCTTCACCCCGGCCTGTTCGGCCAGCATGCCGACGATGGCCATATGGTGGATGGTGTGGCTGGCCAGAAACACCAGTTCACGTTCCACGCTTGTCTTCACAGTCTGATGCTTACCGGCACTGTTATGGCGCATGCTCAGCTCATCCGCACAGGGTCCTTCAAATCGACTGCGAAGGACCCCAACGGTCTCCTCCAGGCAATCCCGTGCCGCCCGTCTGTCTTTTTCCAGGGACAGATCCCGGTTGCGGTTCTCGTAGTCAAGCAGACCGTCAACACCAGAAGTGGCTGTCAGCAGCGCGCTGTAGTGATCGATAATGTGCCGGACATGCTTGCCGATAAAATGTTGATTTCTCGCACCAAAGCACTGTCGGTACAAAGTTCCCGGGATCTGGTCAAGCAGCTGGACAAGCTGCCCGATCGCATGAACATTTTCATCAACGATCTGGCCCAAGGCCCGGTTATTGTCTGAAACTGGCTGTTTCATCGCATTTATCCGTTTTACGTTGTTCTTTACGGCGCTGTTAACGGCCGTGTGGACACAAGACGGACTCATGCCCACACGTGTTCGCTCATCAGCCCTTGGCTTTACCTTCTGCTTCGCCTTCGCCTTCGGCCTTGCCTTCTGCTTCTCCTTCGCCCTTGGCCTTGCCTTCTGCTTCTCCTTCGCCCTTGGCCTTGCCTTCTGCTTCTCCTTCGCCCTTGGCTTTACCCTCGGCCTCTGCTTCGCCCGCAGCGACCATCAGATAGTTAGCGTCAAGGTTGGTTTCGGCGGCCGATACATTGAACGCCGAAGCGCCGACAATGATGGCAAAAACGGGTCCTGTGTACGCGATACCCCGCGCGAGCTTGCCAAGCAATCGCTGTTTCTGTGTTTCTTTGGACATGATGTATCCCCTTCCGTTGTTTCACATTACCGCCGGGCGGATTGCCCGGCCTTCTTTATACCCGGAGCCAGAGGCCCAGCGGACCTCAAAGGCTCCCGGATTTTTGCGGCTGTGCTGTAGAACACCGCTTGTTGAGTGCCGCGGCAGCGACCTCAATATTGTTCATATCAACCAGGTACCGATCGCAGGTTTCCAGCCACTCCGCGAGCCGGGTAAACCCATGGGTATCGAGCGGCTGGCCACCAGCGGAACAACACTCCGAAATAAGCTGCCTCAGCGTCTCATTGACCGGAATTGACCGTAAGCCGTCCTCTTCCCGGAGCCGGGCCATACTGGGAATAAGCACCGCAGACACCGTGTAGCGACTACCGGTGATAGCCGAAGAAGCCGGCACAAAACAACCCTTGCCAGACGCCGGCGACAAACGGCCACCAATACCCTGATCGCCAAAGAAGCTTTCGGATAAACCCTCCGAAACCTGCAGCGGTAACCCCAGGGCCGAAATCTGGTAGTCGGTGCCCAAAGGCAGCAGCGCGCCGCGGCTATGGTCAGCCTTCAGACAGGCCGACAACGCCAGCGTCAGGGCATCATGGACGGCTGGTTCGGAGTTGCCGACCAGAAACACCTGCCCGGCCAGGGTCGGGCCCGCAATCAGACCGGCGTCTATGGCAATTTCCTGCGCTTCGGCGGCATGCGTCGCCAGGCAGGCCATGAGCGCTGAGGCAACGCCAGACAGGGGCAGACGGGAACGAAGCACCCTGCCCTCCAGAATCAGGGTGAAACCCGGTGTATCGCGCACGATTTCCAGCCTGGGAAGCAACCCGGTCTCGGCGACACCGGCAACCGCCATAGGCTCAAGCAAGGCTTCGATCCGGCCAATCAGCGGCGCACTGTCCGTGAACAACCGCACCCGGAAGCGTCCGCAGTCCAGTACTCTCGAAAACGGCGTGGATTCAGGGCTCGGCGAGGTTGCCGGTGCTGCCGGCTGGCTAGCGGATGCGTCGGACTGGATCAGGAATCGGTTATTCACCCAGTCGCCGAGGGTATTCCAGATATCGTTGCGGATTGCCCAGGCGTCCGGAGCGGCGGTCATACTGCGGCTGGCCGATTCGTAAAGGGCTGCAGCAATGTCGTCCGGCCCTGCACCTTCGGTGGCCATTAGCCAGATCAGGGAAGCGGTTTCGTTCAGACCGCTCAGGTGGCCGAGGCGGGTGTCATATAGATACACCTGGTCTTCACTGAGGGTGTCTTCCGCCACCCAGCGTTCAAGGCGTGGTTGCTGTAAGGAACGATCAGACAATGCCTGAGCCACCACCCAGTCGGACAGCCGTGGCAGCGCCATGAAAGGCAGATACGCTGCCGGGTCTGCCCCGGGCACCAGGTTCTTGAAGCCGCCGCTGCGGGCTATTTCATCTTGGGATTCCCGCACCAGACGCTCAACCACAGAGCCGGTTTCCAAAGCAACAGGCTTGCTATTGAGGCCCACGATTTCAACCATGTCGGCAACCAGTGAGCCCTTGATACCCTCCTCAATATCGCCGCCGCTTTCCGGCCCGGCGCACACTTCCAGGGAGGGGCTCAGGTTGCACTCCAGCACCCAGGGTTTGAGCTTTTCATCCACCAGGCAGTCAATACCCATCAGCTCGTAACAGCCCCGGGTGTCCGCACCCACCACCCTTGAGCGTTCACGCATGGGTTCCAGGGCTGCCAGGCAGGTCAGGGCCACCAGGTCTTCAATTTTGGCAAACAGGGCCTTGTCATCATGGCCCTGTTCCCGAAGCCACTCCCGGTAACGGTCAAAGTCCACGAACTCCACCGGCACCTCGGCATCCAGGTTCAGGGCATTAACGTCCGGGTTGGTCAGATAGCTGTAGGGATTGTTTGCGTTTTCCTCGTTATAGGGCGCGGAAGCCAGCTTGGCAAAACCCTGCCGGTAGAGATACACCCGAAAGGGCGACACCGAGGACACCAGAACATAAAGACGGAGAACATACTTCCGGCCATGCATGGTGTGGGGGTTTTCGAGGTATTCCTGAACCATCCAGGAGGATTCCAGCGGCACATCGGCCGGGTCCCCAACCAATTGGATACCTTTACCTCGCGCGGCGTTCTTCGGCTTCAGAATCCAGCGTTTACCCGGATTGTCCAGCGCTGCCTGCTGGAACGCGTGGTAGTCTTCCGGCATAGAGAAGACTCCTGGCACAAACGCGAGGCGATCGGTCAGGTGTCCGCTCCCTTTGTCCTGTCGTTCAACCCGCTCGCGCAGGTCCATCAGGCTGCGGTAAAGGCGGCTCTTTACTGTGAGCGCATTGTTGCCCGGAATGTGATTGATTTTCCGTTCCGGCCCAACCTCGCTGAAGTCGTTCTGATCCGGCATGCCGGTATACCAGCAGGCGTCCCACTTCTCAGCACTTTCTGCCTTTTGCCACTGAGATTTGTCCAGCGATTGCTCAAAGAACCTGTCCTGCTCGTAGGACCTGTTGCCACCCATCCAGTAGTACCGAGTCATCGTGCCGCGCTCTCCGTTCCGATTGGCCACTGCCTCGACGCTTTGCAAGACAGTGATTTATTGGCTTTTCGAGGATAGTGACACATGTGAGTTGCAACTGTTACAGCGTCAACTGAATTTTTTTAGTTACCTGTTCGAGTCTGGCTGGCAGGCCATCTTGGCCGTTATGATATGATTGCTTTGGTCAAAAGTTCGTTAACAACAAAAAGATGAGGAGATGTGCCCCGAACCGGAACTCTGGCGGTTGTGGGCTCAACAGGACGCCATAAGGATCTCCGGGTTATACAACCTCGATTCGCCTGACCGGCCAACTCCGCCTTCACAAACCGAGTTTTAACTGCGGCGGTCCGGTTACTTGAGGCGGAACAGGCGGACGACGGGCTGCTCTCGGCTGCCCGCTGGAGGTGTTCTTCTCTATCCGCAGCCCTTATTCCTACCTCGGTCTGGAACGGGCAATCACTCTGGCTCGCAACTGGAATATCCCCCTACGGCTGAGGCCGGTTCTACCGATGCTGATGCGTGGGCAATCGGTACCTGATGCCAAAAAGGGTACATCTTTCATGACACCAAACGGGAGGCTCTCAAGCTGGGTATACCCTACGGCTTTGTCGCCGATCCTCTGGGGCCGGGCGTGGAAAGGTGCTATGCACTGTTCGAATACGCCCGGTCACTGGGCCGTGGAATCGAGTACATACGCAGCTATGCCCGGGCCGTCAGCTGCTGGGGCCGGGACCGGCTGTGGTTGATAGAAGATGAGGTTAAAAAAAGCGTGGAGACCAACCACCTCGTTTCATAACCTACTGACTTGGCTGCCAGGAACCTTGAACTTCAAGGCGCGGCATGGCTTGATTGGCCAAAGGCGCTAAACTTATCCTCAACAGGAGCCCAAACCATGACAACGCAAAAGCCCGCAGACTTCCCTTACCCGTCACACTTCGCGGATGTACTGGGTTCGCGCATGCACTATGTGGAACATGGTAACGGCGACCCTTTACTCTTCCTGCACGGGCAGCCCACTTGGTCTTACCTTTGGCGAAAGGTTCTGCCCGAACTTGAGGGCAAGGGTCGCCTGATTGCCGTTGACTTGATCGGCTACGGGATGTCTGACAAGCCCGATATCCCCTACGACATTGACGACCACATTCGTTACCTTGACGGCTTTATTGAGGCCCTGGGCCTGGATCGCATCACCATTGTCTGTCACGACTGGGGATCGTTTTTCGGCTTTCACTACGCCCACCGTCACCCCGAGCGCATCAAGGGGCTGGCGTTCATGGAGGCCATGCTGAATCCAATACCGGGGTACGACGCATTTGATCCCCAAACCCGGGCGTTTTTCCAGACCCTGCGTTCATCGCAGGCCAATGCCGAGCGAATGATGATGGACGAGAATCAATTCGTCGAGAATATCCTGCCCGCTATGATCTGCAGACCTCTGGAACGGCAGGAGCTTGATGCCTATCGCGCTCCCTGGACAGATCGGCAATCCCGCAGGATTCTTTGCACATTTCCACAAAATCTTTGCATCGGCAAGGAGCCGGCGTCTGTCTACCGGATGCAAACGGCCTATATAGAATGGCTTGGGCAAACGGACCTGCCCAAGCTGCTGATTCACGCGGAACCCGGGTTTCTGATCCCAGCGCCGGCTGTGGACCAGTACCGCCAACAGTTACCCAACCTGGAAACAGCGTTTGTGGGGTCTGGCCTGCACTACATCCAGGAAGACCAACCACAGAAAATTGGCCAGGCTATCGCTCAATGGATGGACCGTTGCGGGTTGTGACGGACTGGCCGGTGCCCGTTAACCTGGCCCCGAGCCAGATCCCTGCCAGCATACCTATCAAGGCGGACAGGCTGGCCGGAGACAGGGCGGGCAAAGCCAGCAACAACTGGAAATCGTTACCCCCTAGCGCAAGCGCTGCCCCGACGCCCATCAACAGGCCACTGCCCAGGTGTTTGCCGGTTTCACCAAAGGCTGGCAACACCCACCGGAAACGCCCGAAGCGCCAGGCGCCCGCCGCCATGCCCAGCACCATGGCGACCAGAATCAGTACCCGAGAGAGCGAAGGCGGTGGCGATGTACCCGTCATCAGGTTCAGACCGGCGTCGCGGACAAAGTCACTGGGCGACCAGGCCGGCTCATAGAGAAAGAGCGCGCCCGCAAAGATCCCCACCAGCATGATGCCGCTCCAAAGGCGCCAGCGGTAGCGAAACTTCCAGTAAACCAGTGCCGAGACCAACACCAGGCTACTCACGCTAAACCAGGGCAGCAGCCCGAGCTGGTAGGGCGTACTCCGGAGGTCTGGCTCGATGTCCGCCACGATCAGCAATAGCCATCCGGCCAGCCAGCCAAACATGGTCAGCAGCATGCGCAAATCTCCGCTGGAGAGACGGGTTGCGGTGGAGATGGAACAGGCGCCATTGATCGCTGAACCAATGCCGAACACAAAACCACCCAGGGGAATAGACCAGTGAAACGGGTAGACGGCCAGAAAGGAACGATCGTGATACGCAATCAGAGGGGTAAACAGATAGATCCAGAACCCGGCCATAAGGATGGCGGTCAGCCGCAAACGTCTGCCTCTGACCCAGTCGCTGACGCCACGGACCATGCAGAGACCGGTTACCTGGGCGGTGTAGCCAATCACCGCAGCAATGGCCAGTGCTATCACAACTGCAAACATGAGTACCCTCCGCCCGTATCCTGATGATCAGGACACGGAAACAGAGTAAATGTTACCAAAAGGGACTCTGTAACATCTGCCACAGACCAGTGTCAGTGTGGATGTACTGGCACTTCGGAAAACCTCACCAACAGTAAGGAACCGGCTATGAAACATTCGAAAGCTCTGCTGACCTTCATTCTGCTGTTTACCAATAGCCTTCTACCGCTCTTACCAGCCTACCTCACGGGTTCCCATTTCTCGACCTGGTTGTCGGCAAAGTTCACGGCCCACACTGTTCCGTCACTCCTAATGGCGACTGCCATCCCGGTATGACCGGGGTTATCCGGTACGCTGCCGAATGCGGTGAGATAGTCCCCTTGCGCCGTGAACTTCTGGATACGGTCGTTATAGAGGGCTGGCCATGACTCGAGACCACCGATATTGATTTGGAAGAAAATAATAAAATTGATTGTATTTTTGCGCTCAATAGGTAAAGACTATGATATGGTCAATCGCGCCTAACAGGTAAGTCAAATCAGTCCGGATCGAAGCCCCCTAAGCAGCAACTCGGGGGTTCGGGGAGATCTGGTTCAGACGACCTGTTTGCGGCGCCATGCGAGTTCGTTAGGAATCGTGGCCTTGGGCTGAAGCATGGCAAAGTCCATATCATCAATCTCTTTGCCATCTTTCAGTCGCTGAACAAAGTCGGGGTTGGCCAGCGCTTTCTTGGCGACTGCCAGCAAAGCTTCTGGGTAGTCAGCGGCAAAATCCTGATAGTTGGTCTCGTCGATGCCGCCATTGATGATCAGTTCAAGGTTATCCACTTCAGCGACAACATCGGCAAGCGTCTTCGTCCCTTCGATGAAGGGTGCGCGGCGGACATGCCCGTCGGTGGTATGAACGAAGTCAGCACCGGCATCGCGTACCGCTTCGGCGATCTGGCGGAAGCCCGCTTCACCTTCCGGGAATTGATAGTCCGGATCGGTCACCGTTACCTGTGACAGGCGAATACCGAGCGTGAAGTCGTTGCCTACCGCTTCCCGGACGGCTTTGATGGTTTCAACCACAATACGCAGACGGTTTTCGAGATTGCCACCGTAACGGTCATCGCGCTGGTTAAAATGGGTGCTCAGAAACTGATTCAACAGGTAACCGTTTGCACCGTGCAGCTCAATGCCGTCAAATCCGGCGGCTTTGGCATTAACCGCCGATTGAACAGACCCAGTGATCGCGAACCGGATGTCCGCCATGGTCATGATCTTTGGCGTTTTCCATTCCGTCTGACCGCCATAGAAACCGAGTGGCGCGCCCTTAGGTTTGACTGCGCTGGGGGCAGCAGGTTGATTGGTATACTGGTTCGCTTGGAATTGTGCACCAGCATGCATAAGCTGAACGAAAATTTTGCTGCCCGCTGCGTGGACGCGGTTAACGATGGCTTTCCAACCTTCAATATGGGTGTCGTTGATAATGCCGGGCTGGTTAGCGTAGCCCTGGCTGGCACCGTCATCGGTATACGTACCTTCTGTAATCAGCAGGCCAAAGCCACCTTGGGCATAGGCTTCGTAGTGATCGGCCATTACGTCATTGGGCGTGCCGTTCGGCTCAGCGCTGATCCGTGTCATGGGCGCAAGCGCAAACCGATTGGCCAGTATCTGATTGGTAAATCGGGTACTCTGCATTACGTCGCTCATGTGATTAACCTCTTCCCAGTCCTGATTGAATATTAAAGTCCGGACGATCACATGTTGGAGATGGCGCTTGTTGCGTCATCGGTCGATAGTACGTCGCTAGCGATATAGCGGAAGTTCACCATTGCTGCTTCATAGCCATCGCCCATATCAGGATGTTTGGCGGCTGCGGTAGCGTCCTTGACCACTGCCACTTCAAATCCGCGCTCAATTAGATCGCGCAAGTGCGACTCGACGCACAAATTGGCGGACATACCGGCAAGAATGACTTTGCCAATGCCATGCTTGCGCAACTGAAGCGCGAGATCGTTATTTTGCGGCCCGTAAATCTTGTGTGGTCCAGTGACAATAGTACTTCCGTCCTCAATATAGGGCTTAAGCTGATCCAGCCAGTCGGCGCCGGATTCCTCGAAGCCCTCGAGGCTAAGCGGCCCTTTGCGATCGAACATACCGATCTCGTGCATCTTCTTCTCGAGCGTGCCGCCAAACTCCCAGTCATGGTCGGCCGGATAGTAATAATGCGGTGATACGAAGACCTGCATGCCGGCGGCCTTAGCCGCACCTAACAGCTTGTCGAGGTTGCCGACCGTGCCGTTTTCCTCCACGCTTTCGCCAACAAGGTTCCAGGCGGCGCCCCGCTTGCTCAGAAAATCATTCTGCGGATCGGTTACGACCAATGCAGTATCACTTTTGCTAAATTTCATATTGAACTCCAATTTTAAGGTCGGGAGGTCGAACTGTGTATCCTCTGAATAATTCACCTGATCGGGCATAATTCAGCTAAATAATCGGCAGCAGCAATTGCAGCTTACAGTGCAGCCCTTGCATCAATGTAAGGGGTAGCAGCAGTAGGTTCAGGCGTCACTGATGCTCGATTTGAATTCTCTTCGTTCGTCATTGCGTGCCCTTCCCACCCCCGATTGTGCCTTCAAGTGAAGTACATCCGATCCTACGCCAATGTCTTCCTGCCTTCGGTGCGTTAGCCAACACAGTTCCACCGTTCTACGAGCGACGCCTAACCCCTGAAAAAAGGGAAAAAATTTACCGTACAGGCAAGGTAAGGCCAAAAGCAAGACTGACCTGACCTGCTCCCAACTTCGCATTGCCCCTATCTTTGCAAGCGAAGGGTTAGGAATCACTCGGCGGCAAAGCGCTGCAGTATGGAGTTTCGCAGGCGACCTCATAGGGTGGTGCGTGCGTTAACGAACAGACAGACGAACGTAGGGCCATACACAGTTGCAGCTGTTCTCAACAGCTTTCTTGTTGCTGGGCACAGTATCTGCCCACGCACATGAATTTTGGCTGGAGGCGTCGGCCTATCATTCTGATATGGGCCGAGCCGTTGGATGCTGACTTCATTGGCTCATTGACGAGAAGCCCGCTGAAATCGGGGATCGCATCAATCAATTTCTCGCAATCCCACCAACTTATCCGGAGACATACCATGGCTGATTTCGCAGATATTAGCGCCCTCTTCGTTAACACGTCTCTACAGAACAAAGAAGACGAAAGCCACACCAGGTTACTCCTCAACGCTTCTGCTGCCATCATGAAGAAGAACGGTGTTGCTGTCGAACACCTGCAATTGGCTGCGCACGAGGTTCCACCTGGTGTCTATCCTGATATGTCCGAGCACGGAAGGGCCATAGACGAGTGGCCTGCGATCTGGGAGAAAGTAAAGGCGGCCGACATTCTCATTGTGGGAACCCCCCTTTGGCTGGGGGAGGAAAGCTCGATATGCCGCGTACTGATCGAACGACTCTACGCAATGTCTGGACAGCTCAACGAGAAGGGGGCAATCAATATATTATGGCAAAGTCGGAGGATGCGTCATCACCAGCAACGAAGACGGGATCAAGCACACTGCGATGACAATCGGATTTGCGCTCAACCATTTGGGTTACACAATCCCACCCCAAGCCGATTGTGGATGGATTGGCGAGGCGGGTCCTGGACCCTCCTATGGTGACGAGATTGAAGGTTGCGGTCGTGCGGGTTTCGACAATGACTCTACGCAACAAAATGCCACGATCATGAGCTGTAATTGCATGCACCTCGCGCGGATGCTGAAGGAGGCTGGTGGAATCCCGAACGAGGGAAATGACCGCGAGGCATGGACAGTCGGGGAGCGATTCGGCTTCGAAAATCCAGTTGGAAATGCGGTATAACAAACTGGGCAGCAACCAACTTCACATGATATCCACGGGTTTGGAGCGCCGAAGGATTCCAGCAGTTGCGCTATCCAATCCTGCCGGTCGTGAAAACACTTCCCGCAGACGATCCTGGTTGTGAAGACTGCGTGTATGAGCGTTTCCGGGTCCGGCATCATTCTCTGTTCACCCCGAGGGACTTTGATGCCTCACCCTATTTCCGGATTATCAAACCCACCATTGAAGGCGAATTCGACTACCGGGCCATCGACTGGGAGGGTCGGTAACCTTCAGGCGGCCTTTCGCTGGAGGACGCGAGATCAATGCTTCTGAATGGGCTGCCACTTCTCGACCCGGTTGTCGGCAAAGTTCACGCTCCACACTGTTCCGTCACTCCCAATGGCGACGGCCATCCCGGTATGACCGGGATTATCCGGTACGCTGCCGAATGCGGTGAGATAGCCCCCTTGCGCCGTGAACTTCTGGATACGGTCGTTATAGAAGTCAGCCACAAAGACATTGCCTTCAGGGCCGATGGCAATGGATGTTGCGGCGGTGAACCAGCCTTTGAATGGCCCGTAGAGACCCAAGGCAAAGGGTCCACCCCACTTGAGCAGAAAGTCGCCTTTGGTATCGAATACCTGGACACGATTACCATAGCCATCTGCCACGTAGAGAGTTCCGTCATCGGCGAGCGCCACATCGGTGGGATAGGTGAATTCACCGGCGCCTTTTCCCGCCTCTCCAGTTGTTCCCCACTGCTTGACGAAGGAACCATCCGCCCTCAAGTGCTGCACGCGCTGATTGTAGAAGTCCGTTACGAACAGGTCGCCATTGTCGGCAACGGCAACACCTCCCGGGGCATTGAACTGCCCGGGTCCCTCACCGGGTTCACCAATGAGTTCCAGGGGCTCGCCAGCCAGGCTGAAAACCTGAATCCGGTCGTTCATGTACTCGGGAACATAAAGCTTTTCGTCGTGGATGGTCAGGTTCATCGGCCGCCCGAGCTCGCCGATGCCATCGCCGGTGGAACCGAATTCCCGCTTGAATTGCCCTTCGTGATCAAAGACCTGGATCCGCCCGTTGCGTGCATCGGATACAAAGACGTCGGTGTCCGTTACGGCAATGCCGGTGGGGTCATTAAGCTGCCCCGGCCCGCTGCCTTTTTCACCCCAACTCTGAGCCAGAGAGTAGGGCGGTGCCTGGTTCCAGTTGATCGCTCCGCCCACCCAGACGAGCAGGGACAGTATGGCCGCGAGACCGAGGACGCTGTAACCCAGCCATTGACCGATTTTTTTCATGATCTGCCCCGGAAACTAGAAGTTGCGACGGAAACCGACACGCACAATGTACTCGTCTTCGATGGCGTCACCATGGGGATCTTCGGCGACGGGCAGTTGTACCGTGCCTTCGACGATCCAGCGCCGTGTTACGTATTGCAACCCCGGCGCGAGCAGCCATTGAGTGCCGCCGGAATTGGCATCAGTACCGCTGCCCAACTGATCGCGCTCACGATGGACGAGATTGGATTCCAGCAGAGCGTAGACGAAGCCCGGCGTGCCGGAGACACCCTGCATGCTTCGCGGCCAGATCCGGTACTGCAGCGAAGCGTCGAAGCGCGTCTCGTCGCCTCGTGCGAAACCGTCGTGACGCCCGTTTTCACGGTAAAGCAACTGCCCATCCAGCTGGTACTGCAGGGTCTGATATGTGGTTACCACACCACCGAAGCCGTCCCATGCGCCATCGCCGGCTTGCAGCGAGCGTGGCAATTCGCCAAAGCGATCGCTGTCGTTATCGTCGCCGGTGGGGGCGGTGAGCCCGAACACCGGTGCTACGCGGAAGGTGCTGCCGGTGAAATCCTTCTTGTAAAGTGTGTAGCGACCAAACAGCGACAGGTCGCCAAAGCCGCTGGTGTCACGCTCGATCCGGTCCATGGGTCCCATGGGCATAGCAACGTCCAGCTCTTTATTGAAGAAGTAGGGGACCATGCCGAACACTGCGATGTTTGAAGTGACGCCGTAACCCAGCACGCTGACCAAGGCCTGTACCGAGACGTCGCGATCCATGGGTCCGTCGTCGGAGCGCTCCCGCAATACAAGCTGCTCACGCCAGATAGTTTGGCCCTGGGCCACCGGCAGGGCGGTATTGAAGGTGTTGGGTGCGGCTTGCGTCATTGTTCCACCCGTTAGCAGCAAACTGCCAACCAGCACCGACACCTTAACTGGACGACGACTACTGTTCATCGCCATCACCTGTTTCGCCTTCGGCTTGCGAGTAGGATCTGAGCGTAAACCCCGCCTCATCAACGGCCTGGCGCGCCCGCTCCTCGGTGAGTGTCTTGCCCTCTTGAAGGGCCACTCGCACCACGCTTTCGCCAACATCGACCTGCACGTCAGTGACACCGTCGATCCTGTTCAGACGTTTTTCGATACCGTAGGCACAGAACGGGCAGGCCAGACCATCCACTCCCAGAACATATCGATTATCGGCCGCCAGCACAGCCATGCTGAATATCAGAGCCGATAGCAGCAGGGTAAGTTTTTTGACCATGACAATGTCCTCGTTTGGGTCGTACCAGCCTAAAACCTTGAACCCGCTCCCAGGTCAAGGTGCAACCCCCTTCGTCAGGCGGCACAACAGGACAACTGACTAACGTCCTTGGTAAAAGTCTGAGCGCAGAGCTTCAGCCCCTCCACCATGGTGAGATAAGGAAACAGCTCGTCGCCAATTTCCTGCACTGTCATGCGCGCACGCATTGCCATCACCGCCGTCTGGATCAATTCGCCCGCCTCGCCGGTGATCGCCTGGACACCCAGTAACCGTCCTGAATCACGCTCGGCCACCATCTTAATAAAACCGCCAGTCTCGAAATTCAGCAGCGCCCGTGGCACGTTTTCCAGATTGAGCGAACGGGTGTCCACTTTGAAGCCCCGCCTGATGGCCTCGGTTGCGGTCAGGCCGACAGTAGCCACCTGGGGGTCGGTAAAGATCACTTCCGGCATGGCGCTGAGATCCAGCCGTGCATCGCCACCGGTCATATTGACGGCGGCCCGGCTGCCACCGGCGGCGGCTACATAAACAAACTGGGGCTGGTTGGTACAGTCGCCAGCGGCGTAAATGCCCGGCACCCGAGTCTGGAGTTGCTCGTTCACGATGACGGCGCCGTGATCGGTCTCTACGTCGATCGCATCCAGGTTCAGCCCTTCAGTGTTCGGGGTGCGACCCACCGCCACCAGAAGTCGATCGGCCCGCAGCTCCCCGGCATTCGAGGCGACAATGAACTCATCATTGGTATAGCTGACCTGGCTCGCTTGCGTGTCATTCAGGACGCTTATACGCTCAGCCTGGAACGCTGTTTGAATGGCTTCTCCAACAGCGGGGTCTTCACGAGATAATAGCCGGCTACGTGCCAGAATCGTCACCTCGCTGCCCAGCCGGGCAAACGCCTGGGCCAGTTCCACCGCCACCACCGAGGCCCCGATGACAATCAGTCGGTCCGGAAGGGTGTCACTGGCAAGCGCCGTGGTGGAGGTCCAGTACGGCGTACCGGACAGGCCCGGAATCGGGGGAATGGTTGGCCGCGCACCGGTACCAATGAACGCACGGTCAAAGCCGATCTCGTGTGCCTTGCCGTCAGTACCCTTGACCAACAGCGTACGGGCATCCATAAAACGAGCCTCACCCTGCACGACCGTGATATCAGGATTGTCTTCCAGGATCCTTTCATACTTGGCGTGCCGCAGTTCATCGACACGGGCCTGCTGTTGGGCCAGCAAAAGGGACCGGTCGACCATGGGTTCAGTTGCCGTGATGCCCTCATCGAACGGACTTTTGCGGCGCAAATGAGCGATGTGGGCTGCCCGGATCATGATCTTAGAGGGCACACAGCCAATGTTGACGCAGGTTCCGCCGATGGTGCCGCGCTCGATCAGTGTCACTCGGGCACCGCGTTCAGTCGCCTTCAGGGCGGCGGCCATGGCACTACCGCCGCTGCCAATCACTGCAATGTGCACGTTGTTGTCACTCATAAACGTTACTCCTTAGTCGATGGGCTATCGCAGCAGGCGTCGTGTTTCCTCTTGCGCCATACGGCATAGCAGGTCAGGCCAATAAAAAAGGCGAGCGCGGGCAACAGCACGTAGTCGAGATAACCGGTCAGTGCAGCCAGGCCTAACGTCCCAAGCAAAATCACCAATATCGGCGTAAAGCAGCAAAGCGCAACCAGCACGGTGCCAATAACACTCACCCGCAACAGGGTTTTGGGGTTGTGCATGGTTACTCCTGTGTCGCCTGGATTTGTTTCAGCGTGGACGGATAGCCTGCGTTAGTCGTGGCTTGAGTCAGTGCCTCAACGGAGGTTTTCGCATCGTCGAAGGTGACCGTAGCATCACGTTCTTCATAACGGACATCGACAGCGCTCACTCCCTCGACCCGGTTGAGAGCAACTTTGACGGTGATTGGGCAGGCCCAATGAACCATGGTCGGAAGGGTTCCAGGGCGGCCAGGTTGCCGATCCAGGCGCCGGAAATGCTCAGTGTGATTAACACCAAGGGGCCAAGACAGCAGGCGGATGCCACGACAGCGGCAAGGCCCCCAGCAATCAGCGAACCGCGACCTGCTTTGGATTCTGACATTACAATGGTTCCTTTCATGACATGATTGACTGCCGTAAGGTTACTCCCGTAGTCAGCTACGGAATCAAGCCCTATGTCTGAAAAACAATGCTCAATGACTATCGGTGTACTGGCCAAGGCCTCCAGTATGGGGGTGGAAACCATCCGCTATTACCAGCGCAGGGGGCTGGTAGCAGAACCTGAAAAACCCTATGGCAGCATTCGTCATTACGACGAGCAGGCATTGGCACGCCTTCACTTCATTCGAACCGCCCAATGGTTGGGGTTCAGTCTGGATGAAATCGGAGAGTTGCTTAAGCTGGAAGACGGCGCCCATTGTGATGAAGCTCGAGCCCTGGCTGAGCGCAAACTGGATGATTTGCGACGCAAGATCGCCGCCTTGCGACAGATGGAATCCACTCTGGATAGCCTAGTGGAACGTTGCCGGTGCAGTGAAGACCCGCAGCGATGTCCGATCATTCATTCGCTGCAGGGTAAACGTGATGTCCCGCGAGCTGATTAAAAGAGCACAAAGTAATTTTATTAACATCAAGTTCTGAAGCTGTTCATCCTCGCGTTAAACATCGGGTCATCCGGGTGCCTTCATGCTGGGCATAACATAGCAACCGGACCTGGAGTAGGCCGAGGCTTCCGTGCGTCTCTACGACGCAATCCATTAACGCGCCCGCTTTTACCAGATCCGTTACACTAACTTTGTCTTCTCTCTTGGCAGTTGGGGAGACCAGCGTGGCAACAACAGGTATGACGACTATCAACAACCGAAGATAGCACTCAACCAAAACGGAGAAAGCGAGACCAGGGCCGCCTAACGGCGACGTGCTATCCCTCCCCGACCTAATGGACGGGGTATCTCGCGCAAAACTGATGAAAGCATCTGACTTATTCGTAAAAGCGTTGGAAAATGAGGGAGTCCAGTACATTTTTGGCGTTCCCGGCGAAGAAAATCTCGATTTACTGAATTCATTAAAGAACTCGAGCATCCGCTTGATTCTCACCCGCCATGAACAAGGCGCGGGTTTCATGGCCGCCACCTATGGCCGTTTAACCGGTCAGCCCGGCGTCTGCCTGGCAACCCTTGGGCCTGGTGCAACCAATCTGATCACGCCGGCGGCTTTCGCCCAATTGGGCGCCATGCCGATGTTCATGATCACCGGACAAAAACCGATCAAAACAAGCAAGCAGGGTCGTTTTCAAATCCTCGATGTGGTGGATTTGATGCGCTCGGTCACCAAATTCACCAAGCAGATTGTCAATGGCAACACCATCGCCTCACTGGTGCGCGAGTCGTTTCGCCTGGCCATCGAAGAAAGGCCGGGGGCGGTGCACCTGGAATTACCGGAGGACATTGCCAACGAGGAATGTGCAGAGACGGTTTTTCCGCCCATTGGTCATCGCCGCCCCCACGCCACGCAAGACGTACTGCGCGAAGCAACCAGCATGATTGAGGCGGCAAAAAGCCCGCTACTGTTGATTGGAGCAGGTGCTAACCGCAAACGCGTCAGCGAGGCATTGACGGCATTCGTGGAGGCCACCGGCATGCCGTTTTTCACGACCCAAATGGGCAAAGGTGTTGTCGACGAACGCCATCCCCTTTACCTGGGATCAGCCGCCTTGTCCGACCACGATTTCCTGCATTGCGCCATTGACCGAGCGGATCTGATTATCAATGTGGGCCATGATGTAGTAGAAAAGCCCCCGTTCTTTATGGAGCATGACGGCCAGCAGGTCATACATGTGAATTTTTCACCTGCCGAGGTGGACGCGGTGTACTTCCCCCAGCTCAACGTGGTGGGGGATATCGCCTTTTCCGTGCAGCAACTGGCGAAGCTTATTGAAAACAAAGACCATTGGGACCTGTCCTTTTTCAAAACCATCAAAACAGAAGTAGACCAGCATCTGTCGAAGTATTTTTTCGATACCCGGTTCCCGATGCTGCCGCAACGTTTAGTACATGTGCTGCGAGAAACCCTGGCGGAAGATGCAGTGCTTAGCCTGGATAACGGCGTTTACAAAATATGGTTTGCCCGCAACTACAAATGTTATTCCCCCAACACCATGCTGCTGGATAATGCACTGGCTACGATGGGCGCGGGCCTGTCCAGCGCCATGATGGCTAAAATGCTGTACCCCAATACTCAAGTCGTGGCTGTTTGTGGTGATGGCGGTTTCATGATGAATTCACAGGAGCTGGAAACCGCTGTTCGCCTGAAGCTTAATCTCGTGGTGATCATCGTCAACGACAATGCCTACGGCATGATTAAATGGAAACAGCATGCCATGGGTTTTGACAATTTTGGCTTGGATTACGCCAACCCGGATTTTGTTACTTACGCCCAAAGTTACGGCGCCCACGGCTACCGGATACAAAACGATGAGCACTTTCAACAAACTCTGGACATCTGCTTGGCGTCTACCGGGGTTCACGTCATTGAACTGCCCGTGGATTACTCACTCAATCACGAAATCCTCAACGTCATGCTTAAGGAGAAAACATGCCAACTGTGAACACAACGAACAGTTTGCAAGTGTTGCGGCCTTATGACCAAAGGGTGATCCACGAGATCCCCATGGACTCGGCGGAAACGGTCATGGGTGCCCTCGCTAAGGCGCATCAACTCTTTCAGGATCAGTCGCACTGGCGGAGCACCCGATCAACCTATTGAAATCCTCGAGCGCGCGGTCGCGCTAATGCAGGAACGGGTCGAATCACTAACGCAAACCGCATCGCGAGTGTCAGACGCCCTCGGACTGAGCCTTAGACTGCAATCTCGACACCGTTACCAGTTTTCCCCGAACGGTCGTATGTCCAGTTCGAAGGTCCAGGCCGAAGGATCCTGGTGACACAGGGTCCAAATGGCCTCCGCCACGGCAGATGGGTTGACGAAAAAATCATCCGTTTTGTCATGCAGCCACTCACGGGTACGTGGCAAATCCACCACGCCGTCAATCACCACGTTGGCCACATGAATTCTTTCCGGCCCCAACTGCCGGGCAAGGGATTGCGCCAGGCTGCGCTGGGCCGCCTTGGCCGAAGCGAAAGGCGCAGAATTTGCCCGCCCCCGGGTCGCAGCAGACGCACTGGTCACCACAATACTGGCCGTGTCGTGCTGGCGCAGTTGCGGCAAAACTGCCTTGGTGGCCGCTACAAGGCCTTGGACGTTGGTGCGCCAGCTGGCCTCGAAATCGTCGAAGCTGGCCTCCTCCGCATTCTTGAAAACACCAGCCCCGGCATTGTAGAGCAGCACCGATACCGGGCCGAGTGTCTGCTCGATCGCCTGGAACGTTGAATTTACGCTATCAATCTCTGTGGCATCGTACTCATAGGCATGGGTATTCGGAATCTGTTGCGCCAAGGATTCAAGGTAATCCCGGCTGCGCGCCAGCATCGCCACCTGGAAGCCGCCCTCACTGAAACGGCGGGCCAATGCTTCACCGTTGCCGGGTCCCACACCAATAATCACGCACACTTTGTTCATTGATCACTCCTTTTTTTCGACCATTTTGGACATCGTCTCATTACAAATTACAGGTAACGGCTCGACTAGGCCACTAGCAGTTGCAAGCTTCGTTGCATTGCCCGTGCTGCATGGCAAGGCCCAACAGGTCAGTCGATCGTGACAACAATACCGCCAGCCGCGTCGGCATCTTCCTGATCGTGTGTTACCAGCACCGCAGGCACATTCTGTTGCTGCAGGTGCTCAAAAACGACAGCGCGCAATTCTCGCCGCAAGGGCGCATCCAGCTTGGAAAAGGGCTCATCCAGCAGGATTGCCCGGGGGCGGGAAAGGATCAGCCGAACCAGCGCGACTCGCGCCCGCTGTCCACCTGAAAGCGTCTCAGGGTCGCGATGTCCGAACCCTGCCAGGCCAACGCTGTCAAGCGCGTTTTCTACCCGCTCGGCTACGTCGTCTTTTCCACCACGAGCGCCAAATCTTACGTTGCCGGCAATGGACAAATGCGGAAACAGCAACGGGTCCTGGAACAGCAGACCAACCCCGGTCTTTTCTGCCGGTCGGCCGGTAATATCCTCACCATCCAGAATGGCCCGGCCGGTCGCGTGAAAGCTTGGCGACATGAAGCCGGCAATCCAGGCCAGCAGCGTCGACTTGCCAGAGCCGGAGGGACCCATGACGGTCAGCACTCCGCCGGGACTGATGGTTTCGTTCAGATGAAGCAGATGGTGCCCATGTAGCTCCAGGGCAACGTCTTGCAGTTGTAAGCAGCCAGCCTCAGCTAAAGGGCCTGCATGCCCCGACGTTCTTTCCATAATAACCTCGGAATCAGAAGTGCCAGCAGAAAGCCGATGAAAGGTGTGATGGCCTGCACCATGGCCCAGACCCCAATAAGGCGGCGATCCCCGCCCGATGACAGTGCCACCGCCTCCGTCGTCACCGTGACGATGCGCCCACCCCCCAGCATCTGGGTAGGCAGGTAAAGACTGACGCTGATCGCCACGCCCAGAGCCATCGCGGTCAGCACCGGCCTCAGCATCATCGGCAATCGAATGCGCCAGAAAGCCTGATTGACCGAGAGCCCCAACGATCGGCCCAGAATGACCCACCGGAAATCAAAGTGACGGTAGGGCTCCACCAGCGTCAGATACACGTAAGGCAACACGAAAAGCAGGTGGGCCCAGACCACCACCCAGAGCGCCGGAGCCTGCCCCGCCATCTGGCTTAGCACGGTAATGCCGGACAGAAAGCCCACCTGCGGCACCAGCAAGGGTAGATAGAGCAACCAGAGCGCACGGGTAGCCGGTCGGTTCCGGCGCTGCTCATGCTCCAGCGCAGCGAGCACCATGGCCACCGCCAGCACAGATGCCGCCGTCGCAATGACCATGGTCATCCAGAACGGCCGGGCTAAATCCGGCAGTGCCTGCAGCCAGTGGCTCAGGGTCATGGACCCTGGCCAGGCGTCGGGAAAACGCCAGAAGCCGGCGACGGAGTTGAGCGCGAGGGCGAACAGTCCCAGCACCGGCAACAGCGTTGCAATCAACATGAGTCCCCGCCCGGCCAGCCATAACGTGCCGTCAAATCGTTGCCGGTTGCCGCCGGCTACCCAGGCATCGAAACCCGTGCCAATCAGTTTCTCCAGCCCCCACCAGACTGACAGCGCCGATGCGGTCACCAGAAGCTGAAGCAACGCTCCAGCCGAGGCCAGAAAACGGCGGGAAAGGTCCGGATCATTGAACCAGTGCACCACCTGAACACTCAGGGTGGAAGGTAGATTGGGCCCCAGAATCATCGCCACATCCACCGTGGACGTGGCAAACGCCAGCACCGCATACACCGGCAGGCGGATCAGCGGGTACAGCGCAGGGGCCACCGTTTTGAACCAGGCAACCCGCGGCAGGTAACCAAGGGAACGTGCCAGCATGACTCGCTGACCTGCATTGAGCTGGGGCAAGCCGGCCAAGCTGACCAGCAGCAGGAAAGGAATTTCCTTGACCACCAGGCCGCTGATCAGAGACACGCCGAAAGGATCGCTCAGCAACAGCCAATCCGGTGGTCGCTCAAACCCGGTCAATGACGGGGACAGCCAACGCAACAGCAAGCCGGACGGCGCAATCAGAAAGGCAAACCCGAACGCCGCAGCGGCGTGGGGAATCGACAACAGGGGAGAAATCAGCCGCTGGATCCAGCGATCAAACCGGGTATTGGCAATGGTCGACAGAAACAGGAAGACTATGATCAGCGCCAGGCCGGTCGCCAACAGGCCACTACTAAAACTCACGGCAACCGACCGCAGGATGCCGGGCGTTGCCGCCAGCTCAAGCCACGGACGAAACGACCAATCATCGCCCCCGAGTACAGGCAGGTAGCCAAAAGCCGGTGGCACGATAAACAAGGTGCCTCCTACCACCGGCAAGACCAGACTGAGAACAATAATCCAGGGTGCAAGGCGCAGCATTGGCAAGCTCAGGTCATCATCAAATGGGGTCAGTTGCCGCTGTATCGCTCAAGCCAGGCGGTTTCCAGGGCCTCAACCCAGCTGGAATGAGGTTCCTCCACGACCTGCTGGAGCTCTGCCGGTGTCACTCCGCCCTTAGGCGACGGTAATGCTTCGAACAGGGCTTTCTGCTCGGCGCCCAGTTGATCCATGGACAGCACAGTCAGGAAGCCCCAGTTGTCCGGATGCTGCGCGTAGGCTTGGGCCTCCGGGGACAGCAGAAAATTCGCCACCACCATGGCGGCTGACTTATGCTGCGCGTTGAAGGGTATGGCAAGAAAGCTGACGTTGCCGATGGTGCCCCCGTCCAGCACATAGCTCTCCACCGTTGGCGGCAGCTCGTTGTTGGCGATGGCGGCTGGCACCTCGGCGGGCCAGAAGGAGAAAGCCAAGCTGAGCTCGCCATCCCCCATCAGGCGACGCAGGGACGGGCCATTGTCGGGAAAATTACGGGCGGATCGCCACAGGTGTGGGTGAAGCTGGTCCAGAAAATTCCAGAGTGGCGCTGTAACCGCCTCGAAATCTGCCTCGGCAACCGGTCCATAAAGCGCGTCCCCATCGTCTGTGAGCTCAATTAAAGCCTGTTTCAGGAACGTGGTGCCCAGAAACTGAGGCGGCTTGGGATAGGAAAACTCACCGGGATTTTCCTGCGCCCATTCAAGCAGCTCAGGCATTGAGCCCGGAGGGTTGTCAGTCAGCGATTTGTCGTAGTAGAACACCACCTGCGCCTTGCCCCAGGGCGCCTCCATGCCCTCCACCGGCACGGTAAAGTCGATCGTTACTGCGGGGTTGTTTTCGGGGTCTGTCAGGCTGAAGTTCGGCAGTTGCCCGACCCAGGGGCCAAACAGCAGGCCAGCCTCCTTAAGCATTGCGAAGTTCTCGCCGTTGATCCAGATCAGGTCAACAGCGCCTTCGGAGGTGTTACCCCCCTGCTTTTCCGCAACGACCCGAGAAACGGCCTCGGCGGTATCACCCAGTTTCACGTGGACAAGGTCGATACCGTAACGTTCCTCGACCTGCCCCGCGGCCCAGCGGATGGTGTTATTGGTGTTCGATTCTCCGCCCCACGCGTTGAAATAGACCGTTTGTCCGCGCGCTTGCCCAACGATGGCCGGCCATTCATCGGATATTGCGGCATGGCTGCCCAGCGGCAGCGCCAGGCTCACGGATAACGCCAGTAAAGTAGACTTCATCAGGACCTCTGTTTGTCGTTGTCGTTGTTACTTGGTTAAAAGCCGTGCAGGCCACCGCCTAAGCCAGCAGCCGGTCCAGTTCATCGAATTCCGATACGATGGCGTCAATGACCGCTGGTTCCAGGTAATGGTTCGCCCGGTCCCGCACATGGGCATTGAGGGCATCTTCATTATTGGATTCAGACCAGTTCTGGCCCCTGTCCGGCCCGGATGTATCCCCGGACAATGCCAGCCACTTTGCGCACCAGGTCGTTGACCACAACCACATGAGTCGGCGAAGCGGCACATGCCAGCGGCGGTGATCGGCTCCCCTGACACCAAAAGCCTGCTCCCACGACTGATACGCATAGGCGATGTCGTCGACCGTCAGAACGGCGTAAGAGTTCATGTCCCAGGTGGTCGAGGTGTACAGGGTACTATGGGCCAGGTCGAAGCCCGGGTAGCTGATGCGACACTTTTCAAGGTCCACCATCCAGGCGGCGCCTTGTTTGTCGACCAGAAAGTTGCCGGGGTGGGCATCAAAGGTGATCAGGCTTTCTGGCGGTCGCTCATCCAGGCCGACCAGTCTGGTGGCGATCTCAAGCTGCCCCTGCACCCGGGCCTGAACGTCGGCGGACACCCCGGCGCGCGCCAGGAATTCCGCCTGGCTCCGGATTTCCTGAATCATGCTGACCAACGGATCTTCAGGAAGGCTCAGGCGCCGGTGACTCGCTTGCGGCACATCAACACGATGTATCCTCGCCAATGACAGGCTCAGAGGCGTCAAATGCTCAGGCAACGCCAATGGCACACCCTCCACATAATCCAGCACCAGAGCACCCCGGGGCAGCGCCGGGCTGACCGGTAACACCTGATGCAATGCTGGGGTCACCAAAGAGGGCGCCGCCGCCTGAAAACAACTTGCTTCGTGGGCCAGATGCGGTTCCGGGTCCAGGCCCACCTGGCTTTGTTTGGGAATACGCAGTAACTGGCCGCTGTCGCCAAGACGCACATGGGCGTGGGCCAACCCGGTGTCCGGGAGGAAGCGCAGGGATTGTCCGCGCCAAACGGTGTCCGCAAGGCGCTTTTCAAGGCCCGTTTCCGATACGCCGAGGGCGTGGAACAGTCCGCTTTGCCCGTGGTTCAGATTCCGGGTCATGATACTGCCACGACGCCATGTCGGCTGGCACGCCGCTGATTGCGCAGATCATCCAGCACCGGGCCGAGCACCTGGGCGAAATAGCGGTCACAGCCGATACAGAGATTTTGATAGGGCGAACCATCCGGCATTTCTGTGCGGGAAGCCTCAACAAAACGGTCAACGCTCCAGCCTTCGGTGATGCCCATACGCTCCGGCTTGCCGGCGTTGATTGCCTCCAGGGCGGGATGGCCTTTGAGGCTGTCGAGTATGTCGTATAAAGGTTCTTCCACCAGGTTGCCGATGGGGCTTTTGGTCTTCAGGCAACAGGGGTAAACATCCCCGGTGGGATCAATGGACACTTCGGAACCGGAACGGCCATATTCAAGAAAGTTGAGGCCGCCGGACCAGGCATTGCAGAAATTGTCGGTGAAGTTGGCCTTGGACAGACTGTTTTCCCAGGCTCGCCCCCGGGGCCAGAGTTTTCCGATCCAGGCATCATCGGTGGCGCCAAACGCGCTGTAAACGGGGCCTTCCTCGTCCATCCACTCACGATGGTCGGACTTCAGGCCCGAGCGGTGCATACCCGCTGCCTCGAATTCGCGGATAAGGAAGTCCAGCAGCGTGTCCTTGCGATCGCCTGCCATACCCACGTGATAGTCGTCGAGGCCGGACACCGAGATCATCCATACACCCCGGTCCAGGAGTTCACGAATGATTTTCGGCGTCAGCAGGTCTCCGGTAGTCTGAACCACAATGTTTACGCCGCCACGGTGCTGGCAGCGGTCGGTGATTCTTTCGAGGGCCGGGTAAAGCAGACGCTCCCGCACCGGGTCGGTAAGCACATCGCCGCCGGAGAGAATAATGCGGCTGCGCCGCCTGGGAATCGTGCCGTCAGGCATTGGGTTGCGCCAATCCTCATAGGCTATCTCCCGGGGAAGATGGTCCACAATCTGAGGCATGTTGCGCTCGGCCTCTTGCAGAACATCCTCCAGCTCGTCTCGAACGTAGGGGCGGAAGCGGGTTTCGTAGCAGTGTTTGCAACGTCGGTGACAATGCCAACAGAGGACGTAATAGATGGATTCCACGGTCTTCAATCCTTGCTTGGTCAGAAAATTCGGCAACTTCAGCCTTCAGGACACAAGATTTTGATGAAAGTTACAGAAACCCCCGAAAATAATGGAAACGTCCTCAATGCGTTGGCACGTTACCAACATCGCATCCCACATGCTCAATCCCGTGTTGACGGACACGGTGCCCCACAGTGTGCTCAGGCTGGTCGAGGCACTGCTGAATCGGACCGTCAGCACTTCTGAGTCAAACTCCGGCCTGCGTCTGAATATTCCGAATCCAGTGCCTCAGTATCATCCGGTCTTGTCGATAACCTCGGACCAGTCCTTGATCACTGCATCAATATTACCGTCGTGCGTTCGCATCAGTTCACTGAACTGATTGCGATAGGTGAGGCCGAGATTGACGCCGTTGAAGATGAGGTTGCGGACCTGCCACTTGCCGCTATCAGCGGCTATTGAAAACGAGATTTCGAAACTGGCGCCTTCGGCAGTCTGCACCACTGCAGGAACCTGCACCCGCACATCGTCGCCGCGAACTTCTCCCACAGCCAGCGAATAGCTCCTGAGATCGGCCAGCGAACGTGCCAGAAGCTCGCCGAGCGACTTGCGGAAAACTCTGGAAAACGCTTCTTTCTGGCCCTCACTGAACTGATTGTGATATTTCCCGGCCACGCCTCTGCTGATAGTCGGCCAGGCCACCGCGTCAGCCATGATGCTGTCTATCTCCGGAAACAGCTCTCTCCAGGTACCAGCTGCGTCGGCATGCTCATCTTGGTGGGTTCGCGCCTTGTCGAGCAGGTCCTGTGCAACGCGCTGGACAAAATCCGCAGCGCCCTCAGTTACCGCGCCGGCAGAGCTGCCGGCCATCAGCAAGGCTGCGAGTATCAGGTGCCTGAGTGAAGTCCAGATCATGTCATGTAGCCTTGTTTCAGACTGTCTGTTGCAATGCATACGCACCTCCAGCACGTTTATCGGTAAGAATGAGTATGGCCGGCAGCAGCGCAAGGTTTGCCACCAGAGCGAGCCCCATGGCAATTGCCGCCAGTGCGCCAAAGTAGACCGTCGGCATGAAGCGTGACAACAGCAGCACAGAGAATCCAGTAATGACGATCAGTGACGTGAAGTACAGCGCCTTGCCAATACTGTCATGAGAAGCCAGCACAGCCTCACGCGAGGACAGGCCCTGCTGGCGCTCATTTTCATAGTGGTGGAGATAGTGGATAGCATCATCGACGCCGATACCAATGACGATTGCGGCGATGGTGATCGTCATCATATCAAGCGGAATACCCAGAAAGCCCATGACCGCCAGTATGCCTACCGCAGCGAGCGCGTTCGGAAACACGCCAACGATACCCAGATATGGAGATCTCAGCAGCAGCGCAAACATGATAAAGGTCGCCAGCACGACAAAACCAAGCGTCGACAGTTGGGAAGACAATAACTGGGTCAGCATGCCGTTGAAGAGCACGGCGACTCCAGTTATCCGTATCTCGTCAGGTGCGAACCCAACAGTATCCACCGCAAAACGCTCGATATCGCCAATCAGTGAATCAAGGTCGTACTGCTCACCGGTTTCATGAAGCCGCGAAGATATCCGTACTTCGCCAGTAGAAGGCGACGCATAAGGATCGATGAAAGCCGCACGGACAGATTCGGGCACCGCACCAAGTATGGCTGTCAGCTGCAGATAGGACAGCGGCTGATCCTCGTTGAAGCCACGGCCAACTCGCTCCAGGCTGGCCAGCGAGACGCTCTTTCCGACGGCCTCCCTGCCGTTCAGATACTGTTGTAGCTTATCGATTTTCGCTATCTTCTGGGGAGAGAACCAGAAGCGCTCCGGGAAGCTATCGGGCTTCGCATCTGATTCGGCAGCAAAATCATCAGCAAAGGGATCATTCTCAGCCGCCGGGGCGAGCGCCTGGAACGGATCGAATTTGAGCACAATGTCGATCGGAATGGTGCCGCCAAGCTCTCTGTCGATGAAATCCAGCCCCTGGCGGATCTCTGTATCGGCCCTGAAGTATTCGACGATCCGGTTGCCGAGCGTCAGTGAAGCCAGACCTGGAACCAAGACGACCGCCAGCACGAACGTAGCCGCAATCACGCGCCACGGGTAACGGGTGACTACTGCGGAGAACCAGGCGGTGAGGCCGGGGGTGGACATGACCGATTCGCAGGACTCGTTTTTCGGCAGGAGTACCAGCACGCTGGCAAAGAAGCTGTAGGTGATCAGCAGCGAGATCGTAATGCCGATGCACATGATCCAGCCGAAATCGATGACCGGTACGATGTCACTGGTCAGCAATGAGGCGAAGGCGACCATTGTGGTGAGCGCAGTGTAGAGGCAGGGCATAAACTTGGAGCGCATCGTCTCGAACACGATAGAACACTGCGACTCTATCTCGGGGCGAGCATAGACCCCCCGGTAGCGATTGATAAGGTGCACGGTAAAGGAAATCGTGATTATGGAGATGAGTGCAACGAAGCTCGACGAAATGGTTGTTGCTGGCTGACCTATGGTCGCCAGCACGCCAGTGGTGATGAGTAGCGTGACCGAGGTCGTTGCCAGCGGAATCAGAACCCAGCGTAATCGTCTGAAAAACAGATACAGTGCACCAGCCAGCAACAGCAATATGACACCGCCAAACGCCGCCATGTCTTCCTTGACGAAAGTCACCATGTCCGCCCTGACCATTGGCACACCGCCAAGGTAGAGTCTGGCATGCCCGGCATAGTGCTGGCGGATCGTCCGCACGGCTTCGATGACGCCGGCTTCAAGCGCCGCCGCCCTGTCCTTGGCTGCTGCATCCAGAGCCTGGCCAGAGTCAGCAATATCTATCCGCACGGCAGTGCTGGTGCCGTCAGCAGATACGAGCAGCTCACTGAAGAGTGCGCTCGAGGTCAACTCCTGTCGCGCCAGATTCAGATCGACATCATCCGAGGCTAGTGTGCGGAACTTGCCGTCGGCAAGATCATCGAGCGGTATCGGCGGGGAGCGCAACAGTGGCGCATCGAAAAGCGAGGCGACATGGCTGACGTCCGGCACCGCCACGAGCTCGTCAACGATCGATCTGAGTAGTTCGAGACCTCGTGGCGAGAACAGCTCATAATCCTCCGGCGTAACGGTGAGCACCAGAAAACTTACGTCACCGAAAGTTTGGGTGATCTTGTTGTAGTACTGAAGTTCGGGATCGCTGCGCGCGATCAGGGTGTCGGCCGAGGCGTCGAAGCGGAAACTCTGAACAGCGTACAGTGCCCACACGCACACTGCGATCAAGACGCCGATGATCAGCAGCGGCTGCTCGAGACAGCGGCGGTAAATGAGGCTCAGTCCAAATATTCTGAAAGTCATGACGCCCGTCCTGTATGGCTAGCGTTGCAGCAACTAGAAGTCATCGTTGAGAAAGGGATCGGCCTGGACCTCGCCATCGTTGATGACGTGGCGACGCTGCTGCAGGTAGGCGTTGCGGATGAACACATACTTGTCCCCGACAATCAGATTCTCGCCGGGTATCAGATCAGCGCGCTGGTCGACGATTTCAAGGCCTAAAGCATAAAATACTTCTGGCGACTCCAGTCGGTTGACCGGATTGATTAAGCCGTCCGGTATGTAGCCAAGCGCATCGGTCACCGTCGCTGGCCCCAGTAGAGGCAGCATCAGATAGTTGCCCTCGGGAGCTCCCCAGTATACGAGGGTCTGGCCGAAGTCTTCACGCTGCCTTGGAATGCCCCATTTGGTCGCGACATCAAAAATGCCGCCGAGCCCGAAAATGGTGTTGAACATGATGCGCGTAGTCGTTTCGGCTGCCCGTTCATGCTTGAGCTGGAGAATTGTGTTTGCGAGCGACACCACGTCGCCAATGTTGCGGAAGACATTGCTTACCGAGCGGTTGACGAAATCTGGTGTGACCGTGCGGTAGCTAGACGCGACGGGCCGAAGGAACCAGATATCGACGAAGTCGTTGAAAGCATAAATCGACCTGTTGAAGGACTCCCAGGGGTCCTGCTCGATCGGTGCGCTGTTAGCCGCGGCCGGTCGCGCCGTAGTGTCTCTTTCCACGGCGCAGGCAAGGCTGCTGGCACAGATGGCAGCCGTCAGCAGCAGTCTGCCTGCCGATTTTGTCACTCTGCTGGATCTGGACAGGCTTGCGTATGTCATCAATCAAATTCCTGTGTTTGGCGGCCAGTTGGCGCCAGCTATAATTGAAAAACCGGCCGCCATCGCTGGCATACCGGTGTCGTGCGCCAGTGCAGACCTGGATCAGGATGCGGCTATTGACGTATCCCTTCGCAAGATATATCCATTTCAACGTTCTGTGAAGCAGGGCCGAGGTCCTTCGGTATGCCGAAGTCGCTGAGGGCGAAGGAGGTGGTGCCTTCAAACCCTGGCGATACCCGCCCCATGGGTCCTTGCCGCCACCAATTCGTTTGGCGCCTATCACCACCGGCTGACTTCCCTCACCCTCCCTCACTGCCAAATTGCCTCAGATTCACCCTGATGTGATGCAATTCCCCAGCAGTCGTGCCAACAGGTCATCATCCACCGCATCCTCGCTGAGGTAACTGTTCTCGACGTCCCGCTCCAGCAGCCCCTGCCGTTCCAGAAAACGGAGATACAGGAAGCAGGCGTTCATCTTGCCGACACCATCGTCCAGCACCTGTTGCCGGAAAGCGGCGCTGAAATGCCGCGCACAAGCCGTTTCATCCCTCTGGTTTAACGCCGAGGAGCGAGCCGGCGAAGGCGCAGGCGAACCAGACCCAGGCATGCAGGCTGGCAGAGGCAATGCCGGAAAACAGCGCACCGATGTTGCAACCGAAGCCCAGACGGGCACCATAACCCAGCAACAAACCACCCACTACGGCGGCCAGAAATGGCCGACCTTCCGGACGGTTCCTGCTGGCTTCATTAAAACGGTTAGCCAGACCTGCCGCCAGCATGGCACCAAGCAACAAACCAAAATTCATGACAGAGGTGATGTGAGTCAGTACTGAGTTCTTCAGTGCCGCGGCGGGATAACGCCATTGCCAGAATTCAAACTGGGACATGTCCACGCCCACAGCCTCCAGCATTTTTGCACCCCAGACATTGAAAGCAAAGGTAATACCCCAGGGCGAGCCGCCAATTGCCAGAGTCAAGGCATTTCCAATCGCCAGAATGCCGATCGCCCAGGACTCCGAGAGTTCGAACCAGTGGCACGGGGTCGAAGCTCGGCTGACTGAACCACCAGGGTCACAACCATCCGGATATTACCCGCGCCCACGGTGAAAAGGGTACCGGAGCCGCAGCCACCGCCCAGTTGCATGCCCATACCGAACAAGAAAGAACCGACCACCAGGGAAGTACTAATTGGCGCCACCGCACCCACCATGCCTTCCTGGCCACTGTGCAGCATGGGCACCATGATCAGTGAGGTGACGCCGAACAGCAGCAACTGGGCACGCATGCCGGCACCGCGCTTTTTGACCACAAGGTTGCGCCAACCGGCAGTGAAGCCAAAAGCTCCGTGATAGAGCGCCATGCCAAGCACTGTGCCCACCACAAACAGTGCCACCATGAATGGCGCCGTTTCCAGCCAGATCAGCCCACCCAATAGGGCAAGGCCAACCAGGGCGGTTGATACAATAAAGCGGTCCACCTGCCAGCCCGGTTGTTGAAGACCCGACTGCAGAACTGCGGAATCAGTCATTGCTTCCCCACTCAGTTAAACCAGTCCAGGACTTTACCCAATCCTTTTTTGGCAACCTGGAGCGGACGGCTGCTGTCCTGGGACCACTCCGCCATGGAGCCGTCATAAAGCGCAACCTCTTCAAACCCCGCCAGCTCACTCAGCACAAACCAGTCCGTGGCGGCCCAGTGGCCGGTATTGCAGAAGGAAATGGTGCGGGTAGCGGGGTTCAGTTCGGCCTGGTTTACCCGTTCGGTGATACCGGCCTGGTTGAGATATCAGACTTGACCGCGTTCACCCAAAAAATCCGCATGGGGCAGGCTTCGTGCACCGGGAATCGTGCCCGGCGCCCTGGCTGCTGGCAACTGGTTCTCGCCCCGGAAATAATCCGAAGGGCGCGCATCCACCAGCTGAGCCTGAGTACCACGGGCCGCCTCTACTTCTTCCAGTGACGCGATCAAATTCTGCTGGAGTGAACCCCTGAACTCGGTAACGGCGCGCCGGTCACCTTCGCCGCTGGCAATCTCGAGCCCCTCGGCCTGCCAGCCGGCAAAACCGCCATTGAGGATGGTCACGTCATCGTGGCCCAACACCCGGAAGGTCCAGTATACCCGGGCGGCACTGCCGAAATCCGTCGCACCCGTACCGGCAGGCACAATCACAACGGTATTGTCATTACTGATCCCCAGCCCGCCAATCAGGCGTTCCAGGCTGGTGACAGGAGGCAAAAGCCCGACAATGCCGTCCCTGCTCTCGCGCCATCCATCCCCGGTGTAGCTGCTGTATATGGCTCCGGGAATGTGGGCTTTCTGAAAGCTGCTGCGGTCACCTCCGTTATTGATGCCGGAACGAACGTCCAGCACCGCCAGTTTATCCCGATTGAGGTTAGCATCCAGCCAGCTGGCATCCACTAGAGGCGGAGTTCTGTCGCTTTCAGCCATTGCCAGCGAACTGGCGGAAAAGGCCAAAACCATCACCAAAATCCGAACCATGGCGCTGCTCCTTTGCTGATAATTCTTGAACGACCGTTATGGTTTTAATCCTACGGAATGCATAGGCTCATTTGGATAGCGTTTTGTTATAAGGAAATTTCTGGGCTTTTTCATGGGCAGTTTTTGACAATCAATGACTAACGGAATTCGGGAAAGTTAGCTCGCAGGTTCAGGGCCCAGTCGTAGTCGATGAACTTTATACTCGATGTTCCAACAACCCCTTCCACCACTGCAGAATCCGCCCATTCCTCAATAAAGGCCTTTGTAGAACCGGATGCCTCGTTAAAATCGTCTTCATACCACTTGAACAATTCCGTCACGTAGAGGGTATCGCCTTGCATCTTCAGGTGGCGGTCGGTATTCAATGCACGCCGGGTGTTCTCGGCCAGCAAGCGCTCAAGGTTGTCAGCAGTATAGAGCGTGTCCCGCAGGGGCGGGCATCCAACAGAGGCACAGTTCACCGTAAAGTGAACCCGCGCATCCTTCCAGCCCCGGGATTGATAATTCTTTCCCAGCAAAACGCCTTTTTCGATCTGGCTCAGGCTGAAGCGCACCCCACCAATCACAAAGTTCTCCCGCTCAAAGACACTGTCGACAAACGGATTTACCCGACCGCCGTAATCCCAGACGGATGAAACAAGCTGGCCATCCGGCCGTTCGGTAAGAATCTGTTCGAGCATGAAAAAATTGTAGGCATTCACCCAAAAGGCTACGGACTCTTTTTGAGCCTCCAGGGTTCCGGTATCAAATTCCGCCAGAGCTTTGCGCTGCTGTTCCAGCGTCTGCGCCAAATCTGTGTCCGTCAATGCGGCCTGGTAATCAAAAGCAGAGACCAGCCCGTTACCAAGCAGTGTCTGTTCAATAAGGTAGTTGGATAACAGGCTTTGGTAGGGTTTGTAGAGGCCGGGATTGATATCCGCCCATACCAGGCCCGGCAATAAAACCCATGCAAGAAAGCCTGTCACTAATCGATATCCACGCATAATCACTCCCAAGTCAGTTTCGTCAGTAATACTTCAGAATCATGGCTACAGACAAAGACAACGCCGCTCTGTTACACACGCGGTGCTCAAAACCTCAGGCCTGAGTATCCAGATGCAAAAAACGAGACAGTCGGGAGTGGGGGCGCCTGCTGAGATACAGCGGCAGTGTGCTCATGACGACCAGAATGACGACAGCGGCCACTACGGTCAGCAAAGGGCTCAGCTCAAAGCTGTGACCCAGTCCGGCAAAAACGAAGGTCATGGGCAGCATGCCAAGAGTGGTCGCGAGCGCATAACGCCAAAACGAGATTGCCGTCACACCGGCTGCATAACTGATCAGCGCAAACGAAAACAGCGGAATCAGGCGCGTCAGCGTCACCGCCATGAACAGAAAACGCTGGGAACCGGTGGCTGAAAATACCGGGTTATCGCCCAGTTTGCGCCGAACCGCCTCACGCCCCAGTACCCGCGCCAGATAAAAAGCAATTATAGACCCGGCGAGGGCACCCGACACTGAAATCGCAGTTCCGGTGAACACTCCGTAAACGAGCCCTGAAGCAGCACTGATAGGCAGTGTCGGAATCGGTCCGACAACTACCGCGAGGATCATCAACAGCATCAGCAACAATGGCCCGGACATGCCCTGCTGGTTAAGCCACTCAGCCAACGCTTCTGGCGCCAGACTAACAGGCATACCCAGTTGACGAAGAAGCAGCCAAATAGCCCCCATCACGAGTGCGACTATGATCAGAAAAGTGAGCCGGAAAGCCCATTGTGAACGGTTCATCAGAGTATTCTACCGGCCACGTTGAAGGCGGGAAGGGTTTTTTCGAATTTTCAACTGCGTCATCACGGTACTTGTTACTGAGCGATCATTCAATCTGCCCGCTATGCCGAGGCTGGCGGTGCGGAGCTGGCCAAGCATATGGCTGGCTCCGATTCCATTCTGGCCGGGCTTAAAGGCTACCATTGCAGAGCGAAACCTCTCTGCTTGGGATCGGAAGGCGTTAGGCGACAATATGGCGCATATTCTTGATGCTTACTGACCCGCCACGAGATCCGACTGGCGTCAGTCGCGGGTAGACGGGCAAGGCGCGCCACAGGGCGCACAGGCTGAGTCGTCTTTCTGCGACAGCGCGGTTTGCACATTGCCCTGGCCTGAGTTGAACGCAAACGTCGGGCTATTCAAGTGGTCGATGACAATCAGTATCAAAATGGCACCCAATAACGCCAGAACACGACCTTTACGGTAAGCTGGATTCATAACTGTGCTCCCGTTGTCAGTTCGGCAGGCGGAACCAGGGCCGCAGGCGAATACCAATGTAAGACCCACCAAACGCGCAGGCAAACCAGATCCAGGCGTGCAGGCTGGCCGAACCAATACCTGAGAAGAGCGCACCGATATTGCAGCCAAAACCTAAGCGAGCACCGTAGCCCAGCAACAGGCCGCCCACCACCGCCGCCAGAAACGGGCGACCTTGCAGCTTGTTGCGACTGGCTTCGTTGAAACGATTAGCCAACCCTGCGGCCAGCATGGCGCCCAATAGCAGGCCAAAATTCATCACCGATGGAATGTTGGTGAGCAGCGAATCTTTCAAAGCCATGGCCGGGTATTCCCACTGCCAGAACTCAAACTGACCCATGTCAACGCCGACGGCTTGCAGTGCTTTAGCGCCCCATACGTTGAACGCAAAGGTGATGCTCCAGGGCGCCCCACCGATGGCCAGGGTAAGAATATTACCGGCGGCTAGAATCAGAATGGCCCAGGTGAACGGCCAACGGCCGGTTACCAGCGTGCGCCAGAAACCCTGACCTTTCTGTTTCCACAACAGCTCATCGCTGGCCACCTGGCCGTGGGCTTTGCGCTCAATGCGACTGACCCAGCGAGCAATCAATAGCAAGCCGACCAACTGCAGCACTATGGCGCCGGTAACGCCAAAACTCGCGACCAGCGGCACCGGGTCAAACCCGGGCTGATCCAGCCACCAGGGCAAGTGGATAGAACCCAGCACCGTACCGATGATGAAGAACACCAGGGTGATGATCATCCGCAGATTGCCCGCGCCTACAGTGAACAAGGTGCCAGAGCCACAGCCGCCACCCAGCTGCATGCCCAAACCAAACATAAAGGAACCCACCACCAGTGAGGTGCCCACTGGCGCCACCGCTCCAATCAAACCGGGTTGACCGCTGTAAAGCAGCGGCACCATCACAATGGAGGTCACCCCAAACAGCAGCAACTGAGCCCGCATGCCGGCGCCGCGCTTGTGCACAACAAGATTGCGCCATCCGGCGGTAAAACCAAACGCACCGTGGTACAGCGCGATACCCAGCACCGTACCAATCGCAAACAGCGCCACCATGAACGGTGCGGTTTCAAGCCAGATTAGTCCACCCAGAAGAGCAAAACCGACCAGCGCTGTTACTACAACAAAACGATCTACCTGCCAGGGCGATTGAATCGCCGAAGTGGGGGCAGCAACTTCACTCATGCCATTCTCTCTTGCTGTCTAAAACATCACACGGAATCAATTAAATACGTCGAGCAGTTTCGCTAAACCTTTCTTCTCCGCCTGCATCGGCCGATCGCTGTCTTGAGACCACTCTGCCATGGAGCCGTCGTACAGCGCCACTTCGTCAAATCCGGCCAGTTCACTCAGCACAAACCAGTCGGTGGCGGCCCAGTGGGCGGTGTTGCAGAAGGCAATAGCGCGCTTGTCGCGATCCAGACTGGTGCTTTGCAGCTGGCCGGCAATGGTGTCGGAGTTCAGGTACCAGGCTTTGCCCTGCTGGCTGAGAAAGTTTTGATGGGGAAGGTTCATCGCACCAGGAATGGTGCCAGCAGCTTTGGCCGCCGATGATTTTTCCTTACCGGTAAAATAGTCCGCCGGGCGGGCGTCTACCAGCTGGCCTTGATTCTGGCGAGCGTCGTCCACTTCCTCAAGCGTGGCGAGCAGCTTTGGTTGTAGCTCGCCTTTGAAAGCACCGAAAGGACGCTGGGCACCTTCACCACTGGCCACTTCAAATCCGGCCTCATTCCAGCCGGCGAAGCCGCCGTTCAAAATGGTCACCGCATCGTGGCCCAGTACCTTGAAAGTCCAGTACACCCGGGCAGCACTGCCAAAGTCGGTGGGGCCGGTTCCGGCTGGCACGAGTACAACCGTATCGCCATTATTGATGCCCAAGCCGCTAATCAGCCGCTCCAGGCTGGACACCGGGGGCATAACACCGGTTACGCCATCACGGCTTTCACGCCAGCCATCGTCGGTGTAGCTGCTATAAACCGAGCCAGGAATGTGAGCTTTGCGAAAAGTGCTGCGGTCGCCGCCGTTATCAATCCCGGAGCGGATATCGACAATAACCAGTTCAGACTGCTGGCGCTGCTGTTGCAGCCAGTCGGCATCCACCAGCGGAGGTAAGTCGCGGTCAGCGGCTGTTGCCAGCGAGCTGAACATAATCAGGAAGAAAACAAAAAAACGGGCCATAACACCACTCCACACAAGGGTTCTAACAGAATGTCATTATGGCTTAGTCAAAAAGTAATTAATACACGTTTATTTATTCCTTTTTAGAATAAGATAATAGTGCTTACCTTTGGCATTCGGGCAAATCCGGGTTCAGGGTATAGGTACCGGTCACTCGCGCGCTGGCCAATACGTGCCCTTTCATGGCATTACGCACGGTAGCACCGTCGAATTCTCCGCTAAGCCCCAGAGTTTCTATATCTAGGGCGTGTACCTCGTAGTGGTAATGGTGCAGCATCTCATCATTCCAGGGCGGGCACGGCCCATCATAGCCAAAGTAGGTGCCGGCCATATCCGGATTGCCTGCCAGAAACTGGGTGAAGTTGTTCACACCGCGCACGCCTACCGGGCCGCCGCCGAATTCTTTGCCCTTCGGAGTAACGCCGTCGCTGTCTTCGCCTTCCGGCAGGCAGCGCATGCGGGCAGGAATATCTATCAGCAGCCAATGGAAGAAGTCGACCCGCGAAATGTCTTTGGAGATGGTTTTACCTTCCTGATTGGCATCGTCTGCGACGCTGGGCACGTCTGGATCAAACATCACAATGGCGAAACTGCGTGTGCCGTCCGGCACTTGATCCCAAATCATTTCCGGGCTGCGATTAGCACCAAAACTCATGTGATCGTCTTCATTAAATACGCCAAAGGCAAACTTCTCTGGTGCCGGGTTACCGTCTTCAATTCCTGACACTGTCAGTTTCACGTTAAATCCTCCTTAGCCCTGACCACTTTTGGTCAGCAATTGATCGTCAACGTTTTTCACCACCATTGTGGCAGAATTCCAGCGAATCTGTGATACAAAGGCCAACCATATCGCCTATGCCTTTTTTATCAACCACTACTGCATGGAATTGTTGTCAGCCTTATGTTTAATGAAGGAGAAATTATCCACCACGTACGCGACGCCCTGGGCAGCGTGCTGGTTATCGATGAGCGCAAACACCGTATTTTGACGTTCAACTCTATTTTTGAACAAAGCAAAATAGACCGCCGCACACCCCATCTACCCGTGCACGAATACAATCGCGCCATGATGCTGCCCGCCGCCTTTCATATGCCGGCCCGGGTAACCGTTCTGGGCCTGGGTGGAGGCGCGCTGGCGAGTGCTTTTCACCATCTCAACCCCGAATGCACCGTACACGTGGTGGAACTGCGACAGATTGTGGTGGATGTGGCGCGGGAATTTTTCAGCCTGCCGCAAACCGACCGCATGCAGGTTACCGTCGCCGACGCCCGCGTTGCGCTGGAGCAACTCCCTGACGCCAGCAGCGATATGATCCTGGCTGACCTGTACAGCGCCGATCGTATGAGCCCTGCCCAGTCGCAGCGGGTTTTTATGGACAGCTGCGCCCGCGTATTAACAGACGACGGCTGGCTGGCACTGAACTACCACCGCCCACCCGTACCCAACGACGCCTGGTTCCGCCAGCTGAAGAAACACTTTCCGGTATTGCTGGTGTTCCGCAGCAAAACCAACAACACCGTGCTTTACGCCAGTAAACAGCCACTTGAAGCCATAAATGCTAAAGATCCGAAGCTGAACGTTCTGGAGCGCACGCTGCCGATTGGCTGGCGGAAACTGATGGCCAAAGTGAGCCGCCTGGAATAAAAATGAGTCGCTTGGAATAATGCGCACCGCGCCTCTGATGTCTTTACAAGTGCAATAACTCAGCAACATTGCTTACACGGTGTTAATTGTTTGCTGGCGCATGGCGCGTTAATATCGCACGCTTGCTATAGGTCTCAGTCACGACAACAAAGCGCTTTTATACGCCAGCAGCAAGAGCGCTTTGTTCTCTTTTCTGTAAAGGCCTGATGCGATGGTTGCTCCGAGAAATAAAACCAATGATAGTAGCCCCCACCACATAGTCATCGTTGGCGGCGGTGCCGGCGGCCTTGAGTTGATCACCAGCCTTGGCAACACACTGGGGAAAAAAGGCAAGGCCCGCATTACCCTGGTGGATGCCAGTCTGACACACGTCTGGAAACCTCTGCTGCACGAAGTTGCCTCGGGCTCCTTAGACGCCAATGCCAACGAAATCAATTACCGCGCCCACGCTCGCAAACATCATTACGAATTTCAGCTCGGCCGCATGAGCGGCCTGAAATGCGCCACCAAAACCCTGGTGGTTGCGCCATTTATGGGTGAAGACGGCGAAGAAGTCGTGCCCGAAAGGGAAATTGCCTACGACACGCTGGTGATTTCTGTAGGCAGTACCGCGAACGATTTTGGCACCCCCGGGGCTCAGGAAAATTGTCTGTTTCTGGACAGTCTGTTACAAGCCCGACGCTTTCATAATCTGATGTTGAACGCATTTTTGCGCAAAAACCACGAAGCTCAGCAAGGCCGCCAACACCGCCTGCACATCAACATTATTGGCGCCGGCGCTACCGGTGTGGAGTTGGCAGCCGAATTGCGCCTGGCCTCGCGCGAACTGCCGGTGTACGGCATGAACCACCTGCGCGCGTCTGACGTGTCTATTTCAGTGATTGAAGCGGCCGACCGTATTTTGCCTGCGTTGCCCACACGACTGTCTTCTGCGGCAACTCGCGAGCTGGAACATCAGCACGTAAAGGTGCTGACGGGCCAACCGGTCAGCGAAATAAAAGAAGACAGTATTGTGATGAAGGACGGCACCGAGCTTCCATCCGACATGACCATCTGGGCTGCTGGCATCAAGGCGCCGGTGTTTCTGAGTAAACTGGAAGGTCTGGAAGTGAATCGTGATAATCAATTGGTGGTGCTGCAAACCCTGCAAACCACCCATGACACAGATATTTTTGCTCTTGGCGATTGCGCCGCCTGCCCTCAACCAGGCTCGGAGCGCCCGGTACCCGCTCGCGCCCAGGCTGCACACCAGCAGGCCGACGCGCTGTTCAAAACCCTGTGCAACCGCCTGCACGGCAAAGCAGCTGTACCATTTGTGTACAACGACCACGGCTCGCTAATCAACTTTAGCCGCTACACCACCGTAGGTAACCTGATGGGTAATTTGTCGGGCCGTAGCATGTATATTGAAGGCAGGGTAGCGCGACTTTTTTACGTGTCTTTGTACCGCATGCACCAGGTGGCTGTGCACGGTTTCCTGCGTACCGGCGTTATCTGGTTGATGGACAAAATCAGCCGTGCGATGCAGCCGCGTTTGAAGCTGCACTGAAGTTTTCAACGGCGGATTGTGTGGCCGAACTGAAACCGATTAACGTTCTGGTAAGCCTCGGCCCAAGCCAAAGCAGCGATTGCAGGTAGTGGTTTTGTATAGAAAAAACCCTGAGCCTGCTCACAACCCATGTCAATCAGTTTGTCCTGCATGGCCTGATTTTCAATGCCTTCTGCCACTACCCGGCGCTTGAAGTTCTTTGACAGGCTGATGATGGATTTTACGATCATCTCATCGCCCGCATTGGTGAGCATGTCGCTAACAAACGAACGGTCGATCTTGATTTCCTGCGCCGGCAGGCGGCGAAAGTGGTCCAGCGAGGAATAGCCGGTACCAAAATCATCCAGAGATACTTGCACGCCCAGATCCCGGCACTTCAACAGAATGCTCATGATTTTTCCTGGATCGTCCAAGGCAGTGGTTTCCAGCAGTTCAATAATCAGGCGCGAACGTATATCTGGATCGCAACCCTGCAAAGCCGCCTGCAAATCCTCTACCAACATATCGCTAAGAAGGTGCGTGGGGCTCAGGTTGATACTCAGTGAATAAGGCAACCCCAGCTGTTTCCAGTGCTGCAGTTTGGCCACCGCATCCGCGATGACAAACCGGCCCACTGCTGCGGCATATTCTGTGTGCTCCAGTTGTGGCAAAAAGCTGATCGGCCCGAGTAACCCCTTTTCTGGATGATTCCAGCGGATCAAGGCCTCGAAGCCTTCCACCTGATCGCTAGCCAGAACAATTTTGGGTTGCAGATACATTTCAAACTGGCTTTCGCCCAATGCTTTGGCGGTCTGCTCCAGAATCCGCACGCGCTCAGCGCGGTTCACATGTGTCTCAAAATCAAAAATACTGTAGCGATTGCGACCGGCATCTTTTGCCGCGTACATGGCCTGATCGGCATGCCTCAAGAGCAGATCCGGTGCGGACGGGTCCCGTGGGTATAAGGTGACACCCATACTGGCCGCCAGATCAAGCGTAAGGTCTTGGTGGCTTATCGGGCGCCGAATCGCTTCGAGCATACGCTCATAAACCGCGTTATTTTCGACATCGCGGATAATCGCTACAAACTCGTCGCCACCCAGGCGGGCGATAATGTCGCATTCACGAAGAACATGTTGAAGCCGCGCAGCAACGGTTTTTAAAACCGCATCGCCTACTGAATGGCCGTAGTCGTCGTTTATCCCTTTAAAACCGTCCAGATCGATAAAGCAGATGGACAGGGCACTTTGGCGCTGGTCCGCGAATGTCAGCTCCTGTTCAAACAGTTCGGTTAACCGCCTGCGATTGGGCAAACCCGTCAAAGAATCGAAATTTGCCGCCTGTTCAAGACCCTTCTGGTGCTCCTGCCGCTCCTGGTACATGCGTTTGCGCTCAATCAACTGGCCCACCGTCTGCAACAGCGGTTTAAGCTCGATGGCCAATTTGTTGGTATACCCCTCCTGGCGGTTGGCGAGCCCCACCAAACCAACGCGGTTATCGCCGGAAAATATGGGAATGCCCATGTAGCGGGTAATCTGCGGGTGGCCGGGTGGCAATTCCCCAGCTTGGCTATCGCTTTCAAACCCGTCACTTATCAACACGTCATCTGACAGCATTGATGTATCGATCAGGTTATTCAGCCGTTCGAACAACAAACCCCTTGTTTTGCGCTGCTGAGAGCGATCTGCTGATTCCGGGCTCCACGAAATATCGGTTATGGCGCCTACGCGTAGATAAGGGTTATTGTCGCTATTGGTCAACACCTCGCCGATAAATCCAAACTGGCTGTCAGTCAGCACCAGCAGATCGCTTAACAAAATTTCAAACACGGCGTCCTGATCATCATCTGTGTGGAAAGTGTTCTGGGCCCGCTGAATGGCGCGGTTCAACCGCGACACTGGAACCTGCTTCTGATACTGCGACGCGTGGTAAAAACGTTCCACTTCATCTTCAATCAGGCTGGCAAGCGTTCTTAACACATCCAACTCGTGTTCCGGAATGTCACGCGGTTTGTGATCCATAATGCACAGAGTGCCCATTTTGAACCCACCGGGCTCCCGCACGGGCATACCGGCATAAAACCGAATGTGTGATTCACCCGTCACCATAGGGTTATTGCAAAAACGTTCATCTTTGGAGGCGTCCGCGACGACGAACACCGAATCCTGTCTGATGGCGTGGTCGCAAAAAGCGATGGATCGCGGTGTCTCTTTTAAGTCCAGGCCGCGCTTGGATTTGAACCATTGCCGCTTCTCATCCAGCAGTGAAAATAGGGCAATAGGCGTATTGTAGTAGCGCCGCGCCAAGTTAATCAGGCGATCGAAGCGTTCTTCTGACCCCGTGTCCATGATCGCCAGTCGCTCAAGTGCGGTGAGGCGGCGTTTTTCTCGATTTACTGGGTCCATAAGCTTCTTACCATAGCGCCGGGTAGATAATTCTGCGGCCATCTAAATCGACCGCTATGTAATATTGCGACTGAACCCGATACGCGGTTTAAGGCGCTCTCGGCGTCAAGCATTCGCTCTGAGCACTTATCCACAGACTGTTTGCCATGCGCCGTGATACTGACCGAGCTCTCGGCAGGCGCCAACGAGCCATTGACCATACCATGAACTTCACAGTTTGAACTTTGGGTAAGCTGATCCATACGGCACACTTCGCAGCCTCCAATGCAAAGCCACGACCATACTCACCGGCGCGCGCAGCATTAATTGCGATAGATTTGCTTGCTTTTTACATGGGCATAGATCCGCTGTCGGACAAGGGTAACGAGTTCATGACGAAATTATGCGGCAATGTCGCAGGTCGACCGGAGCCCAGATCAGTCGTTGGGCTAATCGTTGCTGCTTATCGATCTGACACAGAAACTACAGAAACTACAGCAGGCCTGCATAGGAATTGGTGTACCCGTCGATGAAACCGGCGGCAATCCGGCTTCGAGACAGCGTCAAGAAGGCTGGTTTTCGGGTCTTATTTTGGGTAGCGGCGGTTTATGCTTGGTCGATCTGCGAGTTTAAACTCTTGAAAAACAGCACTTTCAGCGACTTTCTTTTATCCCCTATGACACATCCAAGCTAGAGCCTGGCGCTGGCAGAAGGGGATAGCAACGTACACAAACTTGTGACGCAGCGAAAATCTAAGATACGGCCTGCAGCTTAGCGATGGTTTTTTGCGCCAACGGTGACAAATCTGCGCCTTCACTGTTGGCATAAGCGATCACCTGCTGCTTCATGCTGCGAGCCCAGAACTTCTGCAGGTGCCCGGCGGCAACGTCGGTCACCTGGTCGTCGTCACCGTGGTGCAGGTTGTTGGCAATAATCTGGTCGATCATTTTGATCAGGTTGGTTAATTGCGGGTCACTCACAAAGTATTCTCCTGAGCAGTGTCATCGCTGCGGGCGTAGACGACGTGGCGGCCCGGGCGGGCAAAGCCAATAAGGTTCATGCCGCTTTCGCGGGCTTCTCGGATAGCAAGAGCCGTTGGCGCGGATACCGCCACCAACGTGCTGATGCCAACGCTGGCGCTTTTCTGCACCATTTCAAAACTGGCGCGGCTGGAGATCAACGCAAAACCCTTGTCAAAAGCCTGATCGCCACCCTCACGCAGGCGGGCCCCGATCAACTTATCCAACGCGTTATGGCGGCCAACATCTTCTCTTGCCTGAACAATCTGCCCGCTGCTATCGCACCAGGCCGCCCCGTGGGTGGCGCCGGTTTTCAGCTGCAATGGCTGGTGATTTTTCAAGCTATGAAGCGCCGCTTGAACCGCTTCGTCTGCGGGCAACGGCTGTGCCGAAACCCGGGCAATAGTCCGCGCCACGTGGGCCAAAGATTCGGTGCCACAAAGCCCGCAACCGGTGCGGCCCACCATGTTACGGCGCTGCTCGCGCAAGCGCGCATAACAGTCGCCCGCTAGGTGCATGTCTATTTCAACACCGTCTTGCGTGGGTTTTATTTCGATGCTGAACAGCTGCTCTGGCTTTTCAAGAATACCCTCACTGATGCTGAAACCCAGAGCAAAGTCTTCCAGGTCACAGGGCGACGCCATCATCACCGCATGGGACACGCCGTTGTACACCATGGCCACCGGCACTTCTTCGGCGACCCAGTCTTGGCCTGGCGCCCTTTCAATGCCACCACGCACGTTCACCACAGCCGCGCTCACCGGTGCAGGGCATTCACCGGTGAGCGCGGCTGTGGCGTCAGGCGATCCGTTATTTGAGGGCGCTTGCATGGGCATCACTCGAATGCTCCTCAGCCGGTTTTGCAAAGTCCTGCTGGCGTTTGTCGAAGTCAACAAAGTTACGCTGCCAGTCAGATGGCTGGGACACTTTTTCTACCTGCACGGCGGTCACCTTGTATTCCGGGCAGTTGGTGGCCCAATCCGAGTTGTCGGTGGTGATTACGTTGGCACCACTGCCCGGGTGGTGGAAGGTGGTGAAGACCACGCCCGGTAACATGCGGGTGCTAAGCTTCGCCCGCAGCACGGTGTGGCCTACGCGGCTGCTGATACCCAGCCAGTCGCCTTCTTTTACACCACGCAATTCGGCATCACTGGGGTGCAGTTCCAGCAGGTCTTCCTCGTGCCAGTCGCTATTAGCGGTACGCCGGGTTTGTGCGCCTACGTTGTACTGCGACAATATGCGCCCGGTGGTCAGCAGCAGCGGGAAGCGGCGGCTGGCGCGTTCTTCGGTGGCCAGGTATTCGGTCACTGCAAAGCGGCCCTTTCCAATGGGGAAGTCCAGAGTGTGCATGGTGGGCGTGCCATCCGGATGTTCATCATTACACGGCCACTGAATGCTGCCCAGCCGTTCCAGCTTGTCGTAATTCACGCCGGTGAATGACGGCGTCAACAAGGCGATTTCGTCCATGATTTCAGACGGATGATTGTAATTCATCGGATAGCCCAGGGCATTCGATAAGGCCATGGTGACTTCCCAGTCTTCCATGCCGGCAATCGGCTCCATCACTTTGCGCACGCGATTGATGCGGCGCTCGGCGTTGGTAAAGGTGCCGTTCTTCTCCAGAAAGGTGGAACCCGGCAGCAACACGTGAGCAAACTTGGCGGTTTCGTTCAGGAAAATATCCTGCACAATCAGGCAGTCCAGTGCTTTTAAAGCGGCTTCCACATGGTGGGTGTTGGGGTCTGATTGGGCGATGTCTTCACCCTGCACATACAACGCCTTGAAGGTACCGGCGATGGCGGCGTCAAACATGTTGGGAATGCGCAGCCCGGGCTCGTGGTCAATTTCCACACCCCACACCGCCTTAAAGCGTTCTCTCACTTCCGGGTCACTTACGTGCTGGTAACCCGGCAATTCGTGGGGGAAAGACCCCATATCGCAGGAGCCCTGCACGTTGTTCTGGCCCCGCAGCGGGTTCACACCGCCGCCTTCGCGGCCGATGTTACCGGTGGCCAGCGCCAGGTTGGCTATGCCCATCACCATAGTAGAGCCCTGGCTGTGCTCGGTAACGCCCAGGCCATAGTAAATCGCGCCATTTTCGGCTTCGGCGTAAATTCGCGCCGCTTCCCGAACCTTGGCAGCCGGTACGCCGGTAACTTCTTCCATGGCTTCCGGTGAGTTACGCGCCTCGGCAATAAAGGTGCGCCAGGCGTTGTAGGCTTCCGTATCGCAACGGCTGTTTATAAACTCTTTGTCTTCCAAGCCCTCGGTTATCACCACATGGGCCATAGCGTTTACCATGGCCACGTTAGTGCCGGGACGCAGCGGTAAGTGCAGACCTTCGTCGGCATGGGGTGTTTTCAAAACGTCGATGCGGCGTGGATCAATCACCACCAGCTTGGCGCCCTGGCGCAAGCGCCGGCGCATCAGCGAACCAAACACCGGGTGGGCGTCAGTGGGGTTGGCACCAATCACCACAATGGCGTTGGCTTTCATTACTGAATCAAACGTCTGGGTACCGGCGGATTCGCCCAACGTGGTTTTTAAGCCGTAACCGGTGGGGGAATGGCACACTCGCGCGCAGGTGTCGGTGTTGTTGTTGCCGAACGCCGCCCGCACCAGCTTTTGCACCAGATAGGTTTCTTCGTTGGTGCAGCGTGAAGAGGTAATGCCACCAATGCTTTCACGGCCGAACTCGGTCTGAATGCCTCTAAGCTTTTTGGCGGAAAACGCCAATGCTTCGTCCCAGGACACCACTTGCCACGGATCGTTTATTGATTCGCGAATCATCGGTTCTTTGATGCGATCTTTATGGGTGGCGTAGCCAAAAGCAAAACGGCCTTTCACACAAGAGTGGCCGTGGTTCGCCTCGCCGCCTTTGTAGGGCACCATGCGCACCACTTCTTCGCCTTTCATTTCGGCTTTGAACGAGCAACCCACGCCACAGTAGGCGCAGGTGGTGATCACGCTGTGTTCCGGCTGACCGGCGTCGATCACGCTCTTTTCCATCAGCGTGGAGGTGGGGCAAGCTTGCACACAAGCGCCACAAGACACGCATTCGGAATCCATAAACGGCTCGTTCTGGCTGGCAGAGACGATTGAATCAAAACCGCGACCTTCGATGGTCAGCGCAAACGTGCCTTGCACTTCTTCACAGGCGCGCACGCAGCGTGAACACACGATGCACTTGCTGGGGTCGAAACTGAAATACGGGTTTGAATCGTCAATTTCTGCATCCAGATGGTTCTTACCATCAAAACCGTAACGCACTTCCCGCAGGCCCACAGCACCGGCCACGTCCTGCAATTCGCAGTCACCGTTGGCCGGACACGTCAGGCAGTCCAGCGGGTGGTCAGAGATGTACAGCTCCATGATATTGCGACGCAATTTTGCCAGCTTTCCGGTCTGGGTGGTCACGTCCATGCCTTCAGACACCGGCGTGGTGCACGAAGCCGGGTAGCCACGGCGACCTTCGATTTCTACCGCGCACAGGCGGCAAGAGCCAAAAGGCTCCAGGTTGTCAGAGGCGCACAGCTTTGGAATGTTGATGCCAGCCAGCGCCGCCGCCCGAAGTACCGAGGTGCCTTCGGGTACGGCTATCTCGCGACCGTCGATAGATACCGTCACCAGGTTTTCGGAAACCCTGGCCGGAGTACCAAAATCAAAATCGGGGTTCAGAATACTTTTACCGGCTTCGTAGCTTTGGGTGCCTGGGTCATAATAATTCAACATGTCATGCCTCCACTGGGCGCGGGCTGGCCATCAAGTCTTCGGGAAAGTGTTTCATCACGCTTTGTACCGGGAAGGGCGTCATGCCGCCCATGGCACACAGAGAGCCGTCCACCATGGTTTCGCACAGTTCCTGCAGCAACACCAGGTTGTCATCGCGGTGTTCGCCGGCACGTATGCGGTCAATCACTTCCACGCCGCGCACTGAGCCAATTCGGCAAGGCGTGCACTTGCCACAGGATTCTACGGCACAGAACTCCATGGCAAAACGGGCCTGCTCGCCCATGTCCACTGTGTCATCAAACGCCACTACACCGCCGTGGCCAATGCCTGCGCCCAATTTGGCGAAAGCTTCGTAATCCATGGGCGTATCCCACTGACTTTCCGGCAAATACGCCATTAACGGGCCGCCTACCTGCACCGCCCTCATGGGCCGGCCAGTAAAGGTACCGCCGCCAAAATCTTCCAGCACTTTGCGTAAACTTGCGCCGAAGGCCAGTTCAATCAGGCCTCCGTGTTTGATGTTGCCCGCCAGTTGAATGGGCAGGGTGCCCAAAGAGCGGCCCATGCCGTAGTCTGCATAGGCTTTGCCGCCGTGGGCCATGATGTAGGGCACGGCGGCCAGAGACAGCACGTTGTTCACGACTGTAGGCTGACCAAAAAGACCCTTTATGGCAGGTAGTGGCGGCTTTGAGCGAACCAGCCCGCGCTTGCCTTCCAGGCTTTCCAGCAGCGAGGTTTCTTCGCCGCAAATATACGCGCCGGCGCCCAAGCGAACTTCCAGACGGAAGCTACGGCCGTTACCGCAGACGTTATCGCCCAAATAACCGAGTACTTCGGCTCTGCGGATGGCTTCGTCCAGCATCTTTTGCGACAGCAGGTATTCCGAGCGCACGTAAATAAAGCCCAGAGTGGCACCGACCGCCAAGCCGGCAATAGTCATGCCTTCTATCAGCATGTAGGGGTCGCACTCCATCACCAGGCGATCGGCGAAGGTACCGGAATCGCCCTCATCGGCGTTGCACACCACGTATTTCTGCTGGTTTTGGGGCTCGTCCAGCACGGTCTGCCATTTTATGCCGGCCGGGAAAGCGGCGCCGCCACGGCCGCGCAGGCCAGACGCTTTTACTTCATCCACAATGCCCTGAGTGGTCAGCGCAGCTGCTTTTTTCAGGCCGGCAAAACCGCCGTGGGCAATATAGTCTTCAATACAAATCGGGTCGGTAATACCAATGCGGGCAAACGTCAGGCGTTGTTGTTGTTGTAAGTACGAGTGCTGGGAAATGTCCCCCAGAAACAGCGGGTGTTCGGGGTTACCGTCAAACAAACCGGCGGCCACCAGCTCATCCACCTGCTCCGGTTCCACCGGACCATAAGCTACGCGGCCAAAAGGGGTTTGTACTTCCACCAAGGGTTCCAGCCAGAACAGACCACGGGAGCCGTTGCGTACCAGGTGAAGTTCAGTATTTTTCTGGGCTGCCGCCTGTTGAAGCTTCTGCACTACGCGGTCTGCGCCCAAAGATAAGGCGGTGGTATCGCAGGGCACATAAATTGTTGTTGTCATGGAGTTTGCTCCTGCCTTTATTTTAGCTGAAGAACAGACGTTGTCAGGGCGTCTACCAGCTGGTCGAATTTCTGCGGCGTCACGCGGCCGATAATGTCATTGTTCACACGAATAGACGGGCCACAGGCGCAGTTGCCCAGGCAATACACCGGCACAAGAGTGAACTCGTTGTCGGCAGTGGTATCGTGATAGCCCACACTCAGGCGTTCCTGAACATGACGCTCAAGAGCGCGCCCGCCGCGAGCCTGGCAAGCTTCGGCACGGCATACCTCCAGCAGATTGCTGCCGGACGGGTGAGTGCGGAAATGGTGGTAAAAGCTGATGACACCGTGAATATCGGCGCGGGTCTGCTGCAACATTTCCGCAATAATGGGTACAGCGTCTTCCGGCACATAACCAACGCGGTCTTGTATAGCGTGCAGAATGGGTAAAAGCGCACCAGGTTTGTGCTGGAGGGCAGCGATTTCCTGGCGAATAATCTCAGGGCTCCAATCGCCTGCCACAGGCATGGACATAACCGCCGCCTTTGGGTCGGCTGTCTCTGACATATGCATAATTGTTCCTACCTGTTTTTATTTTGGTACAGTAGTCGATCACTCAACAGTGCCTAAACTAGCACTCTGCCCTAACCTACGGAATATGAATAAAATTGCATAACAAAAAACTGAATATCTCACCCGCCTGGATTTTCCGTACCGCCAACGGCGAACTGTTTGAGCCGGTGCTGTTCCGCCTGCTTGAAGGCATTCGCGACACCGGTAAACTTACCGCAGCCGCTACAAAGGCCGGCATTTCCTATCGCCACGCCTGGAACCTGCTTAACCGTGGCGGCCATATTATTGGCTTGCCACTGGTCATCATGCGCAAAGGCCAAGGCTCCCAACTGTCCCCCCTGGGCGAAAAACTGCTGTGGGCAGAGCATCGGGTCGACGCGCGCTTAGGGCCGCAAATAGACAGCATGACTGCCGAGCTGAATGACCAGATTCAACAACTGCTGGCCAACACAAAACCAACGCTGCGCCTGCACGCCAGCCACGGTTATGCAGTGGCGCTGTTGCCCGAAGTGGCAGAACAGCTGAACATAAACCTTCAATATCGTAATCCTGCGGAAGCGATTTCCGCGCTCAATCGCGGTGAATGCGACATCGCCAGCTTCCACCTGCCTACTTGTCCGCAGTTGGCTCGCCAAATTTTAAGCCACTACCGGGATTTACTCAGCGACGGCAGCCATCGACTGATTCGTTTTGTGACCAGACGCGAAGGCCTGATGCTGCGCAAAGGCGAACATCAACAGGTGCGCAGCCTGAAAGACTTCAGCGAATCCGGGTTGCGCTTTATCAGCCGCGACCTGCATTCCGGTACCCGTATCCTGTTCAATCTGCTGCTAGAACAGCAAGGGTTAGATGCAAACAGTGTTAACCGCAGTGGCCAGCAGGAATTCACCCACACCGCAGTGGCGGCGTTTGTGGCCTCCGGCATGGCCGATGTGGGCTTTGGTGTGCAGGCCGCAGCCGAACAGTTCGGCCTAGACTTTTTGGAACTGGCCTGCGAGCACTATCTGCTGATCTATCGTCCAGAGCACCTGTCGCAAAGCGCGCTTGACCACCTGATTGAGCTACTTCGTGCGCCCGAACTGCTTGAGCGCATCGACAGCGTTCCAGGCTATCAGCCCGACCAGCCCGGCCAGATTGCCGGCTTTGACGAGCTGATCGCTTCCGACCAATAACCTGGAACCGGCCGGCCCTGCTCGTTAAAACAACGCCGCCGCTTTGGCCAGAGCAATGTACAGGCCGATCAGGAACGGTATACCCACCGCCATCCAAGCCAGCACACCGGTAATCCCGAAAGCTCCGCGGGCGGCGGTTTGGGAGTGAGACGATACACCGCTGTCGCGCTGCAACCTACGCTCGCCTTCCAGCTCTGCGTCGGTCATGTGCAGTGAATGGTCTACCGGCTTGATCAAGCTGTTACAGATCAGACCCACTACCAGCAACCCCGCCATAATGTACAGCGTGCGGTCGTACACCAGCGCAGGCTCTATTCCAGCCTCTAGCTGCACCTCGCGAATCAACGCGATAATCACCGGCCCAACAAGCCCTGCTGCCGTCCAGGCGGTTAACAGCCGGCCATGAATCGCACCCACCATTTGAGTGCCAAAAATATCGGCCAGATACGCGGGTACCGTGGCGAAACCACCGCCATACATACTCAAGATCACGCAAATGGAAATGACGAACATGCCCGCCATACCCAGGTGTCCCCAGGTGGGCAACAGGCAGTACATGGCAATGCCGAGAACAAAGAAGACGAGATAGGTGTTTTTGCGACCAAGCTTGTCCGACAGCGATGCCCAGAACAGGCGACCAACGCTATTAAACAGACTGATCAGGCCAACCAGCCCGGCAGCTGCTGCCACAACGGCTGTTTTCTGCGCGGCAGTGAGCGCCACTGCAGAGTCTTTAATGCCCACAAGAGCGCCGCCGAAAACATCCTGCAGCATGGGGCTGGCCATGGAAATCACCGCAATACCCGCTGTTACGTTCAGAAACAGCACGCTCCAGATCATCCAGAACTGATGGGTTTTCCAGGCTTTGCTGAGGTGTACATGGCCGTGAGTGATCATGGCATTGGCTTGTTTACCCTGGGGTGGCTCCCAACCCGTTGGCTTCCAACCATTGGGTGGCACGCGAAAGCCCAGAGCGCCGGCCATCATCACAAAAAAGTAGATGATGCCCATCACCATCAACGTGCTGGCAACACCCTTGCCACTGTCCGCAGAAAAATAGCCCATCAGCCAAACCGCCAGTGGAGCACCCACCATGGCACCACCGCCATAACCCATAATTGCAAAGCCGGTCGCCATGCCGCGGCGGTCGGGAAACCATTTAATCAGCGTAGACACCGGAGTGATGTAACCCAAACCCTGGCCAATACCACCCAGCACACCGCAGCCCAGATACAGCAACCAAAGCTGATGGGTCATCACACCTACGCCGCCCAGAATCATGCCTCCGCCCCAGCATACCGCTGCGATGGCGCCGGCTTTACGCGGGCCGGCGTGTTCCAGCCAGGCACCCCACACCGCGGCCGAAATGCCCAGCATGGCTATAAAAATACCGAAGGTGTAAGTCACGTGGCTGACAGCCCAGTTGCAGGACGTAGTCGTCATTGCCTGAAGTATGCCGATATCGGCGCAGGCCACAGGGTCTGCAGCCGTCACCAAATTGGCCATAGGCAGCCAAAACACCGAAAAGCCATAGGCCATGCCGATGCAAAGATGAATCGCTAGCGCCGCAGTGGGCACCAGCCAACGATTGAAATTGGGGCCTGCAACCGTGTTTTCACGGTCAAAAAAAACGGGTTTGGAGCGCGCCTCGTCGCCGTTTTGTAAACGGTCTTGTGCTATGCCGTCCATCAATCACCTCTATTTTGTTGTTGTCATTTTGTTATTTTTCACAGCTTAAAACTGATCACCCAGCAGTAATATATGCACACGTAGACATATATTACTGACTGATAAGTAAGCGGGGCTGAGTATTAATGTGATTATTTAGATAGTCAAACAACAAATAGGCATTTAACGTATGAATTTTTATGCATATATACACCTCTCGGCAACCTTCCTTTAGCACCCAACAACAACGCCTGCACGCAGTCTGCTACAACGGAGGCGCAGATGATTGAACCCAGCCGGCAAAGCCTGCGACATACCCGGCGCAACCCGCTTCAACTCTACTTGTTAACCGTGCCGGCTATGGGCAGACTTACAGCAGGCCAACGCGACCCTGTTGCTTAGCCTTGCTTGCCATTCTTGATGTGGAGTTGTGATGGACCCGATGCTCACCCTAGTGGGTGCCCTGATGCTGGTTATCAGCATTGTTTTAAGCCCGCTGTCTAGCCGGGTGGGCATGCCTGTGCTGCTGATTTTTCTAGTGGTCGGCATGATGATGGGCGAAGACGGGCCAGGCGGCATACGTTTTGATGATTACCAGCTGGCGTTTCTGATCGCCAATCTGGCCCTGGGCGTTATTCTGCTAGACGGTGGTATGCGCACCCGTGCTGAAACCTTCCGTGTTGGCCTGCGCCCTGCTCTGGTATTGGCTACCCTCGGTGTTTTTCTAACCGCTGCCGGCGCAGCCGTAGTCGCCTGGTGGGTGTTTGATTTGCACTGGATGCTGGCGCTACTGATTGGCGCCATTATCTCGTCTACCGATGCTGCAGTGGTGTTCTCGATGCTGCAAGGCAGCGGCATTCATCTTAACGAGCGTGTCAGCGCCACGTTGGAAATCGAGTCTGGCAGCAACGACCCCATGGCCATTTTCCTGACGTTGCTGATGGTCACGCTGATTGGCAACGCAGGTGAGAACAACGTTGGCCCCGCCCTGCGGTTACTGGTGGAACAGTTTGGCATTGGCAGCATTGCCGGATTAATCGGTGGCGTCGCCGTCGTCGCGTTGGCCAATCGGATGCGCCTGGCGCCGCCGCTTTACCCACTGCTGGTAGCCGCCGGTGGTATTGCGGTATTTTCCGCCACCAACGCTTTGGGCGGCAGTGGCTTTTTGGCGATTTACCTGACCGGTGTGGTGATTGGTAACCGGCCTGTACGAATGATGCCGATGATTCTGCAGGTGCACGACGGTCTGGCCTGGCTGGCGCAGCTGTGCCTGTTTCTTATGCTTGGGCTTTTGGTGGCCCCGTCGGAGTTACTGCCTCTGGCGGGCGGAGGCCTGATATTGGCGCTGGCACTCATTTTCGTGATTCGGCCGCTGACCGTAATGGCCACACTCTGGCCATTTGGCTTCAACCGCCGTGAGCTGGGTTTTATCAGCTGGGTAGGCCTGCGCGGTGCGGTGCCTATTGTGCTGGCATTGTTCCCCATTATTGCCGGCCTGCCAGACGCGCAACTGGTGTTCCACGCCGCCTTTTTTATCGTGCTGGTGTCATTGCTGGTTCAGGGCACCACCATGGCACCTTTGGCGCGCTGGCTGAAACTGGAAGTACCCGCCGACAACGCCCCGTTTCGCCGTTTTCCGCTAGACGCTCCGGCCGCCGGCGATCATGAACTAATGCTGTTCCCACTGCGGGGCAAAAACTGGGAACTGCCGCGGCGCCTGGACCAGCTCAAGCTTCCAGATAACACAGCGGTGGCCGGCGTATTCCGAAACCAATTGTGCCTACAGTCACAAGCCGATCTTGAAGTGATTCAGGGCGACGTTATCGCCGTATTTTCCACGCCAGGCGTTTTACCGGAGCTGAACAAATCCCTCAGCGGTGCCTACACTTCCAGCCACTTGGCCGAACGTGCGTTCTTTGGCGACTTTGTGCTGAACGGCGACGCTCTGCTGGGCGATGTAGAGCAGGTTTACGGCATTGAATTTGATGAACTGCCGCCAGACTTGTCACTCGCTGAATGCTTTGCCCAACGTACTAAGGGCCGCCCGGTTATTGGCGACCTGGTAGCTCTGGGGCCGGTTACGCTGGTGGTGCGTTCAATGAACGGCGACACCGTTGCCAAGGTAGGCCTGAAAATGGACGCCCAGCAAAACGCAGCCGAGGCAAAACATAACAACACCAAAGATGACAAAACCCATTAACAACTGCACCTTTAGTCATGATATAAACATTCTGAATTAACTTTAATCATTGGTAATTCGGTTTTATGGGTCTGGGTCGATTGTTTGTTTTATGTTCACTGCTGCTGACTTTGCTCACGCCCCAGGCCCTGGCTTCGGATTTGTTGGCGCGAGCAGACACCCGTCTTCCATTTCCGCATTCGTCAGACATCGACCAGCTACCGTCTATTACCAAAGTACTGGTGCAAAAAGGCGAGCGTTCGCTGCAGTTACTCAGTGGTGAGCAGGTTATCCGCCAATATCGCATTTCACTGGGTGACAACCCCCTGGGCCACAAGCTTTACGAAGGCGACAGCCGCACCCCCGAAGGCGAATACTCCCTGGACTGGCGCAACGCCGGCAGTTCATTTTACAAGTCTATTCACATTTCCTACCCCAGCGCCAAAGACCGTGAAATGGCCGAAAACTGGGGCCTGAACCCAGGCGGTAGCATCATGATTCACGGCCTGCCCAACGGAACCGACGACGATTTTGCTTTTGCTTTTTTTGGGCTTGATTGGACTGACGGTTGCATTGCCGTCAGCAATCAAGAGATTGATGAAATCTGGCAACTGGTAAGCGATGGCACCCCGATTGAAATCCTGCCCTGAAGCTGTTGTTAAAAAGTAAGCTAAGTGTCAGCATTAGAATAATTTTTTGACACGGAACGCCGTGTAAGATTACGTTGTTGTCATAAGCTTCGGACATTTACCTACGCTTAGTTAACATTTAGTGACAGACTGATTTACACTGTCGGCTGCTTCGGTGGTTAATCGCCTATTAGACCTGTTTTGGCAGGAGGCGAGTTGGCGGGATGTCAGCTACATTGATTATCGGACTTCGGGAAATACAACGACTAATAAGGGGATTTGCAATGCGTAAACTGACGATCGCTGGGTTAGCACTGGCAGCTGCTTTGACTGCTGGTTGTGCCACTACTGATGACGCTGCTATGGGCGAAGCCAATGCTACAGCTAATTCAGCTGAGCAAACGGCTGAAAATGCAATGAACACCGCCAACAGCGCCGCCAGTTCTGCCCGCTCTGCCAAGCAGACAGCTGACCAAGCTCTGGCTGCTGCCAAAGCTGCTCAAAAATCCGCTGACGAAGCCAACGAGCGCGCCAAGCGCATGCTTGAGCAAGCCAGCAAGAAGTAAGCTTTGCACTATAAAAAAGGCCGGTAACTCCGGCCTTTTTTTGTGTCCTGATTTTGTATCTGAAACAACCACGCTTGGGCGTTCTCCGGCACCTGCGCTTAAAAATACAGCTGTTGCCCAGCATTTTCTAGGACCTTTACAGGCTCTCCTTTCGCCACCGATGTGATTTTCTCACCAATCACCGTAGGCAAGCCGCTTGCTTGATCAACTGCAATTTCAATCGCCCTGCGCCGTACTTCCACTTCCGGGTGAGCAATAGCCAGGCGTTCCAACTGTTCCACGGTAGCCAGCCAAAGCTTGTTGCGATCCGCTACCGAATAATCTTCCTGGGGCCGATGTACTTCCAGCCACACCTGACCATTGGCAACACCCACTTTCACCGATTGGCGGACTATCTGCACCGGTGTGCCCTGTGCAATCTGATATGCAAAACGCGAAATGTCTTCGTTATACATGCGAAAACAACCGTGGCTGACCGCCATGCCGACACCGAATTTTTTATTGGTGCCGTGAATTAAATAGCCTTTTTCACTCAGAATAAGCGCATGGCTACCCAACGGGTTATCTGGCCCCGGCGGAATCATGCGCGGCAGGAAATCGCCAACAGCGGCGTGCTCGGCGCGAATACTCTCAGGCGGATACCAGGCTGGCGAAGTCAGCGCCATGGTCACCTGAGCGTTCGTTAACGGTGATGGGTTTTCTTCGGTACCAACGCCCACCGGGTAAACCTGAACGCCGCTGTCGGTGAAGTAATAAAGGCGATATTCCGCCAGGTTGATCACAATACCTTCGCGCTTCGCATCCGGCATAACATAGTGCCGGGGCAAAGTAATACGGGTGCCTTCGCCGGGCAGCCACGGGTCTACTCCAGGGTTGGCTTTCACCAGTTCCAGATAACCCAGAGCCTCAGCGATACCTATATCTGCAAAGGTGTCTTCGTAGCGGGTTTTGAACACACTCAACTGCCCGGCCACATCGCCCTGAATACTGTAGGTAGCCACTCTTGCTGCCTTATCAGCCGGAACAGGATTCGCTGCGCCCTGAGCCAGCAGCAAAGGCGCAAAGGCTGCACTCAGCAACAGTGTCAATAAACGCATTTTCACACCCATAACATTCTACCCAAAGACAGAAATAGACAAAATTCAGACCCTGGACCCAGCCAGGAGTTCCATTGCGCACAGGCCACAAAAGGAACCCGGCGGCAGAGCGAGTAGATTACTGGCGCTTGGCTGCAAAAGGCAATGAATACCGGCGCTGTCAGGTGCGCATTTTCCACACTGGAATAATCGCCAGCGCCAAAAATACCGCCACCATCCACCAAGCAAACTGGAACGCCTCTACGGTGGGCATGCCGTTTTGATGATCACCGTGTTCGATGGCCAATGCGACCATGTTGACACCAAAGGCCCCGCCAAGCTGTCGGGTAAAGCTGATGGTGCTGGACCCTGCGCCCAGCTCCTCTGGCGCCAAAGGATTCAACGCACCCATCGACAGTGCCGGCAACATAAAACCTATACCAACCCTTCCCACCGCTGCCCACAGGGCCAGCCAGCCCAGAGGTGTTTCGAAGCCAGACAGCGCAAACAGTGTGGCCGACAACGTAAATGCCAGAATGCCAAAAATAACCAGTTTACGACTGCTGTGTTTGTCCGCCATATTACCGGCAATAGGAAAAACAATGCCCAGAACGATACCCGCAGGCAACATTAACAGACCGGCCTCGGTGGCACTGGAACCCAATGCGGTCTGAGCGAATAAAGGAATCAGGTAGGTGGAGCCGAACAGCGCCAGGCCCATAGCCATGGCACCTAGATTGGCGTACAAAAACACCGGTTTGCGCAATAGAGCAATATTCACCAAGGGGTGCCTGGCACTGCGTTCACGCCACACGAATAAAATCAGGAACAGCAATGCTGTCGCGGCCTCTGAAGCAATGAACGCACCCTGGCCGACCACATTTTGCAGCCTGTTCAAACTGTCGAGAGATAAACCAATGGCGGTGCCCAGCAGCACCAACCCCGGCACATCCAATGGATAGGGTTTGGGTTTATTCTCTGGACTCGGCAGAAAGCGCCAAACCATAAACACGCTAGCAGCCGTCACCGGCACTGGCGCGAACATCACGTAGCGCCAAGTCAGTTCGTCTACCAGAAAGCCGCCCAACACCGGCCCCAGAGCCGGTGCCAACACCACGCCCATACCGTAAATGCCCATGGCTCGGCCGCGCTGGTTGCGGGGGAAAATTCGGAATACCAGATACATAGCCATGGGCTGCATCAATCCAGCCATGGCGCCCTGGCCAATGCGCGCCGCAATAAGTTGCTCTGGGCTAGCGGCAAAGCCTCCCAGCAGGGATATTACGGTGAACAGCGCCATGGCTGTCGCGAGGGTTTTGCGGATGCCAAAATGGTCCAGCAACCAAGAGGAAGCCAGCATGGTGGTTGTCATGGCTGCAATAAAGCCGGTGGCAAGCCAGTGGATTTGGCCCTGGCGCACCCCGAACTCCAGCATGATGTCATACAACGCCACGTTCACCACGGTAGCGCTGAGCACCGTTGACATGGTACCTGCCATAACCGTGGCGACGGCAAGCCAGCGCCAGCGCTCGCCGTAGCGCTGTTGCAGCCCCGTTACCGAATTGTCTGCCACCGTTTACCTTTGCTTGTGCGCGTTTTCCAGAATCGTTCCAAAAACCCGCAGCGTAACTTCGATGTCTTTTTCGCTGACGCCTTCCAGCATTTCGTCACGTAGGCGATCTGCGCGGGTGGTCATCTCGTCCATAAACGCACGGCCACCGTCAGTCAAATGCAGGCGGCGGGCGCGGCGGTCATTCGGGCAAGGGCGGCGCTCAATCAACTCCTGGCCTTCCAGGCTGTCTAACAGACGCACCAGTGTCGGATTTTCAATGGCCATTAAACTGGCCAGTTCGCGCTGAGTTAAACCTTCACCACCCGCTTTTAAATAGAACATGGTGCTCCACCGCGCCTGGGTAACGCCCAGATCTTTCAACCGTTCGTCCAGCATTTTGCGCCAGCGACGGGTCACACGTGCAATGGTAAACGGAAACTGCTCTCTCATCGGTGATTGCTCCTGAGTTTTTGGCAAGCCGCCGGCACCACGAAAGCCACAGAACTGGCAATGCCTACAACTTATTTTATGAAAAATCCGATAATAGCATGCTAACCATGCGCTTAAATACAGATTCGCAATAGTAAGCAATATTTGAAAGCAGGGAAACCAAGGCGCCCGCCTTTTAGCGGGCAGGCGCATCCTGGAGGCCGTCTTTGGCTATGGAGCTTTCATCCGGCTCGCCGTTTGCCGAATCCGCTACGACCTCTGGCGAATCGGTAAACTCCGCGTTGCGGGGATCCATTTCGGCGAAAACCATAGACGTTTCAGGCATGGCCGGCACAAAGTGCTCCTGATCCTCCACCGCGATGTCCTCGGTGTGGGTAATGCGATAACTGGTCGCCGCCGCCAACACGATCAGGGCAGCGGCATAACCATAAAACAGGCCCTCTGGGCCCAAAAGCTGTATCAGTTTAGACAGCACCACTGGCCCGATCACGCTGCCAATGCCATAACTGAGCAGCAACGTAGCACTGGCTGCAACAATGCGAGAACTTTCCATACGGTCGTTGGTGATCGCCACGGCCACCGGATAAATACTTGCAGACAGGCCTGTAAATACCGCCACGGCCAACGTTAATGCCAGTAACTGATGGCTACCCAGCATACTGACCACCAAGGCAGCAATGGCCGCCAGCACCGATATCCAGAACATGATTCGACGGCGGTCAAAGCGATCGCACAAAATGCCAATCGGCCAGGCCAGAAGCATGGCGGCAAGGATAGCGCTGGCCATAAAGTTCGCGGTCTGACTTACACCCAGGCCTATCAGGGTGGCGTAAACCGGCCCCAGCGCGTAAAAACTGCCAATCAGTATGCCCGCCATCACGGCCCCGGCCACGCCCGTAAACGACTCGCGCGCCAGTGTAAACACAGACAGTCTCGGTGAAGGCGCAATTTCCGGCGCCTCCATTCGCGTCATTGCCAGGGGCACCAGGGCCAGCACCAATAGAATCGCCGCCAGGGAAAAAGGCACATAATCTGCGGGATTGCCCACATTGATCAATAACTGGCCACCTACAGCCGCCAGCAAATACACCACCTGATAAACCGCAAACAGGGTACTGCGGTTGGCGTTGGTCGCACGGCTGGAAAACCAGCTCTCGATGACCACCAGAACGCCAGCCATGCTAAATCCCGAAACCACTCGCAAAATTGCCCAGAAAACCATGTTAATGGCCATGGGATACAACAGTGATGCCACCGCAGCGATGGTCGCAAACACGGCAAAAGCGCGAATATGCCCTACCCGCGATACCACTTTCTGCACAAATAAAGTGCCCAGCACAAAACCAATGGAGTAACACACCAGAACCATACCAATGGTATCCGGCGCAACGCTCTCAATACTCAAGCGGATACCCAGCAACGTCATCAGAAAAGCGTTTCCGCCGTTCAGCAGCACGATGCTAAGAAGCAGCGCAAACAATGAGGCGACCATTCGGGTCATGGCGGAACTCCGGAATTACCAGGTGAGGATATGATGTGGTGTTGGTGATCGCAGCAACAGATGTTTTCCGGTCGAACGGCAGCGCTTTTCACGCACCGCCATTAAACAGCCGCAACATCGCCAATGCACTAGGCACTTGCCGCTGTTACTCGGTGTTCTAGCCAGTGAGAACAAGAAATTTTACAATTTTTTACATTAATGCGCCGTAACAGATCACATGTTTGTGAAAATGTACCATAATCAACTTACGCACAATTGATGAGTTCATCGTTATGAAAAAAACAGAATGGCCCATTCGTTGGGACTTACTGGTTCGATATCGCCTGATTGAGGCCGTTGCGTTGTGGGAAGGTCGTCTGACAACCAACCACATTTGTTATAGTTTCGGTATTGGCCGCCAGCAAGCGTCCAAAGACATTAACACCTATCTGCGTGAACTGGCGCCTGGTAATTTGGAATACGACCGTCACTTGAAGGGCTACGTGCCAGCCAGCAATTTCAAGCCGGTGGTTACCCGCGGCGAAATCAGCGAATACCAAGATCTGGTGGCCAGCCAGCAACAGCTCAGCAGTGTGTTTGCCTCACTGGAGGTGCGGCTACCCGGCAGCCATTCGGTTTCAAGCCCCGGACGGGTGATTGACCCAGCCACCATGCGCGCCGTGGTCAGAGCTATTCGCGGTGGCCGACAACTGCGAGCCAGCTACGTATCTCTCAGCCGCCCGGAAGCGGTTCACAGCGTATTGGAACCGCATACAATGGTATGCGCAGGCAATCAATGGCACGTTCGCGCCTGGTGTGATGCCAATCGCGAATTCCGCGACTTTGCCATCAGCCGTCTACGCAGCGTTCCTGAACTGCTGCGCCAGAAAGTTCGCCACAGTGTTTCCCAAGACGACGACTGGAATCGTCAGGTTACATTGGACGTGGCGCCAGACCAGCGTCTGTCCCAGCCGCAGCAACTTATTATCGCTAACGATTACGACATGCAACACGGAAAATTAACGGTAACCAGCCGCGCTGCACTGGCGCCCTATGTTCTGGCGCAGCTGGGCATTACCATAAACACCCAGCATCCTGACGCACTGGTGCAGCAGCTGGAGCTGATCAACCCGGACAGCCTGGGCTTTGGCAGCAAACGCGAGCAGGCGCTTAAAACCATCGCCGCCTGTGGTTAAGGTTAAGCGCTCGAATGTGCCATAGGTTCCGCGTGTGATCACACGCCCTGAGTCGATTTTTATCCGCTTATTCTGCTGTTCAGTGCTGGTATTCCCAGCGTTAGCAGCAGCAAACCCCTGTGGACAATCTGCAACAGTCATTACTGAGGTTCAGGGTAATACAGACACCTCGGCGCTGGTGGGTCAAACCGTTACCGTTGAAGGCGTATTAACCCGGGACTCACGCCAGGCCGGCGGCTTCTCCGGGTTTTACCTGCAGCAGGCTAATACGCCTGCGGACTCTACTCGCTCTTCCGCACTGTTTGTTTATACCCGTTATAAAGAAGGCCGCTCGGGCCAACGCCTTCGCGTTACCGGCAAAGTCAAAGAACACTACGGGCTGACAGAGCTGGTTGCGGTGAGTGATTTACAGGTGTGCCGCAACCAGGCACTCCCAGCCCCGGTGGAAGTGTCTTTGCCTTGGACAAGAGCGCCTGAAAGCCTGGAAAACATGCGCGTCCGCATTAACGGCCCGCTCAAGATTACCGACAGCCATCAGCTAACGCGCTTTGGTGACGTATCGTTGGCGGCCAAAGACCCTTTGATATCTACCGAGTTCATGGCTCCCGGAACAGCTGCCCTGCGCCACGCCAGCCTGACTTCCGTGAACACACTGGTTCTCGATGATGGCCACGCTCGACGCAACCCGCCCTCACTGGACTGGCTACCAGCCTACAGCGCCACACAGCCGGGTTCAGCCGCTTCCAGCCTGGTGGCTGGCACAGAGGTTCGCGGCCTGACCGGCGTATTGGATTATCGCTACGGCGCCTGGCGCCTTCAGCCTGATCAGATACCCAGCCTGAAACCGCCTCCGCTGCCTGACCCGGTGCCGGCAAGGCCAACAAGCGCGAATCTGAGGGTTATGACCCTGAATCTGAACAATCTGTTCAACGGTGATGGCCGCGGCCAGGGTTTTCCAACCAGCCGTGGGGCAAAAACCCAGGCCCAGTACAAGCGCCAGCTGCAACGTTTAAGCGCGGGCCTGAATCAGGCTGGTGCCGATTTGCTGGCGCTGTCTGAACTGGAAAACGATGGCTACGGCAGCAACAGCGCCATCGCCCAGTTAGCCGCCAGTCTTGGGCCACACTGGCGCTTTGTGGTGCCGGTTGACTCGGCTATGCAAAAAGACGCCATCCGCAACGGTTTGCTGTACCGCGCGGATCGAGTAAACGCGCTTGGGCCAGCGCAGTATTTGTCGGGCGGCGGCGGACGCCCCTCGCTAACCCAGCGTTTTGCCCTGAAAAGCGGCGGCCCGTCGCTCAGACTGGTGAGCGTGCATCTGAAATCAAAATCTTGCCGCAACGCCAGGGGTGAGAACGCACAACAGAACGATGGCCAGGGTTGCTACACCGTGGTGAGAGTAAAACAGGCAAAAACACTGCACCAGCAGCTGGGCCAACTAGACAAAAGTAACGCCTTGGCGGGCACCCTGATCACCGGCGATTTCAACAGCTACAGCAAAGAGCAGCCCATTAGCGAACTGGCCCGCGCTGGTTACACCAATATGGTCGCGCACTTCCATCCGTGCACGCCGGTGCTCTGTGAACACTACAGTTATCGCTTTAAAGGGGCTCGGGGGTCACTGGATCACGCCTTGGCATCCGCGGCGTTAAAACCGCGGGTGCTGTCGGCAAAGGTGTGGAATATCAACGCAGATCAGCCCCGAATCGCGGATTACCGCAGCCATTCAAGCCCGCAGCCTTGGCGTTCTTCCGATCACAACCCGTTGATTACCGATATAAAGCTGTAAAGCCCGCGCTCAATCGATACCGATAATTTTGTGCATCTGCAACGTCAGGCGCCAGCGTGGATTCGCCAGACAGTAATCAGTCGCTCTACGCGTATTACTCTGCTTGATCACATCCGTGCTGGTTTCCGGCACCGACGGCGAGGCCATGGGCGACAAAAAGAAATGATCGGCCTGTATGTGCAAAAATCGCTCGGGCATGGCTTTTAGCTGTGGGTACACCAGCTTGAGTTCGTTGCAGCGTTCAATGACCACTGGCGCATCAGCCTTCGGGCTCACGCAGAGCCAGTCGATGCCGGCAGGCGCCGGCAGGGTACCATTGGTTTCAACGCCAATTTCAAATCCGGCCTGGTGCAGGGCATTAATCAATGGAGAGTCTAGCTGCAGCAGCGGCTCACCGCCCGTGCACACCACATAGGGCTTGCCAGGTGCTACGGGCCACAACCCCGCGATATGCGCTGCCAAGGCCTCAGGCGTAGCAAAAACGCCGCCATTCTGGCCGTCGGTACCCACGAAGTCGGTGTCGCAAAAATCACACACTGCGGTGGCACGGTCTTTCTCCCGGCCAGTCCACAAATTGCATTTACTGAAGCGGCAGAAAACCGCTGCGCGACCGGCCTGGGCACCTTCGCCCTGTAGGGTATAAAACGCTTCTTTTACCCGGTACATCAGTATTGCACCTCGTAGGCAACAGGGTCCTGTTGCTGATGCTCGGCAAACGCCTGCAACCGTTCCACACAGGAACTGCAACGACCACAGGCTTTGCTACGGCCGTTGTAACAGGTCCAGGTATGGCTGTAATCCAGGTTCAACTGTAAACCGAGGGCCAAAATGTCGCCTTTGGTGAAGTGCATAAACGGAGCTTCCACCGCTACCGGCTGGTAGTTTGCAACTTTACAAACTGCGTCCATTTTTGCCACAAACTCAGGACGGCAATCCGGGTAAATCGCGTGGTCGCCACCGTGGGCGCCGAACCATACGGCGCTGGCTTCTACGGTGACGGCGTAGCCGGTGGCCAGTGCCAGCAAGATCATATTGCGATTGGGCACCACGGTAGATTTCATAGCACCTTCCTGGTAATCCCCTTCAGGCACGTCAATGGTTTCAGACGTTAACGCAGAGCCTGCCATTACGTCGCCCATGGCACGGATATCAATCACTTTGTGTGGTACAGCAAGTCGCTGGCAAACCTCTTGGGCACAGTCCAGTTCACGCACATGGCGCTGGCCATAGTTGAAAGAGATGGCATGAACGTTCAAGCCATCAGCACGTGCCTTGTGCAATAACGTGAAGGAATCCATGCCTCCGGAATAAATTACAACCACGGTGTCAGTCATTCAGGCGTCCGTTAGGTGGGCGGTCGATGTGCTTTAAATGGCTTTATTGTAACAGCCTGCCGGCAGGCTGGGTTCGCACATACCCTGGCGGCAAGGTAAACTCATTAACAAATGCATTCCAGCTATAACAGGTGACGTTATAAGTAACCAGATTCCAGCCTTTATCGATTTCGAAGCGTCCAGCCTTGATCTTATCGCAAGCTATCCTATTGAGGCTGGCCTGTGCCTGAATGGTAAATACCTGCATAGCTGGCTAATAAAACCCTGTGAGCCCTGGCTGGACTGGTCAGAAAGCGCAGAACAGATTCACGGCATTGAACGCGATGAACTGACCCAGAACGGCGAAGATGTGGTAACCGTAGCGCGTGCCCTAAATCGCCTGCTGCCGGAACAGGTGTTCTGTGATGCCTTCACTTTCGACAGCTTCTGGCTGCACCGGTTATTTCGCGCGGCCGCCATAGAACCGGAATTTCAGCTGGAATCGGTGTCCGTGCTACTCAACAGCCGGCAGGTTAAGCTATGGCCTGATGCCCGCCAACACGTCATCACCGAACTGGGTTTACCGGTGCACCGGGCCGAAAACGACGCCCTGATTCTATCTCACACCTGGCAACGTCTCAGCCGTTAACACTCCAAAAAAAACGCAACCCGAAGGCTGCGTATAAAAGGAGAGATCCGCCCAATACCCAATAACCGGCATGGTGGATAGCACAACGTAAAAAACATGACAGGGACTATTATGATAGCGAGCCGGAATGCCGTCTGTAAGGGTTTGCCACAGGCTGCCTAAGCAGATTCATAATCCATTCTGGCGGCTCATTCGCTGAGGCCATGGTGGGTTATGATTTACGCCCCCTGGCCCGGCAGCCGCTGCTATAATTGCATGAGTGTGTTCTGATTTATCACCTTTGCCGAGCCCGAGCTATGCCGCAAACATCTGTTACCGATACCTTGCGCGAATACCAGTCGTTACTGGAACTGCTGGACGACGCCTACTGGGAAGCCAGCTGCATCGCTCACAAAGACATGCTGTACGACATCATCAGTATTTTCAGCCAGGAAGTGGCCGAGCTGAACAAACTCAGCATTCAAGACCACCACTACCCTTACGAAGTGATCACCGAAGGCATCCGCCGCATCGTGCCGAAACTTGAGAGCCTGGACGAAGCCCGCGAACTGATCATCCAGCGCACGCAGACCCTGACCGACTTTCGCGACATTCTTTCTTCTGTATTGGGCATTCTGGAAGACCAGCTGCGCACGCTCTAGTCTCCTGTCTGAAACAGCCGTAAATTACACGCCGACATTCACCCGCTGGCCTTCAGGCAATTGCGGAAACGCTGTACTGACGTTGTACAGAAATTTCCCCAGCGCCGGTAAATGATGGCCCACAATCGGGAAACCGGTGGTCAGTAGGCTCACTGAAATATCCCGCGCCGAATCTGCCCAGCAAAACTTGTTAATTAGCCCCACGTGGCCAAACGCATAACGGGTGTTTGGCCCCCAGACTCCTACCGGGTCGCCCCCCAGCATCATCCCGGCACTGAAGCGCATAGGCAGCATGAGAGTGCGATCGAGCTGTAGCGACCCAAATTGCTGAATTGCGCGCTGTACCGTAATCTCACTGCAGATGCGCTTGCCACCCCACAGGCCACCATTGAGCATCATCTGGAAAAACCGCCCCATTTCCTCGGCGGTGCCATACAGATTGCCGGCGGGTATCACCGCCTGCTGGAAGCGGGGGTCATTCGTCACCGCTTCCACAGATTTGATATCGCCACCCAACGCCCGCTTTACAACCCGCGATACCGGCCAGGTAGGCCGCGGGCCAGTAGCATAGTTAGCCGCTGGCACGTTCAAATCCGCCGCTGCGATGCCATAGGTAAACCAGGTCATCCCCATGGGCTTGCGAATATAACGGTCCAGATACTGCTGAATCGTCAGGCCAGTTACGGTTTCGAGAACCCGCTGCAGCACAAAGCCGCCGGTAATAGCGTGATAAAAGACTTTTGAACCGTCTACCTGCATCGCCCGTTCCTCACACAGCAGACGCCAGATTTCTTCCGGGTTCCATAGCACCTCAGGTGGCGTGTCACCAGGAATCGCCGGAATACCGCCGCGATGGGACAGTATCTGGTGCAGGGTGATGGTGCGCTTGCCGTTATGGGCAAATTCCGGGCAGTAATAAGCCACCGGGTCCATCAAATTGACCAACCTCTGCTCGGCTAGCAGATGAATCAAAAAGGCCGTCACCGCTTTCGACGCGGAGAAATAACATACGGGTGTGTCTGTTGTCATCGCTACCCGCGGCGTATCAACGCTGTCGTCCGGACCGTTACCCCGGGCATGACCGATAGCGCGATGCAGCACAGACTCGCCCCGGTGACGCAATGAAATCTGGATACCCGGATGCACGCCGGTGCGGTAAAGACTCTCAACACTGCGCCATACCGCCTCCAACGACTCTGGTCGCAACCCTGCAGACACAGGATTTTCCCCGGCCGTATCACGGCAGGTAACGCTGGCAAGATCCTTTGGCACTCTGCACGTGTGAAGGGCGCGGCGAGTGAGTGCGTTGATGGGGCTGAGCATGTAATTTCTCCATGAGGGCACGGCGCCATAGTTACGCGCTTATCGCGTGAATTCAATTGTTATACGGCCTAGCCCAAAATACACCGATTAGGACGGCCAAGCAGATGGCGCTGGGCAAAAGAAGCCTAGCGCACAACTCCATGCGTGAAACCTCTTTTAATACGCTGCCGGTGCCGGGCAATCGCGGGTCATGCTGGCATCCGATGACTTGGGAGCCGAAGATTCTGGGGTAATCACAAAAAAACGGTCTGGGGCCAACCGGTTCGCGGTGATCGAGGCCGCCTCTGCCGCATCGGTACAACCTTGCTTCAGCCGCGCTTCGGCGAGGTTGTTCCAACCCGATGCAATGTCTGGAAACCGATAGGTCATGGCCTGATAGTGTTCGGCTGCCGCGGCCCACCTGCCTTGCTGATAGGCAATGTTGCCTAGCCCCAATAACGCAGCGGGCTGATCCGGCCAGGCTTTTGCCGCGGCCAGATAGGCAGATTCCGCTGCAACAGGTTGCTGTGTGGTTTCCAGATCGTGCGCGGCCATCAGGTAAGGCAGCGGCTGTGCCGTTACCGGAATTTGGCCCGGCGGCACTATTATTCGGGCCCACCGGCCTGAGCGATCCCAGGTCGCCATGAAAACGGAGACTTTCTGCCGGTAGCCTTGTTTCGTTCCGGTGTGAAGAATCAGCGCTTCCCGGACACTATCAAATCCGATAACCACGGCAAAGTGCCACTGCGGCCACCAGTTGAAACGCAAGTTTTGCAGCACCAGCACCGGGTGGCCCGCACTCACTTCGGTCAATACGCTGGTTAGGTCGGGATCCAGCGGGTACACCAGCATGCCGTATTGACGCGCAGCAGCCACCATTTCAACCTGCAACGCTCCCTGGCGCTCTGGCAGGTAAACCTGGTCAATCAACTCATCAGGGGTGGCACTCACACCCTGTGCATTCAGCATCATCGCCAACGAAGCGGGGCCACACTGATACTGTTCCTGAGGATGAAATCGCACGCCCGTAAGCTCAGCGCTTTCGAAGCCGGTTGGCCACTGAGGCCGACTGGCGCACCCTGAGAGCAGAAACCCCAGGAATGCGGCCGTGAGTAGCCTGCTTGGTTTCAACAAAAAATCGAACACGCTGATGTCATTACCGCAAGCACCTGATGAACGGGAAGATATCGGTGGCGCAAAGCATATCGGTAATGATGAACACCAGCAGAAACAGCACAATGATACCGACAACGCCTTCACCGGCCGGAGCCTCAGCCAACTGTTGTTTGAAGTCCGCCAGCTCAGAAGGTGTCAGGCTTTGAATGCGGTCACGCACTTCCTGTTCCCCGACACCCATGCTAGCCAGAGTACCTTTTACATCATCGCGCTCCAGCATCTCCATCAGGGCCTGGCGGTCAATATCGGCACGCTGCTCTGTTAATAATTCGCCGGTACCGACAATGCTGGCAGAGGCGGGTATTGCCCACATTGACGCCAACATCATAACCATCGCCATGATGCCTGAAATAAATTGCATGTAGCCTCTGATTGCCTGCATGGTTTGTTCCTCATGTTCTTTTGTTGTTTCGGTGTATTGTTTCGGTATATTTTTTTGGATCACTCAGTACGACAGTGAAGCCGCTTGTGGAACAGTTTCCGTTAAAATCAGGTTATTCACAACTAGCACCCGGCCCCATTAATAATCTTGCCATGGCCGGCACCAGGTAAGAAAATCATCGCGCCTTCACCCCCTACGTCATGGGTCAGCCATAGACGTTGGCGCTCAAACACAGAACTGACGGCCAGACTGCCACCGTCTTAACAAAAGTGTAGCCGTAATTGGTGTTCCCGCGCGGGCGGGCCGACTGAAAAGATACCCAACGAGCTTCAGGCTAGCGTCTTGATGTGGTCACCTATTCGGATCTTGCTTCACCACCAAGTTCTGTGCTTCCAGTTATTCGTAATTGGGGCCATACTGGATTTTGGGTCAATCAGTTGTGGCTAGAGGCAATCGACATGAGCAAAGGACAAGACAGTAAAAAATCTGAGAAAAAGAAACCGCTTTTGACCGCAAAAGAAAAAAAAGCGGCCAAAAAATCAAAAAAAGGTGACACCAATGTGCTGGGAAACTAGATAGTTTTGATAATAAATAGTTCGGATATAAACAGGCCAGATGATAAACAGATCAAATAATAGACAGATCGGATAACGGAAGCAGCGCAAAAATCCCACCGGAACCAGCATGACCCCTGCTATTGATGTCGCCCGCGAGGCGGGCATTGAACACCAACTACATCAGTATCAACGCGACCCTGCCAGCGCTGGCTATGGCACTGAGGCTGCGGAGAAGCTTGGGCTGAACCCGGCTTGCGTGTTCAAGACTCTGGTGGTGGAGGTGGATGCCAAAACCTTGGTGGTGGCCATTGTACCGGTGAATGCCATGCTAAGTATGAAGCTGATTGCCAAAGCAGCGAGCGGCAAAAAAGCCATCATGGCAGACAAGCAGCAGGTGCAGCGTAGCAGCGGTTATATTCTGGGTGGAGTTAGCCCGCTGGGTCAAAAACGGCCGCTGACGACGTTCATTGACGAGTCAGCACAGCTGTTCGAACGGATTCATGTCAGCGCCGGTCGGCGGGGGCTTGAAATTGAGTTGGCGCCGGAAGACCTCGCCACGCTCACTCAGGGGCGATTTGTGGCGTTGCGCCAGGAGTGATGCCCGACTGACTGGGCAAAATCTCCACACAAAAAACCCGCAAAACGGTGACCGTTTTGCGGGTTTTTCAATTCAGCGGCTCGGGTTATTTACCGGGCCGCTGCCACACCAAGGGCGTTAAACCGAGGCGCGGGCTTCTTCCATCAGCTTGTTTAGCGTTGCGCTGGGCTGCATGACTTCGGTTACTCTGCCAGCAGGCGCGTGAAAGTAACCACCCAGATCCACTGCTTTGCCCTGAATCACTGTCAGCTCTTCAAGAATCTTGTCTTTGCTGGCTCCCAACTTTTCAGCCAGCTTGGCGAAGAAGGTTTTCAGTTCCTCGTCTTCGTCCTGAGCGGCCAGTTCCTGCGCCCAGTAATAAGCCAGGTGGAAATGGCTGCCACGGTTGTCCAGCTCGCCGGTAGAGCGCGACGGTGACTGGTTGTTTTCCAGCAGTGTCTCGGTGGCTTTGTCCAAGGTCTGGCCCAGCAGGCGTGCACGGTGGTTATTGTGCTTTGCACCCAGCTCGTCCAGCGATACCGCAATGGCCAGGAACTCACCCAATGAATCCCAGCGCAGATGGTTTTCTTCAACCAGCTGCTGTACGTGCTTGGGCGCAGAACCGCCAGCACCGGTTTCGTACAGACCACCGCCGTTCAGCAGCGGTACGATGGACAGCATTTTGGCGCTGGTGCCCAGCTCCAGAATCGGGAACAGGTCCGTCAGGTAGTCACGCAATACGTTGCCGGTTACCGAAATGGTATCCAGGCTGCGGATCAGGCGTTCCATGGTCCAGCGAATAGCACGTACCGGCGACATGATGCGGATGTCCAGACCATCGGTGTCGTGGTCTTTCAGGTAAGTGTTTACTTTCTCGATCAACTGGGCGTCGTGGGCACGCTCGTCGTCCAGCCAGAACACAGCCGGCATGCCGGTGGCACGGGCACGATTAACGGCCAGTTTGACCCAGTCGCGGATGGGCAGGTCTTTAGTCTGGCATGCGCGCCAGATGTCGCCGGTTTCCACGTTGTGCTCGGTCAGTACGGTGCCGTCTTCGGCGATCACCCGAATAATGCCGTCTTCTTTGATTTCAAACGTCTTGTCGTGGGAGCCGTACTCTTCGGCTTTCTGCGCCATCAGACCTACGTTTGGTACGGTGCCCATGGTGGTGGGGTCAAACGCGCCGTTGGTTTTACAGAAGTTGATGGCTTCCTGGTAAATAGTGGCGTAGGTCGACTCCGGCATTACCGCTTTGGTGTCTTTCAGCTTGCCATCACGGGCCCACATTTTGCCAGAGTTACGGATCATCGCAGGCATGGAGGCGTCTACGATAATGTCACTGGGCATGTGCAGGTTGGTGATACCTTTGACCGAGTCCACCATGGCGATTTCCGGGCGGTGCTCGTAGGTTTTGTGCAATGCTTCCTGAATTTCTTCCTGCTTCGACTCTGGCAGTAGCTTGATTTTCTCGAGCACAGATGACAAACCGTTGTTCGGGTTTACGCCGATCTCGTCGAACAAGTCGCCAAACTGGTCAAACAGTTCTTTGTAGTAAATCTTCACCGCGTGACCAAACACGATCGGGTGGGAGATTTTCATCATGGTGGCTTTAACATGCAGCGAGAACATCACGCCGGTGTCTTCACAGTCTTTAATGGCCGCTTCGAAGAATGCACACAGCGCTTTTTTGCTCATGTTCATGCCGTCGAGCACTTCACCGTCCAACAGCGGCAGTTCAGCTTTCAGCACGGTCTGTTCGCCTTTCTTGTTCTCGAACACGATGCGGCTGTTGGTGGCCTTGTCCAGAGTGACGGACTGCTCTGAGGAGTAGAAGTCGCCGCCTTTCATGTGCGCTACGTGGGTGCGCGATGCCGGGCTCCACTCGCCCATAGAGTGCGGGTATTTGCGGGCAAAGGCTTTTACCGCGGCAGGAGCACGGCGGTCAGAGTTGCCTTCACGCAATACCGGGTTTACAGCGCTACCCAATACTTTGCTATAACGGGAGGTGACATCTTTTTCTTCGTCAGTCTGGGGGTTTTCTTCATATTCCGGGACTTTATAACCCTGCTTGTTCAACTCTTTGATGGCAGAGCGCAGCTGCGGGATAGAGGCGGAAATGTTCGGCAATTTAATGATGTTGGCGTTGGGATCTTTGGTGTATTCACCCAGCTCGGCCAGAGCATCAGGCACGCGCTGGTCTTCTGCGAGGTAGTCCGGGAAGTTGGCCAGGATGCGGGCCGCCAATGAGATATCGCTGGTTTCAAAATGAATACCGGCCGGCTTGGCGTAGGTCTTCAGGATCGGCAACAGTGACCGGGTGGCAAGCGCTGGCGCTTCGTCAGTCAGTGTGTAGATAATTTTGGTTATTGACTCTGTCATGTTCGTCCTCGAGCTACAAAGGTTGGATTCAGGACGGTCACGGCTGGCAGCTGTGCTGGGCACCTCTGGCTTTGGCTGTGACTGGTTGGTAGTTTTTATTAGACTCACTAGGATAACATTTTTTAGGGAATTGCAGCTAAGATCTTAGTATAAGGACGGATTTTGGTGGTATCGCCTTGGTGGGAGCAGGTCCCACCAAGGCTCTTCGTTCTTTCGGCTAGACCCTGTTTAACCTTCCTTCGGCAACAACCCTGCTTCCTGCAAACACGCCTGAATGGCATCCAGTGCTTCCGGATTGGCCAACGCGTCGCGGTTGTCGCTGCGGGCAGAGCCGTTGATGAGGCGAGCTACGGCAAGTTCTACTTTTTTACCGCTGCGGGTGTAGGGGATGTCTGGTACCGGGATGATGTGGTGGGGTACGTGGCGAGGGCTGGCGCCTTTGCGGATTTGGGTTTTCAGACGCTTGAGCAGCTCGTCGCTCAGGGTTTCGCCATCGGCCAGTACGACCAGCAATACCACTTCTACGTCGCCTTCGATTTGGCGACCAACCACCAGGCTATCTTTTATAGCGGCTTCGGTTTCTACCTGGCGGTAGATTTCGGCGGTACCGATGCGAACGCCGCCGGGGTTCAGGGTGGCGTCGGAACGGCCGTAGATAATGGCGCCGCCGTGTTCGGTGAATTCGATGAAATCGCCGTGGGCCCATACCCCAGGGGCGGATTCGGCGAAGGTGTCGAAGTAGGCATTACGGTAGCGTTCGCCGTCTGGGTCGTCCCAGAAGCTGACGGGCATGGACGGCAAGGGCTGGCGGCACACCAGTTCACCGCGGCCGGAGCTCACGGATTGGCCGTTGTCGTCAAAGGCGGCGGCGTCTACGCCCAGGAAGCGGCACTGTATTTCGCCGCGGCGCACAGGTAGCAAGGGCGTGGAGCCTACAAAGCAGCCGCAGATGTCGGTGCCGCCCGCGATGGAGCCTAACAGGGCATTCGGTGCGCCGTCTGTGTAAATCCAGTCGTAGTCTTCTGGCAGCAGCGGCGAGCCGGTTGAGAAAACGACTCTGAGAACGCTCAAATCCAGGTCTTTAGCCGGGGTCATGCCGTCTTTACGACAACCGGCCAGGAATCTCGCGCTGGTGCCGAAGTGGGTGACTTTTTCATCGGCTACGGTTTGCCACAGCATGTTCAGGCTGGGGTAGCCCGGCGAGCCGTCTACGGTGATCACCGCCGCGCCGGTCAGCAGGGCAGATGCCTGCCAGTTCCACATCATCCAGCCACAGGTGGTGAAGTACATGAAGCGGTCGCCGCTGCCGACATCGCCGTGCAACATCAACTCTTTCGCGTGGTTGACCAGCAGGCCAGCAGTGCCATGTACGATGCACTTGGGTTTGCCGGTGGTGCCAGAGGAATAGAGGATATACACAGGGTGATCCGGGGCCACTGGGGTGAACGACGGAGGTGTGCCTGCGCCGGCTGCAATGGCGTCGTGCCAGTCGCTGACCAAGGGGCTGTCGATGGCCGGTGCGTCCGGTAGCTGTGGCACGCTGACCACGCATTTCAGCGAGGGCAGGCCGCTAATCAATTGGGCGAATTCTTGCTGGCGCTGGAATACTTTGCCGCCGTAGCCGTAGCCGTTTACGGCAATCAGCGCGGTTGGTTCAATCTGGCCAAAGCGGTCCAGAATGGCGCCAATGCCGAAGTCCGGTGACGCTGAGCTCCAGAGCGCACCCATACTGGTGGCCGCCAGCATGCCCACCATGGCTTCGTAGCCGTTGGTGACAATACCGGCAACCCGGTCACCTTTGATAACGCCCTGGCTGCACAGATAGGCTTCCAGAGCGCCCACGTCGGCGCGCAACTCCGTATAGGTGCGGCGCAGTACCGGGCGGGTTTCGCAGTAAGCAACAATGGCTTCGCTGTTAGCCTGTTCGCCTTCGGCGTGGCGCAGCAGGTTGGCGGCGAAGTTCAGAGTCATACCCGGAAACCATTCAGCGCCGGGCATGTCACGCTTGCCCAATACCTTTTGCGCGGGCGTGTGGCTGATCAGTCCGCAGTAATCCCAAACGGCTCTCCAGAAGCCTTCAAGGTCGCTCACCGACCATTCATGCAGTTCGTGATAGTCCGCAAAGGGGCCGTAACCCAGGTCTTCCAGCCAGTGTTGAAAGCGCCCCATCTGGCTGTCTTTAAGGACTGTGCCAGAAGGAGACCAGACTACCGGGGATTGTTCGTTGTTATTCATCCGTTACTCCGTTTTCTTACTGCATGTGCCAGCCGTGGCTGACCACAATCGATTGCCCCGTCAGCGCTGCTGACGGAAAAGCCGCCAGGTATACGGCAAGTTCTGACACGTCCGCCAGAGTGGTGAATTCTCCGTCTACGGTGTTTTTCAACATCACCTTAGAGATCACATCTTCCTCAGATATGCCCAAAGCCTGCGCTTGCTCGGGAATCTGTTTGTCCACCAGCGGGGTACGCACAAATCCGGGACAGATAATGTTGCTGCGCACACCGTGTTCAGCGCCCTCTTTGGCTACCGCGCGGCACAAGCCCAGCATGCCGTGTTTAGCCGCCACATAAGGTGCTTTTAATGGCGACGCTTCCAGCGAGTGTACCGAGCCCATATACAGGATTGTACCGCCACCCTTGGCGTACATGGTTTGCAGGGCTGACCGGGTCAGCAGGAAAGCGCCGTCCAGATGCACGCTCATCACCTGACGCCAGTGATTAAAACTCAGCTGATCCAGTGGCGCGATGTGCTGTATACCGGCGTTGGCCAGCACAATATCCAGACCACCCCAGGCTTCGACCACCGAGTTAACGCCCTGTTCCACCGCCTGTTCGTCTGTAACATCCATGGCCAGTGCCATGGCGCTTCCACCGGCGCTGTTGATATGTTCGGCAACCTCCTGCGCGGTGTTGTAGTCCAGGTCGGCTACCGCTACACGGGCACCTTCACGGCCATAGTGTTCGGCGACTGCCCGGCCGATGCCGCGACCTGCCCCGGTAATCAGGGCTATTCGGTTTTCTAGACGCATTATTATCTCCTCAGTCGTAAGCCACGCTGGGCAGCCAAGTCGCGATTTCAGGCACCAGGAATACGATCGCCAGGGCCACCACCTGAATGATGATGAAGGGTATGACGCCCTTGTAGATGTCGATCACAGTGATTTCCGGCGGCGCCACGCCCTTAATGTAGAACAGTGCAAAGCCTACCGGTGGCGTCAGGAAAGACGTCTGCAGGCACATGGCAAAAAGGATGGTAAACCACACCAGGTCGAATCCAAGATGTTGGACAACCGGTGCCACCAGCGGAAGAATAATCAAGGTGATCTCAACCCAGTCCAGGAAAAAGCCAAGCAAGAACACCGCGAACAGAATGGTCAGTACCACGCCATAGGGTCCGAATGGCAGCCCCAGCAGCGCATCTTTGATTACCTCGTCGCCACCAAGACCCCGCAGCACCACAGAGAACGCCGTTGCCCCCAGAAAAATGGCGAAAATAAACGCCGACGTACGGGTTGTCTGCTGCAGCGAGGAGCTGAGTACTTTCAGGTTCAGACGTCTTGCCATCAGGGCCAGCAAAAGAGCTCCCAGAGCACCCACACCGGAAGCCTCCGTGGGCGTGGCTATACCGGCAAAGATAGAACCAAGCACACCGAGAATTAGCGCAGCCGTGGGCAGAACTGCCTTGGCCACTTCCCAGACAATGCTCCAGGACACCTTCTCCGTGCCCTCCGGCACTGGTGCAATATGCGGCTGCAGCAGGGGGCGGATCATGGCATAGGCAACGTACATAGCACCCAGCATCAGGCCGGGCAAGAACGCTCCCATGAACAGATCACCCACCGACGCTTCCGGAACCGCCAGCCGGTCAGCCATCAGCACCAGCATGATGGAAGGAGGAATCAGGATTCCAAGAGTGCCGGTGGCGCAGGCGGTGCCCACGGCAAACCCTTTGTCGTACTTGTTCTCCATCATCACCGGCAAAGAGAGCATGCCCAGTAACACCACAGAAGCACCAATGATGCCGGTGGTCGCCGCCAACAGCACGCCAATGATAATCACCGTTACCGCATATCCGCCGCGAACCGCGCCAAAAAGTTTTACCATGCTGTTCATCAGTCGCTCGGCGACACCAGACTGATCAAGCATGATGCCCATAAAGATAAACATCGGCAGAGCGACAAGGGTCTCGCTGTTTACGATGTTCCATACCCGCTCGGGCACAAGCCCCATGGAGGAGGAATAGTCGAACCATAGATTGGCACCAAAATTTTCCACGGCCATCACACCGACGACCGTCCAGATGACTGCGGTGCCACCCAACACCCAGGCAACCGGAAAACCGGTCATCAATAACACCATGAAAGTCAGAAACATTCCGATTACAAATAGCGTTTCAAGCTCCATCAGGACGCACCTTCTTTCTTGTCATTCCCGGACTTGCTCCGGATTGGCTTCGGAAAACCGAAAAGTAATGCGGTGACTTTCAGCAAACGGGATAGCGCAGCCAGCATTAGAAGAATAAAAGACAATGCCAGAATACCCTTGGGAACCCAGCGGTATGGCAGCCCGGCAGGTGCCTGACTGGTTTCACCCTGTTGCCAAGAGCTGAAGGCGTAGGGGATCATTTCGTAAACCGCCAACCCGAGGAACGGCAACAACAGAACCACCAGGCCGAACAGTTCAATCCAGCCCTGGCTTTTCAGGGACAGGCGCTCATGGATTACATCCACTCTCACGTGATCATCGACCACCAGAGTATAGGCCAGCCCCAGCAGCCAGCCGGTGCCGGCCAGATGCCACTGCACTTCTTCCAATGTCACAGAACCATGGTCAAAGGCATAGCGGCCAACTACGGCCCAGATGATCACTCCGGTTAACACTACCCAGAGCCAGGAAGCACCCTTACCGATCGCAGCAATCACACGGTCCATCCCCTGACTGACCCGGGTTGTTGGTAACTCTGTGTGATGATGAAGAAATTCGTCGGTGTCAGACACCGATGGCCGCACGTTCTGCGGTGAGCCTTTACCAGACACCGTCATACAACAGTTCCTCGCTCAGAAAGCCCGTCATGAAAAAAGAATGGCCCCGAGGGGCCATCCAGACTTGGTCAGAGAGCACCGGAATAGCTTCCGATGTCTCAGGGTCAGCGTCGGACCTTACAGGTCCGCCGGAACATAGGCACGTGTATCCCACACCTTGTAGGTCTTCATGAACTCGTTCTGGCTTTCATAGACGCGCTTGAAGTCAGCATCATTGGAGGCTTCTTCCGCGAGCACTTCGTCGGTCACCGCTTTTAGCTGACGCAACACATCCAGGGGAATCTGATCGGCCTGAATGCCATTTGCCTGGAAGCCGGCCAGAACCTTACCGTTCTTGTACTCACCCTCGGCCAGGGCCATGGTTGTTGCGGCGGTGCAAGAGGCCACAACCAGCGCTTTCTGCGCAACGGTCGCGTTGTTCCACTCGTCTTTGTTGATCAGCATGTACTGGGCAGTGAACTGCTGGTGCCAACCGGGGAAGAGGTTGTATTTCACTATCTGGTCGAAACCGAGGATCTGATCGATGGCGGGCATCGAGAATTCAGTGGCGTCGATGGTGCCCTTCTCCAGCGCCTGATAAAGCTCTCCGCCCGGCATCATGGTGACCGAGGCGCCCAGTTTTTCCAGAACCTTGCCACCCAGACCCGCGAAGCGAATCTTCAGACCCTTGTAGTCTTCCAGTGTTTCAATTTTTTTCGAATACCAGCCCGCTGTTTCAGGCCCTATAATGCCGCACAGTTGGGCGTGCACTTCGAAGCCCTTGTTGGCATAGACTTCCTGCAGCATTTCATGGCCACCACCGTAGTAGTACCAGCCAGTATAGGCCCAGGGCTTCATGCCAAAGGGTACAGCTGCAAACAGGGGAATCGCAGGTACCTTGCCCTGGTCGTAACCGATCCAGGTGTAACCTGCTTCGACCTTGCCATCAGAAACGGACTGCAAAATATCGAAAGGCGGAACCAGCTTACCGGGTTCATAGACGCGAACCTGGATGCTGCCATCGGAAGCGGTGTTGAGGCTATCGGCAACCCAAGCGGCAGGCGAACCCAGGCCGGGGAGATTAGTGGCAAAGGCAACCGGCATTTTCCAGCGCAGGTCATCCGCGAAAGCCGTTCCTGTTGTCAGGACAACCGCACCGGCAATTCCGGTAAGGGCCTTAAAGAGTTTCATTGGCAAGTCTCCTGGCTTTGTTGTTTTATTTGGTCAACAGGACGTTTTTCCCGATGGCCTGGTCTGAGGTTAGTCAGAAATCACAGGAAGCGAGACGGACATGTGTGATTTTCGGATCCAACGAAAGCGTCAGTCTTGTTTTCTGCGTTGTTCTGACGTCCTGCTTCTGACAATATGCATATATTACGCCAAAACATTTTTTATCATATATATCAGAAGTGTAAATAAAATTAAGAAATTTACGACTATCAATGCGTCCGAAATTTCGGACACATTGATACTATAGTCGTAGGTAATTGTACATAAATCAAGACGCCTGTCCGGAAATCAGGACATTTTTGCTAGTTTCTCGTACAGCATCGAGCGGGAAATACCCAGTAGCCGAGCGGCCTTAGTACGGTTGCCCCTGCTTGCAACCAGTGCCTCTGCTATCGCCTGAGCTTCCGCCTCTGCCAGAGTCGCGGCCAGTGGCCTGACGGGCCGCAACCCTATTTGCGAGGCGGGGCGCCCGCCAACCCGAGGCAGCACTTTAAACATGGCATCGGCATCCAGCACGCCACCTCCCTCGCTCATGGTCAGGGCCCTTTCCAGCAGATTGCGTAATTCGCGGATATTCCCGGGCCAGTCATAACTGGCAAGAGCCGCAACACCAGCATCCGTAATCTCAGCACGCATACCCAGTCCCTCGCTGATTTCCCAGAGCAGGGTCTCGCACAGCAATCCGAGGTCAGCGAGACGATCTCTCAGAGGTGGTATAGGGATTTCCAGCACGTTGAGCCGGTAATACAGATCTGAGCGGAAAATGCCATCGGCAATCATGGCTTTGAGATTGCGACTGGTTGCCGCGATGACCCGGACATCTATCGATGTCACCTTGTTGGAACCCAGAGGCTCGACCTCTCCTTCTTGTAGGACTCGCAAGAGTTTGGCCTGCAGCGGCAAGGGCATGTCGCCGACTTCGTCGAGAAACAGCGTGCCGCCGTTAGCGAGCTGGAACTTTCCTTCCCGAAGCTTACGATCAGCCCCGGTATAGGCGCCCGGCGCCACTCCGAAGAACTCGGCTTCCAGCAGATTATCCGGAATGGCCGCCACGTTCACACCCACAAACGGCTTTTCTGCACGGCTGGAAACAGAGTGGATGGCCTGGGCCAGCACTTCCTTGCCGGTACCGGTCTCACCCAGCAACAGCACCGCCATTTCACGGCCGGCAGCCAGGCGGGCACGGCGCTTGACCTCAAGGGCTCCAGGGCTGGCGCCAACAAAATCTCCAAGACTGTATCGCGTGCTCCTCGCTTTTTTAGCCAGCGCCTTGCGAGCCGCAGCGAGATCCTGATGCAAACGTCGATACTTGCTGATCAGCGGCGTAAGCGGTTGCAGGTCGCCGTAAAGCACAAACGCCACAGCGCCTTCGATCTCACCAGCGTCGTCATAAAATGGCAAGCGAGTAACCACCAGCTGTTGTTGATGGTGCTCCATGATATCGAGCAGCAGTGGTTTGCCGGTTTCCACTACTTCGGGCATGCGGGTTTCAGGAATCACCTGGCGCACCGGGAGACCGATGACGCCAGCCGGGTTTCTCAAGCTGAGCAGCTGGGCATAGCTGTTATTTATCCAGGTAATACGGGCCTCGCGATCAACCGCAATGGCACCGACGCTGGCTTGTTCAAACATCGGAAACAGGGCTTCTATCAGCTCCCGCGTCAGACCGCTTTTGTTCTTGTCTTTAAACGGTTGCGTCATTAAACAGGTACCGCCGGGGTTCGTGTCGTGCGTGGTGAAAACTCGGGTGCCAAATGCACTGAGGAGTATATGGCCGGCTTTCCCGGGGAGCAAACCGACTGTGGTGGCGACAGCAGGGTGGCCTATTACACTGCAACAACGTATTAAAGTGTGTCACCGGCTGAGGTTCATACTAGGCTGAATATTTTACGAAAAGGAGTTTTCACACCATGTCCCACGCCGCCGGTTATCCCGGAAAAATACTGGGCACATCCATTTTTCTGCTCACAGCGCTGGCGTCATTGCCAGGCTGCAGCCATTACTACGGCGCAGAAAACCTGACCGGTTCAGAACCCAAAACCACCGAATATGACGTGGTAGAAGGCTTGGTATACACCCCGGGGAACTGGCCCCAGACACTGACCGGTGACTTGTATTTGCCGCGGCAAAGTGGCCCCAGCCCAGTCGTACTGATGGTGCATGGGGGTGGCTGGAACAGCCGTTCGCCGGCGGACATGGTGTGGATTGCTGAAAAGCTCGCCGGCCACGGGTTTGCGGTGTTCAACATTGCCTACCGGTTTGCGCCCGAATACACCTTTCCCGCCCAGTTGCATGACCTGCAGGTAGCACGCCAGTGGCTGGCCACTAACGGTTCGCGCTATGGCCTGGATACCCAGCGGGTCAGCGGTTTCGGGTTTTCATCCGGTGCGCACCTGATTGCGCTACTGGCGGTGGTTGCTAGCAGCGATAGCGATCTTAATCAGCCTTACGGCGGCGCCAACACACGGCTTCAAGCGGTGGTCGCCGGCGGCATACCAGCGGATTTGACCAGCTTTGATTCGGGCAAGCTGCTGTTTCAGTTTCTGGGCGCCAACAAACAACAGATACCTGAGACCTATCGCATTGCTTCGCCCATCACTCACATAACGCCGCAAGCACCACCGTTTTTTCTGTTTCACGGCGGCATGGATTTACTGGTGCCGTTTTCTCAGGCTGAAAGTTTTCATCGGGCTTTGTTGAAAAAGGGCGTAGACAGTGGCCTGTTAAAACTGAACTTACGTGGCCACATCACCAGCTTTCTGACCGGCGGCAATGCCGTAGAGCAGGGCCTGAATTTTCTGGCGCGTCAGCAGAAACCCGGGGCCAGCCAGTGATCTGCTCAACCCTTATATTCAGTATTAACCCATTCGCAGGTAGGGCAGCAGGCTCACACCTACAATGACTCCTAAAGCGATAATGGCCGCCAGCATGCGCAGCGGGTGGCGCCGCAGCATACTGCCATAGCCGGCTTCGCCCCGCGCCACACGCTCCTGCCACTCCAACTGCTGCTGGCTTTGGCGCTGCCGCTGGTAGCCTGCAAGTAATTGTCGCGCCCGCTCGGCTTCGTCGTCATCGTGCACCCAGAAACCGCCCATACTAATGCCCCAAAAACTGGGCGGCGTTTCGTAATAGCGCACTTCTTCACGCTCGAACAGATCACGAATGTCGTCTGCTTCGTCGTCGGGCACGTGGCGTAAATTCATTAGATGATGGGGCATGGAACCTCGTTGGGGTTGGTCGGTGGCGGCCTTGGCTATATCCTAGCACCAAAGCAGGAAGCGCCGAATTCACCAACGAGTTATTCCATGGTAAAGCAGTCAGCGGCAAAACCGTCAATGACCAAGACGTCCATCATCAAACAGCCTCTTTGCCTGTTAATGAATTTCGACGCCCAGATTCAGCGGGACGGTCAGCAAGCATCAGACTTTGTTCATCGTCGCGACCGCAAGTTTGCGCTGAACTGCGAAGAGCACAACAGCCCAAGTGACCCGGCACACTGGCTGGCCTGGCTAAGGCGTTTTGACAACAGCAGCGAGCAATTTGCAGGCCCAGGCCAATCCATAGAGCAACACTGGCAGCGGATCAACAGCGTTTTTATAGCGCTGGGCGCGGTGCTGGGCATTATCACTATGGCCGGGCTGTTGTTTTACGACGGTGGCCAGCGCATTAACGTTACCGTGATTATTGGTTTTGTGGCTCTGCAACTGCTGCTTGCGCTGCTGACCAGCCTGCAGTCGGTGATGGGCTGGCAACCCTGGCGGCCACTGCTGAATCGCTTTGTGCCTGCTCCCAGCCCGGCCTTGCAGCCACTACAGCCCGCTCTTATGGCGCGGGCGGCCCAGGGCGGCGGACTCAGTTTTGCGGTAACAGCTTTATTGACCTTATTGGCGATGGTGGTGACTCAAGACCTGGCGTTCGGCTGGAGCACTACCCTGAATACCGCCGCCAGCGGTTATCACCAACTCACCAGTGCCCTGGCCACCCCCTGGGCATGGCTATGGCCGGCCGCGGTGCCGGACCTGACACTGGTGGAAGCCACCCGGTTTTTTCGCGCCGGCACAAACACCTCGCTCACACCGGCCCGCTGGGGCCAGTGGTGGCCGTTTATCAGCATGCTTTGGTTGGTGTGGGTCGTGTTGCCACGCCTATTGCTGCGCCTCCACGCAAGCGCATTCGTGCGCTTGCGTGCGCGCACATTGTTGCGGCGCCACCCAGGGCTGAACGCCCTGCGCGGACGCATGGCAACACCGGTGCTGGATACCGGCGCCGGTCATAATGACGCAAACGACCTGCCCGACACGCGACACAATACCCTGTTGCAGCCGCTTTCGGAAAAAGCGCATCTGCTCAGCTGGGCCGGCGCGGGAACTGTCACTGACAAACAAGCACTGCCCTCGGTTCTGGCCGCTATCTGCCCGGGCCCGGCACTCAATGTTGGTGGCCTGGCCAGCCTCAGCCAAGATCAGCAGGCGATTGCCCAGCTAGCGGCCAGCAGCGATGCAGTCACCGCCATTATGCTGGTGCGCAGCTGGGAGCCGCCCACTGGCGAGCTGCTGGACTTTTTGACCAGCGCTCGCCAAAGCTGGCCTGCCGGCAGCCGGGTTTGCTTGCTGCCATTAGAAGCCACAGCTCGGCAGCCATCAACCACCGCTAAAGACCGCCAGCTACAACCCTGGTTACGTTTCGCAGAACGCTGCCCGCCAGGTTTTGTTACCGTCGGAGATATCGCCATTAGCACAGGACTGTCGCAGTCATGAATCAGGCTCCGGTATTTGCAGTGGTGGGCCACCCTAACAAAGGCAAATCTTCGGTCGTGGCAACGCTGTCCCAAAATGACGCCATCGCCATTGCGCTGGAACCTGGCACCACCCGCCGCAGCCACGCCTACCCGTTACAGGTAGACGGGCAAGTGCTTTACACCCTGGTGGACACGCCAGGCTTTCAACGCCCGCGACGGGTACTTGAGTGGTTGGAAGCTCACAGCGTTTCTGCATCAGACCGAGCCGCCACGGTAGCCGCGTTTGCTACCCAGCATCGCGGTAATCCGCAGTTCAGCGACGAATGCGAACTGCTGGCGCCATTAATCGAGGGCGCCGGCATTATTTACGTGGTCGACGGTTCGGTGCCATACAGCCCGCAGCACGAAGCAGAGATGACCATATTACGCTGGACCGGGCGCCCCAGCCTGGCGCTAATCAACAGCATTGGTGATGAAGACTACGGCGACACATGGCAGGCGGCGCTGGCGCAATTTTTTCAGATTGTGCGCAAGTTCGATGCAGTTCGTGCACCTTTCGAGCAACATTTAAGCCTTTTGCGGGCTTTCGGCCAGCTCGAACCGGCCTGGGAAAAACCCCTTGAAACCGCCACCGGATTTTTGGACCGCCAGCGCCAGCAACGCAAGCAACAGGCCGCCACGCTGATTGCGCAAACCCTGCAGCAAATGATGGGCTACCGTCACAGCCGCAGCTTAGCGGAGGACCTGGCTGCTAGTGCCTCCAGCCATAACAAAGACGCCCTTGCCTCCGAGCTTCGCAAGAGCTGGTATCAGCATCAGCGCCAGCGTGAACAGCAGCTACGCGGCGATATTCAGCAGCTGTACCAACACGGCCAGCTCCAGCGCCAGGAAGCCGAGCTGGAATGGCAAAGTGAACACGATCTGTTTTCCGAAGACAGCCGCCAGCTCTGGGGCGTGAACAAAGGCTATCTGGCGGGGGTCGGTTTTGGCGCTGGTGCCGTCGGGGGTGTTGGTATTGACGCCCTAACGTTAGGTGCATCATTTGGCACCGGAGCCCTGATCGGCGGCATAATCGGCGCTGCCGGTAGTTATTTTTACGGCGACCGTCTGCCGTTGCCTACACTGAAGATAGGGCCCCTGCGCGACGGTTTGAAAACCGCCAGCTTCGGCCCGGTGCCAGACCCCCAGTTTGGCTACGTAGTGTTGGGCAGGGCGCTGAATCACTGGTGGCATGTAAGCCACCGCAACCATGCCGGCCGGGCTCCGCTGGCGCTTGCGACCACCGACAGCCACTGGCTGGAAGACTTGTCAAAGCAGGATCGCAACACCTTGCACCGGGCGCTGGAAAAAGCCCGCAAAGGTAAGGCCGCAGACCCTGGTGATCAGCACAAACTGGGGCAGGTGATTACCCACGCTATGACGGTTTATAACGAATGGCAGTTGAAAAACATATGACAGGGGTGTTTATACTATAGTGCTATTCCATAACAGCGCGGTCCGATATTTACCCGGCCGCGCTACTCTAACATGAGGAATACTAGTGAAAATTGTACGAGTTCAGGACATTATCGGTACCGAACGTGAAGTCCACGGCCCAGGCTGGACCAGCCGTCGTATGCTGCTGAAAAAAGACGGTATGGGCTTCTCTTTTCACGAAACAATCATTCCGGCAGGCGCCGAACTGAACCTTTGGTACAAGCATCACCTGGAAGCGGTTTATTGCGTAGCTGGCAACGGCACCATTACAGACAAAGCAACCGGTGAAACCCACGAGATCTCCGACGGCACGCTTTACGCACTCGACAAGCACGATCAGCACACCCTCCTCGGTGGCACTGAAGACATGCGCCTGATCTGTTCGTTCAACCCGCCCGTTACCGGTCAGGAAGTACACGACGAAGACGGTGCCTACCTACCGGATACCAGTGAGGACTGACCCTCACTCCGCTGCTGTCCACCGCAACAGCCGCACCCTACCGCCACCGGCAGTTACCCTGCTTCCGGTGGCGGTTTTACTTTGGCTGGCCGGTGCTTACTTGCGCATACCTATCCTGATTGCGCCACCTTTAGCACCGTACATTGCCGACGAACTGTCGCTGTCGCAAACCCTGACCGGCGCATTGACCACCTTACCTATTCTGATGCTGGCCATTGGCGCCATGCCCGGTTCCCTGGCTATTTCCCGCATCGGCCCGCGTAATACTCTGGCGCTGGCCATACTGATCATGACCATCGGATCTGGCGCCCGTGGCCTGGCGCCGGACACCACTTTGTTAATGGTCGCAGGCGCCGTTATGGGCCTGGGTATTGCCATGATGCAACCGGCACTGCCGGCACTGCTGCCGCGTTGGCTTGCACCCCACCATATGGCCATGGGCGCGGCAATTTACATGAACGGCATGCTGATGGGTGAGTTCATCGGCGCCGGGATAACCCTACCGGTGATTATGCCGCTGGTAGGCGAGAGTTGGCGCGCCACCTTGATTGCCTGGTCGCTGCCGGCTCTGCTGGTGGCTGCTGCGCTTTTCCTACCCAAGCGTGATCTGGCGCGGCCCACCCGCAAAGTGGCCTGGCTGCCAGATTGGAGTAACCCGCTGACGCTGCGGATTGGCCTGCTGCTGGGCATATCCAGCTCATTGTTTTTCGGTTTCAACGCGTACATGAGTAACCTGCTAGAACAGCGCGGTGAACTGGATCAGCTCACCGATGCCCTGTTCTGGTACAACTTTGCGCAAGTGGTGGCGTCTCTTCTGATGCTTAAAATGGCGCGCTTTTGGGTGGGGCGCAAAAGCCCTCTGATTATCGTGCTGATTCTAAGCCTGCTGGGAGCCGTCGGCGCTGTGCTGATGCCCGGCTGGCTCGGCATTCTCAGCGCTACCTTTATGAGCTTCACCGCCGGACTTCTGCTGATCTTGATGGTGGCCGTGCCGCCGCTGTTGGTGTCCTCGGCCGAAACTGGGCGCCTGTCGGCGGGTAACTTTCTGGTGGGTTATACCGTGGCCTTCGTTGTGCCGATGATCGGCGGTTTGGTGTCAGACGCCAGCGGCGACATCCGTCACGCTTTCTGGGTAATGATCGCTTACGGCGTGCTGGTATTGCCCATCGCGTTCAACCTGAAGCTGGAACGCAGCTCATAAAAAACGGAGCCCATCTGGCCCCGTTTTTGTACTGCAACGTTGTCGTCTGAAATCTGTCAGCCGGGCCGCTGATCTGACCCGACCAAATCAACCGTCATTAAATGTAGTAATCTTTCAGCGGCGGAAAGCCGTTGAACCCCACCGCGCTGTAGGTAGTGGTGTAAGCGCCGGTCGAGAACCAGTACATGCGGTCACCAATCGCCAGACTCAGCGGCAGCGGATACTTGTGGTCTTCATACATGATGTCGGCACTGTCGCAAGTTGGCCCGGCAATCACGCAATCTTCACCTTCACCGTCTTTTTCAGTCCAGATCGGAAACTTGATAGCTTCGTCCAGAGTTTCAATCAGCCCGGAAAACTTGCCCACGTCTGTATACACCCAGCGGTGCAGGGCAGTGCTGGATTTACGGGAAATCAGCACCACCTCGCTCACCAGTACACCGGCGTTGGAAATCAGCGAACGGCCCGGCTCAATAATAATCTCCGGCAATTCGTCGCCAAAGTCTTCGCGCAGAAAACGACCAATTTCCTCTGCGTACACCTTCACTTCATTGGCGCGGGTGATGTAATTGGCTGGGAAACCACCCCCCATATTGATCATTTTCAGTTCAATACCGTCTTCTTCCTTGAGACGCTCAAAAATCACCTTTACTGTGCCCAGCGCTGCATCCCAGGCGCCAATTTCACGCTGCTGCGAGCCCACGTGGAACGACACACCGTAGGGCACCAAACCCAGGTCACGGGCCAGAATCAGCAGGTCCATGGCCATATCTTGCTGGCAGCCAAATTTACGTGACAACGGCCAGTCGGCGGTTAACGTGCCTTCCGTCAAAATCCGCACGTAGATTTTTGAGCCCGGTGCAACCTCGGCAATATTGCGCAGATCCGCTTCCGAATCGGTAGCAAACATGCGCACGCCTTTTTCATAGAATGTGCGAACGTCTTTGGCTTTTTTGATGGTATTACCAAAACTGATGCGTTCAGCAGTCACACCCAGCGCCATTACCTGTTCCAGCTCGTACACCGAAGCGATGTCAAAATTGGCACCCTTATCTCGCAGCAGAGTCAGAACCTGCGGGGCCGGATTGGCTTTTACCGCGTAATACACCTGTGCGTAAGGGAAACCCTCAACCAATTCGTTATAGTGAGAATCGATAGTGGCGGTATCAATCACTACAAACGGTGTTTGTTTACCTTCGGCGAACTGCCGAATACGGTTGAACGTGCTTTCGGTGTAGTAGTCGGTAATACGGGCGTTGGATAACTCGGTCATGGGTGGTGTTTCCCTCCACAGGGTATTCAGCAGAAAAAAGGCTCTGCGCCTTGGCGGCAGAGCCCGTTGATTAGCGCGATCATCGGGCTTTTTTTCAAGTCCGCATATCAGCATATCTACACATAAAACAGGCCTGGTGCAAATCGCATTGTTTTGCAGGATAGTCAAAATACCAGCCACTGCAAGCGCCGGCCAGCAGGACCCCAGTAAGATTTAAACCGCCACTGGCCATACCGGATCAGGCATCATCGGCTCTTCCGGGTTACGGGGTTCGTTGGACTGGCGCAGGTACGCCAATATTGCGTCCTGCAAATCAGTGCCCTGACCCAAACCCTGATTGCCAAACAGGCGGTTGAATTCCAGTACAAAGGGATAGCCTTCCACCAGCGCAATATCAAAACCGGCGTGATCTACCTCCAGCTCCCGCGCCAATCGCAGGACCAGATCAGTCACCACCGCCGGCACCGGGCTGTAATCGATTCGCCCGCCCTGGGCCACGTTGTTGTAAAAGCCCTGATCGGCTTGGGTGCGCCAATAGGCGGTAACGACTTTGTCGCCCACTATCACCACCCGCGCATCCCGCTCCAGGGGCAGATATTCCTGGGCATAGAGCACGTCGGTACGATCGCAATAGCGCTGCCAATCTTCACGGTTTTCAATCAGCCACACACCTTCGCCCATGCTCGCTTTTGGCAGCTTGGCCACAAAGGGCAGGGCCATATCCTGCCATATCTGTTCGCGTTCCTGGGGGCCATTGGCGGTAATCAGCGTCCAGGGCGTGTGCTCAGGCGCGATAGCCTGAAACGCCCGGGTCATTTCCACTTTGTCGTGGCCAATGCGGTAACTGGCAACACTGGGAAACACTCGGCATTTCAGACCATGTACCAGAGTGTTTAGCTGCCAATACTCCGGAAACAGCACCCAGTCAGCATCGCGCAGCAATTCCTTGTGACGCAAAAGCTGATCCGGCTTGAGTACGGTGGTATCGGGAAAACCAAGAGTGCGGAAAATATCAAATGAGACACAGTGCATGAGGGTTTCACACAGGTTGAAGTGCGCGAATTCTAGGCGTTTTTTGTCCGCTGGCAAGCACTATCGATATCAGTAATTTGACGTCTGTCAATGCATTCATAAAACACATCGATAATAATTCGTATTCCGTTAAACAACTGGGAACATTTTATGAAAAAGCTTCGTCATCTTGTCCTTACCGCCGTTACGTCCCTGGTGATCGCTAACCCCGCTATGGCCGAAGACGCCAACCACTACAAAGGCGAACCCGCCAACACCCTGGATCAGGCGGTGTATCACTTTTCCGAGTACAACACCAAACTGGAAACGATTCTGGCTGGTGAGTTAACGCCAGAAACCATGAACGATGTGCACCAGCTGACATACACTCTGGAAAACGCGCTGAAAAAAATGGACGACGAACTGGAACAATTGGCTGAAACCTTGGAGCGTGTACACAAGGCCTCCGAGCATTCAGACCCAAACACCGTGCGCTCAGCAGGAAAACAATATCTGGAAACCGGCCGCAAAATTGTAAAATAAGTGGTTTCAGCGCTCACCAGGCAGGACACTAGGATTTACGCTTCACGCCCTGCTGAGCCACGGCGGTCAGCGGATCTTCCGGCCACGGATGTTTAGGGTAGCGCCCACGAGTGTCTTTGCGCACCTGTGGATACACGTTGGCCCAGAAGCTGGCCAGATCCGCCGTGACCGCCAGCGGCCGCTGGGCAGGCGACAATAGGTGTATTAACACCGGCACCTGACCACCGGCGACGGTGGGCGTTCGCGTCCAGCCAAACAGCGCCTGCAGCTTGGCCGCCAACACCGGGCCGTTTTCCGCGGTGTAATCAAGCGTCACCAAACTACCGGTTGGAATCGTCAGCGCAGTCGGCGCCAACTCGTTCAGGCGTTGCTGCTGGGCGTAATCCAGCAAGCCGTTCAACGCGCCGTGCACATTCAGCTTTTGCAGTTCGGCCCAACGGCTCAGGCCCATCAGGTAGGGCGCCAGCCAATCCTCTAGCGAATTCATCAGCGCGGTGTCACTGACATCCGGCCAGTCTTCCGGGAAATGCCGCGCCAGCAGCCCGACCCGCGCCTGCCACTGCCTGGCGCCGGCGGTCCACGGCAGGCTACCCAAACCTTTGCGTCGCACCGCGGCCAGCAAGCCCTGCTGCATCAGTTCTGCAGGCGGTTTCGCCAGCGGTTTTTCGGCCAGCAGCAAGGCACCCAAGCGGCGCACCTGGCGCGCAACCACGGTGCCGCGCCGATCATTCCACTCGGCTTCGTCCCGTTGCTGAATGTGCGCGGCAAGGTCACTTTCCAGAATCGCCAAATCCACCGGTGCCGCCAGGTAAATTTGCGCTTCGCGGGACTTACCGTCCAGATCCGCCGCCACCAGCCAGTCGTAACGAGCCAGAGCATCGTCGTCGCGCAGCAGCGCACCCTTTCCATTACTAAGCTGGTAACGGGGCGCATCACCGGGCCGGCGGCGGGCTATACGGTCCGGATAGGCCAGCGCCAACAAACGCCCCACCTCTGTCGCAGTGGGCGCCGGCGAAGAGCCATGGTTGGCCGATGACGTTGCTGGTTCCAGGCGCCTGGCCTGCTTTCGCACCGCCTGAATTCGCGCCGGGTCTACCCGTGCGTGGCCACGCTCGCCACGCAGTACCCGCACGCGCTCGTGCATATCGGCCCCAGCACCCGGCCCCAGCAGGTCCCGATCTTCCAGCAGTGCCGCTAATTCTGACGCCAAGGAACCTAGCCCCAATGAACGGCCCAGCAATACCATGTGCGCCAACCGCGGGTGAACGCCCAGTGCCCGCGCCGCCTTACCGTGGCCAGTAATGGCACAGTCTTCGCCCAGCATATCCAGCAATTGCAGCAATTCCACCGCCTGCTGCCAATGCGCCGCCGGCGGCGGCTCAACCCACTGCAGCTGATCGGGCGACCGCGCGCCCCACTGGGCCAGCTCTAAAACCAGCGGCGCCAGGTCCGCTTCGCGAATCTCCGGTGGGGTAAAGTCTGCCAGACCATACTGCTCAGACTCGCTCCACAGGCGATAGCACACCCCGGGCTGGGTTCGCCCGGCGCGGCCTTTGCGCTGCTCTGCCGACGCTTTCGATACCCGGCCCGTCACCAGCCGCGTCATGCCACTTCCGGGGTCAAACACCGCCCGCCGCTGCTGGCCGCTATCCACCACCACCCGCACGCCTTCAATGGTCAAACTGGTTTCGGCAATCGCCGTTGCCAGCACCACCTTGCGGGTGCCATCAGCTGCCGGAGCAATCGCACGATCCTGCTCCGCTGCCTGCAAATTGCCAAACAATGGCGCAATCCCCACATCCGACGCAACTTGCCCCGCCAGTGCTTGCGCCACCCTCCGGATTTCACCAGCTCCAGGCAAAAACACCAGCACCGAACCCGGCTGCTGAGCCAAGGCCTCAAGCACCACCGCCGTTACCTGGTCCACCACTCGCGGCTGACGTTGCGCAGACGCAGCAGGCCGATACAAAACCTCCACCGGAAACGCCCGGCCCTCGCTGCTAAGAACCGGCACGTCGCCCAGCAATCGGGCAATGGGCGCCGTATCCAGCGTGGCTGACATCACCAACACCCGCAAATCCTCCCGCAGCACCTGCTGCGATTCCCGCACCAGAGCTAGCCCCAGATCCGCCTGCAACGAACGCTCGTGAAACTCATCAAACAGCACCGCGGCGTAGTCTTCCAGCAGCGGATCGTTCTGAATCAAACGGGTAAGAATGCCCTCGGTCACCACTTCAATCACGGTAGCCGCCGACACCCGGGTATCCAGGCGCGTACGGTAACCCACCGTCTGTCCCGCTTGCTCGCCCATCTGCCCGGCCATATACCGCGCCGCCGAACGAGCCGCCAGTCGCCGCGGCTCCAACATCAAAATCCGCCGTCCCTGACGCCAGGGTGCATCCAGCAACGCCAGCGGCACACGGGTGGTTTTGCCAGCGCCCGGCGGCGCCTGCAGCAAGGCGGTGGTGTTGGTTTCCAGGGTTTGTTTGAGTTGGGGGAGGATGTGTTCTATTGGGAGCACGTTGCTTTGGCTTCTTGGTTTGAGTTTAGTCTGCTGGGCTGGGAGTTGGCGCGGGAGCAAATTTGAATTTTTGGCCGGAAAAGAACTCGCTGCGCTCAGACACCTTTGTCCCGCCAAAAATTCAAATTCACCCCCACACCCTGCGAAACCCGGAGATAAGTCGAAAGCTTAGCACGGCGAGACTTCGGTTAACCCGGTAAAGAATTGCCTGAATCAGTAAGCCTGATCACCAACCGCTAACCATCACGATGAGCTATAAACCAAAAGCCGCTTTGATCTTCCCTAGCGATATCGACTTTGTTACACAGAGCGGGGTGGTGGGGAATTTTTTTCGCCGGAAATGGGTGTCTGAGCGCAGCGAGTTCCATTTCCAAGAAAAAACATTCCCCGCCGCCGCGATCAATCCACCCAAACCAAAAGGCTACGTTCTACCAGCTAAAAACTCAAAAACTAAACAGAACGAGAATGCCAAACATCCGGCCGCGGTACGAAGAACACAAACACCCATCCGAACAACAGCGCCCCTACCCCTATACCGAACGCTGACGCTAGAGTTCCACCGGCATCCAGCCACTGTTTCGTCAACCAGGGGCCGACCATTTGGGTAAATCCATACAACGCCACCATCGCCGCAGACAGGCGTGGCCCCTGGTGCGGATGCAGTGCTCGTCCAATGCGCTGGGTCAGCAATACCGTGCCCAGGAAAGTAACGCCCACCAGGATGGCACATAGAATCAGCCCCAGTGCACCCGGAATCACTACCGCAGCGAGAACACCCGCTAACTGAATGGCGAAGTTAATTTTCAGCGCCAGAATATCGCCGATAATCGCCCCCAGGCGATTCCATATCCACGGTGCCGGAATGGTGCACAGCGCCACCAGCAACCAGCTGCCGTCCTGCAACCAATGCCCAGGTTTCAGCTCTACGTTGGCCAGCAGAGGCAGAAAGGTCATCGGCAGGATATAACCCAGGCCGGCGCCGGCGTAAGCCAGAAACAGTGGCGTACTGGCACGGTCGAACAGCCGGGTGCTGGGAGCTTCACCGCAATTGTTAATAGCCACCGGTGGATGTATCGGCACATCTAACTGCATCAGCTTCCAGGTGCCCCAAGACGCCAGCGGAACAGAGATAACAGCCGCCGGCCACCAGCGTTCCGGGCCTTCCAGCCAGTCCGCCGTGCCGCTGACCACACCTGCGGACAGCAGCAGGCCAAAACCCACTCCGAAATACACCAGCCCGCTCAGGCTGGCGCGGTTACGCAACACCAGCCACTCCAGAATAAGCGCTGGTGCCTGCACAAACACCACGCCATTGGCCACGCCGTTAAGCCAGCGGGTCGTGGAAATAGCCGTCAGATCGGTTTCAACCGCCACCAGCACAGTGGTGGCAATGTGCACCGCCACGGCTAGCGGCAAAATACGGCGAATATGAACAATGCGATGCCAGCGGATGGCCAGCACTGCACCCATCAGATAGCCCATATAATTCCAGGTGGCCACGGCCGCACCATCTGCGGCGGAAAACAGGCCGTCATTCACCAAATAAGGCAAAAGTGGGGTGTACATAAAACGCCCAAGGGCGTGCACCACAAGAAGAAGCACCGCACCGGCGGCCAGTGCGGTAAAAAGTTCGCGAGAAGTGACAGGCGACGAGTGAAGCGCGGAAAACGCCGTTTTCTGAGCCATGTGAGTTACTTGTGATTATAAAAAACGTTGAAGCAGGACTGAATTAATAAGCGGAGCTGTTTGTCTGACGCTGGCGATCTGCCCAGCGGTAAATCTGCTCGAAGCCATCGGCTAGTTGCTGCGGTTTATGGGGCGGCTGTATCAGCGCCACCACTTCGGCCGAGGGGCCGATCAGTGCAAAATGGCCGCTGTGATCCACCAGTAAACCACCCTCCGTTTCACGCTGCACAAACACCGCTCCCAAACTGGTCGCCAGGGCGCGGGTTATGTCTATATCACCACTGTAACCGTGGAAATTTTCACCGAAGAAGCCCGTATAATTTTTTAAAACTTCAGGTGTGTCGTGTTCTGGGTCGGCGCTGATCAGCAGATAACGGGGCTGGGGCAAGGTTGCAGGCAGCAACTTGTTGGTCTGGCGCAGGGCCGCCATGGCTACTGGGCAGATATCCGGGCAGTTGGTATAGCCTACAAAAGCAAAGGTCCAATGGCCGCGGAGATTTTCACGGGTAACGGTCTGGCCGTTTTCATCGGTGAGTTCAAATTCAATCACCGGCCGCGGCGGCTCGTACACATAGATATTGGCGCTGGCCAAGTCCGGTGGCGGTTCGACCGGTGCTGGCTCCGCCAGCCAATACCGCGCTATCGAAAAGCCGAATACAGCCACCACCGCCAATACCAGCAGGATTACCGTTGTGCGAATCTGGCGGGTCATCGGGGCTCCATGTCAGGCGTCAAATAAAGGCATAGTGATCAACCAGTAGCACGACAAACAGCGCCATCAGATAGGTGATGGAATATTTGAAGGTGTCCAGCGCTACGCGCCGATCGTCATCGCGCAGCAAGCGTATCGCATATTGCAAAAAACGCGAGCCAAGCACAAGAGCGCCGACCAGATAAATCATGCCGGACATTCCAGTCACAAACGGTAGCAGGCTAACCGCAAGCAAAATAAGAGTGTACAGCAGGATATGCAGTTCCGTGTAGTAATTACCGTGGGTCACCGGCAGCATGGGGATGCGGGCCTTGGCGTACTCTTCCTTACGATGAATCGCTAATGCCCAGAAATGTGGTGGCGTCCAGGCGAAAATAATCAGCACCAGCAGCAGCGCGTGGCCGTCTACCTGCCCGGTTACCGCGGTCCAACCCAGCAGCGGCGGCATGGCGCCGGCTAGCCCGCCAATCACAATATTCTGCGGCGTGGCCCGTTTCAGAAACAGCGTATACACGCCGGCATAACCCACCAGCGACGCTAATGTCAGCCAGGCTGTCAGACTGTTCACCAACAACATCAATATCGCCATACCGCTCAGCGCCAATACGCCTGCGAATAACAGTCCTTCAGCAGCAGAAATCCGCCCTGTGGCTACCGGACGCTTGTGAGTACGCGCCATAACAACGTCCACTTTCTGGTCCACCACGTGGTTAATCACCGCGGCCGCTCCGGCCAGTAACGCAATGCCAGCGTTGCCAAACACCAGAACCTGCAAAGACGGCAGACCGGAAACCGCCAGCAGCATGCCAATGACCGACGTGAGAATCATCATCGCGACAACTTTGGGCTTGGTCAGCTCCAGATAGTCACGCCAGTGCGCAACGGTACGGTTACCGGCCGAATTGCCGACAGAGTTGCCTAAAGAATTGTCGACGGGGTTGCCAATAGCGTTGGCCGGTACCGGCAAGACGTTCGCTTGCTCACTCATGCCGTTATCTCCTGATGCTTTCCTGAATTCATCGAATTGTTTTTAGCGCCCGAAAGCTGTACCGGCAAGCCCTGGGACAACTGACGTTGATGCCAGATCAGCTGAATCACGCTCAGCAACAACAGCGCACCGGTGGCGTTATGGGCCACGGCGACCGCCAGCGGAATGTAGAGAATCACATTAGCCAGGCCCAGCGCAATCTGTGCCAGCAGAACAATCGCTACCACAGCCACTGACTGGCCTAGGCCATTGCGCCGGCGCCGGGCCCACAGCAGCGCCAGTAGCACGCTGAAATAAACCAGCACAACAGCGGCGCCCAGGCGATGGCTGACATGAATAGCCACCCGTCCATCAGCGTTAAGCTTGCCTCCCAGATAATTGGGCCCAACGTGCTGGGTTATGTCAAAGCCGTGGGCAAAGTCCATGTCTTGCGGCCACCACTGGCCACCACAGGTGGGTAAGTCGGTACAGGCCACGGCAGCATAGTTGGCGGCTGTCCAGGCGCCCAACGCAATCTGCATGATTACCAGCAGCAACCCGCCATAAAGCCAGGGGCGAAGGCGAGCGCCCGGGCGGGCAGACTTCAAAACGGCTGTTTGCCCCGACCCGACCCGAACACGGCTGCGTAGCCTTAATACCAGCAGCGCCAGCAAACTCAGGGTTGTAAAGCCTCCTAGCAAATGCAGAGCCACCACCTGCGGCCACAATTTCAGAGTAACAGTCCACATGCCAAACGCGCCTTGCAGCACAATAAAACCGGCTATAAACAGGGGCAGTTTTACCGGGACGTTCAGTTTGCGCTGGCGCACAGCGTAAGCCGCCAGCCCGAACACCAGAAGGCCCAGCAAGCCCGCAGCATAGCGGTGAATCATCTCGGGCCAGCCTTTGGCAACATCCACCGGAGTTTCCGGAAAGCGCGCATTGGCGATGGCAATGCTGGTTTCGCTTTGCGGCACCGTCAAAAAACCGTAGCAACCCGGCCAGTCCGGGCAGCCCAGGCCGGCGTGTACCAGCCGGGTCCAGGCGCCGAGCATGATCACCACCACGCCCAGCCCAACGGCCAGCACGGCCAAGCGCAACATCAGACGAGGTACCGTTATGGATTCGGCATTGTCGGCGTAATTTTTTGTCATCATCACCCGCCTTAGCCGATTCGCGAAATTTTCAGCAGATGTTTCAGGTCATCCAACACATCACCCCCCGGCACACTTGCCGGGTAGCGCATCATAATGTTGCCTAAGGGGTCTACCAGCAGCAGTTGTGGCGCCTGGGATGGCTCCACGCCCGGGGGCCATACGGGAGTTTGGGCCGGCAACGGCGTAAAACGCTCCATACGCTCAAAGTCTGCCGGCCAGCGCTGGGCCAGAGCCGGTGGCAGGCTTGTCAGGGCCGCACCACGGCTGACCCGTGTGGCGTATTTGCCGAGCGCAATGCTGGTTTGGCGTGTGGTGTACAGCAGTTGTTGGCAAACCTCTGTGCAGTTGTCCGCCACCACCAGCAGCAACCACGTGGCGCTGGTTTGCGTGGGACCGAAACGGGCTGCCAGCGGCGTGCCCTGCGCGGTTTGCAACTGCAAATTGCTGAGCGGAACAAGGGGCGTCACCAGAGCACCGTTGTTGGTGTGCTCAGTCGGATTGAGCCAGCCGCCATAGAACATCGCACTGGCCAGAATAATCGGGCCAAAAACCACCGCCATGAGCAGCAGAGCCATGCGCCGCCCTTTGCGTATCTGCTGCGGGCTCATGGGCTTGGGCGAAGCTGTCTGGGAATTCTGCTGGGCCACCGTTGTTGTCATTATTGGCTCCTGAACGAGTCACGGCTGTTGTAGGACGACTATTAAGTAGAACTGCGAATAAAATTACTACAGGATTGCTGTATCGCTAATCTGCAGCTTTACGGTAACTGGCCACCACCGTCAATACAGTCAGCATTAGCGCCAACGCAAACCACTGGGTGGCGTAACCGTAATGGGTTGCGGCGGCCATTCGGTCTGGCGCCCAGTCAGCCCGCAATGCGCCCGGCTGGTTCTGGTCAGCCAGGCGCAAAATCAACCCGGGCAATTCCGGCACCACATCTTGCGCCACCTCCGGAGGCAGGCTTTGCACCCGCCTTGGCCAACCACTGCCTGCCTGAACGGCCGCCAGCACCGGTGGTTGGGGAAAGTCTGCCAGGCGTCCGGAAATTTCTACCCGTTCTTGTGTCACTAAGGTTTCCGGCAACTGCTGACGGGTACGCGGTGCAATTACCCAGCCGCGATTAACCACCAGCGCCGGCCCCTGGAGTGGATAAAACACCGTTAACACCTCGTATCCGGCCATGCCATCGCGGGTGCGATTGTCCAGCAGCCAGGTGGTGTCGCCGTATGATCCGTCAAGCTTCACAGGTCGTCCCGCATCCAGGCCCTGCTCTACCAGCTGCGGCCAAGCCAGTTCGGACGTCTGCTGTTGCCACTGGCCCTGCTGTTGCTGTTTGAACTCGGCACGCTGCAATTGCCATATCCCCAAACCCAGCAACAGCGGTAAAAATAGCCCGCTAAACAGCATAAGACGCCAATCCCAGTGCCAGTAACGTCGTGAGCCCTGCGAATTACCCATGCTTTGCTATAGTGAACAGACCGACTAACCAAACGGACCTGTACATGTTAAAAATACTCATTGTTGCCCTGCTACTGGCGGTGATCGTCAGCCTGTTCAGCGGCCTGTTTTTTCTGATACGCGACGGTGGAAAAACCAATCGCGTTATCAATTCCCTCGCGCTGCGCGTTGCCCTGAGCGTGCTGTTGCTGTTGGTCATTCTGTTGTCGCTCTGGCAAGGCGGCTTAACGCTGAATCCTACACCCTAACTTCAGCTCTGACAAAGCAGATGAGCGATGTCAGATCACGTACACAAACACAAACAGCATCAGCCAAACTACGTCGACAAAGTGCCAGTACCAGGCCGCCGCCTCGAACCCGAAGTGATTGTCAGCGCTGAAATGACCTTTGCTAATGCGAATTAGCATCACAGTCAGCATGATGGTGCCCAAAATCACGTGAGCACCGTGGAATCCGGTCAACATAAAGAAGGTGCTGCCATAAATCCCGGACTGTAGGGTCAGGTTCAGCTCCTGATAGGCGTGCATGTATTCTTCGGCCTGCAAACCCACAAATACCAGCGCCAGAATAATAGTGGCGCCCAGCCACAGTTTCAGTTTTTTACGTTTATCGGCCTTTAGCGCATGATGAGCAACGGTAATGGTGAATGACGAGCTCACCAGCAAAATGGTGTTTATCAGCGGCAGGCCCCAGGGCCCTATGACGCCCTTGGGCGCTGGGTACAAGCTGGGGTCAGGCGTGTTAATCAGCGGCCAGGTTGCCTGAAACCCTTCCCACAACATATTCGAGCTACCGCGATCGCCCTCGCCCCCCAACCAGGGAACGGCAAACACACGGGCGTAAAACAGCGCGCCAAAAAACGCCGCAAAAAACATGATTTCAGAAAAAATAAACCAGCTCATGCCCCAGCGAAAAGACCGGTCCATTTGTGGGCTGTGAAGGCCAGCACGGCTTTCACGCACCACGCTGCCAAACCAGCCGAAAATCATATAAGCCATCAATAACAAGCCCACAGTAAAGATCATCCAGCCACTGCTGGTACTGGCACCCTGACCGCCGTCGACCATAATAGTGGCTGCGCCGAACAGCGTCGTACCCAGCCCAAACGTAGCAATAATCGGCCATTTGCTTTGATCCGGTACGTAATACTTCTGGTATTCCGACATGATTAACGCACCTCCGGTGGTGTGGAGAAGGTGTGGTAGGGCGCAGGTGAAGGCACGGTCCATTCCAGGCCCTCCGCGCCGTCCCAGGGATTGGCCGCCGCTGGCTCACCGCCGCCGCGGGCGCATTTCACGACAATAAACAGGAACAGAAGCTGGGTAGCCCCGAACAGGAATGCGCCTATGCTTGACACCATGTTGAAATCGGCAAATTGCAGGGCGTAATCCGGAATTCGCCGCGGCATACCCGCCAGCCCCAAAAAGTGCATGGGGAAAAACGCCAGGTTCATACCCACGAACGACAACCAGAAATGGGTCTTGGCCAGGGTTTCGTCATACATGTAGCCGGTCCACTTGGGCAGCCAGAAGTACGCAGAAGCAAAGATGCCAAAGATTGCGCCGGGCACCAGCACGTAGTGGAAATGCGCCACCACAAAGTAGGTGTCGTGGTATTGGAAATCGGCCGGAGCAATGGCCAGCATCAGCCCGGAAAACCCACCCACAGTGAACAAAATGATGAACGCGATGGCGAACAGCATCGGGGCCTCGAAGGTCATCGAACCACGGAACATGGTCGCCACCCAGTTAAACACCTTAACCCCGGTGGGTACCGCAATCAGCAAAGTGGCATACATAAAGAACAGCTGGCCGGCGACGGGAATACCCACCGTAAACATGTGGTGGGCCCATACCAGGAACGACAGCAGCGCAATGGCGCACGTCGCGTACACCATAGAGGCATGGCCAAACAGCGGTTTACGGGAAAACGCCGGAACTATGTGAGAAATAGCGCCGAACGCCGGCAAAATCATGATGTACACCTCGGGGTGCCCGAAGAACCAGAATATATGCTGGAACAGCACCGGATCGCCGCCACCGGAGGCGTCAAAGAAGCTGGTACCGAAGTTGATGTCCATCAGCATCATGGTCAGCACACCTGCCAAAACCGGCATAACCGCCAGTAAAAGAAACGCGGTAATCAGCCAAGTCCACACAAACAGGGGCATTTTCATCAGCGTCATGCCCGGCGCACGCATGTTCAAAATGGTGGCAATCACGTTCATGGCGCCCATAATCGACGACGCACCGGCAATGTGCAGGGCAAAGATAAAGTACGTGGTGCTAGGCGGGCCGTAGGTGGTCGACAGCGGCGCGTAGAAGGTCCAGCCGAAGTTGGGGCCGCCGCCGTCCATAAACAGAGTGGATACCAGAATCAGGAAGGAGCAGGGCAGCAACCAAAAGCTCCAGTTGTTCATCCGCGGCAGCGCCATATCCGGTGCGCCGATCATCAGCGGTAGCATCCAGTTAGCCAGGCCCACAAAGGCCGGCATCACCGCACCAAACACCATAATAAGCCCGTGCATGGTGGTCAGCTGGTTGAAAAATTCCGGCTGCACAATTTGTAGCCCGGGCTGAAACAGCTCGGCGCGGATAACCATGGCCATGGTGCCGCCCAACAGGAACATAGTAAAACTGAATATCAGGTACATGGTCCCGATATCTTTGTGGTTGGTCGTGAACAGCCAACGAGTCCAACCCTTGGCTGGGCCGTGATGATCGTGGTTCTGCTCTAAAGAATGCTCTGAGGTGTGAGCGTCTGCAACCGTACTCATAATATCTCCCGTAACCGCCGTGTTATTCTTGTAGGGGCCCGGGTTGGCAGCGTGGCGCCGCCAACGGGTCACTGTTGTTGCTGAATTTTGTAATCAAAAATTTCCTTGGGCGTCACCATGTCGCCCACGTTGTTACCCCAGGCGTTACGCTCGTAGGTGATGATCGCCGCAATATCGGCTTCGTTGAGCTGCTCGCCAAAGGCTTGCATGGCGGTACCGCGCTTGCCGTTGACCACAATATCGATATGGCCAGCTATGTCGCCGACGGCGATAGCACTGCCACGCAGCGCCGGAAACGACGGCGGCAAGCCGCTGCCATCGGCCTGGTGGCAGGCGGCACAAGTGCTTTGATAACTTTTCTCACCGCGCTCCATCAGTTCGGCCATGGTCCATTCTTTCTGGGTCAGTTCTTTTTCTTTCTCGGCCGCAGCGCGCTGCTCACCAATCCAGGTCTGGTATTCGGCCTGCGGCACCGCTTCCACCACAATGGGCATAAAGCCATGGTCTTTGCCGCACAGCTCGGTGCACTGGCCGCGGTAAGTGCCCGGCGTGTCCACCCGAATCCAGGCTTCGTTGATAAAACCGGGAATGGCGTCTTTCTTCAGCCCGAACTCCGGCACCCACCAGGAGTGAATCACATCATTTGCGGTCATCAATAACCGCACTTTCTGGCCCACCGGCACCACCAGCGGGTTATCGACTTCCAGCAGGTAATTTTCACCTTTGGTCTGGCGGTTATTAATCTGGTCGCGGGGGGTGCTCAAACTGGAGAAGTAACCGAACTCGTCGTCCAGGTAATCGTATTTCCATTTCCACTGATAGCCGGTGATCTTGATATCCACATCGGCTTCGGTGGTGTCATACATATCAATCAGCGTAACGGTGGCCGGAATCGCCATAGCCACAAGAATAACCAGAGGAATGATGGTCCAAAGCACTTCCACCGTGGTGTTCTCGTGGAAGTTCGCGGGTTTGTGACCGCGAGACTTACGATGGGCGAAGATCGACCAGAACATGACGCCGAACACCACAACACCGATGACCACACATATCCACAGAATGGTCATGTGCAAGCCGTAAATGTCGTTGCTGGTCTGGGTAACACCGGGGCTCATGTTCATGGTCCAGTCCGCCATGGACATCACCGGGAACAGAGCCAAGCCGCATAGGGCCAAAGCCCGCTTTGCGCGCACACGCATATTGCGTCTCCACATGAATTATTATTGTCGGGTGACAGACTGCTATCGAATATCTTGAGCGTTAGTATAGCCAAAAAGATAATGAAAAGGCTAACAAACAGCTGGAATTCAACAATGTTATGATCCCAACGCTTTACCGCCGTGACTGTTCTGGATAGCCGTTTATGAAGCCTTTGCACCGTTTGACCCGTCTGGACCACCGCTTGTGGGCGTTGGCGTGGCCGTTGATGCTCACCAACCTGACTGTACCGATGCTTGGCCTGGTAGACACCGCCGTGCTGGGGCACCTGCCAGATCCGCAATACCTCGGCGCTGTGGCTGTGGGCGCTAACCTGTTCAGCATTTTGTACTGGACTTTTGGCTTTATGCGCATGGGCACCACCGGTTTGGCGGCTCAGGCCTGGGGCAAGCGTGACGAGCATGAGCAGGTGGCACTGTTGGTGCGATCGCTGTTGTTGGCAGTGGTCATCGGTTTAGTATTGATTACTTTTCAACAGCCATTGATACACGCCGGTCTGGCGCTGATGAACCCCAGCGCAGGCGTGTTGGAATTGGCCTCCGAATACGCCGCCATCCGCATCTGGAGCGCGCCGGCGGTGCTGTGCCAGTACACCCTGGTGGGTTGGCTGATTGGCACCCAGTATTCCCGCGGCCCAATGATCATGCTGGTGGTGGCCAACGGCGTGAATCTGGTGCTAGACGTGCTGTTTGTGACCGGGTTCGGCTGGAACAGCCGCGGGGTGGCCATGGCTACGGTGATTGCAGAATACGGTGCGGCGCTGATTGGTTTGGCGATCGTGTTACGGCGCATGCCCGAAGGCCAGCGCATGACCCGCGCGCTGATCGGCACCCTTGCAGACTACCTGCGCATACTTCAGGTAAACCGTTTTATTATGGTGCGCACCATCGCCTTGCTGTTGGCGTTTGCCTTTTTTACCGCTCAAGGCGCGCGCCAGGGCGACGCTATTCTGGCCGCCAACGCGGTACTGTTTACTTTTCTGCTGGTTATTTCCAACGCTCTGGATGGCTTTGCCAACGCCGCTGAAGCTCTGATCGGCGAGGCCGTCGGCCGTGGCGACCGGCGCCAGTTCAAGCGGGTATTCGACACTGCCCTGCGCTGGTCGGTTTGGGGCGCCTTGCTGCTGACAGCGCTTTTTGTACTGGGCGGCCAGACGCTGATCGGATTATTAACCAACATCGAAGCCGTGCAAATCAACGCCTGGCAGTATCTGCCCTGGGTGTGGCTGCTGCCTTTCACCGCGGTGTGGGGGTTTCTATTTGACGGCGTTTTCATTGGCGCCACCCAAACCCGAGCCATGCAGAACACCATGCTATTTGCCGCCCTGGGCGTGTATTTGCCGGTGTGGTGGCTAACCACCGACTGGGGAAATCACGGTTTGTGGTTCGCGATGATCAGCCTGATGCTGGCGCGAGCGCTGAGTATGGGATTGGTATACCTGCATTTTAATCGTCAGGGGCGCTGGTTTCGCAATAAGGAAAGCCGATAACAGCTTCCCGCAACCAGATTAAATTGTTGACGCCCTAGCCGGCAAGGCTGAAATAGTCGTCTACACTTTATTTACATCACAGGCTTCACCCTGCGCCTAACCAGGCCATTTGCCTGCACAATCCATATACCCGTGACATGAACGGGAGGCGCCTTGCGATCCTTTTACGTATCGACACCGGCAACCGTGCACATGACTCCGAAAGCAGTCCTGGACATCATTGACACTGCAAGGTGCAGGGAAGCCCGCTCAGGCGCTTTTTTGCGCCACCTGCAGCTGCGTGCCAAGGCGCTGCCAACGTGCATCAGCTTTAACAATCGAGCGCCGGCTAGCTGCCTGTTTCAGTTTTCGGTGGAATACATCGAAACGGCTCCGCGGCTGATTAACGCGGTTGACACCTGCGCCCGCGACGCCGGCCACGAAGGTCTATTCACGCCCTTTCTAGACGCCGCCACCCGTTTTTTTACCAACCCGTCTGTGCTTCTTAGCCACTATATCGGCCTTGACGGGCTGCTAATCAGCGCCTATCTGTGCCACCGCCTGATGGAAGATATGTACGAAAATAACCACAGCTTCCGCAGCAGCCAACTGGTGGATCTGGAGGCCATACGGGCCAACCTGCTGGTACACGAGCTCATTGGCGAGCCCTTCGCCAATGAGCTGGACGATGCGGTAGCGATAACCGTGCGGCAGATTGCCGGCAGCCCGGACTACTACGATCTTGATCTGGACCCGTTCGTGGCACAGGCCAACAACGCGGCTTGGGACTCAATGCGCCATTATTGGGACAATCTACTGGTGCGTAACCACATCCGCTTTACTCTGGGCAATCGCCGCCGGCGCTAGCCTCTTCTACATTCAGCATTTGGTATATCGCATTCATTGCCTTGCGCCTGACGCCGAAGCCGTTAAGCTGTGCGCTGTCTTTTACCTGCCCCGGGGCCCAAACCATGCTTGCCAATACCGATCTTGGAAAACTGATTATCCGCCTCACTTTGGGCGGCCTGCTGCTGTTTCACGGCATCGATAAACTGATGAACGGTGTGGGCTTTATTGAAGCCCAGCTAGTCAGCCATAACCTGCCGGCGTTTCTGGCCTGGGGCGTGATTATTGGCGAAGTACTGGCCCCATTGATGATTATTCTGGGTTTTCATACCCGCACCGGCGCCCTGTTGATTGTGGCAAACATGTTGGTGGCCCTGGCACTGGTGCACAGCCACCAGTTGATGCTGCTCAGCAGCAACGGCGGGCTGCACCTGGAACTGCAGTTTTTCTTTCTGATGAGTGCTGTAGCCGTGTTTTTCCTCGGTTCAGGCCGCTATACCCTGCGCAACTGAGTGCCAAACGAGGATTCCGTGTCTGCTGAAGCCCCGCTGGAACCTGGCCACTATTGCCACTTTAAAGGTGAAGGCTGGCGGACTTGTCGATATGGAAGCAACTCGTGCTAACCTGCTGGTACACGAGTTATTTGGCAAAATTGGCAGTGCCTGACTCCACCCGACCCCGGAAGATGCTGCTCAATCGAAAGGTTCGTAGCCAAAATGAAAAAACAAACCGTTTTGCTGATGGCCTGTTGTCTTCTACCGGCTTCTTTACTGGCAGATGAATTGACGGTCAGGGTTCAGCTTGCTGATGGCGCCGCGCCGGTCGCGGGAGCCGTTGTGTATTTAAATGGCGGCAGCAAGCCCTATCCCGTGCGGTCAGAAGTGTCTCAGAAAAACCGTATGTTTCATCCCCATGTGTTGATTCTGCCCGCAGGTTCCAGCGTGGACTTCCCCAATCAGGACAACACCCAGCACCACGTCTATTCTTTTTCGCCGGCGAAAACCTTTAATCTCGAACTCTATGCTGATAAGCCCGAAGCGCCGGTTGTGTTTGATCAGCCCGGCATTGTCGAGCTTGGCTGTAATATTCACGACCATATGCAAGCTTTTATTGTTGTCGCCGATACCCGTGCCATCGGCCAAACCAATGAGCAGGGCGAGGTAACGATCGCGCTAGACTTCGGCGACACTCAGGTACCCGGCTCTCTGAGCCTGAATATCTGGCACCCACGCCTACCAGACAACACCAGGCCGCTGGTTCGGGAAATTAATGCTGCCAGTCTGACAAATCTCAGTATAGAAACCGTCAGTATTGAGCTTACGCCTGAGCCACGCCTCGAGGGCCCAATGAATGATCTTCAAAAGCGATTTCAGGAACTTTGATGGATGGACCGACTAACCGCATAGGGTTTCGCGGTCGCCTGGTTACGGCCATGGTTGCTATGGTCGCCCTGGTAAGCCTGCTGATCGGCGCGCTGATGATGGTGTACCTGTTCGAAGACGAAAAGCGCCGTGCCCTGGAACAACTCACGATCGCCGAGCGCTTAACCACCGAGGTGATTGAACGCCGCACCGACCTCGAGCTCTCCCGCCTCGATGTCGTTGTCCGCGACTTTGGTTTTCGTTCTGCCATTGCCAGCCGCAATCCGGCAACCCTGAACAGCGCTCTGGAAAACCACAGCGGGCGCGTAGACGCAGACTTTGCGCTACTGCTAGATAGCCAGGGACAACTCCTGGCATCTACGTTGACACAAACGATACCCGGCATTACCGAAACGCAGCTGGCCACAGCGCGTAAAAACGGCGCTGACCGTTCACTGTTGACCATTAACCAGCGCGGCTATGAGGTGCTGGTCATTCCTGTCGAAGCGCCAGGGTTAAGAGCATGGCTGGTTGCCGGTTTCGAGCTCGATCAGGAACTGGCAAACGTCATCGCCCGGCTCAGCGGCAGTTCGGTTATTTTTCGGGCGAACTCGAACGTCTCCAGCGGTTTCACTAACTTTGCCGCGTCCTCCAATATCGACAGCGCCGGGAGCGCGGCTCTGAACATATCTACAAACGGCCAAAACTTTATCAAAAGCGACCGCTACTTCACTCGCACGCTGAACTTGGGAGCTTTCGAGCAAAGCTCATTCGAGGCGGTTCTGCTGACCAGCCGAGAAGCCAGCCTGCAAAATTATTACAGCCGGGCCCTGGCAATAGCCCTGCTGGTGGCTGTCATCATGGCACTTGCCATATTACTGGCACTGCTCACCGCCAGGCATCTTGGCCGGCCGGTGTTGCAACTGGCCCACTACGCTCGGGCCGTCGGGCAGGGAGAAAACCCGCCGGCGCCTGATATCCGCACCGGAGGCGAGCTGAGGCAACTCAGGGATGCGCTTCGGGACACGCTGGCCCGGCTTATCCGTCGCGAAGCGGAAATCCGCCATGCCGCAACCCATGACGAAGTCACCGGGCTAGGCAACCGTAACGCTCTGATGCAAAAGGCCGAAGATGGCTTTAGCGCCGATAAACCCTGCAGCCTGATTGGCCTGCGTGTTAGCGATCTTTCCGACATAAACGATACGCTCGGCCTGGAGTTCGGCGATAAAGTCCTGCTCGGCCTCTCGCAGCGGCTGCGTGATAACCTACCGGATGCCAGCCTGCTTGCACGCACCGGTGGCCGTGAGTTTCTGGCGCTGATTCCCAAGCTCAGCCCTGAAGCGCTGGAGCAACTTGCGCTGGCTCTGCGTAACATCGCCGAATCACCCCTGAATATCGACAACACCCCGTTTTCCCTGCGTGCAAGCCTGATAACACTGCAATTACCTACCGATGCCAGCCAAACCAATGAGCTGAGAAGACGCGTAAACCTGACCTTTGAGCAGGCCTTGCAAAAAGGTGTTGCAGTTGCACGATATGAGCCGGGCCAGGATGAAAACCACCTGCGCGAACTCAAACTGGTCTCAGACCTGCACAGTGCAATCCGCCACGACGGCCTGCACATGAACTACCAACCCAAACTGGATAACAGCACCGGGCAGTTGCTTCAAGTGGAAGCTCTGGTGCGCTGGATACACCCGGAGCTGGGCTTTATATCACCGGAAGAATTCATCTTCCTTGCCGAGCAGTCAGGGCAGATCAATGACCTGACCGATCATATCCTGCAGAAGGTTGCCAACGATGCCCGCGCCTGGTTCAACGCGGGCCTGGATGCCGGTGTCGCAATAAACCTGTCCGCAATGGACCTGACCTGGCCGGCGCTGACCGATCGCGTAGCCAGCATTTTTGGCGGCTGGCACCACAACATGGAGCGCATCACCCTGGAAGTAACAGAAGGCGCGTTGATGGAGGACCCAGTAGAAGCGATGGCGACATTGAACCGCCTCCGAAACCTGGGCGTAACCCTGTCCGTTGACGATTTTGGCACTGGCTATTCTTCGCTGTCACAGCTACGAAAACTACCTGTTCAGGAACTGAAAATAGACAAATCTTTTGTGCTCAGACTAAATTCCGAACCTCAGGACCAGTTGATTGTAAAATCCACCATCGATATGGCCCACGGGCTTGGACTAAAGGTAGTCGCCGAGGGTATCGAGAACCTTGAAACCTGGAAATTGCTGCAGGCCTGGGGCTGCGATGTTGGCCAGGGCTTTTATCTGAGCCGTCCGGTTTCTGCAGATAAGCTTGCGCAGACGGTTGCGGCCCTGGCAGAGCGCCAGCAGGAACTGAGCGAAACAACGCCGGAGCATTCGCCATGACACGTTTTTCCAGCAAACGGGGTGCTGTGATATTCACGCCCTTGCTGGCCATGGGGGTTCTTGCGATACCCTTGGCCTCTGCGGATATTGGCAGTCGCCTCTGGGCAACCGGTGGCGTCACCACTATAGAAGGCAGCGCCGGCGGCGGGCTAGTGCCCTGGGCCTTGCTTGGCAGCTACGCAAGTGATGAAGAATGGGGCGGAACTGTTGCCATAAGTCGCGCCGAGGTGGATGACTACACGCTCGCGGTCATTGGTGCCAGTTTGAACTGGAACAACCGGGTTGAAGTTACATTCGCACGGCAGACTCTGGATCTGAGCAGCCTGAAACAGGATGAACTCAATCAGGATATTTTCGGTGTGAAAGTACGGCTGATGGGAGACGCACTCTATAGCCCTTGGGGCCAGTGGTCTGCCGGCGTGCAGCACAAACGGCAGCAGGATTTCACCGTGCCGGAAGCTATCGGTGCCCGGGACAACGGCGGCACGGACGTCTATTTCGCCGGGTCGAAACTGTTTTTTGCCGCCATGTTTGGCCGCAACCTGCTGGTAAACGCCACCGTGCGTGGAACCCGTGCCAACCAGGGCGGGCTGCTGGGTTTTGGCGGCGACCTCAATAATAACTATGAGTTTATGGCCGAAGCCGGCGCCGGCGTATTTATTAACCGGCAATGGCTGCTGGGCGCCGAGTACCGACAGAAGCCGGATAACCTGGGATTAGCCCCCGAAGACGACTGGTGGGACCTGTTTATAGCCTGGGTACCGGACCGTAGGCTGGCCGTGACAGCAGCGTTCGTTAATCTGGGTGATGTCGCAACCCTGAAAGATCAGCAGGGTGTTTATCTGTCTCTGCAGGGGAGTTTCTGATCATGCGCCTGGGCATAATGACGACCCACTTCGCCGCTCTTGTTGTCCTGGCCAGCCTTGTTCTAACGGGCTGCCAAAGCTTTCACCGTGAACCCGACAACAGCCTCTACCTTCAGTTGGGCGAGCGCGCAGGCATTGCGGATGTGGTGGAGGATCTGCTGTATCTCATCGTGGATGACACGCGAATTAGTCATCAGTTCAAAGGCATAAACGTTGCGCAGTTTCATCGCCACCTGACAGACCAATTGTGTGAACTCAGTGGCGGCCCATGCGAGTATGCAGGGCGCGAGATGCGCGAATCACACGCGGCCATGGGGATTACAAACACCCAGTTTAATGCCCTGGTAGAGAACCTTATTCTCGCTATGGAAGAAAACGATGTGCCAACAGCGGCGCAAAACCGGCTGATTAAAAAACTGCTACCGATGTACCCGGATATCCGGCATCTTTAAAAACCCGCAGTGAAAAAAAGTCACAAAAAGGGTTATAAAGACAAAGGCAGCAAAGACAAGTGCAACGAAAACGAGGCACGACACCCGCATGACTGAAAAAAAAATAGATATCCTTCCGGGCCGCTATCGGCACTACAAGGGCAAAGATTACGAAGTGATCGACATTGCCCGCCACAGCGAGACCGAGGAAAAATTGGTGGTCTACCGCTGCCTCTACGGCGATTACAGCCTTTGGGTGCGCCCCCTCAGCATGTTCCGCGAAACCGTAAACGTTGCAGGGGAGCAGCTTCCGCGTTTTGCTCGTATCGACCAACCCTAAACGTTACACAAGCCCTTTGACTAAGCTGGCAAATTACTGCACATTACCGCGTTTTCATAATCTCAGCCTTCGCAAGAAGGCTGGATAACTCATCGCGCGTACCCGGAGTTTGCCATGAATGCCGTTGTTGCTGCGGTGCTGATCATGCTTGTGTTAAGCCTGGTCCGCATTCACGTTGTTGTTGCCCTGATAGTAGGCGCCGTTTCCGGAGGCCTAATCGCCGGAATGTCGCTGAACGATACCATTGATGCCTTCAACAATGGATTGGGCGGAGGCGCCAAAGTGGCGCTGTCGTACGCCGTTCTGGGCGCCTTTGCGGTTGCCATCGGTAAATCTGGCCTGGCCAACCTGCTGGCCGACAAAATCCTCGCCAAAGTCGGCCAAAGCGAAGGTAGCAGTACGGCTGTGAAAAGCGTGCGCTACATGATCATCGCCATTCTGGTGGCCATTGCACTGTCGTCCCAGAACATCCTGCCAATTCACATTGCGTTTATTCCACTGGTGGTTCCGCCGCTGCTGTATGTCATGGCCAAGCTGAAAATGGACCGCCGCATGGTGGCGTGCGCACTTACCTTCGGCCTGATTACCCCGTACATGTTCATACCCGTAGGTTTTGGCGGTATTTACCTGAACGAAATCCTGATGGCTAAAATCAGCGCCAACGGTGGCGATATCGAAGGTCTGAGCGTCATGAAAGCCATGGCTCTGCCTGCCCTGGGTATGCTCTGTGGCCTGCTGGTCGCTATTTTTATTACCTACCGCGGCGAACGTAACTACAATCTCAGCGCCATAACCCGCACCGAAAACGTCACCACCACCTACAAACCCATGACTCTGGTGATGGCGCTGGCCGCCATTGTGGTCACCTTTGTGGTGCAGTTGTGGCTCGGCTCCATGATTCTGGGCGCATTGGCCGGCTTCCTGCTGTTCAACCTGTCTGGCGTGGTGAAGTGGAAAAAAGCCGACGACCTGTTCACCGAGGGCATGAAAATGCTGGCGATGATCGGTTTCATAATGATCGCCGCCTCCGGCTTTGCCGAAGTCATGCGCGAGACCGGCGAAATCACCACTCTGGTGCAAGGCTCGGTCGACATCATCGGCGCCAACAAAGCCCTGGCGGCCCTGCTGATGCTGCTGGTAGGCCTGATGATTACCTTGGGTATTGGTTCGTCCTTCTCCACCATTCCCATCATTGCGGCGCTGTATGTGCCGATGGCGCTGGAAATGGGTTTCAGCTCCATGGCCATCATTGCCTTGGTCGGCACTGCGGGTGCATTGGGTGACGCGGGTTCGCCAGCTTCTGACTCGACACTCGGGCCCACCGCCGGCCTGAATGCCGACGGCCAGCACAATCACATATGGGATTCAGTGGTGCCCACGTTCTTGCACTTCAACTTGCCTTTGCTTGGTTTTGGTTGGGTTGCGGCGATGGTTCTTTAAAGTTTGGGAGTTTTTATCTGAAACGCAGCCTGGTTGTTTTGGAGGCTGCGATGAGAATTGTTATATTTTTTTCTTGGAAATGTAACTCGCTGCGCTCAGACACTCATTTCCGGCGATAAAAAATACAACAATCCTCCTCACGTTAGAACAACGTAGATATGCGAGGATAAAGACCTAAAAGCAAAGCGAAAATCTGGCTTTATTCTTTTGCCAGCCTATCTCTACAGTCAAATGGGAAGGGTGTGGGGTGTCTTTTCTGTCGGGAAAAATATGTCTGA
>NZ_AAXY01000002.1 GCF_000169375.1 Marinobacter sp. ELB17
GCTGTTGCTGATCCGCCAGCTGAGCACCCGGCGCGAGTACCAGTCGATAATGGCGACCAGATAAGCGAAACCATGCGCCAGGCGGATGTAGGTGATGTCCGTGCTCCAGACCTGGTTGGGTCTGACAATCGGGACGCCGCGCAGCAGGTAAGGATAGATCTTGTGTTCAGGGTGTGGACGGCTGGTATTCGGCCCCGGCGCCATGCCGGCCAAGCCCATCTCCCGCATCAGGCGTTGTACCCGCTTGCGATTGACGGTGTGACCCGCCACCTTGAGGAATACGACCATCTTGCGGCTGCCGTAGAATGGGTGTCTGGTATACTCCTCGTCAATCAGGCGACCGAATAGCAGGTCGCTTTCATCGACCGGCTTGGGCCGTTGCTGCGCATAGGCTGTGGCGCGGGATACGCCGGCCAGAATACATTGCTGAACGACGCTGACCGCAGCACCTTGGCTGATCCAGGCTTGCCGCGTCATGACTGGCTGACCCCAGACTTTTTTTTGAGCCAATCCAATTCCACCTTCAGCTTGCCGATCTCGCTGTAGAGCAGTTCTGGCTCCCGGTGGGCAGCCAGCGGCTTGGGGCCGCGCTTGCCTTCAAACAGGGTCTTGGCTTGCTCCTGTATCGCTTTCTTCCACTGACCAACCTGAACTGGATGTACGCCGTATTCCTGGCCAATCTCGTTGATCGTCTTTACGCCTCGTACGGCTTCCAAGCCAACCTTCGCCTTGAACTCCGAGGTGTGTACCTTCCGCTTCTTCGCTTCGCTCATCGTTGCTAATCCCCTTATGACAAAGTACAGCTTAAACCTTTGTCTTGAAAACGGGGTCCACTATAAAGAACACATTGACGAGCTCATCGACAGCCTGAAGAAAAATGGCATGAACAAATTGGGTGAAAACGGCGACGTAACACCCGATATGTGCCGCCGCGTATTGCAGCGGTCGCTTCGTTAAACTGTAAAAAGCTCCGTGTTTTTGATCAGATGCCGATTTTGTCGCGCACCCCGTACCACCAGGAACCCATTACCGAATACGGAACATGCGCCCGAGGGTGTGCGACCCGGTAACGGCGTGGCTGCCGTCACCGGCATAGGAGTCATTCTGAGAGTTCATCACACGATCTCCAGGTAGCTGTCATATTCAAACTTGGTCACGTAGCGGGCAAATTTACGCAATTCCTGCATTTTGCATTCGACCAACATGGTTTGCAGCCGTTTGGAGAAGATGGTCGGCACATCGGCACCCTTGCGAAAGGCGTCGATGGCGGTTGCCCAGTCCAGCGGCAAATTGTCGAGGTTCATCGAATACGCATTGCCGGTGATGGGTGCCGCCGGCTGCATCTCGTTTTCGATGCCAAGCAGTGCCCCGCCCAGAATGCTGGCCAGCACCAGATAGGGGTTGGCATCGGCGCCCGCGACGCGATGCTCTATACGCCGCGCTATGGGATCACCGCCGGGAATACGGATGGCCGCGGTTCGGTTCTCATAGCCCCAAGAGACGCTTGTCGGCGCGTGAGCGCCGGGCAGCAGGCGGCGATACGAATTTTCGTGCGGCGCAAATGTCAGCGTGTTTTGCTGCATCGTGGCCAACAACCCGGCCACCGCGTTCAACAACAGGGGCGTGCCTTCGTCGCCGCCGTTGTCGAACACGTTTATCCCGTTTTCATCGATCAATGAGAAATGCGTGTGAAACCCGCTGCCAGACAGGTCGCCATAAGGTTTCGCCATGAAGGTAGCCGCAAGCCCGTGCTTGCGGGCAATGCCGCGCACGAGACGCTTGAACAGCACGGCATCGTCAGCGGCGCGCAGAGGGTCCGCAACGTGGTGCATGTTGATCTCAAACTGGCCCGCCCCGTTTTCCGAAATCGCAGCATCGGCAGGAATGCCCTGCAATTCGCAGGCATCGTAAACGTCGTTCAGAAATTCATCGAAATGTTGCAATTCGTCCAGCGACATCGCGCCGTCGGATTCCAGTCGCTTGCCGGTAACCGGAGATCGTGGCGCCTGCGGGTAATCTTCCGAGGGGTCGACCAGATAGAATTCCAGCTCGGTCGCCACCACAGGCGTCAGTCCGCGCTGCTTGTATTGCTCGGCAATACGCGCAAGGGCCCTGCGCGGGTCGCCCGGAAACGGTGCGCCTTCTTCTTGCCGCATCCACAGCATCGCCAGCGCCGTCGGGCGACTGGTCCAGGTGATCGGCATCAATGGGCGGCCGGTAAAATCGCACAAGCCATCGGAATCGCCCGTCTCGAAAACCAACTCACTGTTTTCGACATCCTCGCCCCAAACATCCATGCCAACAATCGACAACGGCATCCGTAGCCCGCCGTCTATTACCTTGGACAACTGATCAACCGGAACGCGCTTGCCACGCATCGTGCCGTTTAAATCGCAAACGCAGGCAAAAATGGAATCAATCTCTGGATGCTGTGCCAGCCAAATTTCGGCCTTATTGTCAGACATGCGTCACCTTTCAATACCGTTTTTAAATAGTGTGATATCACTTTCAAAAATATTTATATTATTATGTTGAAGAACGGAATCTAGCAGGCGGCCGGAACCTGCTTGCACTGCCAGATGCCTCTAGAAATTTTCCTGGTTTCGCAACACGAAGCGGGCCATCCAGCCTGCTATCGCCAGGGAGTCCGTAGTTGCAGCCGGCGCACCCAGCTCGTCCAACGCCTGGTCAGCGTTACTTTCAGGCAAAGACTGACCTCGAAGATGGCGAACAAGCCGTGTTTCAAACGTTACATCGAATTCGGGGTGTGCCTGAAAGGTTAAAATGCGGTTGTCATATTGCAGAGCCGCGTAGGGACAAAAAGCAGAAAACGCCAGAACATTGGCTTGATCGGGCTTCACCACCACTTGATCCTGATGCATCGCACTGAGGGTGAATTCATTGCTATTCGGCTTCACGGCGCCTACCCCGGGAAGCAACTCGTAATGGTGTAAGCCCGCGCCCCAACCTTCAGAGTACTTGTCCACAGAGCCACCAAAAGCCTCAGCGATAATCTGGTGACCAAAACAGATGCCCAGCATGGGTCGATCGGCTTTGTAAATGTCCAGAATCAGCAACTTCAGGCGCCGCATCCAAGGCAGATCCTGATAAACATTAGCCTTCGAGCCGGTTATAACCCAAGCATCACAGTCACTGGCTGAGCCGGGAAATTCATCGTCACGTACGTCAAACGTTGCATAGTCAAATTCATAGCCGGCCCGCTTGAATAGATCTTTGAACATGTCAGCGTAAGAGCCGAATTCGGCTAGCAGATTGTCCGGCGTAATACCGGCGGCAAGAATGCCGACTTTCAAGGTCATCCGGGTTCTCCAATGGTAAAGAGCCCGCTAATCACCGGAACCACGGAGATTTCCGCTGGAACCAGTGACCGGCCAGGCAGGCGTGTTTAAGGCACATAATGGGTATGAGCTATAATAACGGTATTGGCTCTCAAAAGACTCTAGTATCAGTAGCTTCATTTTGAGCGTGGCGCGCACCCAACTCAACCAGCCATTCATTCGAGGCACCCAAATGATCAAAAATAACCTGTTTGTTCTAGCTCTAGCAGCAGTGCCACTTTCAGTCGCTGCTGACATCACCCAAGCTACCCTCTACCCCTCCCATGGCGACCTGACCTGGCAAGAAACCCAAACGGTGAAACAGGGAGATGGCGTTATCACCATTAACCGCTTGCCCGTCAGCCTCCAGGATCAAAGTGTGCGTGTATCACTGGGCGGAGTCGCCGGTGCGCAAATCCAGCAGATTGAGATTAGCCGCGTTGAACAAACCGGGTACGTATCCGAACAAACCCAGCGGCTGCGTAACGAGCTAACCCAAGTGCTAGAAAAACTTCAGGCGCAGGAAGACGCAATTCAAGCCTGGAACCAGCAAGTCACCCTGATGACCAAAGCCGCCGAGAACCCGTACGAACTGTCGGCCACCGAATTGAGTGATATGGCTGCCGCCTTAAAGCAGACAACAATGGCAGCACTGGCAGAAATTCGCGGCATACGCACCCAAATGCGTGACGACATAGCCCTGAAAGACCGCCTGGAACGGGAACTGTCACAAGCGCAGCAAAACGCCCGGGCCAGCAAAAAAGCACAGATTCACTACCGCGCCCCTGCCGGTGGCGATTTGACCATCACACTGGAATTCCAAAGCAACGAAGCGCGCTGGCGCAGCGAATACAATGCCCAACTGAGCTCCCAAGTAGCGGGCCAGAAAGCCAACGACCAAAAAAGCGGTGAATTAACGTTGCAGCATCTGGCCGTTGTACAGCAGACCACCGGTGATGACTGGCGCAACGTCGAGTTGAAACTCTCAACCGCCAATGCCCGGCGCGGAACCAACATGCCGCCCCTGGATTCCTGGGTGGTTAGCCCGGCACAGCCTGATTTTCTGGTGCGCCAGATGAAATCCGCCGCCCCCATGCTCGACAGCAGCGCCACAGCCGAGGTTGAGGCAGACTTCGGCGCCAGCGTAGAGCGCCAAAGCACCTTTAGCCAGAGCTACCGCCTGGCGCAGCCTGTCAGCATTCCAAGCGGCGGCAACGGCCAGCGCCTTATCGTAGCCGAGCACACAGTAGCGGTGGAAATGGCAGTATGGACAGCACCGGCGTATGACCCCACAGGCTATGTGCACGCCACGGGGATATTCACCGCCGATGCCCCCATACCCGCCGGCCCAGTGCAGCTGTTCCGCGATGGCCAGAGTGTCGGCAGTACCTACCTGCCTGAAATGACCAACGGCGAAGAACTGCGCCTGGGCTTCGGTGTGGATGAAGCCATACGGGTTGCCGTCATCAACGAGACTGAACGCACCGGCGAAGAAGGCATCTGGAAAAGTGAACAGGTACAGCGCCGGCAAAACCGCTTTGAAATCACCAACCATCACAATGAAGCCGTAAACCTGCGGATTTTTGACCGCCTGCCGGTGTCGCAAATCGACATCCTCACCGTAAAACCGCTGCAAATAAGCGAACCGGTGGAACGCAACGTGGACGACAAAAAAGGCGTATTAGCGTGGAACCGCACCGTATCGGCTGGCGAAACAGTCAGCGTGCAATCCGGATTTGAAGTGCGCGTGCCAGAGGGCAAACAACTGCCCGATTTATAAACCGTAAAAATGGCAAACCATCATCCTGGCGACTGAATCTGTCGCCTTGACCGGCTAGTCTGAGCCGACTCATCGGCAGCGAGCCGCTGGGCAATTAAACGGTGGTTGAAAACGACGGGTTTATGGACCCTTGAATCAATCGTTCTGCGTCAGCCCCATCTGCCAAAAATCAATCTCAAGGCGGGTAGCGTCACTGAATATTCGGCTAAGTTGATCAAACCTGGCGGAGGAGACATCGGCCAACCTCTCGTTCAGCCAGCGTATCTCGGACTGCATGGCTTCCTGAAATTCAGTGCTTTCGTACATGGCGATCCAGGCATCATACGGATTGCTGTCGCCCCGAAGCGTTTCCGCCCGGCTGTTCAACCAGTTGGCTATTTCACCGTAACCCACCATGCAGGGCGAAAGCGCCACATGCAGGTCCAACAGATCACCGCGGTTGCCGGTATCAAGCACATAACGTGTGTAGGCCAGAGTCGCTCGGGCTTCCGGAAGGTTAGCAAGCTCCTGCTCCGAAATGCCCCACTCCTTGCAATAACGAATGTGTAAATCCAGCTCGATATCCACAATCGCCATCAACCCTTCTTTGGCCTGTTTAAGGTCAGACAACGTCGGGCTTTTGTATACCGCCAGGCCATAAGCACGGGCGAACTGAATCAGAAACAGGTAATCCTGCTTCAGGTAATGTTGAAAGGCCTCTGGTGCAAGGGACCCGTCCCCCAGCTGCTGCACAAAATCGTGTTCGATGTAGGCGCGCCATTCGGCAGAGCAGCTGTTTTTTAGATCTTCAAATTGGTAGGGCATTTTGTTTCCTGTTTAATCTGCTTTTGCGCGAAGTCGGCCGCCGGCCTGCGCTTGCGGCTCGGTCAGTAAGCCTTCATCGTAACGTTGTAGCAGCAAAAAGGTCTGGGCATAGCGTGCGACAATATCCACCAGTCCGCGTCCGGCATCGGCGCCCAGCTCCGGGCTTTGGGCGGTTTTACGTATCAGTACCAGAGCCGCTTCTAGTTCGCGGGCGTTGGTTTCAAAGCGGTCGCGATTCAGGGTCCAGCCTTGGGTGAGATGTTCGCGGAGGATGCGAGTGGCCCATATTCTGAACTGAGTCGCGCGGGCAGAACTAATGCGGTAGCCGACTGAAATAACGGCGTCCAGACTGTAGTGTTTGCGTTTGCGCTCAACGTTCCGGCCACCTTCGGATTGAACTTGTAAGAAATCCTTACAAGTTGCCGCCTCTGTGAGTTCTCCCTCAGCAAAGATGTTTTTAAGGTGCATGGTGATGTTCTGCGGTTTGACATCAAACAGCATGCTCCAAACAGTCGAACATAATACGATAGTGGGAGAAACCAACCACCTACTTGCGGTGCGAACTGATTACACAAAATGCTGGTCTAAACGCCGCCTTGCTATTGTTCCTGAAACATTGAACCACTAAAGACAACTACAGACAGAATATAGGAAGGGCTAGCGCCTTAAACCGGCGATATATGCCTAAATTAAACAAGAGCGGACTCCGTCGGCAATTAACTTTGCGGCTTCATCAACCTGAGACTCGTCCGTAAACCTCCCTAAACTAAACCGAACACAAGAGGCCGCACTCTCTTCCGAAACCCCAATAGCCCGTAAAACGTATGATGATTGAATCATTCCACTATTACACGCAGATCCAGTAGAGGCACAAATTTTCGGTTGAAGAGACATCAGGAGGGATTCTGCATCAACTCCTATCAACTCAATACTGAGGCTGCCAGGGTGCCGGCATTGCCGGTCGCCATTGACTCTAAAACCGACCCCTTCATTCGACAGGCGCTCAAGAAAACGATCACTTAGCACACGAAGAGCTGACCTATGCGCCTCCCCCTCAGACTGGATCAAAGAAGCAGCCACGCCAAAACCAACGCACAGCGGAGTAGGTAATGTCCCTGCTCGTAGACCCCACTGCTGTCCGCCACCTTGGATTAATGCAGGGAAGTTATTCTGAATAGATGAATCGATGTACAAAGCGCCTATGCCTTTCGGCCCGTACAGTTTATGTGCCGAAAGGCTAAGCAAATCGACTCCCCAATCGGCAACATCAACATCCATAGCTTCCAGGGCCTGCGCCGCATCGCAATGAAAGAGCGCTCCGGCTCGATGAGCTAAATCTGAAAGGCATGAGATATCTTGGATAACACCAATCTCATTGTTGACCGCCATTATACTGACAAGCAGAACATCATCAGAGAGCATGCTCTGGTAAGCTTGCAAATCTATCTTTCCAGTGCTCAGAACCGGGATTTCCTCCATAACAAAACCAAGCTTGTTACCAAAGAACAATGCAGACTCTTTGACACATTTATGCTCAATGGCACTAACAAGCACCCTATTTCGAGGAGTCGTGTTTCCGAACATGACGCCAAACATAGCCTGATTGTTAGATTCAGTAGCACCTGAGGTAAAAACAACCTCTTCAGGTAAAGCGCCTACCGTAGATGCTACTACAGCTCTTGCCGTTTCAACCGCGTCTGATGATTTCCAACCAAGAGCGTGACTAGCGGAGTGTGGATTGCCAAACGAATCGGTAAAATAAGGCAGCATGGCTTGCATAACCCGATCATCAACAGGCGTAGTAGATTGATAATCAAGATAAATTGACTTTTCCACACGCATCACACTCTCCTCGGTCAAAAATTAAACTGGAAGCTTCGTCCAGTTCAATATTGTATTGACCTTACCCCTGTCGACCTTTATTGTCGAGACTGGAGAGACGATCCAGGGGAAAAAATGTTTAACAGTCCGCTCTATCAAATCGGGTACCAACCGCAATTTTCTGGTCATGAAACCTTCCCAATGCGCTACGGATGGCTAAAGAAGGCTTACGATGCAGTAAAAGAATCCCAAGAAAGCGACCACGACTACTCCATATTTAATGATGAGGGTGCGATCGCGAGATTTGGTGTTGGCAAAAATATGGTTGCTTCAATACGCCATTGGGCCACGCAATGCGATGTTATTAAAGCTGGCAATAAAGGCAATCAGGCCGAAGTGAGTGAAATCGGAAAAAAAATATTTGATAACAATGGGTTAGATCCTTACATGGAATATCCATCAACCCCTTGGCTTTTACACTGGAAACTTGCATCAAATAAAAAACTGACTACCTGGTACTGGGTTTTCAGTCACTTTCCTACAGACAGCTTTGAAAGAGACAACATTGTTCAGGCACTAGAGAAACTGGGCAGTGAGAAGGGTTGGTCCAGAATGTCAAAATCCACCATTAAGCGCGATGTTGAGTGCTTTGTACGCACCTACGCAGCTAAGCCTGCAACAGGAAAGCAGACACACGAAGACACTATGGAATCGCCTTTAACTGAGCTCAGCCTTTTAAAAGCCATTGGGAAAAAGGATGGGTTTCGCGTTGTCCGCGGCGCGAAACCAACACTGGGTGACGGCGTATTTGCTTACGCCGTTGTTAGTTTTTGGAACAACTTTTCTACCGCCAACACGATTTCACTAGAGGCTCTGGCACACCAACCTGGATCCCCCGGAAAAGTCTTCCAACTGAGCGAAGAAGATTTAACAGACAGACTCACTCGCATTGATATAGCAACGGATGGCGAATTGAAGTGGTCTGAAACCGCTGGCCTTAAGCAGCTTGTCCGATTCAAGACGATGTTGGACAGCGAAGCACTGAACCTAATTGATGCTGACTACAAAGATGACTTTGAAGGAAAGGTTGCGTAATGCTGTTATCAGATACTGTTTATGTCGAAAGGCGCTTCCAGCGCTCGATACGGATCGATACGGACTTACAAGATCCTGATGCACTCACGGGCTTCATTTGCCCCGAGTCGTCTGCTGCGGTTCTGTCAACAATGGCCAAACATATAGCTGAAAGCGGACAAGCGGCATTTACTTGGACTGGACCCTACGGTAGCGGAAAATCCAGCCTTGTTATCGCATTGAGTGCTTTAACGGCCAAGAGCAAGGCGCAAAGAGACCGGGCCAAACGAGCGGTCGGCGAAGAAACCTCCCAGAAAATCTGGAGCGCCTTACCTCCTGGCAAGCAAGGGTGGACAATCGTCCCAGTAGTTGGCCAAAGGGCTTCCGCTCGTAAAGTTATTGGAGAAGCGCTGATTACGAACGGTCTCGCTTACGTTGAACCAGACGACGGCTGGAACGACACCAATATTGCTCAAACACTTCTGAATTCGGCCAATAACATCACAGGCCGAGCTGGTGTGATCCTATTTATTGACGAGATGGGAAAGTTTCTAGAGGGTTCAGCACGTGATGGCTCAGATTTATACCTTTTCCAACACTTAGCAGAAATTGCATCACGCTCAAATGGAAAGCTCGTGGTGATTGGCATTCTCCATCAGGCTTTTGAAGAATACGCTAATCGCCTTTCTCGCGATGCACGAGATGAATGGTCGAAGATACAAGGTCGCTTTATAGATCTGGCCGTTAACACAGCCGGAGAAGAGCAAATTGACTTACTCGCTAGAGCTATCCACTCAAACCACGATGCCAATGCTGTCGGCCCTGATGCCTCAGTTACAGCGAAAACGATTAGATCCCACAAGCCAGGCGTAAGTGAAAATCTCGCGAACCTACTTGAGAACACCTGGCCTTTACACCCTGTAGTCGCCGCTCTACTTGGCCCCATTTCTCGTCGGCGTTTTGGGCAGAACCAAAGAAGTTTGTTTGGCTTCCTAAATTCTGCCGAACCAAACGGATTCCAGGATTTCATCAGGTCAGCAGATGGCAGCGAAACATACAGCCCAAGCCGCCTTTGGGATTACCTAAGAATAAACCTAGAATCCTCTATTATTGCTTCGCCCGATGGGCACCGGTGGGCCATGGCGGCAGAGGTTTTAGACCGCTGTGAAGCAAACGGCGGCAGCGCCGTCCATTTGCACTTGCTAAAGACTATTGCTGTGCTAGATCTGTTCCGAGAACGATCTGGCCTCTATCCAAGCCATGAACTGCTCTACACAGCGATTCAAGCAACCGAGGACGAGATAGATACTGCCCTTGAAGATCTGCGGCACTGGTCTTTAATTATCTATCGAAAACACCTAACCTCATTTGCGATCTATGCCGGCAGCGACTTCGATATCGAGTCAGCAGTCGAGCGGGCGCTTCATGAAGTCCAAGACGTTAATTTCGAAACATTGCAGCGTATGGCTGGAATGCAGCCCGTTTTGGCCAAACGTCATTACTTTACGACCGGCGCTCTTCGCTGGTTTGACGTGCAGCTTGGTTCGTTGACAGCAGTGACCTCAACGGCAACTCAATTCGTTCCTCACCAGGGCACAATTGGACTTTATCTTTTGGCTCTTCCAACTGAAGGAGAGGATGGTCAGGTTGCACGCCTACGCTGCAAAGAAGCTTCTAAAAAGGCTGCACAGAAGAACTTGAGCGTCATCGTAGGATTTCCACTTCAGGCTTGGGCTATTATAGAGCTTGCTAAAGAGCTCAAAGCGCTAGAAAAAGTACGTGAGGAAAACACAGAAATCCAAGGTGACTTGGTTGCCCAAAGAGAGGTGAACAGCAGGCTTTTTGCGCTGCAAAATCAACTTGAAGCAGAACTCCAGCAAGCGCTTTTGAATGCGGTTTGGTTTGAGAACGGACAAGAACTAACTCGCATGAATACACGGGAGCTGAACAATCGAGCTTCCAATGTCGCGGAGAAACTATACCCCGAAACCCCCCGTATTCAAAATGAGCTGCTCAACAGGACGAAACCCTCAAGTAGCGCAATAGCAGCACAAAACGCTCTGCTAAAAGCAATGGCAAACAATCTTGGGGAAGAACGGTTAGGTATCCACGGATATCCGGCTGAAGGTGGCTTGTTTGAGTCACTTCTGGGGCACACGAAATTATACGGCCAGCACAACGACAGCCTGGACTTCCTAAAGCCCCACTGGGAGAACGATTCAGCCCGCCTTTACCCAGCATGGAAAATAGCGGCTGAGTATTTAGCAGACAACTCAGATCGCTCGGTCGCTATAAACGAACTGTATGATCTTTGGGAAGACAAACCGATCGGCCTAAAAAGAGGCTTGATGTCGGTTCTAGGTGTTGCGTTTATTCTATCCCACCGCGGCGATCTCGCGTTTTATCGGGAAGGAATTTTTCAGCCCATGTTCACCGACCTAGACGTTGACTATTTGGCAAAAGATCCCGCCTCGATTCAAGTTAGGTGGATGGATCTAGGCAATCTCTCGAAGGACCTCCTTTCTGGCCTTGCAGAAGTCGTGCGCGAATTAGACAAAGGAAACCCACTGAAAGAGCTCGCTCCGATCGATGTCGCCCGAGGCTTGGTCGCAATTTTCGACCGCCTTCCAAACTGGACTAAGCGAACACAACGGTTGTCTGCGACTGCGATGAAGGTTCGATCTATCTTCAAACATGCCAGCGACCCAAATCAACTACTCTTTTCAGATTTGCCAGGCGTTTATGAAGCTGGCGCTAACATTCAAAATGTCGACGTTGCAGCTGCAATCACAAAGATAACACATGAAACGATGACTGAACTCGTCGAAGCATATCCCAAAATGCTTGAGCGAATGTCCAATCTCCTGCTGACGGAATTACAAGTACCTAGCGATTCTCCTCATGCTCTGATTGAGCTGCGAAGCCGGGCAGAAAACATTAGACAAATGTCAGGTGATTTCAGGCTTGATGCTTTCTCTAATCGCATCGCAACTTTTCAAGGCGCCAGCGAATCTATTGAGAATGTCGGGAGCCTAGCGACCAATAAACCGCCAAGGGATTGGGTGGATGCCGATTTAGACGCTGCGTTTATTGAAACTGCAGCCCTTGCACAAAAGTTTATAAGAACAGAGTCTTATGCTCGAGTTCAAGGCAGAAAAGACAAACGCCATACCATGGCAATCATCATTTCTAGAGATGGACGGCCGCAACCGCTAGAAGCAGATTTTCAAATAACAGACGCGGACCTCCCCATGGTTGAAGAGCTAGTTTCGCGCATTAGAGACTCAGTGCATCTTGATAGCAAGAATAAAAAATCTATCATCCTTGCTGCGCTTGCTGAACTGAGCAGCGAATATATGAATCTCACAACTGACACCGAACAACTTAGTTTTCTGGAGGATACAGATGTCAAACCCTGAAAAGCACGTACTCGGATTATCCGGCGGAAAGGACAGTGCCGCACTAGCAATCTATATGCGCCAAAATTACCCCGAACTCGACATCGAATATTTCTTTACCGACACAGGCAAAGAGCTGCCTGAGGTTTATGAGTTTCTTGGAAAGCTTGAAGGTTTTCTAGGCCAGCCCATCTTGAGACTCAACCCAAATCGGGACTTTGATTACTGGCTTAAGCAATACAATAACTTTCTCCCATCAGCGCAAACTAGATGGTGTACTCGACAGTTAAAGCTAAAGCCGTTTGAAGACTGGGTTAAGCCTTTTTTGGCGGAAGGATACACAGTGCATAGCTATGTCGCTATACGCGCTGATGAGCCCTATCGCGAAGGTTATAACGCCAAGCAGGACAGCCTAAAAATTCATCTGCCATTCAAAACTGACGGAATTGATAAGCCAGGTGTTTCCGAGATTCTTGAGGGCTCCGGTCTAGGCTGGCCTAAATATTACGAATGGCGCTCTAGGAGCGGCTGCACTTTTTGTTTTTACCAGCAGAAAATAGAATGGGTTCGCTTACAAGAGAGGCATCCTAAGGCCTTTGAAGAAGCCAAAGCCTATGAAAAAAATGCTCTTGAAAGTGGGTCCCCGTTCACTTGGAGTCAAGGTGAGTCTCTTATCGATCTTACCAAACCCGAACGCATAAAGCAGATCAAAGATGATTATGAAAAGCGTGTTCTAAAACTAAAATCAAAAAAGAAACAGAACCCTTTGCGAATTGATACAGAGCTAATCGATATCGACGATGTTTACGGACAGCCCAAATTCTGCGTGGCTTGTCATAAATAATGTAACGTCGGAGCTAAGGTCACTTTTTAAATAGTAAGCTTGAAATGAAGATGCCACTACCAGTCAAGATAATTGTTTAAAAACTGATGGGGCATCTTCCCTCTATACTAGGAAAAGCCTTTAAATATCAATTTTAATCAGCAGCGATGAGACCTTCTATGAGGCTGTCAATTTCTCTCAACTGTGCTCTCGCAGCAGAGCTAGCTCGATTATTTATCTCATCATTTATTTCTTCAGAAGGCCTACCGCCAAGCTCTTCCTTAACCTGAGGCCTAAAATCCTTTTTATAAGATCTCAGCAATGCTCGATAAACCTTGTCCCTGAGAAAAGAAACGTTCTCAGTCTGCGCACCATTATAGTGAACAAAAAGACAGGCATAAGAAATGACCGCTCCATAAGCCACTCTGACTTGGCTTAGCTTGTAATTTATAATATTATTGCCACTGTCTTTTACTAAATTATTTAAGAAAGAATTACTTTCTAAAAATCCAGCGTCATAGACTCTATTAAACGAGGAAACAAATAATTTCGCACCATCAGCCCACGGAATTATTTCTTCATCTGCCCAAATAACTTCTATAAAACTTTTAAACGCTGAAAATATCGACCGCAAGCCAACCGCTTTAGAAAAAACATCGCCGAGCTTTGATTTATCCGTATTACATTTTCCTAACAATACCTTTTTTGACTTCGACACTTCTCGCTCTATCAGTTCATCGGAATAGTCTGAGCCGTATACGACCCTTGACCAGGCGTGAATCTCGCTATCAGTAGTAAGTTCATTTTCTAAGTTCTTCAAGAAGCTAATATATTCCGAATAAGGCTTAATACTGCTAAGTATATAAAAAAAACTTGGAAGTACCGTTTCGCCGAATCTAGACCTTACAGATTCTCGCAAACTAGCAATTGAGCCATCACCTAATAGTGGACCCTGATCGTCCCAGAATAATGCGCTCTTTTGATCAACTGAAAGCGCAAAAGTTTTATCGCTATCGTCATCTTCACTGATAAAAAAATGGATAAGAAGGTCTTCTAGCTCATCAACGGCAATAAGATGGGTTGTATATTCAGGATACTCCTCATCTTTATGATCTCTCCAATTGAAAATGGCTAGCGGAACACCATTGTCCCTGCACTTATCCAATAACTCCTGCGTACATATTGCTGAAACACTATAGTCATTTAAAAGTATGGTTCGTGAGCGGGTTGGTTGTTTCGCTTGTTTATTTATGGTGACAAATATATTGCGTGTTTTCTCCAAAATTCCATCAGTGGTCTCGCCTTCTGAAGCATGACCGATCGTTACCAAGACAATTGGAATTCTCCAGTTTATGAAATCTACATTCCTTAGATCTTCGCTTCCTGGGTTCTGTTTATGCAACGCAAAGAGTCTTTTAAGCGCGTGCAACCGATGCTGCCCATCGATTGCAACCAATCTCACCTTATTCGGATTCCAAAGAAGTTTTGCATCAAAATGATTATCATCATAACTCAGCTTATAATGATCATGTATTTCAAATGCGTGACTAAATTTCGCGTCTGGCTGAGCTACTTCTTCTTTCACATTTTTATCAAGTGTGCCATTGTTACTTATCGGCAGAACAGCTATTGTTAACGGGTTGAAAAATTTCGCCATTGAATCATTAAGAAAATATGGAATAATTTCGTTCTTTACTCGTTCTTTATCAATATCGCGCTGAAACAATTGGCGAATTGGCCATCGCTCACTGCCAGGAATCTCTGACACAAGACCTATTTTGTCTATCTCAGCAACAGCTAAATTTAATTGCATATAATTGATTACATTGTCTGATGACCCAAAGACCCCGAAAACACCTGCGAGGTTTTCAGTGTAAGAGTTTTTCTCATCTATATCGCGACGCATAAAATATCCTCAAATTTCCCCAAAAGCCGGACCGGTAATGTTTTTCACTATATATTCCAAAACTTGAATAGCATCATCATCCATGAAATCATGCTCAGAGCCACCAAAGTGATGAAAAGGTATACAACAAAATATAAGCTGTGTCATCTCGATGTCTAGTCCTTTAATATTAGAGAAGTTTTTAAATCGCTTATGGAAATCATTACCCCCAGAACCCGTCAAGTGCTGTTCATATCTACCTGATAGATTTTTGGTAAGACCAACATATAGAGGCTTTGAAAATATCGACGTCAAATTAATAGTTTGCCTCAATGCCTTAAAATCATTAGTCGAAAGTGAGCTTGACATGTCTCGCCATTTTTTCTCCAAAGTGCTTTGCACTCTATAATCTTCTGTAATGCACGCCTCATATTTAAAACGCGCCCACTGAAACTCAACTTGCCCCTTCAGACTGTAACTGCCTTTAACCTTTGAATCGTAATTATAATATGATTTACACCTTTTAATCTCTGCAGACAAATCTCCTCTAATATCGATTGGCAAAAACCAGGCATAGATCCCTGGTTTCTGCGGGATTTTAGAAGATGTCTTCTCTGTAAAAAAGCCAATTTGGTCAGAACTCAGTTTTCGCCATAAATCTTGCTGAGAATAAAATGGTATATCCATATTGACCTTGTATTCGTTAAAAGATATAAAATTAAATTTTGAATGCTTTATACATTTGAGCCAAAAAAATCTTCAGTTAACCCAACTTTCATTTACGTTAATCAACTTGATCATCTAAGCCTGATTTCAAAGCTAACAGGGGCAACTTCAAACACATCACCCAAAAACTCACCTATCCAAAGAATTATATTATTCCAATGTAGTCGACACTCATCTTGATCTAAAAAAGCGTCGAAGCTTCTAATAATTTTAATTCCCGTTGGTTCATCAAGTTTTTTCGGAATTTCATTTATTATCGCACCAAATATTACGAAATCCCTTAATTGAAGCCCAACAAACTCATAGAACTGAGATTTCTTTAGGTTATCAGGAACATTTAAGGTTGCGATGTCCTCCACAGCATCTTCAATTGCTCCGACAGTATAGTGTTTTTTATTTACACTTTTATCATAAACGCTATGAAGAATATGCGGCATGCTACTTTTTGGCAACCAGATGCCGTTATTGTCAGAACTAACTTCCATCGCTTTATTCACTATTTCTTTCACTGCATCTCCATCTAACGCACGAACTTCTTCTAATATTTTTGATACATCATCTTCAGTAATAAGGTTTGCCGTCTTCATGTAGAGAACTAACCTTGAAACGCTAGGGTCGCCCCAAGAGCTAGGGCTCAAAATTTCGACATTAGGATTCGCCACCCATCCGAGAGCCGAATTAGTTACATTCGCTGAGCCGATTAGAACCTCATCATCAGCTGAATAAAGTTTTGCATGCAGATTGCTTATATTAAATAGGCGAAACCTAGCTCGCTCTTCACAATAATCAAACACCTCTATATCAGAAACACCTAAATAAATGTCCATCGCACGCAAACACATGAAGACATCGACGTCCACACCAGAGGGAATTACAGTGGTAAGTGACTTTAAAGCCGACAGCTTTACATATGGAGCACAAACAACAACTCTGTATTTAGCTTTTGAAAACAGAAGCTTAACTTTTTCCCCATCAGTAATCATTACTATTTAACCCTATAGCAGATCATCCTCAATAGGATCAAGAAAGTTTGCAGCAATTTGACCCCATTCGTTGCGAACTCGCGCGAGTGCCTTTGCGCGTTCAACACTCGCCTCCCTCTCATATCGAGCCCAGGCGGCAAAAATTACTTTTGACGCATTTATAGATCTAATTAGCCGATCCAGTATCTCTTGCTTGCTCAGATCCGAAATATCTTCATCTGTAGTTCTGATTGTGCCAAAAATGCTATCAAACGCTGGATGATTTCGGTTGAATGTGATTTCTGTAATGCTACCTTTCCTCTCGACATCAAAAAGATCGTTCGGTCCTGGAAAATCGGCCTCTAAAAAAATTGCTTTTAAATCTCTTTCTTTGATCAGATTTATTATCATCTCAGCATCTTCTACCGAATACTGTTTATTCGACGTAAGATCCTGTTTCATATCTGCATAGGCAATTTCGTCTAGCTTTTCATCCTCTCCTTCAATAGGCCTCTGGACAGAGCGCGTTTTCCAACCTTCATTCAAAGATTTCGTCACGTCATCCACATCATCGTGCCTACTTGAAGTTTGTCTCTTCCCAGCTCCTTGAGATTTGACCATTTTTCGTAGGCGCTCGAGATTTCGTTTGATCGAGTTACTCAGATCCAACAGCCAACCTCGGGGATCACCCTCGGCCTTCAATCGTTCTGTAACATCACGTTCGGTTTCGTCTTCCTCTGCTAGCTGCTCCCACTGAAGTGAAGCAAGCTCAGAGAAATGTGTAGCCGCTTGTTTGTTATTAGTCACACCAAACACTTCGTCTAACGCCGGTGGAAATTCAACCTCTGCTCCCCACCAACGCTCTCGTGGGTCGTATCCAATGCACCATCCCTGGTCGAGCATGAGCTCCCTTCCCGCGCGCAATACGGAAACGCCTACATTGTGACTTGCATGCTTCCCATAGCGCATGTTGCCTCTATCCTTAGTGCCAGCAGCTTGAATCGTTTCGCTTTTGGCGACGGAGTAACGCGTAATGACCTTATACAGCCCACCGTTGTATTCAATCTCTGCTTGTTCCTCATCCACGAAATCAAACATCGGGCTATTCGTAAAAGGTTCAGGCACCAACGGACTCATTTTTAGATAAAGAGGATCAACGAGCTGAGCTGTATGATTCAGTACGCCTTTGCCTGAGCCGTTTTCTGCATAAAGACGAATACTTAGCTCTCCGGCATCGAGAAAATTTCGATAGATTCGACCTACTAGTTCTTCAGTATTGTGCAAGGTCGCTTTTGATGTCTTCCAGGTGAGCCTTGTCGGATCTAACTTGGTCCATACAACAAGCGTTCCTGACTTTTCCATGATTTCAGTTTTCGCACGCCATTCGTCAGGAACAGGGCTATGCTGGGGTTCTGGAATATACCTTTGATGACCCTGACGAATCTCATCAACGTCAATATAGCTGTGAAGGGCGTTATCTGCTCCATTTTGCCAACTCCAGACGTCCACTCGTGCTGCTTGCGAGATCGAAGCATTAGGCAAGCCCATACCGAATCGGCCGATGCCGCTACGATCATTTAATCGGGTACCGTTGCCAAACTGCAGAGCCATTCGGAGGGTCACTGCATCCATGCCTTGGCCATTGTCGATTACAGCTAACCTATCAATTCGCGAGCGTCTTCTTTCTTCAATCATTTTTTCAGTTTCGAGACAGATTACTTCAATCTCGGATGCACCCGCTTGCTGGGAATTATCAATGAGCTCCGCTATCGCATAAGCAGTATTCTTGTATCCAGAATCCCTCATCGCCACGATGGCAAGCTCTGAAGGAATAATTTGTGGCTCCACGTCGTAGCTCATTGATTCACTCATTTTCCGTACCCCATACATCTTCCCAGTTCATAAAGGCCTCAGCGATGTCACCAAAGCCTGGCAAATTCGTATCTACTACGGTGCTAATAGTGCAGGTTTCGTTCCCCCCCGCCTTTACGCCGCGAGTCGCTCTCCCAACCATCTGGCTATAGAGCACAAGTGATTTGGTAGGCCTCGCTATTACCGCTGCGCTGGTCTCGGGCGCATCAAACCCAGTAGTGAGCACACCATAATTGCACATCACCATCGGGACGTTTGTTCTCCGCCTGAATTTTCTAATAGTTCGCGTCCGTTGAGAGCTTGATGAACCGCCAGTGACGATGCCCGAGTCAACACCTATAGCATCCAACAACAAAGCAACTTTCTTCGCATTTGCAACGGAAGCAGAAAAGAAAATTATTCGCTTGTGGCCTTCGGATATTAAGCATTGAATTTCCCGAATAGCTAGAGCATTCCTGCTAGGGTCGTCTCCGAGTTGTTCAAGGAGTTCATTTGAATAATCGATGCCTTTTCGTTCTTTTGAGGAAGTCTCAAAGCTCTCCGATTGAAACTCAAGAGCACGAAACTCGGGCTTTGCAAGATATCCGTTATCAATCAAAAATGACACTGGATCCGAGTAACCAGGTATTGAGAGGGTTACCTTATTTCCATCAAAAAAATCCGAAAGGCGTGAGTCCTCAGATATGTCATTCCACGTTCTTCCGGGCGTTGCGGATAGCCCTATGAGCGCGTTGTCCGCACCAGTTTCGGTGAGCTGCTCAATTACGGAACTATAGGTTGGTGCTATTGCCTGATGTGCCTCGTCTATAACAACTAATTTCGTTCTTCGGCCAATACGGAACGCAGGTATCGGGTGCCGTTCAAAATACGCACTCAGCTTCTGAAGACCGCCAATTAAAACCCCATCTTCAAAGCCCTCAAAGTCTAGATCTCCACCTCCCCAGGCTCTCTTTACCAATACTTCACGATTTCCCATCTGACACCAGGCCTGCTCAAAAGCGTCAGCCGCTTGTTCGAGCAACTCGGCACTACTCGCCAGCCAAACAATGACGCAAGGCTCATGTTCAATTAAGTATCGAACAATAATATGCATGGCCGTGCGCGTTTTACCGGCACCTGTTGGCATGTGCAGAAGAACTCTCGATGAACCGCGATAAATGTGCCGCCATACTTGCTGAGCCGCTCTTCTCTGATGGTCAAAGAGCGAGTATTGAGCACCAAGTGATTGTGTCGCCAAAGCGGCTGTTGTTAGTGGCTCACTTGGCGGCTCTATTCCAAAAAAGCCAGATAATACTTGGAGAGAATCTTGAGAAATTTGAGAACTGCCCTCGTTTAGCAACGTTAACGACATTCCAATTCGTCGTTCAAGCTCTTTCTGCTTATCAGAACTCAGCTTCGAAACAAGGAATGTTAGAAAATCCGAATTTTTGAGATAGTCCTCTGGGGACTCATTGATCATTCGCGCAAATATGTGACGGCAAGCTGCCACCTGATCGACGCCGGGGGCAATTCCGTTTAGCGATTCGACGATGTCGCTACCCACCCAATGGTAGACAGATTCAGTGTCTAAAGAATCGACTAAGCTGTATAGATCAACACCTGGTTTCATAACAATCTTCGCAGTCAAAAACTTAAACATAGATGAAACTTACTTTCCTATCAATGCAGCCCTTCATTCCTATACAGACTTTCGATGACAGACACCGTGCCTCACCGAGTTCAGAGCTAGGCCGGTCACCGGCCATCCACCCATGTGAATCCCTGTGGACGGAGTCTCGATTCTCCATCAAAACGATACGCGCATAGCTTTCCACCGTTCTCGCCCGCTACACTGTAGTCTAAGCAGGCAACGTATTCAGTTAACGGCGCTGGCTCTCCTGTCCTCCAGTAATGGCCAACAAACACCGGCTTTTTCTCGTCGTAACCAGGAAGAATGTGCGCCTCCACAGGGTTGTGAGGGATCTTGTCAATCTCTGAGCCGGGCACCATGGCAAGAGCATGATAGGTCAGGTTCTCTGTTTGCCACCACCTGGTTCTGATTTCATGGCGAGGGTTCCCTTCTTTATCAAGGAAAAAGTGCGGTTTTGGCAGCAATATCTCCAGCCCTTTCAGCAGGGTTTCGATCATATTGTAGGCTTCACTGCCATCTCGACTGGCTTTTTCCCAAGAGTCCGACAACAATCGATTCTCTTTATCGATGTAACCACGGGCTTGCTCCAGATGCTCGGGAGACCAACAGGCGTGAACAACTCTGAGCTCTGGTAGGTCCAGAAATATTGGAAGAGTTTTAAACCACTCAACAAAATCCTCGTGAAGTTCACTGCCCTCAACCACCTGTTCCAGAAACTCCTTATGCTGGCGATGATTCTTGTCGGTATGAAGGCGTAAATATTTTTTCTGATTTTCTGGATTGGGAGTGTCCCCAGCAACGGCATTAAGTTCATGTTCGGGATCTTCAGTATCCCAACAATCGGCATCAAATTCATGATCGGGGTCTTCAGTAGCCCAGCAAACCGCATTGAATTCGTGGTTACCCATAACGGCCATTGCTTTGCCCTTATCGACCATCGCTTTGGCAATCTGAACCGTTTCAACCTGCTCCGGACCGCGGTCCACAAAATCGCCCAGGAAGATGACCATGCGCTCAGGGTGCTGCCAAGCACCGTCAATTTCTTGGTAGTCCATTTTGGTGAGTAATGCTTTCAGCTCTGTGGCGTAGCCGTGAATATCGCCGATGAGATCATACATATTCATTCCTCCATGAAGTGTTATTTTTTTAGTTAGCTTAGCCTGCCAGTTCTCCGACCAGATTGACAATAACAACAAGCGGACAGCTCAAACTGATTTTTCGTTTATAAAAGGGCCTTATTCATGGCCTCAATTACCGGGCTTGCCGCCTGGTTACTCACCGGCCCCTCGTTTTTGGCAATAATTTCGCCGTCCGGTGCCAACCAATAACTGCGATTGGGCGCGTAAAAAAACCAGTAACGCTTGATCGTCCCCCATATCAGTAGCTCGCCTTTCGTTTCTCGCATATGTTCCTGTACCAACTCTTGCGCTTGCACCAGCTGCTGCTCCGGGGTGAGCCTTAAAAGCCATTTAGGAAATCCTAAATAACGCCTATTTTCAAGAGCCGCCAACGCAAAAATAGGCTGACTTTTTCGTTTAAAATCGGTATCTACCCACAGATAAGGCTTAAATGAAGCGCGATCATCGTCGGTTTGGCGTTTGATACGCGCGATACTGGCGTCACATTCATCCAAAGGCAACTCTAGCGCCCGGCACAGCTCTTGAACGAATTCATGGCTCTGGTATTTCAGATCATAACCGCCAACGTCCAGTCCTAAGGTTGGACTGTTCAATACTTTTTGCAGGCGTTCAAGATTAGACGCTGACGGTTTTTGATATCCCATTTTTTTGAGAATGGCTTCGCGAGACCATTCCGATTCGTTAACCTTCAAAACTAAGTCTGCTCTAAAGTTGTCGATCATGGGAGCCCGCCTCTTTTAACATCTCAATTGTCGGCTCAACGATCGACTCGCTTTTTAACAGCTCTTCGCCGTCGTAAAACCATTCGTTGATGGCTCCGGCCAGTGCGTCTTTCAGGGTTGCCCCAGCCTCAAGACTCTCTGCTACGTCTGCGGCTATAAGGTCATATTCGTCGAAACAGTCATTTTCCTTGCAGCAGGTGTTCATGGGGTCAATTTCAAACAAGGCTTTGGAAATTTGGTGGGCGGTTAGTTGCATGTTCATTTCGCCTTCCTTTGTTGACGCAACTGGTAATAACCCAAGTCGCTTTTGTTCTTTGATGTTTTACGCGCTTCGTTTTCGAAGCGATCGGATGGAGTCATGCGATCAATGTATTCCACCACCCAGAGAGCTTCGGACAAGACTGCGTCTCTTTTGCGCTTGCTCACTGCACAAACCCAATCGGCTGGCCAATAACACCATCGGTTTGTTGGTCCTGCTCTGTTTTAAGCGCCTCCAGAAGCCGCTCTGTACGCGGTTTAAAGCCCCTCAAGCGAAGCCCCTGAACCGCCCCACGCACTAGGCCCGGTGTCAGGTAGTTAAATTGGGCAAGTCGGTCTGCTGGCAAATCCCGGGCCTTATCTTTATCCATCACGCAGGCTTCTATGATTTCTGTAAGTTGTGTGCTGGTCAGGTATCCGAATTTCACTTTAAGCTGGAAGCGGCGCAAAATTGCTTTGTCCAGGCTGTCGAAGCGGTTGGTGGTTGCCAGGAAAACGCCTTCGAAACGCTCCAGCCGTACCATGAATTCATTAATGGTGCTCACTTCCCAGCTGTGCTGTGCCATGCCCCGGTTGTACAGGAATGTGTCGGCTTCATCGAGTAGCAATACGGCGCCATCGCGCTCAGCTTTTTCGAACATGGCAGCGATATTTTTCTCGCTTTCACCCACGTATTTACCTAATAGATCACTACCAGACTGCAGCATGAACGGCTTTTTCAGGCGTTTTGCAAGTTCCTGGGCGTAGGCGGTTTTGCCGGCACCCGGTGGGCCGTATAAGCAAATCCGTGCGCTTTCTTCTTTGCGGATCAAGCGTTCCACGTTGTTCAGTGTTGGCTGGGTATTAATCCAAGCCAGGCAGAATTCGGGAAAATCCGGTTTCGGCTGCCGCTTCAGTATGCTCGCCGGCTTGCTTTCGCCCATGGCGCGCAGGCGCTGGTGAATTAAGGTCTCCAGGCGATTTTGGTTGCGATGGATCTGTTTCGCCGGCAGGTACTGCGCAACTTCCAACAAGTTTTTAGCCAGTGCGGGGTTCATCCAGGGCTGGCTTGCAGCCTCTGCGATCCAGGGCTTGCTAACAGGCAGCGTAGACAAGTCCCGCTCAAGCTTTGCAGCCTGCTGGTCTGTGCCAGAGCCCTGCACTTCAAAGATGAAATCAAAGCGGCGCAGAAAGGCTGGGTCTACGGCGCCTATCTGGTTGCTAATCCAGATGGTGGGGGCCTGATTTTCTTCCAGCAGGTTATTAAACCAGCCTTTGGCCAGGCTATCCGCTTTACGAAAGGCGTCTTCCATTTCATCGAACAGCAATATTGCACCTAAGCGGTCTTCCAGGAACATTTGGGCCAGTTTTGCCGCATCCAGCCGAACACGGCCGGTCATAGCGTAGGAATGGTTGTCTTTGGTGGGCACCTCGTACAAAGGCGCCGCCAGCTTTTCCGCCATAGCGCGGGCCAGTTCTGTTTTGCCTGTACCGGGTTTACCGTAGAGCAGTATATTTTTACCTCTGGTTTTTGTACTGAGCGCATTCTGCAGGTAATCCAGCATCAACTGCAGTTCGGGTACGCCCTGGAACTCGCCAATATGATGCCTGGCTTGCGGCCCTGGTGGGCAAACATGGCGGAACAGCATTTGTTCGATGTCACTGTCATTCTGGCTTTCCTGCCCGTCAGACGTCGCTAGCACCAGCTGCGCCAGCAAAGGGCCAGCTTCTATCAGGTCCCAAATATCGCTGCTGCGGTCGGGCGTTTCAAGCAGGTTCACCTGGCACAGCATGGCATCTTCACCCAAGGCGCGGGCAAGTGCGCGGGACGATTCACGCAGGGACTTGGCAAGAGCACTCACGGAGTTATTGAATTCGTTGATATCGAGTTCGCGCAGAACGGGCTGCGCCTGCGGGTGTTTTAGCAGCAGCATTGCGTACACCAGCAGTTTGGTTTCGATGGCGCTCGGCTTCAGCAGTTTCACCAAACTGGCGAGCAGCGGCCCGAAGGACAGCTTTGGCTTGCCTTTATGCGAGGCGGTCAGCGCTTTTTCCCGTTTGCGAATCATATTGAAGTAAACACGGGTGCTTATGGTATCGGCGTCTTCTGGTGTTTGAATACCCAGAAACGTCAGGCTTTCTGCCGCGCTGAACAGGTTTACGGTTTTTTCGTGGATTGGCGAGAGGTAGAGCCGGCAGAGGTATATCTGCAGCAGCTTCAGGTCGTCTTTGGTCGCGCTGGCGTCGGGTTCCAGTTCACGGGCTTCATTGATGAGTTCGTTCCATAGCAGCATTGGCGAGCCTCCTCAGTCGTTGGAAGCATTGTACGGCTCACGTGCGACAAAATGCGTCGCATGACTGCCTATGTGTCGTCTTTCTGACTATATATATCTGTAACAAGTGCTGGCTCGGATTTCAGGCTCCACTTTCACGAATTCGCCGTAAACCCTCCGCCAGAACTTTTTCAACTTCGGTGCGCAGCCACTTCGGCCCCAGAATGTCACAATGGATTGCCTGCGCCGTCAGCCACCAGCGCAGGTCTTGGGTGTCGCCAACTGTTACCGAGATTTCAAAGGTGTTGTGGTCGATATTCGTGGTAATTTGGTCAATGCCCAGGGGCGATTCGATCAAGTGGTTCAGCGCAGGTTTATCGCACCGAAGCTTGAGAAATATTGGCTCATTGGATTTCAAAATGCCCATGGCACCGGAATGAATGTAAAGATCCAGGTCGAAGTCTTGGGGGCGGTCAACCGGCTGCTCTATTAGCGCCCCGGAGGTTGCCCGGTGCAGCACCAATTGCCGTATGCCTTCCCGACCATCAATGGTGCCAATCAGGTACACATTCGGGTCGCGAAAAATCAGGCCAAAGGGATGGACGGTTATGTCTATTGGCTCCGGCCAGCTGCGGGCCTGGTAGGTCAAATTGCACTGATACTCGCATAGCAGGGCTTCGGTGACTGTCTCCAGAACATCCGCATCAATAGGCGGGCGGCTTCCACCTAAACCGCGGTTGATAACACGCACACGGTTCGGCCACTGGCCTAGGGGGTTTCGCTCGCGCGACAGCGCACGGTGGGCTTCATTAAAGTGTGATTGAAGATGGGACAACGCCCTGGGCGGCAGCATTGGCGTGAGATAGGCCTTGGCCAATTCAAATGTCAGTGCCGCTGGCAGATCCAATGCCGGAATAATCCCCATGGTTGCGTCGCGATCAAACGACCAGCGAAAAGGCCGTGCGCTTTCGTCCACCAACAGCGGAAAGTCTGCACTCAGCTTCTCTAGATCCCGCTGAATAGACCGCATGGTAACCCGGAAATTTTGTTCCTCAAGTCGCCCCACCAGCTCCGTAGTGGTGATAGCCCTAGGAAAGCGCGGTACCATTCGCAGCATGGTGAGGTAACGCACAGCGGCGGTCGACATTGTGTGACTCCCTGTCTGGTTTCGACAAAAATTTATCAATCCGGCGCATTTTTAACACGACGTGTTGTGTTGCACAGTATCACTATAATCTTAAGCCGTAGAAATCTGGACCCTGATACCTGCAAAAAAGAGGAACGCCCTGCCGATGTCCTACCCCATCGAACAAAAGCTCGTTATTGCGGTGGTGTCCAGCGCCCTGTTTGACTTGTCCAATTCCGACCGTGTGTTTCGCGAACGAGGTGAAAAAGCCTACCGGGAGTATCAGGAGACTCATCTGACTAAGCCATTGCGAAAAGGCGTTGCCTTTCCGTTTGTAAAACGTTTCTTGAGTGTGAACCAGAAATTTCCGAAGCAGTGCCCGGTGGAAGTGGTCTTGCTTTCACGAAACTCGGTCATTACTGGCAAGCGGGTGTTTCATTCTATTCACCACCACGGCCTGGACATTAGCCGCGCAGCCTTTCTGGAGGGCAAATCGCCCTACGCATACATTCCAGCGTTCAATGCCTCGCTGTTCCTGTCGGCCAATGCCAGCGATGTGTCGCAGGCGATAGACTATGGCCACCCCGCTGGCACGGTTTTGCCCAGCAAGGTAGTGGATAATGAAGCTGACCCGGAACTGCGCATAGCGTTTGATTTTGATGGCGTAATTGCAGATGACGCTTCAGAACGGGTGTTCAAAGCCGGCTCGCTAGAGGATTTTCAGGAGCACGAGACGTCCCGCTCCCAAATTCCACACAGCCCCGGCCCGCTTGCGGATTTGTTTCGTAAGCTATCCCACTTACAAAAGCTGGAAGACCAAGCGGTGATGGACGATCCCGACTATCGACGGATATTGAGGATCGCCATCGTGACCGCCCGCAATGCGCCCTCCCATGAACGTGTGATTACGACGTTGGAACACTGGGGCGTGGACGCCAACGAGGTTTTCTTCTTGGGTGGAATGAAGAAAGACCGGATTCTGAAGGTGCTAAAGCCCCACATGTTCTTTGATGACCAGCGATCACATCTGCAATCCGATGCGGGGGATATTCCGATGGTTCATATTCCGTTTGGGGTGGCGAATGTTCACCCAATCACACCGTCAGAATAAGGTTTCAAATGGCATTTCGATTTCGTAGAACGGTTTCTATCTTTCCCGGGGTCCGCATCAATCTTGGCAAGCGCGGTGTCAGTGTTTCTGCCGGTGTGCGTGGTGCTAACGTCACTTTGGGGCGGAACGGGCTTTATGGCAATGTGGGTATTCCCGGTTCTGGGATGTCTTATCGCAAAAGGCTTCTTAAGCTCAATAAAACCGGTAGCGAAGGCCGAAGTACCCGCTCAGCAGCGCCATCGCTCGCCGTCCCAGCCATGGCGGAAGAGGTTGCACAAATACAGCTGAATACAAAAACCGGCGATATTGCCATTCTGGATGCCGATGGCCATCATCTCGGCGATGAAGCCCTGGAGATTGCAAAAACACACGCCCGGCAACATCTGGAAGACACACTGCAACAGCAGGTGGATAGCCATAACCGGATGATGGCAAGAATCATCAGCATTCACTGGGATACTCCGGCGCCTGACCATTTCCCCACGCTGGTGGCCAAGCCTTTTGACGCACCCAAGCCGGAAGCGCCGGCGTTACGGACACTGGATTGGCTAGCCTACCTTTGCTTTGCCCTGCCCTGCCCGGCGCAGAGCCTTTGCAGATTCCAATGAACGCAAGCGTCAGCGATATCAAAACCAGCATGAGCAGTGGACGCAAGAAAAGCTGGCGTTCGAGCAACGTGACGTTGCCCGAGCTACTCTTTACCAAAGCGCCCGATCGGGTAACATCGCCGCTATGGAGTCGGCGCCGGCTTTTACTGTGTTCAAGCGAATGGCAAAGGCGCCGCCTTGAACTCCGCATAAAGCTCTGGATGATCTTCCCGGAGCCGCGACAGGTTAGCTTTTGAGCTGTCTGGCAGCATCTTGAGTAGATCCTTCTGCTCTGCCTCTGTCAGATGTTCACGAAGGAATGGAAACAGCTTCTCACGCTCGACTTTTAAGTAAACGTTATGTGCATCAAGATAGGTTTTGAGGTCCTCGATAAAGCGCTCCATAGGCACCACGTGATCCATCAGGATCATATCGAGCGTCTCGGAAAGCAGGTTCAGGCGCTTACGCAAGGCCTGGTAATCATCGCCCATTCGATGACTTAACGCCTCGGCTTCGGGCTCTTTAGCCAGCAGGTGTTCGCTGTACAGACGCTCCAAAGGCATAATGAAGCCGTCCATGTATTCTAGGATGTAGTCCACAACCTCACGTATCAAATGGAAGTCTGGACGCTCGCCCTGCTCCAAGTGCTTGTGCCTGCGCAAGAGTACGTGAAGCAACCGAGCCATGTTGGCGTGATCACGACGCAATTGGTTAAGACTGGCCATGATAAAGTCTCCTCTTCTGGTGCGTAGCGGCTATCCCCCTTTATTAGCGGGTAAGATTCAAAAATAGACATCAGGCCACCGTGGCCAGTTCCTGTTCAGGAGTGTTTTTTTCGCAATCCATATTGGATTGTCCATTATTGTAATACCAGAGCCAGCGGGCGGCGTAAATCTGAACTTCTTCTTTGCGCCTGAATAAATTGCTTGTTTGGCGACTATTTTTGAAATCAACCGGTAATAAAAAGCTGAATTTACAAGAAAACTTGAATCCAGGCCTTAAACAGCCGCTAAGCCACATCAAGTCGACTGCAGGTGGCGTATATCTTCCCCGATACTTCTGGATTGGCATGATCTGAGGTACGCGGAGCTGGCTTGAGCCATGGTCCAAATCCAGAGCCAAAACAAAAAAAGGGAACGTACAAGATGACGCTTGGTGCAAACTTCAGAAGCATAAAGGTTCTGACCGACGATATCGAAATCAATGTAGCTCATGGTGGCTCGGGACCACCTTTGCTACTGCTGCATGGCTACCCGGAAACCCATGTCATGTGGCATGCAGTGGCGCCAGCCCTGGCTCGTCACTTTCACGTAGTCTGTCCGGATCTGCGTGGTTACGGCGACAGTGATAAACCCAAGGGGGGCCCGGACCATTCTGCCTACTCCAAACGTGCCATGGCCCAGGACATGGTCGAGGTCATGGCGTCACTGGGACATCAAACATTTATGGTTGCCGGACATGACCGGGGCGCCAGGATTACCCACCGCATGGCACTGGACCACCCTGATCGAGTGCTAAAGGCCTGTATAATGGACATCGCACCGACTCTCCATATGTTCCGCAACACGGACCAGAATTTTGCCACCGGCTATTATCACTGGTTTTTCCTGATTCAGCCGAATGGCCTGCCCGAACACCTGATCGGCGCCGATCCGGGTTATTATCTGACTGAGAAACTGAAACACTGGAGCGCACCGGGAGCCGTATTTTCTGACGAGGCGGTGGCCGAATACGTCCGTTGCTTTAGCAAACCCGAAGCCATCCATGCCTCCTGTGAAGACTATCGCGCCGCTGCCACGATCGACCTGAAACACGACGAGAACGACCTCGAGCGGAAAATACAATGTCCTCTGCTGGTACTGTGGGGCTCCAGGGGCTTTGTAAACCGGACTTACGACGTGCTGGATGTCTGGCGCGAAAGAGGCACTCAGGTGCAGGGAAAAGCCTTGGACTGCGGGCATTTTTTGCCGGAAGAGGTTCCGGAAGCCGTTATCGCCGAGTTGCTGGCATTTTTTAACCCTGTTCACGAGTAACATCCTTGAAAATATTACTGCTGTTCCTTGTCTTCCTGACCGTCGGTGTCGGTGTATACCATGTGTTTAAACCATTGCCCCAAGATCTGAGTTACAAAGGCCCGGAGCGCCCTCTCCTTGATGCCCGGTTGCTTACCGATCTGACCTATCGGGACGCCAGCGACAGTGTACAGCTAGAACACACCATCTTTGATGAGATCTTCCGGCTGATCGGCCAGGCCGAAAAGCTGATCGTATTGGACATGTTCCTGTTCAACGATAGCCGGCCCGACGACAGTTACCGGCCACTGTCGGAGCAATTGACCAGCGCTCTGATAACCCGCAGCCAGCAGGTGGAGGATATCCGCATTGTCGTTATCACCGATCCGCTGAATACCTTTTACGGAGGCCGCAAGTCGCCCTATTTCGAGCGTCTGAAGGACGCTGGTATCCCGGTGACAGAGACCGCCCTCGACCAGCTCAGAGATTCCAACCCAATATGGTCAGCGGGCTGGCGCCTTTGTTGCCAGTGGCTGGGAAACTCGGATACCTCTGGCTGGCTGCCAAATCTGCTGGATGATGGCGAAGTCACCTTGCGCAGCTACCTGGCGTTGCCGAATTTCAAGGCCAACCACCGCAAGGTTCTGATCGTGGATGAAGGCAACCGTTTCCGAGGCCTGATTACCTCCGCCAACCCTCACGATGGCAGCAGTAAGCACAGCAATATGGCCTTGAGCTTTGCTGGCCCCGCGGTGAACGATTTACTCGCCAGCGAGCAGGCCGTGCTGGCACTTTCCGATGCCAGGCTGAACTTGGCCCCGGACGTTTCGCCCAACACCTTCGGCGGCCAGGATGAGAGCGCTGTCGGCAGCGTGGTTACGGAACAAAAAATTTTCGAATCAGCGCTGGCAATGATTAATTCAGCGCGCCAAGACTCGAAGTTGGACCTGGCCATGTTTTACCTCTCCCACCGTGAACTGGTGACAGCGTTTATCGATGCTCACAACCGGGGCGTCGAGGTTCGGGCTTTGCTGGACCCGAACAAGGAAGCTTTCGGCCATGAAAAAAGTGGCATTCCCAATCGCCAGGTCGCGATGGAATTAACTCGGGCCGGCATACCCGTCCGCTGGTGTAATACCCATGGTGAGCAGTGCCATAGCAAGATGCTGATTCGTCGCGACACCAATGATCAGGGGCAGCTACTGATGGGCTCGGCAAACTTCACTCGTCGCAACCTGAATGACCTGAATCTTGAGACTGACATCCTCATTCGGGGCTTGACTAAAACCCCGTTGATAGAGCAGGCCCAGGCCTTCTTTGACCGCCAATGGCAAGCCGGGCCAGACACAACACCCATACTCAGCCTGCCTTACGAAGCCTATGCCGACCACTCACAAATTAGGTACTGGCGTTACCGGTTGATGGAGGCAACCGGGTTATCGACATTCTGAGGCATCATCTCTTAACGGATGGTAACCCTCTTTTGTCGCCCGCCCATTGAAAACCTTTCCGTCGAGGGGCACCGTATCTACCAGAGCAGTTCGACTATCAAAGATCCGGAGGTCCTATGTACCTGTCAGCACAGATCAGCTACTACCCTTTGACGGACGACTACAAAGCGCCCATTAAAGACATCGTCAAACGCCTTGAGCTCAGTGAGCTGGAAGTGTATTCCAACCGGATGAGCACCCAGATCTTCGGTGAATTTGAAGACGTCATGGGCGTTTTTTCAGAGATCATGAAATGGTCATTCGACACCTACGGAAAAGCCGTTTTTGTCGTGAACTTTATAGAAGGAGACCGTCGGCCACGGTCATAGCAGAGCAACAGGCCAGATCACGGGACCTACCGGGCTTGTTGCTGGAAAAGCGCCACATCTTTGGCCGGTATTTCGAGATTCAAACCCAGATTTTGCGCCAACCAGGCCATGGTGCGCTCCCGATAGAACACCACATGGGTCGGGTCACGCCGATAAGACCCACAATGGACAGGCACAACAGAAGGAAGGATATAGGGACAAGCATCTCCAAACAGTTCATCTGGGTGTCTGGGTTGCTCATGGTACTGCACTTTTCCTTGGTGTTTATCGGAATGACTGTGATTTGAGCGTTGCAAGCGATCAGAGTTGTTCAGGCTTGGTTGGGTAATCTGCTTCTTTCCAGAACGACCATTTGCGCCCGTGTTTCGACTGCAAGTGGCGGATGTATGACTGGGCATTACTCAGCCCGTGGTAATCATTGATTTCGTTATCAAGCGCCAGTAGCCGGTGGAAGTAACGAACCCCGTGATGGTAGGCCCGGCTGAAGCCCCGGTCCAGCAGATCGCTGAGCAAGGCCCGGTAACACACAACCATGGCCAGGCCATTGCCGTTGGCTTCGAAGGTGCGAAGCCAGGTTTGAAGGGCGGTGTAATGGTAGAATCTGAGCTCGTTATGGTAATGAACCAGTAGCTGAGCGGCCTTGTCGAGGCTGTTTACCGTGATCAGCATCGTCACCCGGTCGTACACATCGTCAGGCGGTTCCGCCATTTCTTCCACCTTCTGGCGCAGTTGCCGCCGCTCCTGCTCGCTGGCTAGCAGCCAGCTGGCTTCCAGGCTGTAAAGGTCTGGCCGCTGATGGAATGCGTCCAGTAACTCCCGCTTGAGTTGATCGGTCTGGCCTTTTTGCTGTAACCACAGGTTACGCAGGGAACGGTGCCGACGAGGATCATTGTGCCACTGGGGTTGTTCCAGCCAGTGTTCGGCCCGATCCAGTTCGCCGATCGTCAATGCGAAACGAATGAGGGAATCCAGCTGCAATGGGTTGGGCTCAGGGCTTCGAAGTAACATGCTCGTTTCATACAGATGTATATCAGACAAGGCCTCCGCCACGGACTGAAGGCCCTGGAGCGCCGTTGCGCCGCTGTGGTTATGGCGCGATGTGTTGCTAGCTTCCACGGCTTGCCTTGCTTCGTTTTCAAACCGCCATGCCAGTTGCTGAAACTCCTGGTCCGTTAGCAGGGTGTTACTCGCGGCGATGATGTCGTCAAACACACCGTATTCATTGTTATGAAAGTAATGCAGAACCTTCTCAACCCACGACTCCGCCTCCGAATTCGCAGCACGGACATCCTCCGCAAGCAAAAGCCACTGTTTAACGGCTTCCTGAAACACGCCTCCAAGGCTGCCGTCGGAATCATCCACTCGCTCAAAGAGCGTATCCGGCAACGTCAAAAACATCTCGGTCAGTTCTAGGGCAGCCGCAGGGTCGTCCGTTGATTTGTTGGTCTATGGGGCCGGTGTAATCCTGTGCGTCGAGCTGGTCTTCCGCGTCCCGCGCGGTGCCGCTATAAAACACGCATTGGACATAGGCATTGTTCAACCACTGGGTGGGATCAGGCGTAAGCAGCAGTACGCCTGTTCGGCGACAATTAGGATGACCGGTTAACGACAATTATCTTGGCCGGTTGGGTGTAACAATCGGTACTTTGTTTTCCACTGTGGAGCACAAGGTGCCTGGTCAACACATAACCAACCGACAAGAGGAGCTGTACATGCAGCACCGACAAAATGGCGCAAGCCAAGAAGTAGCTGCCGCCAAGGCAGGCGTTTCTGTCCGATCTGGGCGACGCATCGAGACATCAGCACAAAAACCCTGCCTTGACACCGAGCGGCAATGGCGTACCCGAGAAGATCCACTGGAAGCGGTTTGGGAAACAGAGTTGCTCCATCTGTTAGAAAATGAGCCTAAGCTGACCGGTACAACTCTGCTTGATTATCTGCAAGAGCATTACCCTGAGCACTACGATCAGACCATTCTGCGCACCCTGCAACGCCGTGTGAAGCTCTGGCGGGCGCTACACGGGCCGGAACGCGAGGTCATTTTTCGCCAGCAGGCGGTTGTGGCGCAACAGGGGTTTTCTGATTTTACCCACCCCGACAACCCGGTTACGATTCAATCCAAGACCTTTCCACACCTGCTCTATCAATTTCGATTGGCCTACAGCGGTTGGCGCTCGGTTACCGTCGTTCAAGGTGGTGAGAGTTATGCGGCTCTGGCGGCGGGCTTGCAGCGAGCCTTACAACAGGTGGGTGGCAGTCCCATTGAGCACCGCACCGACAGCTTAAGCGCGGCACGCAATAACCGTCAAAACGTGTGGACTGAGGCTTATAGCGAGCTGTGCCAGCATTACCGCATGACACCCACTCGCAATAATCTGGGGCAGTCCCATGAAAACGGCGTGGTGGAGTGCGCCAATGGCTCGCTCAAGAAACGCTTGGCACAACAGTTGTTATTGCGCGGTCACAGTGACTTCGACGGTGTTGCGCACTATCAGGCTTTTATTGATCGCGTTGTCGACAAGCTCAATCAGCGCAACCGATCGCGCGCGCTTGAAGAGCAGGCGGCCTTGCAGCCTCTGCCGGAGTTTACGGCGGCCGAGTATCAGACCCTCCACCTTAAGGTGACGCGCAGCTCAACGATCGAAGTCCGGCGCGTTGTTTACACCGTGCCATCGCGGCTGATTGGAGAGTCGGTACAAATCCGGTTGCACCACGACAAGCTGGTGCTGTTCGTCGGACAGCAGCCGGCACTGACATTACCGCGCATTTACCCCAAACCTGGCGAGAATCGCGCCCGCAGCGTCAATTACCGGCACGTTATCCGCTCGCTGGCCTCGAAGCCGCAGGCCTTCCGTTACTCTCAGTTGCGTGATGACTTACTCCCGGACGACAACTACCGTCAACTCTGGCAGCTTGCGGATACGCACCTTGAAGCCCGAGAAGCCTGCAAATGGATCGTGACAACATTGCGACTGGCCTTCGAGTACGATGATGAACAGTCGCTGGGGGAGGATCTGCTGATTGAGGCCCAAGCAGGCCGGTTCGCGTCCATTACCGAGATTCAGTCACGCTACCTTCGCGGCAACCCAGACCTCAAGTGCTCTGCATCAAGCCAACACACCTTAGTGAGCTACGACGAGCTACTGTCCTCGATCAACAGTCAGGAGGCACAGATATGACAGGCTCTGTCGCTTTACTGTTAAAAGAACTCCGTCTGCCGGCCTTCCACCGTCATTACCAATCGCTCTGGGAAACCGCCATTGAGAAGAACTGGTCACACACCGATTACCTAGCGGCATTGTGTGAGTACGAGCTCTCAGACCGCTACCAGCGCCGGACCCAGAAGTGGGTACGCGAGGCAAAACTTGCCGCCAACAAGACCTTCTCAGCGCTTGATCAAAGCGCGTTCAGCCGCCCCTGCAACACCGCACTGGCAAGGCTGCAACAAGACAGTGACTGGGCACACCATGCCGACAATGTGCTGTTGATTGGCCCCAGCGGCACTGGCAAAACCCATATCGCTAATGCACTGGGTCATCAACTCACCGAACAGGGGGTACGCTGCAAACTGTTCCCTGCCATAGCGCTGGTTCAGCACTTACAACAGGCCAAGCGCGATCTCGACTTGATGACAGCCATGACACGGCTGGATAAATACAGGGTCGTCATCATCGATGACATCGGTTATGTAAAAAAGACGGATGCAGAAACCCAGGTACTGTTCGAGTTCATCGCCCATCGCTATGAGAGTGGCAGTCTAATCGTCACAGCCAACCAACCATTTAGTGAGTGGGATCAAATCTTCCCAGACAGCATGATGACTGTAGCGGCCATAGACCGGCTGATACACCACGCAACTATTATCGAATTAGAGGGGGAAAGTTACCGAAGACAGCAGCATCTCAAGCAGGCTGCAAAGAGTAAGAAGTAAGACCACCCAACCGGCCATCATAGTTGTCGCGGACCGGACAGGATAGTTGACGCCGAACATACGCCACAGACCGATAGGCCTTCGTCATAGTCGTCTTTAGCGGTCAAATGCAGCTTGTGAAGCTGCTCTTTCTCGAGCGTATTCGGTTTCAAAAAACGCTGTTTCAAAGATTTATCAATATCTTCGACTTGGGTCCCCGGCACCAGGGCTTCGTCGAATCGGATCAGCCGTGCCTGAGAACGCTGTTGAAATAAGCGTGCAAGGACTTCCGGTTTCATTTCCTGCTTGGTGGAGCCGACACGCTGATAGTAACGCCCCGCACTTTGGTGTACGGAGATGCTTCTTGACACACCCAACACAAGTCGTCCGCCCTGGCCATTGGCGAAGGCGGCAATTTCATGGGCCATTTTATCCCGGTTTGGATCTTTGGGCCGTTCACCCTCATAAGTGACGGCTTTGAATTCAATACTGGAGTCTTCGCCCAGGCGAATATGAAACAACAGGTCTTTGACGAGTTTTCCCTGATCCATCTTGATGTCTCGTTAAGGCTCAGTGAGTTAGAGTCCAGCGAATGGTGAATAGATTTCTCACCTCGCAGGTCAATTCCAGCTTTTCGGCAACCTCATCCAGCAGGCGGTCTTCTTCTTGCTCAATGACTTTTCTGGATTCGTGGTATTCATGCAAAGCATCGTCTCGCTTGCGCTCCAGCTTTCTCAGCTCTTTTTTCGCCTGGATCTTTTCAGCCATGGATGCCAGTTGTCGCGACGCTTTCTTTAGCTGATGAATGTCTTCAGCCAGCTCATCCACGGTTTCCATCAAGACTTTGCGCCGGTCGTCGGCCCAGCGCTCCAGCTTGTCGGACTCCTGCTCCAAATAGTTATCAAGTTCGGCTTCGGTCTGAAGGGTCTGTTCGTCAATCACCTGGGCTTGATAGTCGGCAAATTCATTTTCATCGATGATCCGTTCCAACGACTTCGAATACGCCGGAACAAAGAGCAGGTGTTCGGCATTTCCCGGCGTGAGCAACTCGCCAGAGTCAGTTTTCGCCAAAACAACCAGTTGGTTTTTTACGTCCTTTCCTCGATTATAAGAAAAGCGAATCTCAAAAGCGGTCAAGGTTCCAGACTGGCCCAGATACACCTTTAGCGCAGCATACTGGCCTTCCATTTGATCATACTGAAAGACCAGATGCGCTGGCTCCAACCGATAGCTTTTTGCTTTGCGGACAAGCTCCCAGGCAAGATGATGCTCTGTCGGGCTTCAGCCTCTCTGACGTCCAGAATGTCCTTTAGACTCTCTTGTAATTGATCGAACTCTTGCTCAATCTCCGCGTCTGTTCGGCACTTCTGGTAAATATCATAGATACGGCGCTCTATGTCGATGTTGCCTTCGATGGCCCCTAATATTTCGTCCGACGCCCCAAACACCCCTTCGAATAACTTGAGTTTCTCGTTAAGCAGCTGAAACACGCGTTGGTCGGCCGGGTTTTTGCGGTTAACAAAGTTCACAACGACCACGTCATTTTTCTGGCCGTAGCGATGCACCCGGCCAATACGCTGCTCCACCTTCTGAGGGTTCCAGGGCAGGTCGTAATTAATCAGTACAGAGCAGAACTGCAGGTTGATACCTTCGCCGCCGGCTTCGGTGGAAACAAGAATATCTGCTTTGTCACTCTTGAAACAATCGACCAGTGCGGCCTTCATATCCGCCGGTTTTGAGCCACTAATCCGCGCCGATCCACGGTGTTCTTCCAACCATTCTTTAATGCCAATCGACGAGCTGCACCTTTTCTTTCTGGCGCGCAACATACTCATATGAGCAGATTACAATCTTGCATTCATGGGAGAACGGGTTGTGGATGCCCTCTTTCTTGAGTGCAGCGGCAACCTTGCTGTCAATGATGATTGAAGGCAGCTCAAACTTGTCTTGTAGCTCCTGACTCCACTGCTTACGAAGTGACGCTGGGACGACCAAAAGTATATTCCGCTTACCCTCAGCCCACTTCTGGGCCATCACTAAACTGGCTTCAATGGTTTTACCCAGACCAACTTCGTCAGCGAGTAAAACCCCTTTTTCCAGAGGGGATTTCAGGGCAAACCTGGCTGCCTCAATCTGATGGGGATTCATATCAACACGAGCAGATGCCATCGCCCGGGAGACCCGATTTTCAACTTTTCCGGTTTGGGTAAGCCAGTTCGCGAAGTAGGCACTTTGATGAGGTGTAAACATGATCAATCTCTACCCTCTGTCCGGGCTTGGTGACTGAGCCAATCATCGATAGCCTGCTTTCCAAAGCGCCACTGTTTGCCAAGTTTTTGCCCTGGTATACGCCCTTCCTGCGTCAGTTTATAAACGGTCGATTTGGAGATCTTCAAATAGTTCGCCAGCTCCTCCAGAGTCATAATCTGGTCCGTTTGATTGTTTTTCATTGTTTTTACCAGTATTTTACAGTTTTTGGAGTATAGCGCCTTCCGGTTAGCGACCCAAGTCTAGAGGACTATTCGCTCGCACCGTTTGTTCCGAGCCTCCAGTGAGGAAAATCAAATCAGGGTTGGCGGGTCGATCAGATATCGTTGCAAGGATACGACAGTCAGACGATACGCGCTCAACCAGATACTGCGCAGGCTTGGGATGAGATTAACGGTTTGTTCTACAGTGGCACGTGGCTAATCTCAAGCCGGCCCAAGAATCAGCGTAAACATTGAATGCCATTGCGACAGCTTCAAAAAAGTAGAAAATAGTGCGGAACCACCCACAAATAGCACTAGACTCAATGACAGAACCAAACGTAATGTTTACACTGCGCAGCGTACTTTTCAGGCCAAAGGTTTGTGATGAAAGATGTTCAGCTCGAAAGAGCGGGCGCGAGCCACTCATTAGTCGATGCAACAATAATCATCGCTTTCGCGAATGATCTGGACGCTCAGCGCTTGGAAAAACTGCAATCGTTGCCCGAGCACTTTAAAAAATCATTTACCAAATCCAGCGCAAACCAATCACTGAACGTGTCCGTTAGCGAAGGAAAAACAGAAAGCTCTACTGAATTCAGCGGGTGGACACTGGACCAAATCAGTACCAGCTCAGATCTGCTGGATTGGCAGCTTGTTGTAGATCAGAATCGAATAATGATTAAGTGCCTTGAATACCCGGGCTGGAGCAGCTTTCGGGATTCATCAGCGCTGTGGATATCCCAGCTGTCAGAATTTTTGGATCTTGCGAACTGGCCTGTTCAAGAAATCGGCGTTATGTTTACTGACCGCTTTTACTGGTCTCTTAACGATAAATCCTATCAATTAGGAAAGTTCTTTAACGAGCACAGCAGATTTCTGCCGGAAAGCATCAAACAAAGCACCCCGCTCTGGCACTTGTTTCAAGGCTGGATTGAAGAAGCAGACGGCCGCGAATACATACAGAATTTGAATTTGTCGACTCAGTGGGAAGAAAAGAAACCCCACAAAACTGAAATACTGAACGTAATTCGTTGCGTAAAAAGCGCTAACGATGAACTTTCAGGGCTTAATGGCGACAGTGCCAAAGCCATCATGGAAAAAGCACACCACGACAACAAAAAAACGTTAAACGATCTGCTGACACCAGAAACTCTGGAGTTTATAGGGCTGAATTCATGACAACAGCAACTTATACATACAACCCCGCTCTTGGCTCGCCCGATCAAATCATTCAGGCGCAAATGCCCATATCGCAAACGCAAAACATTGAACGGTTTTACGAACCGGCCGCTCTGGATATAGATACCGAACAGTTCTATCGTAGCACCCAGCTGAACCGATCAAGGCTTGGCGATCATATTCAAAGCTACACCCGCTTTGCTCCATCGCTAACCAAGGCGCTTTATAAAGTAGGCTCCCGGAGCATTGTCGACTTTCAGGAAGCCAGAAGCATGGTTACCGCTCTCAAATCAGTAGCGACCGTAAACGACCCCAAAAAAGCCGCATTGTATCTTGCACAGAATAACGATGTCGGCCAGCTAGCCTTACTGGCAGCAACCGCAGCCCGCTATGCCGATAACGTAGAGCGCGTTGTTGTAGAAATCGTAAAAGATCCCGAATCAGGAAGTGAAAATTTGTTTGTTACAGCCGTAGTAGCCACCGAAGATTTTGACGTATGGGATGCAATTGACGAACATGTTCTTAGCGACGTGATGGAGCCAAGCGCATCAATCAATCTTGCCAGAGTTGTTTTTTCGATATCCCATGCAGAATCGCTTTGATGGGAACGGCTTCGTTAAAATTGCCAGCGAAATACTGAGCTGCGCCCAGGCTGACCCCGAAAGCGCAGCAAGAACTGCGGCTGGCAGGTTTTACTATGGTGCCTTCCTGCAAGCCAGGGATGCCGCCAACATAAAAGACACCTCTGGTAGTGTTCACGATTCGGTAATTCGAGCCTACGCGGCGAAAAACTCCACACTAAGCAACCGACTAAACGAGCTTCGAAAGCTTCGGAATGCAGCGGATTACCACATCAACACGCCTTTTCCTGCTATTCACGCACGCCGCTGCCAGACCCTTGCCAAGAAAATACTGGCTGCTCTGCCCTAGCAAAAATAGCCAACCAAACCGAATCTAAAGCCCCGCAGACCAACGCCTCCGGTTTTTTTGTGCCTGAAATTCCTCCCCGCACACCCCAACCTCAAATAAAAGGCACTATTTTGCTAATTTCATTCGCCATCATGGGCATTACCACCGGCACAGTTAGCGCTCGGCTCCTGGAGCCACAGTTCTCTGCGACTTGCCAAATCCTTCGCCAAAGCCTTACGGTCAAATGTTAGACTTTCGCTATATACTATGTGGCCCTTCCGCTTTATGCGGATGGCAGCGCGATACGATTTCGTTCCATCGGCCCGGGTTCTTGCAGTAATAGTGGCCACGGTGCTCCATGCTCCATTCGTGCGGTGCTCCCAACCAGTTTCTGGAGCAATTTTGGAGCACCCATACTACGAAAATGGCATAAAACAGGCAATAAATGGTTAATATTAGTGACATGAAAGCACCACAGAATAGGGCCTCAGGCCACGTAAACACAGGCGTAGAGCCTTCTCGGCGGTTTTGTGTTGCGCCCATGATGGATTGGACTACGCCGCATTATCGTTACATGGCGCGCCAGCTCAGCAAGCACGCACTGCTGTACACCGAGATGGTCACTACCGGCGCGTTGATTCACGGCGATACCGAGCGGTTTTTGCACCACAACGCGGCAGAATATCCGCTGGCGTTGCAGTTAGGTGGCAGCAATGCCGGCGAGTTGGCGCATTGTGCGGACCTGGCGCAGCAGTTCGGGTTTAGCGAGGTGAATCTGAATGTGGGCTGCCCCAGTGACAAGGTGCAGAACAATATGATTGGCGCCTGCCTGATGGGCCATCCGGATATTGTGGCTGAAGGCTTTAAGGCGATGCAGGCGGCTACGGATATTCCGGTCACGGTGAAACACCGCACTGGTATTAATGGCCGCGAATCCTGGGATGAGCTGTGCGGGTTTATTGAGACGGTGGCAGCTGCGGGCTGTAAAACCTTTATCGTTCACGCCCGTATCGCTGTACTGGAAGGGCTAAGCCCGAAAGAAAACCGCGATGTGCCGCCGCTGAAATACGATTGGGTGTATCACTTGAAGGCCAAGTATCCGCAGCTGGAAATCATCATTAACGGTGGCATAAAAACCGTGAATGAATGCCACCAGCATCTGGCCCATACCGACGGCGTTATGCTGGGCCGCGAGGCGTACCATAACCCGTGGATTCTGACGCAGGTAGACAGCGAATTTTTCGGGGAGCCGGAAAAGGCCGTTAACCGCCATGAAGCTTTGGAAGCCATGTACCCGTTTATTGAACAAGAACTGGCGCGCGGTGTGTATCTGGGCCATATTTCCAGGCACATGCTGGGATTGTTCCACGGTGTTCCGGGTGGGCGCCAATTCCGCCGTTACATCAGCGAAAACGCCCACAAACCAGGCGCTGGATTAGATGTTTTGCGCCAAGCCCTGGCCAAGGTTCCACAAATCGGAACCGCTACGGCATTTACCGAAGCGTAATGCCATTTAATGGCTGAATAACCTTTGGTTGTCTTGTTCGGCCTGCGGCGGCCCGTTATTGTAGTGATTCGTACTCTTATATTACCAACGTAACCGACGTAGCAGGACATCAGCCCGAATGAGCAACAAGCTTGAGCAACTGAAAACCATGACCACCGTCGTGGCTGACACCGGCGATCTTGATGCCATTGCCGCCTGGCGCCCGCAAGATGCCACCACCAACCCGTCACTTTTGCTCAAGGCCGTTGAGTCTGACGCTTACCAACCGATGGTCGACAAGGCCATTGCCGCGGCAAAACGCCAGGCCGGCGCAAGTTCGGGCCGGCCTGGTCTGGCTACCGATATTCTGGCGGTATTGGCTGGCGGCGAAATTCTGCGACTGATTCCGGGTGTGGTGTCTACCGAGGTAGACGCCCGCCTGTCGTTTGACACCATCGGCACACTGTCGCGCGCACGACGGATGGTAGCGCTTTACGACCAACAGGGTATTGATACCCAGCGCGTGCTGGTCAAGATTGCCGCCACTTGGGAAGGCATCAAAGCCGCCGAGCAGCTGGAAAAAGAGGGCATTCGCTGCAACCTTACTCTGCTGTTCTCCTTCGCCCAGGCCGTTGCCTGTGCACAAGCCGGGGTCACGCTGATTTCACCGTTTGTTGGCCGTATTATGGACTGGCATCTGGCAGACAGCGGTCGCGACAGCTTTCCAGCCAGTGAAGACCCGGGCGTGCTGTCGGTTGCGCGTATCTACAATTACTACAAAACCAACGATTTCAACACCGCGGTGATGGGCGCCAGTTTCCGCAACATCGGGCAAATTGAAATGTTGGCCGGCTGTGACCGGCTGACCATAAGCCCGGCGCTGATGCAGGCGCTCCAGAACGAAACGGGTTTACTTGAATGCAAGCTCAGCCCGGAAGGTGCCCGCTCTAAAGACAAGCGCAGCCACATGGATGAAAAGCAGTTCCGCTGGGATTCAAACAACGATGCCATGGCGACCGAAAAGCTGGCAGACGGCATTCGGCTTTTTGCGGCCGACCAGCTGAAACTGGAAGCGCGGATACGCCAACGGGCAGAAGCTGCAAAATAAACCTTGAGGACACACCATGCTAGCCATTCTTCATCCTGACACACCGATGGACAGCGACGCTTATCGCACCACGTTGAATTTCCTGGAAAATTTGCCAGGCGTTTCAGTACGCGTTCACGAAATTCAGGGTGCGACGCAGCGGTTGACCGAGGTGTATTTGGTAGGTAACACCAAGGGCCTTAACAAAGAAGACATAGAAGCGCTGCCTGCGGTCGAGCGGGCTATCCGCATTTCCGAAGATTACCGAATTCTGGGGCGCCATAAAGACAACAACCGTCAAAACGGCTTTACTTACAACGGCGTGGAATTCAACCAGTCCAACCTGAATATTTTTGCCGGCCTGTGTGCGGTGGATGTGCCCGAACACGTCGAGCAGATGATGCAGGCGCTGGAACAGCACGGCGAAGTGTGTACCCGCATGGGTGCGTACAAGCCACGCACCAACCCCTATTCGTTTCAAGGCCACGGCAAAGGCTGCTTGCCCTGGGTGTTTGAAAAAGCCGGCAAGCACGGCATTAAAGTGGTGGCCATGGAAATTACCCATGAAAGCCACATTGAAGAAATCGATACCTGCCTGGAAAAGCTGGGGCGCCCTACCGGTGTAATGCTGCAAATTGGCACCCGCAACACCCAGAACTTTGAGCTTCTGAAGGCCATTGGTCGCCAGAGCACCTACCCGGCGCTGCTCAAGCGTGGCTTCGGCATTACTCTGAACGAGTCTTTGAACGCGGCGGAATACCTGGCGTCGGAAGGCAATGCCAATGTCATTTTCTGCCTACGTGGTATGAAAACCGAAGCGGGCCAGCCCCACCGCAACATGGTGGATTTCGCCCACGTGCCCACGGTAAAGCGCCTGACCCGCATGCCGGTGTGTATTGACCCGTCCCACTCTGTGGGCAGCCGTGACCGCGCGCCGGATGGTATTCTGGAAGTGATGCACGCTACCGCACAGGGTGTTGTAGCTGGCGCCAACATGGTGTTGGTAGATTTCCATCCAAAGCCGGAAAAAGCTCTGGTAGACGGTCCTCAGGCGCTGTTGATGAACGAATTGCCGGCGTACCTGGAAGACATCCGCCTGTGCCACGACACCTGGAAAAAACGCCAGGCACTTTATCAGACTGTTAAGGATTCAATGGCCAAATGATTGTATACGGACACCGCGGTGCCAAAGGCGAAGCTCCGGAAAACACCCTGGAGGGCTTTGTGCATGCCCACCGCCAGGGCATACGCCACTTTGAGCTGGACCTGGTGCTGTCGAAAGACGGCATTCCAGTGCTGGTACACGATTTAACGGTAAATCGTACAACTACGTTTAAAGGGCACGTTAGCGAATACACCCTGGCAGAGCTGACCCGTATGGACGCGCGCCGCAACGTCAGTTCCTGGCCGAGCCCGGTGGGCATTCCCAGCCTGGATCAGTTGCTGGACCAGTTTGACGATCTTGAACACTTGCAGCTGGAAGTAAAAAGCGATAAATCCTCGCGCATGAATGTGCTCAGCAACCGGCTAACGGAAATCATTCAGGCACGGCGGCTTTATGACAAAGTGGCCGTAACCTCGTCCGACATTCACTTTTTAAAGGAAATTCGCCGGCGTAATCGCAACATTCGGTTGGGGCTGGTGGCAGAACGCAAATTTCCTCGGCCCATGAGCATTGCCAGCCGCCTGGAAGTGGAATACCTGTGCATTAACTGGAAGTTGCTCAGCAAAGAGCTGGTAGAGGATGCCCATCGCAAGGGTATGCACGTATCGGCGTGGACGGTGAACCGCATTTTCGACATGTTGGAACTGGAAAAAATGGGGGTAGACAGCATTATTACCGACTACCCGACCAGCACCATAACCTACTTTGACAATCGCACCCGTTACCAACGAGCTCTGCCCGACAACAGTGGGGTCATTGCGCCGGGCAATCAGCAGGCGACGGGCACCCACTAAAGCCACTAGAAAATCCGGTTCAGCCCGTTCAGCGCTGCTACCCGATAGGCTTCTGCCATAGTCGGGTAGTTGAACGTGGTATTGATGAAGTAGTTTAGCGAGTTTGCGTCACCTTTCTGATTCATGATGGCCTGGCCGATGTGAACAATCTCTGCAGCTTGGTCACCAAAACAGTGAATACCCAAAATTTCACGGGTTTCACGGTGGAACAGAATTTTCAGCATGCCCACCGGCTCCCCGGTAATCTGCGCCCGCGCCAGGTCCTTGAAGAACGCTTGGCCCAGTTCGTAGGGCACTTTTGCCTCAGTCAGTTCGCGCTCGGTTTTGCCCACCGAACTGATTTCTGGAATGGTATAAATGCCGGTTGGCACATCTGACACAAAGCGGAAGTAATCGTCTTGAACAATGTCAGAGGAGGCAGACCGGCCCTGGTCATAAGCGGCACTGGCCAGGCTGGGCCAGCCAATAACATCTCCGACGGCATAGATGTTTTCTACCTCGGTGCGGTAATGGTTGTCTACCGCCAGTTGGCCGCGGCCATTGGCCTGTAAACCAATGTTTTCCAACGCCAGTTTGTCAGTGTTACCGGTGCGACCGTTACACCACAGGAACGCATCCGCCCGAATTTTCTTACCGGATTTAAGAGACAGCACCACGCCGTGATCGTCGCCATCTACAGATTCGTATTCTTCATTGTGCCGCACCAGAACGCCGTTGTTGCGCAGGTGATAACTCAGGGCGTCAGAAATATCGTCGTCCAGGAAAGTCAGCAAGCGGCTGCCCGGATTGATTAAATCCACTTTTACGCCAAGCCCGGCGAAGATAGAGGCGTACTCCGAACCAATCACCCCTGCCCCATAAATAATTAAGGTGCGCGGCGTGTGGGACAGGCTTAGAACGGTGTCTGAATTGTAAATGCGGTGATGACGGAAGTTCAAATCTGGCGGCAAATAGGGGCGCGAGCCCGAAGCAATAATCGCTTGCTTGAAGTGCAGGGTTTCCACGCCTTTGCTGCCGCGTACTTCCAGCTCGTTTTTATCAACAAACGAGGCGCTGCCGTTGACCAGATCAATACGGTTGCGGGAATAGAATTGGGTGCGCTGTTTAACCTGCGTGCCAATCACTTTTTGAGCATTCTGCAAAACACGCGGAAACGAGAACCAGCGCGGCTCGCCGATATCGCGGAACATTTGATTGGTGTTAAAGGTGATGATCTGCTTGACCGAGTGGCGCAGGGCTTTTGAAGGAATGGTACCCCAGTGGGTACAGTTGCCGCCTACGGTGTTTTTGTCTTCAACAATGGCTACGCGCTTGCCGTTTTTCGTTGCGTTCATCGCAGCACCTTCGCCGGACGGTCCGGCGCCGATAACCACTACGTCGTAATGATGCTCTGGCATACCCGCCATAACTCCTTATCTGGGTCGCAAATTGTGTGTTATTGTCTGTTTTCGCTCAGTTTTTAGGGCGAGTGGCATCGTAGCCCAGACTGCTATCTGCTTCGCCATCAACGCGCTCGCTGTTTTCTTCACATTTCTGGGTGTTGCCGCCGCATAACTCGCAAGAAGAACTGATGCCCAGCGCGCCAATGCCACCACAGGTACCACTGATCGGTTTACGACCAAAAATAACACCCACCGACATGCCCGCTACCAGCAGAATCACAATAAAAAACACCAGAATAAAAGTACCCATGCTGTTCTCCCGCTACTGGGTTATAAAAGATGAAAATGCCGGTGTGTAGTGGGTTTCAAACCCCGTCTCACCGCGCACTATAAAATAAGCCGGTATGTTCTGGCGGACAGCCAACGCCATGGCATCCTCGAACCCCATCACAGTAAAGCCGGTGGCCAGAGCGTCAGCGCGCATACAGTTTTCCGCAATCACGGTGACCGACGCCAGGTTGTGGGTAATCGGTTTACCGGTTTGTGGATCCAGTGTATGGGAATAGCGCTGTCCGTTAAATTCGTAATAGTTACGATAGTCACCGGAAGTAGCCAGGGCACGATGGTTCCGGGTGCTATCCACGGCTGAGTCTCCGTCCACCACTCCACCCAACGCAACGATGCGATTCACCTGCTCTGCGGCATCTCCGGGTGTTTCGATGGCCAAGCGCCAGGCAGAACCATCGGGCTTGCGCCCTCCAACACTGACTTCACCGCCAATTTCCACCAGATAACCGCTGATGCCTTCTGCGGCCAAATAGCGGGCGACTTCGTCAACGCCAAAGCCTTTGGCAATGGCACTCAAATCCAGATACTGCGCTTCACTGGTGCGTATGCCCGGGGGCTGGTCGCGCAGCTCGATTTTTTCATGACCGGTGCGGTTCAATATTCTGGCCAACGTGGCCTCGTCTGGCACTTTGTCTGGCCGCGAATCCGGGCCAAAACCCCATAGATTGACGACAGGGCCTATGGTGACATCAAAGGCGCCGTCAGTGAGTGCTGACACCGCTTCCGCTTCCAGCAGGACGGTGTATAAGGGTGCTGACAACGCGGTCCAATCGGACTGGTCTGGCAGCGCGTTGAAGCGTGACAGTTCGGAATCTTCGCGCCAGGTAGACATAGCTGCATCTACGCCGTCCAGAGCCTGCTCAATGCCGCCGGCAAGCTGTTGAAGCCGAACCTGGTCGTCTTCCATCACCACACTGATGTGGTAACGAGTGCCAAAGATCGGCCCGGAGATTTCCCAGATCTGTTGTTCCGGCTTAAACGAACAACCCGCCAGGGCCGCCACAACCAGTGCAAAAAACACACTGTTCATGACCGCCCGGGCGGGTTTAACCATATTGAATAGCATCGGGATTTTACTAGCCTCCTGTATCAGCCACCGAAGTCATCCAGCATGATGTTTTCATCTTCTACGCCCAGATCTTTCAGCATCTTGATAACCGATGCGTTCATGATGGGCGGCCCGCACATGTAAAACTCGCAGTCTTCGGGTGCCGGGTGATCTTTCAGGTAGTTTTCAAACAGCACATTGTGGATAAATCCGGTGTCACCACTCCAGTCGTCGTTTGGCTGGGGGTCAGACAAAGCCACGTGCCACACAAAATTATCATTTTCTTTGGCCAGGCCGTCAAAGTCTTCGACGTAGAACATTTCCCGTACGCTACGCGCGCCATACCAGAAACTGATCTTGCGCTTGGAGTTCAGACGTTTGAGCTGGTCAAAAATGAGGGAGCGCATAGGTGCCATACCGGCACCGCCACCCACAAACACCATTTCCGCATCGGTCTTCTTGGCAAAGAACTCACCGAACGGACCCATTACTGTCATCTTATCGCCGAGTTTCAAATCAAACACAAAGCTCGACATGATTCCCGGGTTGTGGTCAGTGCCCGGAGGTGGCGTAGCGATACGGATGTTAAACTTCAGTACGCCCTTCTCTTCCGGGTAGTTGGCCATGGAGTAAGCACGGATCGTGTCCTCCTTGTTAATGGCCTTGTAGCGCCAAATATCGTGCTTGTTCCAATCTTCACGGAACTCTTCTTCGATCGCAAATTCCTTGAAGTCGATTTCGTATGCCGGGCACTCCAGCTGCACGTAACCACCCGCACGGAAGGCGACTTCTTCGCCCTCTGGCAACTTCAGAACCAGTTCTTTAATAAAGGTGGCCTGGTTGTGGTTGCTCACCACTTCGCATTCCCACTTCTTAACACCGAAGAACTCTTCCGGCACTTCAATTTTCATGTCTTGCTTTACCGGAACCTGACACGACAGGCGCCAGCCTTCTTTTTCTTCCCGGTTGGTGAAGTGGGTCTTTTCGGTGGCCAACATAGCGCCGCCGCCTTCAAAAACCTTGCACTTGCACTGGGCGCAGGTTCCGCCCCCGCCACAGGCAGACGACAAAAAAATACCGCTGCCGGACAATGTGTTCAGCAGCTTTCCACCGGCTTCGGTTTTCACCGTGTGCTCGGGGTCGTCGTTAATTTCAATGGTCACATCACCGGTACTGACCAACTGGGAACGGGCCGCGAGAATAATCGCAACCAGCGCCAAAACAATCACGGTGAACATGACTACGCCGAGAATAATTTCTGTATTCATGATCTCGCCTTTTCGTTTATCCGAATCACCGGGTGAATTACAGGGAGATGCCGGAGAAAGACATAAAGCCCAATGACATCAAACCGACAGTAATAAAGGTTATGCCCAAGCCCCGCAGGCCTTCCGGTACGTCGCTGTACTTGAGTTTTTCCCGAATGCCGGCCAAAGCCACAATCGCCAGTGCCCAGCCTACGCCGGCACCGAAACCGTACACCACACTCTCGCCGAAGGTGTAGTCACGCTCTACCATGAACAGAGCCGCACCCAAAATGGCGCAGTTCACGGTAATAAGCGGTAGAAAAACCCCAAGTGCGGCATATAGCGCCGGTATGTACTTATCCAGAACCATTTCCATGATCTGCACAATCGCAGCGATTACACCAATGTACGTAATCAATCCCAAAAAGCTCAGGTCTGTGTTGGGCAATCCGGCCCAAGACAACGCACCTTCACGCAGGATGTTGTTGTAGATCAGGTTATTCACTGGCACGGTGAGTGTCAGAACCACCACCACGGCAATACCCAAGCCCGTTGCGGCTTCGATTTTCTTGGAGATCGCCAGGAAGGTACACATGCCCAGAAAGAAGGCCAAAGCCATGTTTTCAACGAAAATAGCCTTAATCAGCAGACTGATGTAGTGTTCCATCAGAAGGCCTCCTTATGGGTGTGGCGGGACATTTTGAAGTCTGCCTCTTCCACTTGCTCGGGTTTCCAGGCGCGCAGGGCCCAGATTGCCAAGCCAATAATAAAGAACGCGCTCGGCGGCAACAGCAGCAGCCCGTTGGGGACGTACCAACCGCCCTGACTGACCGGCACCATCAAGGTAACGCCAAACAGCGAACCGGCGCCCAGCAGTTCACGGAAGAAGGCAACAAACAGCAGCATAACCGAATAGCCCAAACCGTTACCGATGCCGTCCAGGAAACTCAGCCAGGGGCCGTTCTTCATGGCGAAACCTTCAGCGCGGCCCATCACGATGCAGTTGGTAATAATCAGACCAACGAATACCGACAGTTGCTTCGACACTTCATAGGCGTACGCCTTCAGCAACTGATCTACCACAATAACCAAAGAGGCAATGATGGTCATTTGAGCAATGATGCGGATGCTGTTCGGAATCTGCGCCCGGACCAGTGATACCGCTAAGTTGGAAAACGCGGTGACCGCAGTAACGGAAAGACACATAACGATGGTCACGTTCATGCTGGTGGTCACCGCCAGCGCAGAACAGATACCCAGAATCTGTAATCCGATTGGATTATTATTGAAAATCGGTTCAAACAGAACTTGTTTCGCGGTGATTTCGGACATGATCAGACCTCCCCTTCACGAAGTTTCTTGAGGAACGCCGCGTAGCCACGATCACCCATCCAATAATTCACCAGATGCTCTACACCGCGACTGGTCAAGGTGGCACCGGAAAGCGCGTCCACTTTGTGTTGCTTGTTCGCGGTATTGGCATCAACACCGCCTTTTACCAGGCGGATCTGTGGCTCGGTTTTGTTTTCGTCGTAAAGCTGCTTGCCCACCCACTGGGACTTCCAGCGCGGGTTATCCACCTCACCACCCAGGCCCGGCGTTTCCGCGTGGGCGTAAAAGCCCAAACCTTCGATGGTGTTCAAGTCGCCCTCAAGGGATACAAAGCCATACAGAGTAGACCACAAACCATAACCGTGAACCGGCAGTACAACGCGCTTCACCTCGTCGCCTTCGCGCAGCAGATAGACCTTGGCTACGTTAGGGCGACGCTTTATGCCCGCCAGGTCTTCCTTGGGAGGAATCTTGGTGGACATATCCGGGTTAGACGCGGCCTTGTACATGTCGTACTTCATCGGGTCTTGCACATTGACCGCTTCAGGCTCAACAAAGGCGCCAGAATCCAAATCTACCAGGCGAACATCAAAGCGGGTGAAGATATCTTCGATCTGCTCGGCACTGGCGGCTTCCGGTAACATGCCCGAGGCCGCCAGAATATTGGTTTTAATGTCCAGGTTCTGATTTTTGATCTGTGCCGGGCGCAGCAATACTGCGGCGGTCGACACGATCACTGAAAACACGATACTCAGGACCAAAGCGACCATTAACGTTCTGGAGACTGTTTCTTTAACTTTAGCCACGAGCGAGCCTCCGTTTGACATTGGCCTGAACAACGTAGTGGTCCATCAGCGGGGCAAACAGGTTGGCGAACAGAATCGCCAACATGATGCCTTCGGGGAAGGCCGGGTTTACGACACGTATCAGAATGGTCATCACGCCCACCAGAATGCCGAAGCACCAGCGGCCGGTGTGGGTCATGGCAGACGACACCGGGTCCGTCGCCATAAACATCATGCCGAAGGCAAAACCACCAATCACCAGATGCCAGTACGCCGGCACGGCAAACATGGGATTCGTTTCTGACCCCACCACATTCATTAGCAACGAGGTGGCAATCATGCCTAGCAATACGCCCCCAACAATACGGTAAGAGGCTATTTTCATGATCAGCAGCACAGCGCCACCTGCCAGCACAGCCAGGGTCGAGGTTTCACCCATAGAGCCCTGAATGGTGCCCATGAACGCGTTCGCCCAACCAATCTGGCTTTCCAGAGCTTCAACACCGCCGCTGGCAGCCCAGCTCAGAGATGTCGCACCACTAAAACCGTCGACCGCTGTCCATACCGTATCGCCGGAAATCTGCGCCGGGTAGGCGAAGTACAGGAAAGCACGGCCGGTCAGCGCCGGGTTGAGGAAGTTTTTGCCGGTTCCGCCAAACACTTCTTTGCCGATCACAATACCAAAGGTAATGCCTAAAGCCACTTGCCACAAAGGCACGGTAGGCGGGCAAATCAGCGCAAACAAAATCGAGGTTACGAAAAAACCCTCGTTGATTTCATGGCGACGCACGGTGGCAAACATCACTTCCCAGAACCCGCCGACAACAAAGGTCACCGCGTAGATGGGAATAAAGTAGGCCATACCGTAGATGAAATTATCCAGCAGGCCAGCACCCGCGCCGGTTACCGCCAAAGCGTTGATAAACGCGGTGCGTAAGCCGCCGTCTCCGATCAAAGCCTCCGGATTGGTGGCCAGGTAGCTGTTGGCCTGAAAGCCGATGTTCCACATACCGAAGAACATCGCCGGGAAGGTGCACAGCCACACCGTGATCATGATGCGTTTCAGGTCAATGCCATCGCGCACATGAGAGGTGGATTTGGTGACCGAACTGGGCGAGTAAAAAATGGTGTCTACCGCTTCGTAGAGCGCGTACCAACGCTCGTGACGACCACCTTTCTCAAAATGATGCTCGATTCCGTCGAGAAACTGTCGGATAGCCATAACTTAGCCCTCGATCTCGATGCGGGTCAGGTTCTCTCGGAGAATTGGCCCGTATTCATATTTACCCGGACACACGAAGGTGCACAGAGCCAGATCTTCTTCATCCAGTTCCAGAGCGCCCAGTTTCTGGGCCATTTCCGTGTCACCGACAATTAACGCCCGCAACAGCTGGGTTGGCAATATGTCTAACGGCATGACGCGCTCGTAAGCGCCCACCGGAACCATCGCTCGTTCGCTGCCGTTGGTGCTGGTATTGAAGTTGAATCGCTTGCCACCGGTCAGTTTTGACAGGTAGATGTTCAGTGTCGAGAATTTATTCACGCCCGGCGACAGGTAGGCCATGAAGTGCCGGCTATTGCCTTCAGCCAGCACCGACACCTGGTTGGCGAAACGCCCTAAATAGGCGCAGGCACCTTCGGCCCGTCGGCCGCCAAACACTGACCCCGATATCGGGCGCAGTTCGCAGTCGGTTTCGGTTTCGCCATCCAACAATTCAACCAGACTCGCTCCTAAACGTGTACGAACCAGGCGAGGTTTCAGAGCTTTAGGACCTCCAATTGCGACAACGCGTTCAATCGGAAGTTCACCGGTGACGAACAGCTTGCCGATATCGATCACGTCCTGATAATTCACCGACCACACAGTTTTGCTGAGCGATACCGGGTCCAGGTGATGAATATGGGTACCTACGTTACCGGCCGGGTGAACGCCGTCACACTGATTGACTTCAATGGCATCAGACTTGGGCACTGCCACGTTTGAGCCAGGCTTACCTGTTACAAACACCTTGCCGGCGGTCAGCTTGGCAATAATGCTCAGGCCGTTTTCAAAGGCCTTGCTGTGTTCGGCAATGATAATAGTAGGGTCTGCGGCCAGCGGGTTGGTATCCATCACCGACACAAAGATTGAATGAGGCGCGGAGTCAATAGCCGGCACTTTGCTGTACGGACGCGTTACCAGCGTCGCCCACAACCCGGATTCCACTAGGTTATCAACAACCTGCTGGCGTTCCAGGCCCGCAATATCGGCATCGCTGTAACACGCGAAGGTTTCCGCCTCGTTGCCATCAATTTCGATGACAATCGACTGGAAAACCCGACGGTCACCACGGTTGATTTCTTTCACCACGCCCGCTGCCGGTGAGGTGTAACGAACGCCTTCGGTCTTCTTATCCGTAAACAGCAGCGTGCCGCGTTTAACGCGATCCCCTTCCTTTACAACCATCGTCGGCTTCATGCCGTTGTAGTCAAAGCCGACAAGTGCCACGTGGCGAATCGGTTTGCCGTCGGTGATGGTCTGTTCGGGGACGCCGCTGATGGGAAGATCCAGGCCTTTTGTGATCTTTATCATTAGCCTCATCCAATCATCATAAACTATTCGATGTATTTACCACGCCAGACGCATTACCTCGACCTCCCTGCACATACCTCACCGGTTTGGTGTTAAGTGGCTTGCCGTAAGGCGGTTGGCGTTACGCCAGCACAGACCGGTGGCAGAGGAAGGATAAGAAGCGGGCGTCAGACATAACCAAAATCGCGCTTATTATAGAGAGTCGGGGCCGGCATTTCCACCGCAAAGGCCCACCAGTTTGTTGCTCTAAGTAAAGAGGGTGTGTTTGTACCGCGCCACAAAAAAACCCCATCAGCAAAAACTGAAGGGGCTTTTATTCACTCATCAGGCAATTACCTCAGAGCCAGCACGACCAACTCAGCCGCGGACACGCTTGGGAAAAATAGGGTAGTTGATGCCGGCCATCTGGCTAACAACCCTTATAACCTGTGCGCTGTAGCCGAATTCATTGTCGTACCAAACGTACAGAATCAGGCGTTTTCCGGCAGCAATCGTTGCTTGGGCATCCACAATACCGGCGTGGCGCGAGCCAACAAAATCGGTCGATACCACTTCTGTGGAGTTTACATAGTCAATCTGCTTTTGCAGTTCGGAGTGCAGCGCTATGTCACGCAGGTATTCGTTAACGCTTTCTACATCCACGTCTGTTTTCAGATTCAGGTTCAGAATCGCCATGGAAACGTTAGGCGTGGGCACACGAATGGCGTTACCCGTCAGCTTGCCTTTCAATTCTGGCAGCGCCTTTGACACCGCCTTGGCGGCGCCGGTCTCGGTAATTACCATGTTCAGCGGCGCACTGCGGCCACGGCGACTGCCTTTGTGGTAGTTGTCGATCAGGTTCTGGTCGTTGGTGTAAGAGTGCACCGTTTCTACGTGGCCATCTTCAATGCCGTATTCGTCGTAGATAGCCTTCAGCACCGGGGTAATGGCGTTGGTGGTGCACGAGGCGGCCGACAGAATTTTGTCGTCGTCGGTAATCCAGTCGTTATTGATTCCGTAAACAATATTCTTAATGTCACCTTTGCCCGGCGCGGTCAGCATCACGCGGCTGACGCCTTTGGATTTCAGGTGCAGACCCAGGCCTTCTTCATCGCGCCACATGCCGGTGTTATCGATCACAATGGCATTCTTGATGCCGTACCGGGTGTAGTCCACCTGGTCTGGCCCGGCGGAGTAAATCACTTTAATAAAGTTGCCGTTGGCGATCAGCGCGGAGTTTTCCGCGTCAACGCTAATAGTGCCATTAAAGGGGCCGTGAACGGAGTCGCGGCGCAGCAGGCTGGCACGCTTTTCCAGATCGTTGTCGGCACCGCCATGACGCACAACGATGGCACGCAAACGCAGGTTGTTACCGCCACCGGCTTTTTCAATCAGAATACGGGCCAACAAGCGGCCGATACGGCCAAAACCGTAAAGCACTATGTCTTTGGTGTCGTTTTGGGCGTCTTCTTCCGACTGGGAAGCGTACAAACCCGCGATGGTTCCGATTTCCTGCGTAAGAAACTCGTTCAGATCACCACCAAGGGCACGGAATTTGACCGCCAGCTTGCCGATGTCTACGTGGCCACGCCCCAGCTCCATGGCGTCCATCGCCTGAAGAATGGGTAGGGTGTCATGTACCGACAGCTCGCTGTCTTCTACCTGACGCACATAGCGGTGGGCGCGAATGATATCAATCACTGACTGGTTGATCACCGAGCGGCCGTAAACCGACGTGACAACATTGTTGCGGCGGTACAGGCGTCCAATTAGCGGGATCATGGCTTCGGCGGTAGATTCGCGCTCTGTCCAGTTCGACAGGTGCTGGTGGATCTGTTTGTGGCTCACGGTTTAGGACCTCTGGATAGAAACGTTTTGGGCATGCAAAGTAAACATGAGAAAAATCAGGTTACGTATTATCCAATTTAACGCCGCCTACGGCAAATCCAACGCCCGTTTTTACATCCACTCGACCCCTCCTGCACTGCAGCGGTAGAATGGCCAGCTTATTTACCGGCTCTCGAATTCGAAAAAGGCACATTTTCCAACATGACCAGCACTACCCTGCTCGCCCCGGAATTCCCAAAAAAGCCTGCCGATCATCGTGTCTGGGGTCAGCTTCATGGCAGCAGTGACGCTCTGGCAGTTTGTGAAAGCGCGCGCAACCATCAGGGGTTGACCCTGGTGATCACCCGCAGCACCGCCGATGCCATCCGTCTGGAACAGGCAATGCGGTTTTTTCTGGGCCTACCAGCGGAAGAAGACGGCCCGGCCATAAGCGCCGATGGTCTGGAATTACTGTCGCTGCCAGACTGGGAAACCCTGCCTTACGACCAGTTTTCGCCCCATCAGGATATTATTTCCCGCCGCATTCGCACCTTGCACCGCCTGCCCTCTACCGCACACGGCGTGCTTGTTGTACCTGCGCGCACCCTGATGCACCGGTTACCGCCGGTGAACTACTTGCAGGGCAACACCCTGCTATTGAAAGTTGGCCAGTCGCTGGACATCAGCAGCTGGCGCTTGCAGCTCGAAGCGGCCGGCTACCGCTATGCCGACAACGTCTACGAGCACGGTGAGTACGCGGTGCGGGGGGCCATTCTGGATATTTTCCCCATGGGCGCCAGCCAGCCCTACCGCATTGATTTGTTCGACAACGAAATTGAAACCCTGCGCACCTTTGACCCGGACACCCAGCGCTCGGTCGATCGCATCCAGCAGGTGGAACTGCTGCCGGCGTTTGAATTCCCCTGGGACAAACAAGCCCGTTCGGCGTTTCGCGGGCGCTGGTTCGAGCAATTCCCCAGCGCAGACAAAAGCGCGCCTGTGTATCAGGACGTCAGTCAGGGCATCACTTCGCCAGGCATTGAATATTATTTGCCGCTATTTTTTGATGCCACTGCCACGCTTTTTGATTACCTGCCGGCCAGTACCCGGGTGTTCACCGCCGACGGTCTGAACGAATCGGTGCAGCAGTTCGACAGCGAAACCCGCAACCGTTATGAAGATCGCCGCCACGACCGCGTGCGGCCAATCATGCCGCCGGCCCAGCTGTTTTTGCAGCAGGACGAGCTGTTCGGGCTGCTCAAGCAGTTTCCACGGGTAACCACACGCACAGCCACCGACGACGGCAACGGCAGCGTGAACTGCGCCGCTCGCGAACTGCCAGACATAGCCATGGACGGGCGCGCAGCAGACCCTGCCGGGCGCTTAAAACGGTTCATCAGCGAATTCGGCGGCCGCATTCTGATTTGTGCCGAATCGTCTGGCCGGCGCGAAGCGCTGATCGACAATCTGGCCCAACAATCCCTGCAGCTTCAGGCGCTGGACGGCTGGCAAAGTTTTCTGGATAGCCCGAAATGCAGCTTGGGCATTACCATCGCGCCTATGGAGCAGGGCTTGGTGCTGCCAGACCGGCAACTGGCGCTGATCACCGAAACGGCTCTTTTCGGTGATCGGGTGCTGCAGCGCAGGCGCCGGGAAAAGCCCACTGAGCTGAACGACGACGGCTACCGCGACCTTTCGGAACTGCGTATCGGCTCGCCGGTGGTGCATATTGACCACGGTGTGGGCCGCTATCAGGGTTTGGAAACCATCACCGTGGAAGGAGAAGCCAGCGAATTTCTGATGCTGGGATACGCTGGCAGCTCCAAGCTGTATGTTCCTGTGTCCAGCCTGCATCTGATTTCACGTTACGCCGGCAGCGACACCGAACACGCGCCGCTGCACAAGCTGGGCACCGATCGCTGGAACACCGCTAAAAAGAAAGCTCTGGAAAAAATCCGTGATACCGCCGCTGAGCTGCTAGACGTGTATGCCCGCCGCGAAGCCCGCAAAGGCTTCAGCTTTGATAACCCGCAGGAAGCCTATCGCACCTTTGCAGCAGGTTTCCCGTTCGAGGAAACGCCAGACCAAGAGGTGGCCATTCAGGCAGTTCTGGAAGACATGACCAGTGAACGCCCGATGGATCGTTTGGTTTGCGGCGATGTGGGCTTTGGCAAAACCGAAGTGGCCATGCGCGCCGCGTTTGTGGCGACCTGGTCTGGCAAACAGGTGGCGGTGCTGGTGCCCACGACGTTGCTGGCGCAGCAACATTATGAATCTTTCCGCGACCGCTTCTCGGATACCGCCGTTAATATAGAGCTGCTCAGCCGCTTTCGCAGTGGCAGCCAGACCAATAAAGCGCTGGAGGCCATGGAAAACGGCAAAGCCGATATTGTTATTGGCACCCACAAACTGCTGCAAGGCAACATTCGGTTCAAGAATCTGGGTTTGGTGATTATTGACGAAGAGCACCGCTTTGGCGTGCAACAGAAAGAAAAGTTAAAGGCGTTGCGGGCCGAAGTAGACATGCTCAATCTGACCGCCACACCCATTCCCCGCACCCTGAATATGGCCATGGGCCACCTGCGTGACCTGTCCATCATTGCAACACCACCGGCGCGGCGGCTGTCGGTAAAAACCTTTGTGCGCCAGCGCGACGAACCCATGGTGAAAGAAGCGATTTTGCGGGAAATCCTGCGTGGCGGTCAGGTGTACTTTCTGCACAATAACGTGACCAGCATCGAAAAAACCGCGGCAGACCTGCGCCAATTGATTCCCGAAGCCCGCGTTGGCGTGGCCCACGGCCAGATGCGCGAACGCGATCTGGAACAGATCATGACGGACTTTTATCACAAGCGCTTCAACGTGCTGGTGTGTACCACCATCATTGAAACCGGCATAGACGTGCCCACCGCCAACACCATTATTATCGAGCGCGCGGATAAATTCGGTCTGGCCCAGCTGCACCAGTTGCGAGGCCGGGTGGGCCGTTCCCACCATCAAGCCTACGCTTACCTGCTCACGCCGCCACCGAAAGCCATCAGCTCCGATGCAAAAAAGCGCCTGGAGGCCATTTCTGAAGCCCAGGATTTGGGCGCCGGTTTTATGCTGGCCACCCAAGACCTCGAAATCCGCGGCGCCGGCGAACTGCTGGGCGAGGAACAGAGCGGGCAGATTGAAAGCATTGGCTTTACCCTCTACATGCAACTGCTGGACGAAGCGGTAAAGGCCATTCGCGAAGGCCGTACACCCAACGCAGAGCTGCCACTGAGTCACGGCACCGAAATGAATTTGCGCATCCCGGCGCTGATTCCGGACGATTACCTGCCAGACGTTCATAACCGGCTGATGCTGTATAAACGCATCGCCAGCGTTTCCAATGATGAACAATTAAAAGAACTTCAGGTAGAAATGATTGACCGCTTTGGATTACTGCCGCAACCGGCCAAAAACCTGATGCGCCAGGCGGCGCTGCGTATGCGCGCCGAGGCCCTGGGCGTAATCAAAGTAGACGCTGGCAAGGAATGGGCGCGACTGGAATTTGGCAACAGCACCAGCGTAGACCCGCTGGCGCTGATTAAGAAAGTGCAATCCGACCCCGGTGAGTATCGCCTGGAAGGCGCCAACAGTTTCCGTTTCCGGCTGAACGACACCTCAACCGGTGGTAAGCTTGATGGCATTGCCGCTATGTTCGATGAACTGGCACCGGCCAAATCCTCAGGCCGGCCCCGATGACTGTTGGAGAAACTGACTTGCGTAAACACCCGAGCTCACCTTTTACGATGGCCGCGCTGATTCTTTTGACACTGGTAGTGAGCGCGCCTCTGGCTCAAGCCAGCGACCGGTACCGCGCGGAATTCGTGATTCTGGAACGCATTATTGCGCCTGAAAATCTGGTCGAGAATATGAGCGGGCAAACGGTCACCCCCACGCCGGTTATTAACAAGGCGCTTTGGCTAACACCTGAGGGCGGTGGACCGCGCAGCTCATTGGACCAGGTCAGCGGCCTGTATCTGGACAGCGCCGCCGCAAGGCTGACCAACAGCGGCCGTTTCCGCATTCTGGCCAAAGCCGGATGGCTCGAAGATTTTCCGCAGAACTACAGTGGCGAACGCCTGGCGGTGGCCGTTGGCGACTGGTTGCCCCAGGCGAGGCAGCGTGACGTGGAAGGTTATATAAAAATCGATCGCAAGCGCTTTTTGCACGTCGAAGCGCACCTGAACCACTGGCAAGATGCCGCCTCAGCAGCGCAGCCCGGCGCTCAGGCCGAACCGCAGCTACTGACCTGGATCCGTGAAACCCGCCGGATGCGCAGCAGCGAGATCCATTTTCTGGATTCCCCCACCATCGGCGTGCTGGTCTATTTCGCAAAAATCGAGGATTGAGCCGCTAGCACCCAAACACTGCTCAGGCTTTCGCCTGCAGGGCTCCAAGCCCGGCAACAGAAGCCTGTAGCAGAGTTTTCACGGCAACCATACCGTCATCAATCGCGCGCTGAATGTCCGCCATGGTGATCGCCGTGTCGGTTTTGCCTGCCGCATAATTGACCACCAGGCACAAGCTGACATAACGCATCCCCAACTCTGCTGCCAGGGCCGCTTCCGGCATGCCCGTCATACCCGCCAGATCACAGCCATCACGCTCCATACGGCGGACTTCCGCAGCAGTTTCCAGGCGTGGCCCCTGGGTGGCACCATAAACCCCGTGGCGGGAAAAGCTCAGTCCCAGACGCTCCGCTTGCTCAATCAAAATCGCTCGCGCCGGCTCGTTGTAGGGCCAGGTGAAATCAATGTGGGTGACGTTATCCAGTTCGCCCTCAAAAAACGTACCACTGCGGCCCCAAGTGTAATCAATCAGCTGATCCGGTATGGCTATGTGGGCCGGGCTCATATCACGACTTATGCCGCCCACAGCGTTAACGCCCACCAACGTGCGCACGCCGGCGTCAAAAAGCGCCTGAATATTGGCGCGGTAGTTAATCTGGTGAGGCGGTATGCGGTGTGGGTTACCGTGGCGGGCCAGAAACAGCACACCCTGCTGGCCCAACAGCCCACTGGTAAGTACTGAAGAAGGTGTACCCCAGGCGTTAGCCATGCTCCGCTCGCCGGTTATTTGTAAACCTTCGAGGGCCGTCAGGCCCGTGCCACCGATGATGCCAACGGGTTGCTCAACGAGGTTTTGCATGATGGCTCTCTACAGAATTCTCTTGGCTGGCGGTTTCTTCGCGGTCGTCGCGCAGAGAGCGCTCACCGGCCTCGTTACCGGTATCGTCGCGACCCTGGTCACGATCGAAATTGTGTTCCAAATGCTTCAGCTTAACGCTATCAGCGATGTGCAGCGTCTGGGTCGGGAACGCCACTTCGGCCCCATGGCCAACAATGATGTCGCTGATTTTCAGCAGCACGTCCTGCTTCACTTCGTGATACTTCACCCACTCGCGGGTTTTTGTGAAGGTATACACCATAATGTCCAGCGTGGAGTGGTTGAACGCCAGAAAATTCACAATCAGAGTTTGCCTGGTTTCGATCTCGTCGTGATTTTGCAGCATCGAGCGTATGTCGCTAACAATGTCCTGTACGCGGTCTATATCTTCATAACGCACGCCAATCGTTTCACTGATTCTGCGGTGAGACATACGTGACGGATTTTCTACCGCAATGGTGGTAAACGTAGCGTTGGGTACGTAAAGCGGGCGTTTATCGAAAGTACGGATGGTGCACATACGCCAGCCAATCTGCTCCACCGTGCCCTCAATATTGCGATCTGGCGAGCGTATCCAATCGCCGACCTTGAACGGGCGATCGAGGTGGATAATAAAACCGCCAAAAAAGTTGGCCAACAGATCTTTGGCGGCAAAACCGATGGCAATACCACCCACGCCGCCGAACGCCAGTACCCCGGAAATGCTGTAGCCCAGGGTTTGCAAGGCGATCAGTACGGCGGTAATGATGACAACCATTCGCGACAATTTGCTGATGGCGTTAACCGTGGTGTAATCCATCGGTTTATTCATTTTAACCGGCGACACTAACACCTGCTCAATCTGTTTGATCAGGCCCAACACAGCCCAGCTCACCACCCAGATGAAGCCAATTTCAAGCACGGCATCGTTGGCGGTAAACACATCCGCCTCGGAATAGTAGTAAGCCACTTCCGCCGCCCAGTAAACGCCCTGCAACCAGATAAAAAACACCAGCGGCAAACGGATGGCGTGCAGTATGGCGTCGTCCCAGATGTTGCGGGTTTCAATAAACCTGCGTTCCATGGCGGCAATCACGCGGCTGGCAATGTAGGCCACCGTTGCGGTACCAAATACCAGGCCAAACACAATAAGGCCCACACGCCAGCCCGAAGATAACAACTCGAAGTGCTGCATCCAGCCATAAAAGGCCACTGTGCCTTCCTCAATCATGGAATCCCTCTTATGCAAAACGAAGAATGCGCCTGGCAGCTTTGCCGGTGCTCTGTACTAACAGGTTAAAATCGACGTACTAAAAAATGAACACTGGCATTCCCGGCTGTAATCGGGCAAACAGTGCCACCAGGTCTGCGTTACGCATGCGCACACAGCCGTGTGACAACGGGGTGCCCATCGGTTCGGTGTCAGGAGTGCCGTGAATGTATATAAAGCGGCGAAAAGTATCGACCCCGGGGCCGCGATTCACGCCCCACTGCCGGCCACACAGCCATACAATGCGCGACAGTATCCAGTCACGCTCGGGGTAACCAATGGCCAGTTCGGGGTGGTAGATTTCGCCGGTTGGGCGGCGGCCACGGAATACGCTGTTCAGTGGTTGCCCGGCGCCAATCATGACGCGAATATAATGTTGGCCCCGGGGCGTGCAGCCACTGCCATCACGTTCGCCGGTACCGTTACGCGCCGTAGACACCGAATAATCACCCGTGCACACAGAAGAGTCGTCAAACAATTGCAGACGCTGGCGGGCGATATCAATAAGCAGATGGCTGACAGCAGAATCACCGATAACCACAATAGGCTCCGTTCGGGCTTAGTGGCGACACTGGCTGATTACAACACAGCCAGTGATTCATGGTCGCAGGGCATAGGAGCCAGCATTGGGTCTTTCGCCTGCATGCCAGCCGCCAAAAACGGCACCAGACGCGCAGCAATTTCTTGCACGCTGGTCTCCACGCCCATCTTGTTGACCAGAATATCACGTAAAGCTTCGTTACTGGACATAGTGAAAGCGGTGGCCCCAAGCATAAACTGAATGCGCCAGTAGCGATCGACCGTAGAAAGCTCTGGCGTGGCTTCTTTCAACAAACCCATGAAGCGGCTGAAGGGTTCGCTGTATTCCTGCTCCAGAAATTTTCGCAAGTGCCCTTGCGACTGGGTATAAGCCAGGCCAAGAAGCCGCATGAAGATCGCTATGCCTCGCTCGCTGCGCTGGTGCATTCGCACTGCGCTTTCGGTCAGGGCCCGCAGGGTCTGATTTAACGTTGGCGCTTTGCCATTACAACTTTTTTCCAGATCGTCAAACGCAGCTTCGGCGGTGGCCGAAAAAGGTGTTAAAAAGCGAGCAAAAACTGCTTGTATCAGGGATTTTTTGGAGCCAAAATGATAATTCACGGCAGCAAGATTCACTTTTGCCCGGCTGGTGATCATCCGCAGCGATGTTTCAGCAAACCCGCGATCGGCGAACAACTCTTCCGCTGCGTCCAAAATGCGATCTACAGTATCTGATTGCGCCATTGTAAATCCTAATTCTAATAATATACGCGTTTTTAAACATACGTTTTAAACATACGTTTGAAAAATCAATTTGTCAAGTTAGCGTTATCCTCTCTGTCGTCTACCGGGCTGCCTTCCACCAAACCCTGGTCCAGCCCCTCTTGGCGGCTGTCCAGAAACACCTGTTGCAGCCTCTGGTACGCTTTGTCTGCCTCTACCAGATAGAACAGATACAGGCGCACGTATTTGCGCTCGGTTAATTGCTGCACCAGTGTATGCTTCTTTGATGCTTCCCGTAATCGCGAAAAGCTGTGACTTGCCAGCGCAGGGTTGAACGCCGCCATACGCTCGCACTGCCACACCAGCCCATCGGCCCCCTCTAGATGCGCCACATGGCGCCTGGCGTCCCGCAGCATTTGCCGGCGCTGTTGCACTAGCTCCCGGTTTGACGGGCGCGAACTGATCACCCTGCGCACCGGCGGCAATGCCAGCAGCAGCGTCGTAACAAACACACCAAAACCCGCACCGCCCAGCCACGCCGGCAATAAGCCGAGCACGCCGCCAACAAAGAAAACAGCGGCAACGGCCACCGCCAGCAACCACAGATCTCGGCGCCTTCGCGCAGCAGAAATCCGGGCGTTATCCGGCCATTTCTCCATCGCCAGCAAGTCGTAATCGGCGAGCAGCACCCGGTCACATTGGCGCATCATCAATCGCAGCTGTCGCTGGTGGTTGGCGGCTTTGTCACGATTGCTGCCAGCGGAATCATCGCGGCTGCCCGCAGCGTCGGCAGCGTCGGCAGCCATTGCATCAGATGTCTGCTTGGCGCTTTCATTTGAGCCGATCGACGGTTGAGTGTTATTTTGAGTGCCCTGGCCCGCAACCGCCACAGCGTTATCCGCCACGGTCGGCGCCGGGTCTGCCGCCCGGCCTTGGCGCAATACCGCGGGCGCTGCGGCTGACGACGCCGTTGCAGGTGCCTGTCGCGCCTGGGTGCCTGTGTTCTGGGCCATGGGCAATTCCACCTGAAAATGTATGGACTTATTCAGATTAACGGCGTCGGCGGCAGAATCTTGAGGCGCGCGTTGTTCCTCTGGCGTCATCTGGTTATTCTGGCCCACCGTATGCTACGTCATCATTTTAACCGCACGAGGCTTTTCCCATGTTTACAGGCATTGTTCAGGGCATTGCGACCATTGAAGACGTTATCACTGCGCCAGGGCTCAGTACGTTTGCCATCGCCTTACCCGCCGGCAAAGCCGAAGGCGTGACCATCGGCGCCTCGGTTGCCATTAACGGAACCTGCATGACCGTCACCCGCCAGCAGGGCAATGTGCTGTACTTTGACGCCATGCAGGAAACCCTGCGGCTGACGACTTTGGGCGCTATGGTGGCCGGCAGCCGGGTGAATTACGAACGCGCAGCGCGCATTGGCGATGAAATCGGCGGGCATTTACTATCTGGACACATTCACACTCGCGCGCAGGTTGTCGATATCGTGCGCAGCGAAAACAACGTCAGCCTTTGGTTTGAAGTGCCGGCGGCCTGGGGCCACTATGTGTTTGCCAAGGGCTACATTGCTATTAACGGCGCCAGCCTGACCATCGGCGAAGTGCATGACAACCGCTTCAACGTGCATCTGATTCCAGAAACCTTGCGCGCCACGGTATTTGGTGAGACCAGCGTGGGCCAGAACGTGAATATTGAAATCGACAGCCAGACCCAAACCATTGTCGACACCTTGGCCCGCTTGGGTTACGACCGTCCTGCCATTTAATCCCGTTGCGTGATCGAAAGATGTGATTAAAAGCAGTCAAAAACGAGCACCAGCGCCTGGTTTTAACGGCTAGCTTCGAGCACCACAAATTTAGGGTTGGCGTCTAGCTGGCGCACCTGGGGGAAGAAGCGGCCAAGGCTGCGATGGTACCCCAGATGCCGGTTGCCCACCAGCAACAGTCGTCCACCGGGGCGAAGATGGCGGCGGGCAGCGGCAAACAGCGCTAGGGCGATATGATCACCCACGACCCCACCCTCGTGAAACGGCGGATTAAGCAGTATCAGATCGAACTCGCCGCCATCTGCGGCAATGCTGTCGGCATGGCGGAAAGAAAATGCGCTTTGAGGGAATTCGCGGGCGGCGTTGGTGGCGGCGCTTATAACCGCCTGGCTGGAAACATCGCTGAAGGTCAGTTCAAGGTGGCTGTTAGCTGCAAGGGCTGCCAAGCCAAGTACGCCATTACCACAGGCCAAGTCTAACACCTGCGCGCCTGGCGCCAACGCTGCGGCTGCCTGTGTAACGTGGGGCAGCAATGCCCGGGTGCCGATATCCAGCTTGTCGCGGGCGAACACCGCCGGCAGAGCTGAAACGCTCAGCGCTTTTGCTGTTTCAGCGCCCGCAGCAAGCGAGTAGCCCTGCCACGCCGAGGTCCAGCTTGTTAACTCTGCGCTCCCTTTACGACATATCACCACCCGCGCTTTTTTGCGCGCCGGGCACACCTTTTCGGTAACAACCGCCTGGGCAAATACGTCCACACTGCGGTCTGGCAGGTGTTTTATCATGCCACCAGCGAGTAGCACGCCGTTGTCTGCCAGCAAGGTATTTACCCGTCGAAGCAACCAGGCCAGGTAATCGCCATAGCGGGGAATGCGCATGACCACCAGATCAAACGGGCCGTTCAGTCTATTGGCGCTGTGCGAGCTGTTTGTTGCCGTTTCCTGCGCCAACACCGGGTCGTCGCACCAGCTCAGAGGCACTGGCTGATCGCTCAGATTGCTTTGCAGTGGTGGATTCAAAGCAAGATTGTGTGCCAGCACCCGCCCAAGGGCCGCGCTGTCGGCCAGGGTAATCGGCTGCAAATCCCATAGCCCTAGCGTAAGGGCGCCAAAGTTGTCATCCACCACCAGCACCCGCGGATGTTGTTTGCCCGCCGGCTGTTTATCCGCCAGCCATCCGTCCTCCATCCAATGCGTGGCCTGCTGCAACAGCAGTTCATCCGCTGAATCCCAGGCTTGAAGGCTGGCAACGTTGGCATTTGGCTTCGCTGCCTTATCAAGCGTTGGCGCAGGCGCCGCACGCTCCAGATTCAACGGCCATATCACTGACGAAAGGCCCGGTACACCGTAAACTTGTTGTTTTCTGCAAGGCGTTCAACCGGGCCAATACAACGACGAATCAAGGCCTCATAAGGCAAGAAGTTGTTGGCCACCAACCGCAGCTCACCGCCGTGTTCCAAGTGGCTGGCCAGGTCGCGCACAAAGCGCTCGGTCATGGTCATATCGGTGCGCACGCCGCTGTGAAACGGCGGGTTAGACACCACCGCCTGCCAGCGGCCGTCTAGCCCGGCAATGCCGTCAGACGCAATAATCTCGCCCCGCGCACCCACTCGGTCATAAGTCGCGCGGGCGCTCAGCAGCGCCTGGGACTGCACGTCTACGGCATCAACGCTTAGGTCCGTGTTTTCTTCAGTCTGCAACCAGGCGCCAATAACGCCGGCGCCGCAGGCAAAGTCGAGAACACGCAGGGCCTTGCCGGCCCGCGTCGGCGGTATACCGGGCGCCGCCCGAACCGACAGGGTGGTCAATGGGGTGCTGGCCAGGGTTTCCAGCAAAAGGCTTGTGCCCGAGTCTAGTTCGCCACGGCTGAACACACCGGGTAAGCCTGCTACATCGAGCTCCCGACCGGCAACGCTGACCTGACTCCAATCCAGCCAATCTGCAATGGCAAAGTGCGCAAGCGGTGTTACGTCTTCTGCGCACCACACCTGACAATGCCGCGCACTGTCAATTTTGTGCACCTGAGGCAAGGCCTCGCGCAGCTGTTTTACCGCGCCGGCAATGCCCTCTTTTTTCTCCCCCAACACCAGCAGGCGGCCACCGGGGCGCACCAGCCAACGCGCCAGCGACAGTCGCAGATCCAGCTCGGCGCGGGCCTTGGGCAAAAACACCACAACAGAATCGAAGGCTGCGGCGGTCAGAGCCAGGGCGTCATAGCCAAAGGCCACCGGCCAGCTGTCGGCCTGCTCGAGGGCCTGTGCGTATCCGGCGTGTTCGGTCATAGCCAGGCCAGTGCTGCCCAACGTTGCCAGCTCGGTCAGTAAAACCGGTGCAGTAGCGCCCAGCAGGGCGACCTTGCCGGTCAGATAAGAACGATTACGAAGCAGCGCTTCGTGGGAATTAGGTAATGCAGACATGGGCGTTCCGTAATTCAGGCTTTAATCAGGCGGCCGGAGCGCACCGGGCGAAGTACCATTTCATCCACCGATTGCTGGCGGGCATACTCGCTGGTGACAGCGTTGGATATGGGAATGCCCATATCCCGCATTATGCCGTCACGCAGGTCGTACACGAAGCCGTGCACGGTTAAGTCTTGGCCCCGTTTCCAGGCGTCCTGAACAATGCTGTTCTGGCACACGTGGTCCACCTGTTCAATCACGTTCAGTTCGCACAGGCGGTCGGCGCGGTCTTGCACACTGGTGATGGGTTCCAGAATGTGCCGGTAACGATCACGCACGTCTTGCACGTGGCGCAGCCAGTTGGCAATCAGGCCAAAGCCCTCGTTTAGCAAGGCGGCTTTAACACCGCCGCAGCCGTAGTGACCCACCAAAAGAACGTGTTTCACTTTCAACACGTCAATCGCAAACTGCAGCACCGACAGGCAGTTGAAGTCGGTGTGCACCACCACGTTGGCCACGTTACGGTGAACAAACAACTCGCCGGGCATCAGGTCCACGATCTGATTGGCTGGTACCCGGCTGTCTGCACAACCAATCCACAAATATTCTGGGGCCTGCTGATTTGATAACCGATCAAAAAACTGTGGGTCCTGTGCCTTAATACCCTCTGCCCAGGCCCGGTTTTTTTCCAGTAAATAATCCAGTTGCCCCATCTACGTGCTCCGATTTTTGAGTTAAGGCGAAGGATTGAACGGGAATTACTCCCGTTAATCAATACCTAGTTCACATCAGAAGCAGTTTCTACCGGCTCAGCGGGTGCCTGGTGAAGAGTTGTCTGCGCCAGGTCCAGTAATTCCCGCAGGGCCACAGAAAACATGGCGTATTCCGGCTCGGGGCTGCGTTTCAACTCGACCAACATCTCCTGCCAGCGGTCAATCATGGGCTGGTGACGGGCCATCCATTGATCCACGCACAGGGCCACATCATCCGGCTCGCCTGCTTGCTGCAGCACGCCGGTGGTCAGCGCCCGCTGCTGCCAGTTCAGGTCTTCACGGAAACTTTCCCGCGCCAGCGACTGCCAGTGGCTGGCTGGCACCAGCGCCGAGATGGCGCCGGCAAACCAGTTCAGCTGCAGACGTTCGCTGATTTCGTAGTACAAGCTGGCCACGGTTTTCAATGGCACGTCTGTCGCTTCCTGGGCTTCGATAATACCCAGCGACGAATACAGATAGTCAGTACCGGCCAGCACCGGCGCCAGATCTTCCGGCACTCCGGAATCCATCAGAGCCTGATGGCGCTTCTGCCAGAGTTTACGGGTTTGTCCGTTAAGGTAGTCTGGCAGGCCCGCAGTAATAGCCCAAACGCTGTCGGCAAAGCGCTCAATGTGATGGGCAATCGACAGTTCGGCGCGGCGATTACGCAAAAGCCATTTCACAGTGCGCCGCATCAGCCGCATCATTTCTTGCATCAGTTCTATCTGTAGCTGAGCGCTTACATGGAAATCCAGGTCTTCAATACGGTCCCACCAGGTGTCAACGCGGAACAGATCGCGGGCAATAATCCAGGCCAGGGCTATCTGCGCCGAATCGGCGCCGGTCGCTTGTTTGATGCTGTCGACAAAAATGATGCCCATGTGGTTAACCATATCATTGGCAATCTGGGTACCAATGATTTCCCGCCTTAGCTGGTGTTCGCCCAGCTCGTCGGCAAATTTGCGATTAAGCTCCCGCGGAAACACCTTGTACATTTCCCCCGCCAACAGCGGGTCATCAGGCAGGTTGCTAGCCACCAGGGTCTGTTTTAAGTCTGCTTTTACATACGCAATCAACACCGCGAGTTCCGGCCGTGTCAGGCCTTTACCAGCCTGCTTGCGCTGGTTCAGGGCCTCGTCGTCGGGCAGAAACTCCAGCTCGCGGTTCAGTTTACCTTCTGCCTCTAAGGAGTTCATCAGCCTACGACATTCTTCAATGCGTTTGGGGGCATCTTCGCTGGCGATGCTCAGGGCCTGGGTCTGGCGGTAATTGTTCTTCAGCACCAGCGCAGACACGTCTTCGGTCATGTCTTCCAGCAGCAGGTTGCGCTGTTTAGCGGTCAAGTCGCCCATCACAATGGAGCGATTGAGCAGAATCTTTATATTCACTTCGTGGTCTGAACAGTCCACACCGCCGGAGTTGTCAATGAAGTCGGTGTTCAAGCGCCCGTCTTTGAGCGCATATTCAATACGGCCGCGCTGGGTAAGGCCCAGGTTAGCGCCTTCGGCAACCACCTTGCAGCGCAGGTCGGCGCCGTTGATACGAACGCCGTCATTGGCTTTATCGCCGACATCGCTGTGGCTTTCACCGCCCCCTTTGACATAAGTGCCAATGCCGCCAACCCATAGCAGGTCTACCTGCGCTTTGAGGATGTGGGCAATCAGCATGTTGGGCGGCACCCGATCTGCTTTAATTCCCAGCAGGGCTTTGATTTCGGGGCTCAGCGGAATGGATTTCGTACTGCGGCTAAAAATGCCACCACCGGCGGATAGCAACTCGCTGTTGTAATCAGTCCAGGCCGAACGCGGCATTTTGAATAGGCGCAGGCGTTCTTTATAGCTCTTGGCTGCGTCTGGAGACGGATCGATAAAAATATGGATATGGTTGAACGCCGCTACCAAGCGGGTTTTTTCTGAGCTCAGCAGGCCGTTGCCAAACACGTCACCGGCCATGTCACCAATGCCCACCACGGTAAACTCGTCGTCCGCAGGGTTAATACCCATTTCCCGGAAGTGTCGCTCTACCGATACCCAGGCGCCGCGGGCGGTAATGGCCATTTTTTTATGGTCATAACCGTTGCTGCCACCAGAGGCAAAGGCATCACCCATCCAGAAGTCGTAGTCGGCAGACAAGCCATTGGCGATGTCAGAGAATGTCGCGGTGCCTTTGTCGGCGGCTACCACCAGGTAGTGATCGTCTGCATCTTGGCGCACCACGCTGAGCGGTGGCACAATATTGCCGTCTACCAAGTTGTCGGTAATGTCGAGCAACCCGCGAATAAAGGTTTTGTACGCTTCTTTGCCTTCGGCCTGGAAGGCCTCGCGGTTAGAGGCTTTCGGCAGTTGCTTGGCAACAAAACCGCCCTTCGCTCCCACTGGCACAATCACCGCATTTTTTACCTGTTGCGCCTTTACCAGGCCCAGCACTTCGGTACGGTAATCTTCAAAACGATCCGACCAGCGCAGGCCTCCGCGCGCCACTTTACCACCCCGCAGATGCACACCTTCGACCCGCGGCGAATACACGAATATTTCAAACATCGGCATCGGCAGTGGCATGTCCGGAATGCCGGTCGGATCCAACTTTACGCTGATGTAAGACTTGGGTTGGCCAGACTCGTCGGGCTGGTAATAATTAGTGCGCAGGGTGGAGTGAATCAGCTCCATATACAGCTTAAACACCCGATCTTCGCTCAGGTTTTCTACTTCTTCCAGCCCGGCGTTGAATTCCACCAGCAGTTTCTGCTGCGTAGCCTCGCGCTTGGCCGGGCTGTAGCCGTTATCCGGATTAAAGCGGGCTTCAAAGTAGGCCAGCAGAACTTCGGTCAGGTTCTTGTGGTGGAACAGGGTTCTGGCAATAAAGGTCTGGCTGTTGGAAAAGCGGATCTGGCGCATGTAACGGGCATAGGTGCGCAACAGCGCAATCTGGCGCCAGCTCTTGTAAGACGATTTCATCAGGCGGTTGAAGGCGTCGTTCTCGGCATCGCCGCGCCACACGCGACGGAAGAGTTCGTCAAACAGCGGGCGCAAACGCTGAAGGTCGACCGTGGCGCCGGAAACCGTGCGCAGAGTGAAGTCGTGCAGCCAGATCACTTCGCCATTGCGGCTGGTCATTTCAAAAGGGTGTTCGCTGAGCACGCGGAAGCCAAAGTTGTCGAACACCGGCATGACGTCTGACAAAGGTACCGGATGGTTTGGATAGAACAATTTAAAGTGAATGGTGCTGTCGTCTTCTTCCAGCGCCCGATAAAAACTCATGGCCATGTCGCCGGTTTTGGCGGCGGTGGCGACGTATTCCAGATCAATGGCGGCGCGGCGCGGCGAAAACATTTCCAGGTAACTGGCGGGGAAACCCGCACTCCAGGTACGCTTCATCTCGCTGCCTTTCTCTTCGCCCCAGGCCTCGGTAAGCGCTTCTAACAGCCCGTCACTCCAGGACTGCGCCAGCCCGATTACCTTTTGGCGAATCTCGGCCAGTGGCAGCTGGCGGTTTTCCATAGGCGGCACGCGAATGGTGAACTGTACCCGCGCCAGAACCGATTCGGAAAAATAAGTGACAAATTCAACGTCTTCGGCGCCCAGGGTTTCTACCAGAACCTGCTCAACTTTCAGACGCAGCTCGGTGTTGTAGATGTCCCTTGGAAAATAGGCCAGACAAGACACAAACTGGCCGTACACGTCTTCGCGCATGAACAGTTCAATGCGTCGACGTTCCTGAATGTACAGTATGCCGGTGGCCAGTCGCAGCAGTTCTTCGGTATTGAGCTGGAACAGCTCGTCACGGGGCAATACCGTCAGAATTTGGTCAAGCTCTTTGCCGGTGTAGTCGTCACGGGGGAAACCAGACTGCGTCATCACACTTTCAAATTTGCGGCGAATCAATGGAATCTGGTCCGGCCGCTCGTTGTAAACTCGAGCGGTATAAAGGCCCAGAAAGCGCCGCTCACCCACCACTTCACCCTTCTGGTTGAAGCGTTTTATGGCAATATAATCCGGGTAGGCCGGGCGATGTACGCGTGAGCGCTGGGCGGATTTAGCAAAGATAAACACATCGTCAGTGCGGGTCATTTCCTGACCGGTACGGTTGGGCAACTCACTTAAACGTACACACACGGGGCGTTCGTTGGTCACCCGCAATATGCCAAGTTCGGAGTCTTTTACCCGACGCACTTCCACGCCGTTTTTATCGTTTACAAAGTCATACTCGTCGTAACCCAGAAACGTGAAATGATCTTCTTGCAGCCAGGTCAAAAATGCCTGTGCTTCTTTTTTCTGCTGTTTGCTGATATCTCCAGCGGAATGCTCCAGCTCCTCGCGACTTTCGATCACTTTCGCGTTTACCCGGGGGAAGTCACCTACAGCGATGCGTACTTCGTGCAACACGCTCTGCAGTACCTGCTCCAGTTCGGCCATTTCTTCCGGCGCGCTGTGGCGATCAATTTCGATGGCAATAAACGCCTCTTGAGCACACTTAACCGGTGCAGTCCCGCTGGCATCTTTGCCGTGCAGATCGGCCAACTTGCCATCTTTATCGCGGCTGATCTGAAGCACCGCGTGCTGAATGGAATGGGTACCAATTTCGCGCTGGTTAATAGCAATGCGCAGTGAGTCAATCAGAAACGGCATGTTCGGATGAATGATAAAAATCATCGTATGCGTCGATGCCCACCCATCGCTTTCCAGATCCGGATTGAACACTGAAACCGGGGTCTCGTCCTGTTCGCGATGGCGAAGAAACTGCCAAGCTGCCATTACGCCGCCATAAATATCTGAAAATCGCCGCTTGACCAGTTCTTCCAGAGGTATCTGCGAGTAGTGTTGGCGGGCAAATTCGCTGATTCGGGTGGCTTCCGTTTTGGCAATCTTCTCGCCAAATGCCTCTTCTAGCAGAGAAAAAAATTGTTCCTTACTGGCCACTGTCAGCGCATTCATAGCGTACCTCTGGTTCGTGTAAACGATGGAGCTGGTATTTATACCGTTGTTATCGCACAAGGATATGCCAAGCGCTTGATTTTTGCCGGCATCTCCGCAAAATTACGGCAACTACTTATCAGTTGGATTGTTGTAGCATAGCTGTCTTTTATCGTTACCGGTCACGAGTACCTTGCCTATGTCATCGCCGTTATCACTACAGCAGACTTTTCTGAATCTTCAGAGCCAGCTGGAAACCCGTATTATTGGCCAGAAAATCCTGGTTAACCGTCTATTGATGGCTCTGTTGGCTGATGGCCACCTGCTGGTGGAAGGCGCCCCGGGGTTGGCGAAAACCACCGCCATCAAAACCTTGGCTGAATACGTTGAAGGTGACTTTCACCGCATCCAGTTCACCCCTGACCTGTTGCCTTCCGATGTGACCGGCAGCGAAATCTATCGCGCAGAAACCGGTCTTTTCGAATTCCAGCGCGGCCCGGTGTTTCACAACCTGGTACTGGCCGATGAAATAAACCGCGCCCCGGCCAAGGTGCAATCGGCGCTGTTGGAAGCCATGGGCGAACGCCAGGTCAGCGTGGGCATGAACACCTTCGCGCTGGAACCGCTGTTTCTGGTGATGGCGACGCAGAATCCGATAGAGCAGGAAGGCACTTACCCCCTGCCGGAAGCCCAGCTCGACCGCTTTCTGATGCACGTGTTGATTGATTACCCCGATGCCAGCGCCGAGCGCCAAATTCTGCATCTGGCGCGCCGCGACTTTCGCCAGCCTGCAGCCGCCGTTACCCGCCGTGTTAGTGTCAGCGAGGTGTTTGCCGCGCGCCAGCAAGTGGCCAACGTACACATGGCAGAAGCTGTTGAAGATTATTTACTGGCGCTGGTGTTGGCCACCCGTAACCCTGCAGAGCTAGGCCCGCAGATCGGCCCGGAACTTGCGCGCTGGGCCAGTTTTGGCGCCAGCCCGCGGGGCACTATCGCACTGGACCGTTGCAGCCGCGCCCAGGCCTGGCTTGACGGGCGCGACTATGTAACCCCGGACGACATCCGCAATGTGGCCTTTGACGTGTTGCGCCACCGGGTGCTGCTAAACTTTGACGCCCAGGCTGAGGGCATCAGCACCGACGATTTTTTGCGGCGACTCTTAGAATGTCTGCCGGTAACGGCATAATCCGCCCATGACTCACGGTAACGCATCCAATGTGTCGACCTCTGCCGCGCAGGCCAACGCAGCGCACGACATCGCGTTGCCATTGGCTGAGCTGGTAAAGCTGCAGGCAGACGCCCATACGCTGCGGCTGCCGTCGGCCAAGGCCACCCGCAGCCGCCAGGCCGGAGCTTACGCCTCGCCACAAAGAGGCCGTGGTATGGCGTTTGCCGAAGTTCGGCAATATCAGCCAGGCGATGACATTCGCGCCATTGACTGGCGAGTAACGGCAAGGCGACAACAGACCCATACAAAAATTTACGAGGAAGAGCGAGAGCGCCCGGTTCTGCTGTTATGTGACTTAAGCCCGTCACTGTTCTTTGCCAGTACCGGCGCCTACAAACAGGTGCGCGCCGCCCAGGCTACTGCCATGCTGGCCTGGGTTGCGCTTTTTGGCGGCGACCGGGTAGGCGGTCTGGTGTTCAATGGCCAACGGTTAACTTTGCAGCGCCCGGCACGGCGCAAGACCTCAGTGCTGCGACTGCTAGACAGCCTTGCCCGCCTACAACATCAGCCCGGCCAGTTTTATCCCACCCCGAGCGCGCCGCTAGCAGAGCCGGGGTCGCTGGATAACGCACTGGCTGAAGCCTGTCGTGTTGCGCGCACCGGCAGCCGAATTTTCATCATCAGTGACTTTATGCAGCTGAGCGAACACAGCGCTGGCTTGATGGGTAAGCTGGCTCAGCACAACAGCGTCAGCGCCGTTCATATCAGTGACCCGTTGGAGCAGGCATTGCCCCGGCACGGCCAGTTTGCGGTGGCCAGCGCCACTGGGCCGCTGTGGTTTGACGCCGCGGATAACACGTTTCGCCGGGCCTGGCAGCAGCGCATGAACCAACACCAGGAGCGATTGCAACATTGCCTGCGAGTGGCAGCGGTAACCAGCATTAGTGTTTCTACTGGCGAGCATCCACGCTTGGCGCTGCATGCGCTGATGGCCGGCGGGGGCCGCCTGGGATGAACACCCCTAACGCCACCCATACCGCCAACAATGGGGCCAACAACGCCGCCAACGCGCTGCAACAACTGCGCGATATTCATTTACCCGTGAGCGAAGGCTGGTGGCCGCCAGCGCCCGGCTGGTGGTTACTGGCCGCTGCAGGCTTGCTCTGCCTGGTGCTGGCCGTGCGCGGATGGCAACGCTGGCAGCAGCGCAACCGGCGCTGGCAAACTGTACAACGGGAACTGGCGACACTGCGGACGCAAACGCAAACGCAAACGCAATTGCAGAATAGCCCCGCCTGGTTCAGCCAACTTAACGCATTACTAAAGCGTGTGGCCCGTGACATCTACCCACTGCAGTCGATAGCTGCCCTGAGCGGCGACGATTGGGTCGCGTTTTTGCAGCACAGTAGCGATAACGCCGTTGAAGCAGACCTGGTTACCACCATGGTGGACGCCTGCTGGCAACCCCACAGCAGCTGCGACCCGCAGCACGCACTAGCCTTTGCTGGGCGCTGGCTGCAAGACCATAAAAAACAACTGCGGGGTGCGCCATGACACTGGCTTACCCCTGGGTGCTCTGGCTTGCATTGCTGCCGCTGGCGCTGCTTTGGCGGCGCCGCGCAGCCCACCCCGTGCAGGCGCCGGTAATGCCCCTGGGGCACTGGTTAACCGACATGCCTGGGGTATCCAGCCATAGCGCCAAAAATCCTGTATGGCTGCGTTTGCTCACACTGTCGAGCTGGTTGCTGTTGGTGCTGGCGCTGGCGCGGCCGCAAGTGGTGGGCGAGGCTCGGCAACTGCCGACAACAGGGCGCGATCTGATGCTGGTGGTAGACATTTCACCCAGCATGGACGAGCCGGACATGGTACGCCAAGGCCGACGGATTAACCGGTTACAGGCGGTAAAACAGGTGCTGGCCGAGTTTATTGATCAGCGCCAGGGCGATCGCCTGGGCCTTATTCTGTTTGGCAGCCAGGCCTATGTACAAGCACCCCTGACCTTTGACCGAACAACGGTAAACATTCTGCTGCAAGAAGCCGGCCTCGGCATGGCCGGGAACGCAACCGCCATTGGCGACGCCGTTGGCCTAGCGGTGAAGCGCCTGCGCGAGCGGCCCCTGGAGCAACGAGTTGCCATTGTGCTGACCGACGGCGCCAACACCGCCGGCGAAATAACGCCTGACAAAGCCAGTGAGCTGGCACAGGCCAGTGCCGTGCGGCTTTACACCATCGGTATTGGCGCCGGCGCGGATAGCGCCATAACCGGACTGCTGCAGCGCAATCCGTCACGGGATCTAGACGAGGCCCTGCTAACGCGCATGGCGCAGCAAACCGGCGGCCAATATTTTCGCGCCCGTAATCTGGCCGAGCTTGGCGGTATTTACACCAGCATTAACCAGCTCGAACCAGCCCTCCAGGAAGGTCAGTTTTACCGACCGGTGCGCGAATATTATGTCTGGCCGGCGGCGCTGGCCGTAACGCTGTGGCTGTTTGCGCTCTTGTTCCGCCGCTACCAAAAGCTACGTCAGCAACCGCTTCGCCAAGGCCCCGAAACAGAGAAACAGCCCCATGTCTGAGCTGATGATTTTGCAGTTACAGTGGCTGCGGCCCTGGTGGTTTTTGCTGTTGCTGGCCACACCGCTGGTGTACTGGCTTGCCCGGCATCGCGGTGACGGCGACAGCGGCTGGCCGGCACTGATACCCCGGCATCTTCTGGCACCGCTGCTGCCAGAGCCGCGACACAGCGCTGCAGACCAGCGAAGAGTGCCAAGAAGAGCGCTCAGAAGAGTGCCACGGATCGCCAGCCCGCTGGCAGCCTTGCTGGCGTTTGTGCTGATCAGTCTGGCCTTGGCTGGCCCAGTGTGGCGCCAGGCGCCAAGCCCCGCGGCACCACCCGCCAGCAGCCTGGTGATAGTGCTGGACATGTCGCTGTCGATGCTGGCCACCGACGTGCAGCCCAACCGCCTGACACTGGCCAAACGCAAAGTTCGCGACATTCTTGCCGCGCGCCAAGGCAGTCTTACAGCTCTGGTGGTGTACGCCGCAGACGCCCACAGCGTAACGCCCCTCAGTGACGACAGCGCCACGACCGAATCCATGCTCGCCGTTCTGGACCCGCTGATGATGCCGGCGGCCGGCAACCGCGCCGACCTGGCAGTGCGCAAGGCCATGGAGCTGCTCGAACGCGGAGCACCGGGCAACGGCCGTATTTTGTTAATCACAGACGACGTGCAACCCCGTTACCGCCAGGCCATTACCGAGCTGTTGACAGGCAGCCGTTTCCAGCTTGACACCCTCACCGTTGGCACCCGCGCCGGTGGCCCGATCCCCCTGGCCGAGCGCGGTTTTATACGCGACGGCGACCGCATTGTGATCAGCCAGGCAGCGCCCGAGACATTAGCGCAGCTGGCGGCGGCCAATGGCGGCAAGAGCGCGACCCTGACGCTGGATGGCCGTGACCTCAGCGCGCTGGCGGTCAGCGGCTTAAACGCGGCTTTCACCAAGACCGACGCGGCACGGCTTGATCCTGCAAAAACACGCCAACAGTTACAGTGGCAGGAAGACGGCTACTGGCTACTTTGGCTGGCCCTTCCCTGGTTACTGCTGATCTGGCGCCGCGGCGCTTTAGCGCTGTTCGCCCTGGCCTTGCTACCTACCCTGCCGCAGCCTGCGCAAGCCCTTAGCTGGGGCGAGCTGTGGCAGCGTGAAGACCAGCGCGCAAAAGCTCTGATAGAGCAGGACCCAACGCAGGCCGCAAAGCAGCTGCAAGCGCCCGAATGGCAAGGTTCAGCGCTCTATCGCAGCGGCGAGTTCGAGGCCGCCGGTGAGCGCTTCGCCGAGGTGCCCGGAGCCGACGGCGCCTACAACCGGGGCAACGCGCTGGCCCAAGCGGGCGAACTGGAATCTGCCATTTCCGCCTACGACCAAGCACTCACCCTACAGCCCCAACACACGGACGCCCTTGCCAACCGAGCGTTGGTTTCCGACTTGCTCCAACAACAGAAACAGGAGCAGCAGCAAGAACAAGGTCAACAGCAAGATCCGTCATCCGGACGGGACCCGGGCTCTGACAACCAGGACGGGCAGCCGCAGAACAGCGAAAATTCCGAGAATACAAAGAACTCCGAAGATTCCGGGAGCTCCAAGAGCCCGGGAAAAGGTAAAAACGGGCGCGATCAGCAATCTGACAACAACGGCGATAGCGCAGAGCTCGATGCCGAACTTGATAAAAAATCAGGGAACGAGCCAGAGAGTGAGTCCGGTAAAGAGCCTGGCCCGGAACAGGCCCCGGCAGATACCCGTGAAGCCCCGTTGAGCCAGAGCCAAGAGCAGTATTTAAGGCGGGTGCCAGATGACCCTGGCGGTCTGTTGCAGCAGAAATTCCTTCAGCAATACCGGCAACGGCAGACACCAGCAGATAGAGGCGATACGCCATGGTAGAGCGAAACAACAAATTCTCGGCGCCGTTGCGGCGACATGATTATGGCGATTACAGCGATTGCCGTGGCTTTGGTCGGTTTTTGATCATCGTCTTTTGCCTGCTGGCGTTGCCGGCATGGGCGCAAAACCCGACTGCAGACGTGCGGAAGAGTTTTATAGAGCTCTCCACCGACAAAGCCGAACTTTATGTGCAGGAGCAGCTGCTGCTAACGGTACAACTGTACTTCAGCAATGAGCTCATCCGCGGCGAACTGTCGGAACCGGTCAGCAATAACGCGGTGATTGAATCCTTAGGCCCACAGCAGGAATACTCGCGGGTTCGGGGTGATCAACGCTACCGTATGATTGAGCGCCGCTACGCGGTTTACCCGCAGACACCGGGCCAACTCAGCCTAGCGCCCCTCGAATTTGAAGGCAGCTTTCGCGGCGCCAGCGGCCGCCTGCAGATCCTGCGCAGCAACGAACAACTGTTTGACCTGCCGGTGAAAGACATACCGCCGCTATTCAGCGGCAGCGTCTGGCTACCCGCCACAGGGTTAACGCTGGAAGAAAGCGGGCTCCCCAACGATAACCGCGTCACCAGCGGTGCAAATCTGACCCGCCAGCTAACCCTGCGCGCCAACGGTTTGCCAGATGCCACGCTGCCGCCCTTTCCGGCTCAGACAGCGCCCGGGTTGCGCAGTTATCCAGAGCCTGCCAAACGCGCCACCGACATCAGCGCCGACGGCCTGATGTCTATACTGCAACAGTCCAGCGCCCTGGTGCCGGTGCAAGCCGGCGAGCTGCACCTGCCCGAGGTGCGCGTTCCCTGGTGGGATACCGCAAGCGATTCAGAAAAAGTCGCGATTATTCCAGCGCGCATGCTGGTGGTTGCGCCCGGTTCAGACTTCGATGCTCAGGCTCAGATTCAGGCCCAAGCTCCGGCGGTCACCGCTATCGATGAAAAGCTGAATAACTCCGCTAGCGACGCAGATCCAAAGTCGGATATGAACGGCCAAAACACCACTGGCGGCGGTGCTTTCTGGCCTTGGCTGGCGTTGTTTATGGCCGTTGGCTGGGGTATTACCGCAGGTTTGTTCTGGCGCGCAAAGCGCTCGCGTTATCGAGCTAACAAGGCAGCCGCGAGCAACCTCGGGCCAGACGATTCAGGGCTCTACAAGGAACTGCTGGCCGCTGCCGGCAACAACAATCCGGACACACCGCGGCTGTTGCTGCGCTGGATGAATCTCCAGTATCCGGACAAGGGATTTCAAAGCTGGCGCCAAGTGGCGGAGTTCTGTCATTTGCCGCCGCTAACTGACGCTCTAACCAAGCTTGAACAGCGGAGTTATGGTACGGGGCAACCGTTGGAAGACAAGGCGTCAAATAACCCGGCACAGCTGCAACAGGCGATTCGTGAGCTAGGGCGCAGGCCTGTCAGCCAGGCGGAAAACAACGGTCTATCGCCGCTATACCCGCCTGCCATTGACGCATCGCAGCAATAGCGCCACTCAGGTACAAGCCATTGCAAGCCACCGCGGTAGCGAAAACGTAGGCGGCGCTACCGCGGCAAGGCCATGCTCATTCGATCAATAGACTATCAATCACTAACGTCAGGGGTGTTTGCTCACCAGCGGCTACGGTAGCCGGCGCTGCCAAGCTGCCCTGCCAGTCGCCGGCGCGGGCCATAACACTGCTACTGGGGCTTAGGCGCGCCGTGACCATCACTTTTTCAACCGAGGAAATCGTATTCTGCGGAGACATTGCCAAGGAGTCATCCAGACGGATCTCCAACGGCATGTCAGCGGCTGTGAAGCGTGCAACCGCCAGCGGTGGGCCGCTGTTAACGTTGGCCTGGCGGGCAAACACGAACAGCGTGGTATCGGCAGGTACGTCGTTCAAGAAAGCTTCGTCCAGGCTAACGCTGACGGTGACACCAGGGCCGTCACTCTTTAGGGCCTGAGCCGACTGCTGGTCGGAAGCCTGAATCGATGCCAGAAAACTCTCAGGCGGTGTTTCGCCCAAGCGGTTGTAGGCTTCGGTAATACCGCCCGCAATAGAATCGCGCTGCGGGTGGTCTGGCGCCACCTGAACAATACGCTGCCAGAAGCCAATCGCCTCGCGGTAGTTTTCCTGGCCAAAAGCGCTGATGCCCAGCAGACCAAGGGCATTAACCTCGTTTGGGTCGAGCTCCAGCGCGCTGGTGATGACCTGTTGCACCTCTGCGTTCATCGCGCCTTGGTATTGGAAAAACATTGCCTGACCAGCCAGGCCCAAAGCCAGGGCACGGGACGGGTCGTCACCGCCGGCACGCTCTACGCTTTGCTCCAACCGCTGAAACGCCTGTGCCGCCTGCGGGTATTTTTCCATGCGCATATAGGTTTGCCCCAGCATGGCCCAGCCGTCAGGGTTGTCCGGGCTGGCTTCCAGCTTAGTCTGCAACTGCGCCGCAAGCGACGCCATCTGTTGCTCGCGGTCGACGTCATCACCGGCCCCCAGCTGCTCCATGGTAATGAACTGCTCTACCTGATCCATAGCACCCCAACGCTCATACAACACAAGGGTCAAAGCGGGAATCGCCAAAATGGACAACAGTGCCACCGCCATCCCGGTTTTACGGCCAGGGGTTGAGGCGGCAGGCGTTTCATTTTCAGGAATGTCATCGAGCATGGAACCACCAAGCTCGGTTTTTAGCTGTTGATAGTTGTCTGTATCAAGCACGCCGGCTTCGTATTCGGCGTCTAGTTCCTGCATGCGTGAGCGGTAAGCCAGCAGATTCTGATTGCGCTGGTCTAGCTGCTGGCTCCGGCCAGAGCGGTGGAAAAAAACCGGATACAGCACAAAGGCCAATGCCAGCACGATTAATAAAGATGCGGCAATCCAAAACATATTGCTCATGAAAATCCCGTTACCGATGAGAGAAAATCGTTAAATGTGATTGCGGTTTGTTCTGGGCGTTACGCCTGTGAATCCGATTTGCCGTTGTGCCCGTCCATAATTTTCTCCACCCGCGCCCGTTCCTCGGCGCTCAGCTCACTGTCAATCTGGTTGTTGCGGCGCGAACGCAAAACAATACCACCCACAATTAAAAGGCCGCCAAGCACTGAAATGGCTGGTGTTGCCCATAACAGCAGGGTACGTTTTTCTAATAAGGGCTTGTAGCGGATAAACTCGCCAAACCGGCCTACCAGCGAATCCATGATTTCTACGTCGCTGGCGCCGTTTGTCATCATCCGATAGACCTCGTCACGCATGTCTTCGGAAATCGGAGAATTAGAGTCGGCAATGTTCTGGTTCTGGCACTTGGGGCAGCGCAGCTCGGTGATCATGGTCTGGTACCGCTGCTGTTTTTCCTCAGTATCGAAACTATAAACGTCGCGCACTACCGCCTGTGCCGGCAGTGCCAAAACAATCAGCAGGGCTGCCAACCATGCCGGTGCAAAGCGGCTGAATAGCCTGAAAATCGCCATCAGTACTGGCCTCCCGCCTGGTTCAAGAGAGGCCGTAATGTCTCCTCCCACACCTGCTTGTTCACCACGCCCACGTGGCGATACAGCACCGTGCCGTCAGCACCAATTACAAACGTTTCGGGAGCACCATACACACCCAGATCAAAACCCAGGCTGCCTGTGGGATCATAAATACTGGTGCTGTAGGGGTCGCCCAGGCGCTCTAGCCATGTTTTGGCCTTGGCACGCTGGTCTTTGTAGTTCAGCCCCACAATGGGCACGCCTTCGTTCTTGGCCAGCCACATCAAGTCAGCATGCTCGTCGCGACACGACGGACACCAGGTGCCCCACACATTTAACAGGCGGGGCTCACCCTGGAACACCTGCTGGCTGACTTGCACCTCTGGCCGGTGCAGATCCTCAAGGGCGAACTCCGGCATGGCTTTACCGACCAGGGCTGAATCCAGCTTTGTCGGGTCTTTGCCGATGCCGGAAAACAGCAACACGCCTAAAACCAGAGCCACCAGCAACGGTAAAAACAACAGAACCCGCTTCATCAAGACCGAGCCTCCGACGTCATTGCCGATTTTGTAACAGAAGTCATCGCCGGATTTGCGACAAGCGAACCACTGTCGGCAGGTTTTGCTTTTCGCTCGGTTGCCCGTTCGCGGATACGGTAGCGTTTGTCACTAACCGCCAGGAAGCCGCCAAGCGCCATTATGAACGCCCCCAGCCACAACCAGCGAATCAACGGTTTGTACTGCAGCCGAATGGCCCAGGCGTTGTCTGAGATGCGTTCACCAATGGCGACAAAAATGTCACGGGTAAAGCCTGCATCTATGTCTGCTTCGGTCATCACGTTCATGCCCACCGAATACTGGCGTTTTTCCGGGTGCAATTCAGCCACTTTACGGCCGTCCAACAACACGTCAAAACCACCGTATTGGGCGGTAAAGTTCGCACCCTGGCGCTGGCCAATGTCAGTGAACACAAACTGATAGTCACCCACGGTGGCAATATCGCCCAGCTCCATACGCACGTCGCGCTCAATGCCGTAGTTGGACACCACTGTTGCGCCGGCGATGGTCATCGCCAGGCCCAAGTGCCCCAGCACCATGCCGTAATAGCTGCGCGACTGGCGCTTGAGCCCATGCATCCGGCCCTTACGTGAGTTCGACTTGTCCAACAGGTCCCAACACGTGGCCACAGCCACCCACACCGCGGTGAAAATGCCAAGAAAAGCCATAATCTTGAACTCGCCGTAACCGACAATCGCCGCGGCGCTGATCAGAATGCTGAGGGCCAGCGGCCACAGCAGTTTGCGCGCCAACCAGCCAGCGTCGGTTTTCTTCCAGCGTGAAAAAATACCAACACCCATTAACAGCCCGGCGGCGATGGCCAGCGGAGTAAAGGTCAGATTGAAAAACGGCTCGCCAATAGACAGCTTGCCCATATCCAGTGAGTCCAGCACCAGCGGATAAAGCGTGCCCACCGCCACCAGCAAGGTAGCCGACACCAGCATGACGTTGTTCAGCAGCAGGAAAATTTCCCGCGACATGGAACCGAAACGCGCGCGCACGTGCACAGTGGGTGCGCGAACCGCGTACAGAATCAGGCTGCCAATCACCGTGATGGCCAGCAAAACCAGCAGGAAGGTGCCGCGCTCGGGGTCAGAGGCGAAAGCGTGCACCGAGGTCAGTACGCCAGAGCGCACCAGGAAGGTGCCGAGCAGGCTCAGGGCAAAGGTCACAATGGCCAGCAACACAGTCCAGCTTTTGAACACACCGCGTTTTTCCGTCACCGCCAACGAGTGCATCAGTGCGGTACCCGACAACCAGGGTAACAGCGACGCGTTCTCGACCGGATCCCAGAACCACCAGCCGCCCCAGCCAAGCTCGTAATAGGCCCACCAGCTGCCCAGAGCAACACCGATAGTCAGAAAGGCCCAGGCAACAGTGGTCCAAGGCCGCGACCAGCGCGCCCAAGCGGCGTCCAAACGGCCGTTAATCAGTGCCGCAATGGCAAAGGCAAAAGCGACTGAAAAGCCCACATAGCCCATGTACAGCATAGGCGGGTGGATAATCAGGCCAAAATCCTGCAACAACGGGTTCAGGTCGGCGCCGTCTGTGGGAATGTTTGGCAGTATTCGCTCAAACGGATTCGAGGTAACAACGATAAACAGCAAAAAACCGACGCACACGATGCCTAAAACCGACAGCACTTGGGACACCATCACCGCAGGCAGGCGCTGCGAAAACACCGCTACCGCCAGGGTCCAGCCCGCCAGCATCAGAATCCACAACAGAAGAGAACCTTCGTGGCCGCCCCACACCGCACTGAATTTGAAATACCAGGGCAACAGGCTATTGCTGTTGTTGGCAACATAAGCCACCGAGAAATCATCGGTAAGAAAAGCGTAGGTCAGAATGCCGAAGGCCACGGCGACAAATACAAACATGCCCGCCGTCAGCGGCCTGGCAAACGCTTGCAAGCTATCACGGCCGGTGACCGAGCCCACCATGGGCACCACCGCCAGCAACACCGCCAACAGCAGCGCCAGAATGAGTGCAAACTGTCCGAGTTCCGGATACATCATACTTTCCATACTCCACATATTTGCCATACACCACTCATTTGCCACACACCCCTGCGTATCGGGCGTTTAACGGGCATCAGTTGGTCAGGGTTTTGGTAGCTTCAACCGCGATATCGCGACTTTCGGAGGCTTTTGCCAGAGCGTCAGCCACTTCCGGTGGCATGTAGTTTTCATCGTGTTTGGCCAGTACCTGGTCGGCCACAAACACGCCTTCGCTGTTTAATCTACCCATGGCCACAATACCCTGCCCTTCGGCAAACAGGTCAGGCAGGATGCCCACGTACTCAACGGTGACCGATTCGGTAAAGTCAGTCACCTTGAAAGCCACTTTCAGGCTTTCCGTATCGCGCAGCACAGACCCTTCTTCCACCATGCCGCCAGCACGAATGCGCACATCCGCCGGTGCTTCTCCCGCGGCGATCTGGGTAGGATCATAAAATAGATTGATATTCTGGCGCAGGGCGTAGGTGGTCAAGCCTACCGCCACAGCAAGGCCGGCCAGCAGGAACAGCACAATGGTCAAACGTTTTTTACGGATCGGGTGCATGGTTTTTCAGCCACTCAGTCTTGGGAAACATCAACACGGGTGAAGCTAGCCGCTGTCGCTGGCGCCGTGTCCGAATCTGGTTTTGGCGCCCGCGACGAGCGGGAACCGGCGTGCTGACGGCAGCTTTGCAGCACCGCATTGCGGCGCCGATAAGAACCCACCATCAGCACCGCCATCAATACAAAAAATACACCGTAACTAGCCCATACATAGGGACCATGGCCTTCCATTGCCAAAAACGCACCGAAGGAATCAAACGCCATTATCTAACACCTTCATTCACATGGAACAGGTCCTGTACCCAGCGGGTGCGCTGTTCACGTATCAGAATTTCCGTCTGCATACGCAGACACGCCAGCCAGCCAAACAATAGATACAGGCCAATGACCGACAACAGAAGCGGCACCCACATTTCCGCCGGCATGCTGGGCTTCTCTGTCAGCTTGAAGGTGGCCGGCTGATGCAGAGTATTCCACCAATCCACAGAGTATTTGATAATCGGAATGTTCACCACGCCCACCAGCACCAATATGGCCACGGCGCGGGCCGCCGATTTTTCATCATTAATGGCGCGGTCAAGAGCGATCACCCCACCGTACAGAAACAACAGGATCAGCATCGATGTCAGCCGCGCATCCCAGATCCACCAGGTGCCCCAGGTGGGCTTGCCCCAAACCGCGCCCGTAAAAAGCGATATAAAAGTGAGCACCAGGCCCACCGGTGCTGTAGCTTTAACAAACACATCGGCCAGCTTCATGCGCCACACCAGTGTAACCACCGCAGCCGAGGCCATCATGATGTAAATCGACTGGGCCAAAAACGCCGACGGCACATGAATAAAAATGATGCGGTAGCTGTTGCCCTGCAGGTAGTCCTTAGGCGCAAACGCCAGGCCCCACACCAAGCCAGCGCCGAGACACAGCAATCCCAGTACCAGCAACCAGGGCATTAGCCGGGTGGCAATCCCGTAAAACCATTTTGGTGATCCCAGCTTGTGAAAAAATGGCCACATCAGTTAAATACCTTGCCTCTGTTTGAGTCGGTTTGTCAGCTGTTTGACAGGCTGACTTTCAGAGCCGCTGCGCTGGCAAAAGGCGCCAGAGTCAAAGCCAACACCAGAAACGCGCCCAGCAACGCCAGATAGGCGCCAACCGGGGCACCTTCGGCGGCGGCGGCAACAGTGCCGGTACCGAAAATCAGCACCGGAATGTACAAAGGAATAATCAACAGGGACAAGAGTACACCCGCTGATCGCAAACCCAGAGTTAACGCCGCACCAATCGCACCGATCAAACTAAGAACAGGTGTACCAATTAGCAGCGTTAGACACAAAATAGCGATAGAGTTCCCGTCCAGATGCACCATTACACCCAAAACCGGCGTTAACAACACCAGCGGCAATCCGGTTAGCACCCAGTGCGCCATGGTTTTGGCCAACACCAGCAAAAACAGAGGCTGTGGCTGCAGCACCAGCTGCTCCAGTGTGCCGTCGTCAAAATCGTGACGAAACAGATGATCCAGTGACAAGAGCACTGACAACAGTGCCGCCACCCACAAAATGCCGGCCCCGGCTTCCTGCAAAAATGAGATTTCCGGGCTCACGCCCAGCGGAAACAGGGTGACCACCATCATGAAAAACAGCAAAGGGTTGAGCAAATCCTGACGCTGGCGAAAGGCCACTTTCATGTCGCGAGCGAACACCGCTTTCATGGCCTCAATTGAACCGACGGCCTGATCCAGGGGTTTAATCATCATAACCAACGGCCCCCGGTGTGAGTACCAGTCGCTTCGTACCTGCAATCTGTACGTTGTGATGGGTGGTAAACACCACGGCACCGCCCTCAGCGGCACGCTCTTGCAGCAGGTTTTCGATAGCCACCACGCCGCTCGCATCGATGGCGGTGAACACTTCATCCAGCAGCCAAAGGGGTTCGTCGGCAACCAACAGACGCGCAAGCGCCACCCGCCGTTGCTGACCGGCTGAAAGGTGCCGGCACGGCACCTGTTCGTAGCCCGCCAGACCGGTCCTGGCAAGCGCCTGCATAAGGGCTTTGTTGCCCATCGGGCGGCGACCGGCCATCAGCGCCCGCAGGTTTTCCAGCGGCGACAGCAACGGCTTTATGCCCGGCCGGTGGCCCAAATACAGCACATTGCGTAAAAACGACTCACGCACGCGGGAACGCGGCTCGCCACACCACAACAACTGGCCCGCCCAGGCATCGCTAAGACCGGCCAATATACGCAACAAAGTGGTTTTACCGGAGCCGTTGGCACCCTCGACACGGGTCACAGTTGCGGGCAGTATGGAAAACGATAAATCATGGAACAGTTCCCGCTTGTCGCGTTCACACTGTAAATTGATCGCCTGTAGCAGCGGTTCAGACATCCGGGCCCCGGTTCCGTATCGATGCAGCGTAGGCTGGCATCGTGTGTATTCAATATTGGCGCGGAGCATTATAGCGAAAGCAGCCAGTGATTACCCATTTCCAGGTCAATTTGGTAGCGATGAAACTTCCCGCCAACCCGCCCCAACCCACTCCCCAATCTACGTCGCCCGCCAGCGCCGACAGCCGGCCACCGCAAGGCAGCACCAACGCGCCTGCCCCAGCCCCGCCTACATCGACCGCGCTAAGCGCCCAGCGGGTACTGAACCAGTTGCAGATGGGCCGTAACGAAAGTCTGCTGGCAAGGGTTACCGAGGTCATTCAACGCCGGGATGGTGGCGCCGAGCTGCTGTTGGACATACGCGGCAAACCGCTTCAAGTTCAGGCCAGTATTGGCGAAACCAAACTTCAGGCCGGCGACTGGATAAAAGTGCTGCGTGCAGGCAACGAATTGCAGCTGATGGGCAAACTGGCAACTGCCCCGGAAGTCAGCTTGGCACAGGCTCTGGTGCAACGCCTGCCCTGGCAGCAAAGCCTGGACAGCGGACTGGCACGACTGATGGCAGGCTTGCAGCAAGGTGTGAAAACCGACACACCGCCCGGCCAACTGCCCTCGCAGGCTGTCTCGGGCACCGCCGCGCAGCCTCTGCCACAAGCGGCGCGTCAGGCTCTGGAACAACTATTTGCACGCTTTCCCACCAGCAACCAGCTTGCGCCCGGGGCCGGACAGCAGACCACAGCGGTGCAACAGGTACAGCAATGGCTGAGCGAAAGCGGGCTGTTTGCAGAGGCGCGACTGGCGGCAACACCGTCGGCAACCCTACCCGATCTGAAACTGGCCATTGGCCGGGTAATCACCGCGCTTCTGGCACAGCAGGGCAAGGGGCCAGAGCACTTCAACCGGCTGACACCGCTGGCTAGCCCAGCGCTGATTCAGGCGCCGTTACAGTTTCCCGGCGCATTCGCCATGGCTCAGGCCAGCACCGGTAGCAGCGCCAGAGAAGAACCGCCCAACGTCGGGCAATTGCTGCGAATTCTGGCCGGTATGCTCAACCGCATTACCGTAAACCAGCTGCACACCCAGGTGTTGAACGCTCGCGGTGGCACAGATGCCGGCGCGCCCACTAACACGCTTTTACTGGAACTGCCCTGGATGAACCCGCAACAGCAACCCAAGCTGGCGCAACTGCGGATTGAACAGCATCCGGGCAAAGACGGCAGCGGCCGCGGGCCATCACGGGCAAGCGTTGGCGAGTGGCGCCTCGTACTGGCGATGGATCTGGACCAGGCCGGCCCTTTGCAATTCGAAGTGAGCCTGCGCCAACAGGCAGTGAGCGCTCTGGTGTGGGCAGAGAAACTGGCCACCTTGCGCAAGGTGCACCAACAACTGCCGCTGCTGCGCAGCAGCCTGACCGATCTGGGGCTCGAAGTGGCGGATCTGGAGTGTCGCCAGGGCAATCCGGGCCCGGTAGCGACAAAGCTGCAACATCGACTGGTGGATACCAAAGCATGAGCAAAAATAACGAGCCGCAACAGGCGTCAGCGGCAGTCGCGTTAAAATACGACGGTGAGCGGGCGCCCACCATCAGCGCTGTTGGCAATCACGAACTTGCGGACGAAATTATTCGCATTGCCCGCGAACACGGGGTGCCCTTGTACGAAAACGCTGAGCTGGCCAGCACCCTGGCACGACTGTCGCTGAATGACGAAATCCCCGAACAGCTGTACCAGCTGGTCGCAGAAATTCTGGCCTTCGCCTTTCACATACGGGGTCTGACACCGGAAGACGCCGCTCAATAACGCCAAAAACCGGGGTTCAGGCTGCCTGGCGTTTCTTCAGGGCAGACACCAGTTCTGCCTCGGGCCGGGAAATGCCGCAGGTGTTCATCAGGTCGTCGATATCGGCGCCAAGATCAACCAGCCTTGCGGCTTCGTCATAAGACACCCGCAGCGGATCGTTCTGGCGCATTTCTTCGATGGTGGTTCGCAGTTCGTGCAGTTGGCGTTCGCAGGCTACCAAGCGCTGGCCTACCCCCATGCCAGTGCTGGCAGTGGCATGCAGTTCGCGGCCAAGAATGTCACAGCGGCTTTTCAGCGCCACCTGCAACCCTCGCAGCTGCCGCCCTTGCAAGACAATTTGCGCCACCAGCAAAGACAGAGCTGTAGCGACCAGAATCCAGGGCACCCATTGGGGAATCTCGGCAAATACATCAGCAAACATAGCAACGTCTCCTTGGTGTGCGTCAGGGCGTCGATCTGCGTTCACTGCCGGCCTAAGACCTTACAGCGCTGAGATGTCCGCCCATTCGTGATCTGTCAGCATCTTGTCGAACTCGACCAGAATGATCAGTTCGCCATTTTTGTTACACACGCCCTGAATAAAGCGGGCACTTTCTTCGCTGCCCACATTGGGCGCGGCTTCAATTTCACTGGACTTGAGGTAAACCACCTCGGCCACCGAATCCACCAGAATACCCATCACCTGATCGGCGGACTCCATCACCACAATACGGCTGGAGTCGGTGATTTCGGCATCGTTCAAGCCAAAACGCCGACGGGTATCAATCACCGTTACCACGTTGCCGCGCAGGTTGATGATGCCCAGAACGTAGTCCGGTGAACCCGGTACCGGTGCAATCTCGCTGTAACGCAGTACTTCCTGAATCTGCATTACGTTGATGCCGTAAGTTTCATCGTCCAGACGAAAGGTCACGTACTGCAGTATCTCGTCATCTTTGGTCTGTTTTTGCTGTCCGTTTGGGGCTGCCATTGTGTTAAATCTCCATGTGCGGCTGCCGTGCGGGCAGCCTGACCGTCAAAAAATCATCATTAGCGCCCCTATACGCTATTTAAGGGGCATAAATCGTGCCAGCACTACCCTTTGTTAGCACTGAACGCTCGCCGGGGCCTGCTCAGCTTAAATCCAGGTGCTGTTCGCGCTCGGCGCGAACCAGCAGATTCGCCATGCTCTGAACGTCCAGCAGGGCGCACATCTGCTCAATCACTGTGCCAGCCAGCCATGGCCGCTTGCTACGCGACGTGCGCCAGCGCACCTGCTGGGGGCTCAAAGTAAAAGATTGAGCTACATTATCACAAGCCAGCCCCCAATCACTGTTGTTAAGGTGTATCACAAACCGATAATTAGCGCGTGCGTTTGCCGGTGCCCGACCCGCCATAATCCACTCAGCACTGTCGACCACCCGCAGGTTTTTGTCCCGGCCCGGGCGAATACCCATATACCAAGACGGACTTCCGGGCATCGGCATTACATCGTCTTCGATGCGGTGAACGCCCCCTAGCAGCACCAAGGGCACAGCCAGCTGCAACCCTGCCACGGTAAAAATCAGACATTCAAATGGCTTTTCGGCCCACTCAGGCCTTGCCTGCGGCCCGGCTATTGGCAACAGTTTCGGGGCGGTCACGGCCTGCGCTAATGGTGCAGCAATTGCGGGCTCTGGCTTGGCCGGCAGCGGCTGCGGCTGCGGCGCTATTGCCACCGCCGGTTTGGCAACAGCCTGCGTGTCCTGCTGATGCGCCTGATCGGTGGCCGTGTGCAACAGGTCGTCCAGATAACTGGCGATGGCGGCTTGCGGGTCCGCCAGCTGTGTCATTTTTTTGTCAGCCACCAGACGGCTCCAGCCAGGTACCGGTTTGCGCCAATAAATCGTCAAGCAGGCGGTGATAAGCGCGCACTCCGTGGGTGTTGACGTCTACCGCTGAGGGCACTAATCCGGCCTGGCTGGCATCACGGAACTTTGTGTCTACCGGTATGGCAAAACGCCAAAGCTGATGCGGATAGGTATCACGCAGCAGATTCAGGCTTTTATTCGAGGCTTGGGTTCGGCGGTCAAATAGAGTTGGCACAATGGTATAGCTCAAGGGATTTTTCTGCGAACGGCTAATCATGTGCAGCGTGTGCAACATGCGCTCAAGACCCTTAATGGCCAAAAACTCGGTTTGCACCGGAATAATCAAATGGCTTGCCGCCGCCAGGCTGTTAACCATCAGCACGCCCAATGTTGGGGTGTTATCCAGCAGCACGTAGTCAAAATCATCCCACAGCTGCGCCAGCGCGCGGGAAATCAACAGACCCATGCCTTCAACACCTGTGACCCGCCTTTCCAGGGTTGCCAGGGCAGTGCTGGCCGGCATTAACGAAAGATTGGGCACGCCGGTGTCGGTAATCAGCTGTGCGGGCAGTCCTTCGGGTACTTTTCCCTGATGTTGAAACAGGTCAAACAGGCTGTGCTTGAGGCGGTCCGGATCATAGCCAAACCAGCTGGTAAGCGAACCGTGCGGATCCATATCCAGCATCAGCACACGCTTGCCACGGCTGGCCAACAGGTCGCCCAAGGCAACCACGGTGGTGGTTTTACCCACCCCGCCTTTTTGATTGGCCACTGCCCAAATTCGCACGTTTGATCCTCCTGCCTGTCCTCGGCATTTCACACGGCAATAGATTGCCGTTATGTTGTGTTTCGCTACTGAAAAAGCGCTGCTCACTGTTTTTTAAAAGAAAGACTACAGAAATCGTGCCAAGTTCAGCGTATGGCATCGCGAATGCTGGCATCGCGGGAAATCAGCAGCACCACGCGACGATTACGGCGACGGCCTTCGTCGGTATCGTTGCGTGCCACTGGCTGATGCTCGCCATACCCCACCGCAGCCAGCCGCGCCGGGTCTATACCATCCATCACCAGCATGCGCACCAAAACCGACGCGCGGGCAGCCGAAAGCTCCCAGTTTGACGGAAAGCGGCCACTGCGAATGGACTGATTATCGGTAAAACCTTCAATGCGAATGGCGTTGTCAGTGTCGCGCAGCACGCCCGCAATTTTTTCCATCACTGCGAAGGAGTCGTAATGAGGTTCAGCGTCGCCGCTGCCAAACAACAGGCTGTTGGGCAAATTCAGCTGCAACCACTCATCATCTGCGTTCAGGGATATCACGCCCCCCTCAATCAGTGCACTAAACTCCTGCCCGAGCTGGCCGGCCAGCTCCTGAAGCGCACGCGACCGGCTGGCGTTGTCTGGTGCTGGCAAACTGAGAGGTGCTTCGGTAACCACCGGCGCGATAACGGCATCGGTGTCACTGCGCCCACCAGCAACCGGCTGTTCGCCAACGGTAATAGGCACAACCGAGCGTTCCGGCGCGTTGAAAACACCAGTCAAGGTATTCGACAGCACCTTGTATTTGCCCTCGTTAACCGAAGACACCGAATACATCACCACAAAAAACGCGAACAACAGGGTAATGAAGTCGGCGTATGAGATTAGCCAACGCTCTTTATGATGAAAATCATCTTGGGGGGGTTTGCGGCGTCGCATAAGCAATTAACACTCGCTACCAGGGAAGAAATCCACGCAAGCGGATTTCGATGGATTTAGGGTTTTCACCTTCAGCGATGGCAATAAGGCCTTCGATCATCATGTCTTCGTAGCGGGTGCGCTCGCGCACCAGCCCGCGCAGCTTATTGGCCACCGGGAAAAAAAGCAGGTTAGCCAACGCCACCCCATAGATGGTGGCAACAAAAGCGGTGGCTATACCGCTGCCCAGTGACTCCGGGTCTTCCAGGTTGGTCATTACCTGAATTAGCCCCATCACCGCGCCGATAATGCCGATGGTGGGCGAATAGCCGCCCATGGCTTCAAACACCCGCGCCGAATCCAGATCCCGCTGCTCTCGGGTTTCCAGCTCTACTTCCATGATGCTGCGAATGGTGTTGCTTTCGGCACCGTCAACCAACAGCAGCAAGCCTTTTTGCACAAACCGCTCCGGCTCGCTTTCTGCTAGCCCCTCAAGCCCCAGAAGGCCTTTTTTGCGGGCAATAACGCTCCAGTTCACAACTTTGTCGAGGCCGTCTTCCAGGCTGACAAACGGCGGCACAAATACCCAGCGGGATTGGCTGAACGCATGCTTCAGCACCGGCCAGGAGGTCTGCAGTATCGTGGCCGCCAGGGTACCGCCAATAACAATCAGCGCCGCCGGCGCGTTGAACAACGACGCAAGCGCACCGCCTTCCAGTAGATTACCCCCCAAAATGGCTACAAACGCCAAGATAACGCCAAGAAGGCTAAGCACATCCATCAGCTGACTCCATCTTTAAGCCGCTGGCAAACGTCGTTCAGCGCCAGAATTTCGTCACTCAGGCCGGCTTTAGCCACGGCCATGGGCATGCCGTAAATCACCGAGCTTTTTTCATCCTGCGACCACACAATCGAGCCGCTCTGTTTCATCATGCGACAGCCTTCCCGGCCATCTGCGCCCATGCCTGTTAGAACAATACCCAAAGTTTTACCGGGAAAGCTGCGTGCCAGCGAACCAAAGGTGACATCTACCGAAGGTTTGTAATTGAGCCGATCATCGCCGGGTAATATACGTACCCGGCCTTGGCCACCGCGGTTTTCCACCATCATTTGTTTGCCGCCGGGTGCCAGCAAAGCCAGGCCGGGGCGCAACACATCACCGTCTTCCGCCTGGCGCACCTGTATTTGGCAAGACCGGTTCAACCGCTCGGCAAAAGCCGGGGTAAAACTGGCGGGCATGTGTTGCACCAGAATCAGCGGTGCGGGAAAGCTGGCAGGCAGGCCGATGAGCACGTTCTGCAGGGCCACCGGGCCACCGGTAGAGGTGCCGATCGCCACCACTGTAAAGTGCCTGGATGGTGTACGCCGGTGATGGCGCTCCGGACTGGCAACCGCTGCTGCAGCCGCGGGGCGCCGCTGTACCGCTGGAGTCGCGGCGCGGTCAGTCGCAGGCGTAGCCCCAACCGATGCCACTGGTGGCTCATGGGCGCGAGTGCTCCCAGAGCTGCTGGGGCGACTACGGGCAATACTAACAACACGTTCTACCAATATTTTTTGTAACTGACTGCTGTTACCGGCAATTTCTTCGAAATTCTTGGGCAGGAAATCCACGGCTCCAGCTTCCAGCGCATCCAGGGTGACCCGCGCACCATCATAAGTAAGCGAAGAAAACATCAGCACCGGTATCGGGTGTCTGCGCAGTATTTCCCGCACGGCCGTAATCCCGTCCATGACCGGCATTTCATAATCCATGGTAATCACGTCAGGATGCAGTTTCTCTGCTTGCTCTACGGCTTCGCGGCCGTTGCTTGCGGTGCCAACAACGGTGATCTGGCCAGACGCACCAAGGATTTCACTCAGGCGTTTACGAAAGAAACTGGAATCATCAACAATCAGCACAGAAACCGTCATTTACTCCTCCGGGCTATGCCTGCCGCCCGCCAAGCCGGCGGCCGTTCGACAATTAATCGACGATTAATCAACAATGGATCGGCGATGTATCGGCGTTAACTGTAATGTTGCAGCAAACTGGGCACATCGATAATCAGCGCGATCCGACCATCGCCGGTAATGGTAGCGCCAGCCATACCCGGCGTACCCAACAGCCCGCGCCCGAGAGGTTTAATCACCACTTCTTCCTGGCCTACCAGCTGGTCAACCACGAACCCGACCTGGCGGGTACCCATAGACACAATCACCACGTGGCCGTTTTCCGGCTCAACGTTTCCAGCACCGCCACGAATGAGCCAACGCTTGATGTGAAACAGCGGGAATACCTTGTCGCGCACCACAACACACTCGCGACCATCTACCACGTTGGTCTTGCTCAAATTAAGGTGGAATATTTCCACCACGTTAACCAATGGCAGTGCGAACGACTGGTCAGCAAGCATAATCATCAGCGTAGGCATGATGGCCAGAGTCAGTGGCACTTTGATCACAATGCTTGAGCCTTCGCCCAGCTTTGACACCACGCTTAGCTGGCCGTTGAGCTGGCTGATTTTTGTTTTCACCACATCCATACCCACACCACGGCCAGACACATCGGAAATCTGGTCTTTGGTGGAAAAACCGGCGGCAAATATCAGGTTGTAGCATTCCTGATCGGTCAGCCGGTCGGCGCCATCCTGGTCATACATGCCCTTTTCGACTGCTTTTCGGCGCAACACGTCGGCGTTCATGCCGGCGCCATCGTCGGTGATCAACAGCAGGATGTGATCACCCTCTTGCTCCGCCGACAAGGTAATGGTGCCGACTCTGGGCTTACCGGCCCGTTCCCGCTCTGCCGGGCTTTCAATGCCGTGGTCCACCGAGTTGCGCACCAAGTGCACCAACGGATCCGACAATGCTTCCACCAGATTTTTGTCGAGATCGGTGTCTTCGCCGTGCATCACCAGATTGATTTCTTTTTTCAGGCTGCGAGCAAGGTCACGTACCACCCGCGGGAAACGACCAAACACTTTCTTGATGGGCTGCATGCGGGTTTGCATGACAGCAGCCTGCAGGTCGGTGGTGACCACAGCCAGATTGGCCACTGCTTTGTGCATCTGCTCGTCTTCGCTTTGATCACCCAGGCGTTGCAGGCGGTTTCGCACCAGCACCAACTCGCCCACCATATTCATGATGTCGTCCAAGCGTTTAGTATCTACCCGCACGCTGGTTTCCGAAGCGGCATGGGCAGCATCGCGGGCCGGCGCTTTGGCTTGTGCCGGTTCGGCTGGAGCTTTGGCCACTGCTGGAACCTTGGCTGGTTCCGGCTTTTTAGCGGGCGCTGGCGCGGCGGACGCGGCCGCAACGACTGCTTTCGGGCTGCCGCCCTTACCGTGAAGCTGGTCCAGCAGTGCTTCGAATTCGTCGTCAGAGATATCGGTTGGCTGGGCACTGCTCGTCTCAGCCGCGGTTTCTTTGGCGGCTGCCGGCGCGACCGGGGCGCCGGCGAACTGGCCTTTGCCGTGAAGCTGATCAAGAAGAGCTTCGAATTCGTCGTCGTTGATGTCGCCATCGCCACTTGCAACCGGGCTAGCCGCACTGGTTTCGCTGGCAGCCGCTGACGCTGTTTCGTCGCCGTTCAGGGCGTCGAGCAGCTGTTCGAATTCGTCATCGGTAATGTCGCCCTGATCAGCGCTGGCGGGCGCAGCTGAATGGATCGTAGCTTCGCCTTCAGGCAATGCCAGCTGATCCAGCCGTTCAATCAGTTCCTGCGGCGCCGGCGTGGGCACTTCGCGCTGACGCACCTCTTCGAACATGGCATTCACGTTGTCCAGGGTTTCCAGGACTACGTCCATCAGCTCAGAGGTTACTTTGCGCTTGTGGTTGCGCAGGGTGTCGAATACGTTTTCCGCCGAGTGACAGCAGTTTACCAGGGCATCTAACCGCAAGAAGCCTGCTCCGCCTTTGACCGTGTGAAAACCACGGAAGATGGCATTCAGCAAATTGCTGTCGTCAGGATTCTGCTCCAGGTCCACGAGCTGCTCAGACAACAGCTCAAGAATCTCACCGGCTTCAACCAGAAAGTCCTGCAGGATTTCTTCATCGCCGTCAAACGACATGTTTGTTCCTCATTGCTCAGAAACCAAGACTGGACAACAGGTCATCCACGTCATCCTGACCAGACAACACATCTTTGCGTTGTTCTGGCATTATTTGCGGACCCACACCCTGCTCAGCCGAGGGCTGATTGTCCTCAATCTGGTGCACTGTGCCGGTCAACTGGTCTACGTGGCCGGCCATCACCACCAGGCTCACCAGGTTGTCTTCCACTTTACGCACAAGGGTGATCACATTTTGAATCACTTGACCTGTCAGGTCTTGATAATCCTGAGCCAACAAAACTTCTGAGAGGTTACCGTACAGTTTGCCAGCGTCGGTGCTCAACGCCACCAAAAACTGGTCCATGCGAGCGTGCAACTCGCGAAATTCTGTCGGTTCCATGTCCCGCCGCCGCAGGCGCTGCCACTGCTGGTGCAGATCTTGGGCTTCGTCTTGCAAATGACGGGCGACCGGCATGCTTTCTTCTACCAGATCCATGGTGCGATTCGCCGCCTCGCCAGTCATTTTCACCACGTATTCCAGGCGATCAGAAGCGTCGGTCATTTTTGACAGAGCTTCTTGCTGTTCGGGGTTGCGCGGATCAATCTGAAAATTACGCCTGGCTTCGTGCAGGCTGCGGGTTAGCCGCCCTACTTCGTGGTACAGGCCCTGATTTCGCACTTCTGCAAGCTCGCTGATCATCGCCATAGCGCGGGAATAATCGCCCGCATGCACGCTCTCAACCAGCTGTTCGGACTGTTGCTTTAATTTTGCCGTCAGCTCTGGTTCCAGGGCATGGCGCTCGTCTGTTGACTTGCTCATGGCTTGTATCCACTCCCCGGTTACTGAATTCGCTCAAAGATTTTTTCGATTTTTTCTTTGAGAACGGCGGCAGTGAACGGCTTTATAATGTAGCCGTTCACACCGGCCTGCGCCGCAGCGACAATCTGGTCGCGCTTGGCTTCGGCCGTCACCATCAGGATCGGCAGGGTTTTCAGCTGATCGTCGGCGCGAACATTCTTGAGCAGGTCAAAACCGGACATGCCGGGCATATTCCAGTCGGTCACCAGAAAGTCGTACTTGCCGGTTTTCAGCATAGGCATTGCCGTATTGCCATCGTCGGCTTCGTCGGTGTTGGTGAAGCCCAAGTCACGCAGCAGGTTTTTGATAATGCGCCGCATCGTGGAAAAATCGTCCACAATGAGGATTTTCATATTTTTGTCCAAGAGGACCTCCAATCGGTGAAATCTAGTCGAATCTCGTTGCATCACTGCCTGCAACTTGCGGGTTGCAGGCGCTAGAATTATGTATGGTCCGTTTTCCAGTCGGCTAACCGGCTGCGTAAGCGCAAGGCAGCCTGGCTGTGAATCTGGCTGACCCGGCTTTCGCTGACGTCCAGCACAGCACCGATTTCCCTCAGGTTCAACTCTTCCTGGTAATAGAGGCTCAGCACCAGTTTTTCACGTTCTGGCAGGGTTTCAATGGCCGCCGCCAAACTGTTACGGAAGGCGAACTCTGACACCCCGTGCAGCGGATTATCATCCGTCTCTGATTGTTCTATCGGCAGCTCGCCGGAATCATTGAGCTCATCCAGACTAAAAAGCCGACCGCTGTTGGAGTCGGCCAGGCAACTGTGGTATTCCGACAGCGTCATATCCAGCTCAGCAGCCACTTCGACATCGTGGGATTCGCGGCCCTCTCGGCCCTCTACAGCTTTGATGGCGCTGGAAATGCGCCGGGAGTTTCTGTGCACCGAACGCGGCACCCAGTCGCCTTTGCGGATTTCGTCCACCATAGCGCCGCGGATACGGATACCGGCGTAGGTCTCGAAGGTAGCACCTTTGCCCGTGGTATAGCGCTGCGACGCCTCAAGCAAGCCGATCATACCAGCCTGCATCAGGTCTTCCAGCTGAACACTGGAAGGCAATCGCGCCAGCAGGTGAAGGGCAATTTTCTTGACCAGGGGCGCGTGCTCTTCAATCAGCCAGGAAGCGTCTGAAGCACCCGACCGTTGATAGACTCCAAGATCTTTCGCCAGTATCATAAATCCGCTTTTTGTACGGGATGTGTTTTAAACTTCGACGAGCCGCTCTATAAAGAATTCGAGATGGCCCCGCGGTGATGATGGCAGCGGCCAACTGTCCACTTTTTCAGCAAGAGCCCTTATGGCCAGCGAGGCTTTTGCTTGCGGGTAAGCTTCCAACACCGCTTGCTGGCGCCGCACCGCTTTTTTGACGGCCTCGTCAAAAGGTACTATACCTACATATTGTAACGCCACATCCAGAAAACGCTCGGTAACCCGGGTCAGTTTTTCATACAAAAGCCGGCCTTCTTGTTCGGTGTTCACCTGATTGGCCAGAATCCGGAAGCGGTTGGTGTCGTAATCGCGGTTCATCAACTTGATCAAGGCGTAGGCATCGGTAATCGAAGTAGGCTCGTCGCACACCACCAGCAGCAGTTCCTGGGATGCCCGCAAAAAGCTGACCACCGATTCGGAGATGCCTGCGGCGGTATCCACAATCAGTACGTCGATCTGGTCGGCAATGTCGCTGAAGGCGTGAATCAGCCCGGCGTGCTCCATGGCACTGAGCTGGGTCATGCGCTGGGTGCCTGATGAGGCCGGCACAATCTTGATGCCGCCGGGGCCATCTACCAGCACGTCACGCAAATCGCAGTCACCATTGAGTACGTCTTGCAGATTACGCTTGGTTTTCAGGCCTAACAGCACATCGATATTGGCAAGCCCCAGGTCGGCGTCCAACAGCACCACCCGACGGCCTCTTTGCGCCAGAGCAATGCCCAGGTTGACCGACACATTACTTTTACCAACGCCACCTTTACCGCCAGTGACCGCAATTACCTGAACCGGATGTGCTTTACTCATACTGATGATGGCCTCTTGCCATGTTTAACCGGGAACGGATGTTACCGCTGCCCCACTGTTCCTTACTGCCCGCTTGCTGTGATGCTTTTACAACCGGCGCTTTCAGGACCCGCTAGCAACGGCCTGCTCCTGCCGCAAACCCTTCAGCCGTTCTACACCGAGTTGCACCAGCGCAAGCGCTTTCGCCGGGTGCAAGTCTTGGGGTATTTTCTGGCCGTCGGTGTACCAAGCCACCGGCAGACTGGTTTCCATAACAAATCCCAGCGCTTCGCCCAGAGTCAGAGCCTCGTCGATCTTGGTAATCACACAGCCGGCAAGGTTTGCCATCTTATAACAATGCCATACGGATTTCATAATCCGCGGCTGGCTGGTGGCAGACACCACCAAATGTGTACGGATTTTGTGATGACTGCGGGCCAGCTCGGCCAATTGCTCCTGGTAGCCCCGATCGGTGCTGGTCAGCCCGGCGGTATCAATCAACACCAGGCGACGGTCAGACAACTCATCCAGAATTTCATCCAGCGGGTGGCTTTCATCAACTACCCGTACCGGCACGTTAAGAATACGGCCAAACACAAACAATTGCTCGTGCGCCGCAACCCGATAACGATCGGTGGTAATCAACGCCAGGGAATCGGCGCCGTGGCGCAGCACGTAGCGTGCCGCCAGTTTGCCGATGGTGGTGGTTTTACCCGCTCCAGTAGGCCCAACCAGAGCAAATACGCCGCCTTCATCCAGCCATTCCTGGCGCGGGGTACGCACACCGTTAACCAGCATTTTGAGAGACTGCTTCCAGCCATCCTCCAGGCGCCCGGCCTGGTGACGGAGGGCGAGATTGTCAGACAGCTCGCGGCTAAGGCCGAACTCACCCAAGCGTTCTGCCAGGCGCTGCTGAAGAGCCGTAACATTGGCGCCAGCACTGGTGTCTTTTAACGCGGCAGGCGCGGTCTGACCGTTCATCAGCTCGCGCAGACTGCTTATTTCAGAACGCATGGCCGCCAGCTCCCCGGCATAACCCGCAGGCTGACCGCTTTGCGCTGCCGCGTTTTGGCTACGCTCGTCAGCGCCGGCCGGCAAGGTTCTGCCGCCTGCTGCAAACGGATCTGCGCTAGTCATGTCAGCAAAGCCATTGACGGTTTCAGCAATGGAACCGTAACCGGCCTGGCTGTCGGCACGCTGATCGCGCACATCGCGGATGCGATCACGGGAGCGGCCAAGCTCGTCTTCCAGGTGGCGCTGCTGGTCTGCCTGCAGCTCTGCCAGATGGGTGCCACTCGTAGCTGCCACCGCTTTGTCACCTAGGCGTTGGCGCGCCATGTTTTCGTCGTAATCGAGGGCCGTCACAATTTCAACGCCGCCGTCTACCCGGCGGTTGGAAAGTATCATCGCATCCGGCCCCATGTGTTCGCTGACCTGCTTCAGGGCTGCGGCCATTGTGGGTGCAAAAAAACGTTTTACTTTCATGCTTGCTCATCCTTTGCCGGGAACGCGGCTGGCGTTATCCGTGTGTCGTCTGCGCCATTACTGGCCTACCGACGCTACGATGGTAATCTGTTTGTTATCCGGCACTTCCTGATAAGACAGTACGTGCAGGCGTTCTATGCCATAACTGGCGAACTTTGCCAGCACCGGCCGCAGCGGGCCGGACACCAGCAGAATCGCTGGCTTACCGAGCACTTCCTGGCGCTGCACGCTGTCTTGCAGTGAGCGCTGGAGTTTTTCCACCATGTTCGGCTCTAGCACTAGCCCGATATCGTCCTGCGCGCCGGATTGTTGACTCTGCTGTACAGACTTAAGCAATAACTGTTCCAGATCTGGATCCAGGGTAATCACCGGTATTTCGGATTCGTTACCAACGATGCTTTGCACAATCATCCGCCGCAGGGCTTGGCGGGTTACCGTAGTCAAGACTTTCGGGTCCTGACTGCGCGGGTGCAGGTTCACTATGGATTCGGCGATAGAGCGCATATCACGAATAGGCACTTCTTCTTTCAACAGATTCTGCAACACTCGCAGCAACACGCTGATGTTCACCGCTGAGGGCACCAGCTCTTCCGCCAGTTTCGGCGATACCTTTTCCAGTTGGTCCAGCCACTTCTGCACTTCTTCATGGCCCAGCAACTCGTAGGCGTGGGTCTGCAGAACCTGATTCAGGTGAGTAGCCACTACGGTGCTGGCGTCTACCACGGTGTAGCCCAGGCTTTGGGCCTGGTCTTTTTTCTCTGGCTCTATCCAGATGGCATCAAGGCCAAAAGCCGGATCTTTGCCTTCTATACCCTCCACTTTGCCAAACACCTGGCCGGGGTCGATGGCCAGCTCACGCTCCGGGTGAATCTCCGCTTCGGCAATGGTGACGCCCATCAGGGTGATGCGGTAAACGTTGGGCATTAAGTCCAGGTTGTCGCGGATATGCACCGAGGGCATCAAAAAGCCCAAATCCTGGGACAACTTTTTACGCACACCTTTAATACGGCTAAGCAGTTGCCCGCTCTGACTTTTATCCACCAACGGAATAAGACGGTAGCCGACTTCCAGGCCCACAATGTCCACAGTGGCGACGTCGTCCCAGCCCAGCTCGCGATTCTCTGCCGGTGCCGGTAGAGCCTGGCTACCGCTGTCGCCACTGACCAGTTCGCCGCCGCTGGTACGACCAGCCGCTCCTGCACCGCCACGTACCGGGAAGCTGTCACCTTCTTCTACCATTTGTTGATTTTTCTTCCAGGTAAGCCAGGCCGCTGCCGCCGCCAGCGAACCCAGCCCCAGAAAGACTACGTGGGGCATCCCAGGAATCAGGCCCAGCAAAATCAGAATACCGGAAGCAATAGCCAGAGCCTTGGGCACATCGAACATTTGCTGCAGAATCTGGCCGCCCATATCCTGGCTGGAGGTGGTACGGGTAACCATAATCGCCGCCGCCGTAGACAACAACAGCGACGGGATTTGGGCCACAAGGCCGTCACCAATGGTCAACAGCGCGTAGCGCTCCACCGCCAAGCTAAAATCCAGCCCGTGCTGGGCCATACCAATAGCAATCCCGCCGATGATGTTAATGGCCAGAATGAGCAGGCCCGCAACGGCGTCGCCTTTTACAAATTTCGAAGCACCGTCCATGGAACCGTAGAAATCGGCTTCTTCGGCAACTTCCCTACGGCGAAATTTGGCGTCTTCCTGATTAATCAAGCCGGCGTTCAAGTCGGCGTCGATGGCCATTTGCTTGCCGGGCATAGCATCCAGGGTAAATCGGGCGCTCACCTCCGACACTCGGCCGGCACCTTTGGTGACCACCAGAAAATTGATGATCATCAGGATGGCAAACACCACCAGGCCAACAGCGTAGTTACCGCCAATCAACACCGCACCGAAAGACTCAATTACTTTACCGGCCGCATCCCCGCCATTATGGCCTTCCAGCAGCACAATACGGGTAGACGCGACGTTCAGCGCCAGGCGTAGTAAGGTCGCCAACAGCAAAACGGTGGGGAACGCAGCAAAATCCATCGGCCTCAGGGCGTACACGCACACCAACAGGATCACGATGGACAAGGTTATGTTGAAGGTAAAAAACACGTCCAGCAAAAACGCCGGCACGGGCAGAATCATCATGCCCAGCAATCCCATTAGCATCAGTGGAACCCCGAGGTTCCCCTTCGCCAAGGATTTGACGTTACTAAAGACTAAAGCTCGGTCCATGCCGGATTTCTCTCTAATGATTACCTAATTGGGCCTGATTTGATCTAAATTGATCTGATCTGACCTGATTTCTGGCGCATTGGCGCGTTTTAGCAGGTACACCGCAAAAACCATACCAATCCTTAGGAAATCCCCTACAACTTTCTGCTGCCGGCAGCCTGACGCAAACCACCAGATACGGTATCCTTTCGCCATTTTGTGTCGTTGCCTTTATGCACGACCCCGCGCCCTCAATTATCACGACAAACAGGTGACCGCCATGCCCATCCACGAAGTAAAACACCCTCTGATACAGCACAAAATTGGCCTGATGCGCCGTGCCGATATCAGCACCAAGAATTTTCGTGAACTGGCGCAGGAACTGGGTACGCTGCTGACTTACGAGGCCACCAAAGACCTGACCCTGAAAAAACAGCAGATTGACGGGTGGGCCGGGCCGGTCACCGTGGAACAAATTCAGGGTAAAAAAGTGACCATCGTACCGATTCTGCGCGCCGGCATTGGCATGCTGGACGGCGTGCTGGCGCTGTTACCCGCGGCGCGGGTGAGCGTAGTGGGCCAGATCCGCAACGAAGAAACCCTGGAAGCCACCACCTACATGGAAAAACTGGTGGGTGAACTGGACCAACGCATGGCGCTGATTATCGACCCCATGCTGGCCACCGGTGGCTCGATTATCTCGACGATTGATTTGCTGAAAAAAGCCGGCAGCACCGACATTCGCGCGCTGATTCTGGTGGCCGCTCCTGAAGGCGTGAAACGAGTTCTGGCTGCGCATCCGGATGTGTCTATCTACACCGCCTCCATCGACGACGGCCTAAATGAAAAAGGCTATATCCTGCCTGGCTTGGGCGACGCCGGCGACAAGATTTTCGGCACCAAGCAGAAGGACGTCTAATTATGTCCCAACACGCTAACGAGTCTGTTAACGACGCTAACAAGGAGCCTGTCGACGAATCTTTTCATGAGCCGGTGTGGAAGCAAGCGTTAGCCGGCTCCCAGATGTTGCTGGTGGCCTTTGGCGCACTGGTGCTGATGCCACTGATTACCGGCATGGACCCGAATGTCGCGCTCTTCACTGCGGGCCTTGGCACCATCATTTTTCACGTTGTGACCGGTGGTCAGATTCCGATTTTTCTGGCGTCGTCATTCGCCTTTATTGCCCCGGTGATTGCCTCCAAAGGCAAATTCGGTATGGAAGAAACCATGGGCGGCTTGATGGCAGCGGGTATTTTGTACATCATTCTGAGCGCCTTGGTGAAAGTCCGCGGTACCGGCTTTATTACCCGCTTGCTGCCACCGGTGGTGATTGGCCCGGTCATTATGGTGATTGGCTTGGGGCTGGCACCTGTAGCGGTGCACATGGCGTCTGGCCGCGCCGGTGACGGCAGCGTTCAACTTATTGCGGAAAACACCGCGCTGTGGATTGCGATGATTTCGTTGGTGTGCACCGTAGGCGCCTCGGTCTGGGCAAAAGGTATTTTTCGCCTGATTCCAATCATGTTTGGCGTACTGGTGGGCTATGGTCTATCGGCCATATTGGGCTTGGTAGACACGACTCCGGTGCAACAGGCTCCTTGGCTGGCCATTCCCAACTTTACCGCGCCACAATTCAGCTGGGGAGCCATTCTGTTCATGATCCCGGTGGCCATTGCCCCAGCTATAGAGCACATTGGCGACGTACTGGCCATCGGCAACGTAACCCGTAAAAACTATCTGGACAAACCCGGCCTGCACCGCACCCTGCTGGGCGACGGCCTGGCCACCAGCGCCGCATCACTACTGGGCGGACCGCCCAACACCACCTACTCGGAAGTGACTGGCGCCGTCATGCTGACCCGCAACTTCAACCCGAAAACCATGTGGTGGGCCGCGGTTATCGCCATTGTACTGGCCTTTGTGGGTAAATTCGGCGCGGTGCTGCAGACCATTCCGGTGCCGGTGATGGGCGGCATTCTATGCCTGCTGTTCGGTTCTATTGCGGTGGTGGGCATGAGCACGCTGATACGCCACCAGGTGGACCTGAACTTACCGCGCAACCTGGTGATTGTAGGTGTCACCCTGGTATTCGGTATTGGCGGCATGGTGCTGGGCCATCTGGCAGGCATCGCGCTTTGTGCGATCGTGGCCATCGCCCTGAACCTGATTCTGCCGGGCTCACGCGAGGCCTGGGGCAAAGCCATTTACGAAAAGAAAGACTGATCAGCACCCGGCCCCCGCCCTGGGGGTCGGCTAACTTAAGCGTCGCGGCATCAATTTAACGGCTCGACGAAGCCAACTAACGCTATTTTGGATCACATTCAGCCCGCTATTCTCTACTCCAAATTCTGACAAAATGATTATTTATCTGATCTCGGTCAATTAGGATAACGCTAATTATATCGATTTGATTTCAGTCAATTGTGATTTTGTCATCTTATCTATGCTCAGTTTCTGATGGCTCACTCAATGATTTTGTGCTGTCAACACGCAGAAAAATGCCACTGAATCATGGAGCTAGGTATGGAAGGCAAAACTTCAAAAACATCAGCAGTCAATGAACAGCGTCGTAACTTTATCAGTGGCTCAATCAGTGCTGGCTTTTTGGGCGCAGGCATTGCAGCAGGGTTAGTGCCAGCATTGGCTCAGGCTGAAAGCGGCAAACAAGTGAACCGTATGGCTAGCTATACCGCTGATCAGCTAGAGCGAGTCAAGCAAGTACTAGTAGTCCCGCCTATGGTACCCGCGCATGACCAAGTCGCTAAAGGCAAGCCTAAAGTCATTGAAGTACGCCTCGATGTAGAAGAGAAACAAATAGATCTAGAAAATGGTGCTAAGTCATGGGTATGCGCCTTTAATGGCAGCGTGCCTGGGCCGTTAATTGTTTGCCACCAACACGACTATGTTGAATTAACCTTAGTTAACCCTAAAACCAACATGCTAGCCCATAACATAGACCTTCACGCGGCAACGGGTGCCTTGGGAGGCGGAGAGTTAACGCTTGTTTCTCCAGGTGAAGAAGTTACCTTCAGATTTAAGGCCACTAAAGTAGGAACTTTTGTATATCACTGCGCGCCAGGTGGCGTCATGATCCCTTGGCATGTCGTGATGGGCATGAATGGCGCGATCATGGTATTACCACGTGAAGGCTTAAACGATGGCGATGGCAACAACCTAACCTACGACAAGGCCTATTACATTGGCGAACAAGATTTCTATATTCCCAAAAATGAGCAAGGGAAACACAAGGCTTATGACACTGTTTTAGGCAGCATGAATGAAACCTTAGAAGTGATGAAAACCCTTACCCCATCCCATGTCGTCTTTAACGGCGCAGTTGGGGCCTTAACGGGTCAGAATTCCATGACAGCCAAGCTTGGTGAAACTGTGCTGTTTGTTCACTCTCAAGCTAACCGTGATACTCGCCCACATATTATTGGCGGTCACGGGGATTATGTTTGGAACACAGGTTCATTCAATGACAGACCATCTCGAAATTTGGAGACTTGGCATATTGCCGGTGGCAGCGCTGGCGCAGCTTTATATACCTTCATGCAACCTGGGTTGTATGTCTATGTGAATCATAATTTAATTGAAGCCATCATGAAAGGTGCTGCAGGCCATATCAAGGTGGACGGCGAATGGAATGATGATTTGATGACCCAGGTCAGCAAGCCTTCTCCCATCAAATCCTAAATACTAGCCCTAAGCTATTCGGTCAGATAATAAATTAAAGAAACCGTACTAAGGTGTGGCTCAAAACAAATATTTCTGAGCCACTGGCGCGAGGCAACACAGGTGCGAAGGAAAGCGCCATGCTAAAAGTAATCTATATATTTTTTCTGACTATAGCCTGCCAAACTGCCACAGCCCAACAAGTCGATAAAAGCACGAAGGATTATTTAATTTATGCCAGTGTAATGATCAAAAACTTAGCTCTGGACGTGCCGACAGAAGGTAACATTTTGCCGCTTACTCTGAATTTCGACAACGGTGAAACCATTAGCCTAGGCGCCAAAGTAACACGCACGCCATAAAGGACCGTGGGAAGCGGAATGATTGGCAAGAAGGTGGGGAATCTCCAAATCCTGCCCTGTCCGGCCAATTCAACTCCCTGAGCGGCCTAACGGCGCGCCATGGATTCCAGCATTCGGTTCACCGCATCCAGGTGCTCTGGCTCGTTATGGCACATGCCTTGAAAGCAGGCGCAAAGATCCAGAAAGTCCTTCAGTTCCATTCGCTGCGCCATCTTCATCAAGCGCTTGGTCATCCGAGTCGCTTTAGGCGGCTGGCTGGCCATCCGCCCGGCTAACGTCATGGCCGTGGGCATCAGCTCATCTGCCGGCACCACGTCCAAAACAATGCCCAATTCTTTGGCTTCGTGCGCATCAACAATCCGGCCAGACAAGGTTAACTCGAAAGCCCGCTGGTAGCCGATCAAGCGTTGCATCAACCAGGCGCCACCGTCCCCCGGAATGATGCCAAGATTAAGGAAAGTTTCGCCGAACTTGGCTTTCTCTGAGGCTATACGGACATCGGCCATATTGGCCAGATCGAAGCCCGCTCCGATGGCCGGCCCATTTACAGCGGCAATAATCGGCACCTCGACAGCCTGCATGACCAACGGAATACGCTGAATGCCCTTGCGATAGCGTTCGGCGCATTCCGCTGCATCACCGGCAAAATCGCCACCGCGTTCGGCCATGTCGCGGACGTTGCCGCCTGCACTAAAGGCTGAACCGGCACCGGTAATAACCAGTACCGAGACATCGTCACAGCCATTGACCCATTCGGCAGTGGTAACAATATCGTCGATCAAATGGGACCCCGTAAGGGCGTTGCGTAAGTCGTGGCGGTTGAGAGTTAACGTCGCAACACGGTTCTCAAGAGTAATCAGTGCATCAACCAGCTGTGGCAGGTTGCTCATATTTGATTGACTCATAGCGGTGTCTCCTGGCAAACGATCACTCGGGCATCAACCACCGCGTAACCGTCGTCATAGGCAATCACGGGATTAAGATCCAGTTCAAGGATCTCGGAGTGAGCGTCAACGATACTGGACACTTTCAACAGCAGCTCGACCAGCGCGTCTTTACTCACCGCTGGTTCGCCACGGGTTCCATCCAATATCTTGCGGGCTTTGATCTGGTTTACCATAGCGTGGGCATCATTGCGGCTCAGTGGAATGGCGCGAAAAGCTACGTCCTCCAAGACTTCCACAAAAATACCGCCCAAGCCGAACATCAACACCGGTCCGAACACCGGGTCACGGCTGACCCCGATTATAACCTCAGTGCCCTTACGAGCCATGGGCGCTAACAAAACACCCTCTATCTCGGCGTCGGCTTTGTAGAGCTTACACGCGGCGAGAATTTCAGCATGGCCGCGGCGCAAATCCGCCTCGCCACTGAGGTTGAGTTTGACTCCGCCGGCATCCGATTTGTGTAAAATATCCTTGGAAACGACTTTCATAGCCAACGACGTGTGACCAAACTCAGCAACCGCTTCTAAAAACTCGGCCTCATTTCGGACAATCAGCTCTTTCGGCACATCCACGCCATAAGTGCGCAACAATGACTTCGCCTCAAACTCAAACAAATCCCGACCGCTTCTTTGAGCCTGCTTAAAGGTTGCAACAACGCCAGCATCGGGGCTCAGTGGCTGCGCCAGCTCCGCCCGCTGGTTACTGGCGATATAGGCTCCCCGTTCGTTCAGCGCTTTCAAGACCTGGACCGCGTGCTCGATCGAATTGTAAACAGGCACCCCTGCTCCGCGCAGTCGAACCAGCGGTTCAGGCCGAACATGGCTGTAAAGGCTGTAAACCACCAACGGTTTATCGATCTGGCCAGCCAGTTTCGCGATCGCATCAGCCGTCTGCAGCTCTTCCGCCTTGAGTTCCTCTGCAAAGCGAATGCCGTAGCCACCAAACATGCCCACCAGGAACACCATGTCAACGTTCGCGTCCTCAACCAGGATACCCATGCAGTCTGCAAGCAGACTCGGGTTCGCGTCGGTACTGCCAGCCACATCAACAGGGTTTACCAACGACGCCTGTGGAAAGAGGATGTCCCGCAGCGCTGATCGGGTCGCATCAGACAGCTCGGCCAGTTCCAACCCTGCTTCACACAAGCGATCAGAAGCGATCGTTGCCTGGCCACCACCGTCGGCCAAAATCGCAACCCGGTTTCCATTCGCCTGCTGCAAAAGACCCAAGCCTTCGGCAACCGGCAGAATTTCATCAGACTGGCTGACCACGGTTACGCCCACCTGACGAAGCAGGTCTACCGTCATCGCATAGCTGCCGGCTAAAGCTCCGGTGTGAGATTTGGCGGCTTTCTGGCCGGCCTCGGTTGAGCCCGACTTATAAACCACCACCGGCTTGGTTTTCGCGATTTCTTTGGCAACATTCAAAAACACACGGCCGTCTTTGAAACCCTCCACATAAAGGGTTGCCACACGCGTGTTCTCGTCTTCTCCCAAATACTGAAGGTAGTCTGCAAAGCCTAAATCAATTTGGTTTCCTGGCCCCACATAGGTGCTAAAACCCACATGCCCGTTACTTTCCGCTTCGAGCGCCAGAGCCAAAAGCATATTCCCTGACTGAGAGATGATGCCGATATCGCCGGGCTTAACGTTGTCGAGAGCCAGCAAATTAACTTTTTTATGAAGGTTGAAGACCCCGGATGTGTTGGGGCCAACAATACGCACGTTGGCTTTTTGAGCGGCCTCTAATACCTCCTGCCCCAGCTTTGCACCGGCTTCGTCCACTTCGCCAAAACCGCTTGCCAGGATAATCGCCCCTTTTGTTCCATTGCGGCCACATTGGCCCAGCAGGTCGGGAATGGTCTTCGCTGGCGTACATATCAGCGCCAAAGCCGCCGGGCCCGGCAGTGATTCCATCGACGGGTAGGCTTTGTAACCCAGAATCGTATCGGCTTTAGGATTGATCGGATAGATCGCGCCTTCATAGCCGTCGTTAATAAGTCCAACCATCGCCTTGTAACCGCGCTTGGTGGGATCGGATGAGGCACCAAGAATCGCGATTGAATCGGGTGCCAGAAAATCGTGCAATGAACTTTTCATAATTAGCAGCCCTTGAAGACTGGTAAGCGTTTTTGAGCAAAGGAATCGACACCTTCCTGCCAGTCTTGGGTTGTCGTGCACATAAACACGCCGTCCAGCTCATGCTGAAGCTGCGCATCCAGATCCGCATGAGAGGCGTTGTTCAATAACTTCTTGACCAATGACATGGAAATTGGAGCCTTGGTGGCCAGCTGTTTGATAAACGCCTCTGCCTCATCAAGCAGTACCTCGTCAGCTACCGAACGAGTCGCCAAGCCAATACGCTCAGCCTCGGGGCCGTCAATTTTAACGCCGGTGAAGATCAGCTCACGAGCTTTCGCTAACCCTACCAAACGCGGCAGAAAACTGGTCACACCGCCGCCAACACACGTACCAATGCTGACTTCGGGAAAGCCGATTTTTGCCGTCTCGCCCATAAATATGAAGTCACAGGAGCAGGCCATTTCGGCCCCCGCACCTAATGCATAACCGTTAATGGCCGCAACCACCGGCTTACTCAGTCGAAACATCGCTTCGCAAACGTCATTACCCAATTGCAGATACTGCCGACGCTGATACTGGCTGCGCTCGCCAGAACCGTGCTCTTTCATATCGGCGCCAACACAAAAGGCGCGCCCTTCACCGGTTAATAAAACGGCTCTGACCTCAGGGTCGGCTTCTGCCTGGTTCAACGCCGCCAATAAGTCTTTATAAAACTGCTCAACAACGGCGTTTAAACGATGGGGACGATTGAAGCGAATCTCGGCATAGCCGTCTTTGATGGTATAAATCAGGGTTTCAAATGACACAATAAATCTCCTCTATCTCATCAGGTGTCACGTCGCAAGTCCGACGGTATCGGGAAATTCGGCATGATGGGCTTGTCGACGTGGCCTTTGCGGAACTGGCGCAGCTGGAATACATAGGCCAGCACCTGGGCGATGGCCATGTACAGGCCGTCTGGTATTTCCTGACCAATGTCACTGTTGTGATACACCGCCCGCGCCAGCGGCGGTGTGCGCAGAATTTCTACCTTGTTTTCGCGGGCAATTTCCATAATCTTGAAGGCCAGTTCGTCACCGCCCTTGGCCACCACCATAGGCGCGGCCATGCTGTTCGGGTCGTACTTCAGCGCCACCGCGTAATGGGTCGGGTTGGTGATGACCACGTCAGCGGTGGGAACGTCCTGCATCATCCGTCTCTGCGACATCTCCCGCTGCAGCTGGCGGATACGGCCTTTCACCTCGGGTTTGCCTTCGCTGTCTTTGTGTTCGTCTTTTACTTCCTGCATGGTCATTTTGAGCTTTTTATGATGATCGTAAATCTGGAAGGGCACATCGATCACAGCAATAATGATGGTGGCACAGGACAACAGAAAAAAGCTCCAACCCAGGGTCCAGAGTACATGCTCCATAGCCGGAACCGCCGGTTCTGCGGAGATGCTCAGCAAGTCCACCGTTCGCACTTGCAGAATGAGAATAGCGATGGTGAGTACCAGACCCACTTTGGCGATGGCTTTAAACAGCTCGATTAGCGAGCGTGCAGAGAACATGCGCCCAATGCCCTTTATAGGGTTCATACGATTAAGCTTGGGTGCAATGGATTTGCCGCTGAACAGCAAGCCTCCAATACCGATGGAGCCGGCTATAGCGGCCACCAGCAGCATAACCAGAATGGGCGACAACGCCCAGGCGGCGGCTTTCGTCGAGGCAATCAGCTGCACGCTCATATGGCGCATATCAAAAATGGCGCTGCGCTCGAGGGTAAAGGCGTCGCGCATGATGGCTTCCAGGGCAGCGCCAAGATGGGTACCAAAAATCAGTAGACCGCCAGCACCGGCCATCAACACAGCCGTTGTCGCCAGCTCTTTAGAACGCGCAGTCTCGCCATCCTCTTTGGCCTTTTCCAGCCTTCGGGGGGTGGCCTCTTCGGTTTTCTCCTGACTGCTGTCGTCGTCGGCCATTATCGGAATACCCTGATGCTGATGCTGTTATGACTACCGCTGCAACTCGCGCATGAAGTCGAACGTCTGCCGGGCGTAAACCTCGAAATGCGGCAGAAAATTGGCGTGCAACACCCAGATAGCAAACAATCCAAAAATCAGGCCAATGGGGAAGCCAAGGGCGAAAATATTCATCTGCGGCGCGGCGCGGGTCATCACCCCAAAAGAAATACTGACAATCAACACCGCCGTTACCGCAGGCAGCGCCATCAGCATAGCTGATACAAACATCCAGCTGATACGGTGCGCCAACTGCCACATACCGGCCTGCCCTAAACCTTCAAGGCCGATAGGCAAGGTGCGAAAACTCTCGATAAACACTTCAAACGCCACCAAGTGGCCATTCATCGCCAAAAACAACAGAGTGATGGTGATGGTGTAGATTTGCGCCAGCACCGCAACATTCACGCCGTTGGCGGGATCCACCATAGACGCAAAGCCCAAGCCCATTTGCATGGCAATCATCTGGCCGGCAATCACAAACAGCTGCCACAGGGCGGTTAGCGCGAAACCTAACCCTACGCCGATCAATATCTGCTGCAGGGTAATCACCACCGCATCGGCGCTTAAGGCGTCTATCTGGGGCACCGGAGGAATCATCGGCACCACGATAATGGTCATCAACAGGGCCAGGCCCAGGCGCACCCGGGCAGGCACCAACTGGGTACCAAAAACGGGAATCACCATCAGAAAGCTGGCAATGCGGAACAGTGGCCATAAATGTTGGCCAACCCACTGGCCTATCAGATCGGCACCGAGTTCGGTAGGCAGCATGGGTCAGCCGATCAAAAAGGGAATGCTGGAGAAGAGCGCGTTAGCGTGGTCCAGCAGTTTTGTCAGCATCCACGGCCCCCACACAATGATCACGATCAGTGTGATCAGCAGGCGCGGCAGAAAGCTCAGGGTTTGTTCGTTGATTTGAGTGGCCGCTTGAAAGGTACTGACCACCAAGCCAATAATCAGGCCCGGGGTAATAATCACCGACGCCAGCAGCACAATCATCCACAGCGCTTCGCGCAAAATATCGATGACGGTTTCCGGGGTCATAGATGTCCTCCATTAAGATCGCCGCTGCGCTCGTTAAAGGCCATAACTGGCCGCCAGGGTGCCCATTATCAACGCCCAACCGTCTACCAGCACAAACAGCATGATTTTGAACGGTAGCGAGATAATAATCGGCGACAGCATCATCATACCCATGGCCATCAGCACGCTGGCCACCACCATGTCGATAATCAGAAACGGTATGAACAATATAAAACCGATCTGAAACGCAGTTTTCAGCTCGCTGGTGACAAACGCCGGTAGCAGCACCCAGAATGTGACATCTTCAGGGCTGGCAAACTGCTCGTCAGCCATGCGCATGAAAAGGCCCAGGTCGCTCTCGCGGGTTTGTGCCAGCATGAACTGTTTGAACGGCTCCGACGCGGCTTCCACGGCTTCCAGCGAGGTCAGTTCTTCCTGCAGATAGGGTTGCAACCCTACCCGGTTGGCTTCTTCCAACACCGGTTTCATAATGAATATGGTCAGAAACAACGCCAGCCCCAGCAGAATTTGGTTGGACGGCGCTGATTGCAGGCCCAGGGCTTGGCGCAGTATGGAAAATACGATAATGATGCGGGTGAACGACGTCATCATCATCAGCATCGCCGGCAAAAATGTCAGCGCAGTCATCAGCGCCAGAATCTGCAGGGTCACCGAATATTCCTGCTGGCCCTCGCCGGCGCCGGGCTCTACGGTGAACGCGGGTATGCCGGGCAAGTCCGCCTGGGCCAGCGGCGCCCAAACCATGGCAGCGATGACAATCAGTAACGGCAATAGCGCCTCTAGCAGGCGCGCAGGTTCAAATCTTGCGGTCATCGGTCGATCTGCCAGAACTGTCGGCCGCGGCATTCGGGGCCTGGGTTTTATTCATCAGGGACTGGAGTTTGCGGGCAAATTCACCGCTGGGCGCGCTGCCGCCTACACTCACGACTGGCTCATCGAACACGTGCAGAGTGCGGATGGTGCTGGGAGTAATACCCAGCAGCAACTGCTGGCCCGCCACATCCACCACCGCAATGCGTTCGCGGGCGCCTAGGGCCATCACCGATACCACTTTAATGGCGCTGTTGTTCATGCCTGTCATGCCGGTCATGCGGCGGATCAGCCAAGCACAGCCATAGATAATCGCAATCACCGCCAGCAAGCCCAAACCCAGGCTCACCAGAGTAGACAGGGTATCCGGAGTGCGCGTCGCCCCAATCAGTTGCGTTTGCGCTTGCGGCGCAGCGGGCTCTGCCATGGCCGGAAACGCGGCCATCAACCAGAATATAGGAACTGCCTGCCAGAGCTTTGACGTCATACTATTTCTGCAAGCGCTTGATGCGCTCGCCCGGGCTCATGACGTCCGTCAGGCGAATGCCAAATTTATCGTTAACCATCACCACCTCGCCGTGGGCAATCAAGGTGCCATTCACCAGCACGTCCAGCGGCTCGCCGGCCAGACGGTCAAGCTCGATCACCGAACCCTGATTCAGCTGTAGCAAATTGCGGATGGGAATCATGGTATTGCCGACTTCCATCGAGATGGTCACCGGTATGTCCATGATCACGTCGAGATCTGGCGAGCCTTTTGAAGTGTTAACGCTGTCTGAACTAAACTCTTCCATGGGCGCTGCGCGCACGTTGTTTTTTTTGTCGCTTTTTTTATCACGATTCTCAGCGCCAGCCGCCTCGGCCATCGCCTCGTCCCCGTTGTCTTCGGTGCGGTCAGACTCTACACCGGAATCTGCACCAGACTCACCCATCGCGGCTTCCCACTCTGCCGCCAGCTTTTCATCTTCGCTCATATTCTGGTCGTCTGTTTTATCGTCGTCAGCCATTAGGTACGCCCTATCTTCAGTTGTTTCTTGACCTTGGGCAACGTCGCCCGTCCGTGAATTCTTAGTGCCAATTTGTCATCGCGGGTGCCCAACGTTGCGGTATATATCGGAATACCGTTAGCGGTGACGGTTAAATGCTCCGCCATTTCAATGGGTATGATGTCACCGGCTTTGAACTTGGCCACTTCACGCAGTGAAATGTGGCGACGGCAGATTGTAGAGTTCACCGCCACACTCACTGTCTTGATGTCTTCCTGAAGCGCGCTTACCCAACGTTCGTCGGTGTCGTCGATGTCGCTTTGCACCCCAGCGTCTAACACATCGCGAATGGGCTCAATCATCGAGTATGGCAGCGCAAAGTGCAGCTCGCCGCCGCCGCCGTCCAGTTCTATATGAAAGGTGCTCACCACGACCACTTCGCTGGGGCTGACAATATTGGCCATAGACGGGTTCACTTCCGAGCTCAGATACTCGAAATTCACTTTTAACACCGTCTGCCAGGCTTCCTGCATGTCGTGGAATACCTGATTCAGCATCATCTGCACAATGCGGTTTTCGGTAGGGGTGAATTCGCGGCCCTCAATTTTGGCGTGGCGGCCCTGGCCACCGAAGAAGTTGTCCACCAGTTTGAATACCAGTTTTGCATCCAGCACAAACAGCGACGTGCCGCGCAGCGGGCGGATTTTGCACAGGTTCAAACTGGTTGGCACGTAAAGGGTGTGCACGTACTCGCCGAACTTCATGATCTGAACGCCGCTGGTTGACACATCGGCGGTGCGCCGCAGCAGGTTGAACAGGCTAATGCGGGTATAGCGGGCAAAACGCTCGTTAATCATTTCCAGTGTCGGCATGCGCCCGCGGACGATGCGGTCCTGGCTGGCCAAATCGTAGCTTTTTACACCGCCTTCGTCGGTGTCGTCTTCGGTGTCGATGTCACCGTCGTCTACTCCATGAAGGAGCGCATCGATTTCGTCCTGAGACAGCAAGTCCTGCATAGTCGATTCCGCTGTGTAGATTCCAGCCGCATGGCGGCTATATCAAACGTCCACCTTACTGAACAACAAAATTACTGAACAACAAAGTTGCTGAACAATACCTGGCGAATAGCGGCTGCGTTCTCGTTCGCCAACAGCTCATTGACCTTGTCAGTCATCGCCTGTGCTAGCTCCTGGCGGCCCTCTAGGGCGCGCAAGCTGTTAAAGCTGCGACTGCCCATTAGCTGAATCAGCTGGCTGCGCAGCAATGGCAAATGCACTTTGGCGGCGTCCAGCACCGCCTGGCTTTCCGCTTCCAGTGACACATGTACCTGAGCGTAACGCTGGCGGCCTTCAGCTTGCACGGTGGTCAGCAAGGGTTTTTCCAGGTCCAGATAAACGCTGGGTAGAAATTCCGGTTCTTGGACCTGTTCATCAGCGGTTTCATCACCACCCATGCCGGGCAGGCTGCCATTCATAAACCAGAGCGCACCGGCCACAGCCAGACCAATGGCCAGTAAAATCAAAAAGCCCAGCAACACAAAGAGCTTGAGTTTGCTTTTTTTCGCTACGGGTTCATCAGCGCTGGTGTTCTCCGCCATAAGTAATCGGTCCTGTAAAACTCAAATAAGCCGTTGCGCGCAGTTTACCGTTCAGCCCAGCCCTGGGCAAAACAGTTTGCCTAGGCAAACACGTCAACCTCACCACGCCAGCTCAAATCCAGCTGCCCGCCTGCTAAAATGACGTCCTGACCACCAAGTTCAGACGCCAGGCCATCGCCACCGCGGCGGCCCTGGCCACCGTTACTGCCGGCCTCCGCATTACCTTGTCCACCGGATTGCTGACGGGACTGGTCAGACACATCAAATCGCTCCAGCGAAACGCCCTGCTCACTCAGCATCTCACGCAAACGGTGGGAATGCTGTTCTAACTGATCGCGCACCATTGGGTTGGCCGCGTGCACCGTTATGCTGGCCTGATCGTTGTGCATACGCACCTTTACTTCCATCGGGCCCAGGTCTGCCGGGGACAGATGAATTTCAGCCACCGACATGTTGCGCGCGGTAAGCCAGCTGAGTTTGCCCATCACCTTGTCGCCCCAATCGGCCTGGCCCACCGGCACGTCTACAGACGTAGTGTAACCGCGCAGAGCCAGTGCCGGATCGGTCTGCACCCGGGCGGCGCTGTTGGGCTGCTGCAACAGACTGTCGGCGCTGCCTTGCAGACGGCTGTCGGCCACCAAATTGGCGCCGTCTACCGGGCGCAGGCTTTCCCCTTTGCGCAATGTGTCGGTGAGGGCCAGGCCCGCGGCTTGGCTGGCGCTCAAGCCGGTCGCGGCGCCCTCTGTACCGCCCTTTATAACGCCAGGCGCCGCCAGCGGATTCAGTGATTGCCCTGGAATGCCTGCGACCGGCATGGCGCCGGCGCTGGCCAAGGCAACGCCGGCGGCGCTATTAATAACCACCGCGCTGCCAGCGGCACCAGGGGCAGGGGCCGGCGCCAGCATGGCCTGCAATTCCATAAAGGTGAGGGCCACCGGTTCCGTATCGGGCAGGTCTGCGGTGTCGGTATTTTCGGCAGAGTTGTTCTGCGGGTTGGTTATAGCCCCAGGCTCGGTGTTCTCGCTTTGGGGTTCATTGACCTTGCCAACGTCGTCCGCTTCGGCCTGGCTGCTACGGTCAGCATCGACAGGTTTTTTGGCGGTATCCGCTGCCTGGGGATTAGCAGCGTTTTTATCCGCTGCGTTGGCCCTATCGGCGTCGGCTTTTGAGTCTTTCGCAGCCGCTTGCTGAGCGGCAGAACGGTTTTTAACCTGATCCTGACGTGCCAGGGTTTGCGTGTGTTCACGGGACACGTCTTGGTAACGGCTGTTGCCGCCGTTGCCACTGTCGGCGTAACCGCCGTCACGACTTTTTGCCGGGCGACTGGCCGCCTGCTCGCTGATTGCGCTGGCAGAGCCTTGGGGGAGAAGCATTTGGGACATGGCAACCTCTTGCCGCGTGTGGCCGCGTAGTAGCTTGAAAGTAGCTTGAAAGTAATCCAAAAACCGGAAAACGGCGTTCAATGGCCGTTATTCCGCGTAAGTAACAAAGCTAAAAGAGGTGTAGCAAGATCGGTGCCAGAGCGCGTCAGCGGGGTCGGCCCAGAAACGCCCGGCCTGCGGCTTCGTCAGCCTGCTTCTGTTCGCGAGAATCTTGCTCACGTTGCTCCTGCTGGCGACAGGTTGTGATGAAATTCTCCATGCCACGGCGTTTTTCCCAGGCTTTCAACCATTCGTTGCGACGAACTTCAAACACCTGATTTGCCTGTTCAAGCTGAACCTGCTGCTGCCCGATTAACTGGTCAAGCTGACCCATAAACGCCTGCCAGGCTTGCAACCGGCTAACCGCAATCACGCCCTGCTGGCCGTCACGAATTTGCTGGCGATATTCCTGATGATAGCGCTGAAGCTCCTGAATTTGCTGCTCCCGTTGAGCCATCAGGGTGCGAGCCTCGCCCATGCGTTCCAGCGCCTGTTTCTCTTTGCGCTGTTCCACCGCCAGCACCACCCCAAGGCGTTGCGAGCGCTGCATTATGGATTACTCCCGGCGGCGGTTGGGTTTGGCGCAGCCACCTGCATGCGTTCGGGCGAACGCCGCTCCGGCACCACCGCAAGCAGTTGCTCAACGCTGTCGTTCAGCGAGGTTTTTTCACTGAGCCCCTGCTTCAGGAACTGCCGCATATTGGCAATGTGCGCAATGGCAAAGTCGGTTTCCGGATCGCTGCCTTTGACATAAGCGCCCACGCTGATCAAATCCCGCGCCTGCTGGTAGCGTGAATACACCTGTTTAAAGCGCTGCGCCCGGGCGAAGTGCTCGGGCTCGGTCACCTGGGGCATAACCCGGCTGATGGACGCTTCAACATCGATAGCCGGGTAGTGGCCTTCTTCCGCCAGCCGCCGCGACAAAACAATATGGCCGTCCAGAATGGCCCGGGCGGCATCGGCAATCGGGTCTTGCTGATCGTCGCCTTCGGTCAGTACCGTGTAAAAAGCAGTAATGGAACCGCCGCCGGGGCGACCGTTGCCGGTGCGTTCCACCAACTGTGGCAACTTGGCAAATACCGATGGCGGGTAGCCCTTGGTGGCCGGGGGTTCACCCACTGCCAGGGCAATTTCACGCTGGGCCTGGGCATAGCGTGTCAACGAATCCATCAGCAGCAGCACACGCTTGCCCTGATCACGGTAAAATTCGGCAATGCGTGTGGTCAGCATAGCCGCGCGCAGGCGCATCAGAGGTGAGTCGTCGGCGGGTGAGGCCACTACCACGGAACGGGCCAGGCCTTCTTCACCCAGAATGTCTTCAATGAATTCTTTCACTTCGCGGCCGCGCTCGCCAATCAACCCGACCACGGTGACGTCGGCGTTGGTAAATCGGGTCATCATGCCCAGTAGCACACTTTTGCCCACGCCGCTGCCGGCGAACAGGCCAAGGCGCTGGCCCTGCCCCACGGTAAGCAGCGCGTTAATGGCACGAATGCCCACGTCCATAGGTTGGCGCACCGGCGCTCGGTTCAGCGGGTTGATGATATCGCCGCTGAGCGACACGCGGGCTTCGGCGTGCAGCGGGCCTTTTCCATCCAGCGGCTCGCCACTGCCGTCAACTACTCGCCCAAGCAACTGATTGCCCACCGGCACCCGGCTAGTGGAAGACAAGGGCACCACCAAAGCGCCAGGGCGAAGGCCTTCAATGGCGGTCAGTGGCATCAAATACACTTTTTCATCTTCAAAACCGACCACTTCGGCTTCGACCACGCTACTGCCCTGACTCTGGATCACGCAGCGGTCGCCCACCACCATAGGCACGCCCACGCATTCCAGCGTAAGCCCAACCATGCGGGTCAGGCGGCCAGCCAGTTCCGGCGTTTGTTGTGCCTGTACGTTGCGGCTACGACGGTTCAGGCGTTCGGCAAGGCTGCCAGACAAGCTACCAGGTGAGCTGTCAGGTAGGGCATCAGAGAGCGGAGCTGTCATCGCCGAGCTCCTGGGATTCGTTTGTGCTGGCATCGTTTACCAAGGCGTAAACCACCTGTTGAAAACGTTTTTCAACGGTGAAATCCACCAGCGAGTAGCGGGTTTCCACGCGGCAACCGCCGGGGCTGACAGCGGCATCTTCCACCAATTTCGTGGACGCATCAAGCCGCGCCAAAGACGCTTGCAGCGGTTCAATATCCTGGGGATTGGCGCTGATGCGCACGGTTTCAGTGGTGGATGGCAGTGCCGCCATAGCTTGGCGCACCACCTGCAAAATATGGCTGGAGTCCTGGGAAAGCTCGCGCTGCACAACCGCTTTGGCCACGGCAGTCGCAAGCTGAACCAACGCCTCTTCCAGGTCGTTTTGCTGCTGGCGAATGGGTAATACCAGTGATTCCATCACTAAGTCGAGGCGCTTTTCCAACGCCTGCATCTGCCGCTTGCTGTGTTCGCGTTCCGCGAGCTCGCCTTTCTCGCGGCCTTCAACAGTGCCAGCCTTCACGCCTTGAGCAAAACCTTCTTCACGGCCTTTGGCAAAACCTTCCTGATGGCCTTTTTCAAGCCCGGCCCCGCGGCCTTCCGCTTCCGCCTGTTGGTGAATATCCTGCAGCTCCGCGGCGGTCAGCGGTTTGATATCACGCTCTTCTTCACGGGGAACTTCGTTGCCACGGGCGTCAAGCAGGGGCAACTCCCAACGCTCGTAAGCGGTGAGCTGTTCTTTCGGGATGCGGCTGCGGTCGTTGCGGGAGTCGGCCATTACATCATTTCTTCGCCGCCGCCACCGAGGATGATTTCACCGGCTTCGGCCATGCGGCGGGCGATGCTTATAATGTCTTTTTGTGCGCCTTCTACTTCACTCACTTTAACCGGGCCCTTGGTTTCCAGATCGTCCTGCAAGAGTTCAGCGGCACGCTTGGACATATTCTTGAAAATTTTGTCTTTGACTTCTTCGTCGGCGCCCTTGAGCGCAATCACCAGCACCTCAGACGACACTTCACGCAGCAAGGCCTGAATGCCACGGTCGTCCACGTCCTTCAGATTGTCGAATACAAACATCAAGTCTTCAATGGTGGTTGCCAGATCCGGGTCGGTTTCCTTGATGGATTCCAGCAGACTGGATTCAATGCTGCGGTCCATAAAGTTCATGATGTCGGCGGCGCGCTTTACGCCGCCAATCCGGCTGGTTTGCGCCGAGGAGCTGCCAGAGAACTGTTTTTCCAGAATGTCGTTCAGTTCCTGTAACGCCTGGGGCTGTATGGTTTCCAATGTCGCAACGCGCATCATTACATCTAATCGCACTTTCGGGTCCAGAGCAGCCAGGATTTCGGCAGACTGGTCCGGGTCAAGATAGGAGATAACGATGGCCTGAATTTGCGGGTGTTCGTAACGGATGATATCGCCCACCGCGCGGGGCTCCATCCACTTCAGAGTGTCTAGCCCGGTGGTATTGCCACCAATCAGAATACGGTCAATCAGGCTGGCGGCTTTGTCGTTACCCAGAGCCTGGGTCAGCATGGCACGAATGTAATCGTCGTTGCCCACGCCCAGGCCGGTCTGGCCGCCCACGGCGTCGATAAAGTTGTTGAGTACGCCACTGACGTCGTCTTTGCTGATATCGCGCATTTGTGCCATCGCCATTCCAACTTTCTGCACTTCCTTCGGGCCCATGTGCTTTAGCACTTCCGCAGCGTCGGCTTCGCCCAGCGACATCAACAGAATGGCCGCCTGCTCTACCCGCGAGATTTTGCGTGCGGGTTTCGCCGGCGCGCTGCCGACGCCCTGGTTTACCTCATCAGTCATCAACATTCACCCATTGGCGCATTACCTGTGCAACCCGTGCCGGATCTTCGGCAATCAGCCCTTTCAGGGCATTGAGCTGCCTATCATAGCCCCCTGTGCTGCCGGGTAAAAGCAGGTCGTCCTGATTGGCCATGGCTCGGCGCAGAGAATCGCCGCCTTCGATGCCGTCCAGATCGCCGTAACCTTCATTACCGCTACCGGCCAAGCCTCTATTGCCGCTCGCCAGATTTTTCAGGGTGGGCCGCAACAGGCCCAATACCAGCACCAGAACCACCAGGCCGGCCAGAAGCTGTTTCATCAGGTCCCAAAACCAGGGTTGCTGCCAAAAACGGGGGGCGTCATATTCCAGCACCTGTTCCGGGGCAAACGCGGTATTCATCACTGTGACGCTGTCACCGCGGGCCGCCGAATAGCCCACTGCGTCGCGCACCAGCATGCTCAGGCGCTGCAGTTCCTGCTCCGGCCAGGGCTCGTAAGTAACCGCGCCGGTGTCCGCATTGACCACTTTTATATCATCCACCGCCAAGGCGACGGTCAGGCGCTTGATCCGGCCCAGTTCCTGGCGAACGTAGCTAACAGTGCGATCCATTTCGTAATTGCGGGTGGATTCGCTGCGCACATCGACTGGCGCCGGCGCAGGCTCGGCACCGTCAGCATTAGCGCCGGCATTGGCTTGTTGCGGCACAGTCGCGTTCGCGGGGGGCTGGTTCGACAGAGCTCCGGGAATGCCAATGGGGCCGTCACCAGCGCTGCGCCTTTCGGTTAACTGGCGTTCGCTGCGAACCGCCTGCTGTTCCGGGTTGAACAACTCTTCGGCTCGTTCCACCGAAGAGAAATCAAGATCTGCGGACACCTCGGTGCGATAGCGGCCTTCCCCTACAATTGGCGAAATCAGCGACGACACCCGGCGGCTCAGGCGCTCTTCCACCCTGTCGGTGTAGTCGTACTGGTCGGACATGCGATCAGTGTCGGTTTCAGCGTCGGCGCCGGTCAGCAGATTGCCATTCTGATCAACCACGGTCACACCGGACTGGGTCATCATCGGCACGCTGCCAGCCACCAGATTAACAATGGCAGCAATGTACTCCTGCTCCGGGCGGCGCCCGGCAAACACTTCCAGAAACACCGAGGCTGACGGCTCGCGGGCATCGCGGATGAACACCGAACGCTCAGGAATGGCAAGGTGCACTCGGGCGCTGCGCACGCCGCGCATGCTGGCAATAGTCCGCGCCAGTTCGCCTTCCAGGCCGCGGCGATAGCTGATGGTTTCCATATATTGGGAGGTACCCAGGCCACGGTCCTGATCCAGCAATTCAAAGCCCAGGGTTTTTTGGTCGGTAACGCCTTCAGCCGCAAGTCGCAGGCGCGCGTTATATACCTGATCGGCCACCACCAGGAGTGCACCGGTACGCGGGTCCATTTTATAGTCGATTCCGCTGCTGTCCAGAATGCTGGTAACGTCCTGCGGGTTGTACGATGACAAGTCACCCAATACCGGCTGGTAGTTGGGTTCCTGGGCCCAAAGCACCACCGCCACACCCAGAGCAACGCTGGCTGCCAGGCCCACCATCAGGCCAATCTGACGCAGCAAGTCCAGTCTATTGAAGCCCATGAAGGCGCGACTGCGGCCTTCGCCGCTGCTGTCTGCTGCGGAGGCCGCCGGCAAATTCGATTGTGTGGTCTGTGCAGGCACGCTGGCCATGATGCTGCTCTCCGGTTAAACCTTGATTCGATGGACTAACAAAATCCTGACACGCTCTGAAACGCGCTGGTTATACCGGCATGTTCATGATGTCTTCGTAAGCTTTGACGACCCGGTTACGGACCTGGGTCAGCGCCTCAAACGACACCGATGATTTCTGCGCGGCAATCATTACCCGGGTAATATCCACGTTGGGCTCGCCCATGTCGTAGGCTGTGCGCAGATCACCCGCGGTTTTCTGCGCATCCGCCACATTGCCAACAGCCTGCCCCAGCATAGAGCTAAAACTTGCCGTTCCGTTGGTTTCGCCTACTTCGCGCGGGCCATCAATACGGCCGCGCACAGATTGATTCTGCTCTACCTGCTGGTTCTGCGTCATTTGCGAACGCAGGTTGCGGATGTCGGCAAGAACACTGTTGATATCGGCGCGCTGAACCATAACTTTCTCCCGGGCTACCCAGATGGAGTTGGGTTATCTATCTCGTTACCGAAGATTGAGCAAAGCTCAGACCAACTTTTTAAAAGTGTTTTTAATCAGTAGGATACCTTTTCATTAACGCCCAAAAACCTCGACTTCAAAAGGTTGGAACGGATAAGCGTCGAAGTTTTGACAGGAATCGGGGAGCCTGCGGCCGAACAAAAAAGGCACCCAAAAGGGAGCCAGGAAGGAGTGCTGCGTAAAAAATAGTACTGAATAAAAAGAAGTGCTGCGTAAAAAAGCGGTTAGGGAAACCGGCGGCCCTTAAATCAGGCCAAAGCCATTTCCGCGTCCAGATCAATACCGGCCTCTCGGATCTGCGCCAGCTTGTAGCGCAAGGTGCGGGGGCTGATGCCCAACTGCTCGGCGGCGCGGTTACGGCGACCACGCTCCTGGCGCAGAGTCTGAATAATAAGTCGGAATTCCTGCTGGCGCAGATCGCCTTCAAGTGTCCCTAGGGAACCTTGCTGGTTTGCCATAGCTCCCGCTGTGTCAACTGAGTCGGGCACTGCCGGCTGCGAAACCAGATGAGCTGCGTGCGAATCAGCGGTAGTTGATTCCACATCTACTTTTGCGGCCGCTGATACCATGGGCGCTATTGGGGCAACGGGTGCTGCAGCGCGCGCGCTGATGCCTAAGTCCAGGCACAGGTCGTCAACGTGAATCACATTGCTCTGGTGCAACACTAGCGCTCTTTGTATGGCGTTATCCAATTCGCGTACATTGCCCGGCCATGGGTGAGCCAGCATTGCCTCGCGGGCGTCAGCCGCAAACCTGACGCCATTGAGTTTCAGTTTGCGGCTGTGATTTTTCAACACCGCATTAGCCAGGGGAAGAATGTCCAGCGGCCGCTCACGCAGCGGTTGCCAATGCATGGGAAACACCGTCAGTCGGTAGTACAGGTCTTCACGAAAACGGCTTTCGCGCACGTGTTCGGCCAGATCCCGGTTGGTGGTGGCAATCACCCGCACATCCAGAGCAATGGTTTTTCGCCCACCTACCCGCTCCACTTCCCGCTCCTGCAGCACTCGCAGCAATTTGGATTGCAAGCCTGGGTCCATTTCCGACACTTCATCCAGCAAGATCGTTCCGCCGTTGGCTTGTTCGAACTTGCCTGGTGATGACGCGATGGCACCGGTAAAGGCGCCTTTTTCATGGCCAAAGAGCATGGCTTCAAGCATGTTTTCGGGAATGGCTGCGCAGTTGATGGCAATAAACGGCTTGGTGGCGCGGGGGGAATGCTGGTGAATATAGCGCGCAAGCACCTCCTTGCCGGTGCCGCTTTCACCTGAGATCATGACCGTTGAGTCGCTGTTGGCTACCTTGATTGCCAGCTGGAACATGCGTTTGCTGACCGGGTCTTCTGCCACCGGCTGATCGCTGTCGGCCTGGCGCTTGCCGCCGGTAATTTTGCTAACCGCGTCGACCAGGGTATGGCCTTCAAACGGCTTTACCAGGTAATCAATGGCACCGGCCTGCATAGCCGACACCGCATGGCTAATCTGGCCGTAGGCCGTCATCAGCATCATCGGCAGCCCCGGGTACAGGCGCTGTACTTCAACCAGCAATTCGTGGCCAGACAGCCCCGGCATATTAACGTCGCTAACCACCATGTCGACTGGCACCTGGGACAGCTGCCGCAGAGCTTCGTGGCCGTCTGCCGCCTCATGAACGCGAAATTTGGCCAGCTCCAGGGTTGTCACCAAGGCTTCGCGCAGGTCACGGTCGTCCTCAACAATCAGAATCCGGGGCTTGGTCATGGTGCTGTTCTCCACTGCGTATTCGATAGTGCGTGCCGGTGCGGCTCGCCAGATTTAATCAAGTGCTGCTATTGATTCGTGCGATTCAACAATGGCAGGTAAATCGTGGCCTGAGCCCCGCCTTGGCCGTTTGAGATCATCGCAAAGCGGCCTTGATGTGCGCTCACTACCGCTTGTACGACCGCCAGGCCAAGGCCGGTGCCGTGGGATTTTGTGGTGTAGAAAGCTTCTTGCAATCGCGGAGCCATAGCCGGGTCAAACCCCGGGCCGTTATCGCTTACCTCGATGGCCAACTCATGATCACAACCGCGAAGGTTCAGGCGCACGCTGGTTGCCCCTGCTTCGATGCTGTTGTTGACCAAATTGGTACAGGCACCAACCAGAGCGTCACGGTTACACAACAGGTGGCCCTCAGCCCCCCGTGTGTCCAGAATTAGCTGAGCTCCACTGCGTTCAGCAATGGCGTCTACTGCAGACTTCAGTGCAACCGCCAGAGTGGTTACCGACAGTTCTTCCGCCAAACGGGTTTCACCGCGGGCAAAAATAAGCATGTCGCGCACCTGCTGTTCCAAATGCGACAGGCGCGACATGAGTCGGTTGGCACAGCGCTGGCGCATTTCTTCATCCAGATCGGCTTCGGTCAGGTGACCGCCGTACAGAATTGCCGCCGACAGGGGCGTGCGAATCTGATGGGCCAATGAAGCGACCATCTTGCCCATCGCGGATAAGCGCTGGGCATGGGCCAGCTGTGACTGCAGCTGTCGGGTTTCGGTCATATCCGTCAGCAAAATTAACTGACCGGGCTGATTTTCCATGGTGCGAATTTCAATACTGACCCGACGACCGTCTTTCAGTGAAATTTCGTGACCGTCGTCCTGGCGTGGCGCAAAGCAGCGCTGAATCACACCAATCCAGTGCTCGCCATCCAGCGGCTCACCCAAAAGGCCGATGGCCGCAGGGTTGGTTTGAGTAACCACACCCTGGCTGTCCAGCACCACCACGCCGGCTGGCAAGGCCTTCAACAGCGTGGTGAGTTGGTCTGCCAACTGTTCTTTTTTCTCCAGCTCTTGCTGGCGCTGCAGACTCTCTTCCGATAATTCGCCGGAAAGCTGGTTAACACGAGACTCCAGAGTGCGGTAAGAATCGGTGATCTGGCGCGACATACGGTTGAACATGTCCAAAGCGGAGTCTACCGCGTCATCACTTTGCTGCGGGAATAGCGCCGTTACTTTGCCATTCACATCGGCGGCGGCGTTAGCCGGTGCATTGGTCTGCCCGATTGCAAATTGTGCGTGATTCATAACCCTTTCCCTTACCCAAGGTGATCGATATTGGCGCTGCGCAGACCGCTCACTGGTGATTCGTTATGATTTACCAAGCTAGCTTCATGCCAACTCAATATTTCTTAGGATTTTCAATAGGAAAGAATTTTTAGAAAAAGGCAGATGACGGGTTTCCGTCACTTTAAAACGACAAAAGCGCCAGCGGTTACAAACCGTTGACGCCATTTTAAGATTGCTGCACCGGTGTTTTCAGCCGGCTGATCGAACCTCTGGGGCATCGCGCCCTCAGGCTTGGCCCGCCTCTTCACGAAGACCGTACTTGCGGACTTTTTCCACCAAGGTGGTGCGGCGAATACGTAATTTTTCCGCAGCCCGGGCCACGACTCCGCCGGCTTCGTCAAGCGCCTGCTGGATCAATTCACGCTCCAGGTTACCCAAATAGTCTTTCAAATCGAGCCCATTAACCGGCAATAACGCAGGTGAATCTAACCCAACCGAGCCAGACGAGAGAGATGATAGGTCAGGCTCATCAAAATCGACGTGATCTTCGTCATGGTCGTCAACGTAGCGAAATTTTTTCGGCAGTTCCTGCACACCAATCACCCCAAACGGGTTCATGATTGCCAGCCGCTCTACCAAGTTGGCTAGCTCACGCACGTTGCCGGGCCAGTCGTGACGACACAAATTCAGAATGGCAGCGGAGTTCAGGCGCAGCGATCCGCGTTTTTCTTTTTCCATGCGCGCAACCAGTTCGTTAATCAGCAGCGGAATGTCCTCAACCCGATCGCGCAGCGCCGGCATCTCAATGGGAAACACATTCAGCCGGTAATACAGATCTTCGCGGAAGCTCCCACTTTGAATCATGTCTTCCAAGTGTTTGTGGGTGGCGGCGATGATGCGCACGTTGGCAAATTTGGTGTGGTTGCTCCCGACCCGCTCGAACGTACGTTCTTGCAAGACCCGCAAAATCTTCACTTGCATATTCAACGGCATGTCGCCTATTTCGTCCAGAAACAGGGTGCCGCCCTCGGCCAACTCAAAACGACCCACTCGAGTGGTTATCGCGCCGGTGAACGCGCCTTTTTCATGGCCAAACAGCTCGCTCTCCAGCAGTTCCGCAGGAATGGCGCCGCAGTTTACCGGCACAAAGGGTTTATCGCGGCGGCTGGAATGGTAATGCAGATTACGTGCGACCACTTCTTTGCCGGTACCGGATTCGCCCGTCACCAACACACTGACTTCTTTGTCTGCCACCTGCTCCATCAACTGGCGTACCTGCTGCACCTTGCGGCTGGTACCCACCAGTGAGCGGAACAACTGAACGCCGCGCATCTGGCCGCGCTTGCGGGCTCGGCTGTAGTGGTCTTGGAACACCTGGGCACGGTATAGCGAATCAATAAATTTGGTGTAACCCAATGGCCACTCCAGGCGCGCAATAATTCGCCCACGCTGTTCGTCATTCAGACCGGAAAAATCAGAGTCGCCAATACACAGCACGGGGATGCTGGGAGACCATTTGCACAAAGCCCTGATCGTGGCTTCGGCGCTGGCATCGTCGCCTTGCACGATGACCACAGAGACCGCCTGTGCGTCTGCCTCGTCGGCGCCTGACAACACATCGCGTGCCTTGCTGCCAGCCAACCAGCTCTCTTCGCCGAGAAACTCGAGAATGGTCGTAATATCGCGGCAGCGGTCAGCAGCTTCACTGAACACCAGCACTGTGTTGGATTTCAACATTCCAGGCCATCTCTTGTAGGTTTTGTGCGACATTTAAGACCTTAACCGCCTCGGAGTCAATTTTATGACGCCGAGCCCTACAAAATCTTGCTTACACGCGCCAGCGATCTGGCGCTGCCCGCAATCTGGCTACTGCCCCGTCTGGCTCAGGGCCGAGACGAGGACACTTTATGGTAGGCTTTAGCTGCGCTGCTATTACGGTTGACTTCTTTCAATTCGAGCTGTGCTGCGGCCTTGGCCTGGCGGGCAGAGCCGTCAGCGGCGTCGACAAACTCTTGTACCCTCTGTAATTGACTGCGCACGGTTTCAGCTGGCAGTTGCCCTTGTTCTAACGCTTCAAGCAGCGGTTCGATAGCGGGCTTTATCACTGGGTTCAGACGGCTAATCAACTCCCAGTCCTGGTCTTTCAGAGCCTGCTGCATGTGCTCAAGAAGCTGGTCCAGGTGTGCCATTGCAGGATGGTCTGCGGCCATTGTTCATTGCTCCTGTGCAGTGATCTGCAACCGGGTGCGAAACCCAGTGTGCTTACATTTAACCATATTACACCTTAGCAACGCACAACAGCACGACGTACAACAGCCGCGGCGAGTCGCCATGACCTAACCCAGGCAAACATCTCAGGTATTTGTTGTTTGATTTGAACGGAGGTTTTAAGACACAGCTACGCTTTTTTTGGCGGCTTTTGACTGTTCGGGCAAACTTCTCAAAACTGAAGTAGACAGCGGGCACCGCGGCTTTGAAACTGTTATAGTATGCTGCTTATTTCCGGCTTTAGAGAATTCCGGTGCCCGTGAATTTCACAGCGTCCATTACGCTAACATTAACAGCAGCAACAGCAGTCGCGAGGGTATATGGCAGCAGCGTGGCATTCCCATCTTGCCGGTAAACTGGCACTGGCGCAGACATTGTTACGACTTGCGGTTAACAGCAATCAGCCCTTACAGCAGGAAGCTTGCAAACAAGGTGCCATTGAACTCATGCTGCGATCGCGAACGCTGCTGCTGTATACCCTGGCAGTGTGCTATCAGCAACGCAAAGGGCAACCCCAAAGCATTGACCAACTGGGCAAGCTGATCGGAGCCGATGCGCCGGAAGCTCAGCAACTGCTGGCATTGCAAGCCAGCGCTGACAGTTGGTGGAACCATCTGGAGCAACTTGGAGACGCGCAGAACCGGCCACCTGCGGCAAAAAAAACCGTCAGCAACGACAACATTATTGCCATCACTGCGGCCGTTGGCGCAGACCGTTCGCTGGCATCGGTTCAAGCCAGCCTAAGCGCAATAAAGCAATTTTCAGCCGATGTGGAAGCAAGACACAGCGAATGGTAAAACATCCCCGCGTACACTTTCCCATTGGCGAACATAAAGGTTCGGATCATGTCACCATCGTTTTTTGAAATTATTCAACTCAGCAATGGCGACTACGCTTTGCGCCGCGTTGACGACGACGGCGCGCCATTGGTGCGTATCAGTTTTTCCGAAGAAGCCAAAGACATGATGGACGACCGCCAGATGCAAGTGGCCAAAGCCATGATTGCGGCAGGCATTGACGCAGCGGGCGATAGCGCCCAGGACCTGGACTGGGATAGCACTGACAGCGGCAGCGACGTTGAGTGGTTTGATGCGCCCCACAGTCCGACGCTGCACTAACGCTAACGTAAAACTCTATTAACGTTGGCGCACCACTCTTTACTAACGTTGACGCAAAACGACGCCATGGCTATTGCCCGCGGCGGATGCCGCCTGGAGTGCCTCGAAACACGCTTTGTTCAGCTTTTCGGTCCACAGCACCACCGCATGGCATGTGCCCACGCTGAGGGCCCGCTCCGCCAACTTGAGCGCTGGATGCTCGGCGCTGGAACGCAAAACCAGCAGCTCACCCGCAATAATGCCGTGCATTTTTTGCCATTTGCTGACCAGCTCTTGAGGTGGGTCAATCCATGCCAACCAGCGCTTTTCCTGGTTCAGCTGGGTCAGCATTGGCAGTAACAGCTGAAAATTTTCCACTTGGCCCTGGGGCAAGATGATTTCGGTGACGTTACCAGCAGACACCGGGGCTGGCCGGGGCTGAACTCGCACAGGCGGCGCCTGCTCTGCCACTCGCGCTGCGATCTGTTGCTGATATGCAAGATTGCCGTTAAAGCTCAGTTGTTCCATGATTCCCCGCCCTTCTTTGTGTCGGTTTACTGTCGCTACGGATCAGTGCAGGTCTGAGCGGCGGATAACGCCAACGCCCAACCCTTCAATGAACAGATCCTGCTCGGTCAGATCTACTTCAATCGGCGCGAAGTCGTCGTTTTCCGCCACCAGATACACTTTGTTACCTTCTTTACGAAAGCGCTTCACGGTCACTTCATCACCTACCCTGGCCACCACAATCTGGCCGTTGTGAACGTCCTGAGTGCTGTGTACTGCCAGCAAGTCACCGTCTAGAATCCCGATATTCTTCATGCTCATACCACGCACTCGCAGCAGGTAATCCGCCGCCGGCGAAAAAAAGCCAGGCTTTAAAGTGCAGTGGTCTTCCACGTGCTCCTGAGCCAGAATCGGGCTACCGGCTGCCACTTGGCCAATCACCGGCAAACCCAGGTCCTGCTCGCTTTCTGGCAGGCGAATACCGCGGCTGGCGCCGGGCACCATTTCAATAGCGCCTTTGCGTGCCAAAGCCCGCAAATGCTCTTCTGCCGCATTGGCGGAGCGGAAACCCAGCTCAGCTGCAATTTCGGCGCGGGTGGGCGGATACCCGGTTTCATCCAGGTAGCGGCGGACGATATCCAGCACTTGGGACTGCCTGGCAGTGAGTTTCATATTTGGGATCCGCTGCGTCATAAAATACCCTGTTTGTTTATACAGTGGTTTGACTATATACAGTGTTTTATCCAGTGTAAACCCTGTTTATGGCATTTTCCCCACTTGCTCGGTTACCAGAGTCAGGCACCTAATATGCTATGGTAATTCTGTCGTTACAGGCCGCGCTTGCAGCGCTGAAGACTGATTGAAAGGTGTAATAATGACGCAAAAGAACGTCTGCAGAATTCCCTCTGTAACCCACACTGCCGGCGGAGCAGAGCGCCGGGTTGGTGTAGAAATCGAGCTTTCGGGTTTAAGCTATGAAGCGCTGGTGCACGAAGTCGCCAATCTGCTGAACGGCGCGCCGCAACCGCGGTCGCGCTACGTAACCGCAGTAGACACGCCACTGGGCGAGTTCGTGATCGAGCTGGATTCTGATTCCATTAAAGATCTGGACCTGACCGGGGCCGACGTGCCGGAAAGCCTGCGCGAGATTGGCGGGCAGGCTATGGACGTAATCGACGCCGCAGCCGAGCGTATTGTGCCGCTGGAAATTGTCGGGCCGCCCATCGGTTTTTCCCAGGTGGAAGAGGTTGAGCGGCTGGTCAAAGAACTGCGGAAACTTGGCGTTCTGGGCAGCCGCGAGTCCATTTATTATGCCTTCGGACTGCAACTGAACCCGGAACTGCCAGATTTACAGGCGCCCACCATTACGCGCTATTTACAGGCGTTTGCAGGCTTGTACGAGTGGCTGAAAAAGCGCCATCAACTGGATATCAGCCGGCGTTTTACACCCTACATAGAGCCCTGGGCGACTCGCTACACAGAACTGCTGATGAAAGATGACTACGCGCCATCGTTGGAACAGTTGATGGAAGACTACCTGCAGCACAACCCCACCCGAAACCGGGCACTGGATCTGTTGCCGCTGTTTGCCCATCTGAATGCACCGTTGCTGGCGCGGTACGTAAAAGACCCGCGCATCAAAAAACGGCCCACCCTGCATTATCGGCTACCGGATTGCGACATCGACAACCCGCAGTGGAATTTTTCTTCGGTATGGAATGACTGGGTAATACTGGACGACATTGCCAACAACAGCGAAGACCTGGCGCAACTTCGGGCTCAGTTTCGCGATTCCGGCACTATCAGCCTGCACAATCTGACCCACAGCAAACCGGAGACCATTCACCACTGGCTTGAACACAAAGGCTATGTCTGAATCGATATCTGAACGGATGGAAAAAGAGTCCCCGCCCGGGCTGACCATCGGCATCAGTGGCCCGCGCCGACGCGGACTGGCCCAGCGGTTGATTATGCTGGCGCTGCACATGCAAGGCGCGCGCACCCATTACATACGCCCCGGTGCCAGGGTGAACGTGAGCCTACTGGACGGCCTAGTGCTTTCCGGCGGCACTCACGTGCAACCGACGCTCTATGGCCAGTACCCCATGGTAACGGCAGATTACGATAAACGCCGTGATGAAACCGATCAGCGCCTGCTGACAGAAGCGGAAACCCTGGACCTGCCGGTGCTGGGAATATGCCGCGGCGCACAGTTGATTAATGTGCATCGCGGCGGCTCCCTGTGCCAAAACGTGACTCCACTGCGGCAGAACACACGCCATCGCCCGCTGCTATTGCCCCTGCAAACCGTTAAGGTGGTGGATCACACTCGCCTGAGCCAGATCATGCGGGCGCCGGTTATCGGTGCAAATCGTATTCACAGCCAAACCATTAAAAGACTGGGGCAAGACCTGCGCGTAGTGGCTGTGGATAACGATCTGTTCGTGCAGGCCATCGAAAATACCCGTGGCCAGTGGCTAATGGGGGTGCAATGGCACCCAGAGTATCTGCTTTACCACAGCGGCCACCGCCATATACTCCGCCATTTTGTAGACGAAGCCTGTCGCCTGAAAATGGCCAGACTGAACGCCGAGCCTTAGCCGTGCGTTAACCGTTTTTTAACCGTGCTTTAAAAATCCCGGGTATAAAAAATGTCCAGCGAGGCCGCCAGACCACTGGCGGCCTCGAGATAGAAATAGCGCCCTAAATCGTACCGCAACGCCACCGTGGTCACCGGCTCAAAAATGCCCACGCCGTAACGGATGCTGAGTTCGTCGGTCAGATAACCGCTGGCCACCACCGCGGTCTGGTCGCCGCTGCCCTCGGCTTCAAGGGTTAAATCACGAATGCCAAACTCTGCGCCCAACGCGCCCGTTATCTTGTTGGCTTGGTTCAGACCCAATGACAGCGCTGCGCGACTCATTTGACCGTCGTCTTGCTGGCTTTGCGGGGCACGGCCCAGAATCAGGTACGACAGCGCATCGGTTTGCGGCATCTCCGGGCTGGAAAACACTTCGGTCTCCGGCGACTGCACCGGCCCCTTCAACCGCAGCCCTGCGACGACCGACCCGACCGTGCGCACAGCTTCCAGTTCCAGATAAGGCTGGCTCAGGTTGCCTACAAACAGCAACCGGGCTTTACGCAGGGTCAAATCCTGGCCATAAGCCTCAAAGCGGCCTTTGTTGAGCCGCAAAGTGCCGCGGGTATCCATATTGTTGCCAATCCGCAGGGTTCCGCTAAGGTCGCCGGTAGCGCCGAACGCCGCAAACGTGACCTTGTCATCGGGGCTGCCTACGTTCACCACCACGTCCATCGTTAACGAGCGAATCACCGGCTCGGGTTTTTCAACCCCCACAATCACTTCGTCATCAGACACAGATACCGCCCGCAGCGGCAGCCCGCGGATTTCTATAGCGCCACGGGGCACATTAATACGGCCGTTAACCAACAATTCCCCACCGGAAAAGGCGATGGTCAAGTCCGGCGCGACTTCCAGCTCGGCGTAAGGCTCAATGTTGATGGGCAGGCGTTCGCCGCGCAAAGACACGCTGCCGCTGGGCAGGTCGCTTTGCCAGTCAAGCTCGCCCTGAAGCACCAGCTCGCTGCGTTCATTGGCTCGAATCACACCATTAAGGTTGGCGTTGTAGCCTAGCATTTCAACGGTGACGTTGATTTGCTCCATGGCCAGGGGCAAACGCGGGTCGATCACCCGGCCGTCAGACAGGGTTAATTCGCCATTCACCGCGGGCCGCATTAGCGGGCCAGACAGCTTACCCCGGCCGTTAATCTGGCCGGCTACCTCTTCCAGACCGGTGAAAATGCCCAACAGCGCAATGTCCATGCCGCTGAGCTGGAAGTCGCCGCTAAGGGTGCGTTCGGACGCAGCCGGATCGATACTCAGGTCTGCCTTTAGTGATCCCAGTTTTGGCCCGGCCAACGCCAACACTAATTGCGCCTCAGACGGCTGCAACGTCAAGCGGGTAGACAATGCGCTGTGGCGCAAGGTTTCCCAGTCGCCATCCAGCAGAATTTCGAAGTCACCCGCGCCCGCATCCAGCTCTATCGTGCCGCTGGGTCCTCCAACGCCCATGGAAAAATCGATGCGGCCATTGATATTGGCGTGCCAGCGCAGATTTTCCGGCAACAATGGCGCCAGCGCCTTCGACGGCAAGTTAATGATGCGGTATTCAACATCTGCCACCGGCAACAGCGTCTGGTCGCCGGCGCACAAAGCGCTTTGCTGCCACTGCCAGCAATGTTCGGCAAAAGTCAGTTGCGGCTCGGTGCTTCCTGTCGCGGCCTTGAAAAACAGGGCTGCGGGCTGGCGCAGCTGCCAGCGTTGGTCCTGCCCGGTTACCAGCACCTCACCGCGCCTGAGCTCGCCTTGCCATTGCTGCCACTGCTCACCCGCCGCACCAGCCAGCGCCAAGCGAACTTCAACCTCGCGGTGAATCATGTCCAGAACCAGCTTATGTTTCTGGCGCGTGCCATCCAGCGTTGCGTCCAGCTGCTCAACGGTCTGGCCACCGGTTTCAATACCTCGGGCTTGAAGCCGGCTGCGGATTGCCCCCGCCGCATCAAGGTTGGCGCTAAATTCCACGCCCGCAAGTTGCAGCTGATCTGCCCAGGCCAAAGCCGTTGCTGAAATACGGATATCCGCCTGGGGCTGCTGCAACGTGCCTTTTACTGTTAAACGGGCGCTGGCCTGCCCGCGCAGACTTTCCAGAATCGCTTCTGGCTCAGGCAAATTCAGGTCCAGCTCGGCTTGTAACTGCTGGCCCCACTGCCCTTTGCCAGCCAAGGTGTTGTCGCCAATAGCCGCATTTAATTGAGGCACCTGCCAAAGCCCGTCTGCGGCACTGGCTTTAATCTTTATACGGGTGGTTTGCCCACGCCACAGGCCGGCCAGATCTACGTCTGCGGACATCTCTGGCATGCTCGCCGATTCTGGCCACTGGCCACTGGAACGGATGCTGCCATCCAGACTGGCCTGCAATTGCGGCACCCAATAACCCGGGTTGAATTTCTGCATCTCCAGCGTAGCCTGCCACGATAGCGGCTGCGCCAGACCAACGTTGGCATTACCCATCAATGTGCCGGCGCCGGTTTGCACCTGTAAGCGGGAAACAGTCAGTTGCTGCAGATCGCCCTCAAGTTCCGACTCCAGGCTGGTATCTCCGGCAGGGCCGCCGGCAGTAGCCGCCAGCGTGGCGGTATAGCGTTGGTCTTGCCAGTTTGCCCGCAGCTTCAAGGTATCAATGTTGACCGGAGGTTCCTGCATATCCGGCAGCAACGTGTGCCAGGGAAAGGCGTTCATGGTCAGATTGGCATCGGCGGCCAGCTCGGGCAGCCAGGCTGCGCTGCCGGTCAGCGCCAAGGTCCCGTCGCGCCCGGCGTTGTCTGCAGCCAATGTCAGCTCCATATTGTCGGCGCCCTGGGTGGTCACTTTTCCAGCAAGGTTAAGCTCAACCGGGCCAGTGGTTCCTGGCAAAGTAGCCTGCACGCTGGTTTCGAAACCGTTGGCTAAAGAGCCCTGCAACGCCAAGTTCAGACTGTTCAGCGTGAGCGTTGGTGGTAAAGAGGGGGCTGCCAAAAAAGTATCTGAACGAATGTTCAGGCTAGCGGGCAGGTCTGCCCGCAGTGGTTCAACGCTGCCTTCCAGAATTGCGTCGAGGTAACCCTGACTGCTGCCGCGAACGCGCAGGTCGCGCACGCTGCCCGCCAAAGCCAGGTCTATAGTCCAGTGATCCCCCGAGGGCGGTGGCAGTACGGCACTGAAGTCCAGCGCAACCGGCCAGTCGCCGCGGGTTTGAACCCGCCCGGATGCGGTTAGCTGAATGCCGTCACGCTGATAAAACGCCCGGTCTATCAGCCAGCTTTCACCGGCACCGCCGGCAACCAGCTCTACCGTGTCCCAGATTTTGTTGCCGTTAACAAAAAACTCGCCCAGGCGAATCTGGTCTGCGCGAATACCCAACGGCAGACCGATGTCGGGCAGCAGAATGTCCGATCTGGGGCTATCGTCTTCGTCGGCAGACGGCTGCAGATTCAGCTCTATGGTTTGCGCTCGTAGATGGTTCACACACAGCCGCTTTTGCAGTAAGCACTGCGGCGACCACTGCAAATCCGGCGCCTGCAATTGCAAATCAACGCCGTAACCACGCCAGCTTAAAGAGGTAGCCTGCCAGCGGCCCAACAACGAGCCCTGCCCGGCTTGCACTTCCAGCCCCGGGGTCTGCTCAATAAACCAGGCCGTGCCGGTTTCCGAGCGCAGCGCCAGCAGCACAAAAGTCAAAAGCAAAAGCGGCAACAGCAGTACGATGGCAGTCACAATAAGCACCCAGAACCACCAGCGCTGGCGCCGCGGTTTTTCCGTGGCTGCGGACTTGGCTGACGGCTGCGGCTGCTGTTTTTGATTCTGTTCTGTATTCACAATTCCGGCCCCATGGAAAAGTGTATGCGCCAATCACCGCCGAATTCCGGGTTCAGGCCCTTGGCAATATCCAGCCGCAGCGGCCCTACCGGACTTATCCAGCGCACACCAACGCCGACTCCGGTGGCCAGTGGATCAAGCAACTGATTAATGGCATTGCCGTGGTCCACAAACAGCGCAGAACGCCAATTATTAACAAACTCGTACTGGTACTCAACACTGCCAGCAATCAGATAGCGCCCGCCTTCGGTGGCACCATTATCATTTAGTGGCGACAGGGTTTCATAGCCGTAGCCGCGCACGCTCTGATCACCACCGGCAAAAAACCGTAACGACGGAGGCACATCCGTGAAGCTGTTGGTTCCTAGCCCGCCGATTTGGAAACGCGCCAGAAAACGGTGCTTGTACGCCAGCGTGGTCAGGCCCTTGGCCGAGGCCTTGATGTGTAAAATGTCGGCCGCAGACAGCAAGGCCCGATGAGCACCGCTGACGTCGATGCGCAGGTTATAACCCTTTGACGGGTCCAGCGCCGAGTCTTGCACCAACCTGGAATAACTGGCACCGGGCAGCAGCAGGCTACTGGTGCCGGTTTCGTCGTCGTCACCGATCGTGTATCTCTCGCCTTCCCAGCGCAGCGACAAAATTTGGAGCCAGTCGGTTTCAAATCGGTGTTGCCACTGCAGACCCACAGTGGCCAGCTCCGATTCAACGTCTTCGATGTCCTCACGCTGCAAACCGCCACCGAAGCGCAGGCGGTCGGCCATTGGCGGGTCCAGCGGGATTTCATACCAGGCGCTGACGCTCTGCCGAAGCTGCGCGAGCTCGGTGTCGGCACTGCGGCTGTGGCCCTGCGGGTTTACCCAATGCTCGCGCCAGTTACCGCGAAAACGCGGCCCTACGTCGGTCGAAAACCCCACGCCGGCAGACAACGAGCGGCGTTCGCGACGGGTGAGCTCAACCTGCACCGGAATGACGCCGTCTTCCGCACTTTTTGGAACGGCGTCAATATTAACCCCGGCAAAATAACCGCTTGCGGACAGGTCGCTGCTTAGCTTGGCAATTTGATCGGCGTGATAGGGGGTGCCCGGCTCAAAACTGACAAACTTGTCCAGAAGTTCTAACTCAAACCAATGGCCTTCGGCAAAGGCAACCTCGCCCAGGCGATAGCGCTCACCGCTGTCATACGCTAGAGCAATGTCAGCTTCGAGGGTTTGCGGGTTTACGGTCAGTGCACGGGTGGTCAGTTTGCCGTCAAAATAACCGCGGCGGCGAGCGCGGGTAGGCAAAGTATTGCGCAGGGCGTCGTAATCGCCATGATTGAGTATGTCGCCCAACGCCGGCTTGGCCGGCAGGTTGCCACTAAATCGGGAGTCTTTTGCCCCCGGCCCGCCAATATCGACTTGCCGTGTTTTTACCCGCACCGGTTCACCGGGCACAACGGTTAGAAGCAGGCGTGGCTGATTGTCAGCGTCGGCATCGCCCGGCTCCAGCTTCCAGCTGATCTCTGGGTTGTAATAACCCAGTGCCTGCAGCGCTTCGCTGACCTGACTTACCGCGGTAGAGGCATAACGCCGCAAATTACTGGCGCTGCGCCCGTCTACATCGCCAATAAACGCTTCGGCGTTATCCTGCAATTGCGGATAATTGCCCTGCACCTGTACTTTCACCTGCTGGCCCAGAGCTGGCATTGACACGCCAACCAGTGCGAGCATTACAAGCACGGTGCGCCGCAGGCTGGCCAGAATTTTTTTTGATGCCATGGAGTGAATTCTGTTCCTAAGCCGCCAGGAGTCTATGCAATCTGGCGCGCCTGAAATTTTTTATAAGATGCCGCAGTGTAGCTTACCCACTGCTGACAAGTCGTTCAGCCACTTAAAATGCGCTAACCTTGGCGGGCAACCCTCTTTAAAACGCTCACACATTACCAGCCGGACCTCTTTCATCATGTTGAATATAAACCGTCAAAAACTCAGATCCAGCCGTGAGTTTATCTGGTTTCTGCTGGATTTTCTGATGCTGGGCCTGTTGATGGTGAATATGGCCTTCATCATCTGGGATTCCATTTACAGCTTTGTCGCCATTCAAAATACCTTGAAAGAGATCTTGCCGGCATTGCAAGCGGCTTATCAGCCAATTCACGAAAACTTTATTTTTTACGACTTAGTGTTTGTAGCCGTCTTTTTGACGGAATTTTTTGTCCGCTGGGGCCACGCTGCGAAAACCCGCGAATACGGCCGATGGTACTTCTACCCATTCATTCACTGGTACGACTTGGTGGGCTGTATACCGATCGGCGGCTTCCGTATTTTACGCTTGCTGCGGGTAATCTCGATTGTGCACCGGTTACACCGCTACGGCATCATCGATATTACCCAGTATCGGGCTTATCAGTTCATCAACTTCTATTACGAAGCGTTCATGGAAGAGATTTCAGACCGGATCGTTTTAAAAGTCATCAGTGGCATTCAATGCGAAGCCGGCCGGGGTTCACCGCTGGTGAGCCAAATTCAGCAGCAGGTGCTGTATCCGCGGCGGAAAATGATCAGTAACTGGCTGTCTGCCCGGGTTGCGAAGGCCGCCGCAGAAAGCTACGTGCCGAACCGCGGCGCCCTGCGCAACTATCTGGAAGCTCGGGTTGACCACGCTCTGCAGCAAAACATCGAACTATCGCGCTTGAAGCTGTTACCGGTAGTTGGTGGAACCATCGCCCGCACCCTGGAAGACTCGGTGGGGGATATTGTCGCCAACATTGTTCATCAAATTCTGGAAGACCTGGCCTCAAGCGCCAATCACGCATTTATTGAAGACTTGGTGGCAGCTGTGTTGCCAAACAGCGAATCAGCGCGCAAGGGGCACCAGGCTAACCAGGCGTTGATCGAGATGATTCAAGAAATTCTGGAAGCCGTAAAAACGCAGGTAAAGGTCAAACGCTGGCGCGAAAACCTACCGTGATAATGAGGACCAAAGCCCGGGTGCCGATAAGAACGCCCAGGCTTGCTGTTCTTTTTCTCCAACGTTAGGGTTATTATTCAGTAATTCTGTGACATAAATCTGTAGGCCCGCTGTTATAGTAAATAAGGCGAATCAACACTAGGTTAGCGTTTACGCCTGCTACCCATTTCTCTAATTTCACAATTTCTGGATGAACATGTCACCGCAGAAACCCGCCGACTCAGAAAAAAAGCGGTTACAGGAAACCGGATTCATTCAACCCCAGGGCGTGTTACTGGCACTGGATAGCCAGTTCTTCATCCAGCACTGCAGCGAAAACGTTGATGAATTGCTGCAATTACCTTACACCGCAGTGCTCGGCCGCAATTTCGACGAGTTCGCCAACACCGCCGACATCGAACAGATACTCAGCCTGAAAGGCCTGGGTGACTGGCGCTCTTCCGGGGTGCTGAATCTGCGCATCCGCCGGGGCAACAACTGGTTGAACTGCAACGCAGCGGTCTCTTATGACAACCACCACTGGCTGGTAGAACTGGAACTGCAGGCCGAGGCTCAGGATCAGAACGCGTTTTTCGGCCAGGTGTTCATACCCACACGGGATCTGCTGTGGCAGCTTAACCGCGAGCAGGACCTAAACAGTTACACCCAAAAAGTGGCAGAACTGGTGCGCCAAGTGACCGGTTACGATCGGGTGATGATGTATCAGTTCGATCACAACAGGGATGGCGAAGTGATCGCAGAAAGCCGTTCAGCGCAAATGAACAGCTATCTGGGAAACCGTTTTCCGGCGCCGGATATTCCGGCCCAGACCCGGGCGCTTAATAGCCAAAATCTGACGTGGGTGACCGCTAACAGAAAGTGCGCCGCGGTGCCTGTGCATGGCGCCCCGGATATCGGTACTGACCAGCCCCTGGATATGACCTATTCGGCATACCGTTCGCTGCCACTGGTTCACCTTGAGTATCTCGGCAATATGGGTGTAGCAGCTGCTCTGACCATTTCGCTGACCCAGAATGGCAGGCTCTGGGGCATGCTGACGTGTCATCACAACACCCCGAAAAATGTAACTCTGCGAGAGCGAGAGCTGTACGAATTTATCGGTAGAACAATTTCCATCAAGTTGCCAGATTTGCAGCGCAATGAGCAGCCACTGCTGCAACCAGAACAGGATTTCCGCAGACTGGCGGAGCTGTCCCATGATATGACCGTGCGTTTGCAGGGCGACGGTACGATTAGTTATGTTTCGTCAATTGTGAAAACCCTGCTGGGCCACACCGTAGAAAGCCTGCATGGAACACCGTTCACCCTTTTGCTGAACGATGAAGGCGTCGACACCTTCGAACGGGCCCAGCGAGCGCTGGAGCAAGCTGGAGTAACGCAAAAAATCACCCTCAAACTTCGGCATACAGACCGCCATTCAGTGTGGGTAGAAACCACGATGTGGCAGCCTGAAAGCGGTGCCGGCCCTGGTCAAGGCGTGGTTCTAACCGCTCACGATGTGAGCCAGCGCCAGAAATATCAGCTGCTTATCGAGGAGCTACACCAACGCAATAGCCTGCGACAACAAGACCAAGACGGCAATGATCAGCAACCGGTTACCAGCCAAACCTTTTTAGACCAGACGTCTGAAGCCGTGGTTATTGCCGGTGCCGATGGACGAATCCAGTCCGTTAACCGCTCGTTCTGTGAAATTACCGGTTACACCTCAAAGGAAGCGATAGGCGGTAGCCCTTCGATTCTAAAGTCAGGGATTCACACGACTCATTTTTATGAAGCGTTGGGGCTCTGCCTGAGCGAAAACGACCGTTGGAAAGGTGAAATCTGGAACCGCCGCAAAAATGGCGAGGTCTATCCTCAGCTGGGCAGCATTTCCATCATTCGTAACGACGACGGCAGTATCCGCAACTATGTGGCGGTTTTTTCCGACGTATCCAAAACCAAAGAAGCCGAAAACAATCTGTTTTTTGCTCAGAACCACGACCCGCTTACGGGCTTGCCTAACCGTCAGTACTGTCTGGATAAAGTCAGCCATGTGATTGCGGAAAGAGCTCAGACTGTGCATGAGGTTGCTGTTGTGTTTCTGGACATTGACCGATTCAAACTGCTCAACGATGCTCGAGGCCATCACACCGGTGATAGCTTTCTGCGAGCGGTCGCCCGGCGCCTAGCCGAAGCTTGCCCGAAAAATGGTCTGTTGTGCCGCTGGGGCGCCGATGAGTTTGTGCTGGTGCTGGAGCAGGTCACAAACCGTGATCGCATTGCGGTTATTGTGCAGACGCTATTCAATGCGCTAGCCAAACCGCTGAAGCTCGAAGGCCATGAACTGATCCCCTCCGCTTGCGTGGGCATAAGTTTCTACCCCGAAGATGCCGCCGACGCCCAGGGGCTGATGCAAGCCGCGGAAACCGCGTTGTATCTTGCTAAGGAACGCGGGCCATCCAGCATTGAGCTGTTTACACCGTTGCTGGCCGAGCGCCTGCAACGTAAATTCGAGGTGGCCAGCGAACTTCGCCGGGCAGTTCAGAACGACGAACTGACGCTGAATTATCAGCCTCAGGTGGATTGCAAGACTGCGGCGCTGCTCGGAGTTGAGGCGCTGGTGCGTTGGCAGCATCCGGTGAACGGCTTGATGTCGCCCGCCACGTTTATTCCGTTGGCCGAAGAGCTGGGGCTAATCGGGTTACTGGGCGACTGGGTACTCGAAAAAGCCATGGCGCAAATGGCCCGCTGGCGCGACCAGGGCCACCCTATTCCGCAGGTGGCGGTGAACATTGCGCCACAGCAACTGGTGCCGGGATTCGCCGATCATATCCGCGACCTGCTAGCCAAACATCAATTACCGGCAAGTATGCTGGAACTTGAGATTACCGAAGGCGCTCTGGAGCGGGATGACCGCATCATCGGGTTGTTACAGGCATTGCGGGACATGGGCGTTCTGTTGGCCATCGACGATTTTGGCACCGGCTATTCATCCCTGGCCCACATCAAGCACCTGCCGGTAACCTGCCTCAAAATTGACAAGGTGTTTATAGACGACTTGCCAGACGACGCCTATAACGTTGCCATTATCAGAACCGTTTTGGCTTTGGGCCACAGCCTTGGCTTTAGGGTGCTGGCCGAAGGGGTGGAAACCGAAGAACAGTTCCTGTTCCTGGTGGAACAAGGCATCGACACTATCCAAGGTTACTATTTCGGTAAGCCCATGGAAGCCGGCGCATTGGAGCAGTGGATAGACAACCGTACTAAAGGGTAAGCGGTAGAGGATGAAAGCCAGACGTCGTATTCGGAGAAGTACCCGCTGCCAGTGGCAACTTCCAGACTTCCAGTTCTACCTTGCTGTTTGGCTCTACGGTGCGAATCATCGCCGGGTGGTCGTCGTTAATGGACCATAGGCGATAGTGGCCGTCAGTTTTGTCTTCGCGCACAAAAACGCCGCCGGCGTTGGCAGGTTACAATTCAGGTTCCGGTACGCCCACCAATAGCCTGCATCAGGGTGCTGAAGTCAGGTTGTCCAGCCATTGCTCGGCAGGCTGGCCGAAGTTGATTGCACCCTTTCCACGCCGGTGGCAATAGTCGTGGTGCAATTTTCTGGCCAACAAGGTACGAATGCTGTCTATTTCAATGATTTCCTGAGGCTGGGGGTTAGCCACACAGGGGCGCAAAATAAAGCCGACCCGGGGGCGGTGGTAATGCCTGCACCAATCTGACCCACGCCGGCTTTTTGTGGGCAATACCTGCATGAAACCCAGCACCGGGCCACACATATCTTGCCAGGCGATCGAAAGTATTTTGGGTACTGGTTCAGAACGCATATTATGCGTGCCAAAAAGTGACTTACGGTCGTTTCTGGGTGTAAACCAAATGACAGCGTTACAGTGCTTGGCACATATGTGTCACATAGTCGTCACAGAGCTTTTCTGCTAACCCAAACACGAAAAAGGCAGACCAGTAAGTTACCGGTCTGCCTTTCTATTATATGGTAGCGGGGGCAGGATTCGAACCTACGACCTTCGGGTTATGAGCCCGACGAGCTACCAGACTGCTCCACCCCGCATCAAACTGTGAGAACTTTATACTATGAATACACCGTCAGGTCGGACTCATAAGCCGAAGGTCGTCTCTCCCTTCGTCTTTCAGGGTAATAGGAGCCCGAAGAACTACCAGAATGCTCCACCCCGCATCAAACTTGTTGTTAACTGAAAGATTTTTGATCTGCTTCCGGCTAACGAGGAGCGCATATTACGGGCTGATTGCCCTGGTGTCAAAGGCTAAATTTGTATTCGTTATGTAAGCCTTCCAACCGCCAATACTGTTTGCCAATAAAGCTTCGATTAGCGCCGGGAGCTATGCTTGCGGGTATGATGAATAATCGTATCTTGCGTTAAATATCGTCACGAACATCGCCAGAGGACCACTGCCATGTCGGATCTGTACTTCAAACTGATCAACACCTCATTAGGGCAAACCGCAGCCAATACTCTGGGCTTACCCGCTCCGGTCCCTTTGCGGCGGCTAAAACGGGTCGACCAGCCGTTTATTGAGGGCGATGTTCTGCTGGGTGCGGCCGGCGGTGGGAAGCTGATTTCTGAGGTGGGGCGAACACTGGGCGCCAGTGCGGCCAAGCTCTATCACGCCAGCGGCGATAAACGACTGGTGGATTCAGCCAAGGCTGGAAACCGGACAAAGCCCATGGTTCTGCCGCTGAGCAAGCCTGGCAACTTTTCTGCCCTGGTGTTTGACGCCAGCGGCATCAAAACGCCCGACGAGCTGAGCGGGATGTATCAGTTTTTTCACGCCAGTATAAAAAGCCTGGCTCAACACGGGCGGGTGCTGGTTCTAGGCCAGCCCGTAAAGAACTGCCGCAAACCGGCCCATGCAGCGGCACAACAGGCGTTAGACGGGTTCGTGCGCAGCGTCGCGAAAGAAATTGGCAACAAAGGTGCCACTGCAAACCTGTTAAGGGTAGCCACGGGCGCCCAAAGCAACCTGAACTCCAGCCTGCGGTTTTTTCTGTCTGCAAAATCAGCGTATGTGTCCGGACAGGTTGCCCAGATCGATAAAAGTACCAGCGCGGCAGTCTCCAACCCTGTGGCGCCTCTCACCGGCAAGCTGGCCCTGGTGACCGGCGCGGCCCGCGGTATTGGCTTGGCCATCGCACAAACCCTGAGCCGCGACGGCGCTACCGTCATCGGAGTGGACTTACCCGCCGCACGACAGGAATTACATCAACAGATGCAAAGCCTGAAAGGCCATGCCCTGGCGCTGGACATTACCGAAGCCGATACGCCCCAGGTGATTGCCACGTTTATTGAGCAGCTCGGTGGCTTGGACCTACTGATTCACAATGCCGGCCTTACCCGCGACAAAACCTTGGGCAATATGCCAGAACAGTCTTGGAACGCGGCCATCAGTGTGAATTTGACAGCGGCCATGGCCATTACCGAAAGAATTCAACGGCATGAGTTATTGCACGCTAACGGGCGCATTGTGTGCCTGTCATCGGTTAGCGGTATTGCCGGCAATCGCGGGCAAAGCAATTATGCTGCGGCAAAAAGCGGGCTTATTGGCTATGTACAGGCTGAGGCTCGGCAGCTCAAAAACGGCACCACTATAAACGCGGTTGCGCCCGGATTTATTGAAACTAACATGACAGACGCCATGCCCATCGCCGTTCGCGAAGCGGGGCGGCGCATAAACAGCTTGTCCCAAGGGGGGCAGCCGGTGGATGTGGCCGAAACCGTCAGCTGGCTTTGCAGCCCTGGGTCGGGTGGCTTAAACGGCAATGTGGTGCGGGTTTGCGGGCAGTCTTTACTGGGCGCTTAGCGCCGGCAATTATCATTGCACATAAAAAAACGGGCAGCCTCAATGAGACTGCCCGTTTTTCAAATATGGTGGGTGGTACTGGGATCGAACCAGTGACCCTCGCCTTGTAAGGGCGATGCTCTCCCAGCTGAGCTAACCACCCAGATAGTTGGCGGAGCGGACGGGACTCGAACCCGCGACCCCCGGCGTGACAGGCCGGTATTCTAACCAACTGAACTACCGCTCCGCAGCCATCCGGATTTACCCGAATGCAATGTCAGGTGTTGTGCCTGACTGATCTTTAAAGGATAAGTGGTGGGCGGTACTGGGATCGAACCAGTGACCCTCGCCTTGTAAGGGCGATGCTCTCCCAGCTGAGCTAACCGCCCGCTTTGACCTTTCAAAGATTCACTGTTTGCATCTGCCGCTTGGCAAACGTGTCTCAAACAACTGAGCGGCGCATTCTAAGCATTTCTGCCCCGGTGTCAAATGTTTTGCCTAAAATTCCTTTAAAAAGCCGTCACGCCGGAAATTTGTTCATTCACTGACCTATTTACCGATCCGCCTACTGGCTGGCGAGCTTCGCCTGCAGGTTATTCACTTCCTGCGACAATCGCACCAGGCGCGATGTCATTTGCGAACGCGACGAATCAATCACCTCAACGGTTTTTTTCAGCTCGGCGATTTCCCTCTGCACGGCGTCCGGCCCGTTACCACTGGTTGTGCTTGTAACCGCTTTTTCCAGGGCAGCAATACGGCTTTCAATACTGCTGGTGGTCAGTTTCTGTTCCTGCTCAAAACGGCGAATAGACGTCGCGATACGCTCGTCAATGCTTTTGGTTAAGGTATCGGTTTTCTGATTTGCCGCGGCCAGTTCGGTTTTAAGCGACGATGCGCTGGTCTGAACAACGCTCACTCTGGCCACCAGCTCGGCGCGCTCGCTCTGTTGCAGTTTTACGGCTTCGCTAAAAGCCGCTTCTGCGCTCGCCACCGAGGTCTGAACGCTCACCAAATCGTTACGATTTTTGCCCAGTGCCGTTTCAAGTTCGCTAATCGCAGCCGCTTGCTGCTCTAGCTGCTGCTTGTTGCGCTCATTGGCAATAACCCACAGCTTGCGAATTTCACTATCGGCGTTATCCAGCCGCGCCTTCTGTGACGCCAGTTGTTCATCCAAAGACAAACCGGCTTGCTGGAGGTTTTCGCCAGTTTCAGACAAGGTACCTTCAAATCGCGCCAGCGCCAGCTTGCTTTGGCGTACCCAGCTGTCGGCTTCTTCCACCTGGTTTTCCAGTGCCTCAATACGCTGACCCTGAATGTACCAGCCGCCACCGGCCACGCACGCCAACAAGATAACCAGCAGCCACAAAAACCCAGCGCCACCACTGCCATTACCTTGCGACCCGCTGCCGGCCGCGGCTTTCGGGGTTTCAGGGGCCTTCCCCGGCTTGCTCTGGCTGGTTGGCGCGGGTTTGGCGCTGCCCGCAGCCTTGGCAGAGCCCATTGGGCTATCCGGCCGCTCGGCTCTTAATTCATCTTTATCTGGTCGAATAGGTTCCATATCGGGTCCTTAACTGAGTCGCTGTTCTGTGCTTGCGCCGCGCCGATTGCATGGCTTTGGGCCACATCATACAATAGGCGGCTTTCCAATCATCGAAGGATTGTTGCTTATGCAACCGCTGGTAGGACTCATCATGGGTTCCAAATCCGACTGGCCCACCATGGAAAACGCCGCCAACATGCTCGACAAACTTGGCGTGGCCTATGAAACCAAAGTCGTTTCCGCCCACCGCACCCCCGACCTGCTGTTCGAATACGCCAAAACTGCAGCCGATCGCGGCCTGAAAGTTATCATAGCCGGCGCCGGCGGTGCAGCCCACCTACCAGGCATGGTAGCCTCGCAGACCTCCTTACCTGTGCTAGGCGTTCCCGTTCAGTCCAAAGCCCTGAACGGACTGGATTCACTGCTGTCTATCGTGCAGATGCCCGGCGGCATTGCCGTGGGCACTCTGGCCATCGGCAACGCAGGCGCCACTAATGCCGGTTTGCTGGCTGCACAAATTATTGGCACCTTTGACCCGACCGTGCGCCAAGCTGTTGACCAATTCCGCAGCACGCAAACACAAACGATTCTGGACAACCCGGACCCGGCGGTTCCGTAACGGTAGCGCCAGAATCAATAAGCGCATTTTCATCGACGCGCCCGATGCTGTAATGAAGCAAGCACCAAAGTCAGCCAGCACGGATGGGGTGGCACTTCCAAAACTGTGCGGAGCCATGGATGGCGGAGCTCAAGCCGCACAGGGACGTTTTAAGGCGTGTTTTGGAAGCGTTGCCCCATCCGTGCGAACACTCGAATCAAGTTGCGAATCAAAATGACAGGAGAAAACAAATGAGAATTGGCGTACTAGGCGCCGGCCAACTGGGAAGAATGCTCGCCCTGGCAGGTTACCCACTGGCCAAAGACTTTGTATTCTACGACATGTCAGGCAGCCCCAGTGCCGGCATAGGCGAAACCATCAGCGACCCTAAAGGCCAAAGGCTGGACGAGTTTCTGAGCAAGGTTGACCGCGTAACTTACGAATTTGAACACCTACCGGTAGAAGTCGCCGAAAAGATTGCAGCGAAAACCACCGTGCACCCCTGCCCCCGCGCATTGCGGATATGCCAGAACCGCGAAGCCGAAAAAACACTGTTTGGCCAGCTGGGCATTCCTACACCGCAATGGAAAATCGCAGACAGCGCCGAAACGCTGCGGGCCGCCGCTGAAGAGCTCGGCTGCCCGGTAGTCGCCAAGTCCAACACCGAAGGTTACGACGGCAAAGGCCAGGCAGTATTGAAAAGCTCGGAAGACGCCGCCGCTGCCTGGCAGAGCATCGGCCACCCACGCCTGATGGTCGAAAAGTTCGTCGACTTCAGCCGCGAACTGTCGATTATTGCCGTGCGCGCCGAATGCGGCGATGTGGCGTTTTACCCCATGGCGGATAATGACCATCATCAGGGCATTCTGCGCTACTCCGTTGCCCCGGCGCCAAAATTACAACCCCACCTGCAAAGCGAAGCAGAAGACTATATTCGCGGCTTACTGACCGAATTGGACTACGTGGGCGTATTAACACTTGAGCTGTTTGAAACACCAAACGGCCTGGTAGCCAATGAAATGGCTCCGCGAGTGCACAACTCCGGGCACTGGACCATAGAAGGCGCCATGACCAGCCAGTTCGAAAATCATGTACGTGCCGTCAGCGGACACGCTCTGGGTAATGTGGAGCCACGGGGGGTCAGCTGCATGATCAACATTATTGGCGAGCACGGCGAAATCGAACGGATTTTACAACTGCCCTACGCCCATGTTCACCTGTACAACAAGCAGGAGCGACCTGGCCGCAAATTGGGCCACGTGAATATTCTGGCCGACAGTTACCAGGAGCTGGTATGGCGGGTTCTAAATTGCGCTCAATTTTTGCCCGGTTGCCCGGAATTTAACAGCTCCTTAATTTCAAAGGGTTGATCTGGCATAAAGCGGACCTATAGTTAGTAGGTGTAGCGAAGCACTGATAACGAAGCAATCTATATAAAATCGAGAGAAAACGGAGAACGACCTCATGGCCTTTGAACTACCTGCACTGCCGTACGAAAAAAATGCTCTGGAACCGCACATTTCCGCGGAAACTCTGGATTATCACTACGGCAAGCATCACAACACCTATGTCACCAAGCTGAACGGCCTGGTTGACGGTACCGACGACGCCAACAAGTCGCTGGAAGACATCATTAAAAGCGCCAGCGGCCCGCTGTTCAATAACGCAGCCCAGGTGTGGAACCACACTTTCTACTGGCATTGCCTGAGCCCCAACGGTGGCAACGAGCCAACCGGCGCAGCGAAAGACGCCATTGAAAAAGCCTTCGGTTCTTTCGATGACTTCAAAAAAGAATTCAACGACAAAGCCGCCAACAACTTCGGCTCTGGCTGGACCTGGCTGGTTAAGAAATCCGACGGCAGCGTTGCCATTACAAACACCAGCAACGCAGAGACGCCACTGACTGGCGCAGACAAGCCTGTGCTGACGGTCGACGTTTGGGAACACGCCTACTACGTGGATTACCGCAACTCACGTCCAGATTACCTAGCCGCTTTCTGGAAGCTGGTAAACTGGGACTTCGTGAACAAAAATCTGGCTTAAGCAGGTCAAACCAGGGACGAGCCAAAATAGAGGACGGATTTGAAATCCGTCCTCTAGCAAAGTAGACCGCGAAGATAGGGGGACAGATTTCAAATCTGTCCCCGGTTTCTGTCCCCGGTTTCACCCAAAAAAATGCCCGCCGAGTGCGGGCATTTTTGTGGGTGAAAAGCAGCGAACACCTGTATTTCCGAACAGAGTTGCCACACAGGTCAGTGTTTTTAAGCCATCAAGCCGCTAAACTCTATCGGGGACGGATTTCAAACCCGTCTCCGATAAAGTTTACTAGGGACAGATTTGAAATCTGTCCCTCGTTTTTGTCCCTGCTTTAAAAACACCAAAAGGACACGCCATGACAACTACGATCGGCCTGATTATAATTGCCGCCATTGCCCTGTTCCTGATCATTATCTACAACCGGCTGGTGGCTTTGCGCAACCAGTTCCGCAACGGATTTGCGCAAATTGATGTGCAGCTGCAGCGCCGCCACGACCTGATCCCTAATTTGGTAGAATCCGCCAAAGCCTATTTAAGCCATGAAAAAAACACCCTCACCCAAGTGATGAACGCCCGTAACAACGCCGTTGATGCACAACAGGAAGCGGCTAAAAATCCCGATGACGGCAAGCGTATTCAACGCCTGGGCGGCGCCGAAAACATGCTGACCAAAGCCCTCGCCAACTTTTACGCCGTGGCCGAAAACTACCCGGATCTGAAGGCCAACGAAACTATTCAGCAATTGATGGAAGAGTTGTCCAGCACCGAAAACCGCGTGTCATTCGCACGCCAGGCCTATAACGATACAGTAATGACCTACAACACCTATCGCGAGCAGTTCCCCAACAACGTGATTGCCGGGTTGTTCGCCTTTCAAGAAACCTCGCAGCTGCAACTGGAAACCCCGGAAGCTCGCCACGTACCCAAAGTCTCATTTTAAGCGGCGCCGACACCCATGGCCCATTCGCCGTTCTTTCAGCGCCAGGCCAAAGCCCGGCGTAACACTTTACTGCTGGTGGCACTGTTTTCGACCGCAGTCATGCTGATTACGCTGTCGGTGTGCGTGGTGGGCTACATGGTTACCCGCAGCAGCGCCAGCGCCCTGCCCTTCCACCACTGGCTGCTAACCAGCCACGGCTTAATTACCGCCGGCGCCAGCATCGCGCTGATGGGCGTGGGCTCGCTAATACGCTGGATTGATCTGGCCGATGGCGGCCGGCGGGTAGCCGAAATGGTGGGTGCCCAGCCTATAAACCCAGACACCAACGACCCGCTGGAACGGCGCCTACGCAATATTGTTGAGGAAATGGCCATCGCCAGCGGCGTGGCAGTGCCCGAACTCTACGTGATGGATCAGGAAACCGGCATTAACGCCTTTGTGGCCGGTTACAGCCCCGCTGAAGCAGTGATGGTGGTGACCCATGGCGCACTCACCCAGCTTACCCGCGATGAGCTCCAAGGCGTGGTAGGCCACGAATTCAGCCATATTCTGAATGGCGACATGCGCCTGAACGTGCGCCTGATTGCCTTATTGGCGGGCATCCTGATGATTGGCCAGATTGGGCTATTTCTGGCTCGCGCAGGCTTCTACAGCGGCGCAGTGCGCACACGCCGGGACAGCCGCGGCCAGTTCGCCCTGGGTACCTTGGGCGTAGTGCTTGTTGTGATTGGCTACGCCGGCGTGTTTTGCGGCCGGCTGATTCAGGCCGCCGTGTCCCGCCAGCGCGAACGCCTGGCCGATGCCTCATCGGTGCAGTTCACCCGCAACCCGGATGGTATTGGCGGCGCGCTGTTCAAAATAGGCTTGCAAGGCAGCCATCTGGACACCACCCGCCACGCCAGCGACATGAACCACATGTGTTTCGGCGAAAGCACCCGCATGAAGTTTATGGGGCTGCTGGCGTCGCACCCGCCCATTGAAGAGCGCATCAACGCCCTGCAGCCAGGGCTGATCACCCGCTTGCGCAGCCGCCTGCGTAATACCCGCAGCAGCGAGGCACTGCGCAACACACAGGCCGAGAACAGCGCACAACGCCAAGCCAACACTCTAGGCAATGCGCCAGGCAGCACACCAGAAAGCATCCAAACCAGCACACAGGCCAGCGCCATGGGTTTTGCTGACCCGGCTCCGTTTAACACCAGCACCAACAGCGGTTCCGGCTCGCCGCTGGCGGGCAACAATCGCTACCGAATAGCCGCAGATACGCCTATGTCGGTGCGCGTTGGGCAGGTGTACCCGGGTAGTGAAAGCTATGCCAAGGACCTGCTGAGCCAACTACCGGCCACTTGCCGCGGGTTGCTCTATACCCGCGCCGGTGCGGTGCAGCTCAGCTACAGCCTGCTGATTGCCGACTTGCCCGCAGACCAGCAGCAAAGCTACCTGGCCCTGCTGCCTGCGCATCCGGTGGTCGGCCACCAAGAGCCGATTCTACAAAAACTGCTGCCTACAGTAACAGCGCTGGGCGCAGCAGCCCGCTTCCCGCTGCTGGAGCTGGCCATGCCGGCCTTACGCAAGCTGGACCCAAGCGAACAGCAACAGTTAATCCGCAATGTGAAAGCCCTGGCTGTCGCCGACAAGAACGTTTCACTGTTCGAACTCGCCCTCACCAGCTTTTTTAGCCGCCATTTATCACCCCGGGCGGGACGGGCCGTGGCGGTGAAGCACCGCAGATTTCATCCGGTATTGCCGGCTTTAAGGCAGCTGTTCAGCCTTTTAGCCAGAGCCAGTGCAGACAACCCGCAACAGGCTCAGGCGTTGTTCAGCCAGGCCATGGCCGGTTTTGGTGTGAGCGGTGATGCGGTTCCGGAAATACGGACAAGCGTAAGTCTGCGCGAGCTGAATCAGGCCCTGGCAGAGCTTAATAAACTGTCGCCGCTGTTGAAGCCTGCGATTATCGACGCCAGCGCCGAATGCGTGAGCCAAAATGGCCACATCAGTGTGCGGGAATACGAGATGATGCGACTGGTCGCAGACCAGCTGGACTGCCCCATGCCACCGCTTATCGACTAAGCGTTGGGACCGGCCCGGGGACAGATTTTAAATCTGTCCCTTATCTTGGGCTGAACAAGCCGTCAATCGAACGGTCCTCGCCGTTATCCGGAAGGCCCAGCTTTTCACGGATGTGCAGGTCGATTTCCCGCAACGACTGGTACTTGTTGTCGGTGACTGCCGCGGCGTCTACTTTGCCCAGCATGATGGTCGGGCGCAGAAATACCAGCAGATTCCGCTTCACCCGGCTTTCTGATTCCGACGAGAACAGCCGACCCAAATAAGGAATGTCGCCCAGCAAAGGCACTTTGCTCTTCTGCACTTCGTAGTCGTCTTTCATCAAACCACCCAACACGATGGTTTCACCGTCGTCTGCCAGTACGGTGGTTTTTATTTCACGCTTGTTGGTGATCAGGTCGGAGGCCCCGGCAACGGTGGTGGGCACCACATTCTCGGTGGTTTGCTCCACCACCAGGCGCACCAAACCGTCAGCGCTGATGGTCGGCGTTACTTTCAGGGTTAGGCCCACGTCGCGACGTTCGATGGTGGTAAAAGGATTGGTGAGCCCTTCACCGCTCACCGCCGCCTGGCCGGTACGAAACGGCACGTTCTGGCCCACAATGATTTCGGACTCCTGATTGTCCAAGGTTATAATACTGGGCGTAGACAACAGATTCGCCGCAGACGATGTTGAAAGCGCCTGAATCAGAAGCCCCCAGGTTACTCCGTTGCGGTTGCGGTCACCGGCGCCTGCGGTTAAACCACCGGCCAGAGCCGGCACCGTGCCATCGCCCAATACCGCACTGATCACCTGATTCAAACCCAACATACCGCCACTGGCCAGGTTGGTTCCTAGCACCGGAAAGCCGCCAGAACTCTCATCACCCGCGGCTAACTGAACACCCAGCTGCTCCCCCATGTTTTCGCTAATTTCCACGATTGCCGCTTCAATCATCACCTGGGCGCGGCGTATATCCAGCGCCATAACGATTTGCTCAGCTTCTTGCATTAATGATGGCTCTCCGCGAATGACCAGGGCATTCAGGCCTTCATCGGCAAATACCGCGAACTGACCACTGGGGCGATTGTCGCCTGCGGTTTCTCGCACCAGCTCGCCCATCACGCCTTTAAGCAAGTCCGCCAAGGATTTGGCGTCGGCGTTTTTCAACCGCAGCACCTTGGTAGCGCCGCCGCTAGCCGAGGGCTGGTCCAGCTGGCTAATAAGGCCACGCATTTTAGCGCGAAAGTTTTGATCACCCCGCAGAATCAACCGGTTACTGCGCTCGTCGGCGGTTACGCTGTACTTGCGAACCGCGTTTTCAGTGCCATTACGGGCCAACTCATCCGGCGCCAGTTCCTGTAACAGGGTAACCATGTCGCCCACCCAGGCTTCGTCCAGCTGAATCACTTCCACCTCGTATTTGGCCGGGCTGTCGAGCTCTTTTACAAGCTGTTCAATGCGTTGAATATTGGCGTAGTGGTCACTCACAATGAGCGCGTTGGCCGCCGGCACCGCTGCCAAATGGCCGTACTTGGCGACCAGCGGGCGCAATATCTGCTCCAGCTCCTGTGCGTTGGCGTTATCAATCTGAATCACCCGGGTAACCAACTGTTCCGAAGGCGTAGTGGAAAAACGGTCGAGCGACTCAGCAGACTGTTTGGCGTCTACCTGCTGCACCACCTTGATGACTTCTTCGCCGGGAATGGCCGTAAAACCGTGGACGCCCAGCACCGCCAGAAACAGATCGTAAATCTGGTCTTTGTTCATCGGGGCGCTGGACAGCACCGTCACTTTGCCTTGTACTCGTGGGTCAATCACGAAGCTGTAACCGGTAATGTCGGCTACCTGGGCCACAAAAGCGCGAATGTCGGCGTCTTTCATGTTCAGCCGCCAAGTACCTTCCTGGGCCAGCGCCGAAGACATCAACGGCAGTAACATAAACAGGGCAAGCGCCCGCATCAGGTTGGTCGTGTAAATAGGCATCTGGCAGTTATATCCCGTTTGTGAAGCCTGGTTAACGTTAGTCTGTGCAACTATAGCACCAGCGCCAGCAGTAAAAGACGTTACCGGGGCGAAAAAAGGTTTCTAGGCGCCATAAAAAAACCCCCGAGGGTGGCCGCAGTTTTCTGCAAAGCACCATTCGGAGGTTTTTTAGCTATAGGCGAGCTATAGGTACGACTTTAGATACAACAGGCTGGCCGCTGTTAAACAGCGGCCAGGGGCATTACATCATGCCGCCCATGCCTCCCATTCCACCCATGCCGCCCATATCGGGCATGCCGCCGCCAGACTTATCGTCTTCTGGCTCGTCGGCAATCATCGCTTCGGTAGTGATGATCAGACTGGCTACGGAAGCCGCTGCCTGCAGCGCAGAGCGGGTGACTTTGGCTGGGTCAAGAATACCCATCTCCAGCATGTCGCCGTACTCTTCGGTGGCTGCGTTGTAGCCGTAAGCACCAGTGCCTTCGCGTACTTTCGCAACAACAACAGAGGCTTCGCCGCCGGCGTTGTATACGATCTGGCGCAGAGGGGCTTCCATTGCGCGGCGCAGAATGTTCACACCGGCTCTTTGCTCGTCGTTGTTAACGTCCACGTTATCCAGAGCCGCCAGAGCGCGAATCAGGGTTACGCCGCCGCCAGGCACAATGCCTTCTTCAACCGCTGCGCGGGTGGAGTGCAGTGCGTCTTCAACGCGGGCTTTCTTTTCTTTCATTTCTACTTCAGAACCGGCACCAATCTTGATAACGGCAACGCCGCCAGCCAGCTTGGCTACACGTTCCTGCAGCTTCTCTTTGTCGTAGTCTGAAGTGCTGTCTTCGATCTGCTTACGGATTTGCTCAACGCGGGACTGAATATCAGCCTGTGCGCCGGCACCGTCAATAATGGTAGTGTTTTCTTTGGTCAGGTTCACACGCTTGGCGGTACCCAGGTCGTCCAGAGTGGTGTTCTCCAGGCTCAGGCCCACTTCTTCGGAAATCACAGTTCCGCCAGACAAGATGGCGATGTCCTGCAGCATTTCCTTGCGACGATCGCCGAAACCAGGCGCCTTCACAGCGGCTACTTTCACAATGCCGCGCATGTTGTTGACGACCAGAGTAGCCAACGCTTCGCCTTCAATGTCTTCAGCGATGATCATCAGCGGCTTGCCCGATTTGGCAACAGCTTCCAGCACCGGCAGCAATTCGCGGATGTTAGAGATTTTCTTGTCTACCAGCAGGATGTACGGGTCATCCAGCTCGACGCTCATGTTGTCTTGGTTGTTGATGAAGTACGGCGACAAATAGCCACGATCGAACTGCATACCTTCAACTACGTCCAGCTCGTCTTCCAGGCCACGGCCTTCTTCAACGGTGATAACGCCTTCTTTACCCACGCGTTGCATGGCGTCAGCAATCAGCTGGCCAATGGTTTCGTCGCCGTTGGCAGAAATGGTCGCTACCTGGGCAATGCTGCGGCTGTCGTCGCAGGGCTTGGACATATCACCAATCGCTTTAACCGCAACGATAGTGGCTTTGTCGATGCCGCGCTTCAGGTCCATCGGGTTCATGCCAGAAGTAACTGCTTTCAGGCCTTCGTTAACGATGGCTTGGGCCAGAACGGTAGCGGTGGTGGTGCCGTCACCGGCTGTTTCGTTGGCCTGTGAAGCAACTTCCTTCACCATCTGCGCGCCCATGTTTTCGAACTTGTCTTTCAGTTCGATTTCTTTGGCTACAGATACGCCGTCTTTAGTGACTACAGGTGCGCCGTATGACTTTTCCAGTACCACGTTACGGCCTTTGGGGCCCAAGGTGACTCGTACTGCGTCGGCCAGAACGTTAACGCCTTTAACCATGCGCTTGCGTGCGCTGTCACCAAACTTAATTTCTTTAGCTGCCATGTCTTCTGTTCCTATCCGTTAAACCGAAATGATGAAATCACCGGGTTAATGAGAATGTGCGCAATATGCCAGAGCTTTCAGATCACTCAAGCACGCCGTAAATGTCGCTTTCGCTCATGATAAGCAGGTCTTCGCCGTCGATTTTCACGGTGTTACCGGCATACTGGCCGAATACCACGGTGTCACCAGCCTTAACGGCCAGAGGACGAACTTCGCCGTTGTCTTGAACGCGGCCATTGCCCACAGCGATGACTTCGCCCTGGGACGGCTTTTCTTTAGCATTACCGGGCAGCACGATGCCGCCTGCGGTTTTCTCTTCTTCTTCTTTACGGCGCACGACAACGCGGTCGTGTAGCGGACGAATTTTCATTGCTCGAATGCTCCAATAGTCAGATTAAATGTGGCAAGAACAGTTGCTAGAAAAGAGGGCGAACCCGCTTGTGCACTGCCCCGCCGGGATTACCCGACCTGCTCGCCTGCTAACGTATCAGCGGCTGCCTGCCTGCGGTGAACTTGTGAAAGGTATTTGGGGTAATGCGTAGGGGTTTTCAACGCCCGCCCGAAAAAAATTTTACTTTTTATCAATGCGATCGTGGTGGGTTTCAGTTTCGTCGTGGTATTCGCCTTCAATGATGTCGCCGTTGGCGTCGCGGTCGAACGGTTTTTGGCGCCCGAACGGACCCTGCCCACCACCAAACTGACCGGGCTGGCCATTAAACGAGAAACCACTTGAAGAACCAACAACCGTCAGCCGCTTTATGGCTTGCCCCACCAGCCACTGGCGGGTGAACGGCAGCAAACACATAAAACCGAAGAAGTCCGTAATGAACCCCGGTGTTAACAGCATCGCGCCACCGGCCGCCAGAATCAGCCCCTCAGCCACTTCCTGGGCGGGCAGTTCGCCTGAATTCATGCGCTGGCGGGCTCTTAGCAGCGTGGCCAGGCCCTGCTGCTTAAGCAGCCAGGCGCCCAGAATCGCCGTCAGAAATACCAATGCCACAGTCTGCAAAGCACCTATCATGGTGCCTACCTTTATCAGGACAACCAGTTCTGCAACGGGCACAGCAATAAATAGCAACAGAAAAAATGGCACCGAACTCTCCTTCAAGCGTAATTTCGATAGCAACGTACATATAATAGCAACGCGCATATAGCGACCTGTTATACTAGCGCACAAAATACCTATAACTGCTCAGCGGGCACACAGTATCCGCAATAGTAATGTTCACTGACTATTTTAGGGCAAATTGTCAACTACCCCGCCGTGAACGACGGGGCTTGTAGAGAACACCCTACACGCCAAGTTGACCAGGGAAAGCGGACACCAACCCGCTACGTTTACCACAGGTCGTTAAGACCCACTCCGGTGTGCTACCTCAGCACCGGACACTGGAAAACAGGGATCACGCTGGCGAAAGGCAAAGCGCCGAAGGTCTCAGTTGCCGCGCAAGCGGGAGCCGGTGGTAGACATTCCCGAAGGGAGAGAGGTTTCGGCCTCCGTCACCAGACCCGTAAGGGTGATTATTGGAAAACGATATGGCTGTTTTTGTACTCGACAGACAAAAGAACCCACTGATGCCGTGCTCGGAAAAACGAGCCCGGCTCCTGCTGACCCGCAAACGAGCGGTGGTGGTGCGAGTGTATCCGTTCAGCATTCGCTTGAAAGACCGCACTGGCGGTACTGTTCAGAAAGTCGTGATCAAAATCGACCCTGGCAGCAAAGAAACCGGCTTAGCGGTGTCCAGAGTCAGCGCCCAAGGGGAGCATGTAGTGTGCTTAATCGAGCTGATTCACCGTGGCCGTCAGATCAGCAAAGCATTGGACCAGCGCCGGGGATTTCGGAGTCGGCGCCGTGGTCAACTGCGCTACCGTGCACCAAGATTCAACAACCGGACAAAGCCAAAAGGTTGGCTGGCGCCCAGCCTGCAGCATCGAGTGGATACCACCGCCAGCATCGTCAAACGTCTTCGTGCCTTGGTGCCGGTCAAGTCGATCAGCCAAGAACTGGTGCGGTTTGACCTGCAACAGATGGAGAATCCCGAGATAAGCGGTGTCGAATACCAACAAGGCACTTTGTTGGGCTACGAGGTTCGGGAGTATTTGCTGGAAAAATGGGGCCGCGAATGCGCTTATTGCACGGCCATCGATACGCCCTTAGAGATCGAACACCTTGTCCCAAAATCCAACGGCGGCTCTAACCGAATCAGCAATCTGACCATCGCCTGTCACGACTGCAATCAGGAGAAAGGCTCGCAAACTCTGGCCGAGTTCTTCCAAACTTCCAGTCGCCTGAAAGACAAGCAAAACCGAATGGACAACGTGCTGATTCAGTGCAAGCGCCCCTTGAGGGACGCCGCGGCGGTGAACTCAACCCGCTGGGCGCTGTTCCAGTCGCTGAAAAACACAGAGCTTCCCGTGAACGTCGGCACCGGAGGACAAACCAAGTTCAACCGTCAAAGACTCGGTATCCCCAAAACCCACGCCCTTGACGCAGCTTGTGTCGGCGTTGTCGAACAAGTGTTTGACTGGCAAAAAACCACGCTACGGATAAAAGCCACCGGGCGCGGCAGTTACAAACGCACACGCTTAACAAAACACGGCTTCCCTCGCGGTTACCTCATGCGAGAGAAATCAGTTCACGGATTCCAGACCGGCGATATGGTTCGAGCGATTGTCCCAACCGGCAAAAAGGAAGGCACCTGGCTAGGCCGGGTCGCCATCCGAAAAACCGGCAGCTTCAACATTCAAACCTCGGACGGAGCCGTTCAAGGCATTCATCACCGGCACTGCCGGCTCATGCAAAAAGCGGATGGCTACGGCTATCACCTACAACCCACACCACAAAAAGGAGAAGGGAAACAGGAAAGTCTGTCGTGCTAACGCACGACGCGCACTCCCTCCCCGACCCAAAAGGACGGGGTTTCCCGCGCAAAATCGATGATACTTCAAGATTCCGTAGTTGCAATTACCGGCGGTGGCCAGGGTTTGGGGCGCGCCATGGCTGAATTTCTGGCGTCCAAAGGCGCCCGTCTGGCGCTGATTGACCTGATGCCGGAAAAGCTGGAAGAAGCCGTTGCCGCCTGCAAGGAAGCCGGGGTTGAAGCAAAAGCCTACATTTGCAACGTAGCTAAGGAAGAAGACGTTGAGAAAACCTTCGCGCAAATCGCTGAAGATTTTGGCCAGCTTAACGGACTGGTCAATAACGCCGGCATTCTGCGCGATGGCCTGATGGTTAAAGCAAAAGACGGCGAAATCGTTAAGCGCATGGAGCTCGCAAGCTGGCAGGCCGTTATCGACGTCAACCTGACCGGCGTATTCCTGTGTGGCCGTGAAGCCGCTACCCAGATGATCAAGACCGGCAGCCGGGGCGCGATCATCAACATCTCATCCATTGCCCGCGCCGGCAACATGGGCCAAAGCAACTACTCCGCCGCGAAAGCCGGCGTAGCCGCACTGGCCACCGTATGGGCGAAGGAACTGGCCCGTTACAACATCCGCAGTATGGCCATTGCACCGGGCTTTATCGAAACCGATATGACCGCGTCTATGAAGCAGGAAGCTCTGGAAAAATTGTGCGCAGGCATCCCGGCCAAGCGTATGGGCCAGCCTTACGAAATTGCCCAGACCGTAGCGTTCATTCTTGAGAACGATTACGTCAGCGGCCGCGTGATTGAAGTCGACGGCGCTATGCGGCTGTAGTGTGTTCGCTGAATTCTGGCTAACGGAGTAGTTAAATAGTCGATTAGCTGAAATGATCGCCTCGAATGGCTAAAATACTTTACAAAAAGTGCAATCAAAGCTTAAATGTAAAGTATATTAGCCAACCGAGGTGCATCGTGGATTATCAAACCTTATGTCAAACCCTCTCAGCACTGCGCCAGCAAAACGGCGTATCCCAGCAAACGCTGGCAAACCATCTCGATATTTCCCGCGCCACCATCAATGCTCTTGAAAATAACCGATCAGGCGATACCGGCATCCGCAAAGTCATGAAGATACTCGATTACCTGGGAAAAGAGCTGGTTATTCGAGACAAATCGCCGTTCCCGACGTTTGAGGAACTGCGCGATGAAAATGAACTGAATATTCGCGTGCATGGCAAACTCTGATTACCAACCAAATCGCGACATCGAAACCCGCCCGCTAACCACGTCAACGCCTTCTTCCTGTAAGCGGCTGACTTGTTTCTGATAGGTCTCTGAACCTGGCGCAAAGGCAATCTGGCCGCTACTGCGGATGACGCGATACCAGGGCACGCTGTGGCCTTGTGGAAGCTTGCCCAAAGCACGGCCGATGTAACGGGCCTGGCGACCCAGGCCTGCCATGGCAGCAACCTGGCCATAACTTGCTACCTTGCCCAGCGGTATTGCCAGCACCACCAACCAGATTTTCTGGTCCTTGTTGGGCTCCACAACGCTATCAGGCTTTATCGTCTTACTGTCCATAGCACTGGTGTTTACAGCACCATCCTTCATAGCACTATTCCCTTCCTGTCTCGCTCGCAGGCGCATCCTCGCTGCCCGAGTTGTCCGGCGCCAGCGCATCCAGGCGTTCGCCGTGGCGCATCATTATCATAGTCAGCACGATGGCCGGCACGCCCAGCAATCCCGCCACCAGGAAGAACTCCGCGTAGCCGTAGCTGGCCACCACCATGCCGGAGAAGCCACCCAAGAATTTGCCCGGCAGGGTCATCAACGAACTGAACAGCGCGTATTGGGTGGCCGTGAATGAAGCGCTGGTCATGCTGGACAACCAGGCAATCAGCGCCACGTTGGCGATGCCGCCGCTTAAGTTATCGGCGCTGACCACAACGGCAAGAGTCGCAAGATTCGGTGGATATTGAGCCAGCACCACAAACAGCAGGTTGGTCAGCGCCGTCATAATCGCGCCCAGTAGCAATATACGCCGCACGCCGTAACGTATTACCAGCAGGCCACCCAGCAGCGAGCCGCCTATGGTCATGAAAAATCCAAAGATCTTTGTAACGTCGGCGACCTCGGTTTTACTAAAGCCCATAAAGGTCAAATAAAACGGATTGGCCATCACGCCCATGGCGATGTCGGAAATGCGGTATACCGCCACCAGCAGAAGTATGGCCACCGCCAGTTCGCGATAACGTTGGAAGAAATCCACAAACGGCCCGGCAATCGCCACGTAAAACCAGCTTGCGAACCTCGCCATGCGTGGCGGAAGATGGGCATGGTGTACGGCCTGCAGCTGAATTTTTTCGGCAATATCCTGCGCCGCCTTAAAGTGATTTACGGTCGGCTCACGCACGATCAGAACCGTCGCCATGCCCACGCCCACCAGCGCAGCCATCACCTCGTAAGACACCTGCCAGGACCAGAATTCCGCCAGATACAGGGCGCCGGCACCGGCTACCAATAAAGCCAGCCGGTAGCCGAAAATATAGGTGGCAGCCAGCGCGGCTTGCAGGCGTTGTTCGGCGATTTCAATACGATAGGCGTCTATGGCCACGTCTTGAGTGGCCGACGAGAAAGCCACCAGCAGGCCACATAGAGCCATCAGTTCAGGTGCGCTAGTGGCATCGGTGTGGGCCATCAGATACAGGCCAGCGGCTATGCCTACCTGGGCCAGCAACATCCAGCTGCGGCGCTTACCCAGCAACTTATCCAAAATGGGCAATTTCAGGCGGTCGACCACCGGCGCCCAGATCACTTTTATGGAATAAGTAATGCCCAGCCAGCTGAAAAAGCCGATGGTGGCGGTTTCCACGCCCACATCTGCTAGTCGGGCGTTCAGCGTAGAAAAAACCAGCAGAAATGGCAGGCCAGCCGAGAACCCCAAAAACAACAGGGCAACCACCTGCCAGCGGGAATAAAGTCGCAGGGTTTCCCTCCAGGCGGCCCTCCGGGGTTCAACAGAAATGATAAGCCGCCTTAATCGCGGAAGTTGTTAAATTGCAGGGGCACGTCCAGCTCGGCTTCGCGCAGCATGGCCATGGCTTCTTGCAGGTCATCACGCTTCTTGCCGGTTACCCGCACCTTGTCGCCCTGAATGCTGGACTGAACCTTCATCTTTTGGTCTTTGATCAGTTTCACGATCTTTTTGGCCATATCGGTTTCAAGGCCTTGCTTCAGCTCCAAGTGCTGCTTCACCAACTTGCCGGCTTTGCTGTCACCGTTTTCAGACAGCGCGCGGCCGTCAATGTTGCGCTTGGCGAAGGCCATACGCAGCATGTCCAACAACTGCTCCAGCTGGAATTCTTGCGGGGCGCTGATGGTAATGCCCTTGTCGTCCAGCTCTACATCAGCGTCTACATTTTTGAAGTCCCAACGATTGCCAAGATCGCGCTTGGTTTGGTCAACCGCGTTGGTCACTTCGTGCATGTCGATTTCAGAAACAATATCAAAAGAAGGCATGGGGAACCTGTTCTGGTGTTGTTACGGGAAATGAAACGCCCGCAAACGTGATGGCGGGCGCATTGTGAAGCCTGAACAGAAGAACTCAGACTTAAAGCTTACGGCCCTTGCTGGCCGCAATGCGCAGGCGCAGGGCGTTCAGCTTGATGAAGCCTTCGGCGTCTTTCTGATTGTAAGCGCCTTCGTCTTCTTCAAAGGTGGCAATCTTCTCGTCAAACAGGGAGTCGTCTGACTTACGGCCGACTACGTCTACGTTGCCCTTGTACAATTTCAGGCGCACGGTGCCGTTGACATAGGCTTGGGTCTGGTCAATCAGCGCCTGCAGGGCTTCGCGCTCTGGCGACCACCAGTAACCGTTGTAGATTACCTCGGCATAGCGCGGCATCAAGCTGTCTTTCAGGTGCGCTACTTCGCGGTCCAGAGTCAGGGACTCAATGGCGCGGTGAGCGCGCAGCATAATCGTGCCACCCGGGGTTTCGTAACAGCCGCGGGACTTCATGCCCACATAACGGTTCTCTACGATGTCCAGGCGGCCAATGCCGTTGTCGCCGCCAACCTTGTTCAGGTGCTCCAGCACCTCGTGGGCTTTCATCGCCTTGCCGTCTACGGCAACAATGTCGCCTTTGGCGTAGGTGACTTCAATGTAGGTCGCGGTATTCGGGGCTTCTTCCGGCGATACGCTCCAACGCCACATGTCGTCTTCGGCTTCGCACCAGGGGTCTTCCAGGTTCATGCCTTCGTAGGAAATATGCAGCAGGTTGGCGTCCATAGAATAAGGCGATTTGCCTTTTTTCATGTCGACCGGAATGTCGCGTTCGGCGCAGTAGGCCAACAGTTTTTCGCGGGAATTCAGATCCCACTCACGCCAAGGGGCGATCACTTTCACGCCGGGCTTCAGAGCATAAGCGCCGAGCTCGAAACGAACCTGGTCATTACCTTTACCGGTTGCGCCGTGGGAAATGGCATCGGCACCGGTGGAGTTGGCGATTTCAATCAGGCGCTTGGCAATCAGCGGGCGGGCAATGGACGTGCCCAGCAGGTACTCGCCTTCATAAACGGTGTTAGCGCGGAACATGGGGAATACGTAGTCGCGCACGAACTCTTCGCGCAGATCTTCAATGTAGATTTCTTTTACGCCCAGCGCCTTGGCTTTGACCCGCGCCGGTTCTACTTCTTCGCCCTGGCCGATGTCAGCCGTAAAGGTAACCACTTCACAACCGTAGGTGTCTTGCAGCCACCGAACGATAACCGAGGTATCCAGGCCACCGGAATAGGCCAGTACTACTTTGTTAATATCAGACATGCCCTTGCTCCACACACAATACTATGGATGTATCGAAATTAAGCGACACAGTGTACGGCAGCAAGGTGGCCTTGGCTATTAGGCCTTATACAGCTTGGGCTGTGGCCACCGCTTCCCCACGAATGCCGTCCCAACCGTCTTTCACCGCGTGTAGCAGTTTGGCCACCTCGTCCAGCTTGGCAACGTCATTTTTGGCGTTGGCTTCGAACAGGGTGCGTTCCATGTAGTCGTACAAGCCTTCCAACCTTGCTGACAGCTCGCCGCCTTTTTCAAAGTCCAGAAAGCTGCGCAGCCCGCCAATAATCTCTATGGCTTTGCTAATCAGCTTGCCCTTGCCTTCAAAATCCTTGGCCTGCATGCGGGCCTTGGCCATATTGATGCGCTCCAGCGCACCGTTGTAAAGCAGCTGAATCAGCCGGTGCGGGTCGGCATCGGTGATGCTGGTTTGGGTGTTTATCTGCTGGTATGCTTTTAAACCTTTCATGGGTAACCTCGTTTCTCGCCGGCTGCGCCGGACTTATCAAAGCGTTAGCCGGAATGACTACTTGTTGAAATTCTGGGGTGCCAGCGCTTCAAGCTGCTGGGTTACGAAATCGCGGGTGCTGTTGAGCTGGGAAATCAGCGAATCGGCAGCGCTGAACTGCTTCACCAAGCGCTCGCGGTAAGATTCGATGCGTATATCCAGCTTTATCTGGTTTTCTTTAACTTGTTCCAGTTCGCGGTTCAGGCTGCTGGTGCGGGATTCCAATCTGCCCTCAGCACCTACAAAGCTATTCACCAAGTCGACAGTGTTTTTACCTAAGCCCTGCACAAAATTTATAGAGCCACGGCCACCGGTCTGGTCACCCAGAATGCGGATCTGCAAGCCGGATGCCGGACCGGAACCGCTACCCAGGAACAGAACCTGTCCATCACCCTCTGCCACCTTACCGCCAATGGTGCCGGCCACATTCTGGCCAGCCGTTCCGCTAGCGCCAGTCAGGCCAAAAGCATCAGCATCTTCTTGCGAGCTAATACTAACGTTGGATTCAGAGCCGTATTTACCGGATGTGAATACAAGCTTGTTGTCACTGTCCAGCGACACCTGTACCGATTCGCCAGAGGCGCTCAGGGCTGCGTTGCTGTTTAACTGGGCCTGAATGTCGTCTACCAGCGCCTGAGCCGTAACACCCGTGCCCTGAGTAAGCTTCAGGTTTACCGTAGTTTCGCCATTGACCGTTAGTGCGAACTCATCGTTTGTGTCCGTCACATCAACTGACGATGCCAATGCAGAGCCCGCAGTCAGCTGGCCCCGGGTAGCCGCTTGGGTAACATTGATATCGTACCGGCCCGGCTGAGTGCTCAATCCACTGCGCACAAACTCCACCTGGCCATCGGTCGTTCTGCCTTGCTCGGCAAACAGCGCGGTTACATCGTCCGGATTGTTCTTGAGCTGGGTTTCAAAAATACTGCGATCAAACTCCAAAGCGCCGGTATTCGGATCGGTCTTTATGCCCACGTCGGCCAAGCTGCGCACGTTGGCGTTTTCCAGCCCGGGCACGACGCCGGTCAGCACTTGCCGTAGTTGGCTCTGCAAAGCACGCACGGTGCTGTCGCCAGTCAACAGGCTGCCTACGCCCGCTTCGGCATTAAAACCCGCCAGGCTATCGATGGTGACCTGCAATGCGTTGAACTTTTCAACAAAACCCTGAACACGATCGGTAACCGCACCCACGTCCTGGCTGACTTTGACGGTGGAAGTGCCAATGTCCTTAATGTCAAACGACAGACCATCAATCACATTTTCAAAGTTGTTGGTAGAGCGCGTCACTTCAATACCGTTGATTTTCATTACCGCATCGGTAGCGGCAATGGTTTGGCTAAATCCAGCGTTTGCGGCCATATCGGCGTTAAAGGCAAATCGGGACAAGCCAGTGTCATCGGTATTGGTGCCATCGCTTTCGGTGGCTGTAATACTCACCGCGTTAGCCGTACCGGTTTCGTCTGCCGACAGCACCAACTGAAAGCCATTACCCGTATCAATGACGCCGGCGGACACACCCACACCCGCATCGTTAATAGCGTTGGCAAGACCTTGCAAAGAATTGTTGCTGCTGTCGATAGTGATGTTGGCGGTTTTGTCGCCCACAGCGATGGTCAGCTTGCCTTCGCCCACTGAGGTGGTGTCGCGATCGGCGAACACGTCTTGTGATGCCAATGCCTGAGCGGTGGCCAAGCTGGTGACATCCAGGCTGTAGCTGCCGCGACTGGCTTTGGCGCTGTTCACCGACACACCGATGTCTTCATTGGATGAGGTGGCGGAAAAAGCCTTCAGATTGTCAGCGGAGCTTAGCTGGCGCATGGGCAGGCGCAGTTCGGTAATGGCACTGCGCAGCTGGCCATAGGCAGACAGCATCGCCTCAGACTGCTCGGTTTTCCGGGTAAACCGGTTGTCAGCGGGCGCGCGCTCTGCCTTAACCAACTGATCTACCAAGTCTGACGTTAACACGCCAGAGCCAATTCCCAGTGATGAAATATTTGCCATACCCATGCCTCCTTGAAGGGGCCAATCACTTCATACTTTATGTAACGGCCGCAAGCGGCAAAACTTTGCCTCTTGCGTAAAATATATTCCGTATCCAGGGGACAGACCTTAGGTCTGTCCCCGTTTTTTATAGGTCTGTCCCCGTTTTTTACCGCGAGACCGGGGACGGACTTAAGTCCGTCCCCTTCCCGTCCCCTACCTAAAACCAGAACACCGCCGGCCCCTTAAAGGTGCGGCGGTGCTGAACAACCATTGCCAACATCAAATCAAAAGCGGCAACTCTTTACACTTTTATACCTTGATGTTAAAAAACGTCAGCGGTTCATCCTGCTGCAAGTTCTCTGCCAACCTTAGCGCCAGTTCGTCAGGCATCTGGCGAATTACCTGCTGGGTTTTCTGATCCACCACTTTCACGATGACTTGGCCCAATTCGCTATCCACCTCGAACTGCAAATCCCGCTGCACATGCTGAACATAGCTGTTCAGTTGCGATACCGCACTGGACAGTTTCTCTTTCTGCGATTCCTTCACTTCCCTGGCCTGAGCGGCCTGGTCAGCTAAACTCAAAGCTTGGGGCTTCGCCACCTTGCCCGCGGCAGTCGCATTATTCACGATCGCAGCGGCATTCTGGGTAGCCACAGCGCTATTAGCAACAGAGCCTGTAGCACGATTACCTTCAGCGGAAGATGACGACAGTGCCCGAGCCGGAACCGCCTCGCCAAAGCGAGCCAGTTTCAGATCCGTACTGTTCAGGGTAACGTCATTCATAGCTTACCTCACTGTACTCAAACGGCGTAAAACCGGAGCCCGAAGGCTCCGGTTGTTACCGCTAACCCCTTACTGCAGGAGCGACAAAACCTGCTGCGGACGGGCGTTAGCCTGGGCTAGAACCGAGATACCAGCCTGCTGCAGTACCTGAGACTTGGCCAGCGCCGCCGTTTCCGAAGCGAAGTCTGCGTCTACGATACGGCTGTTGGCCGATGACAGGTTTTCCACTGACGTGCTCAGGTTGGCAATGGTGGACTCAAAGCGGTTCTGGATGGCACCAAAGGTGCTGCGCAGGTCACTGATTGAGTTCAGCGCCGCATCGACACGCTGTAAAGTCTCGTTGGCGCCTGCCACGGTGAGCACGTCGGCGTCATCGAGGCTGCCTGCTACGGCATTTTCGCCGGCGGTAAAGACGGTACCGGCATCAGTACCCGCGGTTGCTACAGTGAAGGCATCACCGGAGGTGATGGTGAGTACGTTATCGTCACCCAAAACGGCGTTTGCGTTGCCAGCCAGCGTTGTATTCACCGCATCCACGAAGGATTGAGCCGTGCTGTAGGTGCCGGCTTTAACAGCTAAGGCATCGCCATCGCCGAACTGGAAGGTGAGGTCGTTGGCGGCTAGGGTAACGGAGCTTGCGGTTACCTGGGCTACGTCAGTAACACCGGCTGCAGTGCTGGCCGCCACGTTTTCATCAGTGATCAATGTCTCGTTAGTTCCACCGATTGCGAAACTACCAGTAAGGTTAGCCCCGTCAGTTAGAAGAACATTGGTGCCATCAACCGTGGCTGCGAAGTTTCCTGCACTATAACCGGCTGCGCTCGTGATTGCGGTGACAACATCTGAAGCGCCGCCGATATTACCATCGAGTGTTACTGACAGCGTGTTGGCGCCATCGGGGTCGGTTATTGTGAAGGTCCTGTTAGCGGACGTGTCTTCGGCAGAACCGGTGGTGACATCTGCCACTACGGTAGCGTCATTCGCTGTAACCGTACGGCTTGCATCTGATGCCGTGCCTACCGCTGTATCCGCGATAGTGGCGGTCGTTGTAGAACTTGTAGCACTTAAACCATCCAGAGCCGTACCGGTACCAGCGCTACCCGAGTCGGTGACCGCTGCACCAAACGCAGTAGCGAATGCGGCAGTTGCGTCGTCTTGGGTTGCACCGCCAGCAAAGTCAACATTAACCGTCACTGCAGTGGCACTATCAACCGTGCTCGCATCAGTCGAATCGGCAAAGGTAAACGTTACGCCGTTCACAACCACTTCGTCTGTTCCGTCAGTACCGGTAACATTTTGAGTTACCGCAGCGGTACCGGTAGAGGTAGTCGCTGCAACCGTACGTCCTACCGTTGCTGCCAGGCCTTGCGTATCATCAGCGATGGTGAGAGTCAAGGATGCACCACTACCGTTTGTAGCACTTAAACCATCCAGGGCTGCACCGGTTCCGTCGCTACCAGCATCGGTTACCGCAAGAGCAAACGCAGCAGTTAATTCGTTAGCTGCGTCCTGCTGCAGGGTTCCTCCGGCACCGTTGAAATCAACATTGACTGTCACTGCCGTGGCAGAATCCACCGTACTAGCGGTTGTTGCATCGGCAAAGGTAAACGTTACCCCATTGACTACGGCTGTGTCGCCAGCAGCAATAGTAGACGAAGAAAAATCAATCGTATCTGACCCTGTTGTGCCGGCATCAATCGTACCTGTAGAAAAATCAATCGTATCCGAACCTGACACGGCCGCGACTGTCGAGTAGTCGCCACCCAAGTTTGTCGCGTCAAAGGCAAAAGTTGCCGCCGAGCCCGTTACCGCGGCAGTGCCTTTGGCAATCACTGTGCTCAGATCCTCCGAGGTCGCCTGGGCGATACTGCCGACAGAGTCGGTCCGCACGCTGGTGTTCAGATCGAGACCAATGGTTTCACCCACGTTGGCGCCCACCTGGAACACGGCGTCACCGAAGCTGCCGTCGAGTACTTTCAAGCCGTTGAAAGCCGTTTGCCCCGCAATGCGGTTTACTTCTTCAATGCGCTGCTGGACTTCCTGGTTCAGTGCTTCGCGGTCGGAGCTACTGTTGGTGGAGTTGGCAGACTGAACAGCCAGTTCACGGATACGCTGCAGGTTGTTGGTCACCTCGTTCAGCGCGCCTTCCGCTGTCTGCGACAAAGAGATTGCGTCATTGGCGTTACGCACAGCAACGTTCAAACCGGTGATTTGCGAGCTGAACCGGGTAGAGATCGCCAGGCCAGCCGCGTCATCCTTGGCTGAGTTGATACGCAGGCCGGAAGAAAGGCGCTGCAGGGCCTGATCATTCTGAGCCTGGGATTTGCCCAATTGATTCTGGGCGTTGAGTGATGCGATGTTGGTGTTGATTCCGAGAGCCATGGTGAATCTCCTTCGACTGTATAGTCGTTATTGCATGAAAGAGGTCTGGCGTTCTCTTTTAGTTTGGAGCGCCGCCCTGCTATTTCACTTAACGGCGCATCCCTCGGTTCCTTTAGGCGGATTTCTAAAAACTTTGTAAAAGAATGTAACTTGCTCAAAAAAGCGGCAAGGCACTGCCGACCGCCTTGCCAAAAAATCGCCGCAACCATCAATGTAGCAGCTCCCGATTTTATCACTTTCCTTTTCAAAACAGTTCTCTGGTAGCCGTAATTCCATTCTGGCATGGCTTTCGCATTGATTCAGAACAAACGGCAATCACTTGAATTTTGCTGGCCAGGGGTTCTGTTATTTGTTTCACCCTGTTCCGGCCCTTCACAAGAGCAGGGAGACATACAATGCCTCAGGTCATTAATACCAACATCGCATCGCTGAACGCACAGCGCAATTTGAACGCTTCCCAGAGCGACAGCAACGTTGCCCTGGAGCGGTTGTCTTCCGGCCTGCGCATCAACTCAGCCAAGGATGACGCGGCGGGACTCGCCATCTCTACCCGCTTTCAGGCTCAGATTACCGGCCTGAACATGGCACAGCGCAATGCCAACGATGGTATTTCCCTGGCGCAGACGGCCGAAGGTGCTCTGGACGAAGTAACCAACAACCTGCAGCGTATCCGTGAGTTGTCAGTCCAGTCATCGAACGCAACTAACAGTACGTCGGACCGTCAGGCCCTGAACCAGGAAGTGCAACAGCGAATTGCGGAGATTAACCGCATTGCGTCACAGACCTCGTTTAACGGCCTCAAAGTACTCAATGGCACTTTTGGCGAACAAACGTTCCAGGTTGGAGCCAACGCTGGCGAGACCATTGGTGTCAGCGGACTGGATGCCCGCGGTAGCCAGATCGGGGGGGTTATTTCTCGAACAGCCAACCTGCTTACCCAACCGCTGGGCACAGGGCCAGCGGGAGAATTGTCCCTCGACATCTCCGCCCTAGACTTCACCGCAGGTGCAGGTGTAACGGCGAACATCTCTCTCAATGGCGGCGCCGACCTCGGCTTGGGCACATCAACCTATGCGGATGCCGATGCTTTTGCATCAGCAGTCGATGCAGCGATTACTACCGTTGGCTTTTCTGCGGCTCTTTCCGCGGACGGCAACTCCCTGGTGTTTTCCAACGCCACCGGCGATGAAGTAACAACAAACGTCGCCATTAACGACAGCACAGGCACTCAGGTGAACGTTGCCGGGCTCACCCCCAGTCTGAATGCAGCCACAGCGAACCCTTCAAACATCGAGCTGTTTACAGCTAGCAACTTGGGCAACCTTGATCTGGAGACGGGGGCAACGGTCTCCTTCAGTGTCGATGGCAACGCCTTTACCTATACATTGCCTGCAAGTGGAGCCAACGATCTTACAGCCCTGGTCAGTGGCATTAACGGGAAACTGACTACTGACGGCTATACCGACCTCAGCGTTGCTGTAAACGGCAGCGCCATTGATCTTCAAAACAGCTCGCAGGCTGACACCTTCGCTATTGCTGGCAGCGGTATTACCGATAATAATCCCAACTCAATCACTGGCGCTAACCAAGCCATTGCACCTTCTGGTGTAAACTCCGAACTGTTCGCAGCTACCGGCCTTCAAGGTTTGGACACCCTTGACCTGTCTACTGCCACAACGATCTCCTTCACTGTCGATGACGGCAGCGGCAGCGCCCCCCAAGCCTTTAGCTATACAACGACCGCTGGAGATAGTCTTACTACCCTAACCTCTGGTCTTAACACGGCACTGAGTGCTCAATTTTCCGACCTCGGCGTTGTTGCAAACAGCGGTGCCATTGATCTTCAAACCGGTGCGACTTCTGGGGGCAACACCTACACGATTGCTGCCACCGACATTACTGATAGTTCTGTCAACTCAATCTCTGGCACTGACCCTACCGCTGCCGTTGCTAGCGCGCCCACGCCTGACACCGCTGCCTTGGCTGATTTCGGCAGCACCATCGATCTGGACTCGGGGGTCACAGGCTCATTTGTGGTTAACGACGGTACAACCGATACCACGGTTAGCTTCACCCTGGCGGCCGGCACCGGTAACACCCTCGCCATGCTTAATACTGCCATCAATAATGGGCTGACCACTGCAGGGCTAGATGCTAACCTGAGTACGTCGGTTAATGGTAGCACCGCCACCCAGATCGATCTGACCAACAGTTCCACGGGCGCGGCCTATTCAATCTCTGACTTCACCGCCGCTGACGGCGGCACAGCAAACGTCTCTGTCGCTAGCACAACTCCCATCGGTGCCGCCACAGGGCCGACGCTCGCCGAAAGCTTTGAAAACGGCGACAGCGTCAAGTTTGACGTCGACGTTAATGGCACAGCGTTTCAGATTGAAGCACGGTCACTCAATGATATCGTCGCGAAAATCAACTCATTGACTGTAGAGACCGGCATTCGCGCCAACCTGAACGCTGCCAATGAAAGTATTATTTTTTCCTCTCAGTTTGGTGAAAGCTACGATATCTCGATTACAAGCCCCAGCCTTCTCGATGTGGATGGCATAACACCCCGCATAAACGAGGTCCTGAATGCGACGGTCGCAAACAACACCGTCTCCGTGAACGATCTCGCAGTCGACACCCGTCTCGGCGCCGAAGAGACCCTGGTTGCGATCGATTACGCCTTCGACAAGATCAACGGCTTCCGGGCGGAACTGGGCGCGCTGCAGAACCGCTTCGAGTCCACCATTGCCAACCTGAGCACCACCACCGAGAACCTTTCAGCCGCTAACAGCCGGATCCGCGACGCGGATTTTGCAGCAGAAACAGCGGAACTGGCCCGTACCCAGGTACTTCAGTCAGCAGGCCTGTCGGTTCTGGCCCAGGCTAATGCGCGGCCGCAGCAGGTATTGCAGCTGCTGCAGGGTTAAACGCCCAAAGCAGACGAAAGGGCAAAGCCGGGACAGATTTGAAATCTGTCCCGAGGGATAAGAGCAGGGACAGATTTGAAATCTGTCCCGAAGGGTACGCAGAGTTGGGCGATCAGAGCGGGGACAGATTTCAAATCTGTCCCCCTTGTTTCAGCGCTTAGTAACCTGACTCTCCATGTAGTGCCTCTGAAAGAACTCATACGTCATCAAGAATCGCAGTCGTCTGCTTGATCAGGTTTTCAAGATTGCTCTCAATTACACCCCATACAATCAGCGGGTCGATAGTCGCATAGCCGTGAATCAACACATTACGGAATGCGATCATCTTCTTGTAATCGGCAATACTCTCAGCCACACCCGGATCCGCTTTATGCAATGTCCCCATTGCCTCACCAATGACTTCGAACTGTCGTTCTACGGCTGATTGCAAGAGTTCGCTGGCAAGATATTCAGCTTCTGACTTGTCGGCAATGAATCGTTGGATCTTTTCTGCAGCAGCTTTCATATCGTAAACATACTTCAAAGCTTTACGCTGCATAGAGTGGCTGCCTTTCTTCCATTACCGCGCTGCGGAAATACGGATTGGTTAATGAAGACGCAGTAACCAAATCTACTGGCAGAGAAAACATGGATTCCAAATCTTCTTTGAGACCGAAAAAAGCAGAGGCTCTTCTTGTTGCTGTAAGTGATGATTCAAACTCTACGAGAAAATCCAAATCGCTGTGAGCAGTGAATTTCCCAGTAGCTGCTGACCCGAATATGGCCAAATCACTGACGCTGTGCTTTTCGCAAAGCAGGCGAATTTCATCTTGCTTGCTACGCAGCACCTGCAGCATATCTAAGTCAGGCATGGTGTTCTCGCTTTACCGATTCAATAGCTGAAGTTTACCCCAATCTGACACACAATAGATAAATTCGGAATCACGCCCGCACCCCGCTCAAATCACACCGATTAGTGCAGGCTTGGCGAGCAGGCAAGCAAATGGCATTATATGCCAGTGGACACACTGGAGACTTGCGCATGGCAACAAGGAATATTGTTCTAACCAATCACCAAGAGCAGCTGCTTGGCACTCTTATCAAGGTCGGTCGCTATCAGAATGCCAGTGAGGTTCTTCGGGAAGGGCTTCGCTTGGTTGAAGAAAAGGAACTGCAATATCAGCAAAAGCTTCTAGCTTTACGGGATGCCGTGGCTGAAGGTCTTCAAGATATCGAAGCAGGCCGCACGGTCAGCCTCGGCGTTGGCGAGGAGATTACCGATTACCTCTATCGTCGGGCCGCTGAACTCACTAAAAAGGACTGACTTTTATGCATCCACTATGGAAGGTGGAATTTTCGCAAAAAGCATCTTCTGATTTCGACGATATTATTCTTCATACCGCTGAAAACTTTGGCCAGCATCAGGCCGAGCGTTACAGCCGATTAATCGCGAATTGCATCAAGGAATTATCTGAGTATGGCCCACTTCATCCTCTGGCAAGGAATCGTCCTGAATTAATCGCTTGCGCTCAAAGCATGCGTATTCAAAGACAGGGACAGAGGGCTAAGCATATTGTTTTCTTCACAGCAGTTACCGCCCCCACAACTCAAAAAATCTTGATTCTGCGGTTACTTCACGAATCCATGGATTTTGGTGAGCATCTATAACCCCACAAAGTCATTGATCATGGACAGGCACACCAGAAAAGCCGAGACGGAAAAGCCGGGACAGATTTGAAATCTGTCCCGTAAGCGAAACGCGGAGTTCGGCGATCATAGCGGACAGACAAGAGTCAGAGCGGACAGACCGGGGACGGATTTGAAATCCGTCCCGGGGGATATGCAGAGTTGGGCAATCAGAGCGGGGACGGATTTCAAATCCGTCCCCTTTTTTTATGCCCGCGCAAACAGCATTTCAAACAACGCCGTTCGTCGCATCGTTTGTTTATCTGCTTCCTGGAACTCGGCCTGCTCCGGGTTTCGCTCTATAAGGCCGAGTATTCGGTAAAGGGTCAGCATTCTGGCGTCTAGCGCCCAGTTGGCCTGCTTTTCCTCGCTTATGTAAGCGAGAGGCTGGGCACCTTGGGGCAACTGCGGAAAGGCTCGAAGCATGTCAGTCAGGTATTCTTGCACCGGCTGCCACTGGCTACCTTTTTCTGACAGCAACCAGAAACAGAACGGGGCCACGTATTGAACTCCTTCCATGCCTTCACGGTTATCTATCCAGGCCCAATTCAACTGTGACAGCGCTGTGGAGAAGATGTCCCGATAAAGTGTCAGCCAGCCTTTTTTCGCCAAGCGGGTTTGCGCTGTTTTTTTCAGCAGCAGGTGGCCTTTTTGGGTTTTGGTAAAACCGGCAAGTTCCAGCAACACGCGGGTAAGGTGGACGGCCAGAACGTGTTCCTCTGAACGTGCTTTACGAAACCTGGCCATGGGAAAAACAATCTCTTCGCCGCCGGCCTGAATCATGGCTTGAACTTGCTTCAAAGGCAGGTTGCCTTTGCTGGTCAGGCGAATGCCTTTTCCTTCCATCGCGGCCACCAGAACCTTGGCCATGCGGATTATCGGGGCGGTATCGAGCACCTGGTTCACGGCTTCTGCATTGAAAAGAGGTTTGAATACTGAGGGGCAGTTAAAAGGGCTCTGCAATAATTCATGCATCTGGTTAGGGCTAAGGCCGCAGAAATCGATGGCGGCCATCGGCAGTTCGTCATTCGCGTATTCGGCAAACAGGGCATGGCGTTCAAGCAGGTCTTCGTTGATCTGATCCAGATTCACATACTCGGGGTCAAACCACTCGCCGCCACGCCATTCCCGCGCCGTATCATGCTCTGGGTGGGCAGCATCTTCCATGGCTTCGAGAAAATTATAGAAGCCAGGCAGCCCGCCTACATCCTCTGGTGGGCATTGCTCCACGGCTTTTATACAGCGGGGCAGCGGCTGTTCTTGGTTGCCCGGCAGGATTTTTTCCAGCTTTACTTCATGCTCCCAACTGTCGCCAAAGTCATACTCGTACTTCAGCACCTGCCCTTCTTTGATTAGCAGGCTCGATACCGCTACAGCGGATTCGTCCTCAACGTTCAGCATGCTGTCTTCGTCTTCGGCCAGGTCGCCTAACAGCCTGCCATCTTGGGCCTGGAATAAATGCAGGTGCGAAACCTGCCAGCCCATGGCCATCTGGATGATGCGGTGGAGGTCTTGAAAGGTTGTGTCTGGTTCGATCAGTAATCGGCGCCAGATGGGAGGCTTTGCGCCGATGAGTGATACTTTGATTTGGTAGGGATTGTTACTTGTTTTCGTCATGAAACCTCCACAGTGATGGAAAGAAAGCCGGGACAGATTTGCAATCTGTCCCCCTGCCTCAGCGCGGTATAACTGTAGTGATCAACTAAATTCGGCCAGGGCCTCAAATTCCGCTATAAAAGCACCACCCAATCCTGGAACCTTCGATTCGTAATAACCGACTGATTCCAAAAACTCGGCTTCCGCTGCCGGGTGAAAAAAATAGTTCATTTGATCAGTGCCCGAGCCTTTGTCATAACATCGGCACCGGGTACCGCTTGAACCGACCCATTATCGAGCTCTTCCGCTCTCCTGCGAGCCTCAAGCAACCAGTCAGATTTAAGCTCTTCCTCCGACGGAGATTCCAGACTCAAGACCAATCGCTGGATCAGCTGAGCTCGTTCCTCTTTCGGCAGGTGGAGTGCCTCATCTTCAATTCTTTGGAGATTCATGGGTGAGACCTCTCGTTCATGTACCCGTCAATTTTGACACGGATGGGTAACGGCTACCATGCCTCGGTTTTTACCGGAACAAGATATTCAGGAGCACTGGCTGGTGAAAACGGGGATATAACGGGGACATAACGGGGACAGATTTGAAATCTGTCCCCTTTGTATCAGCCTCATGTAACCTGACGATCACGCAGACAAGAGCTTGTCCAAAACAGCTTGCAGCTTCACTTGATAGCCGCAGGCGTTGGCATACTTTTCCAGTGTCGCCCAACTAGGGTTTCCTTTACCGCGTTCGAGCCTTGAAATGTTGCCTTTTGCAGTCCCAATTCGCTTGGCCAACTGTTCTTGAGTTAAGCCGGCGCTGGTTCGCATGGTGATTAATTGATTCATAAGATCAAACTCACCCGCCAGCTTTTCATATTCAGTGCGAACCAATTCGTTCTGGAGCGCTTTCTGTTTCAGTGCTTTTAAGCTCATGATTGTTTAACCTCCCGCAATCTATCCAGTGCTAGCTTCAACTCTTTTTTCGGGATTTTCTGATCCTTCTTCACAAAGGCATGCAAAACGGTTACTGCCTCATTGTCCATATGACAGAAAATCCCTCGGCCAATACCCTCCTTGGCCTTGGCGCGTATCTCGAAGAGCCCAGCTCCTATTGATTTGGTGTGCGGTTCCCCAAGATTGGCACCGTGCATTTCAATCATTTCCAGGAGCCTGATCATCCGCGCCTGTATCTTCGGTGGCATTGCAAGAATGCCGCCCTGCACTCCCGCGTAGAATTGAATTTCCCAAGTCATACTATTGCCCTTCCTTAGCAAAGGTTATCATAATTGATAACTAAAGCCCTTTCAAGCAGAGGGGAGCAGTGGCTGATGGTCCGAAAATGCTACCCGCTTTGGTCCATCACCACAGAGTTCGAATCGCTTCAGGGAAAACGTTGGTTGTGTGATAACTTAATTCAAAATAGATGGAAAAGGCCCTTCTAAAATGCAACTCGAAAAGCTTATTCACGTGGTCAGCCGCTTGTCGCCGGCTAGACAACAAGAAGTGATGGATTTTGCCGCTTTCTTAGAACATCGCTATGGTGAAAAAAAGCAAACGGCGTTGGCTGGCTGGACAGACCATGAGTTCCAGTCGATGAGCGTTGAGCAGGCTATGCGTGGCATCGAAGACGAGCCCGAGCTCTATTCAGAAACAGATGTCCAGGAGCACTGGCGGTGAAGAATGCAGGCGATGTCGTTTTAATGCCGTTCCCTTTCACGAATCTGGAAAGCAGTAAAAAGCGACCTGTTTTGCTCTTGCGAAAATTGGATAATAGCCATGATGACTGGCTCGTCTGCATGATTTCTTCGCAGTTACGTCAACTCGATCCAGATTTGGATTGGGTGTTGTCAGACTCCGATCCAGAGTTCAATAACTCAGGCTTAAAGACGTCCAGCGTATTTCGCCTATCAAGAATTGCGGTTCTGGATGGTTCCCTGCTTATCGGCAAGCTTGGCGAAATACCTGAAAATCAGCTTAGCAGTCTGCGACATCGTATTGCAGACTGAATCACTGGGGCTTGAATAAACTGGCAAGCCGGGGAGTTTGGGCGGACTCGGGACGGATTGGGGACAGATTTCAAATCTGTCCCCTCGAGCGGAGTTTGGGCGGACTCGGGACGGACTGGGGACAGATTTCAAATCTGTCCCCTCGGAGCAGAAAGCGGGGACAGGCACACCGGCTCCCACGCTAAATCAGTAATGATACCGGAGCTGAATGATAAGCAGAGCGTCATCCGTGACTTTGTAGACCATGCGATCTTCTTCATTGATTCGACGCGACCAGTAGCCAGCCAAACTATGCTTTAGGGGTTCTGGTTTACCAATGCCTTCGAACGGTTCGCGTTTGGTTTCTTTAATCAACTTGTTGATTCGGGTGAGAACCTTTTTGTCGGTTTTTTGCCAATACAGATAATCTTCCCAGGCGTTCTCGGAGAAGATGAGTTTCATTCAAGAAGTTCCTTTTCCTGCCCGCCGCCTTGCTCCAATTCGGCAACGGATTCCAATAAGCGGCGGGCATTCTTTGGCGAACGCAGAAGGTAGGCGGTCTCTTGCAGCGCTTCGTAGTCTTCAAGAGAAATCATTACCACGGATTGCGATTTGCTCCGGGTGATAATGATTGGCGAGCGGTCTTCACAGACCTGATCCATCGTTTTCGCTAAATTGGTTCTGGCCGCTGTGTAGCTGATTGCATCCATAATATTGCTCCTGTACAGGATGTTGTTACTGTACAGGATATCGTACGCAAAAAAAATTGACAATCAGGCGCATAGCGATCGATTTTAGAAACCGGGGAGTTTGAACGGATCGGGGACGGGATCGGGGACGGATTTGAAATCCGTCCCCGGTCTTACTTCTCAGCGCGGTTCCAGGTAATCGATCATCAGTTGCAAGTTGGTTCTGCCGCGGAAGGTATTGGCGTCTGGTTTGTACACCACCCTCACACCTGTGTGGGTGTAGTCAGGCACTTCGGAGCCGGTATTGAAGGCGATGCCGTCGATGATATTGCCACCTTCGGTAGGCTGCAGAACCAGCTTCAGGTGGTTCTGGCCAACGATGCGCTGGCTGACTACGCTGAATTCGCCGTCAAAAAGCGGTTCGGGGAAGTGCTGGCCCCAGGGGCCGGCGCGTTTTAACAGGGCTGCGGTGTCCAGGTTGAGTTCGCTGGCGCTTAGGGGGCCGTCGGTGGTGATGGCGGCTTCCAGGTCTGCGGCTGTTAGTTTGTCACGCACGGCTTTGTCGAAGGCGTTGGAAAAGGCCTCCAGGTCGCCGGCGGCCAGAGTCATGCCGGCGGCCATGGCGTGGCCACCGTATTTTTTCAGCAGGCCGGGGTGGCGGGCGTCGACGACGGCCAGAGCATCACGAATGTGCAGGCCGGGAATGGAGCGGGCGGAGCCTTTTATGTCTTCGCCGTTTTCATCTGACGCGAAAGCCACCGTGGGGCGATTGGTTTGCTCACGGATGCGGGCGGCCAGTATGCCGATCACGCCTTGGTGCCAGTCCGGGTCGAACAGCGCCAGGCCCCAGGGCAAGCCTTCCAAATCCAGTGACATAGACGCCAGCAAATCCTGGGCCTGGACTTTCATGTCTTTTTCGATGGTGCGGCGTTCGCGGTTGAAGGTGTCCAACTCTTGCGCCAAACGGCGGGCTTCGTCTGGGCTTGACGCCAGCAGGCAGGCGATGCCCACGCTCATATCATCCAGGCGGCCGGCGGCGTTCAGGCGCGGGCCTACTACGAAGCCTAAATCGGTGCTGCTGATGGCCGTGTGGTCGCGGCCCGCTACTTCCAGCAGCGCCAGTATACCGGGGCGAGTTTTGCCCTGACGTATGCGGCGCAAGCCCTGTTCTACAAATATGCGGTTGTTGTGGTCTAGCGGCACTACGTCGGCCACGGTTCCCAGCGCCACCAAGTCCAGCAAGGTGCCAAGGTTGGGTTCGGGGTCTGGCAACCGGCCCTGTTCGCGCAGGTGTTTGCGCAGGGCGGTTAGCACGTAGAACATCACGCCTACGCCGGCGGCGTTTTTGCTGATGAACTCACAACCTGGCTGATTGGGATTCACAATGGCGTCGGCCTGGGGCAGTTCGTCGCCCGCCAGGTGGTGGTCGGTGACGACCACCAGCATGCCCAGTTCGCGGGCGGCGCGCACGCCTTCCACGGCGGCTATGCCGTTATCCACCGTCACTATCAAATCTGGCAGCGGGCCGTCTTCTTGCAAGCGGTAAATAATGCCGGGGGTTAACCCGTAACCGTCCGAAAACCGGCTTGGAACTTTAAAATCCACGTGCTTTAAGCCCAGCATGCCCAGGCCCAATAGGGCGACGGCGGTGCTGGTGGCGCCGTCGGCGTCAAAATCCCCGAGTATCAGCACCCGCTGCTGTTTTTCGATGGCTTCGGCAAGCAATTCTACGGCACGGTCTATGCCCCGTAACTGAAGCGGCGATGCAAGGTGGCGCAGAGTGTAGCTGAGTTGGTCGTCAGAGGTAACACCGCGGGCGGCGTACAGGCGGCGTAATATGGGCGGTAAATCTTGCCCCCAGCCGGGCACATTGGCTGGCTGGGGGCGACGCAGGATTTTTTTGGGGGTCATGCCGCTCAGGTGTTTTTCCAATGTTTGGCAATAAAGGCCTGAACGTCAGCGATGTTGTTGTCCAGCACGGTGTATTTCTCTTCCCGCTCGAACAGGTCGGCCAGGTGCGCCGGCAGTTCGGGCCTGGCGCTCACGCCGGATTCGGCTATGGCATCAGGGAATTTCGCCGGGTGGGCGGTGCCCAGGGTAATCATCGGTATGCTGGCATCGCGGCGGCAGTTGCGGGCGGCGCGCACGCCAATGGCGGTGTGCGGGTCTAGCAGATATGCGTTCTGCTGGAACACGTCGCGGATGGTGTCGCAGGTGTCTTTGTCGTCTACAGCACTGCTGTCAAACAGACTGCGGGCCTGCTTCCAACGGAAGTCGTCGATGCTGACCGGGCCTTTGGAGGCGTCTTCCAACAGCGTTTTCACGGCATGGCCATCACGGCCGTGCAGATCAAACAGCAGGCGCTCGAAGTTGCTGGACACCATAATGTCCATACTTGGCGAAAGGGTATGCTCCAGATGGTGCTGTTCGTATTTGTTGCCGCTCATAAAGCGATGCAGTATGTCGTTGCGGTTGGTGGCAATCACCAGCTGGGAAATGGGCAGGCCCATTTTCCGCGCCAGGTAACCGGCGAAGATATCGCCAAAGTTGCCGGTGGGCACCGAGAACGCCATGCTGCGATCTGGCCCACCCAGGGCCAGAGAGGCATGAAAATAATACACAATCTGGGCCATGATGCGGGCCCAGTTGATGGAGTTCACCGCCGCCAGCTGAGTTTTGCCACCCAGGAATGACTGGTCGCCAAAGCTGGCTTTGACCATGCGCTGGCAGTCATCAAAATTGCCTTTCACGGCAATGTTGTAAATATTGTCGCCTTGCACCGTGGTCATCTGCCGGCGCTGTACTTCAGACACGCGCTGGTAGGGGTGCAGTATAAAAATATCCACGTGCTCACAGCGGCGGCAGCCTTCGATAGCGGCCGAACCGGTATCGCCAGAGGTAGCTCCCATAATCACCACGTGCTGCTTACGCCGTTCCAGCACGTAATCCAGCAGGCGGCCCAGCAGTTGCAGTGCGAAGTCTTTGAACGCCAGGGTCGGCCCGCGAAACAGCTCCAACACCCATTCGTTGCTGTCGATCTGTACCAGCGGGGCGATGGCCTTGTGAGCGAACACGCCGTAGGTGTCGTCCAGCATGGTGCGGAAATCGTCGGCGGGAATGGCGCCTTCCACAAACGGGTACATCACCTTAAACGCCAGTTCGCTATAGCTTATGCCGCGCCAGCTGCGAATTTCTTCCAGATTGAACTGGGGCAGGCTTTCGGGCACGTACAAACCGCCGTCTGGCGCCAGGCCGGTCAGCAGAACGTCTTCAAAACCCAGTGCGGGCGCTTCACCCCGCGTGCTGATGTATTTCACGTGCGACTACCTGTTAGTGAAAGCTGTTAGTTAAAGTTTTCAGCGCGAATACGAACAACCTGGCCGTCTATGTCCGGCAGGTTTTCCAATTCTGCAATGGCGCCGTTCATCTGCCGTTCCTGCACTGTGTGAGTCAGGATAATCACCGGGATGCGGCCGTCTTTCACTTCGAATTCTTTTTGCATGATGGATTCTATGTTGATGCCGCTGTCGCTCAAAATAGCCGCGATGTTGGCCAGCACACCTGGGCGATCAAACGCGGTGATACGCAGATAATACGCCGACTGCACGTCTTCCATTTCCAATACGGGTAGATTTTCCATCGCTTCTGGTGCAAAACCCAGAAAGGGTACGCGCAAGCTGCTGCCGCTCGCGACGATGCGGGCAACGTCGATAATGTCGGCAACCACGGCGGAACCGGTGGCTTCGTCGCCGGCACCGGGGCCGTAGTACATGGTTTGGCCAACGGCGTCGCCGTCTACCAGAATGGCGTTCAGCACGCCGTCTACCCGTGCAATCAGGTGGTTCTCGGGCACAAGCGTGGGGTGAACTCGCAGCTCTATGCCGTTTTCGCGGCGGCGGGCAATGCCCAGATGCTTGATGCGATAACCCAACTGTTCGGCGTGGGCGATGTCGTAAGGGGTAATTTTGGAGATACCTTCGGTGTAGGCTTTGTTGAACTGCAGCGGCACACCGAAGCCGGCCGAGGCCAGAATGGTGAGCTTGTGGGCCGCATCTATGCCTTCCACGTCAAAGGTCGGGTCTGCTTCGGCGTAGCCCAGAGCCTGGGCTTCTTTCAACACGCCGGCAAATTCACGGCCGGCGCGCATTTCGGTCAGAATGTAGTTACCGGTGCCGTTGATGATGCCGGCAATCCAGTCAATGCGGTTGCCCGCCAGGCCTTCACGAATGGCTTTTATAACCGGAATACCACCGGCCACGCCAGCTTCATAAGCCACGATTACGCCGGCTTTTTCAGCTGCGGCGAAAATTTCGGTGCCGTGCTCTGCAATCAGCGCTTTGTTGGCGGTGACCACGTGCTTGCCGTTTTTGATCGCGGTCAGCACCAGCTCTTTAGCGGCATCGTAGCCGCCAATCACTTCCACCACAATATCAATGGCGGGATCGTTCACCACGTCATAGATGTCAGTGCTGAAGGGAACCCCGCCCAGGTCAATGTCTGAGCGGGGGGTTCGGCTGGCAATGCGGGTAATCTGGATGTTGCACCCTGACCTGCCGGCAATGATCGCCGCGTTGCGAGTGAGTACCTTGAAGGTTCCGCTGCCCACGGTTCCGAGTCCGCAAATTCCGACACTGACCTGTTTCAAACTTTCACCTCTGATGACAATGGCTGCTGATAGCTGATGATTAAGGCCGCACAGTATACCCACTCACAGCCTGCGGAATAAGACCTGGCAGCGGCTGATTACCTAAAGAATGCACATTTTCTAAAGAATACCCAAACCGCGCGCCAGGGTTTTGGCGGGCACGTAGCCCGGCATTAATGTTCCATCTTCCAATACGATAGCGGGGGTGCCGGTTACGCCGACCAGTCGGCCCAGGTTATATTGCTCAGCCACCGGGTTGGCGCAGTCAGCGAACTTGACGACGCCGCCGCTTTTGGCCTTGTTCATAGCCGCTTGCGGGTCTTCTGCGCACCACACGGACACGTATTTGCGGAAGGATTCGGTACCCGGGCCGGAACGGGGAAAGCCGTAGTAATTCACGGTAATGCCCAGTTCGTTAAGTTCATCCATTTCGCTGTGTAATTTGCGGCAGTAACCGCAATCGATGTCGGTAAACACGTCAATCACCGCTTTTTGTTCGCCTTTGGAGGCGTACTGGATCAAGCCTCCATTTTTGGCGTGCTCGTTGATAGTTTGCCGGCGCTGGCTGGTGCGTGCCTGTTCGGTAAGGTTAACGTAGCCGGCGTTTTCAAGTTTGACCAGGTCGCCAATAAACAGATATTCCGCATCTTCGGTGGCGTACACAATCTGACCGCTGTTGGTGCGCACCTCGTATATGCCCGGCGCTTTTGCCGGCGCCATGCTTTCTACCTGCAGGCCAGGTACGGCGGTTTGTAGGCGCTGGGTGATGCGTTCTTCAATGTCCGCTGCCGCGGCGAATGCTGGCAGCAGTAAGCCACCCAACAGGGCAGTAGCAATAAGGCGGGAAATAACAGGCAAAGAAAAAGACATATGGGTGTCCGCAACGTGGGTAAAAAAACAGACTGAGTTAACTCAGCACGGGCTTAGGGTAGCAAACAATCGACGTAGAAGAGCAGCAAAACAAACATCCTCATTCTCGCGCTCTGTCTCACCCACACTCTCACCCGCATTCTCACCCTCGAGGGTGATGTTGCCGATGCAGTTCCTGCAGGCGCTGGCGCGCCACGTGGGTGTATATCTGGGTAGTGGATAAATCCGCATGGCCCAGCAGCATTTGCACCACCCGTAAATCCGCACCGTGATTGAGCAAGTGGGTTGCGAAAGCGTGCCGTAGGGTGTGCGGCGACAGGTGCTTTTGAATACCGGTGCGCGCAGCGTAATGCTTGATGCGGTGCCAGAACGTTTGGCGCGTCATGGCTTTTGGGCGGTTACCGGGGAATAGGTCGTCACAGGCGTGGCCTTTTAGCAATTCCGGCCGCGCTTCTTTTATATAGCGCTGCAGCCAGTCTATAGCCTCTTCGCCTAAGGGCACCAGGCGGTCTTTATCGCCTTTACCGGTAATGCGCACCACGCCTTGGCGCAAGTTTACCTGGTCCAACCGCAATGACGTTAATTCGGTCACCCGTAAGCCGCAGCCGTACAGAATTTCCAGCATGGCTTTGTCGCGCAGCTCTATAGGCACTTCGGGGTCTGGCTCGGTCAGCAGCGCGTTTACTTCAGCTTCGGTGAGGGTGTCTGGAAGCGGCCGCGTTAGCTTAGGGCTTTCTATGCGCAGGGTTGGGTCTTCGGGTATCAAACCTTCGCGGAGCAAATAGCGGTAAAAGCGGCGAATGCCCGACAACCGGCGTGCTGCCGTAGAGGCTTTCACGCCGCCTGCCAGTCCGCCGGATAGCCAAGTCAGCAAATCACTACGCTGGGTGGCTATCAGCAACGGTGTGCCGGGCTGGCCCTGAAGCCACTGCGCCAGCCCGCCCAGATCGCTGCGGTAGGCTTCGCGGGTTTTTTCGCTCAAGCCGTCTTCCAGCCAGATGGCGTCGCAGAAGCGTGCGATGATGGCGTCGTCTTCTGCCGAAACGCAGAAAAGACAGCCGTGGCTGCCTTTTTTAACACTGAGCATGGCGAGAGGCCAATCAGCCCAGCTTTTCCTTGATACGAGCTTTCTTACCAGACAGGTCGCGCAGGTAGTACAGCTTGGCCTGGCGCACAACGCCACGACGCTTCACTGTTACGCTTTCAATCAGCTTCGAGAAACTCTGGAATGTACGTTCTACGCCCACGCCGTAAGAAATCTTACGTACGATGAAGGAAGAGTTCATGCCACGGTTGCGCTTACCAATTACAACGCCTTCAAACGCCTGCAAACGCTCACGGGTGCCTTCAGTTACGCGAACCTGAACGACCACGGTATCACCCGGCGCGAACGGCGGAATTTCCTTGGTCATCTGTTCTGTTTCAATTTGATTGATGATGTTGTTCTTGCCGCTCATCGTTATGCTCCTGATTCCCAATCTTTTAATGCCCTGAAGATTCAGAGGCACACGGTTCGTTTAAAATTTCTGCCAGCAGCTTGCGCTCTTCTTCCGAAAACTCCCGCTGTTCAAGCAGGTCGGGGCGTCGCTCGCTGGTTCGCCTCAGCGACTGTTTAAGCCGCCAACGCCGGATCTGATCATGGTGACCGCCCAACAAAACATCCGGCACCGCCTGACCTTCATACACTTCGGGCCGGGTATAGTGCGGACAATCCAGTAAACCGTCGGCGAACGAATCCTGCTCTGCCGACTGCGCATGACCCAGCACTCCGGGGATGAGGCGCGTAACCGCATCAATCACAGCCATAGCTGCCAATTCGCCACCGGAAAGCACAAAGTCTCCCAGCGACACTTCACGATCTACTTCCGCCGTAATCAGGCGCTCATCCACGCCCTCATAACGGCCCGCCACCAGTATTAGCCGCTGCTCTGCTGCCAGAGATTCCACGACTGCCTGATTCAGGGTTTCACCCTGAGGCGATAAATACACCACACAGGCCGGGCCCGGAGCCGCTTGCCGTGCAGCGTGAATAGCATCCCGTAGCGGCTGAATTTTCATCAGCATACCGGGGCCGCCACCGTAGGGGCGGTCGTCTACCGTGCGATGACGATCATGGGTAAAATCCCGCGGGTTCCAGCTGTGAAAGGTTATTAACCCGTCACGTACGGCCCTGCTGGTGATGCCATAATCGGTTACCGCTGCAAACATTTCCGGAAACAGACTGACAGCGCCAATCCACACCCTAAAACTCCGGATCCCAGTCAACCACCATGCGTTTGTTGGCTAGATCCACCTGCATAACGATTTCGTCAGGCAGGTAAGGGATGAGCCGTTCGCGCTGATCAATAGAAGCAGGGCTTGCCTGCACTACCAATACGTCGTTGGCGCCGGTTTCCAGCATATGATGCATTGTTCCCAGGCATTCATCTTCAACCGTGAACACTTCAAGGCCTTCCAACTGATACCAGTAATAGTCGCCCTTAGGCAGCTCTGCTAACTGTTCGGTTGGCACATGAATGTCAGCCCCGCAGTAACGCTGGGCAACATCACGGTCATCAACACCCTTCAACCTGATGACGATCCCCTGCCCTTGGCGACGACCCTCTTCAAGCTTGGCAGGAATACGCTTGCCGTCCTGAACCAGTGTCCAGTTGCGGTAGTGCAGTACTCCGTCTCTGGGATCGGTGAAAGAATAGACTTTGAGCCAACCCTTGATCCCAAACACCGCGGTAATACGGCCGATAACAGTTTCCTGCGAGGATTCTGCCATGTGTGTCACCCCGGTGTGTGTCAGGCTAACCTTCAGATTGCTCTGATAGATTAGTCTGCGGTTTTCAGCAGTTGGGCAACACGATCGCTAGGCTGTGCGCCTTGGCTGATCCAGTGCGCAACACGCTCACGATCAACGCGCAGACGCTCTTCCTGTCCACGGGCGATCGGGTTGAAGAAGCCGACACGTTCGATAAAACGACTGTCGCGTGCTTTGCGGCTGTCGGTCACTGTCAGATGGTAGAACGGGCGCTTCTTGGAGCCGCCGCGAGCCAAACGGATTTTTACCATTTAACCAATATCCTGTTCTGTTGTACGAACTTTGTACGATTCAATGCAGCCAGGAGCGGCTGATATGAAGACCCATACTCGAAAGGGGCGCTATTCTATGCTAAAAGAGCGCCAAAGAAAACAGCGAAACCGGTTGTTTCCCTGTTTTAGGCGTAAGGCATTTTACATACGACCAAAGGGAGGCTGACCGCCTCCACCGCCGGGCGGCATCATACCACCCAAACCGCGCATCATGTTGGCCATTCCGCCTTTCTTACTGAATTTTTTCATCATCTTCTGCATTTGCTTGTGCTGCTTCAGCAGCCGGTTCACATCTTGAATCTGCGAACCGGAACCGTTGGCAATACGGCGCTTGCGGGAGTTGTTGACGGTGTCCGGGTAACGGCGCTCTTTGGACGTCATGGAACAGATGATCGCTTCCATTTGCCCCATAGACTTATCGTTCACCTGCTGCTGGGCTACTTTGGCCATCTGGCCCATGCCCGGCAGCTTGTCCATCAGGCCACCAATGCCGCCCATGCTTTTCATTTGCTGGAGCTGGTCGCGGAAGTCTTCAAGATCAAAACTTTTGCCTTTCTTGATCTTTTTGGTGAGCTTCTCGGCTTTGCTCTGGTCCAGCTTGCGCTCGGCTTCCTCTATCAGGGAAAGCACATCGCCCATACCCAGAATGCGTGACGCCACGCGGTCTGGATGGAACGGCTCCAAAGCGTCAGATTTTTCACCCACACCCAGGAACTTGATTGGCTTGCCGGTAATGTGGCGTACCGACAGGGCCGCACCACCGCGGGCATCACCGTCGGTTTTGGTGAGCACCACGCCGGTCAGCGGCAGGGCTTCGTTAAAAGCCTTGGCGGTGTTGGCGGCGTCTTGCCCGGTCATGGCGTCTACCACGAACAGGGTTTCTATCGGTTTTACCGCGGCGTGCAGGCGGCTGATTTCGCCCATCATCATTTCATCAATGGCAAGGCGGCCGGCGGTATCCAGTATCACCACATCAATGTGCTTTTTACGCGCTGCGCTGATGGCGCCTTCAGCAATGGCTACCGGGTCTTGATCGGCGGAGCTGGGAAAGAACTCTACGCCTACCTCGTTAGCCAGGGTTTCCAGCTGTTTGATAGCGGCCGGGCGGTAAATGTCGGCACTGACCACCATCACGCTTTTCTTTTGGCGCTCTTTCAGGAATCGCGCCAGCTTGGCAACGGTGGTGGTTTTACCCGCACCCTGTAGGCCCGCCATCATGATGACTGCAGGCGGGGTAACCGACAGGTTCAGGCCGGTGTTGGCCTCGCCCATCACTCGCTCCAGCTCCTGCTGCACCACTTTTACAAATACTTGGCCGGGTGTCAGGCTACGCTGAACCTCTTGGCCAATGGCACGCTGGCGAACACTCTCTACGAAGTCCTTAACCACCGGTAAAGCAACGTCGGCTTCAAGCAGCGCCATGCGAACTTCACGCAGCGTATCTTTGATATTGTCTTCGGTAAGCCGCGCCTGGCCCGTGATTTTGCGCAAACTGCCGGAGAGTCGGTCCTGTAGATTTTCAAACATGCGGTTCTTCCGTACCCGGATAAGAGTATTCAGGAATAATCAGGCCCCGGGGCCTGTTGATTCCGGTTGCATAATTGGCACATTATAACCAAACTATCTTCCCGAAACGACCAGCTCAGTGAAATCACTTTTAATGCGCCGTAAACCTCAGCCTGAACAGTGGCATATAGGGCAGCTCAGGATTAACACTTTATGGGAACGCTGATTCTCGCGGTTACCTCACTTCTGTTATACAGCATTGGCACGGCCCTGCAGGCTCTTCATTTCCGCGGCCGGGTGCAAAGCAGCTTGGCAATGACCACTTTGGTGGGCATGCTTGCCTTGGTGGGCCACGCACTGCTGATCACTCAGATTGTGCATCATGACGGCGGCTTCGATTTCAGTATTGTGCGCAGCTCGCTGATTATCTCCTGGCTGATCACATTCTTGCTATTGGGCCTGAATCTTACCAAACCCCTGCAAAACCTTCTATTAGGCGTATACCCCCTGGCCGGCATGACGATAATTGTTGCGCTGGCAGCGCCCACTCCGACGCGGCTGGTGCCAGATCACAGCTACGGCATGCTTACCCACATCGCCCTGTCAGTAACCGCTTACAGTCTGTTCAGCCTGGCAGCCATTCAAGCCGTGCTGTTGTCTGTCCAGAACCGCCAACTTAAAAGCAACTACAACAGCCGCCTGTTGCGCAACCTGCCCCCCCTGCAAACCATGGAGTCGGTGCTGTTCGAACTGGTGTGGGCCGGTGTTGTGCTACTGATTCTAGCCATTGTTACCGGCGCTCTTTTTGTGGAAGACCTGTTCGCCCAGGACATTGCCCACAAAACTCTGTTTTCGGTACTCTCGCTGCTGGTGTTTGTGGCTTTGCTGATTGGCCGCCACACCAAAGGCTGGCGCGGAGTGACCGCTAGCCGCTGGACACTGGCAGGCTGCGCGCTATTAATGGTAGCGTTCTATGGCAGCAAGCTGGTGCTGGAACTGATTTTCCATCGCGGCCTGTAAAACGGTAGCGCTTTCCACGCTTTTCACAAATAAAGAGGACACCTCGCTTGAACGAAACATCGCTGACCGCGCTGTTTATTACGCTAGCCGGACTTATTCTACTATCGGCCTTCTTTTCCAGCTCTGAAACCGGAATGATGTCGCTGAACCGGTATCGCCTGAAGCACATGGCGCAAACCGGTCACAAAGGTGCCAAGCGCGCCCACAGACTTCTGCAACGAACCGATCAGCTGATCGGCATTATCCTGATCGGCAACAACTTCGTTAACATCTTTGCCTCGGCCATTGCCACAGTCATCGCCATACGCATCTGGGGCGACGCCGGTATTGCCATAGCCACCGTGCTACTGACCATTGTCATCCTGATTTTTGCGGAGGTGACGCCTAAAACGTTGGCCGCACTGTTTCCGGAAAAAATCGCCTTTCCTGCCAGTTATGTTTTAGCTCCGCTGCTAAAAATACTCTACCCGGTGGTATGGGCGGTGAATCTATTTACCGGCGGCATTTTGAAACTGCTGCGGGTATCGCCGGAAGACATCGCCAACGACCACCTCAGCCGCGAGGAGCTGCGCACCCTGGTGAACGAAGCCGGCGCGCTGATTCCAGCCAAACACAAAGATATGCTGGTAAGCATACTGGACCTGGAAAAAGTGACCGTGACGGACATTATGGTGCCCCGTAACGAAGTCGTCGGGATTGACCTGGATGACGATCTGGACAGCATCCTGCGCCTGTTACGCAACAGCCAGCACACCCGCTTACCGGTTTATAAAGGCGATATCAATGACATTCAGGGCATTCTGCATTTGCGCAATACCACCAAACTGCTGCAAAAAGATGACTTAAACAAAGACATGATTGTACAGCTGTGTACCGAGCCTTACTTTGTTCCGGAAAGCACACCATTGAACACCCAGCTAATTAACTTTCAGAAGGGCCGCCGTCGCTTTGGCATTGTAGTAGACGAATACGGCGAAGTGCTGGGCCTGGCAACGCTGGAAGACATTCTTGAAGAAATTGTGGGCGAATTCACCACCGACTATGCATCCACCAGCCCAGACATTATTCCCCAGGATAATGGCACCTATATTATTGACGGCACAGCTTCGCTGCGGGTAATTAACAAAAGTTTGTCCTGGAAATTGCCAATAGATGGCCCTAAAACCCTGAATGGATTGATTACCGAAACTCTGGAGAACATTCCCGACAGCAACGTGTGCCTGAGAGTTGGCGGGCATCGAGTTGAAGTGCTACAGATTAAAGATAATGTTGTGAAGGCGGCCATTGTGCATCCAAAAAAACGCAAGAAACGCGGGCTTGGCCGCTGAATAGCACGCCAGCCTTAGTGACCGTTGATGCGTGATTTTGTGAGTTCGTCGCGAAAACTAAAAAGCAAACGTATAAAAAAAGACTCAGATGGGTTAACTTTGAAGCACAAGTATAATTCCAGTTGTTATACCAGCCTATAAAAGGCCCAGGCGGCGCGAGACAGACAGGAGCCTGCCATGAACGAACAGTCCGGCATTCATTATATCCACCAGCGCCAGAAGGTCGCTAATGGGGAAGCCGAGCCTGTTCCACCCGAAGTGGTACGCGTTCAGGAAACCGTTGTTGCCGGCTTGAGCGACCTGTTACAGGGCGCACTGGACGCTGTCGACGATTCGCTGTTTGAACTCGCCAACAACTGCCGCAACAATAACGAACAAAACCGCTACTTTGAAGCCATGCGGGAAATTCGCATTAAGCGCAAAGGTGTTGAACGCCAGTTCAACGAGGCTATTAGTTCATTTTTTGTGTCGCCCCCCAGCCAGAGCGGTCCCGATAACCGGCCCCAGGCGATAGACCCAGACAGCCTCGCGCTTGTAAGTAATGATGACCTGGAAGAACAGGTTGCGCTGAATGCCATGGCCGCAAAAGCCAAAGCGCACTTTCAAGGTCAGTTGGTTCAGCTGAACGCGCGATTCAGCCATGTGTACAAAGCCGCAGACGACGTTATCGTCAATCCTTTGGCACCAGAGCATTTAGGCCAGGCGTTTATACACGCCATACAGCCCATGGAAATCCAGATTCGTGAGCGCCTGATTCTGCTAAAGCAGTTTGACCGCTACGTTATGTCGAATCTTGGCATGCTATTAGACGAAGCCAACCGCATTTTGGTGAAGGCCGGGGTTATCCCTCACTTCCGCCATCAGGGTAAAAATGGCTCAAAAAATCAGGGCAGCGGCGGCAAGGCAGCCGACAGCCCGGATTCAATGGGCGCCTCGCAGGGGGATGCCGCAAGTGAAAGCGCGGTATTCGAACAGATACGCAGTATGCTTGCGCACCAGCGTAGCAACGCCGGTATGCCGCAGCAGCGTTCCGATAGCCGCCCGGTACACCGGGTGTCTGCCGTTGAGCTTGGAGAACTTCTTAACGCTTTACCGGCGCAGAACGCATTTGACGGCGCTAGCTACACAGGCTTCGACGAAGACCTAAGCCAGGGCGAGCCGCTAACCATAGATTTACTGGAGTTGATGCACCAACTTCTAGCGCAGGTAAAGCGCAAAGACGGCCGCAAAGCCGCTATAACCGAGGCCGATGAAGACCTCATTAATCTGGTGTCTATGCTGTTCGATTTCATTCTCGACGACGATAACCTGTCAGCACCCATTCAGGTGCTGGTCAGCCGCTTGCAAATACCCATATTAAAAGTAGTGATGCGCGATAAAACCTTCTTCAGTCACGGCGGCCATCCCGCCCGGCGCCTGCTCAACAACCTTGCCCGCGCCGGCATTGGCTGGAGCAACAGCGACGAAAAGTCGCGAGACAAACTGTATAACCAGATTCACACCATCGTGCAGCGCATTCTTGAAGAGTTTGACGGCAACGTGTCTTTGTTTGTTGCCCTGAATGACGAATTCGACGCCTTTCTGGAGCGCGAAAACAAACGTTCAACTCTGGTGGAACAGCGCACCCGCGAATCTGAGCGTGGCCGCATAAAATCCCAAAAAGCGCAGCAAACCGTAGACACGATATTGAAAGAGAAGCTGGCCCGTTACAAGCTGCCGCAAACCATTCACACCATCGTTGTTAATGGCTGGAGCCGGGTTATGTTCCTGACCTACCTCAGGGACGAGATGGAGCACCGCTGGAACGAGTCGGTAAAAGTGCTGGACGACCTGATCTGGTGCCTGCATCCCCATCACGAGGAAGCCGAGCGCGACCAATGGGTTCGTGTGGTGCCGGGATTGCTGAAAACCCTGCGCGCCGGGCTTGAAGAAGTATCGTTCAATTCGTCCAAACTCGACGAAATGATGGCCCAGCTAAAATATGAATTGGCCGAAGCTTTCCGCACCAATGCCGCTATAGAAACCCGCACAGAGCCTTTAGTAGTGGCGCCAGATTCTGAAAAAGCGGACATCGGCGAAGAACTGCAAGACAACGCCATTTCTGAATATATGGCGCAGATTGATCAGATTGAAACCGGTAGCTGGGTGGAGTTTAGCTTGGTAAACGGCGCTAGCTTCCGTTGCAAACTGTCGGCTATTATTGAAGAAGCCGACTGCTTTGTATTCGTTAACCGCATGGGCCTGAAAGTGATTGAAAAAACCCGTACCGAGCTTGCCCAAGAAATGTGCCGGGGCAGGCTAACGCTGCTTGAGCAAGGAGCGCTGATTGACCGCGCACTGAACGCTGTGGTGGGGTCTCTTCGAAGCAAAGCAGGTTAAGATCCCAGCACCTCAAACGAAAAATGCCGGCGTTTAGCCGGCATTTTCTATTTTCACTGCACATTTTTTCTATTGCGCGAGTTTTATTCCAACTGCGCAGGTTTCATTCGCACTGCGCAGCTTTTCTTGGCACTGAGAATTTCGCTTCAGGCTTCTGTCTTCTTACACGCAGCTTTTACAGCTGTGGCCAGTTCGCCGTTTTCCGACATTTCCATAATGATGTCGCAGCCGCCAACCAATTCGCCACTAATATACAGCTGCGGGTAAGTAGGCCAGCTAGAGTGCACTTTCAGCGCTTCACGCAGTTCCGGGTTGTCCAGAATGTTCACAAAAGCAAATTTCTCGCCGCAGGCCATTAAGGCCTGAACTGTTTTTGCCGAAAAACCGCACTCTGGCGCCTGAGGAGAACCCTTCATGTACAGAATAACCGAGTTTTCTTCGAGTTGGCTTTTAATGGTGTCGTTCATATCCATGTTATCTACCTCTGTGCTGGAAGCTAAAATGAAAAAGGAAAGTTTGCCTTAAGGCAATCTATTTTAACCATTGTACACGGCCCCGGCAGACCTACCAACCGTCGCCGACCGCCGCGCTTTCGAAAACCAGGGACAGATTTGAAATCTGTCCCTTATCTGAGATTTCTAAACCGGGGACAGATTTCAAATCTGTCCCCTAGCGCTAAAGACGGGGCACCGGCTGGCCCTGATCGTTGTCATGCCACCGCAGAGCGGCTAGACTGACTGCCCCTATTTTTTCACTCTACATCCACAATCATCCGGCTAGAAGCCCCGGCAACCCGGGCCTCCAGCGAGGTAAGGGCCATTCCATGGCAGTACGACATTTTTTAACACTGAACGACCTAACTCCCGATGAACTGGAAGCGCTGCTGGACCACGGCTCACGCCTGCGTCGTGAATGGCACCAGGGCGTTACCCGCGACACCTTGAAAAATCGTGTCCTGGCGATGATTTTCGAAAAGTCATCTACCCGCACCCGGGTATCCTTCGAAGCAGGCATGATGCAGCTTGGCGGCTCGGCGTTGTTTTTGTCGCCCCGCGACACCCAGTTGGGCCGTGGCGAACCGATTGAAGATTCGGCCATTGTTATCTCCAGCATGGTCGACGCTGTGATGATTCGCACCTTCGCCCACAATACCGTGGAGCGCTTTGCGGCTGCCTCCTCAGCGCCCGTAATCAACGCACTGACTGACGACTTCCACCCCTGCCAGCTGCTGGCCGATATGCAAACCTATCGCGAAAACCGCGGCAGCATTCGCGGCGCCACAGTGGCCTGGATCGGCGATGGTAACAATATGTGCCATTCCTACATCAACGCTGCAGTCATGTTCGGCTTTCATCTGAACGTGGCCTGCCCGAAAGGCTATGAGCCTGACGCCGCCGTATTTGAAGCACACAAAGAACATGTCACGGTAATGCACGAGCCCGCAGACGCTGCCCGCGACGCCAACTTGCTGGTAACCGATGTGTGGGCTTCCATGGGCCAGGAAAGCGAGCAGAAAGCCCGTGAACTGGCGTTTTCGAGCTACCAGATTAATCCGCAGTTGATGTCATTGGCCGCTAAAGACGCTCTGTTTATGCACTGCCTGCCGGCACATCGCGGCGAAGAAATCTCGCAAGACATGATGGAGCATTCGGGCTCGGTAGTGTGGCAGGAAGCGGAAAACCGCTTACACGCTCAAAAAGCCCTGCTGGAATTCCTGATTCTTAAACGTCTGGATTGATTATGAACAAGCCCGCAATCGCGTCTGACTGGTTGCTTGAAGTCAACAATCTGTGCTGCGGCTATGGCGGCGAAGCTGTGGTGAAGAACGTCAGTTTTGCCCTGCACCAAGGCGACATTGGCTGTCTGCTGGGCCCAAGCGGCTGTGGCAAAAGCACTATTTTACGCGCGCTGGCCGGCTTTTTGCCACTTAGCGATGGCAAAATCAGCCTTCAGGGCCAAGCTATCAGCCTGCCCGGCCGCGCTCTGCCGCCGGAAAAACGCCGTATTGGCATGGTGTTTCAGGATTACGCACTCTTTCCGCACCTGAGCATTGCCGACAACGTTGGTTTTGGTTTGAACCGCCTGAGCAAAGCCGAGCGCCAACGCAAGGTCACTGAATTACTGGAACTGGTGCAACTGCAGGATCTTGCCAACTGCTACCCTCACGAATTGTCGGGCGGGCAGCAACAGCGGGTTGCGCTGGCTCGCGCGCTGGCGCCAGAACCCACGCTGATTTTGCTAGACGAACCGTTTTCAAATCTGGACGCAGATTTGCGCCGGCGGCTGAGCCTGGATGTGCGTGACATTCTAAAAACCTTGGGCATCAGCGCCATTCTGGTTACCCACGACCAGCAAGAAGCCTTTGCAATGTGCGATCAGGTGGCGGTGCTGCAAAAAGGCCGAATTCAGCAATGGGACGTGCCGTTTAACCTGTATCACGAGCCGACCAATCGTTTTGTTGCCAGCTTTGTGGGCCAAGGTAGCTTTGTACTTGGCAGCACTCTGGGGCCGGACGCCATACAGTCAGAACTCGGCGTTATTCACGGTAACCGGGCTTACAAATGGGAAGCGGGCACACCGGTCGATGTGCTGATTCGGCCCGATGACATTGTTTACGATGAACATTCGCCTTTACGGCCCAAGGTGATTGAAAAAACCTTTGCTGGTACATCCACGCTCTATCGCTTTCGCTGTTCCGAATCCACCGAGTTCGAGGCGCTGTTCCGCAGCCACCTGGATTTCAATGTGGGTGATTTTGTTCCTGTGCGGGTCGATGCAGACCACCTGATTGCATTTGAACGCGAGGCCATACAAGGCTAAAGCAAGCGCCGCCAAGGTTGGCGCTTGCGCCGACGAACGCCTGGCCACCGTGCCAGTACATAATGCGCCGCACAATCGACAGTCCTAGCCCGTACCCGCCCGAAGTGCGGGTACGGCTGTCATCCAGCCTTGAAAATGCAATAAATACCCGGTCCCAGTCAGAGCGCGGTATACCTTGGCCGTCGTCTTCCACATCAATGCGGCAATTGTCGCTGTCTAGCCGACAGCGCACGCGCACCTGGCGGCTGGCGTAGCGTGCGGCGTTACCCACCAGATTCTGGATAGCGCGGTGTAAACAACGCGGTTCTACCTCAGCCATGGCCAGTGCCTCACTGGCGCCATCCACATCCAGCTCCATAACGACGGTTGGGTGCAAGAGCTGCTGCTGGGCAATGACCTGGCGCAGAAGATCAGGCACAGATGTCTGCTGCAGGAGGAACTTGGCCTCGCTCTGCTCCAGCCGCGCGTAGGTCAGTATTTCGTCTATCAAGTCGTCCAGTTCCTGAATGTCGCCGTCTATGCCCTGCAACTGCTCCTCGCTGCGCTGCGACTTATCGCTGTCGGCCAACATCTGCACGCCAAAACGAATGCGCGCCACCGGGGTGCGTAGCTCGTGGGACACCGCATGGATCATGTCGTGCTGCACCTGCACAAGGCGCTGAATATGCTCGGCCATGCTATTGAAAGCTTTCGCCAAGCGCTGTTGCAGCAGGCTGGAACCAGGTTCTACCCGCGCCGCCAGATCACCCCGGGCAATGCGCAGCGCTGCGGATTCAACCTTGAGCAAACGCCCATCCCAAGTGCGTGCCGCAAAGCCGAGCAGCAGTGCCAGCGCCGCTGCAAGCAGCAGGCACAGTGGCAAAATAATCACCAGACTCCAGGGTTTGAACGGCGGTGGTGGCACCAGCACCACCATCTCGCCGTCAGCTAGCTGCAACGCCACGCGGGGGCCCTCTCCGGATTGCGCGGTATACAGAACCAGGCCGTCACGGACTAATTGCTGCAAAACATCGGTGGGTGGCAGGCGCTCGCTGGTGTCAATGGAATAAGCGCCAAGGCCTAATGATGCGCTCAAATAACGCAGGATTTCGGGGCGACGTTCAACCGGTGAGCTGTCTAGATGCCAGCGGAAAACCAACGCGCTGGCACGCACAATGTCGCTATAAGGCGTGGCCAGGTTGAGGACGAGGATCTGGCCGTCTTCACGGGCGATTAACAGACGCCGGCCCAAGCTGGACGGCAATACCACAACCTGGCCGTAACCCAGGCGTTCGCGAATAACCGCGGTATCTGCCAACTGCGTGGCCGGGCCTACTTCAAGATTATAAGCCGGCATCAGCCAAGCGTAATGACCAACAGGATCTGCAGACTTCGCCAGCCATTGCATCAGCGCTGTGCCGTGTTGTTCCAGCCACATTTGCTGGCGAATACTGTTCAAACCTTGGAACAGCAACAGACAGAGCACTGCGATCAACAGCACAAAACCCGCTAGGCGGGCATAAAGTTTTAGAAAGTAGATCAGGGGCATGGGGCGCACTCTGGCTCAAACAAAAACTCGGGCTTAAGCAGCTATTCAGGCTTTCGCAACTACTCAGGCTTCTTTTACGAACAGATAGCCTTTGCTACGCACGGTTTTTATGCGCCGTGGGTGAATGGGGTCGTCACCAATTTTTGGCCTTATACGGGACACACGCACGTCAATCGAGCGGTCCTGGCCGTCGTATTCTATGCCACGCAAAGCGGTAAAGATTTCTTCACGGCTGAGCACCCTGCCCGCGTTGCTCGCCAGCAACCACAGCAAGTCAAACTCGGCGCTGGTTAAATCCACTGTAACGCCAGACAGCCAGGCTTCGCGCATTGATCTGTCTATCACCAACTCGTTGAACTTCACCCGCACCGGGCCTTCGCTCACGGGATCGCTGCCGACCAAGGGCTGGTTTTTTTCGGCAACGCGGCGCATCAATGCACGAATGCGCGCGAGTAACACCCGCGGTTGTACCGGTTTGCCAATGTAGTCATCGGCGCCCATTTCCAGGCCCAGTATCTGGTCCATGTCATCGGTTCTGGCGGTTAGCATCAGTATCGGGCCGCTGTATCGCGGCCGCACCCGGCGGCAGATAGACAAGCCGTCTTCGCCAGGCAGCATCAAATCAAGCACCACAAGGTCTGGCTTTTCGTTTCGAATACGCTCTACAGCGGCCCCACCGTGGGACTCAATAGACACCGTAAGCCCGTTATTCTGCAGGTAATCGCGGGTCAGGCTGGCCAGCCGTTCGTCGTCTTCTACAATCAGGATTCGCCAGTTGTCAGTCGTCAGTTCCATAACAGTCTTTCCTAACTTCAGGCTATGACAAGGGCCGGCCCTGGGCAATTTCCTCTGCACTAGCGCTGCGGCGGCCAACAATTTCCAAATCAAAATACAAGGTTAGACCAGCCAGCGGGTGATTGGCATCAATACGCACCAAATTGCCGTCAAAACCCATCACCTGGACAATCTGCGCCTCGGTGCCCGTGTTGGTCTGAAACTTCATGCCCGCTTGTAAGTTCTCTACGCCTTCGAACATCGAGCGCGGTACTTTACGCACCAGGTCGGCCCGGTGTTCGCCGTAGGCCATCGCTGGCGGTACGGTGACTTCAAGGCAGTCACCCACGCGGCGGTCTTTCACGGCACGCTGAATGCCCTCAACAATGTCCGGGCTGCCGTACACAAAATGCAGCGGCTCGCTACCCTCAGAGGTATCGACCAGCTCACCAACGGCGTTTTTAAGTACATAGTGAACGGTGAACACGTCAATTGTAGAAGAAGAATCTTGCATAGTTTGCGTCATTGCTCTTATTGGGGTGTATTGGTCAGTTGCAGGCCGTAAATCAATAACCGCTGGTCCAGCTTCTGGCGCACCCCTTTCGGCGCGGCCAGTTGCATGCGTTCTAGCAGCGATTGGAAGCGACTTTGGTCGTCGCGGGTACGGGCAGCCCGCACCAGGGTCATAAGTTTACCACGACCTGTGGCAGTTTCAGCCTGTATCCGTTTCAGTGCTTTAGCAATCGCCAACTCTTCAGCGGTAAAGTCACAGCCAAAGGGAAACGCTGGAAAACGGTTGTTGCCCGGCACCGCTGCCAAGGCTTTGTGGATGTGTGCCGGCGTATTATCGGCCCAAGCTTTTGGCGGTTTGAAACTCTTCGCCACCTTGCCTGCCTTTTTCGCCTGCTGCAAAAGGCCGGCCTGGAAGCGGGCGTCGGCAATCGCGATCATCCGCAGGTATACCTGCTCGTCAGACTGGCCCCGCAAATCGGCAATGCCATATTCGGTGATCACAATGTCCCGCAGGTGGCGAGGTATGGTGCAATGGCCGTAGCTGAACACAATATTCGACAATACTTTGCCAGCCGCTTTGCGAGTGCCGCGTAAACACAAAATGGAACGCGCACCCGCTAATTCCATACCCATGGCCACAAAGTTGTACTGACCGCCTACGCCGCTGACCACGCGGCCGTCTTCCAGGCCGTCAGACACCGCCGCGCCCGCCAGGGTGTGCATCATGGTGGTGTTTATAAAGCGACCGTGCTGGCGCTGGGCGGCTTTCAACGCCTGATTGCCAAAGCGGTGGTCGTACAGGTCATTGATGTAGTTCACGCTGGTCATGCAGATGCGCTGGCGCTGCTGCGGCGACAGGTCACGCAGTGCCTGATAGAAAGATTCGGGGCCAATGTAGAAGCCGCCGTGCATCACCACGCCTTCGCTCAGCTTGTCGCCCAAGCCGCCGTCTTGCAGCAGTCGGCGGGTGTCGGGGTGGTTGATGTCGGCAGACACCGTGCGCTGCTGCAGGCTAAGCTGGCCATCCTGCAAACACAGTTCAGAATGCACAATCCCGAATCGCTGCAGGAACTCCAGATCCTGCGGCCTCAGCGGCGAGGCAATGATGTGTTCACGCAATAACACATCAAGTGTATTCAGGTTGATCTGCGCGCTAATGTCACCGCGGTTCAGCAACTCCTGCAGCCCTTGGTGAGCAAACACTTCACGCTTTAACACCCCGGCTTCCACCAGGTGCATAAAGCCGTCAATGATCATTTCGCTGCAACCGTAAAGGCCCTGGTCAAACGTGCCGGTGCCCCCAATACCATCGACAGCCGGATAGCGGGCGGCGATGTCCAGGTGCTGATATAAGCGCTTCCAGGCGTCGTTATGGCGGTGGCGCAAAAGGGTGCTGTTGATCAGTGCATCCCCCAGGGAACCGATACCCACCTGCAACGTGCCACCGTCTTTTACCAAGGTGCTGGCATAGAAACCAATCAGATGGTCCGGCGGGCTGATGGCCATTTGTGGCGCCGGAAACATCGGGTAATCGCTTTGCGGTTGCGCCAAAACCACGTCTATATCGGCTTCGGCCATTTGGGCATCACGGCCTAGCCAGGGCAAATGCCGGTTCAGCTCACCCACCAATACGGTGGGCACGCCCTCTTCGCGCTGGCGCGCACGCAAAAGCGGGATAATGTCCAGGGTCAGGTCCGGATTGCAGCTCAGGCTCACCTGACCCGGCTCACCGTTTTGATCACCTGGCGCCACCATTTGAGCCACCACGTTGATACCCATAGCCATCAAATCGCGCACCGCATGAGTGTAGTTCAGGCTGATATAGTGGCGCTGCTGCGACGAATTGTGCATAAAACTGCCGGCCTTGAAAAAGAACTCCGACACTTTCACATTCGACGGCAGTTTGTTGGCCCGCAAATCCAGAGCGTATTCCAGATCCGGGATCGCGCCGTACAAGCGCTCTGAAAAAGGTTCGAGGAAGCGCTTTTCCAGGGCCGAACGGCCACTGGGTTTCACCAGCGACAAGGCCGTGAAAATGTGCAGTTCGATTTGGGGGTCGCGCTTGGCGCGCCGATAGAGCGCATTTACAAAGCGCAGGGGCTTGCCCAAACCCAGAGGCAAACCAAGAGTAATCTTGTTGCCAACACGGCGGATTACATCTTCAACACAGGCGTCTGCGTCGTCCATTCGCATCGTGCAATCTTCGGCCATTTTCCGGTTCCCGTTAACCCATAGTGAATTCTGTTAGCAGAATCATCACATGGGCAGCACGGCCAAACAATGCGTCAGATCAGTAATCGGGTGTCCCGCCAGGCTGATTCAGCGGTTTCAGAAGGTCCACTTCAGAAGGTCCACTTCAGATTCAGGCAGGCGCCTTCGTCAATCAGGGAAAAGCCGTGGTCGGCCCGCATCGTTTCGTAGGCATAGCGGCGGGAAGTGTCGCGGCGGGTCAACGACAGGGTCAGCAGACGTGAGCCCACTTCGGCCAGAATATCGGCACTGCCTTCCGTTTGGTCAATGGTGGCGTAACTCCGCCCCGCCATGACAGCTTGCAGCTGTTTTACATCGGCCATAGTGACAGATTCTTTCACCGTGCCACGATCACTACTGCCTATTTGCTCAGACGCATCTGCACCGGCCGCAAAGATGGCAATATTGATAACGAGCAATATGAAAAATAGTCGAAGAATCATAATGGGCAACGATTATTTAGCTGACTTAAAATTATACAAACTGGATAAGCCTAAGTCTAATACACTTCAACATCCGCGCTGTGTTTCAACGCACATTGTCGCATCGTTTATTGCCTGATCAGTCAAACAGCCGCAGTTGTGTGACCGGTGCCTCATCATTCCGAAACCTTACTCCCATTCCCAGCAGCCGCACCGGCCGCCGAGTGTTGGTCATCAGTTCATTCAACAATTGTTGGTAGTCTGCAATAACGGGCAGCGCCGCGGATTCACGCACCCGTTCCAAGGTGTGCGTGGAAAAATCGCTATAACGGATTTTTACAAACAGTTTGTGTAAGGGCTTTTGCTCTGCCTTGCGGGCAAGGCGCGCGTGTAAGTCATCCAGAAGGTCCACTAGTACGGCGTCACAAGCGGCTTTGTCTGGCAAATCCTGCGCAAAGGTGCGCTCAACACTCAGGGATTTAGCGGTGCGCGACACCACCACCGGGCGTTCGTCGCGGCCGTGGGCCATTTCGTGCAGGCGGTAACCCTGTTTGCCAAAACGCTCTATTAGAATTTCCGCGCCCAGCTGCTGAAGGTCACCACAGGTTTGGGCTCCCATGGAGTGGAGCTTGCCTGCTGTTACCTGGCCCACACCAAACAACTTTTGCACCGGCAGTTTGGCCACAAACCCGGCAATGTCCTGCGGCCGAATCACGAACAAGCCGTCGGGTTTTTCCCAATCGCTGGCAATTTTGGCCAAAAATTTATTGGGCGCCACCCCGGCGGAAATAACAATGCCCGTTTGCTGCTTCACCCGCTCGCGCAGGTGGCGGGCAATCAGCGTGGCGCTGCCCTGGTGTTCAGTAACGTCAGACACATCCAAAAAAGCTTCATCCAGCGACAGCGGCTCTACCAAATCGGTCACCTCGCGCAATATGGCCATCACCTGCTGCGACACCGCCCGGTAACGCGGCATATCCACCGGCACGGTCACTAGGTCCGGGCACAGGCGCCGAGCCTCGCCGCCCGGCATGGCCGAACGCACGCCGTAAGCGCGGGCCTGGTAGTTGCAGGTGGTTACTACGCCGCGCCCACCCTGCCCGCCCACCGCCAGAGGAACATTCCGCAAGGAAGGGTCATCACGCATTTCCACGGCGGCGTAGAAGCAATCGCAATCTACGTGAATTATCTTGCGTTGAGACATAAAACCCCACTTAACCACACGCGCTGTATATGCATACAGCCTTGCATCTTACCTCCAGTTGCTCAGAATGTCAGGATTGTCCATGGCAAGCCTCTTACAAAGCCGTATTGCATGACTTTCTATCCATCTTTCTTACATCACAAAAGGCCATCTATATCATGAGCCAAACCATTTCAGACGCCCAGCGCACCGAACTGGAGGCGGCCGCTTTTCGTCGCCTTGTTAGTCACTTGCGTGAACATACCGAGGTGCAGAATATAGACCTGATGAACCTGGCCGATTTTTGTCGCAACTGTCTGTCAAAATGGTATCTTGCCGCAGCACAGGAGCAGGGTGTAAGTATGACTGACCCCCAAGCGCGCGAAGCCATTTACGGCATGCCCTACGATGAATGGAAACAACGCTATCAGAGCGGCCCAAAGCAGGATCACCATTAATGACCGACACCCCAACCACCGGCGCTAAACAGGGCTTTCAGCTGAAAAGCGCCAGTGTGTCGATGACAGCTCTGGAGCTTTATCATTTCGAGAGCAAAGAGTTTGAAGCCACGCTGCGGGACAAAATCAGCCAGGCGCCCGGCTTTTTCAAAGACGTCCCACTGATTATAAGTCTTGAAAAGTACGAAGGCATGGACAGTGATCTGGATTTTTTCAGCATTATTGGCACCTGCCGGCGCCACAATATTCATGTAGTGGGCGTGCGTGGTGGCAGTGAAAACCACCGCCGCATGGCCCGCGGTGCGTCGCTGGCATTAATACCCGGCACCAACGCGCGCGATAAAGATCACGCCAGCGAGCCGACCACCGAGGCGCCTACCCCCGAACCCATCGCGAAACCAATACCTGCGCCAGCGGTGGCGGTGCCCGCCAGAATCATCAGCCAGCCAGTACGTTCAGGTCAGCAGGTTTGTGCGGCAGAGGGTGACCTGGTGATTCTGGCGCCGGTGCAGCCCGGTGCTGAAGTGATGGCAGCGGGCAGTATTCATGTCTATGGCCCGCTGCGCGGTCGCGCACTAGCGGGTGTAAACGGCGACAAAAATGCGCGTATTTTTTGCCAGTTATTAGAAGCAGAGCTTGTGTCTATCGCCGGACATTATAAGATATCTGAAGACTTGCAGGGCAGCGGCTGGAAAAGCGCTGTGCAACTTCAGCTCAGGGACGATCTGATGGTGGTAACGCCACTGGAAAAGGCCTGATCAAGCTTAAATTTGCCAGCAGTAACCGGTTTACTAGGCCTCGACAACCACGACATCGCAATGCGAGAACTAAATTTTGGCTAGAATTATTGTAGTAACCTCAGGAAAAGGCGGCGTTGGCAAAACCACCACCAGCGCTTCGATCAGCACCGGCATAGCCAAACGTGGCCACAAAACCGTGGTCATAGATTTTGACGTTGGCCTGCGTAATCTGGACCTGATCATGAACTGCGAGCGCCGGGTGGTGTACGACTTCGTTAACGTCATTCAAGGCGAAGCTTCACTGAACCAGGCACTGATCCGCGACAAGCGGGTAAACACCCTGTTCATCCTGCCGGCCTCGCAAACCCGGGAAAAAGAAGCGCTGACCAAAGAAGGCGTAGAAAGGGTCATCAACGAGCTGGCACAAACCTTTGATTACATCATTTGTGACTCGCCAGCCGGTATTGAGCACGGTGCCCAGATGGCCCTGTACTTTGCTGATGAAGCCATTGTAGTCACCAACCCGGAAGTGTCCTCCGTGCGCGACTCTGATCGCATTCTGGGCATTCTGCAAAGCAAGTCGCGCCGCGCCGAAAAGGGCCAGGATCCGGTAAAAGAACACCTCTTGGTTACCCGTTACAACCCAGTACGGGTAGAGCGTGGCGAGATGCTGTCGGTGGCCGACATAGAAGAAATTCTGGCGATACCGCTGATGGGTGTTATTCCCGAAAGCCAAATAGTGCTGAACTCCTCTAACCAAGGCCTTCCGGTTATTTTAGAGACCGAAAGCGACGCTGGCCAGGCTTATGATGATGCCGTGGCGCGCCTGCTAGGAGAAGAACGGGAACACCGTTTTATGACAGCCCAGAAGAAGGGCTTCTTTTCACGGATGTTCAAGGGAGGCTAGCAAATGAGTTTTCTGGACTATTTCAGGAGCAAAAAAACCAATACCGCCAATGTTGCCAAGGAGCGGCTTCAAATCATTGTGGCCCACGAGCGGGGCCACCGCAAACAACCGGATTACCTGCCGGCGCTGCAGCAGGAACTGCTGGCGGTTATCCGCAAGTATGTGGACATCAGCGATGACATGGTACAAGTAGAGATAGACCGCACCGACACTTGTTCGGTGCTTGAACTGAACGTAACGCTGCCCGAGAAGTGACGCCGGCAAGGGTTCGGGCTAAGCTTTTACCCACTTTTAAAAATAGGCTGCCTGAACCATGCTGTTGCTTGCACGCGAGATAATGACCCCGAGTATCAAAGCGGTGCCCCAGTCTTGGACGATGGACAGGCTGGCACGCTTTCTGACCGACAACGAAATCGCTGGTAGCCCGGTTACCGACGATAGCGGCGACATCATCGGCATTGTTACCCTGAAAGATATTACCGAATTTCGCTGGAACGCCAGCCGCCCGGAAACGGAGGCCCGGTTGACGGAAGACGAAGCCCGCGAGGCCCGTCGCTTGCGCATGGTTATTTACGAGGGTATGGGCAAACTGCCGGTGGAGGTCAGAGACATAATGACCCCCATTCTGCTATCTGTTGACGAAGACACGCCGGTACGCGAAATTGCCAAAACCATGATGGCCGAGCATCTGCACCGTATATTTGTCACCCTTGGTGGAAAAATTACCGGAATCATAACCACTTATGATCTTCTTAAGATCATTGCCGACCGCGATATGACCCAGCGCTGCGCGATGCAAGACTGAACCGGCCAGCCCGTATCCGCCATCCGATTCGCCCGTTGTAGAGGTACTGCCCCTTATGCCCGCAGCATCGCAAGACCGACTCAAGATGTACGTACTAGACACCAATGTTCTGATTCACGACCCTAACGCCCTGCTGAATTTTGAAGAGCACCAGGTCATCATTCCGATGACCGTGCTGGAAGAACTCGACAGCCTGAAATTGGGCAAGCAGACGGTAGCGGCCGATTGTCGCCAGGCCATTCGCACCATCGACCGGCTGTTAGGCGACGCCAGCCCGAAGCAGATTGAAAGCGGTGTGCCTATTGCACGGGGCGAAAAAGCAGAGCCCATGGGAACTCTGTCGATCCTGATGAGTTCGGAAACGGTAAGCGGCCACGCCCTGCCCGAGCACTTGAACGATAACAAAATTATCAACAGCCTGGCCGCCCTGCAGAAACACCACACCAACCGCGACATCATTCTGGTTAGCAACGACATCAACATGCGGCTGAAAGCCCGCGGCTTTGGCGTAGAAGCCCAGGCTTACCACAACGACCAACTGGTAGACGACATAGGCCTGCTGCCCCGGGGCTATATCGAGTTCCCCGGTTCGTTCTGGGACACCATCAGCAAAGTGGAAACCAAGCAACGCGATGGCGCCACCGAGCACAGATTCAAGCGCGAAGGCGAACTGGCGCGGCTGAACATCAACGAGTTTGTGCTGGACCAGCAGGGCTTTGTGGGCAAAGTGTGCGAACTGGGCGACGACTACCTTGTCATTCGCGACCTGCACCAGCACGACCTGATGAACGAAGAAGTCTGGGGGCTGATTCCCCGCGATATCTATCAAGCCATTGCCCTGAACCTGCTGCTAGACCCAGACATTCACTTGGTGAATCTGACCGGCGCCGCGGGCTCTGGAAAAACCATTCTTGCGCTGGCGGCCTGCATTGAGCTGACCGTGGCCAGCAAACTCTACAAACGTATTATTGCTACCCGCAGCACCCAAGGGTTAGACGAAGACATCGGTTTTCTGCCCGGCACCGAAGCGGAAAAAATGGAACCCTGGCTCGGCGCCATTGTGGACAACCTGGAGGCGCTGCACGAAGACGACGAGAACATGACCGCCAGCGTGGATTACATTCTCAGCAAAGTGCCCCTGCACTTTAAATCCCTGAACTACATTCGGGGCCGCAGCTTCCAGCACAGCCTGATCATTATTGACGAATCCCAGAACCTGACCCCGCACCAGATTAAAACCATCATCACCCGCGCCGGTAACGGCTCCAAGGTGATCTGCCTGGGTAATCTGGCGCAGATTGACACCCCTTACCTGAGCGCTCTGAGCTCTGGCCTGACCTACATGACCGAACGCTTCAAAACGTTTCGCCACGGTGGCCACATACACCTGCAAGGCGTGCCCCGTTCGGCATTGGCGGAATTTGCGGAAGCCAACCTGTAAACTATGAAGACAATACTATTGAACAGGAAAGCAACATGAACTCATCATGGATGAAGAAAGCCGGACAAGGCTTGCTGGCCGTAGCATTAGCCTCCAGCTTAAGCGTTCAAGCTAATGACACGCCGGGTGAAGGCGTAACCGTTATTCCCGTGAAAAGCTCCATTGCCGAAGTAACCTTTCAAACGCTGCTGATCAGCCGCGCGCTAACAGACCTGGGATTCAACGTGGAAAAAATCCGCGAATTGGAATACCCGGCAGCCCACGTTGCGATTGCTAACGGCGATGGCACCTTTATAGCCGACCACTGGTACCCCATGCACACGGATTTCTATGAAAAGGCCGGCGGCGGCGACAAGCTGTTCCGTTCTAACGTGTATTCCGGAGGCGCTTTGAGCGGTTATCTCATCGACAAGAAAACCGCAGACGAGTACAGCATTACCAACATCGCTCAGCTAAAAGACCCGGAAATCGCCAAACTGTTCGACACCAATGGCAACGGCAAAGCCGACTTGACCGGCTGCCCTAAGGGCTGGGGCTGCGAACAGATCATTGAGCACCACATGGATGCCTATGGTCTGCGAGATACCGTTGATCACAACCAGGGGCCCCACTCGGCTCTGATGGCCAGCACCATTGCCCGGTTCAACAAAGGCGAACCGGTGCTGTATTACAGCTGGGTGCCCTACTGGGTGAGCGCGGTGATGAAGCCAAGTAAAGATGTGGTGTGGATGGAAGTGCCCTTCTCTTCCCTGCCGGGCGAAGGCGGTAATGAAGTCAACACCAAATTGCCAGACGGTTCCAACTACGGCTTCCGTGTTAATACCCAGCGCATTGTGGCCAACAAAACATTCACCGATAACAATCCGGCCGCCAAAGCGCTGTTCCAGGCCATGAACATATCCGGCGAGCACATCTCCGCGCAAAATCTGGCGATGCGTAACGGCCAAGACACCGATGAAGACATAGCGCGTCACACCGACCAGTGGATCGAAGCCAACCAAGACATTTATAACAGCTGGCTTAAAACCGCACGGGCAGCAGCCAAGTAAATACTGCCTACCAAGTGGTTAAAACCTGAATAAAAAAGCCCGGTCAGCTCCTTTGCTGACCGGGCTTTTCTCAACCTACCGCCAATTGGCCCAACACACCGAACAAAAACCCTAGAACTGCGCCCATCGGCGGCAGCCAGTGTTTTTCTAACTTTGCCTGCGGAGCAATGTCCTGAAACACCAGATACAAAATACCGCCAGACGCAAACAGCATAATAAAGTCCAGAACCTCATCGTATTGTGCCAGCCAGACGTGCCCGACAACACCTGCCGCCGGCCCCAAAGGCACCAGACAGCAGAATATTAGCAACACCTTTTTACCTTCGACACCCTGGGCTTTGCGGCTGCGATGAATGGTGAGCGGATTTTCCGCCGCGGTCATCTCACGATAGGCATTGAAGCCTTCCGGTAAATTCTGCACCGCAATCAACAGCGCCAGCAGCATGCCACCCTGCCCGCCCACCGCAAACATAGCCCCCAGCGCCAGCGCTTCCGGTATGAAATCCGCCAGCATCGCGATCAACTGCGACACCGAGCCCTGAGCCTTCGCCAGCAACACATCCAGCAAGCCAAATCCCAGCCCGCCCATAATCATGGCGAGCGCAACCCACCAGCCACTTAGCAGGTCAACACTTTCTGGCACCAGCACCAGCGCTACCGCCGACAGTAATGCACCGCCACCAAATGCAATCACAGCGTGGCGGAACTCGCTGTCTAGCCAACTGGGGCCAATATGTTCAATTCTGCCTAGCAAAGCGCCTATCGGAATCGCTGCGCCAGCTGCCGTAGCCAATACAATGGTCGTCCATAACGAAGTCATAACTGCGCGTATCTCCCCTCTTTTCGATCAATTCCAAGTCAGCAGCCTACACACTACCCAGCGCCACCATTGTTGCCAATCAGTCATGTTGTATCGCCAATCGGCTGCCAAGGTTCAATTAGATGCGCATCGCTTTAATTCTGCATCCTTTGCATTTCCTTGATAGGAGATTACGCATGAGAAAACATAGCTCAATAACAATTCGCTCAGGCAAAGTTGCATTGCTAGCGGGCCTCGCAATCGCTCTGGGCGGCTGTGCCAGCTCCGGTGAACGCCCGGGTGCCGATCTGCAAAGTGCCGAATCGGTACGCAACGCGCTGGAAAATCAGGGCATATCGTCCCGTCGGGTTGAAAGCAAAGGCTACGACGAGCAATACCCGGGAAGACTGAGAAACTAAATTCGTAAAAGAGCAGCTCAGGGAAGGCCAGTACTAACAATGCAATCCTGAATCGCGCCAGAAAACCACTCAATCACCCCCCAACTCGTTAAGCTGGGTTGGCCATCATCACCAGCGCGCCAAACCAAACCAGCGTATCCCAGGCGCTTTTCTCGCCGAGTACGTCTTTCCAGTTCAGTACACCGGTGACCGGAAGAATCGACAAGCCGACAAAAGCGGTGGTGGTCGAATTCAGTTTGAACGTATCCCCAAAAATCCACGCCGGCACACCGGCCCACAGCAGCAACAGCACGACAAATACGTCCAGCATAATGCCCTCATCGCGGCTCAACTTGCCCAGTTTTCCCAGGCGTTCACGGACGAAATCGACCGCGTTGGGAGTGGCTTTGATCTCTGGTGGATACATCAGATAAATCACCAGCGGCATCAGCGCGATGGCAACCAGGCCCGGCAGTAACATGGCCAAGGCCCAGGTTGTCCAGCTTCGAGTAATGGCCGACCCGGTAGCGTCGGCAATCAGCTTGACCGTCAGCGGGTTGGGCGCCGTCGCGGAAAAACATAATGGCCACGGCTATCAGTCAAATCAACGAGTTATTAAAGCTGCCCAGTGCATCACGAGTGGCGGTGCCAGGGTTATCGCTGGTGACGCCGCTTACGGCAACTACGGTAATCGCGACAATGGAAATGGCACCGATGGGCATAGCCTTGCTAATAATCGCGGCAATGGTTGCCACAAAAATAGCCAACATTAGCCAGCCTTGGGCAGAAACGCCTTCCGGCGTGGGGATAAACCAGATCGCGAATCCGATGGCGATCGCGATAAGCGCGGGCAAAGGGCGGAACCTTAACGCACTGAGCCCCGAAACTACCAGTTTCGAGGCTCAGTGCAATCATGACAAACTCACTTAATAGCGAGTCGTATTACCCGACAAAAACAGGGGACGCAACAAAATTCCAGATAATAACGGAACCCACACGGGTGGCGACCAGAATAACGAGAGCCACTGTTAGCAGGGCGCCGCCATAAAATACGGCTCTGTCCTGATCAATACCCATCACGATGGGAAGCCCGTCGTACATCAACCATGCGCCGTAGCAGGCGGCCGCCAAAAATACCATCGCATTGAACCAGGGCACCGGGTACAGCAGAGCGAAGCCTGCCAGAAACATCGGCGTGCAGGAATAAGCCGCCAGTGCAATGCCGTTAGACGGCGTTATCTCTTCTTTAGCCCCGTAGGTTTTAGCCATCCAGTTCACGGCATAACCCAGTGCAAAAACGCCCACCAACATGGCAACATACGTTAGCACACTGAGTTGGGCCGCGCTGATTTCGGTCAGCTTAACAATTCTTTCGCTGCCCACTTTCCAACCAAAAATAGCTGTTGATATATAAGCACAAATCGGTGCTATCGCCGCCAGAATCACGACGTAGGCAACGTAAAGCCGGCCGGGCGTTTCGTGCTCGTTACGAATGGCAGCCCATTCGGCGCCCGGTTTCGTGAATAATCCAAAAGCGTGTGAAAGAAGCATGAGCACCACCTGTTATTGTCGTTGTTGTTGTCGCGTATAAGAGTATATACGACACTTCCGATTCCGCCAGATCAGCGGCGATTGAAATAGTAGATTAAAATTTGACCACCTACGCCTGAATTGAAACATAAAGCGTCCCACCCTTGGGGCTAAACCGAGAACTGCCCAAGTTGAATGCACTTTCAGGGCCATCAGCTCACCCAGCGCCGTTCACGCTTTAATTTGAAACTTTTTCAGAATAGTGTCCAGCAACTCCGCCTGCTCGTTCAGTTTTAGCGCCGTATTGGCCGTTTCTTTTGCGGTATGGTTACTCGCTTGAGTAATCGTTTCGATTCCCGTAACGCTTTCGGTAATGTATTCGGCAGCCTTCGCTTGTTCACTGCAGGCGTGAGCTATTTGGGCCACCAGGTTGGATGCTTCGTTCACGTTAGCGAATATATTTTTTAATGACTCCGTTGTTTGGCCCGCAATATCGATACCGTTTTTAGCTTTTTCAGTCGATTTCTCAATCAATGCGGACGTCTCTTGGGCCGTATTCGCACTTCGTCTAGCCAAACTTCTTACTTCGTCAGCAACCACCGCAAAACCACGCCCTTGCTCTCCTGCTCGAGCCGCTTCAATCGCGGCGTTTAAAGCCAACAAATTTGTTTGGGATGCAATTTCATCAATTGTTTTAATAAAAGACTCAACATTTTTGCTTGAACTGTTAATTTCTTCCATCGCTACCATCATACGCGCCATTTCTTTACTGCCTGCTTGCGCTGCTTGCTGTGCATTGGCTGTTAACTTCTGAGCTTGCAAAGCGCTATCGGCATTTTCATTAGTTTGAGACGTTAGTTCAAATAACGACGATGAAATACTCTCTAAATTCGACGCTTGTTTATTTGCACCATCAGCAACTTTTTTACTGGCCCCCGATAACTGACCACTCCCCGCAGAAATCGCATTGCTCGCTTCCTGAACCTTTCCAAAAAACTCATTTAGGTTAGCCACCATTTTCTGCATCGAACGGCCTAGTACATCACGCTCCGACGCTAAGGAAACCTCAACGGTTAGATCTCCTTGCGCAATGCGCTCTAATACTTCGGCTTTTTCCTGCAGGTTTTCAGCCATATTCTGTAAAGTCGCAAAAACCCCAATTGAACCCTTGCGCGACATTGCCTCAGCGTTGGCTTGCAAATCACCTGCCGCTACATTCGTTGCGATTTTTTCGATGTATGCCGGCTCTCCGCCTAGTTGGCGCATGATGCTTTTCGCAAAAAATGCAGCCAAAGCAAAACCGCAAATAATCGCAATCAGTGTGCCAAACACCGTTATATTAATCACAAAAGCCGAATCGGAATCCAAAGAGTTCATTCGTGTCACCATAAGTGACTCTTCTCTTTCTTTGAACGTAGCAACTTGTTTTCGAAATTTATCAAAATGCTCCTTGCCTTTTGCCTGCCCTACTACGTTCGCGACGTCATAGAGAGTTCTTATAACGCCCACCTGCCGACGCAGAGCAATGTTCGGCTCACCAATTTCTCGCTTCCATGTTGCAACGGTCTCTCTGATTTCAGACAACAACAGTACTTGCGGAGGGTCTTTTTTAACCGTTACTGACAGCTCATCAATTAATGCGTTTATCCGTTTTTCACCTAACTTGTAAGGCTCGAGAAACGGTTCTTGTCCCGTCAACAAAAACCCTCGCATACCCGTTTGCATATCGACAGCCGCTGATTCAATAGAAGAAGCTTTGGCCAACACCTTATGAGTGTGGTCTACCCAGTTAAAGTTATAGAGCAAAGACTTAATGCCCATATAAGCGATTGTCGATATGACAATTAAAAACAATAAGATTAGCCCGTTTACCAAGAATAATTTGGTGCGTAATCTCATGTTTTCCATGCTTCGTCCTCAAAAAGTAGACGCAGATCGCCTAGAAACTGGATTTATTGACGACCTATACGCTTATCGTAAAATTTCTGAAAAACTTTAGGGGAAATTAAGCCCAGCAGCTTATTTGCCACCCACTTCCAGCATAATTCTGCCTTTCGCGCTGCTTGTGAAATGTTGCCATGCCGGCATCCGTGAGCGACTTTTTTACTAAACCAAGCTTGGAAATATTGAAAAGTCGAAATCTTTCTCACTGTAACTGTAGCGCAGCGCAACATACAACTTAAGTGCTGACCCGTCTAATTGAGCCATGCCCTGCTGTGACCAAGGTCACACTGGGGGGGAGGCTTCAGATGCAGAGAGAGCAAAAAAGGGGGGACAGATTTTAAATCTGTCCCCCCTTTTTTGTTAAGGCTTACGGCGATTCACTTCAATCAACCATCACTGATCATAACGCCTTTCACATTCACGAACTCAATCATGCCAAAACCACCATGCTCACGGCCATAGCCGCTTTCTTTTACCCCGCCAAAGGGCATGTTTGGCAGCGCCAGGTTGTAGCCATTAATGTTCACCATACCGGTGTCCAGTTCGTCACGGGCAATGCGGATCGCTTCTGCTTCATCTGCAGAAAAAATACCACCACCCAGGCCATACACAGAATCGTTGGCAACCGCGATCGCTTCGGTTTTGTCTTTTACCCGAATCAGCGCGGCCACGGGGCCGAACAGCTCGGCGTCGTAAGCGGGCTGGCCTGGGGTGACATTTTCCAAGACTGTGGGAGGGTAATAGTAGCCCTTACCCTCTGGAATTTCGCCACCCAGCAGGCAGGTGGCACCGGCGTCAATCGACTTGCGCACCTGATCGTGCAGTCCATCCCGCAGATCCTTTCGTGCCATGGGGCCGATATCGGTTTGCGGGTCAGTCGGGTCACCAAATGTAATGTTTTTCATCGCGGCAACGTAAGCATCACGGAACTGATCGTAAACCGCATCTTCAATAATAAAACGTTTGGCGGCAACACAGGTTTGGCCGGCGTTATACACCCGGCCCTGCACAGAAAACTTCACGGCCTTTTCAATGTCGGCATCGGCCAGCACCAAATAGGCATCGTTACTGCCCAACTCCATCACTGTTTTCTTTAACGCTTTGCCCGCTTTTTCGGCAACAACGCGGCCCGCACCCGGGCTGCCCGTTAGCGTAACGCCGCGAACACGTTTGTGTTCGATCACCGCGTCCGACACGTCATGGCTGATCAGCAGCGTGCGAAAGGCGTTTTGGGGCAAGCCGGCATCGCGATACAGCTGCTCAACCTCAACGGCCATACCCCACACGTTGGCTGCGTGCTTCAGCAGTACGGTATTACCGGCCATCAGGTTAGCGGCGCTGTAACGGATAACCTGATACAGCGGGAAATTCCACGGCTGAATGCCGTAAATGACGCCCTGGGGCTGATAGGTCACCAAGCCGCGGCCACCGTCAATGTCGCGGGTTTCGTCAGCCAATACCTGCGCGCCCTGATCTGCGGTGTACTCACAAATGGCCGCACATAAATCGCATTCCTGCTTGCCCTGCGCCAGGGTTTTACCCATTTCACGGGTCATCAGCGCTGCGTACTCGTTCTTACGCTCGCGAATCAGTTCAGCGGTTTTGCGCAGCACATTCGCGCGATCCAAAAGCCGCGTTTCCCGCCAGCCCAGAAAGGCCTCGTGGCACTGATCGACAATGCCTTCGGCCTCTTCCCGGGATATCAAAGAATAGGTTTCAATCACTTCTTCCGTTGCCGGATTGATTGTCTGGTTTGAATCTGACATCGCTATGCCTCCTTCAGGTGGAATTGCGTTTTAGAACCATCGCCCGATCAATCCGACCGAAAGCAATCCACAGAAGTTAACACACCGACAAAGCGCCAACGGCGAGGTTACAAGATCGTATAACGGCGGCCATCAATAACGGGGGCGTTCCTTGAACAGGGCCCTACTTGCCCGGCTCTGGCACATCCTGCTTGCTAACGCCTTCCTCAGCAGCAGGAAATAATCAGACCCAATGTATGGCAAACGACGAATGTCTTTCACCGTTAAATGCTCACTGTGAAAGAGGTGGTCTAACAGCCAGCGCATGAAAGGGTATTTCGCGTGGAACGTACTGAACATGCTCGGCCAACCCGCGGATCCCGCAGCCCGCTGGCTTTACGCCACAGCGGCGTATACGGCGAAACCCGCCATAACTGGCTGGCCAGGCACAGCCCTGTGGCAGCAGCCAGCTAAAGATGCTGCTCCAGTCTAGAAGCGCCGGCTGAAAAACAATAACGAGCAATGCCGCCACGGCGATCTGCAACCGCGGAAAATCGAACCCACGAACGCTCCAGTGCGGGTTCCGCGATAACGGCAATGGCGTTGCCAGCACGATAAAAGCGATACAAAAAACAAGAGTCAGAGTCAGTAGGCTACAATTTTAAATGGAATAGAGTTATTTATATCCTGCCCGCCTATGCTGTACCTTTCCATGCTCAACTTTGCCAAACAGGGGACAGATTTGAAATCTGTCCCCTGCCTTATAACGCGAGGATCGAACGTCCATGAAGCAACGCTTTTCCCGACACGCATTTTTGACAGCATGGCTGGCCGGGATTTTTCTGCTCTGCTTTTCGACGTCATCCGTTCTTGCCGCAGACGCCGAAAAAGCCCCTGAGCCAGCCTCAAAGCAAGCGGAAGATGCGCCTCAGAAGCCAGAACAAGCCCGCCCGGCCGTACAACCTCAGCTGCAGACCGGCTCAGATGCAACTCCCGAGATTGAACTACCCGACGCCGTTAACGCCGACATTCAGCAGCAAGTCCGGGCGTTGGGCCTCTCGCTGGAACAGCGCCGCATTGCCGTCGCATCCAGCCGCCAACGGCTGATTTATGCCGAATCTTTACTCAGCCGCCTGCAAGACGAATACGAAAGCTTCGAACTGAGGCTTGAAACCGCAGGGCTGAACCTGACATCTAACTATGCCAGCCTTTTAAAACAGCGGCTTGAAAGGCTTCAGCGGCAGAGTGTTGCCAGCGACCTGATTGAAGGCATACAAGACAAACTCTCCGCGGCACGGGAGGAACAACTCAAGCTTGAGGAGTTCGAGGCCATTACCGGGCCCGGCGACGATGTTCGTGGCCAACTGCGCAGCCGCCGATCGGACTTACTGCGAGCACTCCACAAATCGGTTACCGAGCATATCGACGTTCTGAATGATTATTACGGCACCGTGACAGCACTTCAGGACCAGGTGCTGGAATACCAGACGCTTTTGCAGCAAAGGCTGTTCTGGCTTCCGAGTGCCTCGCGAGTGGGCATCGAAACCTTCAGTGAGCTTTATCAGGCAATACAGTGGCTGCACTCAGAGCTCAAATATGCCCCGTTGAAAGAAGCCATTTCTACGTCGCTGGCTGAACGTGCCGGCCGCATTGGGCTGATCGTGTTACTGCTCATCGTACTGACCTTCAAACGACATGCGATCATAGATAACCTGGCCGCCAACAGCCAGTTTATTGGCAATGTAGGGCACGACCGTACAGCCTCTACACTGTTGGCGCTGATGAACAGCGTTCTGCTGGCGCTGCCTGGCGTTTTTGTATTCTCCCTGGCGGCGCTTGTACTTATGGAAGGCACCGCGTTCTTTTCAGCGTTGTCCAAAGGCTTTACTGCGGCCGCTTTTATTATGTTCTCGCTGGCGTTTATTCGTAACGTTGCCCGTAAACAGGGGCTTGGAGAAAGCCACTTCCACTGGAACACCAGCTCCCTGCAGGCAATTCGCCAGGCACTTCCCATTCTTATGGCGTTTGTTATACCCGTTGCCATTGTGACCACCGCTTACAGCTCAACTCCCGAAGGCGCACAGTTTGATGACAGCCTCGGCCGCCTGCTGTTTACGGTGGTATCTGTTGTGCTGGCAGTATTCGCTCAGCGCATTATGGCCTCCGTAAGAGCGCACAAACCCCACAGCCGGTTTTTGTATTTCCTCCATTTCATCGCCGTTGCTACACCGCTCGCGTTGGCCATGGCATCGCTGGTGGGCTACCACTACACCGCACTTCAGCTCGAACGCAGCCTGTTCATCTCTATCTGCTGGCTGGCGTTTAATGCACTGCTTTACTATCTCGGTTTAAGAGCGCTTTCCGTGCGTGAACGCAGAATCACCCTTGAACGCCTAAAAGAACAGCGCGCGGCCGAACACAAAATAGCGGAGGCTAAAAGAGGAATGGAAGACGCACCCGGCGAGGCTCTTCCCCTGACCCCGGATATGCCAGAAATGGACCTTGCAGACATCAGCCAGCAGAGCTCTTCCCTGCTCCGGGTTATGGTTTCCGTGCTAGCCCTGACCGGCCTTACGTTTCTGTGGGCCGATGTTATTCCCGCCCTACAACTGTTTAACGACATCACCCTGTGGACGATTACAACGGACTTGAACGGTAGTGACCCACTGCCGATCACCCTAGCCGATGCGCTGCTGGCGGTGCTGATTGCTGCGGGTACCGTTATTGCCGCAAAAAACCTGCCTGGAACGCTGGAAGTCACCATTCTGAGCAGAATGCACCTTCAACCTGGGTCCGGTTATGCCATCACAACCATCACCACCTATGTGGTGGTACTTCTGGGCGTGGTGTTCTGCCTTGGGGTAATTGGTGTTCAGTGGTCCAAGTTGCAGTGGTTAATCGCGGCTCTCGGGGTTGGCCTTGGGTTCGGGCTTCAGGAAATCGTCGCCAATTTTGTGTCGGGCATCATCCTGCTTTTCGAGCGCCCTATTCGGGTGGGTGACACCGTCACCATTGGCGGCATTACCGGCACTGTGTCACGCATACGCATTCGCGCAACGACGTTGGTCGACTGGGACCGCAAAGAGCAGATCATTCCTAACAAAACTTTTGTGACCCAAGATCTTACAAACTGGACATTGTCAGACCCGATTACCCGAATCGTCGTGAAGGTGGGTGTCGCCTATGACTGTGACGTAGACCAGGTTCAGGCCATACTTACCGAGGTGGCCCAAAATAACGAGCGTGTCGTGGATGACCCTGCCCCGGCTGTTTTCTGTGTCGGATTTGGCGACAGCTGTATTAATTTCGAGGTTTGGATGTTTGTAAAAGACCTGCTGACAGACATGATGCCGCTGTCTCACGAAATTCACGCGTCCATCACAAAAGCCTTAACTAAAGCGAACATAGACATTCCGTTCCCGCAGCGTGACATTCACGTGCACACCCGGCCGGAACCGAGCTGAGCTTTGAATCCGGGGACAGATTTGAAATCTGTCCCCTAGCTTGCGGACGTTGCCGAACCGGGGACATGTGCCAAACCGGGGACAGATTTCAAATCTGTCCCCTACCTTGAATGTGAGCGACACTTCAGCACCCATGGGCAATGGGCGGACTATACTGTTGAGCAAAGAGAGCCGAAAAAGATTACAACATTCAATAAGGCATGGGAGCGGGCATGGATATTCACGCGGAATTACTTTCAACGATTCAGGGTCTTGTTCAGCCAGGCAAGGGTGTTCTTGCAGCGGACGAAAGCCTCCCGACTATCTCGAAACGCTTCGATGCAGTGGGTGTTGCATCCACAGAAGATAAACGCCGGGAGTACCGCAGCCTGGTCTTTTCCACACCCGGGCTTGGAGAATTCGTCAGCGGTGTGATTCTTTTTGAGGAAACCTTGGGTCAGAACAGCCTGGATAATGTACCGATCGCCAAGCTGCTGGAAAGCCAGGGAATTGTGCCGGGCATCAAGGTAGATACGGGGAAAAAGCCCCTGATCAATGCTCCGGGCGATGAAATAACCTATGGCCTCGACGGCCTGGATGACCGATTGGAAATCTACAAAAACCAGGGTGCCCGTTTTGCCAAGTGGCGTGCTGTGTACAACGTCTCCGACACACTGCCCTCACGCCAGGCGGTGGAAGCCAACGCTGAAATGCTGGCCCGGTATGCCGCATTATGCCAGTCAAAAGGTATTGTGCCCATTGTAGAGCCAGAGGTGCTGATTGATGGCAACCACACCATCAAGCGATCTGCAGAAGTGAATGAAGCCGTGATTGCGGAGGTTTTCAACGCCCTGCGCCGCCACCGCGTGCAACTGGAAACGATAATTCTAAAGCCCAGCATGGTAACGCCCGGCAAAGCGTGTGCAAAGGCATCTCCGGCAGCCGTAGCAGAAGCTACTTTGCGGGTATTACGCAGGGTTGTTCCGGCGGCCGTTCCGGGTATCAATTTCCTCTCCGGCGGACAGGCTCCCGAAGAAGCTACCCTCAACCTGAACGCGATGAACAGCCTTGGCCAGCAACCCTGGAACCTGAGCTTTTCTTATGGACGCGCTCTGCAGGAACCGGCACAGAGGGCTTGGGCCGGAAAACTGGATAACGCCCACGCTGCCCAAACGGCCATACTCAAACGGGCCAGGCTCAACGGCGCGGCCAGCTCTGGGGCGTATAAAACGGATATGGAAGGCTAAATCAGTCACATCCTGCCCTACAAGCACCCTAGCCGTTGAACAACGCAGTTCGTGTGTCTGCTTCAAACTATGCTGTGCCCGTCCATATTCAAAGCGCTGATGATTATCCAGCCCTGAGGCTCAGAAAAAGAAATGCCGAATCATTTGCGCCAAAATCAACACGGCCATCAGCGGGAAAATGAATCGCGTGAGGTTGCCATAATCACGCGATTCACCTTTCGGCGCATATTTCTCAACCAGCGGCAGAATAACGATCAGCGCCACAAACAGCACCGCCAGTATGATCAATAGTGTTTCCATAATAAAAGTCCTTGAATACCGGATGTTGGTGGAGACAGATGTCAAAAGTAATGACCAAGAATGTTTATCGTATATAATCGCGCATTTTTGAGGAAAGAAAATGCTCAAAACGCCCTATTATCTGATCGATAAAAGCAAACTTCTGCGTAACCTGGAAATCATTGCCAGGGTGCGGGAAGAGTCTGGTGCCAAATCCTTGCTGGCGCTCAAGTGCTTTGCCACCTGGGGTGTCTTTGACTTGATGCAGGCGTACATGGATGGCACAACGTCTTCTTCTCTGAATGAAGTCAAACTGGGTAAGCAGAAATTTGCAGGGGAAACACACGCCTACAGTGTCGCCTACGCTGATGATGAGATTGAAGACATTCTGGCTCACAGCGATAAAATCATCTTTAACTCCATCAGCCAGCTACAGCGCTTCTCTGAGGCATCTGCCAACCAAACCCGGGGGCTGAGAGTCAATCCCGGTGTCAGCTCCTCGGGTTTCGCCCTTGCCGATCCGGCCCGCCCGCACAGCCGCCTGGGTGAGCACGACCCGGAAAAAATCGCGGGCATTCTGGATCAGGTCTCAGGCTTCATGTTTCACAACAACTGTGAAAATGCCTCCTTCGAGCGCTTTGATGAACTTCTGCAGGTAATCGAAACACGTTTTGGGCACCTGCTGGAAAATGTCAACTGGGTCAGTCTGGGTGGTGGCATTCACTTTACCGGAGAAGGCTACCCTCTGGAGCGCTTCTGCCAGAGGCTGAAGGCCTTTGCTGAGCGTTATGCTGTGCAGGTTTATCTGGAGCCCGGCGAAGCCGCCATCACCCATTCTACCAGCCTCGAAGTTACTGTTCTTGACCTGCTCAACAACGACAAAGACCTGGCGATTGTTGATTCGTCCATTGAAGCCCATATGCCAGATCTATTGATCTACCGGGAAAGCGCAAAACTTGAGCCCAACCGTGGTAATTACACGTATCAGATTTGTGGAACATCTTGCCTGGCCGGTGATATTTTCGGCGAATTTCAATTTGAGAAGCCTTTGCAGATCGGTGACTGTCTCTCTTTTCAAGATGCAGCTGGCTATACGATGGTCAAGAAAAGCTGGTTTAACGGCGTGAAGATGCCGTCTATTGCGGTTAAACAGCTGGATGGGCGTATTGAACTCGTCAAGTCGTTTGGCTATGACGATTTTGTGCAGGCATTGTCGTAGAGATTGCCGTGGGCGGCCTGACCTGACAACATCTCGCCCTCAACGAATGAACAGCGGTTTTAAAATTGGAGTTTTGTCTGGAAATGAAAAAAAATGTCTTGATTATCGGAGGTGGGGGCGTTGCTCAGGTGGTCGCCCATAAATGCGCTCAGAATAATGACGTTCTGGGCCAAATCACTTTGGCTTCACGTACTCAATCCAAGTGTGATGCCATTGTTAAAAGTGTGGAAGAAAAAGGCAGCATGAAGGTGCCGGGCAAAATTCAAACCTTTGCGCTGGATGCCTTGGATATTCCTGCCACTGAAGAATTGATCTATAAAACGGAAGCCCAGATTGTTATCAATGTTGGCTCGGCTTTTATCAATATGTCGGTGATGACCGCCTGCATCAATACCGGTGCTGCTTATCTGGATACCGCCATTCACGAAGAGCCGGATAAGATTTGCGAAGAGCCACCCTGGTACGGTAACTATGAATGGACGCGCAAGGATGAATTTGCAAAGGCCAAGACCACGGCTATTCTAGGTGTGGGCTTTGATCCGGGTGTCGTTAATGCTTATGCCAGGTTGGCGGTTGATGAATATTTTGACACGGTTGATTCCATCGACATTATCGACATCAATGCCGGGGATCATGACCGTTATTTTGCCACCAACTTTGATCCCGAGATCAACTTCCGTGAATTTACCGGGCGCGTTTGGTCCTGGCAGAATCGCCAGTGGACCAAAAACAAGATGTTCGAGAATAAGCGCACAGATAATCTGCCTGTGGTGGGTGAACATACCAGCTACATGACCGGGCATGATGAAATTCATTCACTGTCCAAAAACCTGGATGTGCCCAACATTCGTTTCTGGATGGGTTTTGGCGAGCACTACATCACGGTGTTTACGGTACTCAATAGTCTGGGTTTACTTTCTGAGCAACCCGTGAAAACGGCAGAAGGCCTGGAGGTGGTTCCCTTGAAGTTGGTGAAAGCAATTTTGCCCGACCCTTCTTCCCTGGCACCGAATTACACGGGTAAGACGTGTATTGGTGACCTGATCAAAGGTCAAAAAGATGGCAAGGAAAGGGAGATCTTTATTTTCAATGTGGCCGATCATAAAGACGCTTACGAAGAAGTGGGCAGCCAGGGCATTTCCTATACGGCAGGTGTTCCACCAGTGGCTGCCGCCCTTTTGATCGCTGATGGCACCTGGGATATAGGAACCATGGCCAATGTGGAAGAACTGCCACCCCGACCTTTTCTGAACCTGCTTAACCAAATGGGCTTGCCCACCTGTATTCGTGATGAACAAGGTGAAAGGCCACTGACCTTTTTCTGAGTTATTTTTCAATAAAGACAAAAAGCCAGCTATTGCTGGCTTTTTACTGTTTAAGCTTCCAATAAATAGGCCCGTGCCTGTCCGTGATCTACCCTGGTTTAAATAAGGGACAGATTTGAAATCTGTCCCTGGTTCGCACTTTTTAATCGCATCAACAAGGCCGCCAACACCATGCCCACCCACAACAACGATACAGCCAGCCAACTGCTTGAATTGCACGTGAAGCATGAGGTTGCCTCACTGAAAGGCGCAAAGCTTCGCAAGTTTTTGAAGCAGGAGGTTAATGAGCTTCTTGATCACGCGGGCAATATCACACTGAATCGTATCGCCTCGGAAAACCAGGTAGCAGAAACCCTTCAGCGCGTTGTTGTGAATATGGAGCTAGACGCAGGCGTTCCGGAGCTGGCGGCTGAGATGGCAACCGAGGTTCTAAACGCACCGATTCAGGAAACGACCGCATTGGGGCAAATTGTCACCCAAGACCAAGTGACCGGCTTTCTGGATGCGGCGCTAGAACTAAGGCACCAACGTGAGCAGATAATCAGTGAGATTATTGAACACCCGATCTACCAGGAACTGATTTCAAACATGGTGTACCACGGTGTGGTCAATTATCTGTATGAAGACAACCTGATTACCAAGTCGGTGCCCGGCATTGGTTCGATGATGAAATTTGGCAAGCGCATGGCGAACAAAGCTGTGCCAGGACTTGATGAAACATTTGAGCGCCGTTTGAAAGCGTGGCTTGCAGAGAGCCTGCCCGGGCTGATCAGCCGTAGCGAGCAGTTTTTGCAGGGCGCGATATCGGATGATGAAGTGCGCAAAACGGTTATGGCTGCATGGGAAAACGTGGAGAATAAAACGCTTGCCGAGCTTCAAGGAGGACTGGGCGCTGTTCAGCTAACGGAGTTTGTGGCGCTGGGCTATGAGTTCTGGCTGCAGTTCCGAAAAACCGACTATTTTGACGGCTGCGCCCGAGCCGTGGTTGCGCACTTGTTTGTAAAATATGGTGACCGACCACTGACCGATCTGCTTGACGATCTGGGCGTTACCCGTGAAGTCATCATGGCAGAGGCGGACGCCTGGGCCATTCCGGTTTTAGGCGTGCTTCAGGAAGAGGGGTATATCGAGGCCCTGGTGCGGCGGCGGCTGTCAGCTTTCTATAAATCCGCAGCAGCACGAAAAATTCTTGAGCCGGAGTCTAACGATAAGGGACAGATTTGAAATCTGTCCCTGGTTGAATTGACTGTGCCTGTCCATGAAAATGGGTGATGGTTGCGTAACCGGGCTTTGAATATCACAGCCCCGTCGCAGCGCTCTATTCCGGTAGTGTCGCCGTTACCTGAATGGACTCATACCAGGTGGCCAGATCCTCAATTTCGGTATCCGTAAGATTCTTGGCAACTACGGTCATCATTTCATGCTCGCGCTGACCGTCACGAAAGCGCTTGAGCTGGAGTTCAAGGTAGATCTGACTTTCGCCGGCGATGTTCGGTGCAATGGGAATTTTGGCAATACCATCAAGTCCGTGGCAGGTCTGACATTGTCTTGCCAAAACCTTGCCTTTAACGGGGTCACCCGCATGACTGGCGGGAGTGGCGAGGACCATAATGACAGTCAGACCGAGAGTAAACAGCGGTGCCGAATAGCGCATAAAATATCAGTCCTGGGAATAGGCCAGGGGCATTACCGCCCCTGGCATCGATACGAACCGGGCTAACTTAACCGGCCGCTGTTACTCGCCAGTGTAGGCAATCCGATAAATAGCACCTGCCAGGTCATCTGACACCAGCAAAGAGCCGTCTTTCAGTTGTGCAACATCCACTGGACGCCCCAGATACTCGCCATTATCCGTGAGCCAGCCTTCGGCGAAGGGACGGGTCTCACCGGTCATGTTGCCCTCAGCGTCTACCGGAGTGAACATCACCCGTGCACCGACCGCTTCGGTGCGGTTCCAGGACCCATGCTGGGCCGAGAAAATACCACCCTGATATTCTTTCGGAAACATATTGCCGGTATAGAACATCATCCCCAGGTCTGCTGCATGCGCAACGGTCGTGCTAACCGGATAAGCCACATCGGCTGGTGGCTCATCGCCCTTGTATTCAGCAGTGCGAACCGCCCCACCACCGTAGTAGGGAAAGCCGAAGTTCTGACCCTGCTGGGTCTGCCGGTTGATTTCACCCGGTGGTATATCATCTCCCATACCGTCTACCTGATTGTCGGTAAACCAGAGATCGCCGGTTGCAGGGTTGAAGTCCTGGCCTACGGAGTTACGGACACCCAGAGTGTAAACTTCCCGGCCTGTGCCATCCTGGTTTATGCGAATAATGCCGCCGAGCCCCTGGGACTGATAGTCATCCCACAGATTTTGGGGTGGCACATTGTGGGGCTGCCCCAAAGAGATATAGACCTTGCCGTCCGGCCCCACATCACAAACGCGCGCGGTATGGTTGTAGCTAACGTATTCCTCTGGAATCAGCTGACCACCGGCAATCAGCTCTGCGGCGACGACATCCGTGCCCTCATAAAAGAACTCTGCTGCGGGGTAGGCCAGAACGCGGTTTTGCTCCGCAATGTACAAGACACCTTGGGGGGAGAAGCAAGGCCCGTTGGGGACTTTCTTCGAAACGGATGGCGCAAAATTTTTCACCTCGTCGGCCACCCGATCTTTGTCGCGATCAGTAACCACCCAGACTTCTGTTTTGCGCGTACCCACAAACGTCGCCACCCCCTGAGGACCCACTGCCATATGACGGGCGTCAGGCACCAGAGCATAAAGGGTGATCTCAAAGCCTTTGGGTACTGAAACATTTTTCAGTAAGTTGCGGATAGCGTCCGCGCTGCTGCTATTCTGGTCAATGGTGGTGAACTCAGAATCGCCAGTGACCTTGAATTGCCCCAGTGTCTTCAGCGTCTCGTCGGTTGTTCCCTGCGCCTGAACCTGTGTGGCGACAAGCAAGGTCGTAAGAATCACTAATGGTTTTTTTATCATTGTAAGTGCTTCCGCTGTGTGGTTTTTAACCAGTCTCCGAGATCTGAGTTAAGGCGTCAGCAACATGGGTGTCAAGAATCAACGGTGAATAACTGGTAGGACCAGCTGTGAAGCCTTAGTCCGGAAATTAATTGTGCCTACCCATTCACTACCCCATCCTGAACCGTGCAACCTGGGTTTGCAGGCCCTCACCAAATCGCGCCAGCTCGTGGCTTGCAGCGGCAACTTCCGTTGAGTCATTGGCGGATTGTTCACTGACATCCCGAATCAACGTAACGTTCTGGTTGATGTCCTCGGCAACGGCGGTTTGTTGTTCGGCAGCGGTAGCAATCTGGCTATTCAGACGGCTGATGTCCTCCACAGCCCGAGTAATTTCCATAATTTGCTCACCGGTAGATTGAGCTTTCTCCAAAGTTCGGTGCGCAAGTTCAGAGCCTTGCCTCATGGTCACAACCGATCTCTCCGCACTGTTCACCAAACTGTTGACTAAACCTTCAATTTCGGTGGCCGAGGTTTGGGTACGTTTTGCCAGCGATCGAACTTCATCTGCCACCACCGCAAAGCCGCGGCCCTGTTCACCGGCCCGGGCTGCCTCAATAGCTGCGTTTAGTGCCAGCAAGTTGGTTTGATCCGCGACGGATTTGATCACATCAAGTACCGACACAATGTTCTGGGTATCGGCCTGTAGGGCTTGCAGGCGCTGGGTGACTTCCAGCACTTTGTCGTTCAGTTCTGTCACATGGCTCAGGGTTTCATTAACCGCTGCCTCGCCCGCCGCCGCTTTCTGATTAGCCAGATTGGCCGCAGTGAAGGCAGCGCTGGCATTGGTGGCGACATCGTTTGCCGTAGCCACCATTTCATTCATGGCCGTGGCAACTTGGTCGGTCTGGTCACGCTGCTGGGCAATGCCTGAGCTGGTACGTTCGGTCACCACCGAGAGCTGGTTGGCGGAAGTGGTGATCAGGCCAGAATTCGTATTGATACTGCGCACCAGATCCCGCAAGTTAACCACCATGGTGCCCAGCGCTGACAACAATTGCCCGAATTCATCACCGCGATCACTGCGGATATCTGCACTCAAATCACCGGAAGCAACCCGGGTCGCCAGGCTGACGGCTTCACGGATTGGTCGGGTAATACTACGGGTGAGCAGCCAACCCGAAAATGCGCCAAGTACAAGCACGCTGAACATTGCGACTACGATCAAAGTGACTGCTTGCTGACGTTCGGAGACCATGATTTCGAGCTGCAACTTTTGTAGGGTGACGGCATCGCTGATGGTCGCGCCCGCCCCCTTGACCATGCTTTTCTCTAGTTCCTGGGCGGTCAGAGTGGAGGCGAGGGCAACGTCGAACGCTTCGATGTAATCCTGGAATAGCCGTTCTACTTCTTCTTTAATGTTCAAGGCGGCGTAGCTGTTCCTGACCAATTCAAGTGCCATCGAACCCATCTTGATGAATCGGTCGGCCGCGTCGGCGTTGTTTTCCACCAGGAATCTGCGCTCTTGTCGGCGCATTTGCTTAACCATGTTTTCCGCCTCAAACAATAATTTTTCGGTGCTGAGACGACTTTCAACCAAACGTGAACTCTTCTCTAATGTCTGAATCGCCTCACTGCGTTGATTAATGGTATTGGCAAGGGCACTCAGATTTTGCTGATATTGCCGAATACCCGCTTGCATGGCGTTGAGCCTATCAATATGTGCGGGTGCAACAAGGCGGGTTTTAAGATCTTCCATTTGCAGGGACGCCGCGTCGGTCAGCGTGGTAACCCGCTCAAGATATTGGTCTTGTTTTCGCAACAGGTAATTTTTTTCAGCGGTACGGGCTTCCAACAGAGCCGACTCGACACTGCCCACATCCGCCACTACGAGTGAACGCTCGCCGTAGTTGTTCAGGGTGAAAAGCCCTATGGCCCCAATGACCACCGACAGCAGAATCAGAAGGGTAATACCCGCGGCTAACTTGCCGCCAATCGACCAGTTAGAAAACATGTTTGGGAAAGGCATTCTCGGGTTCCTGGGTAGGTAAGATGACGGGTTATTGCCATGCGTCTTATATATGACATGGTAACGGCTGGAGCGAAAATAAGTTGAGGATTTTGAGGAATTGATTGTGCTGTCCAGTCGCTAGACACCCGTTTTTCCAGATAGGTTTTTTAACTTATCGGAACCGTGGCTGTGTAGGGTACTGATCACACCGTGGGTCAGCCTTGGGTACGTGCCCGAAGGCACGGTGGCACGAAAATCAGGTTTTCATGTATTATTCCAGAAATGGCGACCGAGGTATTTAGCGTTCCCAATAGCGACAGGCCCAATATGAAAGTGAAGATCACGGTTAAAAAGACGCTGCAAAACTTATCAGCTTCGTTCACATTTATTATTCAAAGTTCGCCTTGAAAAGCACTCAGTCTTCACCCTCCCTGACGAGTGGCTCAGTCTTAGCCCACATGATAAGGCTGTCCATCCCGGCATCAATGGGTATGGTGTTCAACACTTTGTACAACCTCACAGACATTTGGTTCGCGGGCTACCTCGGTGACGATGCGCTTGCGGGCCTATCAATAGCTGGCAGCGTGTTTTTCTTGTTGCTCTCCATTGGTCTTGGAATACAGGCGGGTGCGTCAGCCATGATTGCGCCGGAGGTTGGACGGGGTGCCGTAAAAGGTGCCATAAAAGGTGCCATAAAAGGTGCCATAAAAGGTGGCACCAGTCAGGTCAAGTATTGGATCAACAACGTCACTGGAATGGCAATTGGATTCAGTGTTTTATCCTTTTTGCTCGGCGCTTTCACAGCGCGACCCTTGGTCGTTTTACTGGGAGCAGAGCCGCATATTGAACCATTAGCCATGGAGTATTTGTGGGTAACCTTGGCAGGTTCTATCGGCTTCATGCTCTCTTTTGGCGCCGCTGGGGCTTTAATGGCTCTGGGTGATACTAAGTCCAACCGCAACGCACTGGCCATTGGCTTTTTTGTGAACTTTGCATTAAACCCACTTTTCACGTTCGGCCTTGGGCTTGGCGTGACTGGTATAGCATTAGCGACCGTTATTATTAAAATAGCGACTGCATTTTACTTGTTACGAGTGCTTTCTAAACGGCTCGACATACGGATAAGACCAGCGTTCGACTGGCCACGGTGGCAAGCTTTGCTCAAACAAGTTCTGCCCGCTAGCTTCAATACACTCACCATCGTTCTGGGTGGCTTCATTACCGTGGCTCTCATCGGACAATTTGGCAGTCATCACGTGGCTGGTTACACAGTGGGTTTAAGACTCGAACAACTTCTGTTATTGCCTGCACTGGGTTTAAACAGTGCGGTTATGGCTATTGCCGGTCAGAACCTAGGTGCCGGCAACAGCTCGCGAGTGGCCGAGACCTATCAGAAGAGTTTGGTAATTGGACTGGCTATGGCACTGTTTTCAATACCTATTATGTACTTTTTGTCTCCGCTTATGATGGGCTTTTTTACCAACACTGATGCTATTAAGAACACCGGCGTAACCTATCTCAGGATCGATGCTTTAGCGTTCTATGCGTATGTGGTTTTATTTCAAAGTGTGGCGGTGCTGCAGGCAATGCGTAAGCCCATGTTCCCGATGTACCTCGGTATCGCACGGCAGCTGGTGATACCTGCGATCATTAACTATGTGCTGATTGTGCTTTGGGACTATCCCATGGTGTCAATGTTCTACACCATCGTGATTGTGGTGGTGGTCAGTTCGGTGATCGCGCACTTTTATACCAAGCGAGAAATTAGCAGGCTGCCTCCGGCTGGTGCACTCGAGTGATTAGATTTTGGTAGCCTTTGGGGTTTGGTGGATTGATCGCGGTGGCGGGGAATGTTTTTTCTTGGAAATGGAACTCGCTGCGCTCAAACACCCATTTCCGGCGAAAAAAATTCCCCACCACCCCGCTCTGTTTGGCGAAGTTGATATCGCTTTACCGACTTGATTCAAACAAAAAAGCCAGCTGGAAAAACTTCTCACCACAGTGAAGGTGGATGAATTGATGTTTACTGTGGATACAAAGAAGTCAGGCTTTGCGGGGGTCCGTTTCCGCGACCATAGGTTGTTGCAAATTTTGGTCGCGGAATGACAACAAGTTCTCGATGCCCTCAAAATCGACAAGAGCCCGGAAATCCAGCCAGTCGATCAGGCTGAACAGACAGATTGACGGATAATGCCAGTCTGTGAATTCGCCCGCATCCACCATGGCTGACAACTTACGCAAGGTCGTTATGATGCGTTCGCGCTGGATGTTGTAAAACATCACATCCTGCTCGATGTCGAGGCCGGATCGTTTCGACAACAGCATCGTGACAAAGGAATCGTTGGCCGCATCAATCAACGTTAGCTGGTTTTCCTGATCCCAGCTCGGGGCAGCGTTGCCCAGCTTAGCCCCAAGATAGCGAGCGATAACCCGGGAATCGTATATTTCCTGGCCGTCATCATCCAGCATCGGAATTTTGAGCGCCGGGTTATTTTTACGCAACTCGTCTCGCCCCTCGCCGTAGATATTCAGGTTCACAAAATCATAAGGACGGTCCGCCAGCAGCAGCCGGGTGCGTCGGACATAAGGGGATGTGGTCGAGCCAAGCAGCTTCATGGAGCCTCCGATTTGTCGTGTTATCGTATAAGTGTCTGTAGCTAACCTCATAGCGCCAGACCGGGCAACAGGCAGTCCCAACAATATGGCACGGAGCAGCCGCTCATGAATAGTGAACAATCAGGCCTTACAATAATCGAAGCAAAAGGATCCGGACAATGAACATGATGCAACGACTCGCGCTTACCGCGGCGACCTCTCTCGTTTTCACTACTGCAGCCTTTGCCGAGATAGTGTCTGAAACGGTGGAGTATACCGTCGATGGTGATTCGTTCACCGGCTACATGGTGTATGACGACGATGTTGAGGGCGAGCGCCCGGGAATACTGGTAGTTCACGAGTGGTGGGGCCACAACGAATTTGTCCGCAGCCAGGCCGAAAGGCTGGCTGAAGAGGGCTACACTGCGTTTGCACTGGACATGTACGGCACTGGTAAGCTGGCCGAACATCCTGACGACGCCAAGAAATTCATGCAGGCCACCATGGGCGACAAACAGGCACTCGAAGCCCGCTTCCGCGAGGCCATGAGCATTCTGCAGGACCATGAAACGGTCGACGAATCCCGGATTGCGGCCCAGGGTTATTGTTTTGGTGGTGCGGTCGTGCTCAACATGGCGCGGCTCGGCCTCGATCTTGACGGCGTCGTCAGCCTGCACGGATCACTGGGTAGCGACATCCAGCCCGAACAGGGCGCAGTTACGGCTAGGATTTTGGCCTACACCGGTGGCGCTGATCCGTTCGTTCCAGTGGAGCAGGTCACCGGTTTTGTCAGTGAAATGACCAAAGCCGGTGCAGACCTTAGCCTGACTGTGTTCCCCGGCGTCAAGCACTCCTTCACCTCCAAAGCGGCTAATGACACCGGTGAAAAGTTCGGGTTGCCCATGGCCTATAATAAAGAAGCCGCCAATCGTGCATGGGAAGGCACGATGGCGTTCTATCAGGATATATTTGCCCAGTAATCGGCCGTGTCGGTTGTCAGGGAGAACACTTGGTGCAGTTTCTCCCTGCCACTCTCATTGCCCTCAGCTACTTCGCCCAACGTGCTGGCACAGGAGGTGGGGGTGATAGGCATTTTTTCAGACTGGCCCGCCGCCGCCTACTACGCCAACTGCATGGGGCTTTGAGCGATTCAGACAGTAGACCAACACGCCAGCGGTGATAAACATCACCCCAGTGTAAATCGCTGGTACCAGCGACATCGCGTAATTGTTCAGCATACCCAGCGCCAACACCATCGACAGGCCACTGTTCTGGAGGCCAGTCTCCAACGTGATCGAAATGCTTTGCTGACGATTAAGTGCGAACAACCGAGCGCCATAAAAGCCAATAAGCATGGTCGAAAGGTTCAGCAGCAACGCTACCGGTCCGGCACTGATGATCGAATCAGCAAAGGTCTCCCGTTGTTGGTAGACCAGAAAGGCGATCAACAAGGCCAGGAAAATCACCGCAAAATACTTGACCCTTTGCTCGACGGCGATGGCAAGCACCGGCATAAAACGCCGGACTGTCATGCCAATAGAGATCGGGATAATGGTCAATAACACCAGGCTGACCATGGTACGGCCTATCGGTAGGGTTATTGCCTCACTCTCTCCCATAAAGTGGAGCAGCGAACCATTGACGATAAACGGAATGGAGAACACCGTCACTACACTCGCCACTGCCGTCAGGGTAACCGACAGTGCCACATCACCCTTGGCAATGTGCGCGTAAAGATTTGAGGTAGTGCCACCCGGGCAAACCACCAGCAACATCACACCGACCGCAAGTTCAGGCGAAAGAGGCACCAGATTGGCGAGACCAAAGCCAATCAGGGGTAACAGTACCAATTGGCAGCTGAGGCCAATGGCGACAGCCTTGGGGTAAGCCAGCACTCGCCTGAAATCGTCAGGAACCAGAGATAATCCCATTCCGAGCATGATCAGAAACAACGAAATGGGTACGATCTGAACGTTAACAAGGTGGACCAGCTGCTCCGCACTCATGACTTCTCCAATGCCGGGGCGGCATTACAAAGGGTTTTATTTTCTGACTTATTTGTCCTCCGAAACCAACGCTCAGAAACGACGCAATAATGTCATCAGAGTCTAGCGGCTTGACAGATATGCGGGAAATTCATTTGCAGAATGGACATGCCTGTCCATCACCAAATCTGAAGTCAGTGATCAGATAGTAGCCTTTGGGTTTTGGTGGATTGCTCCCGCGCCAATTCTCAATCCAGCAGACTAAGCCCAAACCAAAAAAGCCACGCGGTGCGTGGCTTGATTCAAAACGCCGGGATATAGAGGCTCACGCCGCCCAGTGATCGTCTCCCATATCCATCAGGCTGCCCTTGCCGCTTTCGATGTCGCTGAGCAACCAGTGAATTTCCAGCAGCAGCTTTTCAAAGTAAAAGCGGGCAGACACCAGCTTGCTTTCGAGCAGAGGCTTGTTGCCTTCGCCGGCTGCAATTTGCTGGCCGGCAACGTTGGCCATGCGTGACCACATGTAACCGATAACCGTCAGAGCCATCAGGCGCAGGTATGGCGTGGCAGCGGCACCCGCCTGCTCCGGATCTTTCGGGGCGTTGGTTGCCAGCCAGAGAGTGGCCTTTTCCAGCGAACTTACAGCGCCTTTCAGCTCATCGCGATGGGGTGCTTCCGGGTTGTCCTTCAGGTAGCTGGTCAGTACGCCAAACAGGGTGCGCACAAGCCGCCCGCCTTTCAGACTCAGTTTTCGGCCCACCAAATCCAGCGCCTGTATGCCATTTGTACCTTCATAAATGCGCGCAATACGGCCATCGCGAACCAGTTGCTCCAGAGGCCAGTCGGTGGTGAAGCCCGAACCGCCCAGCACTTGCAGGCCGATGTTCGTATTGTTAGAGCCTTCGTCGGTCAGAAACGCTTTCACCACCGGAGTAAGCAGTTGCACCAGGTCATCGGCGGATTCCCGTACCGCCTCGTCCGGATGGGCAACCGAGAGATCAAGCTGGTGACCGGCAAACAGGGCCATGGCACGCATGCCTTCGTTCAGAACTTTCTGGCGCATCAGCATACGGCGCACATCCGGGTGCACGATAATCGGGTCGGCCGGGCCATCCGGGTTCTTCACGCCGCTCATAGAACGGCCCTGCAGACGCTCGCGGGCAAATCCGAGGCTTTCCTGATAGGCCATCTCTGCCAGTCCAAGGCCCTGCATGCCCACCATCAGGCGTGCTTCGTTCATCATGGTAAACATGGCACGCATGCCGTCGTTGGGCTCACCCACCAGCCAGCCTTTGGCGCCCTCAAAATTCATCACGCAGGTCGCGGAGCCCTTGATGCCCATTTTGTGTTCCAGGCCACCACAGAAAGCCGGGTTGCGCTCGCCAGACTCAGGCAGAACCTTGGGAACCACAAACAGCGAAATGCCTTTTGTGGTGTCCGGCGCGCCGGGCAGTTTTGCCAGCACCAGATGCACAATGTTGTCGGTCAGGTCGTGTTCACCGCCAGTGATCCAGATTTTGGTGCCCTCAATGGCGTAGCTGCCATCTGCGTTGGGCGTAGCACGGGTGCGAATCAGACCCAAATCGGTGCCACACTGGGGTTCGGTTAGGCACATGGTACCTGTCCACTTGCCGGACACCAGTTTTTCCAGGTAAGTCTGTTTAAGCTCGTCGGAACCGTGGGCGTACAGTGCGCTGATAGCACCGTGGGTTAGCCCCGGGTACATGCCTAAAGACAGGTTGGTGGAGCAGACCATTTCATCCACCACAAACTTAAGCGTATGGGGTAACCCCTGCCCGCCAAACTCCACCGGCGCATCCAGTGCGGTCCAACCACCTTCTACAAACTTTTTGTAGGCCGGCTTAAACGCTTCAGGCGTTGTCACAGCGTGGGTTTCGGGGTCGTAATGGCAGCCTTCGCGGTCACCGGCTTGATTGGTCGGCTGAATCACTTCAGCCGCCACTTTTCCAGCTTCATCAATAACTGCAGAAATCAGATCCGGTGTGGCATCGGCGTATTTTTCCAGCTCATGAAGCCGGTCTACGCCCAGTACATCAAACAACAAAAAACGAAGATCATTTGCCGGGGCTTGGTATTTCATGAGCACTCTCCTAAATCGGATTCTTTGGTCTAGCAGTTTAGCGTTAATTCATACGACTGTTTTAATTTTGTGGTTCACCCGTTTATGACCTATTTATGCCCGTCCAAGATCCGATTTTTTCTGCGCGCAGAGCTGATCTGTACCTGCACGTGATCAGGCCGTGTCACAAAAGTGTCATCAGGCAGGGCCAAACGCCTGCTATTCTGTAGGTCCTAATTCACTGGAATCAATACAGGAACAGGGCAGCAATGAGGATTATTGCGTTCTATAGCCCCAAGGGCGGAGTTGGCAAAACGGCGGCGGCAGTGAACGTTGCATACCTTGCAAGCAAGGACAACTGTCAAACTCTATTGTGGGATCTCGACCCTCAAGGCGCTTCCAGCTTCTATCTTTCCGGTGCCGAGCCACTCAAAGGCAACAAACTCTCCAAACTGCTTGAGGGCAAATCGCCTATCGCCAAGTTCATCCACAGTGATGTTTACCCCCGCCTGGATTTTATTCCGGCACACTCGAGTTTCCGCAACTTCGACATCAAGCTTGATCAGGAAACCGATGGCAACCAACTCAAGAAGCTGCTCGCCCCACTTTCCGAAGAAACCAGCCTGGTGATTCTGGACTGCCCACCTACGCTGTCACGATTAACCGAACAGGTGCTGGAGGTGGCAGACCAGGTTTACGTGCCACTGGTGCCTACCTGGCTGTCCATGAACAGCTGGAATCAGCTGCACGATTTTGCCAAGAGCAAGAAATTGGGTGTTAAAAAGCTGCGCCCGTTTTTCTCTATGGTCGATCGCCGCAAGAAGCTGCACCGGGAGTTGGTTGAGCGTGGCCCGGAACTGACAGCCAACTGTCTGAACGTCGCAATACCCTACGCAAGCGTGGTTGAGCGTATGGGCGAAGAAGGCCAACCTCTGGAAAAACTGGATGCCAGAAGCACGGCGGCCGGGGCTTATCGCCAACTTTGGGCCAGCATTAAAAAAGACCTTGGGTGAGATCGGGTTGGTTTCGTTGTGTGAACCTTTTTAAAGCTGGGTTGTGCCTGCTCTTGATCCTTCAGGGGACAGATTTGAAATCTGTCCCCTGAAGGATCAAGCTATGCCTATACACGGTAAGTTCAATATGCAAGCCCAACACAACCGCTTGCAAATCCGCCGTTGGAAGGCCAGCGTAATATTGAGTACAGCACAAATGGACCCGGAGGTATTTCAAGATGCCAATCAGCGCAACGGATTTTCTGAAGAAGCACGGCTACGACGAGGAAGATAAGGGAGACCACAGTCTGCAACACAACGCGAAGGAGCATGCCAAGCACCTGAAAAAACCGCATGCCGGAACGCCTCATGACTGGGAAGACTGGGAGCGTTATAAGCAGGAGCATCCGGACGAGGTGGAAGACGACGACGCAAACGAGGAATAGGCATTTTTATGGTCCTTAATGAACCTGAATGACCTGTGACTGCTACCTGCCCTGCCGTAAGGAATTCTGCACTGTTTAGGTAGCAGCCAAATCGAACTTGGGTCTGTGCATGTTCACCGAACCCGGGTCTGTGCCTGTCTGGATTGCTATTGCCTCTTCAAATTCGGTTCAAACGAATGATAACAATCGCGGCCAAAGCCAAGATTAGGATTGCAATTGCTTCGTACAAAATGTTCTCAGGCGCCATGTCTTTGCCTTGCAGGATAATGAGTCGGGCGAGTGCCGTAATCGCAATGAAAATCGGGTAGACAAAGGCAGAGCGCCGATCCGAGTAAAACACAGCCACCATGCCGATCACCTCCAGGTAAAGAAACATCAGCAGGATGTCCGCAAGTTGGATTCTCTGGGCGCTGTAGACCGTGAGAAGCTCGAAGGCCACACCGCCCAGCGTCATCAACACAACGATGATCAGCAACAGGTTCTCGATCACCTTGAAAGTAGCAAGAGCGAAAGTCTTTTTGCCGGAATCGACACCGGCTACGTCGTCATTCCCGCTTGCCGTTGACTGCGTTTCTGAGTCTTGACTGCAATCTGTATTTCTTTTAATGCTCATAATTATGACTTAAGTATCAGGTGATTTTAGCGCACATCTAGGCTCCGGCGGACTGCGCTGGGGATCTAAGCTGCACCGGAGACTAAGCTGTGCCGAGACTAAGCTGTGCCTGTCCACCTTCAGACCATACGTATATTGCGCAGCTATTGATCAGTTCGAACCCGAAAGACTGCTGTGCCTGAAGACTGCTGTGCCTGTCCAGAAAGACTGCTGTGCCTGTCCAGACATTTGTGCCGGCTGCTGTGCCTGTCAGAAAGACTGCTGTGCCTGTCCAGACATTTGTGCCGGCTGCTGTGCCTGTCCATAATCTGCAGTAATGATCCTGAGCGGTGCCTGTCCAAGCTATAATTTCTGTACGAAGGAAAGACCTCATGACGCTACTTATGCGCTGCCTGCTTATCACAACGGTGTTGGCGCTGACGTCCGGGCCGGCGGCGGCTGACGCTACTTTCGACGAAAATGTTGCCTGGCAGGCATTGAAAGAAGGCAAGGCGCTATTGGTGCTCCGCCATGCGTTGGCTCCTGGCTTTGGCGATCCGGAGTCTTTCCAACTGAAGGACTGCAGCACCCAACGCAATCTGAGCGCAGAGGGCCGCAGGCAGGCGCAGGCGTGGAAGCCTTTTCTGGCAGCTCAGGGTATAAATGAAGCCCGGGTGTTCAGCAGCCAATGGTGCCGGTGCCTGGATACGGCAAGCGGGATGGCCATCGGCCCCGTAACCGAGTGGTCGTCTTTAAATTCGTTCTTTCAGGGCCGCGGTGATAGGAGGCTGCAAACCCAGCAGACCATTAAACAAGTGAACGAGATGCCGCCGGGCAAGCCAGTGATTATGGTGTCGCACCAAGTGAATATTACCGCCCTCACGGGCGTATACCCGTCGTCAAACGAGGGGGTCATCATTTCGCTGCCGCTGTCAGAAAATCCCAGGGTATTGGCACGCGTATCGCCTTCGACTTGACCTTTCGAATCAAGCACTTTCCGGCAAAACGTCTATGACCAAGTCGATTTCTATAGCCCCTCTGTGAAGAGTTCCTATGAAGAGTGCCTGTCTATATGAAGAGTGCCTGTCTACGAATATTAATTCCGAGAGGCAAGGTTTGGCCGAACCAGAAACCAACTGAGCAACACCAGCCCACCAAAAGCGGTGTAGCAGGCAACAAAGACCCACGGCGGCGCTTGAAAATATAAAAGCTGGTGCAACCAATGTGCGATGAAAGAACCATCGTAAACAATTTGACCTGCCCGCGCTCGCAGACTCATTTCCCAGGTTGTAAGCGGGCAAATGAAGCCGAACCAAGACTGCAAAACGACAACGCCGATTGCAACCAAGTGCACACTACGGAACCACACATTTCTCACCCACTGCCACTTCAGAAAAAAGCCCGCATAAACCAGTATCAGCCCGAAAACGACAAAAGCCACGAACAATACATGCGTGACAAGTATCACGTCAGCGGCAAAAGAATACAGCGTACTGAAGTCGATAAAGCCTCCTAACGCGCCGGTTTGGCGCCTGAGTGACTGTTCATGGGCCGTTAGGGGACAGATTTAAAATCTGTCCCCGGGATGTCATGGTCGGATTTATGCTGAGATCTAACCTACTATTATTTCACTCCGGCCCAAATGCGGCTTTACCAAGCGAACATTTTCGGATTCCTGTTCATAAGCATTGTGGCGAACATCCCAAAGCTCCACAGCATGCTGAATGTTCAGCCAGAACTCTGGAGTGTTACCAAGCGCAGCAGCCAGTTTGATTGCCATGGGCGCAGTCAGCGTTCCTTTATCATGCACAAGTCGACTCAGTGTGTTTCTGTGAACGCCCATGGCTGCTGCCAGCTCGCTAATCTCAATATGCATCGCCTCCAAAAATTCGATCGCCAGCATTTGACCAACCGTTACCGGACGACGTTTTGTATTCTTCATAGCCTCTACCTCCACTAGCCCTTGTAAACATGGGGATCCAGATAAGTATCCTGAGCGATACCATCCACCCAGCGAAAAATGAGCCAATTTGTTTGTTCACTCGAACAGAGCACTGATCAAAACTAGCGCCCCCTTACAGTGCCGGGTATTTCTTATGGCCCAGATCCTCCTCATAGAAGGCCTCGAGCCCTGTGTCTCTGAATTCAACAGCCATACATTCCCTGTTCGCTTTTTAATCATCTTATGCACAACATCATTGTGCGTCAAGCTAACGGCCAGATCCTGAGCTGTGCCCATCCTGAGCTGTGCCTGTCCATGATCACTTCTTAGTCCATGATCACTTCTTAGTCCATGATCACTTCTTAGTCCATGATCACTTCTTAGATCCTGAGCTGCATTGAGCTGTGCCTGTCCATGGTCAAAACTTCCTGTAGCAAGGCTGAATGCATTGAGCTGTGCCTGTCCATGGTCAAAACTAGATATACAGTTCTTTATACAGTATCGTACAAGCATGCCAACGGTAGAAACCAAAATGACAGGAAGTCAATTATGCCAAAACCACGAGCACAGCAAGTCAGCGTATCCGATACGCCCTTCTACCACGTTATTTCCCGCTGCGTACGGCGAACCTTTTTATGCGGGGAAGACCGCTCGACAGGTCAAAGCTATGAGCATCGACGCCTGTGGATTGAAGAGCGTATTCGGCTGCTAGCGTCCGTATTTGCAATAGATGTGGCCGCTTATGCGGTCATGTCCAACCACTATCACGTGGTGGTAAAAATCAATCCGGACGAAGTGGTGCACTGGAATAACGATGACGTTCTGGAGCGCTGGTGCTGCCTGCACAAAGGTCCGCCCCTGGTACAGCGTTATCAGCGCGGAGACGAGCTGATTCCCGCAGAAATACGCCGGGTTGTTCAATACGCCGACACCTTCCGTGAAAGACTCGCTAATTTGAGCTGGTTCATGAAGTGTTTGAATGAGCCTGTAGCGCGGCGAGCCAATAAAGAGGACAACTGTACAGGGCATTTCTGGGAAAGTCGGTTCAAGTCACAGGCTTTGGATACCGAAGAAGCCGTGCTTTCCTGCATGGCCTACGTTGACCTGAATCCGGTTCGAGCCGCAATTGCGCCAACGCCGGAAACTTCCGAACACACCAGTATAAAAGAGCGCATAGCGCCGCAGTTCGACCTGGCAGAGGCGATACAAAGTCAGACAGCCCAGCACGCTTTGAACAACTTTACAGTCCCGTTAAAACCCCTTCTGGGTTTCGAGGGCGTTATCCGTAAAGGCTTCCAACGCGGCATTCTATTCGGGTTCGAGGATTACCTTACGCTGGTTGATTGCACCGGGCGCATCGCACGCGAAGACAAGCGCGGCGCTATTGAAGAGAACATGCTGCCGATTTTAAAGCGCCTCAACCTCGACCCAGACCGATGGTGCGAGCGAGCTACGCAGTTCGAAACAACCTACAACGATTATCGCTGTCATCGGCGAAGAGCGGCTTGAACCTAGCCATGATCAACTGCTCAGTGGTCCGTAGACGTGTTAACCGCCCATTCCGGATCTTTATATTGCGCTGTGCCTGTCCATTACTCACCTCCTGTAGTAAGGCTGAAAGAGCGAGAATCAATAAAAGTCATCTTCGCGCTGATGGCGTATAGCCAAAATGGTGACGTAGTCTGCGTCCTCAATCTCAAACAGCGCAACGTATCCTGCCGCCCCAAAGGCAATAACAAGCTCACGAAGAAATGGATTCGAGTCGTCGGCTTTACGACATGCAAACGGCATTAACTCGGCAAATTCATAAGCCTTTTCTATCGCTGCGCGAGCACGTATCGCAGCTTTCAGGTCATTCGCCGCCAAAAACTCAAACAACCGCTCTAGGTCTTCCTGCGCAGCTTCCGATACACGCAGTTGATAGCTCATTTAGTGCCGCGATATTTATCCAGAATAGCGTCCAAGGCCTCCAGAGAGTCTTCCTTACTCACGTACTTACCCGATTCTTTAGCGCTTTCACGCGCGGCCAAACCCCTTGCGATGAATGCCGCTTGGTTCTTGCGAAATTCGACCTGCTTTACCAGCGATTTTTCAACAAAACTGCTAAGGCTCTCACCATCTTGAAGCACACTTTCAGCGGCTTGCCGTAATTCAGGTGTAACACGCAGTGGTGGAATTGTGGCTGATTTCATAACAAACACCTCGCATTGCATATGCAATACAAAATACACCTTTTCGAGCCGCACAGCCAACAACAGGTCGGAGATTGCTGCATGGTCGCGGTGCCTGTCCTGCATGGTCGCGGTGCCTGTCCTAGGTTCAGGCCCGGTCCTAGGTTCAGGCCCGTGCACAGCGGGAATTAGGCGCATAACAAGGTCAGGTTGTGCGCCGAGCCGGCAATACGGATAAAGAAAGATCACTGATCGCTACAAATTCAGGCCTTTACAGCTGCTTACCGTAACGCACCCTTAAGCACAGAACAGCAAGAAGGCCCGGGGACGAATCCGCGGGCTTTATTTTTAAGCATCTGATAAATAATGATTTTTGTTTAAGGGTATTCGTTGTGCCTGTCCATGATCACTCCTGACCGGCCAAGAAGCTCGCGCCTGGTTGAATACTTGGGGCAACGATGATGAAAAGGTAGCGCCAGAGTGCCACGAGTAATTATCACCGAAGGCGCTGCGAAAGGCCTGGAACGATGCCGCAGGTTCTTAGCCACCAAAGCACCCGAGGGTTCTTAGCGGTGCCTGTCCCGATCCTGCGTGTTTGTCATGCCTGTCCATGATCAGGCAGATGATCAGGCACCGAGTGACCGACAAGGAATTGCAGTTAGCCCGAACCGGAACGCATGCGGATTTGTTTCAGGAGTAGTTCCGCCTGTGTGGACGGTTGCCAAGACTTCAGCCAGGCCCGGCCGTTCAGCCTTCGCACCGCTGGCCGAGTCCATTTAGACCTTTTCACAACCGGTCGCCTTTAGCGCGGCCCGTTGAAGATCCATAAAAAGCCCACAAAACGACCGTTAACTGATCATAAAACGCTTTCATAAATTCCATAGGTCATACACAATAAATGCTTGAGTACACGCTTAGCTTATAAAGGATCGAATCATGCAAAGCATGACACTAGAGCAGCTACGCGCCACAGCCAGCGCCGGCGGCGTTGTAGGCGTCACTTTGAAAGGCGAGGGCAGTGGCTTTTTCATGGAGATTGCCACCCGCAGCGGACAAGACGCTTTTTTGGTGAAGGCCCGGAGCACCGAGCCGCGCCGCTTCGGTAGTGCTAATTCGGCGCTGACTGTATTGCGCGGCATCGGTATTGCTGTTGCACAGATCGACGCGACTAACTGGGACCCCGACCAAAAAGAAGTCACGCAGAACCGGGATAACCGCGCCCAAGCAATGCGCCAAGCCCACGAAGCCGCCGCCTATAACCAGTGGTTGGCTGCGGAAATTCAGGAAGCCATCGACGACCCACGGCCGAGCGTTCCGCACAATGAAGTTATGACCCGGATGGACGCCCGCATTGCACGCCACAAGGCAGCAGGTGCGAAGCTAGCATGAATCAGCAGGCCAACTGACTCATGACGAAACCAAAGACCCCTTACCAAATTGTCTGGCGACCGATAGCCGAAGCCGACTTAGACAACATCGTTGACTACATCGCCCAGGACAACCCGATCAAGGCCGAGGAATTCGGCCAAGAACTGCGTGCCAAGGTGTTGCCGCTTGCGCAGCATCCAAAACTTGGCCGCACTGGCAGGCCCGGTCTAACGACCTTCCTGCGTGAGCTAGTTGCGCATCGAAATTACATTATTTTTTATCGCGTGCTGGACGAGGCACGCACTATCGAAATTTTGAGAGTGAAGCACGCGGCGAGGCAAACGCCGTGATTACCCCCGGTGCGCTAACACCGGTTTTTCAGGGGTGGCTGATGATGAATTTAGAGCGAAGTGCCGGGGTCAAAGCGAAGTGCCGGGGTCAGGTCTTGCGTTTTGCCCCTGCCTTGCCCTGCCGTTGTAGTCGTCTCAATCTGTCCGGCCTCAATGGTGGCAGCTTTGCCGTGGAATCAGTGGCAGCTTTCACGTGAAATGGGTGGCAGGCTTCGTCTGGAATCATTGGCAACCTTGGTCTGGAATACGCAGCCGAGTATACCGTCGATCCTGAGGTCTGCCTGTCCATGATCACTTCCACGACCAACCCAAACCGAACCTCATGCTGCGTGCGGCTGAATCTCTCGGGTCACTTGTTCCGCTTTGCTAATCTGAGCCCGGCGAAGCTCATACTCCGTTTGCAGATTCAGCCAAAAGCGGTCACTGGTGCCGAAGTACCGAGCAAGCCGGAGCGCCGTATCCGCGGTGACTCCCCGGTTTTCCCGGACAATTTCATTCATCCGGGTTGCCGGAACATGTAGCGCCTTGGAAAGCGCATTAACGCTCATTCCCAGCGGGTTTAAATACTCCTCCCGAAGAATCTCTCCCGGATGAATGGGGCGCATACCATTGCGAATCATAGTGCATTCTCCTCAGTGATAATCGGTAATTTCAACATCCTCAGGCCCATCCTCCGTCCATCGAAAACACACGCGCCACTGCTTGTTTATGCGGATGCTGTGTTGGCCTTTGCGGTCTCCCTCCAGCGGCTCCAGACGGTTACCAGGTGGCGACTTCAGATCATTCAGCACCTCTGAAGACTCAAGCATGATGAGCTTGCGCTCAGCCGCTGCTTTGATTGCAGAAAACCGCCGTGTTTTTCCTGTTTCATACAGAGCCTGTGAATCTTTACATCGGAAACTTTTAATCATGCAAAATAGCGTATGACGCTTATCGTTAAACGTCAAGCGTCAAATAATGCCTGCGTTTGGACTGAACGTTACCTCAAGGGTCCTTAGCGGTGCCTGTCCATGATTACTTGTCCGCAGTGGCTTACCATAACGCCCTCTTACGCGCAGCACAGCAAGAAGGCCCGGGGACGGATCCGCGGGCCTTCTTTGTAAGCATCTGATCAATCAGGATATTTGTGGTGCCTGTCCATGATCAAATTTTTCGTGATCCGCTTACCCTGCAAGCAACTGATTACACTACAAATGAACAGTGCCTGTCCATGATGACACCCCTGATCAGTTATTGGTGAGATATTTTGAAAAGGCCCGGGGACGAATCCACGGGCCTTTCTGGTAAACATCTGATCAATCAGGATATTCGTTGTGCCTGTCCATGATCAATCTGGATCAAGATATTCGTTGTGCCTGTCCATGATGAGAACCAGAAGGCCCGGGGACAAATCCGCGGGCCTTCTTTTTAAGAAGCTGATTAATATAGGTATTTGTTGTGCCTGTCTTTGATCAGCCCCTTTGATCAATCGAAATATTTGTGGTGCCTGTCCATGATCAGGTTCCGGTCCATGATCCGTTGCCCTGAACAGCAAGAAGGCCCGGGGACGAATCCGCGGGCCTTCTTTGTAACCATTTGATCAATCGGGATATTTGTTGTGCCTGTCCATGATCAGTCCATTCGTTGTGCCTGTCCATGATCAGACTTGATGATCAGACTTGCTAAGCATCTGATCAATCAGGATATTCGTTGTGCCTGTCCATGATCTGTAGCCGAGGCAACCGCCCAGCCAGCACAAATCCCAGAAAAAACACCGCATACATGCCCGGCTCCACCCAAACAAACGGAGCCTTGCCAAATGGCAATGACAACAAAACGAATCCGACCGATAACACTGCTGCCGGCAATACTTCTACTGAACACTGAAGGCCATCACGGTAGATCAAAAAAGCTGACGCGAAGACACCCACTAGCCCCAAAAAGCCCACAAGAAAAAGCCGCTGAGCTGCATAACTGCCAACCGGCATGGGCATAAAATCAGCAAACAGAACAAGCAAAAAAAACGCAACAATCAATAGACAGAGAGCCATACTCCAAGCTTTTTGCATCGTTTTCTCATTATGCTTATCCATAAAAAACCGCTTACCCTGCAAGCAACTGATTACACTACAAATGAACAGTGCCTGTCCATGATGACACCCGTATATTCGTTGTGCCTGTCCATGATATATTTTCTCCAAGCTTTTTGCATTGCTTTCTCATTATGCCTATCCATAAACAATCCGCTTACCCTGCAAGCAACTGATTAGACTACGAATTGACAGTGCCTGTCCATGTTCACTTTATGCCACGAATTGACAGTGCCTGTCCATGTTCACTTTATGCCAGGGTATTCGTTGTGCCTGTCCATGATCAGATCGCACAAGCAACTGATTAGACAGAGAATTAACAGTGCCTGTCCATGATCACTCATGATCACTCATTGGGTGCCTGTCCGTGATCCGATTCCGTGATCCGATTCAATGGTCATGATTGATCAATCAGGATATTCGTTGTGCCTGTCCATGATCACTACCTGTGTCCATGATCGGACCGTCATCAATGGGGATATTCGTTGTGCCTGTCCATGATGATCACGTTGTGCCTGTCCATGATGATCATATTTAGCAATACGGATAAAGAAAGATCACTGATCGCTACAAATCCAGGCCGTTGCACCGGCTCACCATAACGCACCCTTATGTGCAGAACAGCAAAAAGGCCCGGGGACGAATCCGCGGGCCTTTTTGGTAAGCATCTGATCAATTGAGATATTCGTTGTGCCTGTTCATGATCAGATTGATGATCAAGATGCATGATTATTGTTCGGCTTTTTTGTCCATCCAATTAGCTAAATTTGCTCGTGATGTTTCATATATTTCGTCACCATGCAGATGCTTTATTAAAAGCAACTCGCGATAGGCGTCTTCAATTCGACCTTGCTGCACTCTGAGTTGCGCCAGCTTGTAAATTGGCATAGGCAAAGGATAACGGAGGGCGATATTTTCAATTAGCTCAGCTTCGCCCTCTTCTAGGTTCACAAACTCGTGTGTTCGCGCAACCCAAGTAAAGGCTCGAAGTTGATCAAACAAAAACACATCCGGCGCTTTTTTATCTGCTCTTAAGGTGCCAATAGACGCTGCTTCGAACCTTAGCAATCTATGATCTTCTTCCAGAACCCGGTAATCTATCCATGCAAGGGTTAAAAAGGAGCCGTAGATTAAGATACACATACCTAGAACCCACTGAGGAACATTAACACTTTTTTCTAAATGACCCCAAGTTTTCAAGAACCTATTGATTAGCGGGCGCAACAAATTCGATATACGATCTGGATTAATAACATCAAATAAAGATAAACCGATAAAAAAACCAGCAATTAGCAAAAAATAACTGTACGCGTGTGGGTATTCCAGTAAAGAGTGAACCAATATAGAAGAAAAAGCCGATATGCTATAGAACCCTTTTTTACTGTCAGAAACCAAAAAAATTTTTATCCAAAACAAACTAATTAAGCAAAATATTAAAAGCCCTAGTGGGATCCCAGCCCAAACTAATAAATCCAGAAATAAGTTGTGGGTATATTGAGTCATACCAACGGCGGGATAACTCTCGGCCACTGCAACTTGAGCGTGCGACACTTGCCCAAAACCATAGCCAAACCATGGTTTTTCAAGAATTGCAGTCCAGAAGGAACTCCACATATCAATTCGTATATCAGTCAGGTGCAATCTTGTGGATTTAACACCGTCGAAAAAAAGAAAATTATTAATATGAGGCCACGCCCAACCAGAAATAAAATACGCCAAGCCGGCCAAAGCTACAAAACGCAGCCGACCAGCCTTCCAACTTCTAAAAATAGCGCAATGCCCTAAGGCAACGAAGAGCAAAACAAATAACAAAACATATGATGTGCGGGACTGCGCTAACGCGGCTCCACCAACAAGGAAAAAACCACATATCAGACCACCAGCGCGTCCAATACATTTTTTTTCATACAAATAGTAAAGCGAAAAAACAGCCAACCAAATAAGCGTTGAATAATTATTCGGCTGTCCTAGGTTGGCATATGGACGAGCATGCAACGGGAGGTTGTGAATAAGAGGCGAAGAAAATAATTGTAATGATTGAATAAGCGCCAACCATACCGAAATGATACCTATTACCAAAAAAGATAGCGCGACTGAATCAACTGTTTTTGAATTTATCTCTTCACCTACAATGAAATTTGAAACTATTAAACATAATACAAAACTACTCAAATAAAAAAATACGGTAACTGCATCACCAAAAAAGTCAATTTTTCCTGTTGCCACTTGCAAAATAGGTAGTAAAGAAACGAAAAAAAACATAATGGAAATTCGAGGAACAACAACAGAACCAGACCTACTTGCGACCTTCAGAAGCGCTGAAAAGAGAGCGATGAAGGCAGCAAATTCTAAATAAAAAGAACCCCAAGGGTAATAATGATTGGGCAATAAAAATGCGATAAAAAATGTCATAAAAAAAAATAAATTTAAAACCATGAAAAACCCTCTGCCAAAAAATCTTATTTAACCGCGCCTACGATCAAAAGGCCTAAAGTCGAAAATAAAAATCACCTGCGATTTTAAGTCGCCATTTACGAGACATGGAAATCTCAAAGGCTGAATTCTCTTAAACTTTTAGCAGGTAAGTCAAAAGGGGCAAAACAATAACTGCATATGACTAAACTCTAGTCATGATGGTTTGAACCAGGAAGGCTCTTAAGTAAAACTCTCTTGAACTGTCGACAACGGCATCGAAATGCAGTCCGCAGTGCATGTCCAAAATCAAACCGTTTCGTCCTCCGAGTCAGGCTAAGCTGTGCCCGCTCTATAATTTTCTTTAAACTAAATTAACGGCTACACAATTTTGCATGGCAAATTGATGTACTTTTTCATACTTAATAGAGAAACAGATAGACTCAGTACTCAAAAAAAAGCCTGAAAATATGATTTTCAGGCTTTTTTTTCAATACATATATGCGACTGTAGCGATCCGATTGTTCAGATTAAGTTTGGCCGTTATCATCAAACGCTTGACAACTAGCAGGGCGATACTTGGCATCAATAGTACCTCCACACGTCCAAACAACCTTCCCGCCAACATTCTCTCCCCTCAGAACGATCGTATCTGCCGCAATAACGTCACCGCCTACAGCGTTCGTTGCTGTAACTGTCACCACACCTAGAACATCAGACACACCGGTGTATATTAAGCTACCGACATATGTTGAGCTCTGATCCTCGATCGTGACATCGCTAATGCTGCCAGTCACTGCAGCTGCCTCTGATACATTAGTCCGCGCAGAAGAAGCTACTAAGATCATCTCCGATACTTTAGCCCGCACCGTATAATCCTGATAAGCCGGAATCGCAATCGCCGCCAAAATACCAATAATAGCCACAACAATCATAAGTTCGATCAGCGTAAAACCCTGCTGACCATGTTTCATTTGCATATTTCTCATAAAAACACCTCTATCATCATCGTTAGAAAATCTTTTCACCCTGCCCAACGTGCTGCAGCCCCCGTGCCAGTTGTCTAATTTTTACAAATATCACAGTAATTCAAGGTACTACCGCCTTTCGTAAAACAGCCCGAATTCACCAAAAAACAAAAGAACCACCACCCCACGTCAAAACCTGACAATTTTTGTCACTTACAACCCGCACACCCCAACCCATCCCAGCCTTTCCAAACCGCCCCTACCCATCTAAACTCAAGCCTCGTCATTACTCGCACCTCAACCGCCAGGCTGCAGCGCCCTAATCTATGACAATAAACACAAGCAACATCACCTTAACGGGTCTGGCACGGCGCTTTGTGAGCGACGGCCTGCTGGATGAATCCACGGCCAAAGACGCCTTTTTTCAGGCTTCTCAGAACCGTATTCCGCTGATTACCTACCTGACCCAGCACAAGTTGGCAAACAGCTCGGCGTTGGCGTTTTCGGCGGCCATGGAGTTTGGTATTTCGGTGCTGGACCTGGATGCGTTTTTGCCAGAGGCCATGCCAGACAATCTGGTGGACGAAAAACTGCTGCGCAAGCACAACGCACTGCCTCTGTATAAGCGTGGCAACCGGCTGTTTATTGCGGTGAGCGACCCCACCAACGTTCAGGCCCTGGACGAGATCAAGTTCAACACCGGCTTAAGCACTGATGCGATTCTGGTGGACGATTCCAAGCTTCGCGCCGCTATCGAAAAGTATCTGGCGTCCAGTGAAAGCTCCATGGGCGACTTGGCCGATTCAGACCTTGAAGGTATCGATACAGAAGGCGCAGATGGAAGCGAGGACGACAGCGCCGTCGTTGTTGCAGAAATAGACGATGCGCCCATCGTAAAATATGTCAATAAAATGCTGCTGGATGCGATTCGCGGAGGCTCGTCAGACGTTCACTTTGAACCTTACGAGAAAACCTACCGCGTACGCTTTCGCACTGACGGCATTCTGAAAGAAATGTCGCGACCCTCTATAAAGCTGGCACCGAAAATATCCGCGCGAATAAAAATCATGGCTCAGCTGGATATTTCCGAGCGACGCCTGCCGCAAGACGGCCGCATAAAGATGAGGCTATCCAAAACCAAGTCCATCGACTTTCGGGTGAACACCCTACCCACGTTGTGGGGCGAGAAAATTGTACTGCGTATTCTGGACCCCAGCCAGGCAAAGCTGGGTATTGACGCCCTTGGGTACGAGGAAGACCAGAAGAAGCTGTACATGGACGCGCTGGCGCAGCCACAAGGCATGATTTTGGTCACGGGCCCCACCGGTTCCGGTAAAACCGTATCGCTGTATACCGGCCTGAACATTCTGAACACCGACGAGCGCAATATTTCCACAGCGGAGGACCCAGCAGAGATTAACCTGGAAGGCGTGAATCAGGTAAACGTGAACAACAAAGTGGGGCTTGGCTTCGCCGAAGCGCTACGGGCGTTTTTGCGGCAAGACCCGGACGTCATCATGGTGGGCGAGATTCGAGACCTGGAAACCGCCAATATTGCCATCAAAGCGGCGCAGACCGGTCACCTTGTATTATCCACCCTGCACACCAACAGCGCAGCCGAAACGTTAACCCGTATGATGAACATGGGCGTGCCTGCGTTTAACATTGCCACATCTGTTAGCCTGATTATTGCCCAGCGCCTGGGCCGCCGGCTTTGCAGCTGCAAACAGGTTGGAAACATCCCAAAAGACGTACTTATAGCCGAAGGGTTCTCAACTGAACAAATTGAAACAGGGTTCACGTTGTACCACCCGAAGGGCTGTGATAAATGCACTAATGGGTATAAAGGCCGCGTCGGCATTTACGAGGTGGTTAAAGTGACCGAGCAGCTGGCCAACATGATTATGGAAGAGGCCAGTTCTATCAAGATTGCAAAAGCAGCTCAGGCTGAAGGCTTTCGAACCCTGCGCCAATCCGCTCTGTTAAAAGTGATTGAGGGTGTAACCAGCCTTGAAGAAGCCAACCGCGTGACCAAGGATTAAGCATGGCTCAAAAAGCGAAGAAACTCGAATCCTACGTATGGGAAGGCAAAGATCGCCGGGGCAACAAAGCCAAGGGTGAACTGTCTGGCGCTAGCCTGGCTTTGGCCAAGGCCCAGTTGCGCAAGCAGGGCATAGTTCCAGACAAGGTAAAAAAGAAATCCAAGCCCTTGTTCGGCGGCAGCAAAAAAATTACGCCCTTTGACGTTGCCATGCTCACACGCCAGCTGGCCACCATGATGAAAGCCGGTGTGCCCCTTGTGCAAAGCTTTGACATTGTGGCTGATGGCTTGGAAAACAGAGGCTTGCAGGACCTAGTGATGTCGGTTCGGAACGACATTGCCTCTGGCAACAGTTTCGCCGGATCGTTGCGTAAACACCCCCGTCAATTTGACGACCTGTACTGCAACTTGGTGGATTCCGGCGAAAAAGCCGGTGCGCTCGAGAAGATGCTCGACCGTATCGCTACCTATATGGAAAAAACAGAAATTTTGAAGAAAAAAGTCAAAAAGGCAATGACTTATCCGATCGCCGTTGTGGTGGTTGCGATCGTGGTAACGGCCATTTTGCTGGTAAAAGTAGTACCGCAATTTGAATCGCTTTTCAACGGGTTTGGTGCGGAGCTGCCGGTGTTCACTCAGATGGTGGTGCGCCTATCAGAATGGATGCAGACCTGGTGGTTTGTAGTGCTACTCGGCATTATCGGCACCATCGTTTTATTCAAAGAGTCAAAACGACGGTCACAGAAGTTTTCAGACGCTGTCGACAAATATGTGCTGAAAGTGCCGGTTATCGGAGAAATTCTGGACAAATCCGCCGTCGCGAAGTTTGGCCGGGTGTTATCAACAACTTTCGCAGCCGGTGTTCCCCTTGTGGACGCCCTTGAATCCGTTGCGGGCGCTACCGGCAACGCGGTTTATCGCGATGCCATCATGCGCATTCGTAGTGATGTTTCCAGCGGTACCCAGCTTCAGGCCTCTATGCGGGCGCAGGACGTGTTTCCGGTGATGGCGGTTCAGCTGACGGCGATTGGCGAGGAATCCGGTAACTTAGACGAAATGCTGGAAAAAGTAGCCGAGCACTACGAGGCCGTAGTGGATGACATGGTAGACAACCTGACTGCGCTGATGGAGCCGATGATTATGTCGGTGCTGGGCGTGCTGGTGGGTGGTTTGATTATCGCCATGTACCTGCCGATCTTCAAAATGGGCCAGGTTGTTGGGTAATTCATGGTCGATTTAAGCATTCTTCTGGACACACCCTGGTTGCTGTACAGCACGGTTGCCTTTGTGTCTTTGTGCATTGGCAGTTTTCTGAACGTGGTTATTTTTCGCCTGCCGGCGATGATGCAGCAGGAGTGGCGCTGCCAGTGTGAAGATCTGTTGGAAGTGCCAGAGGCCAAGCGGGAACCGGCGAAGGTTCTGAGTCTGTCAAAGCCGGCTTCTACCTGCCCCCACTGCGGCTACGGTATTCGCGCCTGGCAGAATGTACCGGTCATCAGCTACCTAGTGCTGAAAGGCAAATGCGCCAATTGCAGCGAACCGATTTCAGCGCGCTACCCGATTATTGAGTTAGCGACAGCGGTGCTTTCGGTATTTACCGTGTACATGCTGGGCCCAACGCCTGCGGCGCTTTGGGCGTTATTGCTGGTGTGGGCGTTGGTAGCGCTGACAATGATTGATTTTGATACTCAACTGCTGCCAGACTCCATTACCCTGCCCCTACTTTGGTTAGGGCTGATGGTGAATTACTTTGGCCAGCTGGTGCCTTTTGACGAAGCATTCTGGGGCGCCATAGTCGGTTACCTGGCACTCTGGTCGGTTTACTGGCTGTTCAAGCTGGTTACCGGTAAGGAAGGCATGGGCTACGGCGATTTCAAGCTGTTGGCAGCGCTGGGCGCCTGGCTGGGTTGGACGTTATTGCCGGCGGTTATTCTGTTATCCTCTGTTGTAGGCGCAGCCGTTGGTATAGCCTTAATGGTGTTCAAACAGCAGGGCAGAGAGGTACCCATTCCATTTGGGCCTTATTTGGCCACGGCTGGCTTGATGTGCTTGTGGTTTGGTGATGAAATTGTGGGTGTGTGGTTCCGTTTTCTTGGTGTATAGGCTTGGTTACAAAAGGAGTAGGCGCGCGTATGGCACCCAAAATTGTGGGGCTGACCGGTGGTATTGGATCAGGAAAATCGATGGTTGCCAGCCTCTTTGGCGCCTTTGGCGTGCATTGGGTAGATGCAGATGATATCGCCCGCCAGGTGGTAGAACCCGGCACCCGAGCGCTGGAGCTGATTGCCGAGCACTTTGGTCACGACATTTTGATGTCTGGTGGGGCGCTGAATCGCGCAGCCTTGCGCAAGCTGGTGTTTGACGACGCCGACGAGCGCAGGTGGCTGGAAGAATTGATACACCCCATTATCCACACGGAACTGGAACGCCAGTTAAAGCCCGACGATTACGACTTGCCTTATGTATTGCTGGTGTCGCCGCTGTTATTTGAAACGATTCAGCACACCATTACCGAGCGGGTGATTGTTATAGACAGCCCAGAGAGCGTGCAAATACAGCGCACCATGGCGCGGGACAACAACCCCCGAGACCAGGTTGAACGCATTATTGCCGCACAGATTCCGCGCCAGCAGCGGCTTGACAAGGCCGACCTGATAATTGATAACGGCGGCACCAAAGACAACGTACGCCAACAGGTGCGAGACGCCCACAATGCGCTGCTGGTGGAATTTGGCCATTAACCGGCGCCAAGTGTTTGGCGCCGGTTTCTTTACTATTTCTGCAGTGCTTACAGTGCTTACAGTGCTTACAGTGCTTACAGTGCCCTCAGCCTATGCGCTGGAACCTTCAATACAATTCCACCAGCGATCTATTCCCCAGCACCTTGCCCCGCAGGCGTTACCCAGCAACTTTTACGACTTCGCCCCAGAGGACTACTGGGCCGAGCCGGAAGACTCTTATTGGCTGAACTTCAGCAACTGGGTGCTGTTGCAGGAGCGCACTCAGGGAGAGCGTGTGGGACAGCTGGGGCAGTGGGCAGACAGAACCCTGTCAGGCGAACGTCACAGCCTGCCGCTGAACGAAAGTTATTTGCGCCTGAGCTTCGCCACCGAAACCCGTGCCGGCACAGTGTTGGATTTTGAACCAGAGGCGCGCTTTCGGGTGGATATACCCACTGCCCGCAAAAAGCTGAGGCTGGTCATTGAAAGCGAAAGCGAAGAGCTGATTCCGCTGGCAGAGCGGCAGCGCGACCGTCAGCTTACGGAACCCGAGCGCTCTTCAACCAGCGCCACGGGGGCCCTCCGGTTTTTGGGCCAATTGGGTGACTCGATTAATTTCTCCAATGATTTTGGCGCGCGCCTGCACTTGCCCCCCGATGCTTTCTGGCGCGCCACAGTGCGCAAGAGCTGGCGGCCACCTGGAGACTGGGGCTTGCTGGCTCAACAGCGTTTTTATTATTACCATCAAAACGGCTGGGGTTCGCGCAGCTGGTTTGAGGCTCGGCACGATTTAGGTAAGGGCTGGGAGTTTATAAACTCATCCGAGCTCGAGTGGGTGCACAGTGACAGGGAGTTTGTGGCGGCCCAAGTGTTCAGTGTGAGCAAACGGATGAATAACCGTGCGGTGCTTACGCCCCGTATTGGTGTGCTGGGTGAAAGCCAGCCCGGTTGGCGCACCACGGAAGCCTTTGCCGACGTTACCTGGCGCTATCGTATGTACAGCGATTGGTTGTTCGGAGAGGTTATTCCTGCGCTGCAGTTTGCGCGAGATAATTCGTTTAAAGACGATAGCTCGCTGGTTTTGCGGCTGGAGATGTATTTTTCTGGCAACATTGTTCGGCGCAACTAACACTTATGCCTCGCCATAACGCGAAAGATGCCACTGAAGCACTGACTCTTACTCCGATTGCTATCACTCGCTCCTGCTTTGCCGACAAGTTCGGCGTGCCGCGGCAGCCGGGCTTAACCCGCCATGCCCACGCTGACTTATTGATTCAACCGCCGTTTGACCGCGAGGACGCTTTTCGCGGTTTAGAGAGCGCCAGTCATTTATGGCTTACGTTTCAGTTTCATCAGGCGGTGCGAGCCGAGTGGCGGCCTGTGGTGCGGCCACCCCGTTTGGGAGGCAACCGCAAGATTGGCGTGTTTGCCAGCCGGTCGCCGTTTCGCCCCAACAGCCTGGGGCTGTCGGTAGTGCGTAATCGCGGGCTGGTGCGCAAGCAAGGCAAGCTGGTGTTACAAATCACTGATCACGATTTGATTGAAGGCACGCCGATTCTGGACATCAAACCGTATCTACCTTTTGCAGATGCGGTAAGCGGTGCGCACTTGGGTTGGGCCGAAGAGGCGCCGGTAGAGCGTTTGCCCGTGGTGTTTTTGCCCGAGGCACAGCAGCAGCTAGATGAGCTTTGTGCAGGGCAATCTTCAGAGGGCTCTTCAGGTAATTCGTCAGATAATTCGCCAGAGAATTCTTTACAAAAATATCCAGATTTTGCCGCTCTGATTGAGGATGTGGTGAGTTACGATCCGCGGCCGTCGTTTCGCCGCGGCCGCGAAGAGGAGCGGATTTACGGCGCGCATCTGTACGATGTCAATGTGCGCTTTCGATTTGTAACCGACGAAGCAGGCAGCCGTGTGGAAGTGCTGACGGTTTGTTAAACTGCTTTAGTTCAGTTTCTTATTTCATAAATGATTAGATAGATTTCTCTCACCAATGATTAGATAGGTTGCCATGAACGTTGAATGCCCCACCTGCCGTAAAGCCGTGGAATGGACCGATGCCAATCCGGAGCGCCCATTCTGTTCGCACCGCTGCAAGTTGATTGACCTGGGCGCCTGGGCCAATGAGGAATACCGGGTACCGGCACAGAATGTAAGCTCGGAAGACCTGGATCAACTGGACCAGTTGGAAGACGACACCCAGCACTGAGCGCACTGTTTGTAGCCGTTTTCAAACCATATGCAAAAAAACAGTGTGGATTGTGCAAACCGTTCATACCCAGCGGTTACGGGCTTTTAAGTTGTGGGTTACCGTCGTGCGCTTTATCATCGCCTTAAGAGCCTTCCGCCATTGCCGGCAGCTTACACTTTCGTTCATGACCCGCTCATCACTCTTTCATCACCAAAAAGGTAGCATTATGAAAGCCTCTCGTATTTCCCTGATGGCCCTGTCACTTGCTATGGGCGCAGCACCTGCGCTGGCCAGCGACGTTGACCTGAGCTTGACCACAGAATCCGCAAAGGCACAGATGAACTTCTTTGACAGTCGCGACGACATGCAGTTGGGCGCCGGTTATACCTACCACGAAGGCAGCCGCCACATCGGCAACGTGGATTTTCACGCCCAAGGCCGCACAGCCCTTGGCAATCTGCCTACCACCGCAGGCCTTGGCATGCGCCTGATCGGTTGGGACGACGACCGGGTTGACGGCGGCGCTTTGGCGCTGGGTGGCTATGCAACGGTGAATATTCCCGATGTACCGGGTTTGTCTGTCACTGGCGGCCTGCACTATGCGCCCAGCATTCTGGCGTTTGGCGATTCCGATGACATGACCAGCCTTGAGGCCCGCGTTAGTTACCGTGTGATTCGTAACGCAGAGTTGTTTGCCGGTTACCGCTACCTCAACACAGATTTGGATGGCCGCGGCGATCTGAACCTGGATGAAGGCCTTATGGCCGGTATGAAATTGTACTTCTGATCAATTTGTTACCGAACCTGAAAAAATCCCCGGCCCGCGTACTGCGGCCCGGGGATTTTTGTATATTGGCTGCGCTGCTGTTATTTTGATCGCTTAATCACAATAACCATCAGGTTATTATTAAAGCCCAGAGGTGATATGTCAGTTAACACAGGCGCACCTTCCTCCGCTGCCAAGAAGCGTCATGCTTTGGCGTTCATTCTATTGCTACTTGCCGGTGCTTTGTTTGGAGCATTTTATAAACCGTCGCCGAACGCATTTAGCAGCCGTTACTATCCCGGCGAGGAGTTTCAGTTTGCCTCGTTACCGGCATTGCCCAGCTGGGCCAATGCACCTTTGCCAGATTTTTCTGGCTACGCCGATACTGACGGAAAAAAAGCCGCTTTTTTTGAATTTCTGTTCCCCCGCATTGTGCTGGCCAACAGCCGCATTTTGTTGGAACGTGAGTACCTGGACGCTCTGGCGGCAAAGTCCGAGTTTACCGGCAAAGAAAAGCAATGGCTGAAAGACGAAGCCAAGCGCCTGCGGGTAGACCCTGCGCCGGCGGGCAAAGCCCAGATTGCCAAGCTGAAAAAGCGCCTGGACGTAATACCGCCGTCGCTGATTATGGCCCAGGCGGCTAACGAGTCCGCTTGGGGCACGTCGCGTTTTGCGGTGGAAGGGAACAATCTTTTCGGCCAATGGTGTTTCACCGCTGGCTGCGGCCTGGTTCCGCTTAGCCGGGTATCGGGCGCCAGCCACGAGGTGGCAAAGTTCTCTTCTCCCTATCGTTCGGTACGGGCCTATATCCAGAACTTGAACCGCCACCCTGCTTATCAAACATTGCGGGATATTCGCCTGACCGATCGCAAACAACAGGAACCGCTGTCTGGCAAGGGGCTGGCCGCGGGGTTGGAGCTTTACTCCGAGCGCGGGGAAGAGTACATCGGCGAAATAACGGCAATGATCCGCCATAACAATCTGGCCGTGTACGATCAGGCGTTTGCCGAGATTTTGCAAAATCGCAACCCGGCTCACTTGCAACAACTGGCCAGCGCCCGCAATATTAACGAGCTGATGCCGCGCTAAAAGCGGCCGGTAACCAGAAGCATTGTTGACTTAAAGCAAGCCAGTTTTCGGAGTAAAACCGGTTATCACCCAAGGAAGGAATATCTCATGAGCAACCTCATGGTCGCCTGCGTTGGCGACACCCACGTTTGCCCCCTGCACGGCCACGGCAGCAGCCCCATTATTGCGAACGGCGCGACTGCGAGCGTGGATGGTGTAGCCATCGCCCGGGTGGGTGATACCTGCGGCTGCGGTGCCGTGATCGTTCAGGGCTACCCGCTGGCCCTACTGGACGGTCGCCCTATGGCCCACATGGGCAGCCCTACCTCCCACGGTGGCCAGATCATCACCGGCAAACCTCGTGTCCTATTAGGCGTCGCCACCTTCACGGCACCAGTGGTGGATTTCGCCAAGGCTGGCGCCTTGAACAGCCAGGGCCAACTGACCCCGGAGGCTGAACAGGCGCTGAACAAAGACCCTTTCGGCTTTGTTGAGTGGGCCAAAGCCAAAGGCGCACTGGTAGACGAAGGCCTGGAAGGCGCGACCCCGGAAGAAATCGAAGCTTCGAAGCGCTATTCAGAAGGCCGGTCTGACCTCCGCCCCAAAGTGACCGTTGAAGCCGGCGTGTTCTTTGACGGCACCGGCAACAGCATCGGTAACACCGGTGCCTTTGAGCGAAAAGTAGATGAATGCCTGACCGCTCAGGCAGCGGGAGCCATCAGTGAGGAAGCCTGCAGCGCTGAAATCTCGCAATTGATGGAAGGGAGCTACCTTAATGCTGAGACCAATGTGTCGAAGCTCCACACGCTCTATCAACCCTTGTCCACCGACACGGTCACCGTAGAGAATCACCGTATTCCCGTATACGTCTCGGGCGTTGGCACCAAATCCGGTAAAGAGGACGATGCCTGGGCCATGGGAACCGGTATGGGGGAGCGGGGGATCTTGGCCAAGATTGAGTTAGCAGTGGAACGCCTGTCGACTGAGCTTTCCAATATGCTAACAGCTCAAATGGATGAGCTGATTCTGGATGTCTTCGGCTTCAGCCGGGGAGCGGCCACTGCCCGGCATTTTGTGAACGAGGTGCAAGATGGGGCCAGCGGTGCATTGGGCCAAGCGTTTCAGGGGGAGGGTATTGCCTGGCCGAAAGCCGTCACTATTCGTTTTCTAGGGCTGTTTGATACCGTCACCGCAGTTGTAGACCTGCGAAATGGCGATTTTTCAGCTCACAATGCCAACAATGGTGAGGTGCGCGTGAATATGGCCGCCGATGCAGTCCAGCGGGCTGTGCACCTGACCGCCCGGGACGAATGGCGTTACAACTTTTCCCTCAACAGCCTGCGAGGACCAGATGGCCGCCTGCCGGAAAATTTTAACGAGTGGGTGCTGCCCGGTGCCCACTCCGACATTGGCGGTGGCTACCCCGAAAATTTCCACGAACACGTCCAGGTAACCCAGCCCCGTAAGTTCCTCGGCCACCACCCCAGAGAAAGCTATGAGTACGCAAGGGTACTGATGGAGCGCAGGCAGATGATTGATCAAGGCTGGCTGGGGCCAAATAACCCTGAAGCCACGTTAACGGTTGAAGAAGCCTACCGGCGGCGGCTAAAAGAGGGCGAAGTCGAATTGCAGTTCCAACTCTGGCTGGACCGGCGAGTACAGGCCGAGTATTCCCGTGTGGCCTTGCGGCAAATGTACCGGCTGGCGAAAGATGCGGGTGTGCCACTGGATACCGTGAAACCAACAGATATTGGTTTTTCGTTATCTGACGAACTCCAACCCATCGCCACCCAGATCACTCGTCACATCAACGAAGGTCGGCCACTGCAATTGATGCCCAAAGAAGAAGCCCTGCTTCGCCAACGCTACATTCATCACTCAGCCCATTATCAGACCGCCGGACCACTTTTTCCATTCAAACCCGCACCCGGTGGCATGCGGAACATCCATCCAAACGGCGGACTCAAATGATCAGAAGACTCGTAGTGCTTGTAACAGTAATCTGCACGAGCCTCCTGTTAAGTGGTTGCTCTTTCGCGGGCAAGCCTGAATGGGACAAACAGGTGAAATATCGACTCAAGGTCAGTGTGCCCCGACATTACGATGCCTGGGTCAAGACATTACAGTTTGAAGCGACAGGTGAGCGAGCTTGGTGGTGGCCGGTTGGCATCACCAGTTGTTGCTGGAAAGGTCTAGGGAGAGGGGGTGGCGAATTGGAACCCATGCCCGACTACATTTACATCAGTTGGTTTTCACTTGCCGAACAGCAGTCTTACGCCAGACTGATCCACATACCTGACCCGGAAGCGTTGCGTGAACGAATGGAGCAACTTGCACCGGTTCATAAGATTGGCAAGTTGTATAATCTTCCTCGCTACAACCTGGTACTGGGCCTCGCTCCAGGAGGGACCGTTGTCATGTGGATTATGAGTAAAGCTGAAACCGCCATCGAAGTGGGGCGTTATAAGGCGGTGCCGTTTGACGATGATGCCAGATACGAGGGTGCCCTAGAGTCCTATATGGAACGTGAGGGTGACTACCTCAAACAAAACGGTCTTCAGCTTGATCGTTGGTGAAGATCATTTACGAAGAAGCGCGCTGGGGGTAGGCCTGGGTGTCAATACCAATACAGGCCGGAGGGCCAGCCCGTTTCAAGATTTAAAAATGCCCCCGGGTCGATGCAAATCAGATAGCGTGCGATCACCCCGTAGATTGAGGGTGTGGTGGCTCACCAGTCGGGCCACCTGTTGAGACGGTTACGCTGGCTATAGCTTATGCGCGGGCCTACAATGAAATCAAATGAGTAATTGGAGGCTATCAAATGTCGGCTCGTGATGACATGCACGGCACACCAAATCAGGGTGAGCTGCGTGGAAGATCAGTGAATCCAAAAGTTTTTCGTCCTTCAAATGAAGAAGTTGCGCCTGGTACTGTTCGCTGGATTTCTAATCCGGAACATTTTTTTATCGATGTTGTGATGGGTATTGACGCTGAAGCTGTTGATAAGCGCCATTTGAATCTTTACAAGATCATCAGCGAAGGCGTCCCATTGGAAAGTGTTCATCGGATCAAAAAAGTTCTCAAGCTTCCCAAAGACAAAGTGCTGAAATATCTGGACATCTCACAAGCTACCTTTAATCGTAGAATGAAAGGTGAGGCGAAACGACTTACCGGCAGAGAATCAGGCCAGGTCTATCGCTATTCCCGATTGATCTCTCTTGCTACCAACATGTTTCATGGTGACCAAGAGGAGGCGCTGCGGTGGCTCAAATCCCCAGCCTACGCTTTTAAGGGCGAGACGCCTCTGGAACATGCTCGAACGGAATATGGCAACAATGAGGTTGAAACTCTCATTGGCAGAATGGAGCACGGCATACCGTCATGAGCTCTATTACTCTCTGGCGCATGAGTGCTCCACATCACGCAAAAACCATTGCCGAGATGCTTAGTGGAGAAGGCGCGGTTATGTATGGTGGACGCTGGAACAGTCCTGGGAACCGGGTTGTCTATCTTTCTGAAACCCTTTCCCTTGCCGCGTTCGAAATCCTGGTTCATGCCGCAAGTACCGCCATTCTTCAGCCCTACCAGTTCCTAAAGGTTGAGGTTCCTGAGGATTTGATAATGGCTTTGGACGATAATGTCTTGCCGCCTGACTGGAAAGAGCCGTTCAACTACGCTCTTCAGGCCATCGGTGATGACTGGATTGCCTCTGACCAATCGTTGGGTCTATCGTTACCCAGCGCGGTCATCCCCGGCGAGCGTAACGTCATCCTTCGACCAACCCATCCGGACTTCAAGCATGTTCGTGTCGGCACAATTGAGCCTTTCAGCTTTGATGATCGAATCTTCGCTGAAAACTAAAACTTCTTTCGCCCCTGTTGAATTTTCCAACTTTCAGCAGCAACACCCGCACGCCGGGTAATGGGAATACAGATTTGGATCCTATGCGCGACTGATTCACATCCCCGACCGGGAAGCCCTGCGTGAGCGTATGGAGCAACCTGCTCCGGTTCAGAGAAATGGTAAGACGGTCAACATGCCACGGGATACGTTGATTCGGGGCCTGAGGTTTAAAGTACGCCCAGTTCGCGGGCTCGAACAATGGCTTGGGTGCGGGATTTCACACCAAGCTTGGCGTTTATACGGCGGGCGTGGGTTTTAACGGTGTGCAGTGAAATGTGCAGTTTGTCTGCAACTTCCTGATTCGACAGGCCGCGGGCAATGCATTCCAACACGCCTTTTTCCCGTTCACTGATGGGCTCGGCAAGGGGCACAATCACCCTCGTCGCACTCGTCGCTGCCTTGATGCCGAACAGCTTTACCAGGGCGTCGGTGAAAACACCGGTTGGAAGCTGGTCAAACGTTTGCCGTAGCAGTGGCTCAAGTTCTTGTTTGAGCTCGTTAAACGGGCTGATGAAATGCTCTTTGGCCGCCAACTCAACAATACTGACCAGGCGTTTGACGGCTTGGGCAGGACTTTTTTCCCGGGCAAGCAGCGCGACGTCTAACAGGCTCATGTGTATGTCTACGCCCATGGGAACGGAATCGCGGTAGCCAGCACGCAGGCCATTCAGCCGGGTTCTGGCCGCGCCATATTCCCCGCGGGCCATGGCAATGCGCACTTGCAGGCAATCCATCAGCCCCGGCATAGTGGGGAAGAGCTCCGGTGAATAGCCAGCTTGGCGATAAGGCAATATTTTGGCCATCGCCTGGGCCGCCCTGTCAGTCTCGCGCTGGGCCAGCCAGCACGATGCCTTTAATGCTTCCAATACCGGCACGTAAAGTTCACCGTCTACCTGCCATGACTGCATGGTGCGTTCGGCGCGGGCAATCCAGGCAAAGGCTTCGTCAAAATGGCTCTGGCTGCGGCAGATAAGTACCCGCAAACACATAGCCATTAACAGGCCCAGATCCCGGGTTTGTTCGGCCTGCCGAGTGCACACGGCCAAAACCCGGTCTACATCCTGATATCTACCCTGGTGCCATAACACCAGCGCGAGATTCAGCTGTAGCCGGATTTCCCCTACCCGCGCTGGCCGCGCCAACTCTTGCATGGCCGTGTCCAGACTGCTGCGCAGCAGGTGTTCGGTATGGCGAAGTTCGCCCTTACTCAGTTCGATGCGGGCATGGGCGTAAACCGCCAGGGCTTCGGAGCCGGTATCGCCAGCCTGTCGCGCCAGGCGTGCGGCTTCGCGGCTGGCCTGCCGGGCATCGGCGAAACGACCGAGGGCACACAAGGCGCTGGATCGCACCAGTTGGGTAACCAGCTGGCCCTGAACGGATAACTCCGGATCTTCGAGGGCAGCTTCGGCCAGCACCAGGGCCGGTTCTACCTGGCCTTGGCCGCGAGCAATAAACGCCTGTAAGGCCTGAATTCGTCCAAGAGGAATGTCGTGTGTTTCCACCTTGCCCAAATGTTCAACCAGATCTGTTGCCTGGCGACATTGCCCGCCAATGGCGTGTACCCAACCAAAAACCAACCGCAGCCGCGGATTGGCGGCCAGCGCGGTTGCCGGCAGGCTACGCCTCAGGCGTAGCAACGATGCGGTGTCTTGCCCCAGAAGAAGAGCCTCGGAGCCTTCCGCCGCCATGCGCCGGATCTGTCCCACGTCTGCAGACATAAGAGCGTATTTCAAGCCTTCTGAGTACTGCCGGCGCTGGGCGAACCACTCACTCACCCGTAACATGCGCTGAGCACTGCCGTTCAACGCCGGCGTTTGCAACCAGTCCAGCAGCAGCGGATTCAGCCGGTACCAGCGGCCACGCCCGGCCATGAGCTTTGCGGGCAAGCCGCGCTCGACCGCCTGTGAGGGCACCAATTGAGAGAGTGTTACTCGTATAGGCGTTGCCTGCGCGAGCGCTGTTTGTGAAGGTGATAAGGCTAATTCAGTCGTGGTATCTGCCAGCGATGCGAATAAATCGTCAGAAAATACATCAAGTTCGGCCAGTGCACGCAGCGCAAACTGCTGCGCGTTTGTGTAATGGCCCAATACGGCATCCGCCAGAAATCGCTGAACGCTTGCGGTGTCTTGCAAGGCTTTGCGCTCGCGGCCACTGCGCAACTCACCACGGTACAGCGCCAGGGGCGTTGGCCAGCCTTCGGTGAGGCTGTAGAGATTGTCTACCGAAACGGTGGTCAACTTCTGTTGCTGCACTTCGCTGGCGAAAAATTCAAACACTTCACTGCGACTGAATTCAAGTTTATCCGGGCCAAGGCTGGTAAAACGGTTTTGCAGCTCCAGCGAATGGGTGCTGATAGCCAGCGGGCCGCGGGATATGCCAAGCAAGCGCAGTTGAGCTGGCAGATTATCCACCAGTTGTTGCAACAATGCCAAGGCCGCCGGATTGCTGATTGCATCCAGATTGTCTAGCACCAGCACTTGAGGCAGAAGGCTGGCCGAATCGGGCCGCTCTGTGGCCGCCAGCAACCACTGCAAGCCGTCGGCAAATGCACCGCTGTGTGAGGGTTCAGGCTGATTCAGCGCTACCGCCAGCAGCATTAAAAAACGCTCGGGGGCGTTATCTTGGGCGCTCAGGGTTACCCAGCGGATATGAGCGGAGGAGAAATCAGACGCCAACAACGCCTGCGTAGCGGCGGCCGATTTGCCATAGCCACAAGGGCCGTAAATGTTCAGCAGCCCGGCGGGCACCACACTGCCCATCAACACCTGATTTAACTCTGGCCGAACCAGCAAACCTTGCAGATGTTTTTCATCAAATGGCAGTTTTACCCGCTGCATCAGGAGCTCACGTACCCGCTCGCCACGCTGAAGCGCGCTGTTAGCGGTCTGGAATTCGTCGTTTGCTGCTTTACCCTGTTCAACTTGTTTCACGCGCTGCCCCGTCGATACCGGCGCGTGGCGAACAAAAGCCCTGCGCTGACCGGCAAATTCCAAAAGTGGCATTATAATCGACGGCTTAGCTGCCGCGATTAAGGTACAGCGCAGATTAGCATAAAAATGGCGGGCACTAAGGCCCGCCATTTTATTTCCAGGTACTTTCTATTTAAAAAGTACTTTCTACAAGGTGCTTTCTACAATCTACTGTCTTAAGAACTAGCGCACACCAGACCTGCGCAGCGCGGCCGGAGTGTAGTCACGGGACTGCCGTTGAATACCGAACTCGTACGGGTTGGCTTCTTCGTTCGTCAGGCCCAACACCAGATAGCGGCCAGAAAGCACATCAGAGATGGTTTCAACGGCGTACCAGGGTACATCGCGATCGTAGAACTGAATGGCGTGGGCTTCTGACACCCTCCACAGCTCGCCGCGGCCGTCGTACTGGTCAATCACCGCTGCCTGCCAGGAATCTTCGTCAAAGTAGATGTCACGCCTGGCATAGATGTGGCGTTCGCCTTCCTTCAAAGTAGCGCGCACATGCCATACCCGGTGCAGTTCATAACGGGCCAGCTCCTGGTTGATATGGCCAGGCCGCACGATATCGGTGTACTTGAGGTCACGGTCGAGCAACTTGTAGGAATTGTACGGAATGTACATTTCTTTTTTGCCCACCAGCTCCCAGTTGTAGCGGTCTGGGGCGCCGTTCATCATGTCCAGGTTATCCGAGGTACGCATGCCGTCGGCCGCGGTGCCCGGGCCGTCGTACGCTACCTGAGGCGCACGGCGAACACGACGTTGGCCAGCGTTGTAAATCCACGCACGGCGGGGTTCGGCGATCTGGTCGATGGTTTCGTGCACCAGCAGCACGTTACCTGCTAGCCGAGCCGGCCCGACGATGGCCTGCTTAAAGTAAAACAGCACATTGGGATCGAGGTTCTGATTAGCGTCTTCCAGGAAGGTACGGTAGGTCAGCTCTTCCTGAAACCGCACTACGCTGAAATCGCCGCTTTCTGTGGGTGTTGCCTGGCCAATGTTACGCAGCACCGAGCCGCCGCGGTAACGGGTGATGTGGTTCCAGTAAACTTCCAAGCCACTTTGTGGCATCGGGAAAGGCGTGCCGGCCTGATAATTTTCCAGCCCAGAACCGCCTTCTTTCAATTTCACCGTGGTGGCATTGGCGCGGGTTTGCTCCTGCACGGCTTGCGGGTACGCCATTGTGCGTCGTGTTTGATACACCGGTATCACGAAGTTGTCGTACTTTTCGATCATCGCCACTTGGCCTGGTGACAGATTAGCGCGGTACTGATCTACGTTGCTACGATCGATGGTGAATTCTGGCGTATCTGACGGGAACGGATTCACGTAAATGCCATCGTTCTTGTAGCCAGCCGGCGGGGTGGTCAAGCCACCCTCAAAGGCTGGAATAGCACCGCCGTTGCCAGCTTGCTCTGCGCCCATCAGGGTCAGCGTATCGCCCAGCTTGGCGGCCTCGCTGCCTGACACCGCGGCAAAAGCGTTCATGCTGAACAGCGATGCCGCAAGAATCCCGGTGGTCAGTAATTTCTTGTTCAATTTCATGGTTATCACCTCGCTAAACGAATAAGAGACGGATTAGAACGAGTAGGAAACGCTCGCGCTGATGAAGTCGCGGTCTCTGAAGTCGTTATAGGGTTTGCCACCGAAGTAGTTGGTGTAGCTGACATCAGCACTGAGCTTGTTCTGATACACCGCCTCTAAGCCAAAGCCAATAGACTTGTTGCCTTCGTTAAACGCGCCACCGGGTTGCGGGGCGTAGCCTTTCACATCGTGACTCCAGGCCAGGCGCGGGAACAGGTTTACGCCGGAGAATGCGTTGAGGTAATCCCATACCAAGCGGGTGCGATAGCCCCAGGAGAAGTCTGTAGTGAAGCCTTCGTTTTCACAGTAGGCAGTGTTGGAGTTCAACGGTGTTCGCCCTATAAGGGCTGCATCCGAACCGCACAGGTCTAGCTGGCCAAAGGGTGTATCCACCAAGGTGGGACCGATACCGTAAGTGCCTGAGCGCCCGAAGCGGCCTTCGTCAAACCCTGGCAGGTCATGGACCCAGTTGGCACCGGCTTCGCCAATCAGCGACAAGCGGTTGGCGCCCATGACCTGCTCAAAGAATTTAATCAAAGTAAATTGGGCCTGGGACACGTCGTAACGGTCGTTACCAGAAGCGACAAGCCCGTCGATCGAGCCACCAACCAACCCCAGTTCCTCGCGGCGACGCTGCTCTAGCAGGCTGGTTCCAGTTTGCAGACCAGCAGTGATTAGCTCAAAGGCGTTCCACTGTAGAGGCAAGTCTTTGCGGAAGCTGTACTCAGCGCCTAACGACCAGCCACCCGGTATGGTCGTGTTGATACTAATGCCAAACAGGTCAATATTTTCCGGATACTCAATAAAGTAATCAGGAAAATCAGGGAAGTTTGGTGACAACGGATTGCTACCACTGCCGCCGGGGCTGCTGTTGACCACGCCGCTGATATACGGCAAGCGGCTGTTGTACTTGATGTAATAAAGGCCAATTTCGGAATCGTTCAGGGCTGGCACAAACCAGCGCAATGCCACGCCAAACTGATCTTTAGTATCCGGCTCGCGATCCGCCAATCGGGGAATGACAACTCCGGCGCTGGCGAATTGTGCACTCTGGGCATCGCTGAGACTGCCAACCGGATTGATCGGCCCACAACCATCTGCCACAAAATCCACCGTGGAGAAAAAAGTACCACAGTCATCAATACGAGTTTTCTCCCAGTCGGTCTGAACAAAACCTTCAATAGTGACGTTTTCAGTAATACCCGCGGAAAGGTAGAACATTTCTACCGGTAGCAGAGCATCTTTCAATTCGGCACCTGGGGCACGGAAAGCGTTTACATCAATAGGGTTAATGGTGTTGATACCACCCGGGATAAAGGTGCTTTCACCCCAGCTGACCACCTGGTTACCGTAACGCGCGCTGATTGGCACATTGCCCAGGTACCAGTCAGTAAAAATATAGGCGTCTAGAATTTCACCGCCGGAGGCGTTGTCTCTGCCATCCGAGCTTAGTGGCACATGCTGACGGTTTTCGTCTTTCAGTTCAAAATCGTACCAGTAGCGGCCACGTACCAGCGCACCTACTCGGGTGAGCACACTGCTGTCGACATCGTAACTGAGGAACAGTTCGCTGTTGCCTTTGACAAGCTTGGAAACCGTATCGCCTTTATCGAAATTCAGGTTGCCGTCGTCGTAGTTGGTCGACGAAGCCGTACCGCCGTTGCCCTGCCCTACCAAACCCTTGTCACGGTTCTCGGTACGCCAGGTAGCACCTGCAGACAATGTGGTGTTGAACTGGGCTTCTACACCGCCCAATTTTTCGGAATCGAAGGAATAAGCTGAGGCATAACCGGAAAAGCCGGCCGCGATGGCAATCGCCAGCGGCAGTCGCTTCCAGATACGCGGCACGTGTTGGTTTTTTATCATTGGAAGACTACTCCGTTTATTTTTGTGTTCTTGCTGTGATAGAACTGACAGGATCACACTATACCAACGCCCTCTCCTGTTCTTATCAGTCAAAAGTATGATTTTCACTCTCATTCCCACTGCATAAGCGTGGGCTTGCTTAATCCGACCATAGTCAACCCGCCCGCAATGGGCGACATTATTGTTTTTGCAGTTCATCCCAGGGGTGAACCGGCAATACCGCTTCGCTGACTTCCGATTCCATGCTGTCGCGGAAATAGTCCATGGCTTTTTCTGCTTCGCCGAGTTCGTCGAAACGGGCAATGTGATAAATCGCCTCGCCTTCGTTCACCAGTGGCAGGTTATTCACGCAAATCACAATGCCGGAACAGGGGGAGATGATGGCGGTTTCCGAGGCTCCGAAAGGGTCAGCAACCATCGCCAGCTTTTGGCCTTTGCTGATTTTTTGCCCCAGTTTGGCCACCGGGCGCATGATGCCATCTATATCGGCCCTTACCCACTGGGAACTGGCTGCAACCTCGGAGCGTTTGCGAGGCGGCTTTACACTCTTTTTGGCCGGTGTCATTTTCAGCTCCCGCATTACCCGCATCACGCCTTTAACACCGCTGGCGATAACCACTTCGTCAAAGCGCAAGGCTTCGCCGCCCTCATAGGTAATCACTGGAATATTCTGTGAATCGGCGTAGGCGCGCAGGCTGCCCTCGCGCAGGCCGGCGTCTATAATAACCGGTGCAGCAAAAGCTTCCGCCATACGGGCGGTTTCAGGGGTTTTCAGCTCGGCACGAATCTGCGGCAGGTTAAATCGATGTATGGCGCCGGTGTGCAGGTCAATAATGTGGGTAACGTGTTCCATGATCTGGGTGCGCAATAAGTACGCGATGCGCCCACCCAAAGAGCCGCTTTCGCTGCCGGGAAAACAGCGGTTCAAATCACGGCGATCTGGCAGGTAGCGGGTGCGCTGCACAAAGCCGAAGATATTGACAATGGGCACAGCGACCAAGGTGCCACGCAAATTACGCAGAGCGGTGTTGGTGAGTACCCGGCGCACAATTTCCACGCCGTTGATTTCATCGCCGTGAATAGCGCCACACACCATCAGCACCGGGCCGTCACGGCGGCCGTGCACAATTTCCACCGGAATGTGCAGCGGAGTGTGGGTGTACAGTTTGGCCACTTGAACTTCTATGGTTTTACGGGTGCCCGGCTGAACCTGAATGCCGGCAATTTCAAACGGAGCTCGTGCCATTGGTTATCCTCTGCCTCGGGTTTTTGTGCGGCTGGGGGCCTGATTTTTTTCAATCCAGCTCATGATCAAACCGGCGACGTTTTTGCCTGTGGCGTTTTCAATGCCCTCAAGCCCTGGCGAGGAGTTTACTTCCATCACCAGCGGCCCGCGGGACGAGCGCAGCAGGTCTACACCGGCCACGTTCAGGCCCATGGCCTTGGCCGCGGTAATGGCGGTGCGGCGTTCTTCCGGCGTAATCCGAATCAGCGAGGCGGTGCCGCCGCGGTGTAAATTGGAGCGGAATTCACCGTCAGCACCCTGGCGCTTCATGGCGGCGATAACTTTGTCGCCTATTACAAAACAGCGAATGTCGGCGCCGCCGGCTTCCTTGATGAATTCCTGCACCAGTATGTCAGCTTTCAGGCCCATAAAGGCTTCAATGACGCTTTCCGCAGCGGTGCGTGTTTCCGCCAGCACCACGCCAATACCCTGAGTACCTTGCAGCAATTTGATAACCACCGGGGCGCCGCCCACCATTTTCAGCAGATCAGGAACGCTATCGGGCTTGTTGGCGAAACCGGTGACTGGCATGCCAACGCCTTTGCGGGCTAACAGCTGCAGCGAGCGCAGTTTGTCGCGGGAGCGGGTAATGGCGACCGATTCGTTAACCGGAAACGTGCCCATCATTTCAAACTGACGCAATACCGCAGTGCCGTAGAAAGTGACTGACGCACCGATACGCGGAATAACCACGTCAAAATCTTCCAGCACTTGCTGGTGATAATGAATCGCAGGATTTGCCGAGGTAATGTTCATGGAGCAGTGCAGGCAGTCAATTACCCGCACCTCGTGGCCGCGGTTGACTCCTTCCTCCACCAGCCGGCGGGTGGAATACAATTTGCGGTTACGGGACAGCACGGCAATTTTCATCATTCGTTCCTCAACGCCGGTTGCCCGGCCAGATAAGATGCTTCCGGGAAAACAGTGGCCCGGCCGGCCATAGCGGTACGGCCAATCAACATACGAAAACGCATGGAGTCCCGGTTGGTCAGTGTCATTTCTATGGGCCAGCTTTGGTCGCCCACCACTAGGGTGGTTTCAACCACCAGCCGCAATTCTTTGTGGCCGCCGGAGTCGGACACGTTGCGTTCATCCAGCACCCGCGCGTCGCACTCAATCACCTCTTGCAGGTCATTCTGTGTCGGGTGCACCCAGAACTTTACCCGGCGCTCGCCGTTTTCAGTGTAGGGCTCGGTGCGAAAGGTATGCAGGCACGATGTGCGCGCACCGGTGTCTACCTTGGATTTAATCAGGCCAATGCCCAGATCGGGCAGAGCCACCCATTCGCGCCAACCCAGGCGCACTGCTGTAGAGCCTTTAGCTGGTGTTAAGCCGTCAGCTGTCTTTGTGGACATCTGGCTGTTCCTTGTCTGGCAAATTTTGCGGCGCCATCAGCTGCACACGGAAAGGTTCTGAATGGCTACCGGCGTAGATGCTGGTGTGGGGGAACGGGATTTCAATTTTTTCCCGGTCGAGCATTTTTTTAACCGCAATCATCATGCTGCTGCGACTGGCTTCCAGTTTTTCTCTGGGCACCCAGAATGAAAACTGCACGTCTACCGACGACTGGCCAAACCCGGTCACCAACACGAATGGGTTCGGCTCCTTCAGGCAGGTTGGGTGCTTTTCCGCCAGCGCCAACAGCAGTTTTTCTACCCGTTCTACGTCTTCAGCGTAAGCAATGCCGACCGTCAGGTCGAGCCGTCGAATGGGAAAGCGGAAACGGTTAACCACCTTGGTTTTGATCAGGGTTTCATTGGGAATGCGCACATACAGGTTGTCTGGCGTGCGCAGTTTTACACTCAGCATGTCAATACTGACCACCTCGCCAATGGTGGCGTCGGCTTCGATTACGTCGCCAATTTCAAACGGCTTTTCAACCAGCAGAAACAATCCGCTGATCATGTTAGAGGCCGATGTTTGCGAGGCAAAACCGATGGCTACGGTTAAAATACCGGCTGCGCCCAGCACCACATCCAGCGAAAAGCCCGCCTCACGCAGGGCGGCCACCGCAAAAATCACGACAATTACATAAAACACCAGGCGCTTCAGCATTACCGTGTGATGGCGCGAGGCACGTTTGGCCATAAATCGGCTGACACTGCGGGCTGCAAACGTAGCCAATAACAGGCCTAAGCCAAACAGGAACAGCGAACTGAACCACTGACCCCAGGCAATGCCATCAATCACGCTGGCAGCCATGTGTTTTAGTTGGTCCAACACAGTACGTTTACTCCCGGCTTGTACCAATCAAATAGAAGGCCACTCGAACAGAAGCTCAATCGAATAGAAGGCCACGCAAACACAAGGTCAATCAAATGGGAGATCAGCCAAATAGAAGGTCAACCGAATATCCGGTCCAGAGTGCGCACAAAGCGCCCGCGGCTGACTTGCTCCCGGGCCGGGCCCAGGGGCTCGCAGGGGCCGGCAGCCGGCGGAGGCGACGGGTCTACCCGCATGCTGGCGGCGTTCACGTCGGTGTCTACTTCCACATTCACCCCCGGTGTCCACAGCTGGCCAAGGTGATTGCGGTGAATCGATAGCAGTTGGGTAGGCAGGTTGAAGCGCTCTACTAACAAAGGCTGCGGCCGCCGGTTGTGGATGTTGACCGGGGTAACAGCGCGCCAGGGGCGCTTGGGCACCGCGTCTAACGCCAGGCGGGCGTAGCTTTGGGCGGAATAACACAGCTCGCCTTCCATGGTGTTGCTACCGACCCATGTCAACGACGGTTCCGACAGCGGTATGCTTGCCACCAACACCTGTTTGGGGCCGATGCACACGTTCATCCAAAGGGCTGTGCCTACATAGATAACGCACTGCCCATCGGCCGCTATGGTGAGCGGCTGGTAAGGCCGAATAACCGTTGGGCGGTCCGCCATGGCGGGAACATAGGTAACCATTTCGGCATCGCCGTTGCGGATGAAACGCTGCACTGGAATGTCTGACGATGGCAGTGAGTGGCCGGTCACCAGCTTCCAGTCTTTAGGCACCTGCTGCTGTTCTTCCTGCTGGGAACGAATTTGCCATTCCATGTCCAGCAAAGTCACCCAGATTTGCGAGTGGCCCAGGCTGTGGTGCTGGGTTTCGCCAGATTTCAGGGTGTACGGGCTGGCCCACAGGCCGTCATCGTTGCTGGATTTCCAGCGTTGGTCAGCGGCTAGCGAATGCTGTGGAGAGTGCTTTAGAGAGCGCTTTAGAGAGCGCTCTGCGGGCTGTTTCATACGCCGGTTATCTTCCTGTTTTATTAGTCGCCATGTTGCGCTCACTATAATCCAATACCACAATAGCAGCGAATAGATAAACGCGTCGTTTTAGTAGCTCCGCGCAGTGTAATTACCCGTACGGTTAGCTCTGAACAACCCTTTTAGCCAACACTCAGGAGACACCATGACTCAGCTGGTCTGGTTCCGTAACGACCTCAGAGCCGCCGACAATCCGGCCCTGGCCGCCGCCTGCCAGAGCGCTGCGCAATCATCCGGCGAGCCGGTTGAAGCCTGCTTTATAGTTACTACGGAGCAGTGGCTCAGCCACGACTGGTCGGCGGCCAAGGTGCACCTGATGCTTGACCACGCCGATGCGCTGGCCCAGGAACTGGCCAAACTGGGCATTGCCCTGAGTTTTTTACGCGCCGCAGACTTTGAGCAGTCGCTGAGTACGCTGGAAGCGTTTTGCCGCGACCACAAGATTAGCCAGGTTCATTTCAACGAAGAATACGGCGTGAACGAGCGCCGCCGCGACAAAGCCCTGAAGCCGCGGTTCGACACGCTTGGCGTTAAGGTCAGCAAGTACCGTGACCAGGCCGCCGTGCCGGTGGGCGAAGTACTGACCCAACAAAGCGAGCCTTATTCGGTGTTCACGCCATTTTCCCGGCGCTGGCGAAGCTGGCAGGAAGAGCAGCAACCGGCGCTGCTTGCCGTGCCAAAAAAAGTGGGCGAAGCGTTAGCCGGCGCCGACGTTAAAAACAGCAGCAGCGTGATCCTGAAAAAAGAAGTAGACGCGCTGTTTGGTGAGGCACCGCCGGCACTGGTAGCTACCGGCGAAAACGCCGCCCACGATGCTCTACAGGATTTTTTGCAGGAGCGGGCGGGTGATTATAAGAATGATCGCGACTTTCCCGCGATTGAGGGCACCAGCAAATTGTCACCTTACCTGGCTATAGGCGCGCTGTCTGGCCGCCAGTGTGTGCAGGCGGCGTGGCAACTAAAGCAATCCATGGGCAGCTCTTTTGGCAAGGCGGCCAACGACGAGGAAGGGTTTTTTACCTGGGAGACCGAGCTGGCCTGGCGCGACTTTTACATTCACATTCTTTACCACTGCCCGCGGGTGAGCATGCACCGGGCGTTCAAGCCCGAAACCGAGGCCCTGCAATGGAACACCGCCGACGAGCATTTTGAAGCCTGGAAAAATGGTAGAACAGGCATACCGATGGTAGACGCCGCCATGCGCCAGCTCAACGAAACCAGCTGGATGCACAACCGGCTGCGGATGGTGGCGGCGATGTTTTTGACCAAAAATCTGTTTATTGACTGGCGCCGGGGCGAGGCCTATTTCATGTCAAAACTGGCGGATGGCTACCTGGCTTCGAACAACGGCGGCTGGCAGTGGAGCGCGTCTACCGGCACCGATGCGTCGCCCTACTTCCGGGTATTCAACCCGATGACCCAGGGCGAACGCTTTGACGCAGACGGCGAGTTTATCCGCCACTGGGTGCCAGAATTGGCGAAGCTGGACAGCAAGCGGATTCACAACCCTGGCAAAGGCGGGGTGATTCCCGGGGGCTACCCCAGGCCCATTGTGGATTTGAAAGAAAGCCGGAAAGAGGCGATTGCGCGGTTTCAGGCGCTGAGGGACTGAATGGCCGGGGGCAGCCGGGGACGGATTTGAGAGAAAGCGGGGGCGAGAGAAAGCGGGGACGGATTTGAAATCCGTCCCCGGCGGTAGACTGCAGAACCGGGGACAGACTTGAAGTCTGTCCCCTATTTGTTATTGCACACCGGGCAAGCGGGATCTTTGGCCAGCTTCATTTCGCGCCATTCCATGCGCCAGGCATCGACAATCAACAGGCGGCCTACCAGGGTTTTACCCACACCGCTGATGACTTTTATCGCTTCCATCGCCTGGGCAGCGCCGATCATGCCGACCAGTGGGGCTATTACACCGGCTTCGGAGCAGGTCAGGTCTTCATTACCTTGTTCAGGATACAGGCAATGGTAGCAAGGGGATTGTGGCTGACGGCTGTCGTACACGCTGATCTGACCTTCGCCACGAATGGCCGCACCAGACACCAGCGGTACGCCGGCTTTCACGCAGGCTCGGTTCAGGGCAAAGCGAGTGTTGAAGTTGTCACAGCAATCCAGCACCAGGCTTGCTTGTGTCACAGGGGCGTCAAAATCTTCGCCCTCCAGCCGCTGGCGAATCACGTCTACCGTTATTAATGGGTTTATACCGCGAATGCGATCGGCCAGCCGCTCGGCTTTGGATTCACCCATCTGGGCAGTTTCAAAGGCGATTTGGCGTTGCAAGTTGGCTACTTCGATATGATCGTCGTCTACCAGGGTCAGGTGACCCACCCCGGCTGCGCCCAGGTAAAGCGCTACGGGGCAGCCCAGGCCGCCGGAGCCAACTATTAATACGCGCGCGGATTTCAGCGCCTGCTGGCCGGCAATGTCAAAATTCGGCATTAGAATCTGGCGGCTGTAACGTAACAGCTCGTCGTCACTTAGCATGGTGGGCTCCGTTGACAGATCGGGGACAGATTTGAAATCCGTCCTCTACTTGGCTTGGCCAAGAGTCATTCGATCATTACGACCGTAATCCTGGCGGCTGTGTACCTGATCAAAGCCCTGTTGGTGTAGCAATCCCTGCACCGCCTGCGCCTGATCATAACCGTGTTCTAGCAGCAGCCAACCGCCAGCGTTCAGCCAACTTGGCGCAGCGGCCACAATATGGCGGATATCATCCAGGCCATCGGCACCCGATACCAGTGCAGAGGCCGGTTCGAAACGAACGTCGCCTTCACTCAGATGATGGTCAGTGTTCGCAATATAAGGCGGGTTAGACACGATCAAATCAAAGCCCTGATCGCGATTTAAATCACCCCGTAAATCACGACGCGGATCGCCACTTTCGTCCAAACGTTGATCAAAACAGACAGCCGTGAGCTGGTCGAACCAATGGCTTTTCACCACCTGAATTGGCAGGTTCAGCGCCGCTGCGTTGCTCTGCGCCAAGGCGACGGCGGCATCTACAAAGTCACTGGCGGTTATGTCCCAATCAGGCCGCTCGCTGGCCAGCGCCAGGGCAATGGCGCCGGTACCTGTGCCTAAATCCAAAACCCGCGCCTGGGCTGGCAGATCCAGGGTCAGCGCCTGCTCGACCACACATTCGGTATCGGGCCGTGGAATCAACGTGGCGGCGCTCACCTGCAACGGCAGTGACCAGAACTCCTGCCATCCCAGCACATAAGCAACGGGTTCGCCAGCCGCGCGTTTGTCTACAAGCTGCTCAAAAGCGGCCGCCTGCACAAGGCTGACGTGTTGTTCAGGAAAAGCACGGAAGCGGGTTCGGGACCATCCGGTTACCTGGACCAGTAACAACTCGGCGTCTAGCTGGGGCGAATCACTGCCGATGCGGCTCGCGGCGGCGCGTAGCAAATCATCACAGCGTAAAGTGGCTGGTTCGAAAGTGCCCAGGTCGTCAGCAGAATCAGCGGTCATCGGCCAGCGCAGCCAGCAACTCGGCCTGGTGTTCTTGTAGCAATGGCTTGACCACCGAATCCAGATCGCCCGCAATCACTTCATCCAGCTTGTACAGGGTCAGGTTGATGCGATGATCGGTCACCCGGCTCTGGGGAAAGTTGTAGGTGCGAATGCGCTCGGAGCGGTCGCCGCTGCCCACCAGGCTTTTGCGGGTTTCGGCCATGCTCTGATGGGCGCGCTCGGTTTCAATATTCTGCAAGCGCGAAGCCAGCAGGCTCATGGCCTTGGCACGGTTTTTGTGCTGCGAGCGCTCTTCCTGGCATTCCACCACCAGGCCACTTGGCAGGTGGGTAATGCGAATGGCGGAGTCGGTCTTGTTAACGTGCTGGCCGCCGGCACCAGAGGCGCGAAAGGTGTCTACCCGCAAGTCGCCCTTGTTGATTTCTACCGCCTCGGCTTCGTCGGCTTCCGGCATAACAGCCACCGTGCAGGCCGAGGTGTGAATGCGGCCCTGGGATTCGGTTTCCGGTACCCTTTGTACGCGATGCACACCAGATTCAAATTTCAGCGTGCCATATACGCCGCTGCCGGCCACCCGGGCAATCACTTCTTTGTAACCGCCGTGTTCGCCTTCGCTGGCGCTGAGAATTTCTACCTGCCAGCGCCGGCGTTCAGCAAAACGGCTGTACATGCGGAACAGGTCGCCGGCAAATATGGCGGCTTCGTCGCCGCCAGTGCCGGCGCGCACTTCCAAAAACACGTTTTTGCCGTCGTTCGGGTCTTTTGGCAGCATCAGGCCCTGCAGTTCTGCGTCCAGCTCTTCGCTGGCTTGCTGGGCGGTGTGCAGTTCTTCTTCCGCCATTTCACGCATGTCGGCGTCGGCGTCGCCGTCTTTGGACAGTTCTCGGGCTTCGTTGATGTCCACAAGGGAGTGCTGCCAGGCCTGGAAGCACTGCACCACCGGCTCTATTTCGGCGTATTCGCGGGACAGCTCGCGAAATTTATTCTGATTGGCAATCACGCCGGCATCGCTGAGCAAGGCACTGACTTCTTCAAAACGTTCAACAAGCTGTTCAAGGCGAGACTGAATAGACGGCTTCATAGTTTTCCAACGGGGGTCTTATGGTCGGTTTCTTCTGCATCAAGCTGGTGCAATTCCCGCAACCATTCGGTGACTTCGGTGCGCCCGGCAGTGGTGGCCTTGCGTACCTGAATTGAAGGTTGGTGTAGCAACTTGTTGGTAATACCACGAGCCAGGCTGCGCATCACGGTTTCCGGATCGGCGCCGTTGCGTAAGGAGCGAAGCGCTTTTTCAGTTTCCACATCGCGCAGGTCTTCGGCTCGCTGGCGGAACTGCTTCAGGGTAAATACGGCGTCCAGTGCGCGCAGCTGGTTAAGAAATTCCTGCACACCTAGGTCAATCAGGTTTTCGGCCTCCCGAGCGGCGCCCTCGCGAGAGCGAATGTTCTCTTCAATCACTTGGCGCAGGTCGTCAACGGTGTAAAGATACACGTCGTCGAGCTCGGCCACTTCCGGTTCTATGTCCCGTGGAACAGCAATATCCACCATGAAAAAGGGCTGGTGTTTGCGCTTTTTCAGCGCCCGCTCCACGGTGCCTTTGCCCAGAACCGGCAGCGGGCTGGCGGTGGACGAAATGATAATGTCCACTTCGTGCAGATGTTCAGCGATGTCAGACAGCAGTATGCCTTTCCCGCCGTGGACCTGCGCCAACGTTTGCGCCCGCTCCAGGGTACGGTTGGCTACCAGGAAATCTTTCACGCCGGCGTCTGCCAGGTGGCGGGCAACCAGTTCGATGGTTTTGCCGGCGCCGATCAGCAGCGCTTTGTTGCGCGACATATCGGCAAAAATGCGGTTGGCCATGCTTACCGCCGCGTAGGCGACAGAAACCGGGTTTTCGCCAATAGCGGTTTGGGTGCGAACCCGTTTGGCTACCGAGAAGGTATGTTCGAACAGGCGCGCCAGAAACGAGCCACAGGCCTTGTGCTCCCGCGCCAGGGCATAGGCGTCTTTAAGCTGCCCCAGTATCTGCGGTTCGCCCAACACCATGGAATCCAGCCCGGCCGACACCCGCATAAGGTGGCGTACCGCCTCGCTGTCATGATGAACGTAAATCACGTCTTCCAGATCGCCGGCATCGACGTTGTGAAAACCGGCCAACCAGCGCAATATCAGCGGGGCACAATCTTCGTCAGCTGCGAGATAAATTTCGGTGCGGTTACAGGTCGAAAGTATGGCCGCCTCGGTTGCTCCGGCAGCCGCACGCAGCTCTGCAAATGCCTCGGCCATGCGCTCAGGGGTGAACGCTACCCGCTCGCGGATTGCCACAGGCGCCGTGCGATGATTAATACCAAGCGTTACCAGTGCCATTTTGTGATTCAACAACCCTGCGCGCTTTGCGATTAATGAAATTTTAATATTGTGAGTATTTTAACGGTCTGAAGGCCGCGCTGCCACCCATAAGCCTTGCGCTGCGGCAAGTGCGGACACGTTAGGCAACATCTGGCGATTATGCCATTATACGGTTTTGGCGCTCCACATCGGGTTTTACGCCTGCTCAACATACGGAATTTTGCATGCAAACATTCTTTTTCGGGCTCTTTTACCGCGCAGTTGATGGCAATCGTCGTTCCACTCGCCATCACACCCTTTATCGCGTTCTGGCCACTGGCCTGCTGGGCCTGGCGATTTCGGGCTGCAGCAGCCTTTCGGGCTTTGATGACGTCAATCCAGACGTGGATGGCGCCGAATCGAATGCCCCTGTACCCAACCCTATGCCTGCCTCTGTGGCACCCGACTCTACGCCGGTGTACGGGAATTTCGAGCCTGAAGTCCTGTACCTGCTGACCTCTGCGGAAATTGCCGCTCAGCGCGGTCACTATGATATCACTTTGGGCCACTACGTGCGGGCCGCCCAGATGTCCCGTGATGTCGGCGTTATTGAGCGGGCAACACGCATCGCCCAATCCCTCAACAGCGACAATATCCAGCAGGAGCTGGTGAAATTGTGGCTGGAAGTGGAACCCGACAGCATCGAAGCCCACCGCTCTGCCGCCATTCAGGCAGTAAAAAGTAATGACCTGGCACTGGCACTGGTGCACATGGAACGAATCATGGAACTCGGCGGCGACGCCGACTTTGACAGTCTGGCAGCCATGGCAGCCAGCCTCTCGGCTGAGCGGCAGCAGCAGTTGTTGTCGCTGTATCTGGATTTGGCCGAGCGCCAGAACAACAATCCAGAGCTGGAATACAGCATTGCCTTATTGATGAAAATACGCGACATGCCACAGCCGGCACTGGCGCGACTGCAAACGCTGCTGGGGAAACACCCCACTTTCCAACCGGCCATCATTCTAAAAGGCGACCTACTGTACGGCAGCGACCAAAAACGCGCTGCGCTTGACCACCTGATGACCAACACCCGGCGCTTCCCCGGCAACCGGAAAATGGGCGCTCTGTACGGCCGTATGCTGGTTAATGAGGGCGAACTGCAAGCCGCGCAAGACGAATTCGAGCGGCTGGTTACTCGCTATCCAGACATGTCTGAATTTCGCCTGTCCCACGCGCTGGTGGCGATTGAAAACCAGCAGGGTGACATAGCCCGCAAAGAGCTGAGCTTTTTGCTGAACCGCGGCCAGCAAGCTGCTGAAGCCAACTATTATTTAGGCCGACTGGCAGACAATGAGAACCACACTGTACAGGCGATTAACTACTACCAGGCTGTAGGCGAGGGCGTCTATTACCTGCCCGCCCAAGCCAGAGCCAGCAGCTTGTTGGCTGAAACCGGCGAGCTCGAGCAAGCGGTTAATGCCATTCAGCGATTACGCCAAACCAACCCTGGGCGCTCCGAAGCACTGTGGATGATTGAAATCAACCTGCTGCTGAAGCAGGACCAGCAACAGCAGGCCGCCGAGGCCATTGACCAGGCGCTACTGCAACACCCAGACAACATCCAGATTCGTTACGCTCGCGCCATGATGATGGACAGCCAGGGAAACACCGCCGAAGCGGTGCAAGACTTGGAGCAGATTGTGCGCGACGACGCCGACAACGCGGTGGCTTTGAACGCTCTCGGGTACATTCTGACCATTCGCACCGAGCGTCTTTTTGAGGCCCGGCAGTTGATTGGGAGAGCGCTGGAGCTGGAGCCCGAAAACCCGGCCATTCTCGACAGCATGGGCTGGCTACTGTACCGCGAAGGCAAATTGCAACAGGCTCTGGATTACCTGTCCCGCGCATGGGCCGCCTTCCCAGACCCTGAAGTAGCCGCCCATTACGGCGAAGTCTTGTGGATGACCGGCGCCGACGAGCAGGCGCGCATTATCTGGGAACAGGGACTAAAACAGGACCCCCAGCACGAAGTGTTGCTGGAAACCATTGAGCGGGTAGGCGCGCAGCCGGCACCAAGTACCGACGCTGTTGAAGCTACGGCTGGCGAATAACCGTGTTTTTTTCAACCTTGACCAAAGTGAGACTGCGCCACGCTGCTTTAATGCTTCTATTGGCTACGCTGAGCGGCTGTAGCACGATGACTCTGGAGCCATTACCAGAAGGCCTGACCGACCAGCCGCCCGCATCGTGGGCAGACACAGTGCGCCAGCGGCAGAATCTTGACCACTGGAAACTGACCGGCAAGCTCGCCGTTAAGCAGCCTTCTGACAGCGGCAGCGCGCTGATTAACCAATGGGTACAACACAACGAAGACTATGATCTGACCCTGTCTTCGGCCTTTCTGGGCATGGGCCGCACCCGACTGAAAGGCTCACCCGACTTTATTGAACTGACACTGGCCGACGGCGAGCGTTACCAATCCTCTGAGCCAGACGAACTGGTACTGGCGGCGACGGGCTGGCGCCTGCCATTGAGCCAGCTGACCTGGTGGGTGCGAGGCCTAACCGCGCCCGATGGCGACTACCGCCTGCTGTTCGACAGCACCGGGGAACTGGTGGCTATTCGCCAGAGCGGCTGGCACATCCAATACGACCGCTGGTACAGCGCCAGCGCTGAACTGCCGGCACTGCCCGCCCGCATCACTGCCACCAAGGGCGAGAAACGCGTGCGCATGGCCATCACTGACTGGCAGCCCCTCTAGCCCTGACGACAGATCTCGATACACGTTTTAAGGCAGCTCTCAAGAAAACTCTCAAAGCAACTCTGACAGAAACTATGACAGAAACTATGACGGCAACAATAGCGGCCATCACTATGACGACAATCACCCTACCGGCGCCGGCAAAGATTAATCTGTTCTTGCACATCAATGGCCGCCGCGCTGACGGTTACCACCTGCTTCAAACCCTGTTCCAGTTTCTGGACTACGGCGATGAACTGACCTTTGAGCTGACTCCCGGTAAACCCGGCGTACGCCTGGCGCAATCGATGCCCGGGGTAGCCGATGCCGACAACCTGATCATTAAGGCTGCTCACGCATTGGCCGGGGACGCGCTGGCGCAGTTGCCCGGTGTTACCATCAGTATTTGTAAAATACTGCCCATGGGCGGTGGCTTGGGCGGCGGTAGTTCTAACGCCGCAACCACCCTGCTGGCGTTGAATTACCTGTGGCAGCTTGGCTATGACGAAGACGCTCTGGCAGAACTGGGCCTGAATTTGGGCGCCGATGTACCGGTTTTTGTGCGCGGCCACGCAGCCATCGGCGAAGGTGTCGGTGAACAGCTCACACCCGCAAACCCACCACAAGACTGGTTTGTGGTGCTAAAACCCGAATGTAACATTCAAACCACCAAGATTTTTTCGGCAAAAGGGTTGACAAGAAACACTCCAAAAATGACAATGGCGCCCGCTTTTGAGGGAGACGCCTCGGGGTACAAAAACGACTGTGAAGCAACGGTTCGAAAACTGTATCCTGATGTCGCTGAAAGTCTGGATTGGCTTTCACAATTCGGACCTACAAGATTAACTGGAACAGGGGCTTGCATTTTCGGACGTTTCCCGACAGAATCCGCAGCCCGGATCATCTGGGAAAGTAGACCCTCTGGCATCAAGGGGTTCGTAGCTAGAGGGGTGAATCATTCACCTCTACACCAGAAACTAGCAGAGCTATAATGATGCCAAATAAGCACGACACTGGGGTGTCGCCAAGTGGTAAGGCAACGGGTTTTGATCCCGTCATGCGCAGGTTCGAATCCTGCCACCCCAGCCATCTTTCTTCTGCTTCTTCTGAATCACACGCCGATACCGAGAAGGGTGCTATCGTGTCCAAGTTAATGATTTTTGCCGGCAACGCCAATCCTGACCTCGCCCACGCAATTTCCAAGCAACTCCATATTCCAGTTGGCAACGCAACAGTCGGGTGTTTTAGCGATGGTGAAACCACCGTTGAAATTAACGAAAATGTGCGCGGCCACGATGTCTTTATCATTCAGCCTACGTGCCATCCCACCAATGATAATCTAATGGAACTGATTGTGATGGCCGACGCCCTGCGCCGAGCTTCTGCATCACGCATCACCGCGGTTATCCCCTATTACGGCTACGCCCGTCAGGATCGTCGGGTTCGTTCCAGCCGAGTCGCCATCAGCGCCAAAGTGGTTGCTGACATGATTTCCAGCATTGGTGTAGACCGAGTACTGACCGTAGACTTACACGCCGATCAGATTCAAGGCTTCTTTGATATTCCGGTGGACAATATTTACGCCACACCGGTACTGATTGAAGATATTGAAAAGCAGCGTTTTGAAAATTTTGTAGTGGTATCGCCCGACGTTGGCGGTGTTGTGCGGGCCCGCGCCGTGGCCAAGCGCCTGGATGACGCAGACCTTGCGATCATCGACAAGCGCCGCCCCAAGGCCAATGTGTCCCAGGTTATGCACATTATTGGTGATGTGCGTGGCAAAGTTTGCATTCTGGTTGACGACATTGTTGATACTGCCGGCACGCTGTGCAAAGCCGCCGAAGCCTTGAAAAAGCACGGAGCATCGCGGGTTGTGGCCTACATTACCCACCCGGTTCTCTCTGGCAAAGCCATCGACAACATCAACAACTCTGAATTGGACGAGTTGGTGGTGTGCGACACCATTCCTCTGGGTGACAAAGCCCGGCAGTGTGATAGAATCCGCCCCCTCAGTATGGCCGGTTTGCTTGCGGAATCTATTCGCCGCGTTAGCAACGAAGAATCTATCAGCGCCATGTTCGAAAATGTCTAAGCCGATCTGATTTTGAACCGTTCTGAATAATCGGAACAGTTCCAAATAGACCGCAAAAGCAAATACCGGTACGGGAGCCACAACGGCTCCCGTACCTTTTCATAGCTGGCACCGCCGGCTTTTTAAAACCTCATCTGTAAAGAGCCTGGTCGCGGGCCGTGCAGATGACGATAAGGATACTTACCATGTCTCAGGACTTTGTAATTGAAGCATTTCCTCGTGACGACCAGGGGAGAGGTGCGAGCCGCCGCCTGCGTCGCCAAGAGCGTAAAATCCCGGCCATCATCTACGGTGGTCATAAAGATGCTACGCCCATCTCCATCTGGCACAACGAGCTGAAAAAAGCGTTGGAAAACGAAGCTTTTTACTCCCGCGTTCTGACCATTGAACTGAATGGCGAAAAAGAAAGCGTTATCCTGAAAGATCTGCAGCGTCACCCGTACAAGCCGCTGCTGAGCCACGCTGATTTCCAGCGCATTAACAAAGACGAAGAAATCTTTGTTCACGTACCGCTGCACCTGGTAAACGAAGAAACTGCTCCGGCCATCAAGACCTTTGGCGGCGTTGCTTTCCGTCTGATGACCCAGGTAGAAGTAGCTTGCTTGCCGCAAAACCTGCCAGAGTTCATCGAAATCGACCTATTTGACGTCGAGATGGATGGCATTGTGCACATGAGCGACCTGAAGCTTCCAGAAGGTGTTCGTATTCCTGCACTGCAGCACGGCGCTGAGCACGACCAGGCTATTGTTACCATCAATAAGCCTAAAGGTGTTAAGACTGACGCCGCTGGAGATGAAGAAGAAGGCGAAGACAAGGAGTAATGACTCCGGAGGCGACGGCAGATGGCACAGGATATTGTCATGGTGGTTGGACTGGGTAACCCCGGTGCCGATTACGAGAATACCCGCCATAATGCCGGCGCCCTCTTCGTTGAGGCACTGGCCCGCGATGCGGGCCAGTCGCTTCGCCTCGAAAAGAAATACCACGGCCTGTATGCCCGTATTCAATGGCAAGGTTTGGAACTGCATTTGCTGAACCCCTTAACGTTCATGAATCGCAGCGGCTTGCCGGTAAAAGCGCTGGCAGACTTTTTCAAGATATCCCCCGAACAGATTCTGATCGCCCACGACGAACTTGATTTGCCCCCGGGCACTGCAAAACTGAAAAAAGGCGGCGGCCACGGCGGTCATAATGGTTTGCGCGACAGCATTGCACACCTTGGCACCAACAATTTTCAGCGCTTGCGACTGGGCATTGGTCACCCTGGCGAAGCCCGCCAAGTGACCGGCTATGTATTGGGGCGCCTGGGCAAACAGGAAGCCGAAGCGCTAACGGCGGTATTCGATGAAACCATGCGCGTATTGCCAGACGCTGCCAACGGCAACATGGCTGCGGCCATGAACCGCCTGCACGGCTTTGACGCCAACGCCTGACACACGCTCAAACCAGGGACAGATTTAAACTCTGTCCCTTAGCACAAACCGGGAAACCGGGGACAGATTTTAAATCTGTCCCTTATCTTACTGAATCAGAGGCACTCCATGGGATTTAACTGCGGCATCGTCGGCCTTCCCAACGTCGGCAAATCTACCTTGTTCAACGCACTGACCAAAGCAGGCATTGGCGCAGAAAACTTTCCGTTCTGCACCATCGAGCCCAACGCCGGCGTAGTGGCCATGCCCGACCCACGCCTGACCAAGCTGGCTGAAATTGTTAAGCCCCAGCGTGTTGTGCCAACCACCATGGAGTTTGTGGACATTGCCGGGCTAGTAGCCGGCGCCTCCAAAGGCGAAGGCCTGGGTAACCAGTTTCTGGCCAACATCCGCCAGACCGAAGCCATTGCCCACGTAGTGCGTTGTTTTGACGACAGCAACGTTATTCATGTGTCGAACAAGGTAGACCCAGCAGACGACATAGAGGTGATCAACACCGAACTGGCACTGGCCGACATGGACACCGTAGAAAAAGCCATCAGGCGGGTACAACGAATCGCCAAAGGCGGCGATAAAGAAGCCAAGGCTCAGCTGGATATTTTTGAACGCTTACTACCGGTTCTGAACGAAGGCCAACCCGTGCGCGGCATGGGCCTGAATAAAGACGAGTTGCTGCTGATTCGAGAGCTGTGCCTGTTGACCATCAAGCCCACCATGTATATCGCCAATGTGGCCGAAGACGGCTTCGAAAACAACCCATACCTGGATACCGTGCGCGAAATCGCCGCTGCTGAAAACGCCGTGGTGGTGCCCATCTGTAACAAGATTGAAGCAGAAATCTCCGAACTGGAAGACGACGAAAAAAGCATGTTCCTGGACGAAATGGGCATGGGAGAACCCGGCCTGGACCGCGTAATTCGCGCCGGCTACGGCTTGCTTGGTTTGCAGACCTACTTCACCGCTGGAGTGAAAGAAGTGCGCGCCTGGACCGTAAAAATTGGCGCCACTGCGCCCCAGGCGGCTGCCGTGATTCACACCGATTTCGAACGTGGCTTTATTCGTGCCGAGGTGATTGGCTACGAAGACTTCATCCAGTTCAAAGGTGAAGCGGGCGCTAAAGACGCCGGAAAGTGGCGCCTGGAAGGCAAAGAATACATCGTGAAAAACGGCGACGTGGTGCACTTCCGCTTTAATGTCTGACTAAAATAACGGGCCCCGCCGAACCTTGGCCAAGTCATGGTCGCGGCGGGTGAGCCCGCTATCAATTATAAAAACTCTACGCTGCGGTAATCCGTCAGGTCTAGCCTCTCAAGAACACTCAACGCTTTTCGAAGAGTCTGAAACGGTCGCGATTATAATGGGCAGCCAGGTTGTCAGGAAAATAGCGACTGATCGATTGGCATATTGCACGACAAGGCGCACATAAGCCTCAGGCGGGCCTTTCTAGCATTAAGGTGACTGGCCTTGAGCACACCTATCGAGACCTGTTCAGCCAGTGACCCCCGGTACTCATAGACTTCTGCGAGCCTGCCCCATTGGGTAGAAGACACGACCGCCACAGGAACGCCCGCAGCTCTCAGAACGCCCAGCGGTTTCATCCAGTTCGGCGGAACGTGCCCACGGCCGACAGCGTCTATCACCAGCCCTTGGGCACCGCTGGCCACCGCCGCTTCAAGCAGGGCGGGCGATGCACCAATCGCCACCGGAAGAATATCCACGCGCGGCAGCTGCTCGCCCGGCGCAATTGCGCTCAAGCGCTGCACCCGCTTGGTGAGCCTGACCTCATCGCCATCGACAAACCCCACCGGCCCGATGCCTGGCGAACCAAAGCCATTAAGCTGATAGCTGCTGAGTTTACGCACGGAGCTTGCCGCATGAATTTCCTCATTGAACACCACCAATGCGCCGGCGCCCCGTGCCTGCGGTGCATTCGCTACCTTCAGCGCATCGCGAAGATTGGGGCCGGCATCCGAGCCGCTGGCATAGGGCGCGCGCTGAGCGCCGGTGACCACAAGCGCGGTATCTTCAAGCGCCAGGCTCGTGTCGAGGAAGTAGGCGGTATCTTCAAGGGTGTCCGTACCCTGGGACACCACCAACCCGGCCACATCTTTACGCTGGGACAACTCAAGACACAACACTCTGAGCTGCAGCAGGTCGTCAGTGGTAATGGCATTGCTGGGCTTCTGGCAAAGGTTGATCACTTCAACCGGACCGTCGCTTTTAATCTGCAACTTGTCCATCAGTTCTTTACCTGAAAGAGCACCCGCAATCGCCCGCCCCGAGCTGCCCGGAAGACTGGCGATGGTGCCGCCCAGTGAAATAAGTACGACGGTATTTTTCATATCTATATCTTCAGGAAAAAATGGTCAGGATGTTCGATCGCACAGAACAGAACAGAACAGAACAGAACAGAAAAAATACTTCGGTTTTGGCATTTTTGCCCAAAATTAATAAATGCCCGTTAGCGCATGCAAACTTTCAATGAACGGGCCAAGTACCGATAATAGCATTTTAATCTCAAATCAAAAGAGCCGCCCCGATGCGTAAGAATCTTCCCCTGACAGAATAAGAATGCAGCTTTGACCCGTCTCAGCGACTCATATCTGCTACAGATGCCAAGGGCAAAATTCTATACTGCAATGATGTGTTCGAGGCCGTCAGCGGTTTCACCAGGGAAGAGCTGATTGGCAGCCCACACAACATTGTCCGGCACCCTGACATGCCGCCTCCCGTGTACGAGCACATATGGCAGTGCCTGAAGGCCGAGAAGAGCTGGATGGGTATTGTTAAAAATCGCTGCAAGAACGGTGATCACTATTGGGTGGACGCCTACATTACCCCAACCTTCGACAACGGCAGGTTGACTGGGTACGAGTCTGTTCGCACCAAGCCGAACCTCGAACGGGTTTTCAGGGCTGCAGAGCTTTACGCCAGCATCAATTCAGGCAAACTGCCATCGCCTGCGGTGCTTGCTGTAAAGTCAGCGTTTTAGAGCTTTGGATTCCAACGACTGTAGGCCTCGTCGTCGCCGCTGCTGCATTGGTAGCTGGAGCATCCTTTACGGGGGCAAGCCTTCCGCTGATTAGCGCAGTCGTTGCAGGCTTTATTGCCAGCCGTCAGTTCAAGGGTCGCGTTAACGCGGCTCTGACTGAGGTTCCTGATGTCTGAAACGTACGCGGCCCATCATGATGGCTATATGCAAAACTATCACCACTCCGGGCACGCCAAGATCATTGGTATTGGCAGGGATGTAGAGGGTCTCAGAAGTAACGGGACCACCTTCCCAATGCACCTGTCGGGAGGACGTGCCGATACACCGACTGGCCAAATTTATGTGGGTATCTGCCATAACCTGACTGACTACAAGAATGCACTGCTTAAACTGCACGCCGCTGGAAGAAGTTGAAACACTAAGCATTCGGATGATGCCGCCCAGTGGAGATACTCGCTGGATCGAATGGCGCGTTCGCCAGTTGCAGGACGGGGAGTATCCGGGATACTGGGAATTCCAGGGGTTTGGTGTCGACATCACTGAAAAGATACGCGCTAAAGAACAGATGGCCTATGCGGTCGCCTCCATGCAGACGAATTCATAGTTATGCTAGATGGCGCAAACCGCGCCGACGACCTGAAATCTGTGACTCATAGACTCTATAACCGTTTATCTGAACCCTTTTCCATTGAACAGCGGGGATTCAATTTAACGGCGTGTGCCGGCATCAGCGTCTGCCCAGAGAACGGCACAACTTGTAAGTCCCTGATGCGGGGGGCAGAATCTGCGCTTCGTGAAGCCAAGTCACGGGGGCGAAATGAATTGGAGTTCTTTTCTGAAGAGCTTGAACAACGTACAAAGTCTGCCGCTGACCTTGAGCTGGAAATCACGGAAGGGGCAGCACTCAGCCACACTGAAGAACAGATGGAGCTGATTCTTGCGCTCCATAACGAAGGCTTCAGCCTTGCCATCGACGATTTTGGTACGGGTTACTCGTCTTTAAGCCAGCTATCCAGCCTGCCCGCCAGCACGCTGAAAATCGACCGGGCGTTTGTCAGCAAAATCACTGATTCAAGCAGCGAGTCCGTTATCGAAGCCATCATTGCCCTTGGCCACTCCCTTGGCATGAAAATCGTTGCTGAGGGTGTAGAAACAGAATTGCAACGGGATTTCCTTAAACATAAGGGTTGCGATATCGCTCAGGGATTCTGGTACTCGATACCGTTGAGCGCTAAAAAAATGAGGTCGACCCTACGGCCTGACTGATTTTTTGTTACATTCAAACATTGGCGCTGGACATAAAGCGGCCTTCTGCATGATCAGGCCAAGTGCGGTTGCAAGCAACAACGGCCAGATACAACAATCAACTCACGCAAAATGTTGCCCCTGGTATGAATACGATTGCTGACCACACCGATCCGAACGTCATTGCTTTTGCTCTTGAACAGTCTTACAACGCTGTTTTACTGACAGATGCAAACTCTGGCGCAGAAGGGCACCGTATTGTCTTCGCCAATCAGGCCTTTCTGCGGATGACGGGCTACAACGAAGAAGAGTTACTCGGACGAAACCCGCGCCTTCTTCAGGGGCCAGCAACCAATCCTGATGTAATTGACAGACTGCGCCATTGCCTTCATGACGGCACCCATTTTCAAGGTTCGACGATTAACTACCGCAAAGATGGCCGCCCGTACACGGTCGAGTGGAACATTTCTCCTGTACGTAATGAGGCCGGTGAGATTACGCATTTCATTTCGTTACAGCGGGACATCAGCAGCCTGATAGCCGCGCAGAAAACAACTCAGCTCTTTGCCCACGTAATCAACGCTACCGATGATGGCGTGCTTATCACCGATAGCCATGGAACCATCGAATTTGTTAACAAAGCCTTCGAGACAATCACCGGGTACGGACTCACGGAGGTACTGGGTCGAAATCCGAGCATGTTCAATTCCGGAGAACAGGATTTTGAATTCTATAAGGACATGTGGGACACCCTGAAGAAGGGGCGTTCTTACAAGGGCACTTTTGTTAACCGCGGCAAGAATAACGAGCTGATTTACTGTGACGAGACAATAACGCCGCTGACCGATGAAGCGAATAATGTCAGTCATTACGTGAGTATATTTCGCGACCTGACGACTCGAGTATTGGAAGAACAGACGTTCCGTGAAATGGTGCGCTTTGACGGGCTAACGGGAGCCCTGACCCGAACAGCCGGAGAGCTGGCGCTGGAAAAGGCCTATATGCAGCACCGCGGGTCCAAACTGCCTATGTCGATCGTGATGGCTGACATCGACCATTTCAAACAAGTTAACGACCGTTGGGGGCATGCCGCCGGCGATATAGTTCTCAGAGCTGTTACGAGCACGATGATTGCTACACTGAGGGCTAATGATACCGTGATACGCTGGGGCGGCGAAGAGTTCCTGCTTATTTTCGGTGGCTGCAATTTAGACCAGGGACTGCTGCTGGCCGAACGTTGCCAGCAGGCCGTGCAGAACAAACATCACGAAAACGTGGGCTACGTCACCGTGTCGATCGGTTTGGGCGAATTGCAGCCCGAGGAAGCATTAGCGGATTTGATTGAGCGCGTTGATAAAGCCCTTTATAGCGCTAAGACATCAGGCCGTAACCAGACACAGGTATCGGTCATCCAGAAAGGAGCTTTCAACCCATAATGGACAGCCTTCCTTTGCGCCTGCGTTACCAAACCATCGATGTTGGTAATACTGATATCCATCTGTGTACCCTGCGCGACAATCAACAATTTAACGACCCTGAGGGCGCGGCCGATGCCCTTGGCATTTCCTCTGCGGCCTGGCCGATTTTTGGCGTGTTGTGGCCGTCTAGCATAGTGCTGGCAAACCATATGCTGGACTATCCGATTGAGGGCAAGCGCATCTTGGAAATCGGCTGCGGCATGGCGCTATCCAGCCTGTTGCTCAACGGGCGCCAAGCCGACATCACGGCGACCGACTATCACCCCGAAGTTGAACACTTCCTGGTTCGCAACACTCTGCTGAATCAGGGCAAAAGCATTGCGTTTGAGCGGGCAGACTGGGCCGATGACCGCAGTGAACTGGGGCTTTTTGACCTGATTATTGGCAGTGATCTGTTGTACGAAGACGAGCACGTTCAGTTACTTGCCAAGTTTATTATCAATCACGCCAAACCCTTCTGCGACGTCATTCTGGTAGATCCGGGCCGTGGTCGAAAAACCAAAATCAGCGTGAAGCTGGCCGCGCACGGCTTCAGCAACAGCCATACAAAACCCGTTCACACCGACTACCTTGAGAAGCAGTTTAAAGGCCATATCCTCGAGTTTTCTCGAAATATCTAACGCCCAACCCTTGACACATTCGGCAGCGAAACTTACTATATGCGCCGCTTCCATCGTTGATGGCGCGCTGGCAAGGTAGCTCAGTTGGTTAGAGCACAGCACTCATAATGCTGGGGTCACTGGTTCGATTCCAGTCCTTGCTACCAGATATGAAAGACTTACAGCTAACGCTGTAGGTCTTTTTTTTGTCTGCGGGAGATTTGCAGACATAGCCGTATTTTCGCAAACATCACGAGGACGACCTCGCCCATTTGGGGACACAGCATTCGGGACGGCCCGCTGCAACGGAGTTTTGTTGATGCGCACCACACCAGACCGTATTCGCCAAGCGGTCAGTTTTGAAGTGATTGGTCTAATTGTTGTTATCAGCTTTGGCACACTGGTATTGAGCTACTCCATGGTGGACTTCGGCTTGCTAGGCGCTATTGGTGCCACCATCGCCACCGCTTGGAACTACATTTACAACCTGCTGTTTGATCACGCCCTGCTGAAGTACACCGGCACGCCCAAGAAATCCGTTAAGCTGAGAGTTGTTCACGCCTTTGGTTTTGAGCTAGGCCTGCTGATCGTTTTCCTGCCGATTGTGTCTCGCATATTGAATGTAAGCCTGATAGACGCTCTGGTCATAGACTTGGGCTTTATCGCGTTTTATCTGGCGTACGCCTTTGCCTTTACCTGGGCCTACGACACCCTCTTCCCCATCGGCCAGCCTTTCCACAAATCGGGGACAGATTTCGAGTAGAGGACAGATTTCGAGTAGAGGACAGATTTGAAATCTGTCCTCTGTCGCCATACCATCTCTTGTATAATGTTGCGCCTAGCAGCATAGGAATTGTGTGTGCTCATCTCGATTTATCTGATTGCCATCACCGCCGAAGCTATGTCTGGGGCGCTTGCCGCTGGCCGGCGCAACATGGATATGTTTGGCGTGGCGCTGATTGCCTTTGTTACGGCATTGGGTGGCGGTACGGTGCGAGACATGTTGCTGGGCAACTACCCGATTAACTGGACCCAGCACCCCGGCTACATCTATATCACCGTCAGCGCCGGTCTGTTTACCATGGTGATCGCCCGCTATATGCGGCGCCTGCATCAACTGTTTCTGGTTCTAGACTCCCTGGGCCTGATCGCCTTCACCATTATCGGCTGCGAGGTGGCTCTAAAGCTGGATTACGAGATCCCGGTTGTGACTGTGGCATACTGCAAAATTGCGCATGTCCACTTTCTGTAACCAAAAGGAATGAGTCGTTATGAAGCGGGAAACCATAGCGTTGCACGCCGGGTTCAAAAGCGACCCCACCACCAGAGCTGCAACCACGCCAATTTATCAAACCACCTCTTATACTTTTGATGACACTCAGCACGGCGCTGACCTGTTTGATCTGAAAGTGCAGGGCAATATTTATACCCGCATTATGAACCCCACCAACGCTGTGCTGGAAGAGCGCATGGCGCAGGTGGAAGGTGGCATTGGCGCGCTGGCAGTTGCTTCGGGTATGTCTGCCATCACTTATGCCCTGCAAACCATCTGTACCGTGGGCACACCTTTTCTATGCCGCCCTATCGAACACGGTGCAGACATCGTGATTCACTCGCTGACCAAATACCTGGGCGGCCATGGCACCACCGTTGCCGGCGTTGTGGTGGATTCTGGCAAATTTGACTGGAAAGCCAACGCCGACAAGTTCCCGATGCTGAACGAGCCAGATCCGTCGTATCACGGCGTGGTATACACCGAGGCCTTAGGGGCGGCAGCGTTTATTGGCCGCTGCCGCGTAATTCCACTGCGCAACACTGGCGCCGCACTGTCGCCGTTTAACGCGTTCCTGATCATGCAGGGCATTGAAACCGCCGCTCTGCGGATGGAACGCCACTGCGAGAACGCCCAGAAAGTCGCTCAGTTCCTGCAGGATCACCCGTCTGTAGAATGGGTTAACTACGCCGGCCTGGCCAACAGCCCGTTCCGCGCCACCTGCGAAAAAATCTGCGGCGGCAAAGCCTCCGGTATTCTCAGCTTCGGCATTAAAGGTGGCCGAGACGCCGGCGCGCGTTTCATTGACGCACTGGACATGGTGCTGCGCCTGGTCAACCCTGGTCAACATTGGCGACGCCAAATCCCTTGCCTGCCACCCGGCAACCACCACTCACCGCCAGCTAAACCCAGACGAGCTCAGATCTGCAGGTGTTAGCGAAGATCTGGTGCGCCTGTCGATTGGTATTGAGCACATTGACGACATAATTGCTGATGTCGCTCAGGCTCTGGACGCCGCCGTTCGCTGAGAAATCCAACCATCTGCGCTGCCGGCTTGTTTTGGTAGCGCAGATGTTGAGCGCCAGTACCGTGCCCGTGTTTATCCCTACTGTCCTTGTATCTGGCGCCCCCCGGCTTTACCCTTTAAAGTCTAACTAAAGTCTTTTGTATAGAACGAGAGCTCCGCATCCATGACCGCAAACACCAAGCCCCGTGTGGCCAGTGGCGCCAAGTTCCGCAGTGAACATGGCTTTTCTGCTATTAAGGACGGCGTTAAGCAAAGCCGCAATGTTTCCAACGAAGGCGTCAGCAACGACCCAAAACCCAAGTGGTTGCGTGCACGTATGCCCGGTGGTGAGCGCTACGAGGCTGTCAAACAGAATGTGAAAAGCCACAAGGTTGCCACCGTGTGCCAGGAATCTCACTGTCCCAATATTGGTGAGTGCTGGACCAACGGCACTGCAACGATCATGGTGATGGGTTCGGTGTGTACACGTGCCTGCAAATTCTGCGCGGTAGACACCGGCAACCCCAACGGCTGGCTAGATAAAGAAGAACCCGAGAATACTGCAAAATCGGTAGAACTGATGGGCTTGCGCTACATTGTGCTGACATCGGTTGACCGCGATGACCTGCGCGACGGCGGTGCCGGCCATTATGCGGCCTGTGTGTTGGCCATCAAGCACCGCACGCCGGAAGTCAGAGTGGAAGCACTCACGCCGGACTTTGATGCGGTAATGCAGCACGTAGAGCAGGTTTTAGACTCCGGGCTGGATGTATTCGCCCAGAACGTCGAAACCGTTCGCCGCCTGACTCACCCGGTACGCGACCCGCGAGCCGGCTATGAGAAGACTATAAGCGTACTAAAGCATGCCAAGCAATACCGCCCGGACGTACTGACAAAAACCAGTTTAATGCTGGGCCTGGGCGAAACCGACGAAGAAATTCAGCAAACCATGGACGACTTGCTGGCGGTGGGCGTGGATATTCTGACACTGGGCCAGTACCTGCGCCCTACTCCGAACCATTTGCCGGTGATGCGCTACGTCACCCCGGAAGAATTCAACCGTTACCGGGAAATTGGCTTGGCCAAGGGCTTTATGGAAGTGCCATCAGGCCCCTTGGTGCGGTCGAGCTACCGTGCAGATCGAGTGTTTGACAAGAACAACTTGGGATTGGCGGTGCCAGCAGTTCCTGCATCAATAGAAACGATGTCGGCAGAATCCGAGCCAGTCAACGCCCTGCAGATACTGGTCAAATCCGTAGGCTGACCGAGCACCTGCATTGGCGTCTTACCACTGTTGGCGGGGCTGCATTTACTGGCCGCCCTGCTGACGCTGTTGTTGCATCTGCTGCATTTTTTGCATTTGCATCTTTAGCTCATTGCGCTGCTCATCTGTAAAAATACTTTCTACCTTCGCCTGCATCAGGGTAGACAGTGCTGCCATCTCACCGGTTACATCACCCAGCTCTTCTGCGTGTTCGCGAATAGCATCTTCGCTGAAATCTGCTTTTACCTCGGCTTGCAACTGCTGCTGCAGCGTTTGCGCCTGCTGGCGCAGATCGACAATCTGACCCTGCAACTCGTCAAACACGCCGCGGATCTGTTCTTGTTGCTCGTCGTTCAAGCCAACCATTTGCGCCAGCTGATCTATACGGTCGGGCTGGCCATTCGCCTGTTGCGCCAATGCCGGCGCCGACAGACTTACCGCAATCAGTGCTGTCCCCAGTGCTTTTACTAATTTCATACTGCTCTCCGTTTTGAATAATTTCACACACCCTAAAGCATCATGTGGGTAAATCGCACCCCATAATGGCTGTTTATTTCGAATAATAGCCGCCAAAGCGGCTGCCAGCCCACTATTACGGCGATTTTCAGGCAAATATGAAAGTTTGGTCATCGACTTTCGGTATTGTGCTGAAATTGCTGCATACTGGCGGCTCTTTTTATTCACACACACTGGCCAGCGCGTTTTGAATTCAGCGCGCTTATGGGCAGCGGGAGTAGCACAATGGCGATTAACTGGTTTCCCGGGCACATGCACAAAGCCCGCAAGGAGATCAAAGAAGTCATGCCGCAGATGGACTTGATTATCGAGGTGGTGGACGCCCGCATTCCCTTTAGCAGCGAAAACCCTCTGGTGCCTGCCCTGCGCGGTGATACGCCGTTGATCAAAGTGCTTAACAAGCGCGACCTGGCCGACCCTGATGTGACGGGGCAGTGGCAAAGCTGGCTAGAACGGGAGCGAGGTGTAAAAACCATCACTCTGACCCACAACCAGCGCAGCGAAGCGCTGGACATTCTTAACCTGGCCGAACAGCTCACACCGAATCACGATCGCCAGAAAAGCGCGCTACGGGTAATGATTCTGGGCATTCCTAACGTCGGAAAATCTACCCTGATCAATACTCTGGCCGGACGACCTGCCGCAAAAACCGGTAACGAGCCGGCAGTCACCCGAGCTCAGCAAGCGATCAAATTGCCAAATAACATTTTGCTGTACGATACCCCCGGTTTCTTGTGGCCCAAGCTTTCACCGGCGGCCTGTGGTTACCGCCTGGCGGTCACCGGCGCTATTCGTAGCGCTGTGCTGGATTTTGAAGACGTTGCGCTGTTTGCCGCCGAGTATTTGCTGGCTCATTACCCGGAATTCCTGACCAGCCGTTACGGACTGGACCCGCTGCCGGTTGACGGCCTGGCCGCAATGGACGCCATTGCGGCCAGGCGCCGGTTTTTTGGGCGCGGCGGCATACCGGATTTACACAAAGTGTCGGAGGTGTTACTGAACGAATTCCGCGCCGGCACGCTGGGGCGCATTTCTCTGGAAACACCGCGCCTGATCCAGCACGAAACCGAAATTGCTCTGGCTGAAGCCGAAGTTCAAGCTGTACTGGATGCAGAAAAGGCTATCGCAGACGGCAAAAAGAAAGCGAAAACCCGACGTAACCGCAAACGTTAGTGTCGCATTTGCATCTACGCCTGAACCAAGGTCATATACCGTATACTGATGAAAAGCTTTACCATCACACTTATATAACGCAACACAAGCGCCTGTTCCTGGCGCTGGTAAGGAGAGATTTATGAGACGTGTCGTCGTCACCGGAATGGGAATTATTTCCTGCCTGGGCAATAGCCTGGACGAAGTTACCAACAGCCTGAAAACTGGAAAATCCGGCATCCGCTTCAGTGAAACCTACAAAGAACTGGGGTTCCGCAGCCAGATTTGCGGCGCACCGGATGTCGACACCTCTGTAATTGACCGAAAAGTACGTCGTTTTATGGCTGACTCGGCCATGTACAGCTACTTGTCGATGCAGCAGGCCATTGCCCAAGCCGGCTTGACCGACGACATGGTGTCAAACGATCGCACCGGGCTGATTGCCGGCTCTGGCGGCGCGTCTTGCTCAAGCCAGGCGGAAGCCGTTGATATTCTGCGCGCAAAAGGCGTGAAGCGCATTGGGCCTTATATGGTACCGCGCATTATGGCCAGCACTGTCTCTGCGTGCCTGGCGACCGCCTTCAAGATTCGCGGCGTAAACTATTCCATATCGTCGGCCTGCGCCACCAGCGCACACTGTATTGGCCAGGCTATGGAACAAATCCAGCTGGGCAAGCAAGACATTGTCTTTGCCGGCGGCGGTGAAGAAGAAGACTGGAGCCTGACCATGATGTTTGATGCCATGGGTGCCCTGTCTACCAAATACAACGATGCACCGGAAACTGCGTCGCGGCCGTTTGATAGCAAGCGTGACGGTTTTGTGATTGCTGGTGGCGGCGGTATGCTGGTACTGGAAGAACTGGAGCACGCCCGCAAGCGCGGCGCCAACATTATTGCCGAGCTGACCGGCTACGGTGCCACTTCAGACGGCTATGACATGGTTGCGCCATCCGGTGAGGGCGCCCAACGTTGCATGAAGCAGGCCATGGCGACCATGCATGGCAAAGTTGACTACATCAACGCCCACGGCACCAGCACCCCGGTTGGCGACGCTGCGGAGTTGGGTGCTGTTCGCAACACCTTCGTTGACAAAGTACCGCCGATTTCCTCTACCAAGTCACTGTCTGGGCATTCGCTGGGCGCCGCCGGTGTACAGGAAGCCATTTACTCGTTGCTGATGATGCAAAACGGCTTTATCGCCGGAACCGCAAATCTGAACGAGCTGGATGCGGCCATTGCTGACCTGCCCATTGTGGGGCCGGCGGGCCAAGACGCCACCCTTAACGCGGTGATGTCCAACAGCTTTGGCTTTGGCGGCACCAATGCATCGCTGATATTTGAGCGTCTGTAGCGAAGGCCGGCCCGAAACGCCATTGGCAAATGGGTTGATCCGTACTAGACTTGTATTAGATATAGATCAATTTTGACAGGCCATCTGCTATGAACCAAGCAATTCGACTCCATCAGGTTGCGTCACAGTTAAAGGCTACATGTAACAAGTGTAGTCTGAGCAATCTCTGCCTGCCCCTCGCAGTGGAAGAGAATGACTTGGAGCGCCTTGAAGACATTGTTCTGCAAGGCAAAATCTTCAATCGGGGCGAACATATTTTTGACCAAAGCACGCCTTTTAAGTCGTGCTTTGCAGTGCGTAGCGGTTCGGTAAAAACCTCGATTATTACCGAAGGCGGGGATGAACAGGTTACCGGTTTTTTCATGCCTGGCGAGCTGATTGGGCTCGACAGCATGGCAACCGACAACTACGCCTGCACCGCCAAGGTACTTGAGCGCACCAGCGTATGCGAATTTCCAGTAGACAAACTGGAGCAACTTACGCGTATGTTGCCTGAGCTTCAGCACCACATGTATCACCTGATGAGCCAGGAGATACAAAACAGTCACCAGCTAGCCATGCTGCTGAGCAAGAACACCGCGGAGGAGCGTATTGCAGCTCTGTTGTTGTCGCTGTCCAGCCGCTTTCAGCGCAGGCGCATGTCGCCCACTAATTTCAGCCTGCCGATGGCGCGCAATGATATCGCGAACTTTTTGGGCCTTGCGGTAGAAACGGTTAGCCGCGTATTCACCCGCTTCCAGAATCAGGGCATCATCAAAGCTCGCGGCCGTGAAGTCGAACTGCTAGACGTAGAAGCCCTGCAACTGGTCACCTGCGATTTTGCCCGCCAGGGTTGTCGCTAAAAAGCGCTTCTATGGGCTGGCTGACTTGACCGGATCTGGCCCTTTTAGCAGAGTCAGCTCATCTGTCAGCCCCACACGCCACGGGACTTGTTTGATACCAAAGGTGTTACGAATTTTTGTACACACCAAGCGTGTGTTCACCGGTTCCAGCTGACCCCATCCGCTCACTTCATCCACCAGATGCAAATCCTCGGGAATACCCGGCAAGCCGGCGATGGCCAAGCCCAGCTCATACAGGCTGATGCCCTCAGAACCGGCGTACTGATAGGTGCCCCACACTTCAGCCCCGCAATCGAGCTGCTGGATAATAGCGCGCATGACCCGCGCCAAATCAGTGACTGCCAAGGGTTGACCAACGCAGCGGCCGGGCAACGACAAGCGGGTGCCAGCGGCTGTGCTGGCCTGAACCTTCCGTATAAAGCGCCCCAAGCTCCATCCTGTTCGCAAAATAATGTGGCGGGTTAACAAACCGCGCAGGCCCTGCTCGCACTCCCACTGCCAAGCACCCAGCTGGTTCACCGGCTGCCCGGGGTTCGAGGCAATGTAAGCCGTCTGTTTGCGGCCATCAAAAATATAGCAGGTGGACAATTGCAGCATCGCGATATTGCGATCGCGGGCAAACTCGCCGAGCGCCAAAGGCAATGACAAAGCCGCGCGCTTGACGTCATCAGGGTATTCTTGGGCGGATTCCGGATCGGCCAGCCAAAGCGCATTGACAATCAAGTCCGTATCCGCCGGAATCCAGCTTTCCAGGGCCGCCAGATCCACGTTGGCCGTGTTACTCACCAGCAAAGGGCTGACCTGCAAAGAAGTGGCGCGCAGCTGCTCCAGCAATACTCTGCCCAAGGGGCCGTAATCGTGAACTACCAGAACATGCACGGGTCTTCTTTACCTCCAATCCTGTTAAGTAAGACTAGCACCAGCGCCGAGGTACCCGGGCTGTAACGCCCGTCAGCAACTCGTAACCAATTGTACCGGCGTGGCCGGCCACGTCATCCACTGGCACCGTTGCGCCCCACAGTTCTACCGGGTCGCCATTGCGGGCCGCGGGGGCAGCGCTCAGATCTACCGCCAGCATGTCCATCGACACCCGGCCGATAAGCTGTATGCGCTGGCCATGGATAGCGGCAGGAGTACCCGTGCCCGCATGGCGAGGGTAACCGTCGCCGTAGCCCAAGGCGACAATGCCCATGCGCGTGGGCTTGCACGCAACCCAGTCTGCGCCGTAACCCACGGTGTCGCCAGGCTGCAACAGGCGGGTGCTGATCAGCGGTGCCTGTAAAGTCATTACTGACTTCAAACCCAGCTCCGCAGCCGACGTACCGACAATGGGCGACGCGCCATACAGCATGATGCCGGGGCGGCTCCAGCCAAACAGCTTTTGGCCCGGCCTGAACAACGCCGCCGAATTGGCGACGCTGAGCTGCAACTCGGGCCAAGGCGCGGTCGCCTTCTCGAAACGCTCGGTCTGCTGCTGCGTCATGGTGCTGCGTTTGTCATCGGCACAGGCAAAGTGGGTCACAAAACCAATCACCTTTGGCGTCAGCTGGTGATGCGCAAGCGTCGCCATAACCTGGGCCAGCTCCTCGGCATGAAAGCCCAGGCGGTTCATCCCGGTATTTACTTTCAGCCAGATGCGCGGCGCAGCTGGCGCTTGCACAAGCCACTGCAACTGGTCGTCGCAGTGCAGCACCGGTTCGAAGTTGTGCTCTATACAAGTCGCCAGATCCTGCTCACTGTGAACCCCTTGCAGCAACGCCACAGGTTGCTGACCTACGCCAGCATTACGAATGGCGATGGCCTCTTCAATACACGCCACCGCAAATTTGGGCACCACCGCAGCCAGGGCACCCGCAACTCCCGCAATGCCGTGGCCGTAACCATCGGCTTTAATCACCGCCATGGCACTGGACTGCCCAGACCGCTGGCAGGCCACCTGGTAGTTATGCTGCAGCGCTTTTGAGTCTATCAGCGCAAAGGAACCCCTTGGCATCAGTAGTCGTCTCCATACTCGCCATAATTACCGTGGGCAAGATCTTCAAACTTGGTGTACTTGCCAATAAACGCCAAGCGTATCGTACCAATAGGGCCATTACGCTGCTTGCCGATGATAATTTCGGCCACACCTTTATCTGGAGTATCTTCGTTGTAAACCTCATCACGATAGACAAACATAATAACGTCTGCATCTTGCTCGATAGCCCCGGATTCACGCAAATCCGAGTTGATGGGCCGCTTGTTGGGGCGTTGTTCCAGACTGCGGTTGAGCTGCGACAGTGCAACAACCGGGCAGCTCAGCTCTTTGGCGATGCCCTTGAGTGAGCGGGAAATTTCGGAGATTTCCGCAGTGCGGCCTTCGGTGTTTCCGGGCACCCGCATCAGCTGCAGGTAATCCACCATGATCAACCCGATTTTGCCGCCATTCTCCCGCGCAATGCGCCGTGCCCGCGAGCGCAGCTCGGTTGGGCTAAGGCCGGGGGTGTCGTCGATATAGAGCGGTTTGTCTTTCAGCAGGCTCACCGCCGAGGTCAACCGGGGCCAGTCGTCTTCTTCAAGCTTGCCATTACGCACCTTGGTTTGATCTATACGCCCAAGCGATGACAGCATACGCATGGCCAAGGCGTCCGCTGGCATCTCCATGCTGAACACCAACACGGGCAGGCCACTTGAAATCAAGGCGTTTTCAACGATGTTCATGGCGAGCGTGGTTTTACCCATGGACGGCCGCCCGGCAACAATGATCAGGTCTGAGGGCTGCATACCCGAGGTGCGCTCATCCAAATCACGAAAACCCGTGGTCAAGCCGGTGGTCTGTTCGCCAGATTCGAACAGCTCTTCAATGCGGCTCAGGGTTTGCGTAAGGATCGGATTAATTCCCTTAGGGCCAGAACCTTCTTTAACCCGCGCTTCGGCAATCTGGAACACCGTGCGTTCGGCTTCATCCAAAATTTCACTGCTGTTGCGACCCAATGGGTTGAACGCCGAATCGGAAATTTTCCCCGATGCCTCAACCAACTGGCGCAAAATAGAACGTTCGCGAACAATATCAGCGTAAGCACGGATGTTCGCTGCACCGGGGGTCTTTTCGGCCAGCTCAGCCAGATACGACAGACCACCGGCGTGTTCGATATCCCCTGCCCGCTCCAGAAATTCGGCCAGAGTAACAACGTCTAGCGGCTCGTTTTCACTGGCCAGGCGTTCCACCGCGCCAAAAATCAGCCGATGGTCCTGACGATAAAAATCCACTGCCGAAATCATCTCGGAGATTTCATCAAAGCGGCGGTTGTCCAGCATCAGCCCACCCAGCACGGCCTGCTCCGCTTCCAAAGAATGCGGCGGCACTTTAATTCGGCTGGTTTCTGGATCGCTGTTTGCGGGCTTAAGATTCGGCTTTGCCATGAACACGTCTTCAGTTGACCACTGCTCTGGCGTACGGCTTATGAATGCTCAGTGGCAATGGGAGAGGAAACAGGACTTTGAAGCATACCAGAAAGCAGCAAGCCCGAAACCGTATTGCTACCGCTCCGGGCCTGCTGTGCGGCAATAAAGATCAGAACTGACCACTATCGCCTGATGCTGAACTGCTACCGATTACTCGGCAACAACCGCCAGCTTAACGGTTGCGTACACATCGCTGTGCAGCTTGAGCTCAACTTCGTACTCGCCAACAGCCCGCAGCGGGCCTTCTGGCAGCAAAACTTCGCTCTTTTCTACATCGGTACCGGAAGCGGTGATGGCATCAGCCACGTCGCGCACACCAATAGAACCGAACAGTTTACCTTCATCACCCGCTTTAGAGCTGATAGTGAAAGATGCGCCTTCGAGCTTTTCGGCGCGGGCTTGCGCAACAGCCAGTCTTTCGGCTGCGGCTTTTTCAAGCTCGGCACGACGCTCTTCAAACGCGTTCAAGTTGGCCTCAGTGGCCGGAACCGCTTTGCCATAAGGCAGCAAGAAATTACGGCCGTAACCGGATTTCACATTAACCTTGTCACCCAGGGTACCCAGGTTTGCAACTTTCTCGAGCAGAATAACTTCCATCTCGTTAACCTCTTCGTGCTTTATTCGACCGGTCCGGGAGGGTTGATTCGCCCCCGAATATTCAGCCAACTATCCACAAAAGCCAGAACTACTAACAGAATCATCAGGCTTGGGCCCAGCAATACCAACGCAACGTAAAACATCACCAACCATTGGCGGTTCAGTTTCTTGCGCGCTACAACACCATGAATCAGCGCCAGCCCGGCCAGGAACAGCGGAGTTCCCGCAGCCCAGGCCAGCAGCACAGTGTTCAACCCCAGCACGGGACCAATCACCATGGTGACGGCAAACACAACCGCAAATATCGGCGACAGGCGCAGCCCGTGAAACTCTGTGCGCAAACCGCCAGGGTTGTACAGTGCTGCCTGCCAACCACGAGCTAGCAGGGTCATACCTATGGCCAAAGCCAGATAGGTACCCGCCATACTGGCGCTCATGGTTTGCCGAATCACAGATTCCAGGTTGCTACCCAGCGCCTGCGCAACCTCAGCGTTGTATTGCTCGTAAAACTGAACTCCGGTTTGCACCAGAATGTCCATCAGGCCAGGGTACAGCTGCGGTAGAACCAATCCTGTCACAATCGCCAGAAAAGTACCGCCGCACAGAGCCTTGTCCCACGACGAAGTCACCCGCAACAGAGCTGTCATCAGCATCACTTCCAGCAACACGGCCAGAGCGGTAGGGTCTTGCCCAAACCAACTCCAGCCCAGTGCCGGCAGCAATGCCCAAAGGCCAACGTTCAGCCCTTGACGAATGCCAAGCCGTAATATAACCAGCCCGACAACCGCTGCGCCAACCCAGAAAAGCAGAGGTATAGCCGTAGTTAAAGCCGCTACCACGCTAGCCTGCAGGGGACCGCGCATTACAAATTGTGCCAGTGCACGCATGGTCCCAAGTCCTGTTTATCTGTTCTTAGTTATCGTGGCTATCCGAATACGGCAGCAGTGCCAGGAAGCGGGCGCGCTTGATAGCGGTGGCCAGCTGACGCTGATAACGTGCTTTGGTGCCGGTAATGCGGCTAGGCACGATTTTGCCTGTTTCAGTGACATAACCTTTCAGGGTGTCCAGATCCTTGTAATCGATCTCTTTAACACCTTCTGCCGTGAACCGGCAGAACTTGCGACGTCTGAAAAAACGAGCCATAACGTAACTCCTTAACTCCGGTTAATTACTCTTCTTCGTCTGTGTCGTCAACTTTCTGGCTTTCGTCAGATTCGGCTGAACGGCGCGGACGATCATCTCCACTTGGGCGGCGGTCTTCGCGAGACTCTGCAGATTTCATCGGAGACATATCGGTAACAGCTTCATCACGACGCAGGATCAGCTCACGGATGATGGCATCGTTGAAGCGGAAGTTATGTGTCAGCTCGTCCATCGCGGTCTGCGAACATTGAATGTTCATCAGCACGTAATGAGCTTTGTGAATCTTGTTGATCGGGTATGCCAGGTGACGACGGCCCCAATCTTCCAAGCGATCTACCTGGCCACCATCTTCAGTGATGAGGCTGGTATAACGCTCGATCATAGCGGGCACTTGCTCGCTTTGATCCGGGTGTACCATAAATACAACTTCGTAGTGACGCATGAATTCTCCCTACGGATTGAACAGCCTCTAGATTTGCGGCGGGCGTATACGCCATCAATGCCGCATAACATAAAAGCAAGGAGGTGACAGCAGAACTGCCGTTTTTTGCCAGGCCCGAAACTCTTTATCGGAAAGACGTTTGCCGGCGCTGGCAAGGTAATGCATTGCCTTTGTTGAGGCAATAAAAAACCACCCCTGAAAAGGGGTGAGGTATCATAGGCGGGTGCCGCTAGGTATGCAAGGATTGATAAGCTACTGCAGCTAGCCCTTAGCAGAACGCTGGCGCAAGGCCTCATAAAGACACACACCACTGGCAACAGACACGTTCAGACTTTCAACGTCGCCCACCATCGGAATGTTGATCAATTGGTCACAATGCTCACGGGTCAACCGCCGCATACCCTTACCTTCGGCGCCCATCACCAACGCCAGCGGGCCGGTCAGGTCAGCCTGGTGCAAGGTAATGCTGGCTTCACCCGCGGTGCCGACCAGCCAAACGCCCTGCTCTTGCAAGGTGCGCAGCAGGCGTGCCAGATTGGTAACACGCACAAAAGGTACGGTTTCCGCCGCGCCGCAGGCAACCTTGCGGGCAACCGGCGTTAACGTGGCGGATTTATCTTTTGGCACAATCACCGCCTGCACGCCGACTGCATCGGCGGTGCGCATACACGCGCCCAGGTTATGGGGGTCGGTAACACCGTCCAGAATCAACAGAAACGGCGGCTTTTCAGAGTTTGCCAGCATCGCCAGCAAGTCGTCTTCACTCCATTCCCGGCTTTCGCTGACCGACGCAACAATGCCTTGATGGACACCGGCAACGCGGCTATCCAGCAGTTTGCGATGCACAATCTCCCAAGACACACCCAGGGTATCCAGCAGTTCGGTGGTGCTTTTTACTCGCTTATCCTGGCGGCCGGTTTGAATCCACACTTGCAGCAGCCGCTCGGGTTCACGCTTTAAGACGGCTTCAACGGCATGCCAGCCAAATACAAATTGCTCTGCCACTGACGGTATTTCCTGAAAAAAAAGTTTGGTAATCCTGCCACCACCTTGCGCGCACATTAAAGCCGGCAAGGTGGTGGTCAGCGAAAGACTATCGGTCAGCTCGGTTCGCTAGCTCTTGGGTCTGCGCTTGCGCGGCTTGCGCAATTCGCCACCACTGGCATCGCCGTCGCTTGCCGAGGCTTTACCACCAGCAGCACGAGCCGCATCGGCAGCCAGTTGATCACGCGCGGAGCCGGCGGCTGGCTTGGCACGACCCGGTTTTGGGCCTGCGGATTTGGACCCGCGGCCTGCAGATGGCTTATCCGACTTGCTACCGCGCCTACTGCGCTCGCCTTTGGCTTTACCGTCTTTTTTGCCACCTTTGCCACTCTTAACTCCATCGCGACCGCCGCGGCTGTTCACTTCAAGCGCATCGCGGTCGGCCTGGCGACGCTTTGGCGTGCTTACCAGGTCTAGGTCAATTTTGCGATCTTCCATACCCACGCGCATCACTTTGACACGCACCTCATCACCCAAACGAAAACTGATGGCGGTGCGTTCGCCAATCAACCGGTGCTTGGCGTGATCGTGTTGGAAGTAGTCGCCATTCAACGTTGAAATGTGCACCAGGCCTTCGATATAGATGTCGGCAAGTTCTACAAAGAAGCCAAAACCGACAACAGCCGCAATGACCCCGTCGTATTCCTCACCTACGTGGTCACTCAGGAACTCGCACTTCAACCAAGCCATTACGTCGCGAGTGGCATCGTCAGCGCGGCGCTCGGCCATCGACGCATGTTCACCGAACTTTTCCATACGGGCGTAATCGTACGGATATTTCGCCAGTTCCGCATCTGCCTGGTCTGGCGCAATCACGTCTTTCGTTGGCTGATCTGCGTGAATACAGGCTTTGATTGCCCGATGCACGATCAGATCCGGATATCGCCGAATCGGCGAGGTAAAGTGTGCGTAGCTCGAATACCCCAGGCCAAAGTGGCCGGCTTCTTCAGGGCTGTAAACTGCTTGGCTCAGGGAGCGCAGCATGACAGTCTGAATCACTTGAGCATCAGGCCGCTCACCGATAGAACCCAGCAGTTGCTGGTAATCAGCCGACGTAGGCTTGTCGCCACCGCCAAGCTGCAACCCTAACTCGCCCAAAAACAACCGCAGAGAACCAAGACGTTCTCCCGATGGGCCATCATGCACTCGATACAGCGCCGGCATTTTGTGCTTTTTCAGGAAGCGCGCGGTAGCCACGTTGGCCGCCAGCATGCATTCTTCCACAATTTTGTGGGCGTCGTTGCGGTGCACTGGCACGATTTCTTCAATCTTGCGCTCGGCATCAAACACAATACGGGTTTCGGTGGTTTCAAAATCAATGGCACCACGCTCTGTACGCGCTTTGCGCAGCAGCTGATATAAGCCATATAGATTGTGCAACTCGGGCAATACGGCGGAATACTGGTTGCTCAGGTCGATACCACGAGGGGATTCGGGGTGCTGCAGAATATCGCTGACCTTGTTATAAGTCAGCCGCGCGTGGCTGTTCATTACCGCCTGATAGAAGGTGTAGCTACTGATATTGCCGGCGGCGCTGATCGTCATATCCGCCACCATGCACAGGCGATCCACTTCCGGGTTCAGCGAGCACAAACCGTTGGACAGTTTTTCCGGCAGCATGGGCACTACGTGATCTGGAAAATACACTGAGGTGCCGCGATTCAGCGCTTCGTCATCCAGCGGTGAGCCCGGGCGTACATAGTGCGACACATCGGCAATCGCTACCAGCAAGCGGTAACCACCACGCGGGCGCGGCTCGCAATAGATGGCATCGTCGAAATCCCGCGCGTCTGCACCGTCAATGGTCACCAGCGGCAGCTCGCGAATGCACACGCGATTGCGCTTGTCAGCATCGGTGACCTGTTCAGAAATGGCCGCGGTTTGCTCACCTACCGCATCCGGCCAGGAATGGGGAATGTCGTAAGCACGAATCGCCACGTCAATTTCCATGCCCGGAGCCATATGCTCACCCAGCACTTCGGTGACGCGCCCGGTGGGCTGACTGCGCAGGGTGGGCTGGCGAATGATGTCGACCACCACGTACTGGCCATGACGTGCCGCACCGGCCATCTCATCCGGTATCAATACTTCGTGGTTGATGCGGGCGTTTTCAGGCACCACAAACGTAATACCGCTTTCTTTAAAAAAGCGGCCGACGGTTTGCGTGGTGCGGTGCTCCAAAACCTCAACAATCACGCCCTCACGGCGGCCACGATCGTCTACTTTGTCAACGCGGGCAACCACACGGTCGCCGTGGAATACCTGGCGCATCTGGCGCGCGGTCAAAAACAGGTCAGTGCCGTCGCCATCGGGTGTTAAAAACCCGAAGCCATCTTTATGGCCAATCACCCGGCCGCTCACCAGGTCGGCTTCTTCGATCGGCAAAAAAGCGTTGCGGCGGTTGCAAATAAGCTGACCGTCGCGGCACATTGCAATCAGGCGGCGGCGCAGGGCTTCAATGCTTTCTTCGGACGACTGCCCCAGTTCTTCGCACAGGGTTTCGTGTGTGGCCGGCGCACCCCGGTCTTTCAGATGCGCAAGAATGAACTCGCGGCTCTGGATCGGGTTGTCGTAATTCTGGGCCTCACGTTTGGCGTGGGGGTCGTTGGAGGTCTTCTTACTGGAAACCATTCGGATCCTTGTTTGCTATCTGTGCCTCAGCGGCACAACTGTATTGAGTCAATGGGCGCTAGCATAACAGTATAACGCCGGTTCGCCGAAACTGCCTGATACGCAGGCTTTATAAAGCAGGTAGAAAGCGCATCAGTATTTACACTTGGGCACATTCGTAACCCTTTCCTTTACGGCGTCAGAGAAGGCAAATAAACATATCAGCCTTTTAAAAAAAGTGTTTGACAGCTTTTGGGCGAATCATTAAAGTACGCGCCATCGGTTGAGGGCAACTTTAACTGGCAGCAGAAGACTTTGATTTCCAAACATCAGACATCCTGCAAATCACCTGCCGAGGTGGTGAAATTGGTAGACACGCTAGCTTCAGGTGCTAGTGCTCGCAAGGGCGTGGAGGTTCAAGTCCTCTCCTCGGCACCATTCTACTAGAATGGCCTTCCAAATCAACGAATTACCCCATAATCGATAGTTTACACATCTCTCTGGTACATTAAACTGGTACACAGCGACTTTTTTATGGGTTTGAAAATGTGCTCACCATTCCGTTGAAGCAATAGCCCCAACTACCGGATACGCAAGCGCGTACCGGATGACCTCCGCCCCATCATCGGCCAGCGAGAGATCAAGCGTTCACTGAAAACGCCAGACCCCAAAGAAGCCACAAGTCGCGTCCTCATAGACTTAGCAGAAATTGAGCAGGAGCTAGCCGCCTATCAAGCTGCATACGCTCAGATATTCGGTGATGCCGATTGGTCGCCACCAAGTTACGCACCCGCCAACATTGACCAGTCCTTAAACCTCCCTGAACTATTCACCCGGTACGCTTAAGGCATGAACCTCGCCTCGAGAACAGTTGGCGGCTGGCGGACTTATATTTTGAGAGCGCACAACTTCTTCAAAGGCAAGCCTGCTTCAGTCGTCACCAGACAAGATATCCGGCCATTCGCTGAAGCACCCCAACAGGGAGACAAAAGGGCGAGCCCTAAGGGGCGCGCACTAGCTGCGAAATCCATCAATGACAACTGTCTAACCGCCCTGTCCAATGTCTACAGTTTGCCAATGAAAGAGGGGATACTGTCCAGCGATCTAACCAAGGGGGCAGGTAGTCGCAATACTCCAAAGTACTAGATTCCCTAAAAGACAAAGGGTTAAGCAAGCGACAGCCAATATCAGACGCTGGGCGCCATGGCTTTGCTCCTTCACTGGCGCCCGTATCAGCGAGGTTCTATGGCTACGGAAACGCGCAATCATCGAAAGGAACAGCAATGCGTCAGCTTCTCTACAGGTATGTAGACACCACAGCCTGGAACAGAAAAGGGCTATCCCCCTTCAACTTTGCGATATGCGTACTGATCATGGTCTCGGTCTTGCTGGCGGTCATTGAGACCGAGCGTCCGATTAGAGAGGCCTACCCATACCTCTTTGTGATATCAGAGCGCATTCTGTTTGCACTGTTTGTCATTGAGTATGGCCTCCGGGTATACGTTGCCTCCGAGAACCCAAAGTACGCCGGGGCATTTGGGCGGCTCCGCTACATGAAATCCGGATGGGCTATTTTCGATTTACTGGCACTGCTATCGTTCCTCGCGCCTTTCGTCTCTAACTCTCTGGCCTTCTACTTCAGGCTGACCCGCATATTCAGGATTCTCCGAGTATCTCGACTCGGTCGCTTCACACAGGCCTGGGATCTGCTCTGGGAAGCTACCGCCAGACGCAAGTTCGAGCTGCTCATGAGCGCGACCATCGCCTTTATCCTGCTGCTCGTCTCCAGCGCGTTTCTTTATCTGTTTGAGGCAGAGCTGCAACCTGAAGACTTTGGAAGTATCCCAAGGGCTCTCTGGTGGAGCGTGGCTACTTTAACAACCGTGGGATACGGAGACGTCACACCAATCACCGCTGCTGGCAAGTTCTTTGCCAGTCTCACGGCTATTTCAGGCATCGGTATTGTCGCAATGCCAACCGGGATACTCGCTGCTGCATTCAGTGATGCCTTCCAAACCCGACAGGAAGCAGATCAAAACAAGGAGTAACTAATGGCTTTTCGATTTCAGCGTCGCATCAAGTGAACAAGAGGCCGAAAGGGAACACGGCAAGTGGTAAAGGGTATCCACTCAGCTAGCGTTTGCCAGATGACACCAACGCCGACGATGGCAGTTAGCCCTGACAGCTTCAGGTCAGGCATCCAGAAACTTGCGCCATAGATGGCAATTTCCGGTGACGGAACAGATTCCTGATGACATGGAACGGGTGCCCCACCTTGGACCGGATCTGAGCTTTTGCTCGCTCCTCAGCAACAGAGCCTAAGGACAATCGCTGACACGTACAGGGCACGTGAGCTGTTAGGGTCATTACCCTGATTTTCCACATGAATTAAACTCCGTTGAGGAGCAGCTACAGACATGGCCAACACCAAAGCATACGCCGCACAATCTGCGGAATCAGGCGTCGCACCGTTTGGTTTCGACCGCCGGGAACCTCGGCCCGACGATGTATCCATCGAAATTGATTACTGCGGTGTCTGCCACACCGATATTCACTTTGCGCAGAATGACTGGGGAGTGACTGTTTACCCGGCGGTTCCGGGCCATGAGATTATTGGCCGGGTTACCTCTGTAGGCAGCGATGTCTCAGCCTACAAGGTTGGGGATATGGTTGGCGTGGGTTGCATGGTGGACTCCTGCCGCACCTGCTCCGCCTGCGAATCCGGCCTTGAGCAGTATTGCAAAGAGGGTATGACTGGCACCTACAACGGCGTAGATCGTTACGATCAATCTGTCACTTTTGGTGGCTATTCAGACAACGTGGTCGTCAGCGAGCGTTTCGTGGTCAGGATACCGGAGAAGCTGGACCCCGCCGCCGCTGCACCGCTGCTTTGTGCCGGCATTACCACCTATTCCCCACTGCGCCACTATGGTGTCAAAAAGGGTGACAAGGTGGGTGTCATCGGGATGGGCGGCCTCGGCCATATGGGCGTGAAGATCGCCAAGGCGCTGGGTGCTGAAGTGACCATCTTCACCCGTTCTGAAAGCAAGGTCGCAGAAGCCAAGAAACAGGGCGCCGACCATGTGGTGATTTCCACCGATGAGCAGCAGATGAAGGACGCCACTGAAACTTTTGATTTCATGCTGGATACAGTGCCGGTTCAGCACGACCTGAACCCCTACCTGAACTGCCTCAGCCATGATGGCACCCACATTCTGGTGGGTCTTCTGGAGCCGATTGACCCCGCTCTGGAAGCTGGAAATCTGGTCCTCAAACGTCGGGTATTGGGCGGCTCACTGATCGGTGGCATGCCGGAAACCCAGGAAATGCTGGATTTCTGCGCTGAACACGACATCAGCTGCGATATCGAAATGCTCGATATCAAGAATATCAACGAAGCTTACGAGCGCATAAAAAAAGGCGATGTGAAGTATCGCTTCGTGATTGATATGGCAACTTTAAAAGACGCCTGATTCAATAGGGAAGCTGGGACAAAGCTATTTTTAAGCGCCTAACCCGTCTCAAAGCAAAGCTGTTCCGGTTTTTTTACGCCTCACAATGTGCGGAATTAGGCGTCGCACTCTCCGATTAATGATTATTCAACGTTGCTGGATACAGGGCCGGACGCTGTCTGGTTGATTCCAGTAGCGACAGGCCTTAAAAAATCTACTGACGCAGAAAACTTCGCGTCTAACCCCCTTTAAGCTTTCGCGCTAGCCTCTCTTCCCCCCAGCGCGGCATCAGTTTCTGATCAACACCTAAATGATCCAGCAAACGTGCCACCACAAAGTCCACCAAGTCGTTGATGGTTTCCGGGTTGTGATAAAACCCCGGGCTTGCCGGCATGATGACGGCGCCCATGCGGGTCAGTTTCAGCATGTTTTCCAGATGCACTTCTGAATAGGGCGCCTCGCGCGGCACCAGTATCAGCTGGCGGCGTTCTTTCAGGGCTACGTCCCCTGCCCTTTCTATCAGGTTGTTGCTGGCGCCCGTGGCCAGGGCCGACAGTGTGCCGGTGCTGCAGGGGCAAATCACCAGTGGGGCTTTTTCGCCAGAGCCGGAGGCCGGCGGTGAAAACCAGTCTTCTCGGCCAAATACCAGTATCTGGCCTGGGGCTGCCTGGCTGTATTCACTCAGGCACTGTTGCATGGCCGGCGGTGTGCCGGGCAATTTCAGGTCGGTTTCGGTGGCAATCACAATCTGCGCGGCTTTGCTGACCATCACCTGAACCCGGCAGCCGGCGGCGACCAGGCACTGCAGCAGTCGCAGGCCGTAAGGCGCTCCGGAAGCACCGGTAAACGCCAGATTGATGACTCGCGGGGCAGTGTCTGTTGCTGCTATGTTGCTCACTGCGGGCACCTCATTCATGCACGGCTTGCTCCGATTCTAAGACGGCCTAACTTGGATTACCCGCTGATACGTTCGATTTCAGCAATCAGCCGTTGGTGAATGCCGCCAAAACCACCGTTGCTCATGATCACAATGTGGCACGGGCTGGGTAAGTCTGCCATTACACGCGCAATCAAGCCGTCTACTGATGCTTCTACCCGGTGCAAGTTACTGTCGGCGTTGGCCTGTTGCCAGCGTTCAACCATTTCCGGCAACCAGCTGGAATTGTTCAGATTGGCCCAGAGCACGCGATCGGCGGCCGCCGCGCTGGGCAACAGGGTGTCGCTGTGTACGCCCTGTTTCATGGTATTGGAACGGGGCTCGATCAACGCCAGCACTGGCTCATCGCCCACCTGTTTGCGCAAGCCGTCCAGAGTAGTGGCGATAGCTGTGGGGTGATGGGCGAAGTCGTCATACACCCTTACGCCATTTATGTCCGCCAACAGCTCCATGCGCCTTTTTACTCCGGAAAAACGGCACAACGCACTAATGGCGTAGTCTGGAGTAACACCCACATGGCGCGCTGCGGCAATGGCCGACAGGGCGTTACGCACGTTGTGCAGGCCAGTTTGCGCCCACTTTACAGCGGTCACCGGTTGCTCGTGATGCAACACCATGAAATGGCTGCCGTCGTCGCTCAATAGCTCGGCTCGCCAGTGGCTTGGGCTGTTTGCTTCGCCACCAATAGAAAGCGTTTGCTGCGGCGTCCAGCAGCCCAGGGCAATGGCGTTGTCCAGGTGGCTATCCAGCGTCGGGCGCAGAATCAAGCCCTGGGACGGCACGGTGCGAATCAGGTGGTGGAACTGGCGCTCGATGGCTTCCACGTTGTCAAAAATATCGGCGTGGTCGAATTCCAGATTGTTCAGAATCAAGGTGCGAGGGCGATAGTGGACAAACTTCGAACGCTTGTCGAAAAACGCGCTGTCGTATTCGTCGGCTTCAATCACAAAAAAGTCACTGCTGCCCAGGCGCGCAGACACCGGCAAATCCTTCGGCACGCCGCCCACCAGATAACCGGCGTCAAACCCGGCCTGCTCCAGTATCCACAGCAGCATGGCGGTGGTGGTGGTTTTGCCGTGGGTGCCGGCTACCGCCAGCACCCAACGCTGGTGTAACACTTCCCGCGCCAGCCATTCGGGGCCGGACATATAGGGAATATTGCGGTTAAGCACATACTCTACTTCAGTGTTGCCGCGGGACATGGCGTTACCGATCAGCACCAGATCGGGTCGCGGCTTGAGGTTGTCAGGGTGGTAGCCTTCAATCAGCTCGATGCCTTGAGCTTGCAGCTGGGTACTCATGGGCGGATAAACGCCTTGATCAGAGCCGGTCACCTTGTGCCCCAGCTCACGGGCTAGTACCGCCAAGCTACCCATAAAGGTGCCGCAAATACCCAATATATGAATATGCATGAAACCGATCGCCTCCTGATTAAAACGCTGCCAAGCGTCCCCCATACGCTGCGGCCCGTCAAGCATGCGCTGCTGACCGTTTCGGTTTTACCGGTCATGAAAATTGCCGGTAATTGGCGTATCATGCGCGCCATCGTCGAACCAGTGAGAGGCTTACCTGCCAGATGGCCATTAAAAACGCATTCTATGCACAATCCGGTGGTGTTACCGCCGTTATAAACGCCAGCGCCTGTGGCGTTATTCAAACCGCTCGCCGGCACCCGGATAAAATCGGCAAGGTGTACGCCGGTCGCAACGGTATTCTCGGTGCGCTGAAAGAGGAACTGATCGATACCAGCCTAGAATCCGACAGCGCCATTGCCGCACTGATGCATACCCCCGGCGGTGCGTTTGGATCCTGTCGCCACAAGCTGAAAAATATTTCCGAAAACCGCCGCGAATACGAGCGCTTGATTGAAGTGTTCCGCGCCCACGACATCGGGTATTTCTTCTATAACGGCGGCGGCGATTCCCAAGACACCGCGTACAAGGTATCCCAGATCAGCGAAAAAATGGGCTATCCCATTACCTGCATCGGCGTGCCCAAAACCGTTGATAACGATCTGCCCTTCACCGATTGCTGCCCGGGTTTTGGCTCGGTTGCCAAATACATTGCCATCTCTACGATGGAAGCCAGTTTGGACATCAAGTCGATGTGCGAGACCTCCACCAAAGTGTTCATTCTGGAGGTGATGGGCCGCCACGCCGGCTGGATTGCCGCCTCAGGCGGGCTTGCCGGTCAGGGCGAGGGTGAGCCACCCCACATTATCCTATTCCCGGAAATCCCGTTCGATCGCGAAGCCTTTCTGGCTCGGGTGGATTTTTGCGTGAAGGAATACGGTTATTGCGTCATTGTTGCCTCTGAAGGCGCCCAATACGAAGATGGCCGTTTTTTGGCTGAAGCCGGTGCCAGAGACGCTTTCGGCCACACCCAACTAGGAGGCGTTGCACCCGCGCTGGCAAATCTGATGAAGCAGGCTCTGGGCTACAAGTACCACTGGGCCGTAGCCGATTACCTGCAGCGCAGCGCGCGCCATATCGCCTCGGCTACTGACGTAGAACAGGCCTACACCGTTGGTAAGGCGGCGGTAGAAATGGCCATTGCTGGCAAGCAGGCGCTGATGCCCATCATCGTTCGCGAGCAGTCAACGCCTTATCGCTGGAGAGTAGGCGAGGCTCCGCTGAGCGAAGTGGCTAACCAGGAAAAGAAAATGCCGATTCACTACATCACCGATGATGGTTTCGGCATTACCCAGGACTGCCGCGACTACCTGAGCCCGCTGATTCAGGGCGAAAGTTTTCCACCTTTTGAAAACGGCTTACCAAAAGTCGCTAAATTGAAAAACCAGTTGGTGGAAAAACGACTCAGGACCGCATTCGAACTCTGAGACAACCCCACCATACTCGATACGGCAGCCCCAAGGCTGCCGTATCGCCAGCTTTGCAGCCAAATAAAATATCCGCTGTGTGAGCGGCCGCCGCTCTATTGTATGCTGCAATATCTCTTGGTTTTTACCGCCAGTGTTATTATCTGGGTACTATTGATTCATGCCAAACACGCAAAAACCCAACGCCAGCTCTTATTGCATTGCCCTGCAACCAATTTGCGATGCCGATATGGTCCATGTGGCCGACGAGCTGCTTTATAGGGCCACCGCAGGCGCGCGTTCCGCCGTTATAGAGGATGGTCTGACCGCCACTGCACGGGCCTGTAACGCCGTCTTTTACGAAGCCGGCATAGAGTCTATTTGCGGCCGCCGCAAGCTGTTTTTAAACGCCCCGCGCGAGTGGTTGCTGAATCCGGCGCTTCTGCCACCCAGCCCAGAGCAGGTAGTCATCGAAGTACTGGAAAGCGTAGAGGGTGACGAAGACGTTCTTGCGGCGCTAAGGCATATAAAATCCCAAGGCTACACCATCGCTCTGGATGACTTTGTACTGACCGACGCCACCCGACCGCTTCTGGACTTGGCCGACATTGTCAAACTGGATATGCAGGAACAGCCTCCCACTCGCAAGCAGGTAGAGCACTACCTGGCTCTCGGCATTAGCTTACTGGCCGAAAAAGTGGAAACCAAAGAGGAGTTCGACCAGACCCGAGCCATGGGGTTTACCTTGTTTCAGGGTTACTTTTATGCTCGTCCGGAAACCCGTCAAACCACCAAGCTTAACCGTCGCCGCAATCAGTCTGCGCAGCTTCGCCTTCTGGGCGAGCTTCAAAAACCTGAAGCAGATTATGACAAGCTAGAACGGTTGCTGGTGCAGGATCCCCAATTGGGGGTTCAAATGCTTCGCCTGGTGAATTCGGCACACCATAACGTCAAGCAAGAAATTGTCAGCTTACGCCAAGCCTTGGGGTTGCTCGGCCTAAATCGTCTGCTTAACCTGGTTACCATGTTGGTATTGGCCAACGACGATCCGTGCAATATGCTGCTATTACCACAGGCGCTGACCCGCGCTGCCATGTGCGCTCGGCTGGCGGCAAGAGACTGCAAGGAAAATAAAGAACCCGCATTCATGGTGGGCTTGCTGTCGATGGTTGACGTGCTGCTTGGACAAAAACTTGAGTTACTGTGTGACCAACTGCCCCTCACCCAAGAGGTCAGGCGTGCCCTGCTCGCTCACGAAGGCCCTCTCGGCAAAAGCCTCCATTTAGTCAAAGCTTTTGAGAAGGGCCGCCTGATAAATGCCAGTGACGAAGCGGTTGCCAAACTTAACCAATATTTTTTGGAAAGCCGCAGCTGGGCCAACCATGTTCTGGATGGAATGGACAACTAGCAGCGTTCAGTGGTCGGCTGTTTCCTGCTGACGTGCAAAAGCGGAAAATTCATCGTAGCCGCCAATGTGCTGCTCACCCACGAAGATCTGCGGCACGGTATGTACAGGCTTGCCGATTTTCTGTGCAATATCCGCTTTAGTAATGTCTTCCTCAATCATGTCTACCCATTTAAACTCGAAATCACGAGCTTCGCACAGACGAATGGCCCCTACACAGAAACCGCAACTAGTACGACCAAAAATTGTGACTTTTTCCATAACTTGCCCCCGTTATTAATGCTTGCCTGTTCGCTTGATAGCTATTGGCTTGATCGATGTTTTCTCCATTACCATAGGCATGATGGCATGGCTGCCGGGGAATGAAAATTGACTGTTTGAATAGCCGCGATAGTCTAGTATTCCGATTGGCCAACTATGCCGAAAGCCGAAGCTGATCCAATAAATCTTCATACGGAGAACCCGTGGTATACCTGACCCTGTTCGCCACCGCTTTTGCCGCTGCTACGCTGCTACCTGCGTATTCGGAGATCCTGCTGGGCACCCTTCTGGCCAAGGGCTATGGGCCTTTTTGGTTGTGGTTTGCGGCCACAACTGGAAATACGCTGGGGTCTGTGGTGAACGGAATCATCGGGCGCCAGGTGGATCGATTCAAGCACAAGCGCTGGTTTCCGATGACCGAAGTGCAGCTGCACAATGCGCGCAACCGCTTTAACCGCTTTGGCCAATGGTCGTTACTGATGGGCTGGCTACCGATTGGCGGCGACGCGCTTACGCTAGTCGGCGGCATTATGCGCGTGCCCTGGCTGAATTTTGTCATTCTGGTCGGCATCGGCAAGGGTCTGCGCTATGCCATTGTGATGTGGCTGGTACTCAGTGCCTACGGCCCCGAAATCGAGGCGCTGGTGTCGGGTTTGGTGTTTTCGGGGTAAAGATAACGCCGTAACATTGGCTCGCCATTGAACTCCGACTGCAAAACGGCAATAAACGTGTAAACCCCGATCAACTTGCGATTCAGAAACACGAATTCTTTTGGTGGCACGCGAAAGTAACGGCTAATGGCAGAACGAGCGGCCTGGCGCGCTACCCTTGAAGGCAGGTCGCTTTGTTTCCAGCGATACTGGCCCGCGCTATTCACGGCCTCGGCCGGCCATTCGCTGGGGTCGCCAATCAACGGCTCCAACACTGACATACACACCCGACCAAAGGTTTCCAGCACCTCAGTGGGCCAGTCACGGCTCATAAACCGGAGTTGCACGCCGCCATCGATTACCGCGTCCAGATCCTTTTCATAGGAGGCACGAATCATCTGGATAACCGGCTGTAGAAACTCATCGCTATAGCGCTGCACCGCGCCAAAATCCAGCAGCACAATACGATCGTGGTCTGCTTCTGCGCTCGGCTCCCCGGCCAAGCGAATGCGATAGTTGCCAAAGTTCGGGTCGGTCTGAATTTCACCCCAGTCAAACAACTCGCGAAAGAACAGCTCCAGCGCGGCCTTACCCAGCTCACTGCGGCGCTCCAACGAGATTCCGGCAACCGTAGGCGAGTTAACCGGGTGACCGCGCTCATACGTGGAGGCAATCACTTGGGCGCTGGAGAATTCCGGCAGCACCCGCGGCACAATGAAACGCGGATCGTCTAGCAGCATTTGACGAAAACGTTCAGTGGTGTCGGCTTCCAGGCGGTAATCCACCTCGCGGTGCATCATTACCCGCACTTCTTCCAGCCAGTCGTCGAATTCCGGGCCAAAATTAACTAAACGGGCCATTTTCAGCATCTTGGCAACGGAGTTCAGATCGCTGTCGACCGCATCCCCCACACCGGGATACTGCACTTTCAGCACCAGTTCCAGGCCATCACTCAGGCGCCGGGCGCGATGAACCTGGCCCAGTGAAGCGGCGCCAATAGGCTGAGGCTCAATGTCCAGCTGAGCCAGGCGCTCATTGCCCAATTCCGATTGTAGCACGCGCTCAATGGCCGGCCACGCCAAAGACGTGGTCTGATCTTCCAGCGTGTGCAGGGCTTCGGTGACTTCATCGGGCAGAAAATGCTCGCCGTACAAGGCCATCACCTGGCCAATCTTGACCACGCTGCCTTTTAGCTGGCCAAGCTCGTCGACCAGGAAGCGGGCCTGGGAAGACATCATGGCTTTGTGACGTTGTTCGCGGCGCTCTTTGCTACCCAGCCAATTGGTCGCCATGTGGGAAGCCATGCGGGTGCCAGCGTACAGGCCGGCACGGGTGAGGCTCAGCCTGCGTTCGAAGCTGCCGGTTTTTATGCGTGAGACAGAATTGTCTGATCCCTTTTTTGCCATAAATACTCTCCAACTCTAAATGCTCTCCAGCCCTAAATCTTTCCAGCTTAAATACTCTTTCACTTAGATATTCGCTCACTCAAGTGCTCTCTAACGTAAATATTTACTGATTCAAATGTTTTTAGCCTGTCACTGACTCATCTCGGCGCAGATTTACCACCCCTGCTGCCAGCTTACCGAGCCCTCGCCTGCCAAGCTATGGCCTAAGGCGGCGACCAGTTGTTCGGCAAGCTGCTGCTCTGTTTGTGCAAATGTGGCGTGCTGCGCAAAGTCCTGAACCTGGCACATGGCCATACCGGCATAGCCGCACGGGTTGATTCGCGCGAAGGGCTCCATATCCATGGCAACATTCAGCGCCAGGCCGTGGAATGAGCAACCGCGTCGTACACGCAAACCCAGCGACGCGATTTTCGCGCCATCCACATACACCCCCGGCGCACCGGCTCGCGGCGCGGCGCTGATACCCAAAGGTGCAAGAGTGTTTACGATGGACTGTTCAATATGGCTGACCAGCGCGCGAATACCCAGAGCACTGCGAGTTAAATCAATCAGCAGATAAATAACCAGTTGGCCGGGGCCGTGGTATGTCACTTGGCCACCGCGGTCTACCTGAACTACCGGTATATCACCAGGCGCCAGAATATGCTCGGCCTTACCGGCCTGGCCTTGGGTATAAACCGCCGGGTGCTGTAGACACCAGAGCTCGTCAGCGCTGTTTTTGTCGCGGCTGGCGGTAAATGCCTGCATAGCATGCCAGGTTTCCAGGTAGGGCTGTTGGCCCAAAGAGCGCACAATCAGATGGTTCACGGTTAAAGCACCATGTGCACGCGACCGCTGGCTTTGAGCTCGTTAAACAGCGCCTGCAGTTGTGGCTCTCCGGTTGCAACCATGGTCAGCCGCACCGAACAGAAACGGCCGTTACGGCTGTCGTTTACGGTCACGCTACTACCATCTAGCCTCGGTGCATGGCGTTCAACCACTGCCAGCACAAACTCCCTGAAATCCGGAGCTGCATTACCAATCACCTTGATCGCATAATCGCAGGGAAATTCGATTTTTGGTGCTTTTTCGTCACTCATCTTACTGTCCGGCTATGGGGTTATGACTTACTGGAGCAATTGCACAAAAAACAGCTTTACCGCGTCCCAGATACGCTTGAGAAACCCACCCTCAGGCACATCTACCAGCGCCAGCACGGGCTGGTCTACCAGCACCTCACCCTGATACGAAACCTTGATGCGGCCCAACTCATCGCCAGCGCTGACCGGCGCTTTAACTACGGAGTCAAGGTCTATAACAGATTCCAGCTGATTGCGGGCGCCGCGGGAAATGGTGACATAAACATCTTCAAACACCCCAACCGGCAATGTGTTGGCAGCACCACCCCAAACCGGTGACTTAATCAGCTCTTGGCCGGCGCTGAACAGGCGCTCGCTCTGATAGTAACGGAAGCCATAGTTCAGCATTTTCTGCACTTCTTGTGAGCGCGACTCCGCACTGCGAGCGCCCATTACCACCGCTATAAAACGGGTGTCATCGCGTTTTGCCGAAGCTACCAGACAATATCCGGCTTCTTCGGTATGGCCGGTTTTCAGCCCGTCTACGCTGTTGTCACGCCACAGCAAGCTGTTGCGATTTGGCTGGCGAATGTTGTTGAAGGTGAAGTGCTTTTCGGCGTAAATCGGATAGGTTTCGGGGTAATCGTTGATGGTGGCCTGGGCCAAAAGAGCCAAGTCTTGAGCGGTTGAATAGTGGTTGGGTGACGGCAATCCGGTGGCGTTCTCGAAATTGGTATTGGTCATGCCCAGAAGGTCAGCCTGCTGGTTCATGATGTCGACAAACGCGCCCTCGCTACCGGCAACAAATTCCGCCAAGGCCACCGAGGCGTCGTTACCGGACTGAATCACTACCCCACGTAACAAATCTTCTACCGTTACACTGGTGCCTTCACGCACAAAGGTGCGGGAACCTCCGGTTTGCCAGGCAGTAACGCTGATCGGCACCATGTCGCCCATGGCAATACGGCCCTCATCCAGCTCGCGCTCAACAATGTACGCGGTCATCATTTTAGTCAGGCTGGCGGGCGGCAGGCGCTCACTGCTGTTGTTTTCCATAATGACCTGCCCGCTTTTGGGCTCCATCAACACGTAGGAACTGCCGGCAATCTGCGGCGGCGCCGGTATCAGTACGGTCTGGGCCAGAGCGTTGCCGGCGACGACCAGCAGCAGTGTGTACACAAAAAAAGCAGAACGGAACAGAGATATAAAAGCCATGGTTTTTTTCATTTATCAGTCAGTGTATGGATCGGGTTTACCGGCGACTCTTCAGCGTGGCTCTTCTGCTTGGATCAGCCAGCGCGAATCGGTCAGCGAGAGTCCGTCAACGAGAGTCCGTCAGCAAAATGGTTTGATAGAAGCCGTAGGTCTGCAGCAACTGTTGGGCTTGCAGGGCGCTCTGTTCATTGTTGAAGGGGCCAGCCTGAACGCGGTGAAAACGCCCGCTACCGGTGTCGGCCACCTTAACCCGCATGGGTGTCTGCACCTGGTTTTGAACTTTCCGTACCAGATTTTCGGCCGCAACGTTGCTGGAAAATGACGCCAATTGCACAAATACGCCCTGCGCGGCAGGCGCAACCGCTGTTGCGCTATCCGGACGTTCTGCCGCGGACAGCTCCGCCGCCACCAAAGGCTCGCGCTTGGGTTCTGGCCTGGGTGCTGAATAGCCCGTCGGCTTTTGCGCAGCTAATACTTGAGCCCTGGCGGCTCCACCAAACGGTTTATTGACCACAAACATGGCGCCGTCCGGGCTCACCGTTATCGCCGCTACCTCTACCTGTGCAACACCCTGGCCCTGGTAGCCCAGTCGTTTGGCCGCAGCGTAGGATAAATCAATCATCCGGTCGCCATGAAAGGGCCCGCGGTCATTTACCCGCACAATCACCGAGCGGCCGTTGGCAAGGTTGGTCACCCGCGCGTAACTGGGAATGCGCAGTGATTTGTGGGCAGCGGTCATCTGGTACATATCGAACACTTCGCCGTTAGAGGTTTTGTGGCCGTGAAACTTTTCACCGTACCAGCTTGCCATACCCTCGGCCACGTAACCGTTGTTATCGTCCATCACGCTGTATTTTTTGCCCCACACGGTGTAAGGCGATTTGTTGCCCGCCCGCCGCGGCTCTTCAAAGCGCGGTTGCGCATCTTTTAGCCCGGAGGCGTCAAAGTTGCCGTCAGGCGCGCGATCCTGGCGGATCGTATAACGGCCGGAATGGTCTTTTTCCGGGGGCGCAGCAGCACAGCCGACCAGCATGGCCAGAGCCCCCGCCAACACAACCCACAGGGCAGACTTGATGATCACAGTGGGATATCCCCCATAATTGGAAACCGCAAAAGCGGGCAGAGCCCCATTCTAACGGCTGCGGCTGGTACTACACCATTACCGAGCAGCCATGGTTGCGCTCCGGAACTGTTCACGAACAGATCATACGGCGGTGGGTGTGAATCGACATCAACACCCCGAAGGCGGCCATAAGGGTAACCCCGGAGGTACCGCCGTAACTGACCAGGGGCAGCGGCACGCCCACCACAGGCAACATACCGCTGACCATACCAATATTGACAAAAATATAGATGAAAAACGTCATGGTCAATGCACCTGCCAGCAAGCGACTAAAAGAATCCTGGGCAGAAACTGCAATGTGAAGGCAGCGCAGAATAATCAGAAAATACACGGTTAGCAAAACCAGCATGCCGACAAAGCCAAACTCTTCAGCCAGCACCGCCACAATGAAGTCGGTGTGACTTTCGGGCAGAAATTCCAGATGCGACTGGGTGCCGTGCAGCCAGCCCTTGCCATCGTAGCCACCGGAACCTATAGCGGTTTTAGACTGGATGATATTCCAGCCTGCCCCCAGCGGGTCACTTTGCGGGTCCAGCATGGTCAGCACCCGCTGTTTTTGGTAATCGCGCATGCCATACATCCACATCACCGGCGCCGACACCGATACCAACGCAAAAAATGCCGCAATGAGCTTCCAGCTGATACCGGCAAAAAACACCACGAAAATACCCGCCATGCCGACCAGCAGGGAGGTGCCCAAATCAGGCTGTTTGACGATCATCGCCATAGGCACCAACACAATGGCCATACCCACCGCCAGATGACGCAAACCTGGCGGCAGATAGTGACGCGACAGATACCAGGCGGCCATCATCGGCACCACCAGCTTCATGTATTCCGAAGGCTGGAACCTGGGCAAGCCGGGAACCGCCAGCCAGCGCTGAGCGCCCTTGGCACCAACACCCACCAGCAGCACAGCCACAAGCGCCACCAGGCCGAGGGTGTAAAACAGCGGTGCCCAGCGGCGAAACACGGCGGGGTCAAGCTGGGCCAGCACGACCATTACGACGAAGGCAATTCCCAGACGAATACCCTGAGCCTTGACAACGTCTATATTACGGTCGGCACCGCTGTAAAGCACAAAAAGGCCGCCACCCATCAATATCAGCAGCAACACCAGAAGAATGGGGTCCAGATGCACCATAGCCCAGAAACCGCGGGGGTTCCCCAAGGAGCTGCTGTCGGTGCCGTGTAATATATCCCGATTGGCCATCAGCGAGGGCCCTCAACATTGGCGATGTCTGCGGCGGCGCTGCCATCTCTATCACCCCCGCCTTCGCCGAATTCCAACAGCCAGGCGTCAAACAGGGCGCGCGCCATCGGCGCAGCGGTACTGCTGCCGCCACCGCCGTTTTCCACAATCACCGACACAGCAATCTGAGGATTATCTACCGGCGCAAAACCAACAAACAGCGCGTGATCACGCAGCCGCTCTTTCACTTCCTCCGCATCGTACTCTTCATCTTCAGCTAAGGAAAAAACCTGAGCCGTGCCGGTTTTACCGGCCATTCGGTAGCTGGCGTTTGCGCCAGCGGCTCGGGCAGTTCCGCGCGCACCATGCATCACATCGGCCATGGCCTCCACTACAAACTCCCAGTTATCCGGATTCTTTAGCGTTAACGGTGCGTGATTTTGCTCCGGCAAAAAACTCGTGAGATCGTTGTTGCCGTCAATACTTTTTAGCAGCCGCGGCTCTACCCAATAACCACGGTCGGCAATCAACGCTGTTGCCGTTGCCAGCTGCAAGGGCGTGGCCAACATAAAACCTTGGCCAATACCCAGATTAACCGTGTCACCGGGGTACCAGGGCTCCTGGCGTGCGCCCTGCTTCCATTCCTTCGACGGCAGCAGGCCACTCAACGCCCCCGCCACGTCCAGGGCGGCGTCTTCACCGAATCCAAATCGAGAAAGATAGTGGTGAATGGTATCAACCCCCATGTCCACCGCGATTTCGTAAAAATACACATCGCAGGATTGGGTTATGGCCAGGTTAAGGTCAACCCACCCGTGCCCTGAGCGTTTCCAGTCTCGATAGCGCCGTCCAGACGAGTTAAACTGAAAATAACCCGGATCCCACACCCGGCGTGTGTGATTTGTTGCACCGCTATCCAGTGCCGCAATCGCCAGCATCGGTTTCAGAGTAGAGCCAGGGGGGTACTGCCCACGAAGGGCGCGGTTGAACAAAGGTTTATCGCGGCTTTCACTCAGTTCGCGATAGTCTTCTACGCTGATGCCGGTCACAAACTGGTTGGCGTCAAACCCCGGCACACTGGCCAACGCCAGAATGCCGCCTGTTGCCGGTTCAATCGCCACAATGGCTCCGCGCCGACCGTCAAGCAGCTTGTGGGCCAGCTTCTGTAAGCGCAAATCCAGATGCAGCTGAATATTTTCACCGGGCACCGGATTTTTGCGCTCCAACACCCTAAGGGTGCGGCCACGAGCGTTAGTTTCAACATGCTGGTAGCCAACCTTGCCGTGCAGCTGCTGCTCGTAAAAACGCTCAATTCCAGATTTTCCGATGTAATTAGTACCGGCGTAGTTAACCGGATCAATACGCTGCAACTCACTTTGATTAATGCGCCCCACGAAGCCCAAGGCATGGGCGGTAAACTCGCTGTAGGGGTAGTAGCGCACCAGCTCGGCCTGCACTTCTACGCCCGGTAACTCATGGCGCAGCACCGCTAGCCGGGCGATTTCTTCTTCATTAAGATCATAACGCAGAGGCAATTCCTGAAACGGACGGCGGCGCTCTTTCAAGCGGCGCTGAAAGCGCTCAAGGTCTTCATCGGAAATGGACAGAATGGTTTGCAAGCGCGCCAGGGTAGCGCTCATATCAGTAATGCGCTCGGGCACCAGAGTCACGCTGAACACCGGGCGATTTTCCGCCAGTAGCACGCGATTGCGATCGTATACCAAACCCCGAGGCGGTGGCACTGACTGCACCTGAACCCGATTTTTGTCTGACAGCGTGGTGTAGATCTCGTGTTCTACTACTTGCAACTGATACAGGCGCGCAATCAATGCTCCCATTAGCAACATCACAAAAATCAGCATGACCAGAGTGCGGCGCTGGAACAAACGACGTTCAGCGGCTATGTTCTTGAATTCACCCCAAGGCATGAAGCACTCCCATCGTGCACCTTACGCCCTGTGGTAAGGATGATTGCGGGTAATGGACCAGGCTCGATACAGCTGCTCCGCTAACACAATGCGTACCAGCGGGTGAGGCAGCGTCAGCGGCGACAAAGACCATTGCTGGTCGGCTCGCTGGCGACAGGCGTTAGCGAGCCCGTCCGGCCCGCCCACCAAAAAATTGACGTTGCGGCCATCCTGTTGCCAGTTTTCCAGTTGCGCAGCCAGTTTTTCTGTCGACCAAGGCCGTCCGCCCACTTCCAGCGCTACCACCCGGTCTTTCGGTTGGGTAGCGGCAAGAATGGCATCGCTTTCGCGCTGCATGAGTCTGGGGATGTCCGGGTTTTTACCCCGGTGTGCCATGGCGATTTCGACCAGTTCCAGAGATAACTCCGGCGGCATGCGGCGAGCGTAATCCAGATAACCGGCGCTGACCCAGTCGGGCATTTTTTGCCCCACGCAGATCAGACGTAAACGCATGGTTATTCGCCGCCCGCGAGACCAAAATCAGGTGCAGGGGCGTCACGCCAAAATCGTTCCAAGTCGTAAAATTCGCGGGCCGCCGGCATCATTACATGCACCACAACGTCACCCAAATCCACCAGTATCCAGTCGCTACCGCCTGCGCCTTCTATATGATCAACCCGAACACCCTGCTCTTTCGCGTCAACGACGACCGAATTGGCCAACGCTTTCAAGTGTCGGTTGGACGTGCCAGACGCCAAAACCATGAAGTCGGTGACACCGGTGCGCTCGCGCACATCAATGACACTTAAATCCTGGGCTTTTACATCTTCCAGCGCGTTTATTACCAGATCTTTCAGTTGTTCGGCCTGCATAATCACCCTGTTGCCCGGGCTCTGGCCAGAATGGCCGCCCGAAAAGTCGTTATTACGCGATTGTAGCACTAAAGTTCCACCGCAGGGCAGGCACCATAGAGCCCTTGCCGGTGAATTTCTGCCAGCGCCTGCCAAGGCAGCAGGTAGCGCGCGGAATGACCCTCCGCCAGACGCTGACGAATGGCGGTCGCGGAAATATCCAGCAAGGGCGGCGCAAACATTACAATTCGGCCACAAGGCGAGCTTTTAAGCTCATTGCCGTGTTCGACGTAATGCTTCGACAGCAAAAAGGCGGGCACGCCCTGTGGGTTTAGCGCCGGCCCGGGGCGGTTGACCACCACAATATGCGCCAATGCCAGAATTTCCTGCCACTGGCGCCAGCGATCAAAACCGGCAAACGCATCGGTACCCAAGGCCATCACCAGTGGGCAATCCGGGCCCAATTCGGCGCGCAGTTGGCGCAGGGTGTCCGCGGTAAAGGATTTGCCGCCGCGGTCCAACTCGCGCGAGTCAATCGCCAACGCCGGCTCGCCCGCAATCGCCAGTTGCAAAAGCCGGAGTCGCTGGTCGGCGGTTGCGCCTGTCGCGCCACGGTGCGGGGGAGTGTAGCTGGGCACCAGGTGCACCTGGGCCACTCCCAGATAATCCTTAACCTCGAGGCCTAGTCGCAGGTGGCCGTGGTGCACTGGGTCAAAGGTTCCACCATAAATTACATGCATGCGCTAAACCCGGATATGGCCGTCACCGAACACCACGTACTTCTGCGACGTCAGGCCCTCCAGCCCCACTGGCCCGCGGGCGTGAATTTTGTCAGTGGAAATTCCGATTTCCGCGCCCAGACCGTATTCAAAACCATCGGCAAAGCGGGTGGAGGCATTCACCATCACCGAGCTGGAATCCACTTCGGTAAGAAAGCGCCGGGCGCGGGTGTAATTTTCGGTAATAATGCTGTCAGTATGCCGGGAGCTGAACTGACTGATATGAGCAATAGCGCCGTCCAGACCGTCCACTATCTTTACCGCAAGAATAGGGGCCAGGTATTCTGCTTCCCAGTCGGCTTCTGTCGCCGGCGTCATCTCGCTGACAATCTCCCGACTGCGCTCGCAGCCGCGCAGTTCTACACCTTTTTCTACGAACGCAGCGTTCAGCAGCGGTAGTATATCGGCGGCGATTTCCTCATCCACCAGCAGAGTTTCCATGGTATTACAGGTGCCGTAACGTTGGGTTTTGGCGTTCACGGCCACCGCCAGCGCCTTTTCAGGATCGGCGTGACTGTCGATATAAACGTGACATACGCCATCAAGGTGCTTGATAACCGGAACCCGGGCGTCACGGCTAACGCGCTCAATCAGGCTTTTGCCACCGCGCGGTACGATAACGTCAACGTACTGCGGCATAGTGATCAGCTCGCCCACTGCGGCGCGATCGGCGGTGGCAATAATCTGAACGGCCGTTTCCGGCAGACCGGCTTGAGCCAAACCACTGGAAATACAGCGCGCAATCGCCTGATTGGAGTGAATGGATTCAGAACCGCCGCGCAATATCGCGGCGTTACCAGACTTCAGACAAAGGCTGGCCGCTTCAACAGTCACATTCGGGCGTGACTCATAGATAATCCCGATAACGCCCAGCGGCACACGCATTTTACCGACCTGAATGCCCGAAGGCCTATAGACCATGTCGGTTATTACGCCAATTGGGTCTGCCAGACCAGCCACCTGCAGTAGCCCTTCAATCATGGCGTCTACCCGCGCCGGCGTCAGTTCCAAACGGTCCAGCATAGCGCTATCGAGGCCACTGGCCTTGGCCGCAGAAAGATCCTGTTGATTGGCCTCTGCCAGTTCGTCGCGGGCGGCGTCCAGGGCCTGAGCCATAGCCAGCAGCGCCTGATTACGAACCGCTGTGGTTGATCGGGCAACGTGTTTCGCTGCTGCACGGGCCTGGGCACCCACCTCATTCATGTATGCTGCAATGTCCATCCGCTTGTTACCTTTGAATCCTGATGTCGCAAGAGCCATAACTTTACCTGTCTGCATTCAAGTACGCACCCCAAACAACTAGTATACTCGTGCCTTGAACTCCGAAAACCAGTTGCCACTATAAAGGAACACGAACATGGCCACGATGGCCGGCTCTGTGCTGTTAAAACCCCTTGCCCACAGCGCCTTCATTGGTGCTGCAGTTATGGCTGCGCTCAGTGTGCTGGCAAGTGAACCACTGTTAGCCGCCTGCGCTGCAACGATTGCCGGCATTGTGGTGTGCAGCCCGACGTTCCACAAACGCCATGGTGCCGCGCCTTGGCCTGCCCTGCGCGCCGGATTTTTTATTATTCTGGTGCTTTTGATGGCCACTGCCGCATTAACAGACCGGTGGTTTATGAGTTACTGGCTCTACGGCCTGCCACTGTTGGCCTATGTTGCAGTGCCGTGGCGCGGGGCGTGGATTGCCATTGTTGCGGTTGTCGCCATCGCCATGTTTATGGTGTATCAAGCCAGCGGCATTGCCCAACGCCATCAGATGATCGGCGCTTTTTTTCTGACCCTGCTCCTCAGCCTGATACTGGCATTTCTGCTGGAGTTCAAACGCCGCCAGCTAATGCCCCTGCGCCGCACCGACGAGCTCACCAACGCCGCCAGCCAGCAACATCTGACCTCCGATTTAAATAAAGAGATTCAACGCAGCGAGCGTGAAGGCACAACCCTGTCAGTCATCATGTTGGCATTAAAAACCAGCAACGATGCAGAGCCGGCGGGCGCCGATTTGCGTTCGATTCTGCCGCAAATCGGGCGCTATTTGCACAGCCACATCCGCGACTTTGATGCTTATTATCGCGTTGCAGATCTTCAGTTCCTGATCATTCTTCCCGGTATTACCAGCCCCCAGGCCTCGCGGCAGGCTGAGGCTCTGCAGCGCGGCGTGCAACAACTGTTACACAGTCACCAACTGACAATGACACTCAGCACCGGCGCCGCCGGGCTCAACATCGGCGATGACGCCAACAGCCTGCAACACAGCGTTACAGGCGCGTTGCGCAGAGCCCAGCAACACGCCAGTAATAACAGCCACACCTTCAACGGGCGTAACCAGGAGCCAAAGGCATGACCGAAACCCGGCTGCGCACCCGCACCCATGGCATAGCGTATCTGCTAACCGCCCTATTCTTGCTGATGCTGGGCCTGCTAAATCTGCGTTACGGCTTTTACGGGCTGTTTTTTGTCGCTCTAGCCATGGCTGTGTTGGCCGGATCAGGCCTGGCCTACACCATTATGAACAGGCGCCAGCAATTGACCGCAAAAGGTCATTTTATTGTGCTGTGCACCCTCAATGGCGCCGTGCTGGCGACCAGCGCTGCTAGTCAGAGCCAGGCTGCCAGCCACTGGGCAATGCCTTTGTTAGCGCTGAACTTGCTCATTCTGCCGGCGCGCGAAGGCCTGGGCCTGTCGCTGTTATTGCTGGTACTGATGACACTGCTGTTAATGCTGAAAGCCGGCACCACAGAAGCTCTGGCGGCTTTCGGTGGCATGGCCATGCTACTTGGAACCGGCGCGCTGGCAGTGCGGCGCTACAGTACCATGGCGCAATCTGCGAATGACCTGACCATTATCGATCCGTTGACGGGAGCTCACCACGGCCGGTTTCTTGACGAAAACCTGCAACAGGAAATCAGCCGAGCCAAGGCAACAGGACATCCATTGTCGGTGATTGCTCTGGATATAGATCACGCTGATGAGGTGGCGACCCTGCATGGCAACGACACTCTGACTGCCTTGCAGCGGCAAATTATTCAGCAGCTGTTCGAAATCATTCGCGCCGGCGATACTCTTTATACCCTTAGCCAATCGACTCTATTCCTGATATTGCCATTCACCCCAGAGGAAGGAGCGCGAGTAATCGCCGAGCGCATTCGTCGCACGATCGCCGAACGGCAATGGCTGCCGGTCGAAAGCAGCAGCGTCAGTGTAGGCTGCACCACATGCCTGTCCGCTGATAGCGAAAGCAACGCTTTGATAGACAGGGCCCATAACGGCGCTAGTCAAGCCCGTAAAACGGGCGGCAACAGTGTACGGTTTGCGCCCGGATCCGTAGCCTTATAATGCCGGGCTGGCTGGGTGAGCTTAGCGCTTTAGTGGCTGCAAATCCGGGCTGGTTGAGCGCCGCGCTGTTTGCCACTGCCCTGGTGGAGTCGCTGGCGGTTGCCGGTCTACTGGTGCCCGGCGTGGCCATTCTGTTTGCGTTGACTGCCTTGGCCGGACAGACCGGTATGGCGCTGGGCGAGGCCCTATTCTGGGTGTTTTTTGGCGCCATTGTCGGCGATACCCTGAGCTTTGCCCTGGGGCGCCTGCTGACCGGAAGGCTTAATAACGTTTGGCCCATGAGCCGCTACCCGGCCATCGTGGCCCGCGGAGAGGCCTTTTTTTACCGGCACGGCGCCTTTAGTATTGTGGCGGGGCGCTTTATTGGCCCGATCAGGCCCATCATTCCCCTGGTTGCTGGTGCGCTTTGGATGCCTTGGCACCGCTTTGTTGTCTTCAATATCAGCTCGGCTATTGCATGGGCACCCGTTTATGTATTGCCGGGATTTCTAGTAGGCAGCGCGCTTACGTCGGAGTTAAGGCCACCGCCCCACGTCTATGCCGTTAGCTTGGTCAGTGTGGGGGTTCTGTTGCTGGTGTATCTGGTGTTATTTCGCGCACACCTGGGCCTGACGGGCCGCGGCCGTGTGTACCAGTATCTGGAGCAAGTGATGCAAAACTACCGTGCCAGCCATCGATTCTGGCATCTGTACAGCAAGCAACGCCCTACTAACCAGGGCGAGTTTCCGCTGGCATCTCTTATGCTGGGTCTGGGCAGCGCCAGTCTGTTTGTGTTGTGGGGCCAGCTTGCGGTATTTACCGATGTTCTGCGGCCTTTTGATCAAGCAGTACTAGAATGGTTTACGGCCTGGCGCCAACCGCTGCTAGACATACCCGCTGTTGCGATTACCTCGTTAAGCGACCCGGCGATTTTACTGATAGCCACCGCGCTTGCTTGCCTGGCCTTGACCTTTCGCGGTTTTTACGCCGGCGCACTGCATTGCCTGGCCGCCGGCGTGCTGACCACTGTTCTGGTGTGGGCACTGAAAAACGGTTTTGCTGCAGCACGACCGGAAATAGTATTTGCACCGCCGCAATCCGGTTCGTTTCCCAGCGGCCATACCGCCGGCATTACGGTGCTGGTAACCCTTGCGGCTGGTTTTATTGCAGCCGAAGCCGACGCCCGCAAACGATGGCAGATATATACGCTGGCATCGCTGCCGCTGCTTCCGGTGGCGTTAAGTCGGCTTTATCTGGGTGTGCACTGGTTTAGCGATATTGTGGGTGGCTTGTTGCTGGGACTGGCGGTCACTGGTTTAGTACGCGCAAGCTACAGTCGTTATGACCGCATCGCGCTCTATCCAGACAGCACAACCGCTGCGGCTTTCACGGCCTGGTTAGTATTTTGCGGAGGCTATCTTTATTTGCGCTGGCCCCAAGCGCTGGCCGACTACGCGCCGGCCATCAGCTGAGTGAGCCTAACGAATGGCCAGCAGCTGTTTGACTTCATCCACACGACTGCGGGCGCGGGTTAACAGATCCAGGCTGCGCGACGCATTCAGCTCAAGCCCGCCCAGACGACTGTAAGCAGGCAACTGATCAAAACGTGGCAACCCCTCGCTCTGGCCAGAACCAATCATGGCGTGCATTTGCGCCACAATCACTATGTCTACCAGCTGCGGTTGCGGCTGATCGCTGGCATAGCCCCAGTCTTGGGCGTGGCGGGTCGCTTCTAAAAACGGTGCAGGAAACGCCCAGTTTTCCAGCACCCCGGTACCAGTATCTGCGCGCAGCTCTGCGATGACCGCCAATAAGCGATCTTCGTCGTTAAACAAATGGGGATAATGCTCTGTGTGCACCAATATTGGCACCACGCCAATGTCGTGCAGCAACCCGGCTAACATGGCCTCTTCCGGGTTGACTTTGGTCGCCTCATCAGCCAGCACCCAGCACAGCGCTGCCATTTCGCGAGAGTGCTGCCATAAACGCTCCATGTGTTTCTTCAGCAACGGCTGACGGCTCTTAAACACGTCACGCATGGCGAATACGGTCACCAGCTGGCGGGTTGTCTTCAGACCCAGACGCACCACTGTCTCGCGTACATTGCGGACATCGTTAAAACCGCGATAAAGAGGGCTATTGCAGGCTCGCACCAGCTTTGCAGACATCGCCGGATCTGCCGATATAGCCATAGCAACCTGATCTACCCCGGCATCCTCTCGGTCTACCAGACGCCGCACTTTCCAGGCTACATCCGGCACGCTGGGCAGCTGAACCTGATTCGAGCGCAGCTCGGAATGGAATTCCATCAACAGTTGCTGCTGTTCGCTGCTGACTTGGTCGCCATCACTGGCTTGCATTTCCACCTGGTTCATAGGTGCCCGCCCCAGCATCTGCGCCAAGACATCCTGGGCAATCACCAAAAATTCACAAGGCTTGACCGCTCTTACGTCATACATGCGCGGCTGCAGACGGGCGATGGGGTTCTGCGCGCGCTCGCTGCCGGCAGCAATGCGGCCTTGGCGGCCGTCTTCGGACGTCAGCTCTACTTCGCCGGCCAACAGAAAAAACTCTTGGCCGTCACAAGCACCGCGTTTCATGATGCCTTTACCCGCTTTAAACACACAGCGTTCAGCTCGGCTGGCCAGCAGCACAAGCTCATCATCGGTTAGCCTGTTCAAAGGCTGGAAAGCTTTCAGCTGGCGAAGTGACAGGCTTTCCTGACCTTCCATGAAGGTACTCCTCTGGCGCGTAATTTATAAATAAAGGCCGTGTTGACTCAAAGTGTAGTCAGCGGTGCGCAAAACAACCATGTACAAACGGTTGAACCCGGCATTCATTAGCCGCGAAAATCGATTATTTCAGCCCGCCCTGAAAGCTTAAGCAGTGCCCCAGCGGCTAGCGGAGCTTGGTGTTATCCGTTTCTAAGGGCGTATCAGCCTTGCCTGAATCTTTAGCCTCGCCGCCGCGTAACCACGCTTGGGTAATCGGCGATTCGTGGCTGAACTCGCGAATAAAAATACCCCAAAAAGCGTTAAACAGCGCCGCCACCAAAGGGCCCATAACAAAGCCGTTGATACCAAACATGGCAAGGCCGCCAAGGGTAGACAGCAACACAATGTAATCTGGCAGTTTGGTGTCGCGCCCAACCAGAATCGGGCGTAAAACGTTATCGGCAAGACCAATCACCACAACACCGAAGGCGGTCAATATCAGCGCCTGAACTACATCGCCTACCGCGGCCAAGTAAATAGCGGCAGGCACCCACACCAGTGCCGCACCCACCGCAGGTAACAACGACACAATGGCCATCACCACACCCCAAAGAAGCGCGCCCTCAATACCCAGAATCCAAAAAATCAGGCCGCCCATGGCACCCTGGATAATAGCAATCAGCAGATTTCCTTTTACCGTCGCCCGGGTAACTTCGGCAAACTTGGCAAACAGGAGGCGCTCACGTTCGTCTCCCAGCGGCAGGGCGCGGATCAGAAGCTCCACCAGACTTACGCCATCGCGCAGTAGAAAGAACGCCAGATACACCATCAATGCCAGACCAAGAAAAAACTGGAACGTATTCTGACCCAGACCTAACGCCTGCTTACCCAGAAACTGACTACCGCTAACCACCAGATTAACGGTGCGATCACGCAGCTCAGAGAAACTAATGTCAAACTGCGCCAGAAAAGACTGAATGGCCGGGAACGACTGATTCACCTGATCGATATATTCGCCGGGGCGCACGTCGCCGGTCTGAATTTTCTGATACAGGCCGATGCCCTCTGCTACTAGGGAAGCCACCAACAACAATACGGGAATGACCACAATCACCATGCACAGAAACAGGGTAATCAAGGCGTTGGTGTTGGGCCGGTCGCCAAAGCGCCGGGCCAGTTTCAGCTGAACCGGATGAAAAATCAGGGCAATGGCCACCGCCCAGAATATCGGCCCGAAAAAAGGTTTCATCAGCAATATAAAGGCGACTGAGACCCCGACCAGCATGGCCAAAAAGGCGCGTGTTTCAAGTTTTGCGTACATAGTGATCCTAACTCTCCTTGTTGCGGACCTAAGCCTACCACGGCACCATAGGCGCAGGGATAGCTAGCAGTTTGTCGTGATTTATTAAAAAATTATCATTATTGCGAGCCGAATCAGTGCAAGTAAACACATTTACCGAAGACACAGCGCTCGACGCCGCTGTTAAATTGCAGCGAGTGCTGGCAGCGCGCACTCACCGCCGCACATTACTGGGGCAAGAAGTGACAGTGCCCGGCCAGCTGGGTGCCGCGCTAAACCTGCCTCGCACCGTTAGCCGACTGCAAAGTAGGCAGGCCCGCCTGCGTGAGCAGGGCCTGGAAGATTTCCAGCAGCTTTGGGTTACCCTGTCGATACAAACACGCGATAAAGTATTACGGGCCATGGGCTGGTACAGACCACAGGAATTGAGCTGGGACGACAAACGTTCAAATCGTCACCCTGAGCCTGATAAGGGCGCCTAACGCCCCTTTTTGACATCCGCGGACAACTACCTACGGGCCAGCACTCATTTTTGCATATTAAAGCAGCAACAAAACCGGTATAATCCGATCCCATCACGCATTGCACGTCAATGCTTTACCTTTCGAATTCCGAGTACATCAATGTCTGAATTGTCTTTTGCCGAACTGGGGCTTAATCCTGCCGTTCTTGAAGCGGTGACCGCCGTTGGCTATGAAACCCCCACACCAATACAGGCGCAATCTATTCCTGCGCTATTGTCTGGCCGCCATTTGCTGGGTGTAGCCCAGACCGGCACCGGTAAAACCGCCGCCTTTGCTTTGCCACTGCTGAGCCGGGTGGACCCAAACGTCAACGCGCCGCAGATTCTGGTTCTGGCACCTACCCGCGAACTGGCCATTCAGGTGGCCGAGGCATTTTCCACCTATGCCAGCAAGCTCCCTAATTTTCATGTGCTGCCGATTTATGGCGGTCAAGACTTTTTCCCGCAGATTAAAGGCTTGCGCCGCGGAGCTCACGTTATTGTTGGCACTCCTGGCCGGATGCTGGACCACCTGCGCAAAGGCACTCTGAAGCTGGATAACCTGAAAGCCCTGGTGCTGGACGAAGCCGACGAAATGCTACGCATGGGCTTTATTGATGACGTTGAAGCGATTCTGTCGAAAACCCCGGACAACTGTCAGCGCGCCCTGTTCTCGGCCACCATGCCGCCGCAAATCAAGAAGGTTGCTCAGACCTATCTGAAAGATGCGGTTGAAGTACGTATCGAAAGCGCAAGCCGCACGGTTGACGCTATCTCCCAGTACGTACTGCCGGTGTACGCTGAGCGCAAGCTTGATGCCCTGACCCGCATTCTGGAAGTGGAACCGTTTGATGCGTCGATCATCTTTGTGCGCACCAAGGCCGAAACCATCGTGTTGGCGGAAAAGCTGGCTGCTCGCGGCCACGCTGCAGCGCCCTTGAACGGCGATCTGAACCAACGTCAGCGCGAGCAGACGGTTGAAGACCTGAAGCGTGGCAAGAAAGACATCGTTGTAGCCACAGACGTTGCTGCCCGCGGTCTGGACGTACCGCGCATCACACACGTAATCAACTACGACGTACCTTACGACACCGAAGCATATATTCACCGCATTGGTCGTACTGGCCGTGCCGGTCGTGATGGTAAAGCCATTCTGTTGGTAACGCCCCGGGAGCGTAGCTGGCTGCGCACTCTGGAGCGCGCTACAAATGCGACCATGGAAGCCTATGAGTTGCCCTCGCCCGCGGCGCTGCAGAAGATGCGCGTAGATCAGTTTGAAAGCCAACTGGTCGGTTTTGCGGAAGATCGCAAACTGAGCAAAGCAATGGCGATGCTGGACGATATTGCCGAGCGCAACGAGATGGACATTACGATGGTTGCAGGCGCTCTGGCGTGCATGCTGGAAGCCACTCAACCAGGCTCGTTGCCGCTGGAGCAGCCGGAAGCTCTGCCGGCAGTATCAACCACGCAGCCAAATCGTGACCGCAAAGCCGGTCGCCCTGGCGAGTTCCGCAAGGGCCCGAAGCCTGGTAGCTACAATAAGCGTCCGGGTAGCGGCGCGCCAGGCGGCAAAGGCAAGTTTGCCGGCAAGCCCTCTGGCAAGCGCCCGCCGCGTCAGTCTGACGCCAAGCGCTGATACACTACGAAGCTGTAGTTGTAAGGGTTGTTATCGGACGCGGAGAAATCCTCCCGTCCGATTTCTTCCCACTCTTCCCAGTTCACTTCCGGAAAGTAAGCATCGCCCTCCACGTTCGCATGCACTAGGGTAATGTAAATACGATCCACCAGCGGTAGCGCCTCGGCGTAGATTTGCCCGCCGCCAATCACCATGACTTCTTCAATACCATCCAGTTCGGCCTGTGCTTCGGCTTTTTTTAGTGCTGCCTGCAAAGTTGTGGCTGCAGTGATGCCTGCCGGTGCCTGCCATTCTTCATTGCGTGAGATAACCACGTTCATACGTCCTGGTAAGGGGCGACCAATGGAATCCCATGTTTTTCGGCCCATGATGATGGGTTTGCCCATGGTGGCTTGTTTGAAGTATTTCAGGTCACCAGGTAGGTACCATGGCAACTTGTTGTTGCGGCCGATGACGCGATTTTGAGCCATGGCGACAATGAGTGCTTTTTGCATGGTGGTTTCCTTTTTTAACACGGAAAGCTGAAGATTAAATTTGAGGGGCTGCAAGGCTGCGATGTATAGCGGCTAAAAAACGCCTCGCTAACTCAACTATTAAATTGCAATCGGTGCTTTTATTCCGGGATATGGCTCGTAGCCTTTGAACGCAAAATCGTCCAGATTGTATTCGAAGATGGAGTTAGGCTTCCGCTTGATCACCAACTTTGGCAGCGCCCTTGGTTCACGTTTGAGTTGTTCAAATACGATGTCGTCAGTCAGGTGATTGCTGTATAGGTGGCAATCGCCAAAGGTGTGTACGAACTCGCCAACGTCGAGATCGCACTGCTGGGCAATCATGTGGGTGAGCAAGGCATAGGAGGCGATGTTGAAGGGTACGCCCAGGAACAGATCGGCACTGCGTTGGTAAAGCTGGCAGGAGAGTTTACCGTCGTTGACGTAGAACTGGAACAGGCAGTGACATGGCGCCAGTGCCATACGGCCCTGGCGCACATTGTCTTGAGGGCCGATGGATTCGTCGGGCAGTTCGGCCGGATTCCAGGCGGAGACAATCAGGCGGCGGGAATTGGGTTTTTGGCGAATCTGGTCGATCAGGTCGCTGATCTGGTCAATCACGCGGCCGTCTTGACACTGCCAGCTGCGCCATTGTTTGCCGTATATGGGGCCCAAATCACCGTTATCCAGAGCCCATTCATTCCAGATGTTGACTTTGCGTTCGGTCAGCCAGTTGTTGTCGGTGGAGCCCTGCAGGAACCACAGCAGTTCCTGGATGATGCTGCGCAGGTGAATCTTTTTTGTGGTTACCAGGGGGAAACCTTGCTGCAGATTGAAGCGAACCTGGCGGCCAAATACCGAGCGGGTGCCTACACCGGTGCGGTCACCACGGTTGCTGCCGTTGTCGACTATGTCTTGCATCAGGTCCAGGTAGGCTCTCATACGGCGTTTCTCCGGTAGGCTATAGTCATCAGAATCAGGCCAGCTATCACCATGGGTAATGACAGCACTTGCCCCATGGTAAGCCAGTTAAAAGCCAGATAGCCCAGCTGGGCGTCGGGCTCGCGCACGAATTCCACCGCAAAGCGAAACACGCCGTAGCAGATCAGAAACAGGCCAGATACGGCCATACGCGGCCTGGGTTTGGCCGAGAACCACCACAGTATGATGAAGAACAGCACGCCTTCGAGGGCGAACTGATAAAGCTGGGAGGGGTGTCGCGCCAAGGCGTCTGGCGCTTGCGGAAATACCATGCCCCAGGGCACATCCGTGGGTTTACCCCAGAGTTCGCCGTTGATGAAGTTGCCGATGCGCCCTGCCCCCAGGCCCACAGGCACCAGTGGCGCAACAAAATCGGTCATGCGCCAGAAGCCTGCGCCTATTTTACGACCGTACCACCACATGCCCAGCATGACACCCAGCAGGCCGCCGTGGAACGACATGCCGCCTTCCCACACCCGCAGCAGCCACAAAGGGTCCGCCAGGAACACGTCAAAGTTGTAAAAGATGACATAGCCAAAGCGGCCACCCAGAATAACTCCCAGCGCCAGGTAGAACAGCAGGTCACCTACCTGCTCTTCATTGACCGGCGACCAGGGTTTGCGGCTGCGTAGGCGCCCCAGCCACCAGCCGGCCGCAAAGCCGACCAGATAAGTCAGGCCATACCAGTGTATTTTCAGTGGCCCGATGGCAATGGCGACCGGGTCGATCTGCGGGTGTTGCAACATTGTAATCCCTTAACTTAGTAGAAAGCGGAGGCCGATCAGCACCAGCATAATGGCGAAGATGCGCCTCAATAGGGGCGCGTTAAGGCGGTGCGCCAGATTGGCACCCACACGGGCGAATAGCACGCTGGTCAGTATGACCCCGACCAGCGCCGGCAAATAGATGAAACCAAGGCTGTATGCCGGTAATTGTGGGTCACCCCAGCCGGTCCACAAGTTGCCCAGAGCTCCGGCTAGCGCTATGGGCAGGCCGCAGGCTGCGGAAATACCAATAGCGTGCTGCATCTTAATGTTGCAGCGACTTAAGTAGGGCACGGTTAATGTACCGCCACCAATTCCAAAGATGGCCGACACCCAGCCAATCACGACGCCTGCTGCCCTCAACCCTGTATTGCCAGGCACCGATCGACTTGGTTTTGGATCAAAGCCAAGCAACATTTTTACCGCAACCACAATCACAAATACGCCAATGATCAGCTCCAGCGCTGGCCCGCTAAGCAGTGATGCGGTCCAGGCACCGATTAAGGCACCAAATACGATGCCTATGGTCATTGCCCGGAAAATGTCCCAGCGAATTGCGCCATGGACATGATGTGAGCGTATCGAACTTAGCGAGGTGAACACGATAGTGGCCAGCGAGGTCCCCACTGCCATGTGGGCGGCGATATCGGGGCTAAAGCCTTGGGCACCAAAGCTGAAGATCAATACCGGCACAATAACCAGTCCGCCACCAATGCCAAACAAGCCGGCTAGACTGCCCGCCAGCGCCCCCAAGGCGAGGTACAGCGAAAAAAGCATGAAGAAAGACATTGCAGCGCACACCGCCGTTACATTTATGGGAAGGTATGATACACCTTGTGAAAACAAGGCTCCATTGCACCAACCCTCTGTATACACATCGTTAAGGAAATAGCGCGAATATGTGTTTGATTGCGTTTACTCTGGGCCAGAATCGGCACTATCCGCTGGTGGTTGCTGCTAACCGGGATGAATTCTTCAACCGGCCTACGGCCGCTATGGAGTGGTGGACTGGTGCAAGCCATGCGCTGGCTTCAAAGCCGGTTCTGGCAGGCCGGGATTTACAGGCCGGCGGTACCTGGCTGGCTGTCAGCGCCAACGGTGTTGTCAGCGCGGTCACCAATGTGCGCGAAGGCAGCCCGGAGCCCGGCGTTATTAGCCGCGGTGATTTGCCTCTGCGCGCCTTACAACAATCGCGCCAAGCCTTGCACAGGCACTTAGCCGATAACGCCAGCCGCTATTCCGGTTTTAATCTGGTGACACTCGATGCCGGCCAGAAACGCGCGGCAGGCTCTGGCGGCTGGTATTTCAGCAACCGCGACGCTCACCCGGGGCGCAGCCTGCACCGCGGCAGCTACGGCGTTAGCAATCACCTGCTGCAAACGCCCTGGCCCAAACTGTTGCGTCTGCGCCAACATGTCACCAGCACCGTCGTCGCAGCCGGTGAAGACAGTGAGCCTTTGCACCAGACGCTAATCAATCACTTGATAGATGCCACTCCGGCCCCGGATCATTTGTTGCCCCGCACCGGGGTGAGCCTTGATACCGAGCGCATGTTGTCACCGGCGTTCATTATTGGCGAGCATTACGGCACCCGCGTAACCACGGTCGTGACCGTGGCCGCCAGTGGCGAAATACGGGTTACCGAGCAAACCTGGCAACCCGGCGGCAAATCCGGTGAATGTCGGCAAATGTGCTGGCAGCAGTAGCCCACAGGCTCTGTTATAATCCGCCGGATAATACATTCTAGTGCCCCGTCTGGCGGCATTATTCGATTCGATCACAGCGGAGGCTTTTATGGCTGGCAAAAAAGACACCGCGGCTGCCGCGACAAAAGCACCCTCGTTGGGTGGCTTTGAAAAATCCCTGGAGGAGCTGGAACAGCTGGTGCGTGACCTGGAGCACGGCGAGTTAACACTGGAGCAATCACTGGCTACCTTCGAACGTGGCGTCGGCCTTACCCGTGATTGCCAACAAGCCCTGAAAAGTGCAGAGCAGCGGGTAGAAATGCTGATACAAAACGGCGATGGCAGTCTGGAAACCCGACCGTTCCTTGAACAAAGTGGGCAGGGCGATCAGAGCAGCGATTCGTGAACACCATCACCCGCTTGCCAGCCAGTGATTTTTTGCAACACTGCCGCGCTGAGATTGACCAGCAGCTAGCCGATTATATGGATCAAGCCAGCGCATCCCAGCGCCTGCAGGACGCCATGCGCTATGGCTTGCTGGGTGGTGGCAAGCGCATTCGTCCAGCGCTTTGCCTAGCCGCTGCCGAAGCCGTTGGCGGTCAGCGCCAAATAGCTCTGGCACCAGCTTGTGCTCTGGAGATGATTCACGCGTACTCGCTGATGCACGACGACTTGCCGGCCATGGACAACGATGATCTGCGCCGCGGCCGCGCCACCGCCCACATCGCATTCGACGAATCTTCGGCCATACTTGCTGGCGACGCTCTGCAGGCAGAGGCGTTTCGGGTACTGGCCACGGCGCCGCGGTTAAGCGCTGAAGTCAAACTGGCTATGGTAAAAGCCTTGGCGAACGCCTGCGGGGCAAACGGTATGGTGGGCGGGCAGGCTATTGATCTGGAGTCTGTGGCAAGAACCCTGACTCTGGACCAGCTAGAGAATATGCACCGCCATAAGACCGGCGCTCTGATTGAAGCCAGTGTGCACCTTGGCGCACTGGCCGGTGGCGTAAAAGACCCCGCGTTGCTAGACGCCCTGGCTCGTTACGCCCGCGCGCTGGGACTGGCGTTTCAGGTGCAGGACGATTTGCTCGACATAGAAGGCGATACCGAGGTGATGGGCAAAACCCAAGGCTCTGATATCGCTCGCGGCAAACCCACCTATCCCGCACTATTGGGGCCGAAAGGCGCGCGCGAACTCTTGGCAAGGTTGCTAGCCGAGGCTCACGAAAGCCTGAAAGGGCTTGGCATTCAGGCCGACGCCCTGCACGCCATGGCAGATTACATAGTGGCTCGTAGCCACTAAGCAAACGCCCGCGTAACATTCCGGGCATTGAGTCGCTCCCGCTACGAGGCGCACACTGCGGGATAAACACTTGGTAAACGACAAGGCTCGGGGCTGATACAACCAGAAGATACAGCGTATACAGCTACAACCCTTGCCGATTACGCAAAAAAGAACCAAGCAGATGCAGGACACAATGATTTTCAGGGAAATCCCCTTACAGCGACCCAACACCCCCATGCTGGACCGTATTGGCTCGCCGGCAGACATGCGCCAGTTACCCGCCGATCAGTTAACTCAGCTAGCACGGGAGCTGCGGTCGTTTCTATTGTGGTCGGTGGGCACCACAGGCGGCCACTTTGGCGCTGGCCTGGGCGTACTGGAACTAACGGTTGCTCTGCACTATGTGTTCAACACGCCGGAAGACCGCCTGGTTTGGGACGTGGGCCATCAGGCCTACCCTCATAAAATCCTGACAGGACGCCGCGAACAGATGGGCAGCATTCGCCGCAAAAACGGCCTCGCAGGGTTCCCGAAACGCACTGAGAGCCCTTACGACACCTTTGGTGTGGGCCATTCCAGCACCTCTATCAGCGCCGCCCTGGGCATGGCCATTGCCTCCAATCAGCAAGGGCTGACGCGCAAAAGCATCGCGGTGATTGGTGATGGCGCCATGACCGCCGGTATGGCATTTGAAGCACTGAATCACGCCGGCCATTTGAAGGCCGATATGCTGGTGATTCTGAACGACAACGACATGTCGATTTCCCGCAACGTAGGTGGCCTGTCTAATTATTTTGCCAAGCTGTTATCCAGTCGCACTTATCATCAAATGCGCGACAGCAGCAAAAAAGTGCTTGAGATAGCCCCGGGCCTGCGCGAACTGGCAAAAAAAACCGAAGAACATTTCAAAGGCATGATTGCCCCAGGCACCCTGTTTGAAGAATTGGGTTTCAATTACATCGGCCCCATTGACGGCCACGACCTGCCATTACTGGTAGAAACCCTGGAGAACATCCGCGAGCTCAGCGGCCCCCAGTTTTTGCACATTGTCACCACCAAAGGCAAAGGTTTTGCTCCCGCAGAAGCCGACCCGATTGGCTACCACGCCATCAACAAAATAGAACCCATGGCAGCCACCACTGTTGCCAGCGGCAACCCGACGCCGGTTAAATCTGGCCCGGCCGCGCTCAAATACGCCAACGTCTTTGGCCAATGGCTGTGTGATGCCGCAGCCGCGGATGAGCGGGTAATGGGCATAACCCCCGCCATGTGCGAGGGCTCTGATCTTTTGGCCTTTGCCGAGCGTTTTCCCGCGCGTTATTTTGACGTTGCCATTGCCGAGCAGCACGCTGTTACTTTGGCCGCCGGCATGGCCTGTGATGGAGCTAAACCGGTGGTAGCCATCTACTCCACCTTCTTACAGCGTGGTTACGATCAGCTTATCCACGATGTAGCCATTCAGAATCTGGACGTACTGTTTGCCATTGACCGCGCTGGGCTGGTGGGCGAAGACGGCCCGACTCATGCCGGAGCCTTCGACATCAGTTATCTGCGTTGCATCCCTAATATGGTGTTGATGACACCGTCTGACGAAAACGAAACCCGACAGTTACTGCACACCGGGCTGGTGCATGAAGGCCCGGCGGCGGTGCGCTATCCCCGCGGTAGCGGCAGCGGAGTCGAGATTGACCCGCTGTTGCACACACTACCCCTGGGTAAAGGCCGGGTTGTGCGCGAACGCGAGCGCAAGAGCGCAAGCGGCCGTATCGCCATCCTGAATTTTGGTGCCCTTTTGCCGCGAGCCCTGAAAGCCGCACAGGCGCTGGACGCCACAGTGGCCGATATGCGCTTTGTAAAACCGCTGGATGAAGACCTGATACGCCAGTTGGCAGAGCAGCACGATTTGCTGGTGACTCTGGAAGAAAATGCCATCGCCGGGGGCGCCGGCAGTGCGGTTTGCGAATGGTTGAATCAGGAAGAAATTACCATGCCGGTGCTGCAGCTGGGACTGCCCGACAAGTTCGTTGACCACGGCAGCCGCAATCAGCTGTTAGAGGAATGTGGTCTGGATGCCGCGACTATCGAGCGCATCATAACTGGCCGCGTGCAACGATTGGTCAGCCAGTCGGGCATAGCCGCGCAGTCTTCCTGATAATTGCCTGACTCTGACAAGAGGTGGAGACTGAGCAGGCGAGGTATAAAAGCCGCCTGCTGCGCTCAGAGGCTCAGAGCTGGGGGTCATCGTCCTGATGAATCGCCAGAAAATGACCGAGTTTGCTCTGCTTGGTGTCCAGGTAGTGCTCGTTATGGGGATTTCTCCCTACGTGCAGCTCGACTCTTTCCACAACATCAATGCCGTATGACGACAACGCCTTTACTTTTCGCGGGTTGTTAGTCATCAACCGCAAGCGCTTTATACCCAAGTGCTCCAACATATCTTTGCACATGCTGTAGTCACGAAGATCCGCTGCAAAACCCAGACGTTCGTTGGCTTCGACTGTGTCGGCACCCTGATCCTGAAGGTTGTAGGCACGAATCTTGTTGAGCAAGCCGATGCCGCGGCCTTCCTGGCGCAGATACATCAGAATACCGCGACCTTCACGAGCGATGCTGCGCAAGGCTTCTTCCAATTGATAACCACAGTCACAGCGCATGCTGTAAAGAGCATCACCGGTCAGGCACTCCGAGTGGGTGCGGGCTAACATGGGTTCCTCGCCAGCCAGATCACCCAGCGTCAGCGCAACGTGCTCTTTGCCGGTGTCCGGCTCTTCAAAACCGTGCATTTCAAAAACCCCAAACGGGGTCGGCAGCCGGCAAGTTTCAATATAACGAACAGCCACTGTAATTCCTCGTGGTTCGATCTTATGATCTTAGATGGAGCAGCCTGCCTGCGGCAGGTACATTGTTTCTAATGGATCAGGTGCTGGCCTGCCAGTGGCCACTGCGGCCGCCTTTCTTTTCCACCAAGCGCAGGTTGCTTACAACCATGGCCTTGTCGACTGCTTTGCACATGTCGTAAACGGTCAACGCGGCGATACTGGCCGCCGTTAGCGCTTCCATTTCTACACCAGTCTGACCAGACAGCTTGCACAAGGTGCGAATGTGGACCGACATGCCGTCTGCACCGGGCTCTAGCTCTACCTTCACCGAGGTCAGGTTTAAGGCGTGGCACAGGGGGATCAGATCGTGCGTGCGCTTGGCCGCCATAATGCCGGCAATACGTGCCACCGCCAAAACGTCACCCTTCGGGTGTTGGCCATCCACGATCATCGCCAGAGTTTGGGCCGACATACTGACCGTGGCCTCGGCGCGGGCTTCGCGCTCGGTTACCACTTTGGCGGTAACGTCGACCATGCGTGCTTCGCCTTTGTCATTCAGGTGCGTCAGTTTACTCACAGCTTCTCCCATTGGCATAACCGCCGAATAAACACCTACGACGTTATTGGTTCAATACACATCTACGATGTAAAAAATATGTTACATCATAACAAATGTGGCGCTGCGCTGTTATACGTCGGCTTATGCCCACCAGAAGCCAATGCCAGCGATACCTTGTGCGCCGCATTGGCGGGCCTTTGGCAGATCGGCTGGCGATAAGCCGCCAATGCCATACACCGGTAGTCGTGCCGCTGACACCAGTTGACTGAACGCGTACCAGCCCAGAGGCGCCTCATTGGGGTGACTAGGCGTATCCAATACATGCCCCAAAATTGCATAGTCGGCACCCATGGACGCAGCGTGGGCCAATTGCTCTGCGTTATGGCAGGAAACCCCTAACTTGTAGCATTCAGCCACCGGCCGCTGCTGACATTGGCTGGCGTGGCGCCAGGGCAAATGCACGCCAGCAGCTTGGGGATGGCGGTCTATCAACTCGGGCACGCCGTGTAACATAAGCTCGCTGCCATTACTCTGACACAGCGCCAAAGCACTCTGCGCCAAGCGATTGTAAGCTATCGCCTGTTCGGCCAAATCCGGGGCCCGCAACACGATCAGCGGCGGCTGGCTAACCTGCAGCGCTGTTTGCAAACGTTTCAGGCCACTTTCACCATCTGCTACGTCGCAGCCCGTTAGCGCCAACTGCGAAGGCAGTTGAAGAGCGCGGATAATTGGGCGATTCGCTGCGGGGAAATCCGCATCGCGTAAATCCTGCGGCAATAGCCACTGAATCGGCTGACCTTCGCGACCGTGAGCCTCGCCCGCTGCTGCGTCGGTCGACCAAACATCTAGAAAAACACGCTTGTCGCCATAATCGTGTCGAACACCAATTACGGGCTGCAAAGCGGATTCGATCAACTTTAATCCGGTTTCTTCGGCAATCTCACGCACTAACGCCTGCTGCACGGTTTCACCCGGCTCCACTTTACCGCCAGGAAACTCCAGTAATCCCCCCTGATGGGCGTGTTCGAGCCTGCGGGCAATCAGTACCCGCCCATCGCGAATGATCACACCGACGGCGACGTGCACTTCACGTAATACGCCTGGCGCTTGCTCAGGTACCTTTCCAGGTGCTTTCTCAGGTGCTTTCTCAGGTGCTTTCTCAGGTGCTTTCTCAGGTGCTTTCTCAGGTGCTTTCTCAGGTACTTCCTCAGGTACTTTCCCAAGTGCTATCGCAGGCGGTCGCTCAGGCATTTTATTAGTCACAGGCATCAACTGCGGTAGTCGGCGTTGATGGTGACATAGTCGTGGGAGAAGTCGCAGGTCCAGACGGTTTCATTCACTGCGCCTCGCTTGAGGTCGATGCGGATGGTAATTTCTTCCTGGTTCATCACCGCCTGCCCGCGTTCCTCCGAGTAATCGTCTGCCCGGCCGCCATTCTGTACCAGACACACGTCTCCCAGATAAATCTCCAGGGCGTTCAAGTCCAGGCCTTCGACACCAGCGCGGCCAACGGCGGCCAGAATGCGACCCCAGTTGGGGTCTGATGCAAACAGCGCAGTTTTAACCAGCGGCGAATGGGCGACCGTGTAGGCTACATCCAGAGCTTCATTGACTGTCGCTGCGTGGTTAACCTCAATGGTCACAAACTTGGTTGCCCCTTCACCGTCGCGCACAATGGCGTGGGCCAGATCCATATACACCTGGCGCAAAGCGTCTTTCAACGGCGCCAGTAGCGAACTGTCAGCGGTTATTTCCGGGCCGCCGTAACAACCGCTGGCCATCAGCATGCAAGCGTCGTTGGTGGAGGTGTCACCGTCGATGGTAATGCGATTGAAGGACTGCTCACCCAGCTCCGAGGCCAGGGATTGCAAGACTTCCGGCGCGATACGGGCGTCGGTAGCAATGAACCCCAGCATGGTAGCCATGTTGGGGCGAATCATGCCCGCGCCCTTGCTAATGCCGGAAATACTCACCGTATGACCGCCCAAATCCACTTGCACCGATGCCCCTTTGGGACGAGTGTCGGTGGTCATAATGCCGTTTGCCGCTTCTGCCCAGCGATCTACGCGAGTATCCGCCAGTGCATCGGGCAGCGCTGCGACAATTTTGGCGACTGGCAGGGGCTCACCGATCACACCGGTAGAAAATGGCAACACCTGTTGCTCGCCAACGCCGGCAGCAGCTGCAAGAGCCTCGCAGCAGACTGCTGCGTCGGCCAGGCCGCGTTCGCCAGTGCCCGCGTTGGCGTTACCGGTATTAATGAGTAGATAGCGCGGCGCACCTGCAGCAAGATGCTTGCGACTAAGCGTAACCGGTGCCGCACAGAACTGGTTGCGGGTGAAAATTCCGGCTACCTGCGTGCCCTCAGCCAAGGAAAATAATACGATATCTTTGCGGCCAGACTTTTTAATACCGGCACTGGCAATACCCAGTTCTACGCCTGTGATGGGAAAAAACTCGGGTAAGGTTCCGGGACCTACCGCCATGGTAATTCTCCTGACAAATAATGAATAAAGACTGCCCGCAGGCATTCAAAACGCAAAAACCCGCAGCCTGAATGAACCAGATTGCGGGTTGAAAATAGCTTTCAATGACAGTGCTGTTTAACTAATTTTGCCACAGCACTGCTTGAACTTCTTACCAGACCCGCAAGGACAAGGCTCATTACGGCCCACTTTTCGCTCGTTACGTACAAAGGTTTCCGGCATGGCCTGGCGTGAACTATCGTCGCCACCGGCCTCTCCCCCGGCGCCAGCCTGAGATGTTGCGCTGGTTTCGTTGTGGCGCAGACGAGCACGTGCCAGTTCATTCGCCAATGCCTCTTTACGCTGGCGCTCAATTTCTTCCAACTCTTCCTGACTTTGCACTTTAACGTGGCAAAGCACCCGAATAACATCCCCCTTCATGGCTTCCAGCATACTTTCAAACAGATTGAAGGCTTCGCGCTTGTATTCCTGCTTCGGGTTTTTCTGAGCGTAACCACGCAGGTGAATACCGCGGCGCAGGTGGTCCATATTCGACAGATGCTCTTTCCACAAGGTATCCAATACCTGCAAAAACACCTGTTTTTCAAACTTACGCATGGGTTCCGCGCCGACCACGGCCTCTTTGGCGTCGTAAGCAGTCACAATCAGCTCCAGAATTTTCTGGCGTAAATTGTCTTCGTAGAGTTTGCTGTCTTCATCCAGCCACTGCTGGACCGGAAGATCAATGCCCATTTCCGACTGCAGCTGGGTTTCCAAACCGGCAACATCCCATTGCTCCGGCATGCTCTGCGGTGGAATGTGAGCACTCACCAGGGTGTCTACTACGTCAGCGCGAATGGTTTTCACCATCTCCGACACGTCGTCTGAACCCATTACGTCGTTGCGCTGGTCGTAAATGACCGAACGCTGGTCGTTGGCAACGTCGTCGTATTCCAGCAGCGTTTTGCGCATGTCAAAGTTTCGGCCTTCGACCTTGCGCTGGGATTTCTCAATGGCGTTAGTGACCATGCGATGCTCAATGGCCTCGCCTTTTTTCATACCCATGGCCTGCATCAGACTCTTGACCTTGTCCGGAGCAAATATCCGCATAAGGTTGTCTTCCAGCGACAGGAAGAAGCGGGATGAACCCGGATCGCCCTGGCGGCCGGCACGACCCCGCAATTGGTTGTCAATGCGGCGGCTTTCATGACGCTCGGTGCCAATGATGTGCAAACCGCCGGCTTCCAGCACGCTGTTGTGGCGCTCAGTCCACGCATCTCTCAGCACCGCGCTCTGTTCGTCAGTCGGGCTATCATGTCCTGCCAACTCATATTCCCAGTTACCACCGAGCACGATATCGGTACCCCGCCCAGCCATGTTGGTGGCAATGGTAACGGCGCCAGGGCGGCCCGCCTGTGCAATAATCTGGGCTTCGAATTCGTGCTGCTTGGCGTTCAGAATTTTATAATCAATCTGGGTTTTCTTCAGCAGGCTCGCCAAACGCTCAGACGCCTCGATGGACGCAGTACCCACCAGAATGGGCCGACCTTCGCCTGTAGCGTCTTTAATTTCGTCGATAATGGCGTGGAATTTTTCTTCTTCCGTCAGGTACACCAAATCGTTGTAATCGGTCCGCTGAATCGGTTTGTTAGGCGGAATGACCACCACATCCAAGCCGTAAATCTGGCGAAATTCAAACGCTTCGGTGTCTGCGGTACCGGTCATGCCCGACAGCTTTTCATACAGCCGAAAGTAGTTCTGGAAAGTGGTGGACGCCAGGGTCTGGCTTTCCGCATGAATTTTCACGCCTTCTTTGGCTTCAATCGCCTGATGCAAACCTTCACTCCAGCGCCGGCCCGGCATGGTGCGACCGGTGTGCTCGTCAACAATGATAACCTGCTCGCCCTGCACGATGTAATCCACGTTTTTCTGGAACAGGTTATGGGCCCGCAATCCGGAGTGCACGTGATGCAGAAGGCTGAGATTGGCCGCGGAATACAGGTTTTCATCCGCTTTAAGCAGTTCCCGCTCCAGCAGCAACTGCTCTACTTTTTCGTGGCCGCGCTCGGTCAGTTCTACCTGACGAGTTTTTTCGTCAATAGTGAAATCGCCGGTAGGATCGCCTTCCTCTGGCACTTCACCTTTTTCCAAGCTCGGAATCAGAATGTTAATCGCCTGATACATCTTCGAGCTGTCTTCGGCGGCGCCAGAAATAATCAGCGGTGTACGGGCTTCGTCGATCAGAATGGAGTCGACTTCGTCAACGATAGCGAAATGAAGACCGCGCTGAACTTTGTCCGCGGTACTGAACGCCATGTTGTCGCGCAGGTAGTCAAAACCGAATTCGTTGTTGGTGCCGTAGGTGATATCAGCCTGATAAGCGGCGCGCTTTTCTTCGCCCGGTTGGCCGGCGTTTACAACGCCCACTTGCAGACCCATAAAGTTATACAACTTACCCATCCAGTCCGCATCGCGGCGGGCCAGATAATCGTTCACGGTGATCACGTGAACGCCCCTGCCAGACAAAGCGTTCAGATAAGCCGACGCGGTGGACATCAGGGTTTTACCCTCACCGGTTTTCATTTCGGCTATGCGGCCCTCATGCAGGGTTACAGCACCTACAAACTGCACGTCGTAATGGCGCATGCCCATGACTCTGCCACTGGCTTCGCGCACGCAGGCAAACGCCTCGGGCATCAGCTCGTCTAGACTTTCGCCTTTTTGCAGGCGCTCACGGAACTCTGTGGTTTTTCCCTGCAACTCGCTGTCGGTCAGGCTGCCAAATTGCTTTTCAAGTTCATTAATACGCACGGCAATCTTGCGCATTCGCTTGATTTCCCTGGCGTTCTTACTACCGAATACTTTCGTTGCAAGCTTTGTGAACATAGACCAATGCTTCTTTGATTAAACGGAGGAAGCCGGCATTCTACCTTTATTTAGCGGCGGGGCAAAAGCCACAGCCGGTGACAACAACGCCAGCCGACAATTCGGCGCTGCCAATCACATTTGCGTTACAGGATTTTCTAATGGCTGGCCCGCGCCATGTACTTCACCGGATCTGTCGTGCGGCCATGTTTCAGTACTTCAAAATGCACGTGGGGCCCGGTAGACCGGCCGGTACTGCCCATCAGCGCCACCACCTGGGCTTTCTGGACCAGGTCACCGACTTTTACACTCACGGCTTTGGCATGGGCGTAGCGGGTAACCAAACCATCGCCATGGGCGATTTCCACCAGGTTGCCATAGCCACGACGCTTGCCAGCCCAAGTAACAACGCCCGCGGCCACCGCAACAATGTCACTGCCGTCTTTGCCTGCCAGATCAACGCCGCCATGCCAGGTGCGTTTGCCGCTAAACGGATCCGTTCGGTAGCCATATTCGGATGACAGCCAACCCCAGGTAATGGGGCGGCCCTCAACAAAACGTTCATCATCAAATTTTTGCCGCGAGGCCAGCTTGTCCAGCAAACGCAACTGCTGCTCGCGATTGTCTAAGCGGTGTTCCAAGCGCTCAATCATCTCGCTTAGACCCGGCACGTTGTAAGACTCTGGAGGCAATAGCACTTCGGGGCCGCCCACTGGCGCCGGAGCGCTAAAATCAAACTCTTCGTTGTTCACCAGTCCACTTTCGACAAATCGTTGCCCCAAAGCGTCCAGCCGCAACAGGCGGCCCTGCATCGCACCCAGGCGTAGCGTCATGGCATCGACTTGATGCTGCACGTCTGTTTCAACCTGCGCCAGTGCGGCCTTCTGCTCCTGCAAGCGTGCCTGCCAGCGTACAACTAACTCAGCGCTAGCAGGGGTTTCAGCTCCAATTTTCGCCACCGCCAGCGTGTAGCCAGTCCAACTGGCAATGGCTGTCAGCACCAGAGCAAAAATCAGCAAGGCGAGTAAAAAACGGCGATTCAGTATGATGGCCGGAGGCGGGAGCAGATCAGAAACAATGTTTGTCGTCATAATGTGTGGTTGTTGCAGTGGATCGCAAACCGATGTTTAAAGCACCCGCCAGCGGTTACACTGGTTATGAATAGTCGTGGTACTCACCTAAAAAAGAAAAAGAAGTGTACCCAATGGTTTACAGCTCCGTCGAGTACCCAGGCCGCAATGACGCCAAAAAATGAACAGAAAATGACTTTCGACCCATTCTCCGGGCCGGCCGGCTTGCGCAAACTGGTGGCGCGGGCCGAGCAGCACCGGCTTGCTGAACAGGCGCTGCTGGCTGAATTGCCGCCGTCGTTGCAGTCAGGTACGCGTTTTGTGAGCTGTCATGAGGGCGAACTTGTTCTGGCAGCAGACAGCGGGCCCAAAGCCAGCCAGATTCGCTTTCGCCAGCATGACATTATGACTGCTGCGCGCAATCTGGAGTTATTTCGCTTTGTCTGGAAGCTGAAAGTAAAGGTTGTACCGCCGCGCTTTCAGGACAAGGCGATGGCCAAAAAGCTGCCACTAAGTAAAGAAAACGCCCAGCTCCTCAAAGAAGAAGCCGGGCACACAAAAGACAAAGCGTTGCGCGAGATTCTGGAAAAGCTCGCCAGTCACGTTCGCGACTGACGATGGCGCTTCAGGCGCTGGCTAATACAGGTTTGACGTAAGAAATCGGAGCATTCGCTTCGTCATCAAAGGTGACTACTTCCCAGGCGTCCTGCTCTGCAATAAGAAGGCGCAGCAAGCGATTGTTCAGGTCGTGGCCGGATTTCACTCCGCGGAACTCACCAATCAGGCTGTTGCCCAACAGATACAGGTCGCCGATAGCGTCCAGAACCTTGTGCTTAACGAACTCGTCTTCATAACGCAAACCGTCTTCGTTAAGAATTTTGTAATCATCAACAACGATGGCGTTATCAACGCTGCCACCAAGAGCCAGGTTCATAGAGCGAAGTTTTTCAATATCGCGCATGAAGCCGAAGGTGCGGGCCCGACTGACTTCTTTCACAAACGAAGTGCTGGAGAAATCAACAGTGGCGTTCTGGGCGCGGCCTTTGAAAGCAGGGTGATCAAAGTCGATACCAAAGCTGACCTTGAAGCCTTTAAATGGCAAAAAGGTAGCGCTTTTATCACCGTCTGTGATCGATACTTCACGTTTGATGCGGATAAATTTCTTGGCTGCGTCTTGCTCGGCAATACCGGCAGACTGCAGCAAAAACACGAAAGGCCCTGCCGAGCCATCCATGATCGGCACTTCAGAAGCGCTCAGTTCCACAAAGCAGTTATCGATACCCAAGCCGGCCATAGCAGACAGTAAGTGCTCTACCGTTGACACCCGTACGCCGTCTTTCATCAATGTGGTTGACAGCATGGTCTCGCCGACATTTTCTGCACGGGCCCGAATTTCGACCACAGGGTCCAGGTCGGTACGGCAAAAAATAATGCCAGCGTCAATGGGTGCGGGCTTAAGGGTTAGATACACCTTTTCACCCGAATGCAGGCCAATGCCGGTAGCGCGAATGGTGTTTTTCAGAGTCCGTTGTTTGATCATCGGTCCATAGTTCCGTCGAAAAGGCGATACGCTAAGCAAAAAAACTGCTCGCACAATATCAGAAAATACAACTGGCCACCATGAAAACGCCCTTTTCTGCTCAAAAAACAGCCAAAACGGGCCATAGGTAACCAGTGCACACTTTCCCGACTGAAGGTTTCAAACACCCGCCCCAGCCGGCTCCGGGTCATATTTATGACAGTCTATCAATCCGCCTGACGGCGAAGGAATGCGGGAATATCGAGATAGTCCACATTCTGCTCTTCGCTGTCGCGACCTTGATCCAGCGCCGTATTACCGGAAGCCACTGCGCGACGACGCAGAATGGCCGGCCGGTCCAGTTGGTTGTAGTCGGTTTTGCCATCCAGAGTGCGGCTATTATCGACCACTTTGGTCGGTTTTTCGCGACTGCCGCCCAGGCCGGTGGCTACTACAGTCACCTTAAGTTCGTCCGTCAAGTCCTGATCAATCACCGTGCCCACAACCACTGTGGCCGTATCTGAAGCAAATTCGCGAATGATGTCGCCTACCTCAGCAAACTCGCCCAGATTCAGGTTAATGCCGGCGGTAATGTTAACCAGAATGCCCTTGGCACCGTGCAGGTTAACGTCTTCCAACAGCGGGCTGCGAATAGCGGCTTCGGCGGCTTCACGGGCACGATTTTCACCGGTTGCTCGGGCCGTACCCATCATCGCCATGCCCATTTCGGACATCACCGTTTTCACGTCTGCGAAGTCGACGTTGATCATGCCATTGCGGGTAATCAGATCGGCAATACCCTGAACCGCGCCCAGCAGTACGTCGTTAGCAGACGCAAAGGCATCCAGCAGGCTGGTATTCTTGCCCATCACCGACAGCAGCTTCTCGTTAGGGATGGTGATCAATGAGTCTACGCACTCTTCCAGCTCGCGCAGCCCGGCTTCCGCCACGCTCATACGCTTGCCGCCTTCAAACAGAAATGGTTTGGTGACTACGGCGACGGTCAGAATGCCCAGCTCGCGGGCCACTTGAGCCACTACCGGTGCCGCACCCGTACCGGTACCGCCACCCATGCCAGCGGTAATGAACACCATATCCGCTCCGCTGAGTGCGTCAGCAATACGGTCGCGGTCTTCCAACGCCGACTGACGTCCTATTTCCGGATTAGCACCGGCACCCAGGCCCTTGGTGATAGCGCCACCGAGCTGGATGATTTGGCGTGCGTCCAGGTCTTTCAAGGCCTGGGCATCCGTGTTGGCACAGATAAAATCAACACCTTCAATATCGCTGTTTAGCATATGACGCACGGCGTTACCGCCACCGCCACCCACACCAACCACTTTTATGACTGCGTTTTGCTGCACACTATCGACAAGTTCAAACATATCCCCACTCCTTCGTGCTTTAGTCAGCCTGTTTTCCGGCTGTTCTTTTTTAAGATTTGATGGTTCAAAACGGTTGCTGTTGTGCTTGTCTGGCGGCTCAGAAATGGCCGGTAAACCAGGCTTTCATTCGCTCAAACAGCGTGGGAGCATGCTCCCCCTTGAGCACCGGCGCCCGCCCCAGATCCATTTGGCGGAAACCGTGTATCAACAACCCAACACCCGTGGCGTAAATCGGGTTGTTAACCACTTCCGTCATGCCCGACACGGCCTGCGGACAGGCCAGCCTGACCGGCATGTGGAAAATCTCTTCTGCTAGCTCAATCACGCCCTCCATGGTGGATGCGCCTCCCGTAATTACGATGCCCGCCGGGATCATGTCTTCAAATCCCGAACGTCGAAGCTCCGACTGCACCAACATGAACAGTTCTTCGTAGCGCGGCTCAACCACTTCGGCTAAAGCCTGACGTGACAAATCTCGCGGAGCGCGATCGCCAACGCTGGGCACTTTGATGGTTTCATCCGCGCCCGCCAACTGGGTCAGCGCGCAAGCGTATTTGATTTTGATTTCTTCGGCGTTCTGGGTTGGCGTACGCAACGCCATGGCGATGTCGTTGGTGACCTGATCACCGGCGATCGGAATCACAGCGGTGTGGCGAATAGCGCCACCGGTAAACACTGCGATGTCGGTGGTACCGCCGCCCATATCCACCACGCACACGCCCAACTCTTTTTCATCTTCAGTGAGAATGGCGTGGCTGGAAGCCAGCTGCTCAAGAATGATGTCGTCGACTTCAAGGCCACAGCGGCGAATGCATTTTTCAATATTCTGGGCGGCGTTCACCGCGCAGGTCACCAAGTGCACCTTGGCTTCCAGGCGCACGCCAGACATGCCCAGCGGCTCTTTAATGCCTTCCTGGTTATCAATCACAAATTCCTGCGGCAGTATGTGCAGAATTTTCTGATCGGCCGGAATGGCCACGGCCTGGGCTGCGTCAATTACCCGATCGATATCCGCCTGGGTCACCTCGCGATCACGAATGGCCACAATGCCGTGGGAGTTCAGGCTTTTGATGTGGCTACCGGCAATGCCTGCGTACACCGAATGAATGCGACAGCCGGCCATCAGCTCGGCTTCTTCCACCGCGCGTTGAATAGCCTGAACCGTGACTTCAATATTGACCACGACACCGCGCTTCAGCCCTTTTGAGGGGTTAGAGCCAACGCCCAACACCTCAATAGAGCCGTCCATTTTGCGCTTACCAACAATGGCCACCACTTTTGAGGTGCCAATATCCAGGCCGACAATCATGTTTTCCGTTTCAACCGATGACATGTGTTCCACCAAACCCCAGGTCTGAATAAACCGTTGTTATGTTTTCGGAGTTGAGGCAGCCGTAACCGCCTTCCACTGCACCGCTACACCATTGGTGTAGCGCGCATCCACCCTACTGACTTCATCTGCCCGGGATGACAGCCGGGCCTGATACACGGTCATAAACCGCTCAAAACGCTGCTCAACCTGGTCACGGCCCAGCACAACATCTATGCCGTTACTCAGGCGCAGGGTCCACGCCCCGCGCTGCTCCAGATTCAGGCCACTGAAGCCAAGTCCATGGCCAACCAGTTGATCACTCAGCGCGCGCGCCATGGCGATCACATCTCTTACCCGCTCATCAGGACCGGACAACAACGGCAAAGCGCCGGCCACTTGCGGGTTTGGTGGGCTGAACAACTCGCCCGTGCGGCTAACCAGGCGGCCGTCGCTCCAGTAGGCCAGCGGCTTTTTCTCGCGAATGTTGACCGTTAGACGGTTTGGCCATTCGCGCTTCACGGCCGCCGATTCAACCCACGGGCGCTGCTCCAGGCTAGCCTTGATCTCTTCCAGATCAGTTGCGAAATAGCTGCCTCCAACCCAGGCCCCAAGGTGGCGCTCCAGGCCCACCTGGTTTTCGCCAACCAGCGTGCCATTCACGTCGATAGCTAAAATCTGCTGATCCATGGCGGCCAGCACTTTACTGACGCCCCAGGGCACCAGTGCTGCGGTCAGGATCACCACAATACCCAAACCAAACTGCAACCAAGGCACGGCGCCAAATACCGCTTTTAACACTGCAAACCGATCATGCTCCGGGCCAAGGGTTGTTGCCCCACGGCGTTGCGGCGGCTCGGACGGCAGTGTCCGAGCCCGGATCAGCAGGTTATCAAGCATGGCCCGGCTCTCCTTCTTGTTCTGCGCCGTTTTGCTCCAGAGTGTCGGCCAGAATGCGCACCACCAGTTCTTCAAAACTAATGCCCGCTGCCCGTGCAGACATTGGCACCAAGCTGTGGTCGGTCATTCCCGGCACGGTATTCACCTCCAGCAACCAGAACTTACCGTCAGCATCCTGCATAATGTCGACCCGGCCCCAGGTGCGGCAGCCCACAACCCGGAAGGCTTCAAGCGCTAACTGCTGAAGACGCAGTTCTTCATCTGCTGACAGCCCACAGGGAATGCAGTAGCGGGTGTCGTCGGCCAGATACTTGGCGTCGTAATCGTAAAACACGTGATCGGTGCTCAGGCCGATAGCCGGTAGCGCGCGGTCTTGCAACAAACTGACGGTAAATTCCGGGCCTTCAATCCACTCTTCCACCAACACCGAGGTATCCAGCGCCGCGGCCGCCTGCCATGCTTGAACTAACTCGCCTGCACTGGTGACTTTACAGATGCCAATACTTGATCCTTCACGCGACGGTTTCACGCTCAGCGGCATTCGCAACTCAGCGGCGATACTGTTGGCGTCTTCCGCAGACGCCATGGTGCGGAACTTGGGCGTGGCCAAACCGCAACCCGCAAACACGTATTTGGTGCGCAGCTTGTCCATGGCCAGGGCCGAAGCCATCACGTCACTGCCAGTGAACGGAATACCGGCTTGGGACAGAATCGCCTGCAGCGTACCGTCTTCACCACCGCGACCGTGCAACGCAATAAATACCCGGTCGAACTCTGGCTGCTCCACGGTTTTCAACAGACAACCTTGCACGTCTACGCCAAAGGCATTTACACCCGCTGACAGCAGCGCCGAAAGCACTGCTTGTCCGCTTTTCAGCGACACATCGCGCTCGGCGGAATCACCGCCCATAAACACGGCCACCCGGCCAAAGGCCCTCAGCATGGCAGGCTCGGCCAGAAACGGCTGTATTTGGTGCAATATTGGATAGTGCTGCAATGGATAGTGCTGCTGGTCACTCACCGCTTATCTCCCCTGTTGCTACTACTCCCGTTGTTGCCAGACGGGCTGCCACCGCCCCGATATCACCGGCCCCTTGAGTTATCAGCAAGTCACCATCGCGCAACACGCTGGCCAACAGGGTTTCGATGTCTTTATTGTGCTCGACAAACACCGGTTCTACTTTGCCTCGCTGGCGCAGGCTGCGGCACAGCGCGCGGCCGTCACATCCGGGGATCGCTGCTTCGCCGGCGGAGTAAACGTCCATCAGCAGCAAACCATCCACCGTAGACAGCACTTTGACAAAATCTTCGTAAAGGTCACGGGTGCGGCTGAACCGGTGCGGCTGGTACAGCATGACCACGCGTCGGCCGGGCCAAGCATCACGAGCGGCGCGAATGACCGCGGCGACTTCGGTGGGGTGGTGGCCATAATCGTCAACCAGGGTTATGGAACCCTTGGCGATCGGATAGTCGCCGTACACCTGAAAGCGCCGGCCAACACCGGCGAAACCCGCCAAACCGCGGCCGATTGACGCGTCGTCAACACCGTCATCGGTGGCCACGGCAATCACCGCCAGAGCGTTGAGCACGTTGTGGCGGCCAGGCATTTTCAGCTCTACCTGCAAATCGGCCCGCGGCCCCGGGCGCTTTACCAGAAAGCGCGTGCGCAGGCCGTCAGACACAATATTCTCGGCGCGGTAGTCGGCCTCCGGATTATCAATACCGTAAGTAATAATGGTGCGCGAGATACGCGGCAGTATTTCACGCACGTAGGGATCGTCTATGCACATCACGGCCACGCCGTAAAACGGTAAGTTGTGGAGGAAATCAACAAAAGTCTGCTTCAGCTTTTCCACATCGCCACCGTAGGTGTCCATGTGGTCGGCTTCGATGTTGGTGACCACGGAAATCAGCGGTGTCAGGTGCAGAAACGATGCGTCGCTCTCGTCGGCTTCCGCGATCAGGTAGCGCGATCCGCCCAGCTTGGCATTGGTGCCGGCGCTGTTTAGCTTGCCACCAATCACAAAGGTCGGGTCCAGACCCGCCTCAGCAAACACCGAAGCAATCAGGCTGGTGGTGGTGGTTTTACCGTGGGTTCCGGCAACCGCAATGCCGTGGCGATAACGCATGATTTCCGCCAGCATTTCCGCTCGCGGCACGATGGGAATGCGATTACTGCGCGCAGCAACCACTTCCGGGTTGTTGGCCGCCACCGCTGAAGACACCACGACCACATCGGCTTTTTCAGTATTTTCGGCGCGATGGCCAATCTGTACATCAATACCCATGGCCGTCAGGCGCTGGGTAACGGCACCGTGGCGCAAGTCAGAGCCGGACACGTTATAGCCCTGGTTCTTTAGCACCTCGGCAATACCGCTCATGCCGGCGCCGCCAATACCGACAAAGTGAATATGACGGATGCGGCGCATTTCCGGTACCTGATATACCAGTGGCAGTGTGTTGGCATCAGCCATTGGCGGCCTCCAGACAATAATTCACGACTCTCTCCGTTGCATCGATGCGGGCCAGCTTGCGAGCTGCCTGCGACATCATTAATACCCGTTCACGATCATTTACCAGATCGCCCAGAGTGTCTGCCAACAGCGCGGGGGTAAGGCGCGGCTGGGGTATAAGTAGGGCCGCACCGGCGCTAACCATCTGTTCGCCGTTGCGTGTCTGGTGGTCATCCACCGCGTAGGGGAAAGGCACCAGAATGGCGGCGCAACCGGCAGCACAGAGTTCCGACACGGTTAACGCACCCGCGCGGCACAGCACCAGATCGGCCCAGGCAAAAGCCGCAGCCATATCGGTAATGAATGGCTCCACGCTGGCCTCAACGCCTACTGCCTGATAGGCATCGCGAGCGGCCTCGGCGTGGTTTTCACCGCACTGGTGGCGCACTTGTGGGCGACACTCGCCCGCCATTTGCGCCAGCGCCTGGGGCACCTGCTGGTTGAACACCTGTGCGCCCAGACTGCCACCAACGACGAGTAACTGCAGCGGGCCTGTGCGCCCCGCCAGACGTTCTATTGGTGCTGCCAGCGCGGCAAAATCCGTGCGCACCGGATTGCCGGTGCAGCGGGTGACAGTTTTTGCATCAAAGCTACCGGGGAATGCTTCCAGCACAGTGTCGGCGAAGCGCACCAGCAGTCTATTGGTCATGCCGGCAACGGCGTTCTGTTCGTGAATGACCAAGGGTGTGCCGGTCAACCTGGCCGCTAACCCACCAGGGCCGGTCACAAAGCCGCCCATGCCAACCACGCAGTGCGGGCGAATGCGCCGAATAATGGTGAACGCTTCGCCCAGGGCACGCATCAGTTTGAACGGTGCTTTTATCAGCGCCAGCTTGCCCTTGCCGCGCAATCCAGAAATATGGATCAACGACATTTCAATATCGGTATCGGCGACCAGCCGCTGTTCCATTCCGCCAATGGCACCCAGCCAGAACACCTGATGGCCGCGGGCCTGCAAGGCGCGGGCGGTAGCCAGCGCCGGGAACACGTGGCCACCAGTGCCACCGGCCATCATCAAAAAACGCCGGGGTTCAGTCATAAGCAGCCCCTCCCCGGTGTTTCTTGCCGGCAGGCTCGGCTGCTGCCGTTTCGGCATCTAAGCGCTCCATCTCTATGCGCGCCAATATGCTCAGGCACACGCAGGTCATCATCAAGCTGGAACCGCCGTAACTAACCAATGGTAACGTTAGCCCTTTGGTAGGCAGCAATCCGGTGGCTACCGCCATATTAATGGCCGCCTGCAGGCCAATCAACAGGCTAATGCCATAGGCGAAACAGGCCGCAAATGGCTGCTTGGCCTGTTCTGCGCGGCGGGCAATCACAAAACCGCTGATCACCAGAATGGTAAACAGTGCCACCACTAACAAAGCCCCAATCAGGCCAAATTCTTCGGCAATAATGGCGAAAATAAAGTCGGTATGGGCCTCGGGCAGAAAAAACAGCTTCTGAATTGAGTTGCCCAAGCCGACTCCGGTCCAGTCTCCGCGTCCGAACGCAATCAGCGACTGGGTCAGCTGATAACCGCTGTTAAACTGGTCCTGCCACGGGTCCAGATAGCTCACTACGCGTTTCATTCGATAGGGCTCGGCAATCACTGCCAGGGCGCCCAGTGCAGCCAGTGCCACAACTAAGGGTGCAAAGCGCATAAGGCTGACACCGCTAAGGAAAATCATGCCGGCGGCTGCGCCCACCAGCACCACGGTGGCGCCAAAGTCCGGCTGCACCATCAGCAGGCTCGAGGCCACACCCATCACCGCCAGCGGCTTGATAAAACCGGGCCAGGTATTCAACAGCTCTTCGCGGCGGCGAACCACGTAGCTGGCTAGATAACCCACCAGGCAAACCTTGGCGATTTCGGACACCTGAACGTTGAAAATGCCAAACGGAATCCAGCGAGTAGAGCCGTTTACCGTGCGCCCCAGCGGCGTTAGCACCAGCACCAAAACCAACAACCCCACGCCCAACAGCAACCAGCCGCTATTCTGCCACCAGAAAACCGGCACATTAACCGCGATCAGAGCCAACATGCAGCCAAGCACCACAAACACAAGCTGGCGAACTATAAAGTGGTAACTATTGCCAAAGGTCGCACTGGCAATGTCCATAGACGCCGACGAAATCATCACCAGCCCCAACACCATCAACGCGGCGGCGCTAACAATCAGCAATGGCAAGGGTTGCAGCGCTGAATGACGATTGCCGTACACGGGCAATACCGATTGGGCCTGAATCATAGCGCCTCCACCAGCGTGCGGAAGCGCTCACCGCGATCAATATAATCACGGAACATATCCAGACTGGCGCAGGCCGGCGATAACAACACCCGGTCACCCGGTTGCGCCAGCCGCGCGGCGCTTGCCACCGCGTCGGCCAAGCTATTTTCAATATGGGTTGCGGTGCCCTGCGCCAGAACTTCTTGCAGCTGCGCCGCATCACGGCCAATCAGAACGACCGCACGGCAGTGTCGGCGTGCAGGGTCCGCTAGCGGGCTGAAATCGGCGCCTTTTCCATCACCGCCAGCAATCAGCACAATCTTGCCCGCCGCCGGTGCCAGACTGTCGAGCGCGGCAACTGTAGCGCCCACGTTGGTGCCTTTTGAATCGTTGATGTACTCAACGCCATTGACCAGGCGAAGTGATTCACAACGGTGGGGCAAACCGTGAAATGCGCGCGCGGTCGCCAGCATGCTATCCATGGGCAGACCGGCCGCTTTGCCCAGACCAAGCGCCGCCATCACGTTGCTGAGGTTATGGCGGCCGACTAGTCCAAGTTCATCGGCGCGAATCAGATTATCCAACCCCCAGGTTACCCAGGGGTGGCCACTGACACTGTCGTCACGGGTGCTGAAGGTCTCCGGATTGACCCGGTTCATACCAAAGCAGATAAAGCGCAGAGTGTTCCGCGCCATAGGTGTACTAAGGGCGTCATCCAGATTCACAATGGCGTACTGACAGCCACGGAATATCCGCTGTTTGGCTTGGTAATAGGCCATTTTATCTGGGTAACGATCCATATGGTCGTCACTGACATTGAGCACCGTAGCCGCCAGCGCATTCAGTTCATCCGTCGTCTCCAGTTGAAAACTGGACAGTTCCAACACGTATAAGCGCGCCCCGGTATTCAACAAATCCAGCGCCGGAGTGCCAATATTGCCACCCACTGCCACCTGGTAACCGGCATCACGAGCCATGTCAGCGACCAGCGTGGTCACCGTGGTTTTGCCATTGGAACCGGTGATGGCAATAATCGGAGCATCGGCGGCTTCTGCAAACAGGTCAATATCACCGCGAATACGCGCGCCACTGGCAGCAGCAGCAGCGATAGCGGGCTCGGCCACACTAATACCCGGGCTTACAATCAGTTCACTGAAAGCGCTGAAAACGTCGCTGTCAAACGCACCCAAATGTACTTCGACGTCAGGCCAACCGGTTTGCAGCTCAGCAAGACCCGGTGGTGCCTCACGGGTGTCAGCCACGGCCAGGTTGCGGCCTTGTGCTGCCAGATAGCGCACGCAGGAAAGCCCGGTTTTACCGAGCCCTACGATTAACGTGCGACGATCCGACACAATGACACCCATATTCGGCAACCCTCCTTATCTCAGCTTCAAACTGGCCAAACCAATCAACACCAGAACCACGGTAATAACCCAAAAGCGCACGATAACCCGCGGCTCGGGCCAGCCTTTCAATTCGAAATGGTGATGCAGCGGCGCCATGCGGAAAATTCGCCGCCCGGTCAGGCGGAACGACGCCACCTGCAAAATTACCGATACGGTTTCCATCACAAACACGCCGCCCATGATGAACAGCACAATTTCCTGGCGCACAATCACCGCCACGATGCCAAGAGCTGCGCCCAGAGCAAGAGCACCGACATCGCCCATAAACACCTGAGCGGGATAGGTGTTGAACCACAAAAACCCCAGACCGGCGCCTACAATGGCGCCGCAAAACACAATCAGTTCGCCGGTGCCAGGCAAGCGCGGAATCAACAGGTAATTGGCAAACTGGACGTGGCCCGACAGGTAAGCAAATATGCCCAGCGCAGCGGCTACCATCACCGTGGGCATAATCGCCAGACCGTCCAGTCCGTCGGTAAGGTTGACCGCGTTACTGGTGCCAACAATCACGAAATAGGTCAGCAGAATAAACAGCACCGGGCCCATAGTGAGCGACACCTGCTTGAAAAACGGCAGATATAGCGAGGTTTCCTGAGGTAGAGACGCCGTCATAAACAACGCGATAGCGGCACCGGCGCCTACCACCGACTGCCAGAAGTACTTCCACCGGGCCGACAGGCCACGGGGGTTGCGCTCGACCACTTTGCGATAATCATCTACCCAGCCGATAGCACCAAATAGCAGAGTAACCAGCAGGGTGATCCACACGTAGCGATTGCTTAAGTCTGCCCACAATAGGGTACTGACAGCGATGGCCACCAGAATAAGAGCGCCACCCATAGTGGGCGTGCCGGCTTTGCTCAGATGGGTTTGTGGGCCGTCGTCGCGCACCGCCTGGCCAATTTGGTATTGCGCCAGCTTGCGAATCATCACCGGGCCCACCAGCAGCGAAATCAGCAGCGCCGTTAACGTGCCCAGAATGCCGCGCAGGGTGAGGTACTGAAACACCGTCAGCGATGTGAAGTACTGTGAGAGTATCTCTGTCAGCCAGAGCAGCATGTGCCATTCACCTTATTTTTTATTCCCTCCGCCACAATCTCCATGGCGGAACTGCGAGAACCTTTTACCAGCACGGTGGCCGGTACCTGTGTGTTTTTTAAAACGGCGTTAATCGCCTGGTCGTGACTGGCGCAGATTTCGACCGTGGCACCAAATCCCCTGCCGTAGCCTTCACAGCCCGGGCCTACCGCCAGCAGCCGCTCAATGCCCAGATCACGAGCGTATTGCGCGACTTCCCGGTGCAGCTGGGCAGCCTGCTCGCCCAGTTCAGCCATGGCGCCCAGTACCGCAATGCGCGGTGACGGGCGTTTTGCCAGCACCGCCAGCGCGGCTTTGATCGACGCCGGATTGGCGTTGTAACTGTCATCAATGAGGGTCCAACCCTGCGCCAGTGGCTGTATGTGCAAGCGACCTTTTACCGCTAACACCTGCTCCAGCCCCGCTTTAATATGTTCATTGGTGGCGCCCAGTTCACGCGCTGCAGCGGCTGCCATAGCCGCGTTACTGAGATTGTGCTCACCTTCAAGACCAAGCCGTAGGTCGCAAAGCCAGCCATCTGGCCCGCTGATCTGCACCTGACCGCCAGCCCCGGCTATGACCTTATAATCAGCGCCGGCATGGCCTGCGCGACTTACGCTTGCCACACGGCGACGGCCGGCACGGACCAGCCACTGATCAAACGCCGGATCGTCCCGATTAAGCACAACCAGGCCATCATCAGCCACGCCGTCAATGATCTCGCCCTTGGCAAGCACGATGTTCTGGTAGCTGCCAAAACCTTCAAGATGGGCCTGGCCCGCGTTAGTCAGAATCGCCACCTGCGGTTTCACCATCGCTACGGTGTATGCAATTTCATTAAGGCCACTGGCGCCCAGTTCGATTGCACCAAATCGGTGCTCAGGCGCCAGACCAAACAGAGTCAGCGGCACACCAATGTGATTGTTCAGATTGCCCTGGGTTATCAAAGCCGGGCCCATTTGCTGCAAAATCGCCCCGGTCATTTCACGCACCGTGGTTTTGCCGCTGCTACCGGTAATGGCAATCAGAGTCGCGTTGCTGGTTGCACGGTGTCTCGTTGCCAGCTCGCCCAGCGCGATCAAAGTGTCGCTGACCAGCAACTGGGGAAGGTCCACAGCGGCATCAATGCAATCCACGACAGCAGCGCTTGCGCCCTGCTCCTGCGCTTTTTGCAAAAACCGGTGGCCGTCAAAATTCTCACCACGCAACGCCACGAACAACTGCCCTGGCAGCAAACTGCGGGTGTCGGTGTTAACAGCGTTAAACGTTAATTTGTCCGGCCCGTCAAAATGACAGTCAGGCTGCAACCATTGAACGGCTTCCGCTAGCGAAAAAGCGCGCATCATGCCACTTCCTCCCGCTGTTTCAGAGCCTGGGTTACCTGCTCGCTGTCACTGAACGGATACTTGCAACCGGCGATATCCTGATAGTCTTCGTGGCCTTTGCCAGCGACCAGTACCAGATCGTCCGGGCCGGCCAGAGCAAGGGCAGCGGCGATGGCTTGGGCACGACTGTGAATCAGTTGAATCTTTTCCGGAGCTATAAATCCAGCCATAATATCGGCTGTGATAGCGGATGGGGTTTCAGTACGCGGGTTGTCGTCAGTGACAATCACCAGATCAGCACCGTTTTCAGCCTGTTGCGCCATTTCCGGCCGCTTGCCACTGTCACGGTCGCCGCCACAGCCGAAAACGCAAATCAGCCGTCCGCTTACGTGGGGGCGCAACGCCGCCAGCGCGTTGTTCAAAGCATCAGGGGTGTGGGCATAGTCCACCACCGCCCGGGCACCGTCGCCGGCGGTAAACACCTGCAAGCGTCCGGCGGGTGGCACTAGCCGGCGAACGCCGTGCTGCACTTGGGTTACATCAACCCCCAACGCCATCACCGTGGCAACCGCAGCCAGTACATTGCTGGCGTTAAAGCGGCCCATCAGCGGCGCCTCGATGGTGAATTCGCCCCACCGGCCATCCAGCACGGCGCGAAAGCCGTTGTCCAAAGCGCAAAATTCTTTTAGCCATAACTCCGCTTGCGGTTCATGCAGGCTGAAGCGAAGGCGGTCACACTTGCCTTCAAGCTGGTGATAAAGCTTGCGACCAAATGGGTCGTCGACATTAATCACCACAAAGCGCAACTCTTCACGGCTGAAAAGCTTGGCCTTAGCTTCACCATAGGCGGCCATGGAACCGTGGTAATCAAGATGATCCCGGGTCAAATTGGTAAACACCGCGGCCGTTAGAGTAAGACGATCGATTCGACCCTGGTCCAAAGCATGGGAAGACACTTCCATCGCCGCAGCACGGCCGCCGCTGGCTAAAATACCTGCCAGTACCCGATTGGCTTGCACCACGTCCGGGGTTGTGTGCGTCGCCGGCTGCAAAGTCTCGGGCATGCCGTAACCTAATGTACCCAGCACGCCACAGGGCGTGCCTGCCGCCTGAAGTAGCTGGGCAATATACTGGGTTACCGAGGTTTTACCGTTGGTACCTGTTACACCGACAAGCTGCAGGCGTTGTGACGGGTATTCAAAAAACCGGTCCGCCAGCTTACCCAGACGGACTTTTAATTCGGGCACTGGCACAATTAATGCGCCGCTACGCTCGCTGCACTCACCAGCCTGTTCAGATTCCAGCAAAATCACCGATGCGCCAGCGCGAATAGCGTCGTCTATATAATGTTCGGGCCCTGTATGAGCGCCCGCCAACGCAACAAACGCATCACCGGTTCGCACTTTGCGGCTGTCAGTTTGCAAGCCATGGATGGTCACATCGAATACCGACGGCACCACAACCACGCCTTGCAACAGTGTATTTAGTGACGTTATCTGCATGGTCAGCCCCTCTCCCCGCTGGCGGATGAAGGTGCTGACGGTCGCGGCGCACTGCTGTGCACTATGTCCAACTCCGGTTTGACATTAAGCAACCGCAAGGCATCGCTCATCACCCGTGCAAACACCGGCGCAGCAACCTCACCGCCGTAATACTCGCTAGACTGAGGCGCATCCACCGCCACGATTGTGACGATTCGCGGATTATCAATGGGCGCCATGCCGGCAAAAATAGCCTTGTATTGGCCATCTTCGTAACCTTGAGCACCTACCAGGTGAACGGTGCCGGTTTTACCTCCGGCAGAATAGAACCCCGGTTGCGCGCGCTTGCCGGTACCGCGAGTGACAACGTCACTTAGCATGCTGCGAATCTTTGCTGTTATCTGCTCTGACACCACACGCTCGCCGGTCGGCGCATGATCCAGCTTCAACAAGCTCAACGGATAGCGCACGCCACCGTTGGCAATGACCATATAAGCTTGGGCCAGCTGCAGCGCATTTACGCTAAGCCCGTAACCGTAAGACAGCGTGGCCTCTGCTGCCGGGCGCCATTTAACGGGCGAGGGCAGAACCCCGATAGCTTCACCCGGAAAACCAATGCCAGTCGGCTGACCCAGGCCGACCCGGGCGTAAAAATCGCGAATCACCTGGCCGCCAATCTCGGTGGCAATCTTGCTCATGCCTACGTTGCTGGACTTCACAACGATATCCGTCAGACTCAAAACGCCGTAGTTACCGCTATCACGAATGGTAAAACGGCCAAAACGGCGAAAACCCGGGGACGTATCAATCTGGCTGCCGATTGTGTATTGACCCGTTTCCAGCGCCGCTGCCATAGCCAGTGGTTTCATCGCAGAACCCGGTTCAAACAGATCGGTAATGGCTTTGTTGCGAAGATTTTCCGCCGCCAACTGGCTGCGGTCATTAGGGTTATAGGAGCCCTGATTCACCATCGCCAGCACTTCGCCACTGTTCGCATCCAGCATCACCAAGGTGCCACCGCGGGCATTGTGAGCGCTAACGACCGCTTTCAATTCGCGGTAAGCCAAATACTGCAGTCGCAAATCGAGGCTTAATGTCAGTTCGCCACCCGGACGGGCATCACGAATTAGTGTCAAATCTTTGATCAGCCGACCACGGTTGTCTTTCAACACCCGCTTACGCCCGGACTCTCCGGACAAAACCCGGTTGAAGGCCAGCTCAATACCTTCCTGACCGTTCTCGTCTATGTTGGTAAAGCCAACAACGTGCGCGGTGACTTCTCCAGCAGGGTAGTAGCGCCGATATTCTTGGCGAGAGTAAACTCCGCCGATACCCAGAGCCATAGCGTTACGCGCCAGTTCAGGCTGGATTTTTCGGCGAAGATAAATAAATTCCCGAGCGGCATAGTCAATCAGTCGCTGACGCAGAGTCGCTTCGTTAAGGTGAAGCAGGCGAGCAAGATTGGCGATGCGCGGATCTTTTGCGTCCATCTCTGTTGGATTCATCCAAAGCGTCTGTACCGGCGTACTAACTGCCAGCGGTTCGCCATAACGATCGGAAATAACGCCGCGATGGGCGTCTATGCTTTCTACGCGAATTGTCCGGACGTCGCCCTGCTGGCGCAAAAATTCGTTGTCGATAACGTGCAAATCCACCAAGCGCACGGAAATAGCACCGATCACCAGTACAAATGCGCCCAATACAAAGCCATAGCGCCAGTTAGCGGCGATGCGCTGACTCCATGTAGCTGTGGCTTGCGGGTCGGACACGTTAGGGATTCCTGCGTAAGATTCTGTTCATTATCAAGCGGCCTAATAACTAACTTCGGCAGCTGCGTGAAAGTCAATAGGATCGTTTTTCTGGGACCAGAAGCGGCACCAACACAATGTCCTGGCGCCCGGGAACAACCATACCGAAACGCGTGGACGCCAAGCTTTCAACACGCCCGTGAGCACTCAGCGCACTTTGCTCTAACAGCAACTGACTCCACTCTCTCTGAAAATCGTCACGCTCTTCATGCAGTTGTGACAGTCCATTGAACAGAACACGATTTTTATGTGCACTCACCACCACACCAATGGCAGAAGCCAGCAACATAATCACTAGCAACAGTGAGACCAAAACGTTGCTTTGCCGTGTTGCAACGAACACCTGACCGGAAATGCGCAGCGCAGACGCTACGCCACTCCTCACCACTTTGGTGTTCAAGCGGCGGGTTTGCACCCGCTCTTCAATAGCCACAGCGCCCATCAGATTTTCTCCTGTGCAATGTCTGCGCGACGTTCCAACACCCGCATTACCGCGCTGCGGGCTCTTACGTTATCGCTCACCTCGTCAGACGCCGCCTTGCTGGGTTTACCAATAAGACGATACGCCGATGACTCTTCGGCTGCGGTGACCGGAATACCCTTTGGCATCTGCGGGCCGCGCGCCAGATCACGCATAAAACGCTTCACTAACCGATCTTCCAACGAGTGAAAACTGATCACTACCAAACGGCCACCGGGGGCCAGTTTTTCGGCAGCGGCCTTCAATCCCAGCTCCAGATCTTCCAGTTCGCGGTTGATAAAAATGCGAATAGCCTGGAATGTCCGGGTTGCCGGGTGTTTGTGTTTTTCCTTTTTTGGCACCGCCTTAGCCGCCAGTTCTGCTAACTCCAGAGTGGTGGTGATCGGCGCTTCCGCTCGACGCTCCACGATCAGCCGGGCAATACGGCGGGAGAATCGTTCTTCACCATATTTGAAAATAACGTCAGCAATCACTTTTTCATCAGCGCTGGCCAGCCACTCTGCGGCACTGGGGGCTTGCTGAGGATTCATTCGCATGTCCAGGGGGCCCTGGCGCATAAAACTAAAACCACGAGAGGCATCGTCCAGCTGTGGCGAAGACACACCTAAATCCATCAATACGCCTTCAACCTGAGGCCAATGCGCCTGTTCCAGCGCCTGACCCAGGTCAGCAAACGAGCCATGAAAAGCATTAAAACGTGAATCTGCCGCCGCCAGAGTACGAGCTTCATCGATGGCCTGCGGGTCTTTATCGATACCCAGTAGCGCGCCATTTTCAGCCAGGCGCTCAAGAATCATGCGGCTGTGGCCGCCACGGCCAAACGTAGCGTCAACGTAGCGGCCGCCGCTATCGGTCAGCAATAAATCTACCGCGGAGTCCAGCAATACCGAGCGATGCGAGAACGAACCCGCAGCGCCATCCGTCGACGTCAGCGTCACAGCGACAAGTCCTTCATGGCGTCAGTCATCTCTTCGGCGTCAGGAGGTGTATCCAGCAAATGGTTCCAGCTTTCCTCGCTCCACAATTCCAGCTTTTTACCCTGGCCTATTAACATCAGTTTTTTCTCCAGCCGGGCGTATTGTCTGAGCGTGGGTGGAATCAGAACCCGGCCTGCCGAATCCAGTTCCATTTGGGCGGCATTACCCAGCACCAGGCGCTGCAGGCGTAATGCTGCTCTGCTCATGTTGGGAAGCGCTTCAATGGCGGGACGCAATTCATCCCACACAGATTGCGGATACAACCGCAGACAACGGTCAGCGTCTGCAACCGTCAATATAAAACGGCCGCCACAGACCTGAATGAGCTCCTCGCGCACTTTGGCAGGGATCGCCAAGCGACCCTTAGCGTCCATATTGATCGCATGACTGCCAAAAAAATTACTCATTAGCCCTGTCTCTGGGGTTTGAAACCACTATAAACCACTAAAAACCACTAAAAACCACTTTTTCCCACTTGTGCACACTATAGGAACACGCACCCTACAATGCAAGCGGCGACTATTAGAGCCAATATTAAAAAGTTTCTTTTAAGACAAGGAGTTACAAACAGAGCTGAAGGGAATTTGCCAGATTAAACTTAAGAAAATAAATAAAATCAAATACCTGCATCGAACATCGCAGACTGTCGTTGAGGTGTAAGATTTTTTGGCTATAAATCGCACAAAGGTGATTAAACAGGGGATTAAAAGAGGGGCGAAAAAATCGAGCTCGCCGGTAAGCCGGGTTCTGTCGTGGACAGTCATTCATCTAGGGCCTGCGTCACCACAGGCCTCAAGCAACCTACCCGAGTCCAGCGCGGGCCACGCCAACGGACTCCTATTTGGTCTTGCTCCAGGTGGGGTTTACCATGCCGTGAACTGTTGCCAGCCACGCGGTGCGCTCTTACCGCACCCTTTCACCCTTACCGGCCATCGGACGAATCCGCTGGCTTAGGCGGTCTACTCTCTGCTGCACTTTCCGTCGGCTCGCGCCGCCCAGGCGTTACCTGGCACCTTGCCCTATGGAGCCCGGACTTTCCTCCCCCGGTAAAACGGCGGCGACTGTCTGGCGAGCTCGGCGCCGACAATAGCGCGGCGCCGCAGCCCATGCAAGCAAAAGCGCAGCGCTCAGCCACCACTTTTAAGATGCAAGGCGCGCTGGTAAAGCTCGTTCTTCTTGCGGCCGGTAATCTCCGCCACCATTTTCGCCGCAGTCTTAACTGGCAATTCGGTCAACAAAATCGTTAATAGGCGATCGGTGTCCAGCGTTGTCTGCTCACTATCGGGCTCTGGTGCTGCGCCGTGAATCATCACCACAAACTCACCGCGACTGCCGTGGGGGTCCTGTTGCAATTCGGCCAGTACCTGCTCGGCTGTTCCGCAGTAAAAGGTTTCAAACGCCTTCGTCAGCTCCCGCCCCAACACCAACTCCCGGCCTGCGCCCATTATCGCAATGACATCAGCAATTGTATCGGTGATGCGATGTGGTGACTCATATAGAACCAGAGTTGACGTTTCGGCCTGCAGCGATTCCAGCACCGAACGACGGCCGGAACCTTTGGCCGGCAAAAAGCCGATAAACTGAAAACGATCGGTGGGCAGGCCACTAGCGCTTAGGGCTGCTACCAGAGCACAAGCACCGGGTATGGGGCTAACCTGAAAGCCTTGGACTCGGGCTTCGCGCACCAAAATAAAACCGGGATCTGAAATCAATGGCGTTCCGGCATCCGAAACCAAAGCCACGCTACGGCCTGCCCCTAGCTCGGCGAGTATCCGACTATGTTGGTCACGCTCGTTGTGATCGTGTAGCGCCATCATTGGTTTGTGCAAGCCCAAGTGCTGCAACAGGCGCCCGCTGTGGCGCGTATCTTCAGCGGCAATCAGGTCTACCGTTGCCAAGGTTTTTACCGCACGTGTCGATAAGTCGTCCAGGTTACCAATGGGCGTTGCGACAATATAAAGCACCCCGGCGCTAGTGGCTTGAGCCTTGTCTGCGTGCTTTGTAACCATCGTGTTAACCGCCTTGCCCGCAAAAGCGAGACTGTGTGTATGAATCCGCGCGCTTACAGAAGCGCGGCATGACACTTACTTCATGTGAATTAATGCCGGAGCTGCTAAACTTTGCGGGTTTTTCTTCCAAGCTTAACCACCCGGAGCACGCTGAGCCAGCTATGACTAACAAGCGCCTTGCCCACCCCGCCATTGCCGGCCTATTGGTCGCTATTCTGCTAACCGCCGGCTGCGCAGGAGTTGATCTGCAGTCCCAGGTCGTTAACACACCAGCGCAAGCTCTGGAACTGGCCAGCCAGGAGCGCAATCAAGATACAGCACAACGCTACCTGCTGCGCATCGCCAGCCGCTTTCAGCAGCAGGGTGATCATCAGGGAGCGCGCAAGCTACTGCAAAGCGGGCAATTGGCGCAACCCCTACCCGAACTGGCCAGCCAGAAACGATTATTGGCCATGAACGGCGCGGTGACGCTGAAAGACCAAACGTGGGCACAGCAGATTACCGCAAACCTTAGCATCAACAGCTTTATGGAGGTAACGCCAGAGCTGCTTAATCGCGCCGGCAGCCTGCAGGCGCAGACGCTCGCGCTGGCGGGCAATCCGCTGGAAGCCGCCAAAACCTTGATCGCGCTGGCCCAGGCTGACAGCAGCGCCAACGCACAACCGCTGCACGATCGCATCTGGCAATTGTTAAAAACCGTCAGCGACACACAACTTAGTAGCGCCGACACTCGCGAAATAGGCTACGAGACCCAGGGCTGGCTGGAACTGGCAACGCAGGTGAGATCACCAGGCACGGGCTTCGACGAGCAAGGCCGGGTTATCCGGCGCTGGCAGTCAAACTGGCCAGGTCATCCTGCTGCCCAGCTACTGCCTTCTGAGCTGCAGCTGATTGCCGGCCTTGCTGCCAGCCGGCCTGAGCAGATTGTTCTGGCACTGCCCCTGAACGGCCCACTGACCACCGCCGGTAAAGCCATACGAGACGGTTTTCTGGCTGCTTACTTCAGCGATACGTCCGTTGACCGCGAAGCCACGCGAATACGGGTTGTCGACAGCAAACAGAAGCCTTTTGGGGAATTGTATCAAGAACTGGCGAAGCAGCCAGTAGACCTGTTGGTAGGCCCGCTGGACAAAGGCGCTCTGGCCGAACTGGGCAAATTGCCCAGTCTGCCTCTGCAAACACTGGCCCTGAACTATTTGCCCCCGGGCGTCAGTGCCCCCGCAGGACTGTACCAGTTTGGCTTGTCCGCTGAAGATGAAGCCCGGCAAATTGCGGATCGGCTGGGCGCCGAGGGCCTTAAACGCATATTGGTGATTATTCCCAGTGGCGAATGGGGCAACCGCGTAGAAGCCGCCTTGATCGAACAGATGGCCAAACATGGCGGGCGCGTTATTGGCATCCAGAGGTTTTTGCGAAAGGACAACCTACGCGCGGTTACTGCCGATCTGCTGGGCATCAACACTTCTCGCGACCGCGCTATTGATGTGGAACGCACCATAGGCCTCAATATTGAGTTCGAAGCGCGGCGTCGCCAGGATGCCCAAGCCATTGTGATGGTGGCCGAGCCTGATACCGCACGCCAACTGAACCCCCTGTTTGCGTTTTACTTCGCCGGCGATCTGCCTGTTTACGCACCCTCTATTGTTTATGCCGGCACCCCTGCGCCTGGCCGCGACCGCGACCTGAACGGGGTGATATTTACCGACATACCCTGGGTGCTGGATGAAAAAAATCCCCTCCGGGATGAAGCCGGCAGCCAGCTTCCGGGCGCCACGCGCGGACAGCTAGGCCGCCTGTTTGCCATGGGCGCAGACGCTTGGCATCTAAGCAAGCGCCTGCCGCTGCTCAGGCAGGTTCCAGAAGCCACTATTGACGGCCAAACCGGTGTACTGGCAATGACGCCCTCCGGCAGCATTCGCCGTTATCAGCGCTGGGCCCGCTTTAGTTCCGGCAACGTCGAACTGCTGCCAGCAATAGCTGCCAGCTTACCCAAGGCGGAAACCAACGCTAACCAGCCCCAAGCCAAGCCGGCGATTACCGGGGGCGCACTCTGATCACCTGACAAAGGACAGACAAAGCCATGGATGGCAAACGCAAAATCGGCGATCACTACGAAGGGGTAGCTGCACGCTACCTAGGCAGTCATGGCGTAAGAATTCTGGCGCGAAATGTTTACAATCGCGGTGGAGAAATCGACCTGATCGGCCAGGATGGCACTACATTGGTGTTTTTTGAGGTTCGTTATCGCCGTGCCGGCAGCTTGGTCGGGGCGGCTGAATCTATCACCTGGCGTAAACAGCAACGTCTGATTCAAGCGGCGCGCTTTTATTTGCACCGCCACCAACTGAGCAATACCGACAGCCGTATTGACGTTATCGCTATTGGTCCGGGTAGCCTAAAAAAATACCGGGTACAATGGCTTAAAAACGCACTACAGGCAGGATGACTTCAACCCATGACCGATTCTGCACAAGAGATCAACCAGCGGTTTGCCAGCCATATGGAACATACCGCTATGGCAGCAAGTATGGCCACCGAAAATATTGAAGCCATGGCTGACGCTTTTGTAAATGTATTATTACAAGATGGAAAAATCGTGACCTGCGCCAACGGCAGCGCCAACGTACTAGCGCAGTATTTTTGCACCGCATTTCTGAACCGCTTCGAGCAAGATCGTCCGGCCCTGCCTGCAATCAATCTAGGCGCCGACGCCACTACCTACTCGGCTATTTGTCGGGACAACCGCTTTAACGACACTTTTTCGCGCCAGATCCGCGCCGTGGGCAAGCCCGGCGACCTGCTATTTCTAATTGTAGACGACGGCCACAAGGCGAATCTTATTCAAGCCATTCAGGCCGCACACGATCGTGACATGAGCGTTGCCGTATTGAGCGCCCGTGATAAATCCGATATTACGTCTTTATTGGATCCGCAAGATCATGAAATCGCATTGAACAATCTCAGCCCGAGCGATGCCATGCCGCTACTGATGCTGCTCATCAACGTTCTGTGTGCCAGAGTTGACAGTAAGCTGTTCGGTGGTTAATAACGGCTAATGTCCCGTCTGGCTAATTCGTAGACCTACTGAGCATCTGAGTGCTCAAGAATTAGCCAGACGGGGCGCTAACGAATTTTAGCCAAAAAAAACCGCTGTATCCTCACTGTCAGAAGACAGGTTGGATACAGCGGTTTATATTTGCCAGAACATCAGCTTTTCTGAGCGGACAACTCTATTTAACAACCTTTAGAGTCGGGCGACCGCTCGGGCGATCTTCCTTCGCCTTGGAACCGCCGGCGTTACTAGTCTCACCTGTGCCATTCGGATCTGGCATACCAGGTTCAGAACCAAACACCATACCTTCGCCATTTTCTTTAGCGTAAATAGCGATCACCGCCTGCAATGGCACAAATACTTGCATAGGCACACCACCAAAACGGGCGTTGAATTCCAAAGCACTATTGCCAATAACCAGAGACTTGACCGCACCAGGGCTGATGTTGAGCACGATCTGGCCATTCGCCACGTGCTCATTTGGAACCTGCACACCCTGGATCCCGGCGTCAACCACGATGTAAGGCGTGCAATCATTGTCCAGAACCCACTCGTTCAACGCCCGCACCAGATATGGGCGACTGGAGCTCATGGTAGTTTTTACATCGGCCACTGCGACTCTCCTGCTGCTGCGACTGGCGTATTAATCACTGCTTAGCTACGAATGTCTTCTTCAAGGTCAGACAAACTGGCCTTGAAACCTTCGCGACTAAAAATACTCTTCATGTACTTATCCAGCGGCTTAGCCTGCTTGTCGTCCAGCTCAATACCCAGAGCTGGTAAACGCCACAGAATCGGCGCAATACAGCAATCCACGATGGTAAATTCTTCCGACAGAAAAAACGGCATCTCGCCGAATACCGGCGCAGTGGCCAGTAGGCTCTCGCGCAATTCCTTACGCGCGACTTCCGAAGCCTTGGCATTGGGCTGGGCCACAATCTGATCGACCTTGACACACCAGTCGCGCTGAATTCGATGAATCATCAGGCGGCTGTTAGCACGGGCGACCGGGTAAACCGGCAGCAACGGCGGATGAGGAAAACGCTCATCCAGATATTCCATCATGATATTGGGCTCGTAGAGCACAAGGTCACGATCCACCAATGTCGGCAACGCGTTGTACGGGTTGAGGTCAGCAAGCTCGGCCGGAGGGTTATCCGGATCCACATCTACGATATCAACGGTAACGCCCTTCTCAGCCAATACAATGCGAACCCTATGGCTATACTGGCTCGCGGGGTCTGAAAAAAACGTCATCGACGACCGCTTGGTCACAACGCCCATAGCACTACCTCATGATTGATCAAAAAAATTGGCCCTGAAAAACGAAAAAAGCCCAGCGAACCGATTACGGCTCGCTGGGGCTCAGGGCTGGGGATTATACCCTATTTCTCAGTGTATATCCTTCCAGTACTCACGGTTGAGCAGATAGGCGAACACAAAGAAAATCGCGACGAAGATCAGCACAAAGACGCCAAGGCGTTCACGCTCCACCTTGACCGGGTCCGCCATATAAGACATGAAGTTGGTCAAATCGTACATGGCACGGTCAAACTCGGCCGCCTCCATACTGCCTTCGATGGCATAGCTGGGACAGATGTCTGCGTTATTGATGTTGCCACTGAGCGGCTCAACCGACGCTTCCACGCCAATATTTGGCTTGACCGCGCACAAACCCTGCAGTTCAACCAGTACATGGGGCATACCCACGGCTGCAAACACGACGTTGTTAACGCCTAGCGGGCGGCTGTCGTCCTTGTAAAAGCCTCGCAGGTAAGAATACACCCAGCTTTCACCACGCAGACGGGTTTCCAGCGTCAGATCCGGAGGCGGCGCACCAAACCAGTCGGCGGCCATATCCTTGTTCATGGAGTTTTTCATCAATTCACCGATATTTGCACCGGTGAAAATCAGATTTTCCTTGTACAGATCAACCGGAATTTCCAGATCTTCCGCCACGCGCTTATAGCGGGCGTACTCCATGGAATGACAGCCCATGCAATAGTTAGTGAACATTGCCACGCCGCGCTGTAATGACGCTTTATCGGTGTGATCGGTTTTGATGTGGTCCAGTGGAATGCCACCACCCGCTGCCAGCCCGAGTGCCGGCAGGATGACCATGAAAAGACCAAGAATCAGCTTTTTCATTATCCTGTCACCCTCTCTGGAACTGGCTTGGTTTTCTCAATGCGCGAATAGAACGGCATAAGAATGAAGAAAAGAAAGTAAAACACGGTCAGAATCTGGGCGGCTATGATACGGCCTTCAGTAGTCGGTACCAGGCCAAGATAACCCAGAACTACGAAACTGATCACGAATACCGCCAACGCCACACGGCTCATCCATCCCTTATAGCGCATGGAACGAACCGGGCTGCGGTCCAGCCAAGGCAGAACAAACAGTATGGCGATTGCACCACCCATTACTACCACGCCCCAGAACTTTGCAGGCAGCCCCAAAAAGTCAACGGTCACCGCACGCAACATCGCGTAGAACGGTGTGAAGTACCAGACCGGCGCAATGTGCGCAGGCGTCTTCAGCGGGTTAGCAGGCTCAAAGTTCGGCGCTTCCAAAAACAGACCGCCCATTTCAGGGAAGAAGAACACCACAATAAAGAATATAAAGAAGAACACAGCCACACCCACTAAGTCGTGCACAGTGTAGTATGGATGGAATGGAATGCCGTCCTTCGGTATACCGTTTTCGTCCTTATTCTTTTTGATTTCGATGCCGTCGGGATTGTTGGAACCCACTTCGTGCAACGCCAGAATATGCAGTACTACCAGACCCAGCAGCACTATTGGCAAAGCCACGACGTGCAGGGCGAAGAAACGGTTCAAGGTAATGCCCGAGATCAAGTAATCACCGCGAATCCACAGCGACAGATCTTCACCAATCACCGGAATGGCACCGAACAGGTTCACGATAACCTGTGCACCCCAGTAGGACATCTGGCCCCAGGGCAGCAGGTAGCCCATAAAGGCTTCGGCCATCAGCACCAAATAAATCAACATGCCGAACAGCCAGATCAGCTCACGGGGCTTCTGGTACGAGCCGTACATAAGGCCGCGGAACATATGCAGGTACACAACAATAAAGAACGCAGAGGCGCCTGTAGAGTGCAGGTAGCGCAGCAACCAACCCCATTGCACATCTCGCATGATGTACGCCACCGAGGCAAACGCGCCTTCGCCGGAAGGGTTATAGCTCATGGTCAACCAAATACCGGTAACCAGTTGGTTAACCAGTACCAACATGGCCAACGAACCGAAGAAGTACCACATATTGAAGTTCTTCGGCGCGTAGTACTTGGCCAGGTGTTTGTTCCAAGCATCAACAACCGGGAGACGTTCATCTACCCACTGCAAAAGTTTTGACATTACGCTGCCTCCGGATCAAGACCAATGGTGATGGTCGTGTCATCATCGTAGCGATAAGGCGGAACTACCAGGTTCAGAGGCGCAGGCTGGGCAAAATAAACGCGTCCTGCCATGTCGTAGCGGGAACCATGACATGGGCAGAATAGCCCACCGAGCCAATCCTCACCCAAATCAGCAGGAGCCACTTCCGGACGGTACGAAGGCACACAGCCTAAGTGAGTGCATATGCCAACCAATACGGCTAGTTCCGGCTTGATTGAACGGTACTTATCAGCAGCGTACTCCGGCTGTTGTGGCTCTGCCGACTGAGGATCTCTTACCTTATCGTCGAGCTTTTCAATATTATCCAACATCTCAGTTGTACGACGGATAAGCCAAACTGGAGTACCCCGCCACTCAACAGTGACCTGCTGACCCGGCTCAACTTTATCAACATTGACGGTTACCGGTGCACCAGCCGCTTCCGCTTTGGCACTGGGATTCCAGGACGCCACGAAGGGCACTGCAGCACCAACAATCCCAACACCGCCGACCGCAGCCGTAGCACCGACTAAAAACCGACGCCGACCATGGCTTACGTCGCCATTTTTCATTATGGTTTTCTCCCATCAGGCGATGATACACGCTGCAAACATTACAGCAATGCGCATCTAAAAGGACTTCACAACCCAAGATTATAAGCGCACAAATAGTAATGAAATTACCACTTCCTTACAAGTCAGAAAGCCGCTAAGGCAGCCTCTTGCCGTGCGCCAGATCAATTTGGACGCGGGTTAGCAGGCGAAAAAAAACCCGACAATAAGCCGGGTTTTTGTGTCTGCTCCAGCAAAAAATTAACGCTTGGAGAACTGAGGACGCTTACGCGCCTTGCGCAGACCCACTTTCTTACGTTCAACTTCACGTGCATCACGGGTTACATAACCCGCTTTGCGCATGGCTGGACGCAATGTTTCGTCGTATTCCATCAAAGCGCGGGTCAAGCCGTGGCGAATTGCGCCGGCTTGACCACTGATACCACCGCCTTTTACCGTGACGTTGATATCAAAACGATCCACAGACTCGGCAACAACCAAAGGCTGACGCACGATCATACGCAAAGTCTCACGACCGAAGAACTCTTCGATGGTGCGACCGTTGATTGAAATACTACCGCTTCCCGGCTTGATAAATACACGAGCCGTTGAGGTTTTGCGGCGACCGGTACCGTAATTTTGTGCTACAGACATATCCGCCTTCCGTTAAATGTCGAGTTCTTTGGGCTGCTGGGCTGCGTGAGGGTGCTCAGCGCCGGCATAGGTTTTCAGCTTCAGGAACATGGCGCGACCAAGCGGACCCTTCGGAAGCATGCCTTTGACAGACTTCTGGATGATTTGCTCAGGGGCCTTTTCGATCAACTTCTCAAAGCTGATGGATTTGATTCCACCCGGAAAGCCGGAATGGCTGTAGTACATCTTGTCAGATGCCTTCTTGCCGGTAACCCGCACCTGGCTGGCGTTGATAACAATAATATAATCGCCAGTGTCTACATGGGGGGTGTACTCAGGCTTATGCTTGCCCGCAGACGAAGGGCGATTTCGGTGAAAGACGACCCAGCGTCTTGCCGGCTGCGTCTACAACGTACCAGTCACGTTTTACAGTTTCTGGTTTCGCACTCAGAGTCTTCATTGATTCCGCCTTGAACGCTATAAAATAATCGTTAAAACCTGCTTTAAGCTGAAAAATAACAGCAGCAAGATTTCTCTACTGTTGGTTGCGCTGACCTGTTCCGGGCTGAAGACAGTATCACGGCTTGAAAGCCAGTGCGCGGAGGATATACTTAGGCGCGCAAAAAAATCCCAACCCGGATATCGTCAGTTTCGGTATTCAACCCAGTTGCGACCCCCAAAGCCTCGGCTTGTAGCGAGGAACATTAGGAGTCGACAGCTATTTTCGAGCAGGCCAGCTGCTAATTCGGGCTCGCTACGCCAACGCAGTAGAGCCCAGTTCTCGCAGTATTATCCGGCAAAAACTGCGGAGAGTTCTGGCCTTGCCGAACACCGGCCGGTGCCATATCAGGTGCGTCTGTCTCTATAACCAACGCAGAGGCCGGGACACGCGTTAACGTATCGCGTGTTTTACCACCCTTGGCGTGAGTAATCACACCACCCACCCCTAACATACAGCCCAGATCTATCAATTTTACCGCTTGCTGATAGCTACCGGAAAAGCCGTGAACCAACGCATTACCCGTCCAATTCGCCGCCTTTAATACCTCGACCACTTCATCATGGGCTTTAACGGAGTGGATCACCAGCGCTCGCTGATACTCGGCGGCAACTCTTACCTGGGCTTCAAACCATGGCATCTGCTCGCTCAGGCTACCCCGTAGCCGATCTAGCCCGCATTCACCAACACCCACACACTGCTCGCTCGCGATGGCCAAGTGGTCTCGCAACCGCTGCAGATCCTCAGGGCCATGTTCGTCAATATACCAAGGGTGGATGCCCAAACAGTAAAAAACACCAGAATGGGCCATAGCTACTTGCTGTACTTTCGGCCAATCGGCGCAGCGAACGCCGGGTATCACTAGCCCGCCAATGCCCTGCCCGCGCAATTCGCCCATCAATTGCTCGCGCCGCCCGTCAAACTGGGGGAAATCGAAATGGCAATGGACGTCAACCAGCATCACGTGGGCCTCTGAACCGAATAGCAACGGGTAAAATCAATGCTCCCGGGTTTTGTGGAACTCCACGTCGGGATAACGCTCTTGAGCCAAGCTCAAATTCACCATGGTAGGCGCAATATACGCTAGCTGATTAGCGCCATCGAGGGCCAGATTGTCGTTATTCTTGCGTTTAAATTCGTCCAGCTTGCGCTCGTCGCTGCAGGTTACCCAGCGCGCCGTGGATACGTTAATAGGCTCGTAAATGGCTTCTACCTTATACTCAGTTTTCAGACGGCTGACCACTACGTCAAACTGCAGCACCCCAACGGCACCGACTATTAAATCGTTATTGCGCAGCGGGCGGAACAGCTGAACAGCGCCCTCTTCTGACAGCTGAATCAGCCCTTTTTGCAGCTGTTTGGCTTTTAGCGGATCTTTCAAGCGGATACGGCGGAACAGTTCAGGCGCAAAGTTGGGGATGCCGGTAAATTTCATGTCAGCACCGGAGGTAAAGGTATCCCCCAGCTGGATAGTACCGTGGTTGTGCAAACCGATAATATCACCCGCAAATGCTTCCTCTGCACGCTCCCGGTCACCGGCCATAAAGGTAAGCGCATCAGAAAAACGTACATCTTTGCCTAGTCGCACGTGGCGCGCTTTCATCCCTGGCGAATACTGGCCAGAGACAATCCGCAAAAAGGCAACGCGGTCGCGGTGCTGTGGATCCATGTTGGCCTGTATTTTAAATACGAAACCAGAAAAATTTTCATCCACCGGCTGCACCAGGCACTGGTCAGCTTGCCGTGGTTGCGGCGCAGGCGCCCATTCCACCAGACCATCCAGCATGTGATCAACGCCGAAATTGCCCAGCGCAGTGCCAAAAAATACCGGCGTTAACTCTCCGGCCAGAAAAGCCTGCTGATCAAATTCGTGAGACGCACCCTTAACCAACTCTACCTCGTCACGCAGCTCTGCGGCATAGCCCCCCAGGGCGGCCTCAAGCGCGGGATTGTCGAGACCCTTTATAATTCGCTCTTCCTGAATCATATGGCCCTGCCCGGTGTGATACAAAATCACTTCATCCCGCAGCAGGTGGTACACCCCTTTGAAGCTCTTTCCCATGCCGATAGGCCAGGTAATAGGCGCACAGGCAATATTCAGAACCCTTTCGACTTCGTCCATCAGATCTACCGGATCACGGGTCTCCCGATCCAGTTTGTTCATGAACGTGATGATGGGTGTATCGCGCAGGCGCGTCACTTCCATCAACTTGATGGTGCGCGCCTCAACACCTTTGGCGCTGTCTATGACCATCAGGCAAGAGTCTACGGCTGTCAGGGTACGATAGGTGTCTTCAGAAAAGTCTTCGTGGCCCGGTGTATCCAGCAGGTTGATCAAACTGCCGTGGTAGGGAAATTGCATCACCGAGGTGGTGACGGAAATGCCCCGCTCCTTTTCCATTTCCATCCAGTCTGATTTGGCATGCTGGCCGGATTTTTTGCCTTTTACGGTGCCTGCCCTTTGAATAGCCTTACCGAACAGCAACACCTTTTCAGTAATAGTGGTTTTACCGGCGTCCGGGTGGGAAATAATCGCGAAAGTGCGACGGTTAGCCACTTCCGTTGAGAGCTGGGAAGGATTCGACATAGTATCAAAACGACCTGAATAAATAGTAACAAGACAACCTGAATAGAAAGTGCTGAAAAGGGCATCATTATAGGGCTTAAGGCGTTTATACGCGAACCCCGGTGCAGTGGCTTAGAGCAAACAGGGGCGCGTCATCACCCGAGCGTTTTCACGGCCATTGGGCGCAGGGTAATAATCCGGGCGCACACCAACCTGTTCAAAACCCTCAGAGCAATACAAGCGGTAGGCAGGCCGGTTGCTGTGGCGAACCTCCAGCAGCAACAGCTGCATACCGTCGTGGCCAGACCGTGCAATCAGATACTGTAACAGCCGCCGCGCGACACCCAGGCCGCGCGCCGCCGGCGCTACGCAAAGATTCAGCAGGTGAGCTTCATCATACTGATAAGTCACCACCGCGTAGCCAGCAAGCTCACCATTACGGCGCGCCGCCCACAGTCGGTAAGTGGACTTGAAGCAATCTTCAAAGATACCTGCGGACCAGGGATTGGAATGGCAGCCGCGCTCTATTTCAAGGATTGCCGGCAGCTCTTCCGGATTCAAGGTGTCTATAACCAGGTCGCCCTGAGCCACCTGCTGATACGCATTAGTCCGGTCGCCCATGATTCAGCTCACCCATTCCCTGATGGCACTCCACAGGTCCCTCTTGTACTGAGACTGCGCTGCAAGTTCGGCAAGACTGAACCGGAAAGCCATCAGCGGCTGCTTTAACGTCGGCAATGCTTCCGCTAGCCAGGACGGCACGGGGCTCCCGGTATAATCAGCGCTTACCCGGTCGTCTGCAGTCACACCCAGCACGATCAGATGTTGGGCGTTCAAACCGGATAAAATCGGTTTCAAAACGCCAACCAGATCCTGTGGCTGGTTGCCAGGCACCAGAAGGTTGTTAAACACCGGCCAGTGTACGGCTACGTTCTCACTCGGTTCCTTTTCGCCGAGGCTGCGCAAAATATTGTGCGCCAGCGCTTGTTGCAACTTGACGCTGGCGTCGTTCGAGAGTGCCGCTACCAGGCTGACATTGCGGCCCTGCCACAACGCCAGGGTAACCTTTAGAGGATCGGCTGTTGGCACAACCGGATCAGGATGGCGCATTGTTGGCGAGAGCGCCGCTGGCACAGGAGCAATTTCCACCGGCGGCGACGCGTCCATAACAGGGGCGGGCGTCGGGTCAGGAGCCCGACGGGTGCTGGCAGGAACATCTTCTACCGGCTCGGGGCGGCGATTGAGCTGGTGAGCCTCGGTCTTTCCCGCCTTCATCAACGACTGCAGATCGGCAATACGGGCGGCTGCCGCGGGATCTGCCCGGCGCAACGGCTTGGCTTTCGGTAAGTGGGCCGAAGAAGGCGCGTGAACGGGCGCAGACGGGTTTCCGGCAGGCATTGGCAACACCGGGGTCGTTAAAGCGCGCTCTAACGGAAACACGAATTCAGGGCTAGGCGCTGCACCCGGCAGCGGCTCGCGAGCATACCAGAGCTGCACGCCAGCCATCGCCAAATAGAATTGCCGTTCCGCCTCGTGGGTGTGCATTAACATCCTGCCAAATTATTCAAACGTATTTTTATAACTGCTATACATCAGCTTCTTGCGGATGGTGCCGTATGCCGCCCGCACTGATCAAATTCAACGCAGCTATGTAAGCTTTAGCCGACGCAATAATGATGTCAGTGTCTGCCCCTACGCCATTAACAATGCGACCACCGCGCTCAAGGCGAACCGTAACCTCACCTTGTGAATCAGTACCACTGGTGATGTTGTTCACCGAGTAAAGCTGAAGCTTGCAACCGGAATCCACCAACGACTCAATGGCTTTGAATGTCGCATCTACCGGGCCACTGCCTTCCGCCTGCACACGGTGCTCTTTGTCATCCATGGTGATCGTCAGATCGGCTTTCGGAATAACACCGGTTTCCGAGCACACTTTCATGCACACCAATCCGAAGCGCCCTAACTGATCTTTTTGACGGGTGTTGCTGGCAATAGCCTGCAAGTCTTCGTCAAAAATCTCGTGCTTCAGATCCGCAAGCGCTTTGAAGCGGGCAAAAGCCTCATTCAACTCGGTTTCGGTACCAAACTGGATGCCCAGCTCTAGCAACCGCGTGCGGAATGCATTGCGGCCGGAATGCTTACCCATCACCAGGCTGTTGGTGTGCCAGCCAACGTCTTCAGCCCTCATGATTTCATAGGTTTCGCGATGCTTGAGTACGCCGTCCTGGTGAATACCGGACTCGTGGGCAAAGGCGTTGGCGCCTACAATCGCTTTGTTAGGCTGTACCGGGAAACCGGTAATGGTCGATACCAAACGGGAGGCCGGAACGATGTAAGTGGCGTCTATGCGGGTATCAAGATTGAAGTAGTCCTGACGGGTACGCACTGCCATAACAATCTCTTCCAGGGAAGCGTTACCAGCGCGCTCGCCCAAACCATTAATAGTGCATTCAACCTGGCGTGCGCCCTGGGACACAGCCGCCAAAGAGTTGGCAACGGCAAGCCCCAAGTCGTTGTGGCAATGAACCGAGAAAATAGCCTTGTCGGCGTTGGGAATGCGGTTCAGCAACTGAGCCATGGTGTTGCCGAACTGATGGGGTATAGCGTAACCCACGGTGTCCGGAATATTGATGGTTGTAGCACCGGCGTCAATCGCCGCCTCAATAATGCGGCACAGAAAATCCAACTCGGAACGACCCGCGTCTTCGCAGGAAAATTCTACATCGGCAACGTGATTACGCGCGCGTTTAACCGCGCGCACGGCCTGCTCTACCACCTCGTCAGGCGCCATATTCAGCTTGTGCTTCATATGGATAGGGGACGTTGCTATAAAGGTGTGAATGCGACTGCGATTTGCCGGGCGCACAGCCTCGGCAGCCCGATCAATGTCACCATCAATGGCGCGAGCCAGACTGCATATTGTGGAGTCTTTGATGGTTTCTGCGATCCCTTTGATCGCCTCGAAATCGCCCTGACTGGCTATGGCAAAGCCGGCTTCAATGACGTCAACACGCAATTTTTCCAGCGCTTTGGCAATGCGCAGCTTTTCGGCCTTGTTCATGGTAGCGCCAGGGCTTTGCTCGCCATCGCGCAGAGTGGTGTCAAATATGACGAGGTGATCATTGGCAGACATGCAGCAACTCCATCAGGCTTATTGGCTTTGAGCCGACAGTATATCACCGAGACAGACCAGGGACAGACTTGAAGTCTGTCCCTTACCTTTCACCGGGGACGGATTTGAAATCCGTCCCTATTTTTCTCAGACAAAAAAAAGCCCCGACGGCTTGCGCTATCGGGGCATTTATCAATAAGAGTCTGACGATGACCTACTCTCACATGGGCGAACCACACTACCATCGGCGCAGGCCTGTTTCACTTCTGAGTTCGAGATGGGATCAGGTGGTACCAGGCCGCTATGGTCGTCAGACAAAACGGTTGATCACTGGGGGATGAGATAGAACTGGCTTTTGGGCCGTGATATTGATTTTTTCGTCGTTATCCGTGTTGTGTCAAACCCAATTGTCTTGGGTGTTATATAGTCAAGCCGCACGAGCAATTAGTATCGGTTAGCTCAACGCCTCGCAGCGCTTACACACCCGACCTATCAACGTCCTGGTCTTGAACGGCTCTTCAGGGGCCTCTAGGGCCCAGGGAGATCTCATCTTGGAAGGGGCTTCCCGCTTAGATGCTTTCAGCGGTTATCCTATCCGAACATAGCTACCGGGCAATGCCACTGGCGTGACAACCCGAACACCAGAGGTTCGTCCACTCCGGTCCTCTCGTACTAGGAGCAGCTTTCCTCAAATCTCCAACGTCCACGGCAGATAGGGACCGAACTGTCTCACGACGTTCTAAACCCAGCTCGCGTACCACTTTAAATGGCGAACAGCCATACCCTTGGGACCGGCTTCAGCCCCAGGATGTGATGAGCCGACATCGAGGTGCCAAACACCGCCGTCGATGTGAACTCTTGGGCGGTATCAGCCTGTTATCCCCGGAGTACCTTTTATCCGTTGAGCGATGGCCCTTCCATACAGAACCACCGGATCACTATGACCTACTTTCGTACCTGCTCGACGTGTCTGTCTCGCAGTCAAGCGGGCTTGTGCCATTACACTAACCGTACGATGTCCGACCGTACTTAGCCCACCTTTGTGCTCCTCCGTTACGCTTTAGGAGGAGACCGCCCCAGTCAAACTACCCACCACACAGTGTCCTCATCCCCGATAAGGGGACCGAGTTAGAACCTCAAACATGCCAGGCTGGTATTTCAAGGTTGGCTCCACGCAAACTGGCGTTCACGCTTCAATGCCTCCCAGCTATCCTACACAAACATGTTCAAAGTTCACTGTGAAGCTATAGTAAAGGTTCACGGGGTCTTTCCGTCTAGCCGCGGATACACCGCATCTTCACGGCGATTTCAATTTCACTGAGTCTCGGGTAGAGACAGCGCCCCCATCGTTACGCCATTCGTGCAGGTCGGAACTTACCCGACAAGGAATTTCGCTACCTTAGGACCGTTATAGTTACGGCCGCCGTTTACCGGGGCTTCGATCAAGAGCTTCGCACGAATGCTAACCCCATCAATTAACCTTCCGGCACCGGGCAGGCGTCACACCGTATACGTCCACTTTCGTGTTTGCACAGTGCTGTGTTTTTAATAAACAGTCGCAGGGGCCTGGTATCTTCGACTGGCTTTTGCTCAACCCGCGAGGGGTGTCACATACCACCAGCGTGCCTTCTCCCGAAGTTACGGCACCATTTTGCCTAGTTCCTTTACCCGAGTTCTCTCAAGCGCCTTGGTATTCTCTACCTGACCACCTGTGTCGGTTTGGGGTACGGTCTCAAATCACCTGAAGCTTAGAAGATTTTCCTGGAAGCATGGCATCAATAACTTCCCGCCACATGGGCAGTCGTCATCACGTCTCAGAATTGAGGACCCGGATTTGCCTAAGTCCCCTCCCTACACGCTTAAACCGGGACGACCGTCGCCCGGCTTACCTAGCCTTCTCCGTCTCTCCATCGCAGTGATTCAAGGTACGGGAATATTAACCCGTCTCCCATCGATTACACCTTTCGGTCTCACCTTAGGGGCCGACTCACCCTGCGCCGATTAGCGTTGCGCAGGAACCCTTGGTCTTCCGGCGTGCGAGTTTTTCACTCGCATTGTCGTTACTCATGTCAGCATTCGCACTTCTGATACCTCCAGCAAGCTTCTCAACTCACCTTCGCAGGCTTACAGAACGCTCCCCTACCCCGCATACAAAGTATGCAGCCGCAGCTTCGGTATCCAGTTTGAGCCCCGTTACATCTTCCGCGCAGGCCGACTCGACTAGTGAGCTATTACGCTTTCTTTAAAGGATGGCTGCTTCTAAGCCAACCTCCTAGCTGTCTGAGCCTTCCCACATCGTTTCCCACTTAACTGGAATTTCGGGACCTTAGCTGGCGGTCTGGGTTGTTTCCCTCTTCACGACGGACGTTAGCACCCGCCGTGTGTCTCCCGGATAGTACTCACAGGTATTCGGAGTTTGCATCGGGTTGGTAAGTCGGGATGACCCCCTAGCCGAAACAGTGCTCTACCCCCTGTGGTATTCGTCCGAGGCGCTACCTAAATAGCTTTCGGGGAGAACCAGCTATCTCCGGGCTTGATTAGCCTTTCACTCCGATCCACAAGTCATCCCCTGGCTTTTCAACGACAGTGGGTTCGGTCCTCCAGTTGATGTTACTCAACCTTCAACCTGCTCATGGATAGATCGCCCGGTTTCGGGTCTATGCCCAGCGACTAATTCGCCCTATTCAGACTCGGTTTCCCTACGGCTCCCCTAAACGGTTAACCTCGCCACTGAACATAAGTCGCTGACCCATTATACAAAAGGTACGCCGTCACAGAACAAGTCTGCTCCGACTGCTTGTACGCATACGGTTTCAGGATCTATTTCACTCCCCTCACAGGGGTTCTTTTCGCCTTTCCCTCACGGTACTGGTTCACTATCGGTCAGTCAGGAGTATTTAGCCTTGGAGGATGGTCCCCCCATATTCAGACAAGGTTTCTCGTGCCCCGTCCTACTCGATTTCACTAGACTCAGGTTTCGGATACAGGGCTATCACCCACTATGGCGGCACTTTCCAGAGCCTTCTCCTACCCGTTGTCTAGCTTAAGGGCTAGTCCCCGTTCGCTCGCCGCTACTTAGGGAATCTCGGTTGATTTCTTTTCCTCGGGGTACTTAGATGTTTCAGTTCTCCCGGTTCGCCTCTTACACCTATGTATTCAGTGTAAGATACCCGACCTAGATCGGGTGGGTTTCCCCATTCAGAAATGTCCGGATCACAGCTCGTTTGCCAGCTCCCCGAACCTTATCGCAGGCTTCCACGTCTTTCATCGCCTCTGACTGCCTAGGCATCCACCGTATGCGCTTAGTTGCTTGACTATATAACCCCAAGACAACTGACTCTAAGTAGAACCACACAAAATCATCCCGGCCTAAGCCAAGACGTTCCAGGTGGAACCGATTAGAGATAGTCACTCGAAGTCATACACAACCACTTCAACGACAACACCGGATAACGCTTGAAAAAATCGTTATCACTTGAACACTTTCCTCAAAGACCGTAGAGAAAAGTATTCGTGTTCTATCTCATCCAATTTGTTAAAGAGCAAATCTGACCCAGTGATCAGAAAGAAGAACTTCAGACTTAGCGGACGCTAAACTGAAACACTTTTTTCTGTACACTGACCGAAGCCAGGGAATTCAGGATTTTCAGGTTATTCGAACCATCTGTATAATGGTGGAGCTAAGCAGGATCGAACTGCTGACCTCCTGCGTGCAAGGCAGGCGCTCTCCCAGCTGAGCTATAGCCCCGTCTGCTTGTCCAGCTTTTGTTACTCGTCGTTGCAGCCCTCGCTCGCGTCAGTCATGACCCCTTGGTCACTCCTTAACTCGCTTACGCTGCGCCTAGATTAACAAAATCTGTCCGGCGCATCCGCGTTCGTTTCTGACTCTAGAGTCGTACTCGGAAATCGTTCAGATCAAGGCATCGGATGTCGCCGCATAGTTTTCTATGCAAGTCATTCGATAACGCCGAGCTGGACGATTTTGGTGGGTCTGGGTGGAGTTGAACCACCGACCTCACCCTTATCAGGGGTGCGCTCTAACCAACTGAGCTACAGACCCAATTATCACACCATCTTATTGTGCCTGGACTGCGTTGCGGCTCTCGCTCAGTCGGTCACGTACTCATGTACGCTCCCGTATTCGCTCCATCCGCGCCTTGCCAGACTCAACAATCTGTCGCGCTAATTCAGCGGGTCGGTCGAGACCCTTTGCTCTCTTTAATTAATCAACCAAGTAATTCGTGTGGACTCTGACCGAAGCGTTCGACATCGTTTAAGGAGGTGATCCAGCCCCAGGTTCCCCTAGGGCTACCTTGTTACGACTTCACCCCAGTCATGAACCACACCGTGGTAATCGTCCTCCCGAAGGTTAGACTAACTACTTCTGGTGCAATCCACTCCCATGGTGTGACGGGCGGTGTGTACAAGGCCCGGGAACGTATTCACCGTGACATTCTGATTCACGATTACTAGCGATTCCGACTTCACGGAGTCGAGTTGCAGACTCCGATCCGGACTACGACGCGTTTTGTGAGATTGGCTCCCCCTCGCGGGTTTGCAGCCCTCTGTGCGCGCCATTGTAGCACGTGTGTAGCCCTGGCCGTAAGGGCCATGATGACCTGACGTCATCCCCACCTTCCTCCGGTTTGTCACCGGCAGTCTCCCTAGAGTTCTCAGCATTACCTGCTAGCAACTAGGGATAGGGGTTGCGCTCGTTACGGGACTTAACCCAACATCTCACGACACGAGCTGACGACGGCCATGCAGCACCTGTGTCAGAGTTCCCGAAGGCACCGATCCATCTCTGGAAAGTTCTCTGCATGTCAAGGCCAGGTAAGGTTCTTCGCGTTGCGTCGAATTAAACCACATGCTCCACCGCTTGTGCGGGCCCCCGTCAATTCATTTGAGTTTTAACCTTGCGGCCGTACTCCCCAGGCGGTCAACTTAGTGCGTTAGCTGCGCCACTAAGGATTCAAGATCCCCAACGGCTAGTTGACATCGTTTACGGCGTGGACTACCAGGGTATCTAATCCTGTTTGCTCCCCACGCTTTCGCACCTCAGTGTCAGTGTTGGTCCAGGTAGCCGCCTTCGCCACTGGTGTTCCTTCCTATATCTACGCATTTCACCGCTACACAGGAAATTCCACTACCCTCTACCACACTCTAGCCATGCAGTTCGAAGTGCCGTTCCCAGGTTGAGCCCGGGGCTTTCACATCTCGCTTACATAACCACCTACGCGCGCTTTACGCCCAGTAATTCCGATTAACGCTTGCACCCTCCGTATTACCGCGGCTGCTGGCACGGAGTTAGCCGGTGCTTCTTCTGCGAGTGACGTCAATCCTCAAGAGTATTAATCTTGAGGCCTTCCTCCTCGCTGAAAGTGCTTTACAACCCGAAAGCCTTCTTCACACACGCGGCATGGCTGGATCAGGCTTGCGCCCATTGTCCAATATTCCCCACTGCTGCCTCCCGTAGGAGTTCGGGCCGTGTCTCAGTCCCGATGTGGCTGATCATCCTCTCAGACCAGCTACGGATCGTTGCCTTGGTAGGCCATTACCCCACCAACAAGCTAATCCGACTTAGGCTCATCTAATAGCGCAAGGTCCACTCTCCGAAGAGAACGAATCCCCTGCTTTCCCCCGTAGGGCGTATGCGGTATTAATCCGAGTTTCCCCGGGCTATCCCCCACTACTAGGCAGATTCCTAAGCATTACTCACCCGTCCGCCGCTCGACGCCTGGTAGCAAGCTACCATCGTTTCCGCTCGACTTGCATGTGTTAAGCCTGCCGCCAGCGTTCAATCTGAGCCATGATCAAACTCTTCAGTTTAAATCATACAAGATCCGAAGATCTTAAATCTGCTCAAGACAAAAACTCACTTCTTGACGAGTCGTTGACTTGGTATTTCTTATCGAAATACTCCC
>NZ_AAXY01000001.1 GCF_000169375.1 Marinobacter sp. ELB17
CACCGCAGAAGCCAGATCAGACACAACGGCAACAGCCAAAGCAAAGGCAAACACGGGGCAGCGCCGGCCAGCTGCAAGTGAAGTCGAATGCACAACTTAAACCCAGTCAATTAATGTCTTGACTCAGGGGTCCACCACAGGTCCCGCCTGCGCCGAGACATCCAAAACAACCGAAAAGGACACAACATGAATATTCAACGCGACCTCAAGGTTATTGGCGTCGGCTTCGTCACGGCCATCATTGCTGCCGTGCTCATGCTCGTCGCGATCAAAAACGGCATCTCGCCATTACCCGAACCGCTGGGTCTGGCGTTCGCCGAGTCGATCTTCGGCACCACCCTCCCTCTACCTGTGGGCTTCGTCTTCCATGCCGTCTGGGTAATCTTCTGGACTCTGGTCTATGTGCGGCTCTCACCCGCGATCCGCTTCATACCAGCTCTGTATCTGGCGGCCGCGCTTTGGCTTTCAGCACTGGTGATCTTCATGCCCATTGCCGACTGGGGCTTTCTCGGTTTGGCGGTGACACCCAAGCTGATTGTCGCGGCGATCATTCCGCATCTGGTATTCGCCGTGTTGATCTGGGGTGGCTGTCGCTTGGTGGGAGCGGCCGAACCTGTTCGATGACCCGCTCCTACCTGGCCACCGCCGCGGCTTGTGCGGCCGCGGCGGTGGCCGAAATCGCCGGTTGGGCTTGGCTACGCCAAGGCAAAAGCGTTTGATGGCTGGCTACCCGGCTGCGCCGTGCTGGGCCGCCCGGCGTACCGGCCTGTCTGTCGGTCGATACGCTACTATAAAAAGATACAACTGATGCCGCGTATTGCCCGCGACCCTGGCGCGGCTAAGGTCGCAGGACAACACCTGGTTGATGCGACTACCCCAAGAGGATTTTTGTCAGACACTTGGTGTAGCGCTAGCGATAAAGTACGAAAGTGACGGCGGCCCGGGCATCAAGGATGGGATGAAACTTCTACTTGGCTCCCAGCAAGCCAGAAAAGATCGAGAGCTGTTCTTCAAGGCGCAGATTCTGTTCTGGTTGCTGGCAGCCATTGACGGCCACGCCAAAAACTTCAGCCTGTTCATTGAGCCCGGATCTGCCTACCGCATGACGCCCCTGTATGATGTGATTTCCGCGTATCCACTGATAGCCCTGGGCAACGTGGCACCGCAAAAAGCAAAAATGACCATGTCAAGCTCTTCTGGCAAAGGTTATTTTATTCCTTCTAGAAATTCCCCTCCTAAAGCACGTGTAAACCAATGGGGGTTTCCAAGAATAGTTGATCCAAAGCCTGGCGAGTGGACGATTAAATTTTTAAAGACCGATACGAATAGCAAAAAAAACGTTGATCTCCAACTTAGCATTGGCTTGGTACCGAAGTATTCAGCGTGGATAAAAGCTTACGAAACCCGAATACAGGTTGGGCAGCCTACGATAATACAAATGTCGCTATCAACACATGGCGCAGAGAACAATATAGAAGGTCACACCATCGAGGTATTCAGTAAAACTAACGAAAAAATTGATGGTCTGACCGTGTCAAATAATATGGCTCGCCCAGACGGCGTAAGAGCGTATTCGCGAAACGGAGAAACAATAGATACATTGCGGAATAAGGAGATGCGTGCAGGAGAAAGCGCGAATTTTTCATTTCCAATTACGGATATAACCCAGCAAAAATTCGACGCTCGAAGCATCCTAATTGAGCGCATTGAGCGCATTGAGCGCATTGAGCTGGTTGATTTTGACGTCGAAAGCTCAGCAAAACTCATGTTAAGCATGCCGATTAATAAGACGGTGACCAGAAATGCAGAAGATATAAAGCCCGAAGGCAACGGTGAGTTTGATACGCTTGGCTCTACTGCCCCCGATAACCGGGATGAGCTGCACTGACTGTTTTCACTACAGTCAGGCAATTGCCGAGTTAGTGCCCGGAAGTGCATTATAGTCTCTCGCTTTATGGCTGAAATTTCTACCAGTGCCTCAGAACAACGAGCTGAGAAAACCGATGGCCACCATCGAATAAAAGGCAGCGCAAATCAGCCCGAACGATTTACGGGTACGGATGAAAAACCGTTCCGCCGAATGCGCGGAGAAGGCCAGTGCATAAGTGCAGAAAATCACGCCCCCCAAAACCGCACAGCTCGCCACCAGGATAAAACTGGCCCAGATCGGCGCGCTGGCACTCAGCCCGACAGTGGTCACGGTGAACCAGGTCAAGGTCGCCTTGGGGTTGGTCAAGTGAATGCCCAGCCCTTGCAAATAGAAGCCCAGGTTGCGCGTCTGTTTGTCCTGCGTACGCGCGACGATCACGGCGTTGTGCGCCAGCGCACTGCGGATCGACTTCCCGGCCAGGAAGAACAGATAGCAGGCGCCCAATATCTTCAACCACACCAGCACCTGCAGGTTGGACAGCAACAGCGCCGAAACACCGGCAGCTGTCATTGCACCCCAGCACAACGACCCGGAAATGACCCCGGCGGCCAATGCCAGGCCCGGTGTGCGCCCGTAATTGAGCGAGGTATTGGCAATCGCCAGGTTGCCTGGCCCCGGGCTGGCGGTGCCGATCACGTAAACCCCCAGTGCGGCAGCGAAACTCGAAAACTCAAACATAAAACCCTCTCATACCCATCGCGTCAGCGCCCACGTGCAAACGCAACGACGATGCGGTCTCGGCCCGCGCTACGTGGAAGCGCGCGACATCGATAATCTGCCCGCTGTCGACCGAAGGCGCCAGGTGATGGCAGGTCGGACCGTAGGTTTCATCGTTGTAGTAGATCGCGTAGTGCTGGCTGCCCAGGCCTCGATACGTGGGCGCCGCCGGGTGTAGATTGATCGCACCGGTTGCGTCTTGACAACTTTTCTGTGGGTTCAAGACCCCCATTGCGGGAATGGCAGGCCTCTTAGAACCGGAATCAACGATATCAACAGCACCAGGCTCATGGTGATATTGAACGCCTTTAAACACTGCGGCCGAGTCAGGAAACGTCGCAAATACTGTCCAAAAAATACCCAAAGCAATGAACAGGGTGAACCGAACAAAAAGAACAGCAGAGCAATTAGTAAAACCTGCACACTGAAGGGCCCCAAGGGCGAGGTGAAGGCCAGTACCGCGCCCACGGCCATAACCCAGGCTTTCGGGTTGACCCACTGAAACAACGCCGCAGCGGCGAATCCCAAGGGTTTGCCCGACTGATCATCCATGTCCACCACGGGGGCGCTGGCTATCTGGTAGGCCAGATACAGCAGGTACACCGCGCCTATCACTTTCAGTCCGTCCTGCAGCCACGGGTATTGCCGAAAAATTGCCCCAGCGCCCAGCCCGACTGCCACCAACATTAGCGGAAAACCGATGTTGATCCCTGCCAGATGCCGAATCGTGCGGCCCATCCCGAAATTCGCCCCCGATGACATCAACATCACGTTGTTAGGCCCTGGCGTGACGCATGTGGCGATCACGAACAAAATGATCGAGTAGTAATCGAGGTTCTGCATTGTCACGCTCCATCGATCAGCGTCAGCGGCGCCAGGAACTTGCGGATCTTTATAGGACATATTATCCCAAGGCACCGAGGTGTATTACAGATACAGAAGTGATGAATTTTTTAAATACAGACTGCCTTTTTTCGTATAAAAATTTTAAAAACCCCCCTATCTGTCGCTTTTCAAGCAACAAACGAAAAGCTACAGTCAGAGTTATGACTCTTTATCTGAACCTCGCCAAATTCATCAGCAGCCGCATCGAGCAGGGCCTGTACGGGCCTGGCGAGCGTCTACCCTCTGTACGTGCCCTCAGCCATGAGCACGGTGTCAGCCTGACAACCGTGCAACAGGCCTACCGTGTATTGGAATGTTCCGGGCTGGCGATACCGCGCGCCAGGTCGGGTTACTTCGTTCCCGCCGACAGGCGAGTGGCGCCATTACCGCAAATGGACCGTCCGATCTTGCGGCCGGTGAACATTTCCCAATGGGACATGGTTCGGGAGCTGATGCGCTTCGATCAGAGTGCCAGTATTGTTCAGTTGGGTTGCGGCATGCCGGATATAACCGCGCCCACCCTCAAGCCGCTGCTGACTACAATGGCCCGTATCAGCCGGCGCAGTGACAGCGTAAGCCTGCAGTACAACCACATCCAGGGCGTATTGGCATTGCGTGAACAAATCGCTCGGCTGTCCATTGATTCGGGCTGCAGCCTGACCCCGGCCGACATAATCGTCACCAGCGGTTGCCAGGAAGCCCTGTCTACCGCCATACGCGCGGTTTGCGTGCCCGGCGACATCGTTGCCATTGCCTCGCCGAGCTATCACGGCATCACGCAAATCCTCAAGGCCGCCGACCTCAAGGCACTGGAGATTCCCACTGACCCTGTCACTGGCATCAACCTGGAATCCTTGGAAATGGCCATGGAGCAATGGCCGATCAAAGTTATCCAATTGACTGCCAACTGTAACAACCCCCTGGGCTACATCATGCCCGACGATCGCAAGCTCAAGCTTGTCCGCCTGGCCCAGCGTTTTGACGTGCCGATCATTGAAGACGATATCTATGGTGATCTATCACATCGCTATCCGCGGCCGCGCTCACTGAAGTCCTTTGATGAGGACAATCGGGTTTTGCTGTGCAGTTCATTTTCCAAGACAGTGGCACCCGGCCTTCGAGTCGGCTGGATCGCCCCGGGACGCTACCTGCCGCAGGTGCTGCACATGAAATACATTGGCTCGGGCACCACGGCGACACAACCCCAGTTGGCGATTGCCGAATTCATCGCCAAGGGCAATTACCTCCAGCACCTGCGCCGTATGTGCAAACAATACAAGCGCAACGGCGACCTGATGAGCGAATGGGTCAACCGCTATTTCCCGGCGGGCACCCGAGTCAGCCAACCCCAGGGGGGGTTTACGCTGTGGATCGAACTGTCGGAAGAGTTCGACACCTATGCCCTCAACCGCCTGCTGGAAGCCCAAAACGTACAAGTGGCGAGCGGCAATATTTTCTCGGCGACGGGAAAATACCGTAACTGCATTCGGATGAACTTCGCCAACCTGCCCACTCGCAAAGTGGAGATGGCGGTGCTGAAGGTCGGTCAGACCATCGGCCAACTCATGGAACAGGAGCCGAGCGACGTCCGCGTCGGGACAGCAGGAACAACAGTAGCGGCGAACACCTGACCTGTAGCAAGCGGCCTTTTCACAAGTACGAAATGCACGCTCAACTGCATAGTATTGCAGCCACGCGATCGAGGTTTCGTGTTGGGCGTGTCTAATGCTTTGAGTTAGAAATTTGCCCCTCTGAAAATGGGGGGGATTACCCAATGACTTAGGCGTCATTAAGGGTTTGCCGATCCTGGATGAAGTCTACCGCTACCAATGATCACTGCCTGCCCAGCAATACGGATCTGCGTAGCATTAAGGCTGCGTTTTGCCTCGGCGAAGATTTGGCTGGGCCGGTCCATCTCTATGCCCTGGTGGATTTCCCAGCACCATAGACCAGAGCCTGGCATAGCCGCCGCGAGATATCCTGCCAACGCTGCTGCAGCGCTTCCGGTAGCGGGGTCTTCACGAATCCCACCTTCTGTCGAGAACATGCGACTGCGTAGCAAGCCCAGGGCGAGGGTTGCGCACGCGCACCATGTCGCACGAATCGCTGAGTAACGTCACGTATCGCGAAGGAGTTTGCGGAATTGTGCTGGCGTTCGGCCGGTCTGATTACGGAAAACTCGGGTCAGATGGCTCTGGCTCGAAAAGCCACAATCAACGGCAATTTCTGCAACCGGTGTGTCCGAGCGCAGGAGCTGCTTCGCACGACGTACTCGCTGCCTGGTAATCCACGCGTGGGGTGGACAACCACGCACGAGACGGAACATCCGATGAAAGTGAAACTCGGACATGTTGGCCAGCAGCGCAAGGTCCTTAAGATGAATGGTCGTGGCGAGATAGGCTTCGATATAATCCTCCACTCGGCGCAATACATGAGGCGCGAGACCCCCGAGGAGGCGTGCCTTGCGACCTGGAAGCACCCCGATCAGATCCGTCAGTGCGCCTTCCGCGTGAAGCATGTTGTTCGACATTGCGGCGCGGGCGAGTTCGGCAAGCGGTTGCGCGACGTTTGGCTTGTCGACGAAGTTGGCCTCGGTGAGATCAAGCTGGCGGGCGTCGCAGTCATGAGCTTCCGAGAACATACTGCGCAGCCTTTCGTCTGAAAGGTAGAGATGAACGAAGCGGAACCGTTTGGTGATCTCCCACTCCGAACTTTGTCCCGCAGGCATGATGCAGACCGCGCCGGGCCAGCCGGATACCTTGCCAGCATCGAGCCGTCGTGTTCCTGTCCCACCCTTCAGGTACAGACTGAGGGTATGATTATGCGGTGCTTCGTATCGTACGTGATCGTTCTGGTTTTCCCAGATTGCGACACTGCACCCCGCGCCCAGGCTCATCTTGGTGGCGAGATTTTCGGCGTTTGAGCGGCCAAGGAAATGTTCAACTGTTCGAAGCATGATTCAAGCTTACCAAAGCATAATCGCAATGGGTTAATTCATAAAAAAATACCGCAAGAATGTGCAAAACTCGAATAGGAAAAGAGGTTAGCGTAGTGCCATCAAGAGAAAGTTGAAGGCCTACTATGAACAATATAACGCTGTTTATAACCACTGTTCTCATTTGGGGGACTACCTGGATCGGTATCGCGGCACAGATCGGTGAGGTACCGACCATCGTGTCCATCTTTTTCCGTTCCGCGCTGGCCGGGCTGATCATGCTGGCTGGGCTCGCGCTGATGCGGCGGCTTAAGCGCCCGACCATCTGGCGTTTCGTTGTTCTTCAGGCCCTTTGCCTATTCTGTTTTAATTTCATCGGTCTTTACAAAGCCTCCGCGCTGATCCCGTCGGGGCTGGTGTCGATTGTCTTCTCGCTGGCGTCAATCTTCAATGCGATCAACGCACGGCTGCTCTTTGGCGATCGGATCACAATACAGACTATTCTGGCGGGCAGTGTGGGCGCGACCGGATTGGTGCTGATCTTCTGGACCGATCTCGTTGCCAGCTTCGACGTCGCTACGCTTAAGGGAATCGGCTGGGCCGTGTTTGGAACGCTGATGTTCTCTTTCGGGAACATGGCATCGCGGCGAAACAGCGGCCTGGGCATCACACCTGTCAGCGCCAACAGCTGGGGCATGGGCATCGGTGCACTCGCACTGATGGGTTTAATCCTAGCGAGCGGGCAGCCAGTGATCCTCTCGACGAAGCCGGTTTACTGGATAGCGCTGGTCTATCTTGCGGTGATCGGGTCAGTGGTCGGCTTCACCACCTACCTCGTGCTTGTCGCACGGATCGGATCGGCACGGGCGGGCTATGCAACCGTGTTATTCCCAATCGTCGCACTTGCAATCTCGACCGTGTTCGAGGGCTACAATTGGACATCGCTCGCCATGATCGGGGTCGCCCTGATCCTTGTAGGGAACGTGATCATGTTCTGGCGTCCCCGCAAGCGCGGCATCAACGAGCTTGCGGAGACGCCCGGACATCCGGCGACGCCCACCCAGGCGGAGGCAGTGGTTCGGGAAGACGCAATTCGCTAATACAGACGAGGCGCTAGTCGGTGCCTAGTTGCTCCTCTATGCGGCGTCATTCGAATATACTTCTTATATGGCGACATCCGACGTTAATCTCCACCTACGAAGCTATGGTAATGAAGGAAAACAACATTCCCATGGCCACCACCAATTGGTATTGCCCCTGCTGGGTAAGCTTTCGCTGTCACAAAGATACCAACTTTATTATGAGTCCACAGCTGCTTGAGCATTCAATCGTCTTGCCAAACGGCCCGCTGCAATCTTTGACAGACCAAGGGGATTCTGTGTTGCTGTGGTTCGCCTTTAATCAGTCGTAGAATTCACTAAAGACATCGCGGCACCTGCCGATAGCCATACCTATACGAGTACTCTTCATAACCTGCCTCCAAAAAGACGAGGACATACTGTGCAACTAACTTTCGGGCAAAAGCTCTTGGTCACATTTGGCATAATATTAGTGCTTGTCATGGGCGCTATTACCATTGTTGGCGACATGCGGCTGAAAAGCACAACGAGCACCTACGTCGACGCACTGACCAAAGACGCTGTGGCGAAGAACACGTCCAGTATCGCTGAATGGCTTAATACCCGGTTGGTGATGACAGAGGCTGTGGCGGAAAGTCTGGGAAACGCACAGAGTGATGAGCAGAGGCGTAATATTTTACAAACCGTTTCTACCGGCGGTGGCTTTATTAATGTGTATCTCGGTAATAAAGAGGGTCGCATGCTGATGGAGTCAACGGCTGCGGAAGCAACGCTCCCAGCTGGCTTCGACCCCCGCGGTCGCCCGTGGTACAAAAAAGGCATGGCGGAAGGTAAGGCTTCGTTTACCGAGCCATATCGCGACGCGTCGAGCGGCGAAATGATCATTACCGCTCTGGCGCCTGTTAGCGGTGGAAGTAACGGTGGTGTGGCAGGTGCGGATATAAGCTTGAGCGCTATCAAAAAAATGCTTGGTACCATAACGCTTGCAGACACTGGCTACGTGGGCCTGATTAATGATGAAGGTGTTGTCCTGTTCCATCCCGACAGCAAGTTGATCGGAGAAAACATTAAAGATTTGATTGGCGTGCCGCCCAAGTTTGACGGGCTTAGTCAATTCTATGAGTCAGGCGATGTGGCGTGGCGAGTCGCTTTTCACCCGATTAAGAATGCGCGAGGCGTCGACTGGTATCTGGGCACTTTTGTGAACGTTGACAAAATCAACGCCCCCATGCAGAGCGCCCGCATGACCGGGATGATCATTGCGCTCGTGGGTTTGTTGGTATCGCTGTTCATTTTACACGCGGGTATCAAAATACTGATGGCCCCAGTGCGGCGCTTGAACTCTGCAATGGCAGACATCAGCTCTGGTGAGGCCGATTTAACCCAGCGCCTGGATGCCAGTGCCAAGGATGAATTCGGAGAACTCGCGGGCAGCTTCAATAGCTTTATCGAAAATATTCAAGTGGTCGTGCACGATGTTCTAAGTGGCAGTGATGACCTCGCAACGAATGTGGTCGCATTGAAAAAGACCGCCAGCGCAAGCCGGTTGAGCGTTGAAGGCCAGCAAGCCGAAGTGGATATGGTGGCAGCTGCCATCAACGAAATGTCCGCGGCCGCAGGTGAAATCGCCCAGAATGCTCAGCAAACAGCCGATGCGGCTAATACGGCCGATAAAGAAAGCCGGGCTTCATTGGAAACCGTCGGCCAATCCAGGGATGCGGTGCGAAAACTGGCGCAAGAAGTGAATGCTGCAGCCGAAGTCATCAACAATTTGGGCAAAGATGTAACCTCGATTACCTCGGTGCTTGAAGTGATTCAGGGAATTGCAGAACAAACCAATTTGCTGGCACTGAACGCTGCTATAGAGGCGGCCCGTGCAGGCGACGCCGGCCGCGGATTTGCCGTGGTAGCGGACGAGGTGCGAAATCTGGCCCAAAGAACCCAGACCAGCACCAAAGAGATAAACAGCATGATTGAGCGCCTGCAAAAGGGGGCTAACGATGCCGTCGCTGGGATGAACGCGTCCAAGGCTGTCTCCAATGTCAGCATGGAAAAAGCTCAGGACGCTATGGATGCATTGAACCGGGTGGCTGATGCAATAACGTCCATTAGCCAGATGACAATGCAAATTGCGACGGCTTCTGAAGAGCAAACCTCAGTGACCGAAGAGCTCAACGCCTCAATCACGCGCATCGCAGACCAGGGCCAAGAAGCTGCCGCTGCCGCAAGTGAGAACGATGTGTACAGTGGTCATATTGAAACCATCGGCCAAACCCTAAGCAAGAACGTTTCCCGCTTCAGGGTTTAAGAGTTAAGCCGTAGACGTTCCATAGCCTCTTCATCGGAGCTGTGCCGATGGCGGTGTATCTGCTGGTATCCTGACGCAGAAAAGTGATCAGGTGCAGGGCCTTAACGGCTATCTCGGTCGAAATTCAGGCTGTTTCTGTTCAAGTTCCAGAGCCGCAGCATGATGCTGCGGCTTCTATCAAATCAGCCTCTTGCTGCGGCCGTAACGATCAATTCAACCTTTAATTCAGGCCTTGCCAAGCGTGCTTCACCACAAGCCCGGGCAGGGGCATGGCCAGCCGGTACCCACGCGTCCCACACCGAATTCATAGCCTCAAAGTCAGCCATATCAGACAGCCAGATGATCACCTGCAATAAATCTTCACGGCTAGAACCAACGCTCTTTAATAGTGCATCAACGCGGGCAAGTGCTTCACGGGTTTGGTCAGCTACGTCATCCGAGGCGTTGCCGACTTGGCCAGCCAGATACACGGTTTGATTGTGAACAACAACGCGGCTCATCCGCGTGCCTGTTTCAAATCGTTGAATTTCCATAAATCCCTCTTGGTAAGATCTCTGAATTAAGATGATAACAGCAATGCTGTTATGGCGCTTAAGCGCACTTTTAAGGCTTTTGTGGTGGCGCGGTCATCCGTTTTTGGAAGTGCCAAACGGTACTTTCTGATGCAGACTGAAAGTTCGCGTATCATCGTGTTAATTTTATGGGTTTATTTTATGCGCTTACCTACGAACTAGGCGTCTGCGAAGCCCTCGAAGCTGCGTTCTCGCATACAAAATCGTTTTAAGAAAATGGATTCAATCACCATGACAGATCAGATAAGAGTAGCCATTGCCGGTTATGGTAGCTTGGGCCGGGGCGTGGAAGCGTCTTTGGCACAAAATTCGGACATGGAGCTGATTTGTGTGTTTAGCCGCCGTGATTCTGCCAGCGTGACACTTTTAGATCAAAAGGTGCCGGTATACGGTATGGCGGATGTCGAGCAGTATCAGGATGAAGTGGATGTGATGATTCTGTGTGGCGGCTCTAAAACCGATCTACCGGAACAGGGGCCATACCTGACGCAGTTTTTTAACACGGTGGACAGTTTTGACACCCATGAAAAAGCGAATGAATACTTTGCAGCACAGGATGATGCCGCGCAAAAGTCTGGCAACATTGCGCTTTTGGCTGTGGGCTGGGACCCCGGTCTGATGTCACTGAACCGTCTGTTTGGTGAAACCATTTTGCCGGAAGGTAAAACCGATACCGGTACCCAAAGCAAACAGACCATCGAGTGCTCGTTGGCTCTAGGCAGTAACCTCGAGTTCACCGCCAGTGTTCTGGTAGCCTACTCTCGGGCTGTTTACAGGCTGGCGCGCTCAGGTGAGATTGGAGCCAAAACCGTGTTTGACGTTGCACCGGGTTTGCTGTCACCCAAAAGTCCGTCGCAGCTGCGTAAAGAGCTGCTCTGATCACAACGCCCGCGGAGAATACAATGGCGCATTCTAATGAGGATTGAAGCCGAGAACCTGCCAGACAGCACCATCAGCTGCTCAAGCTGCGAGGCCTGCTGCTGTCGCCTCGAAGTCATGCTGATTACAGAGACCGGCGTGCCTGAGCGTTTCATCGCAACGGACCAGTGGGGCAGCCGCACCATGGCCCGACTGGACGACGGCTGGTGCGCCGCGCTGGACCGCAACACCATGTCTTGCTCAATTTATCAGAAGCGCCCGTTTATCTGCCGTGAATTCGAAATGGGCGGTTACGAGTGCATAGTCGAGCGTGCCGTTCCTTAGTGTCCCGTCTGTAAGCCTTATTGCCCGTGTTGGTGTGTTATTGTATTAATTAGCTACTATTACGCGAGCTATTCAAATCGCAACAGCATGAAGTGAAAGGGTGATTGGCAATGAACATACACGACGTGGCGTTTTCAGTATTGGATTTAGCCTCCACAAAAGACAACGATGAAGGCGCAGCGCCGGCTTTGCAGCGCTCACTGACGCTGGCCAAACATGCAGAACAGTTAGGCTTCAACCGTTACTGGGTGGCCGAACACCACAATATGGACGCCATTGTCAGCTCCGCCACCGCGGTTGTGGTTGGTTATTTGGCGGCGGGTACGCAGAAAATTCGCGTGGGGGCAGGGGGCGTGATGCTGCCAAACCACGCGCCCATCGTTATCGCCGAACAGTTCGGCACTCTGGAGGCGCTCTACCCGGGCCGTATTGACCTGGGCTTGGGCCGTGCGCCAGGCACTGACCCACTCACATCCCGCGCTTTGCGCAAACACCTGAGCGGAAGTGTGGATGATTTCCCTGCGGACGTGGAAGAGCTGCAGGCCTTTCTGGGGCCGCGCCAACCCGGCCAAAAGGTCGTGGCTATGCCGGGTGTGGACAGCAACGTGCCGATCTGGTTGTTGGGTTCCAGCTTGTTCAGCGCACAACTGGCGGCAAAAAAGGGTTTGCCTTACGCCTTTGCGTCGCATTTTGCGCCGCGCATGATGATGCAGGCTATAGACATATACCGCAGCCAGTTTCAGCCGTCGAAATTGTTGGACAAGCCCTATGTAATGCTGGGTGTGCCCTTGGTTGCGGCCGACACCGATGAGCAAGCCGAGTTGTTGGCCACCACCACCTATCAACGCATACTGTCGTTAATCCGTGGCCAGAGCCTGAAGATGCGCCCGCCAGTGGCGAGCATGGATGGCCTGTGGCATCCCCAGGAAGAGCAAACCGTGCGAGATTTTTTGGGCCTGGCAATGATTGGCAGTGGCGACACCGTCAAACAAAAGCTGCAAACGCTTTTGCAGCACACCCAGGCGGACGAGCTTCTTTTCACCTGCGATCTCTATAACCAGCAAGACCGCTTGCGTTCGTTTGAGATTCTGGCTGCTCTCAAGAATTAGCCGGGCCTTAAAACTCTGGCTAGTTATTTTTCCTGAGCCGTTTTTACCCGTATTTTGTTGGTGCCCAGACGCGTCTCGTGCAACTTTGCCTTGGCTAATTTTGCCTGTTTTGCGTCGGGCATCTCAACGAAACCAAACCCTTTTGATTTTCCGGTTTCTTTATCCAGAACCAGAGTGCACTCGGTCACGGTGCCGTGTGCCTCAAATAGCTCGCGGATTTCCTGTTCGGTGGTGGTGCGGGCGAGATTACGAACTAATAGTTGCATGGTTGGCCATAGTGATAGGGGGTGATAGAAAGTGATGCCCGGGATTGTTTCAGTATGGCTGGATAAGAACAAGCGCAACAGCCAACTTTGCGTTTTTGGGAAGCCTTTTTCCGTTGATGTAAGCGCGCTCACACAAAAATTTCGGGTTCGCTAAACTAATAGTCCTCACAGGGGAGACTCAGCGTTTCCAGAGCAAATAGTTTTCAATCACATCCCTCACAAATACAGCGTAGTCGTCGACGCCAACGCCTTGATCACGATATTTTCGGCGTTTCAAATACCAATCCTGCAACAAGGCTTTTGTCATTAGGGAAACTAAACGTGCGTTTTTTGCTTCGTATATCTTTGCTTTGATGCCATCTTCAATCAAATCCAGAAAGATCTCTTCGATTTCAAGTTCGATCGCAACAGCGTCACGCTTTTCTGGAGCCGGTAGACTCTTTGCTTCCATGTAGGAAAAATAGAACCAGGCCCGCATTTGTTCGCTCAGATATAGATGGGCCTTGATGGCGGCAAACAATCGATCGCGTATATCCTCGACCTGGCTGGTGTAATGAAGAAGAGTCCGGCGCGTGATAATAAAACCGTGGCTTTGAATCAAATGAATCAGGTCGGCTTTGTTGCTAATGTAGGCGTATAACCCGCCCATGCTCATCCCTGAATCGGCGCACAAATCTCTCAATGTCATCGCATGAAAACCCTTGGAATTGGCCAGTCGAAGTGTTGACTCAATAATCCGTGTCAGGTTTTTGACCGCAGTTGCCTCCTTTTTAATGCTTATGCGGTCTTTGTTTTGACGGTAAACATCACGGATCACATCCTCCTTCGACAGGCTCAATTCGCCGCGAAACGCTTCATAATTTTCAATCATATCCGCTCCTGCGGCGATTATTCCAAGCCAAATTACGCGACCGACAAGAATCTGTCTTGAGTGGTCTGGTCAGCTCGCAGTTCGTCACTAGTGGCTTGATGGACAACCTGCCCTTTTTCCAGAATGTAGGCTCTCTGGGCATGTTTCAGTGCGAATCGAACATTCTGGTCAGTGAATATTATGGTCGTTGTCTGACTAAGATCGTCAATTAACTCCCCGATCTGCTGCACAATAACCGGGGCCAGCCCCTCATTGGGTTCATCCAGCAACAACAGCCTGGGCTGAGTCATCAACGAACGAGCTACCGCCAGCATTTGCTGCTGTCCACCAGACAAAGTCGCTCCGTCTTGATCTTCTCGCTCTCCCAACATTTCGTATTTCTTGAGGATATTATCCACTGTCCAGTGGGCGGCGCTCCCCCTGCGCTGATAAGCGGCCACTTCGAGGTTGTCCCGGACGCTCAGACTGGGAAAAATCCGGCGATCCTCCGGCACATAACCAATGCCTGAACGGGCAATTCGGTGCGGCGGCAAACCCTGAATTCGCTTGCCGTTAAAGATCACCTCACCAGATCGAGGAGGTGTTAAGCCGATAATACTTTTCAGTGTTGTACTCTTTCCGGCTCCGTTCCGGCCGAGTAGACAAACAGTCTCACCCTCTTCCAGTTGAAGAGTAACGCCTTGAAGCGCTTGGCTTTCGCCATAGAACGTCTGGATATTGCGAACATCAAGAATCATGCGCCGGTCTCCTCGGTCACTTCGTCTTCTTCCTCACCCAAGTAGGCACGTCGAACCTCGGGGTGGCTCTTCACTTCCGCTGGAGTGCCTGCAAACAACTTTTCACCACGGTGCATGACGAGAATGCGATCCGCTAAATCGAAGACCACATCCATATCATGCTCGGTGATGAGGAACGTATAGTCGCCACTGTTTGCCAGACTTTTGATCAGTCTTGTGGTTCGTCGGGTTTCCTCCGGCGTCATTCCTGCCGTTGGCTCGTCCAGCAGAACCAATTTTGGACGCGTCGCCAGAACCATCGCTATCTCTAACAGACGCTTGTCGCCATAACTGATGACCTCGGCACGTTGATCCTTGAGGCTATCGACACCCAGGCGCTTGAGGAGCTCTACCGCTTCCTGCTGAATGCCGGTGTTACGAGAGGCAATATTAAACAGCTTGCGACTGTGGCCGTGGTAAGCCGACAACACCACTTCAACGTTTTCTTGAACCGTCATCTCAGGAAAAATGTTGTTGATCTGAAAAGAACGTGAAATTCCCAATTTGCTAATTTTATGGGGTGGCAGGCCAGTAATGTTTTTACCATCAAGCGTGATATTGCCCTCAGAGGGCTGCATCCGGCCAGAAACCATGTTGTAAAACGTCGTTTTGCCAGCGCCGTTGGGGCCGATGATAGCCATGGTCTCCTTCCGCATGACGTCCAGATTGATGCTCGAAACCGCAGCGTTTCCGCCAAAACGTTTGGTGAGGTTTGATATTGTGAGAATTGGATTAGTCATTTCTTTATCTCCATCCACCAGTCAAGGACGGTGCCCAGTAAGCCCTTGCGGAAGAAAATAACCATCAGGGCGAGGATAATACCGAGAACAAGCATCCAGGACTCGGTAAAGCTGGTTATCCAGGTTTCCAGCAGTACAAACACCGCCGAGCCAACGAACGGTCCCAAAAAGTAGCCTGTGCCACCCAGAATAGCCATCAGTATCGGCTCTGCAGACATCGACCAATGCAGCAGTTCAGGGCTCGCAACTCGAAGGAACGGAGCAATCAGACCACCTGCCAAGCCAGCAAAAGAGCCTGCAATCACGAAGGCCACCAACCGATAAGTGCGCACATTCAGGCCGGCAAATGACACCCGCTCAGGATTCTGGCGAATAGCTCTCAGAATCATGCCGAATGAACTACGACAAACCAGATATAGCACCGCCGAGGCAATAACAACAATGGCTAGCACCACGTGATAGTAGACAGCTGGATTCGCCAGAGTCAGATCAAGCCCGAGCCCGAATGAGCCCAGGGAAAAGCCCGCTAGTCCGTCACTGCCATTGGTGACTGAGCGCCACTGGTATGCAATAGCAAAAACCATCATGCCAAAGGCCAGAGTCAACATGGCGAAATACACTTCATTCAGCCGAACGCAGAAGAAACCAATGATCAAGGCCAATAGCGCGGAGACACCCATGGATACCAGCAGGCCGACGACGAACGGCCACTCCAGATATATTAGCACCAGCGCCATGGCGTAGGAGCCGATACCGAAGAAGGCCGCATGCCCGAAACTCAGCATTCCTGTATAGCCAAAAATCAGATTAAAACTGGCTGCGAACAAGCCTAGAATAAGAATCTCGGTAAAAATGAAAATATAAAAATAAGAGGCAATCCACGGCACCGCAATCAGCCCCGCAATCACCAAAGTCAGCAAGGCCCATAAAATCTTGATCTTCATGCCGCTGCCCCTTTGCCCATAATGCCATTAGGTTTGAACAGCAGAACCAGCGCCATTCCCAAAAATGGCAAAAGCATGTTTACCTCTGGAAAATAACGACCACCAAAGCCATGGATCAGCCCGAGAATAATGGCGCCAAGCAAGGCCCCGGGGAAACTTCCAAGCCCACCGATTACCACCACAATGAAGGATTCGATAATAATTTTGTCACCCATGCCAGGATCCAGTGCACGCATCGGAGCTGCAATCACACCGCCGACAGCCGCAAGCCAGGCGCCAAAGGCAAACACACCCGTCACCACCAGCCGGGTATTGATACACAAGACCTCTGCCATATCGCGATCCAGAGCGGCAGCACGCATGATTCGACCGATTCGGGTCCGGTTAAACAGGAACCAGAGGCCAGCCAGCAGCGCCAGGCCCATGACAATCACAAACAGGCTGTATGTCGGTATGGAACTACCCATAATATCCATCGACCCGGCCAGCAGCTGAGGTGGTTGAACAACCTGAATTCCACTGCCCCAGATCATTCGCACGCTCTCGTTAATGATTAACAAAAGTGCGAAAGTGAGTAACAAACTGTCTGCTATATCCCTGGAATAAATATACCGTAATAAAAACCGGTCGATGAGAACCGCCAATATAGCCACGCCAAGCGGAGCCAATAGCAGCGCTGCCCAAAACGGCATTCCTACTATGTTGATCAGGGTAAATGCCAGGTACGCCCCCAGCATGTAGAGCGCTCCGTGAGCAAAGTTGATGATGTTTAAAACACCAAACACGATATTCAGTCCCACTGCGATAATGAACAGCAGAAGCCCGATATCAAGACTATTCAGCAACGCCGATCCGATGCCAGACATGGATTACCTCGTTTCGTTAGGGCCGGTGCCGTGACGCACCCAATGGGCGCCACGGCAATCGTTCAGGCAATCTCTAATTCAGAGATTGCAACCGGTCTCTTCGATAGAGCGAGCCACATCTTCGCCGTCAAAGATCTGCAGATCAGTCAGTGTGCGGATACCGTACTTGGAATTCATTGGGCCTGAAATACCCCAGTTCGGACTGACCATTGCCTGGTTATCGCCTTTGCGGAACGTAATCGTGCCGTTCGGAGCTTCCATGCTCATCCCACTAAGTGCCTTTGCAACTGCAGAGGCATCAGTAGTGCCCGCTGCTTCCATTGCCTTTTTATAGGCATAAATAGCGGCATAGGCACCTTCAGCGTTATAGCTGGGCGGAACGTCGTAGGCATCGACATACGCCTTAACAAAGTGGGCATTGACGTCGTTATCATAAGCGTCGTACCAGTACCGGGTAGAAAGGTGCACGCCTTCCGGCATCTCGTCGCCAAGAGCCGATAACACTTCGGTCGCCGCACCGACGGTAAACAGCAGTTCGTAGTCTTTTTCAAAGAATCCGCGATTGTTGGCCTGGCGAATGAAGTTAACCAGATCACCACCCCAAACAGAGATAAGAACACCGTCGGCATCTGAGTCCATCACCCGATCAATGAAGGGCGTAAAATCTTCAGCTCCAAAACGTGGGAAATTGGTCTCCGACATCAGGTTGACGTCAGGTTTGAGCTCTTTCAGGTAGTTTCCGAAAAACTCCCAGGATTGGTGACCGAAAGCATAGTCAGGGCCGATAGTCGTCCAGTTAGTGGCATCAAGTTTTTCAGCCACTAGAGCAGCGGCCTTCATGTTCTGGGCAACATTTACACTTATACGGTAGGTGAACGCATTACACAGTTTTCCGGTAACATCGGGAGTGGCTGCATGGGTAATAATGAGTGGTTTCTGCAGCTCGGGCATTGTCGGCACCATGCCCTGGGCGACGCCGGAACTATCCAGCCCTACCAAGGCGTCAACACCTTCCGAGTACACTAATTTGCGGGCTGCTTGTATGGCCACCGACGCTTTACCCTGGCTATCTTCGTAGACCATCTCGACTTGCCGGCCTAGAATTCCGCCAGAGGCGTTGATTTCATCGACCGCGAGGTTAATGCCCTTCTGGGCAAACTCACCATAGGTCGCAGCGCTGCCAGAGAGAATGTAGATTCCCCCTATGCGAATTGGCTCCTCCGCGTAACTGGTGCTTGCGGCACCCATCGCAGCGGCTGCGGTTATCGCAACCAGGATTTTTTTTACACGTGTTTTTATCATTGTAATGTTCCTTCCTTATTGTCTTTATTTTCAGCGGAACTTTCGAACCCAGTGTTTTAGGCCCGAATCACTTTGTTGAAAACGTTTTTGATGCTATCGCAACCTCCTTCTGACCACGGCCAGACTTATTATGGGAACAGCGAATCCCGAAGAATATTTTTGCGTATCTTTCCGGTAGCGGTTTTCGGCAACTCACCAAACACCACCTTCCTGGGCGCCTTGAAATGCGGCATGTGCTCCCTACAAAAAGCTATAATGTCCTCGCATGTTATCTCTTCACTATCGTCAATCAGATGGACAAAAGCACAAGGTACTTCGCCCCACTTTTCATCGGCCATTGCGACTACAGCAGCCTCGGAGACCTGTGGGTGGCGGTAAAGCACTTCCTCAACCTCAAGGCTAGAAATGTTCTCTCCGCCGGATATGATTACATCCTTGGCCCGGTCCCGAATCTCGACGTAGTGGTCAGGGTGCATGACCGCCAGGTCGCCCGTGTGAAACCATTCGTTACGAAAGGCATTGGCGGTCGCTTCCGGATTTTTCAGATAGCCCTTCATCACGGTGTTTCCCCGAATACAGATCTCACCCATGGTTTTGCCATCAGCAGGCACGGATTCACCACTAACAACATCGAGAACAGCAATCTCATCCAGCCCATGGGTGGAAACGCCCTGACGGGACATTTTCAATGCTCTTTGTTCCAGCGGAAGGGCCTGCCACTCGGGCTGGGGCACGCACAATGCGGATGGACCAAACGTCTCGGTCAAACCGTAGAGGTGAGTAATCTGAAAACCGATCTCTTCCGCTTTTCGAATCACACTGCTCGGGGGTGCTGCACCACCCAAAGCGAACTGGGTCGAACGGGACAGCTTCAGCTTTTCTCGCCCGAGCTCTTGCAGCAACATGTTCATTACCACCGGCGCTCCGCACATATGAGTCACTCGGTAAGTCTCGATATGGCGATAAATGTTCATCGGGTCCACATCCCGGAGACAAACGTGGGTTCCACCCACTGCCGTTATCGCCCAAGTGTAGGCCCAACCATTGCAATGGAACATCGGAAGAGTCCACAAGTAGACCGTCTCAGGCGTCATTTGAAACACCATGGAGTTGGTCATCGCGGCCAGAAAAGCACCACGATGGTGGTAAATCACGCCTTTCGGATTACCCGTTGTACCCGATGTATAGTTCAGAGCAATAGCATCCCACTCGTCATTGGGGCGCTGCCAACTGGCCTCCGCATTCCCCTCTAACAGAAGGTTTTCATAATCCTGTTGTGCAAGTCCATCACTCACGCCCGCTTTACTCTCGATAGAAATCAGAAGTGGCGGCGCTTCCAGCTCCGAGACCGCTGCACGCACCACATCCTCCCAATCTGTGTCATAGAACAGCACACGCGCCTCGCCATGCCCTAAAATAAAGGAGAGCGTTGCGGCATCCAGGCGAATATTAATCGTATTAATGACGGCACCTGCCATCGGCACGGAGTAGTGAGACTCAAGCATCTCGTGGCTATTCGGGCTTAGTATGGCGACCGTATCTCCGGGATTAACACCTCTGCGTCTCAGCGCATCACTCATCTGGCAGCAGCGTCGGTATAGCTCACCATAGGAAAGCACCAGGTCGACATCGATTACGGCCTGTTTATCCGGATACACAGTTGCCGAGCGCTGTAGCAACGTAAGTGGTGTCAGTGCGGAAAAATTGGCGCGTGTTCTGTCGAACTTTTTGTACTTATTCATGTTTCATCGCTTCAGGTAGCCCGGGCTGTTTATTCCCAAACGAGCCTCCGTTAAAGTTCGTAGAACGTCACGCAGGGCCGGTTCTCTACCATCTAGCCGACGCTTACGAATCGCCTCGGCGAGAGATGTTTCGCCTTCAACATTAGGATTCGGTTGAGATCGAGCCTCTAAAAATGTGCTAACAGCCTGGTCTGCCTCCTCCACCTTGGCCTGCTCGCTTTGCCCAAGCTCGCGTATTGCCATACTCATGACGTTAGCAATCATTAACGCTTCGTATTTTCGCGCGCCGGTGAGTTCTGGTGTCAGTGAGTTGAGCAGCACTTGGCGAGCTTCCATCAATAGGTCATGGTTGTCCGGTCGATTAATCACTGGTTGTCCTCCAGTTCCTGAATCTGAGTCAACAAATCAAACTCCATCTTAGCGACCATTCGACCCGTCAGCGCCAACTCTAACGAGCGTTGTTCGCCGGAGATGTGCCGACGCGCCTGTTGAAGCGCGATGATGGCCCAGCGCATAAGCGCCATCACCTCCCAATAACTAACGGCTGCCGAATCAATATCAGTGCCACCAGCTTCGCGGTAGCCGTCCAGAAAATCCCGCTTCTCACCGACTCCACCGGCTTCCCGCTCATTCGCACCAAACCGCCAACTTCGGCTGAAAAACCAACCAAGGTCCTCCGCTGGGTCACTCCAGGCGGCGAACTCCCAATCCAGGATAGCTGTCAGCTTTTCACCCGCCATCATGTAGTTTCCGGTTCGAAAATCGCAGTGACACAGCACCGTTGGACCCGGTTCGGGCGTGTTGTCTTCCAACCAGTTTAGCGCCCACTCCAGAACGGGGTGCGGTTCCGCAATTTCCTGAAGGTGTCGCCGGTAAGTCGCTACACGGCTCAGCGCTGCATCGCCTTGATCAGGCAATGTCAGAAAATCCAGTGAACGCATGGGTGGTCGCACTGTATGTAATTTGGCAAGCTCTGCACCTAGCCGACGCACAATAATACAGCGTTGCTCAGCCGTTAAATCTGACTTAACCAATTGGCGTGGTGATGCGCTCCCACCCGCCAAGGTCATGACGTAAAAAAGCTGCCCGCTGACATCAAGATCCTCGCAAAGCCAAAGCGGTTTCGGGACCGTAACACCTGCTTTAAACGCTGCTTCGAGCACCCGAAATTCCTCGGGTCTGGACAAGCTTTCCGCAATGCCTGAAGGGGCATCTTGTCGCACCACAAATTCCTGAAGACCTGATTGCACCCCACCTTCAATGTCCAGACTCAATCCAAAGTTGTCTTGAATGGCACCTCCGGAGAGCTTATTAAACGCAATCACTTTGGCGCTTCGAGCACCAGATTGGTGAACAATAAACTGGTTAAAAACCTCCGCAAGCTCAGACATAGGTTTACACTCCCCAGCGCCAGAAATCAGCGCGCTCAGCCAACAATGTTTTTGAGAATACCATCTTATGAATCTCGGATGCGCCATCAACCAGACGCGCCTGGCGCGCATAGCGATAAATCCATTCCAGCGGTGTGTCTTTGGAGTAGCCCCTCGCACCACACAATTGAATGGCGGTATCGACAGCCTTGTGTAGGGTATCGGCGACCGCCACTTTGGCCATAGAGACTTCTTTTCTGGCAAAGTCACCTTGGTCCAGCTTCCACGCAGCGTGCATGGTCAGTAGCCGACCGACTTGGATATCCATAGCAGCCTCGCCCAAAAGCCATTGCACACCCTCGCGCTGACCCAGTGTCTGACCGAAGGATTCACGCGTATTGACATATTCGGTGGCTATTTCGAGGGAACGCCGAGCCAAACCAAGCCAACGCATACAGTGCGTAAGCCGCGCAGTTCCAAGTCGAATTTGGGTAACCTTAAGGCCATCGCCGACTTCCATCAGGCGGTTCTCATCTGGAATTTCCAAGCCATCGAACCGGATTTCGCAGTGCCCACCATGTTCTTCCGGTCCCATGATAGGAATGCGCCGAACAATCTCCCACCCGGGATCATCCTTATGGAACATGAAGGCGGTTAAACCCTTTCTGGTATCGTCTGAGGTTCGAGCAATCAGGATGAAATGAGAGGCTGCGGCAGCGCCGGTAATATAGTGTTTATGCCCGTGGATAACCCATTTTTCACCCACACGCTTCGCACTTGTCTGCATCATGCCGGGGTCTGAGCCGCAGCCGGGAGGTGGCTCCGTCATCGCAAATGCCGATCGCACCGTTCCCTCCACAATGGGCTTTAGCCAACGCTCCTGTTGCGCTTCAGTAGCCACCTTCGCCAATACCATCATGTTGCCATCATCGGGTGCCGCAGAATTGAACACCACTGGGCCAAAAATCGAGCGGTTCATTTCTTCATAACAAGCAGCCATGCCCGAGATATCAAGCCCTTTTCCACCAAGGTGCTCAGGAATCTGTAAACACCACAGGCCCTCCTGCTTTGCCTTGGTGCGCATGATTTCCAGATGCTCAAGCGCAATGTTTTCATGTTCATCGTAGGCGTCTGGATTACTTTCCAGCGGCAACAGATTCTGTTCCACAAAGTCTCTTATCCGCACTCGATAAGACTCGTTCTTAGCGTTGAGATTGAAATCCACAGGAAGAACCTCTTTATAGTGAAGATTGCAGATGACCGCCATCCACCACGAGGGTGCTGCCGGTCATGTAGTTTGAGAGTTCCGATGCCAGAAGTAACAATGGGCCACACAGATCGCCTGGCTGCCCAAGGCGCCGCTGCGGAATGCGGTGAATCATTTTCTGGCCCGGTTCGGTGGCAAAGAAGTCTCTATTCAGGTCAGTTTCTATATAACCAGGTGCCAACGCGTTGACCCGAATACCATAGCGAGCCCACTCCAGAGCCAGAACGCGAGTCAACTGCTCAACCCCTGCTTTAGCGACAGCATAAGGTGCAACATTACCCGCCGCACGATGCCCGAGAATGGAGGAAATCATTATGATGCTTCCGCGCCGGCCCTCGCCGGACAAGCGGCGGGCCGCCTCGGTAGCAACCAACCAACAGCCTTTAAGGTTCGTGTCGACAACGCTGTCCCAGTCATCACCTGTGCAGTTCAGAGCTTTTTTGCTGATGGCCACACCAGCATTAGCCACGACCACATCAGGAATGCCAACTCTGGCAGCCATAACATCGAAGGCCTGTGTAACGCTGAGTTCATCACTAACGTCCATTGGAACAATATGAATTCGATCGGAATGATCGGGAAATTCTGATTTGAGGCGTTTAAGAGCTTCACAGCGCCGACCGCTAACGATGACGGTAGCGCCGGTATCAAGCAAACAGCGGGTGAAGCTTTGTCCCAACCCGCCTGCAGCGCCCGTGATAAGCGCGATCTTGCCATCAGTACGCAAAGGCCAGTGGGTGTTATCAGGATGTTTTTTATTAGAATTATTCATTTTTTAAACCCTCTGCTCAAAAATATAAACCGAGCGCTCGATTTATTCAAGAAAGTAAGCGAAAAAATTTTTGGGCCAGAGTGGTTCAATGAGCGCTGGGATATTGCCTATCGTGAAGTCCCGAAACGGTTGAAAAACTTAGGGTCTGCCGTGTTTCGGGTGGCAACTAGTGTTTGTCGAAGTTTTCCAGAAACCGATAACGCTCCGCGCGCGCCGTGCGCATTTCCACTTCGCGATTGTTTGCCAACACTTCCTGCACGTAGCTGATGTGTTCGCCTGCGCTGCGCCGGGCGTCGTCTGGCCGTGCTTCCATAATGGCCTGAAACAGCTCGCTGTGCTGGGTCACCAGGCGCTCGCGAGTTTCGCCGCGCAGTTCGTACATGCCGCCAATGTTTGTCACCACGTTGCGTTTGAGTAGGTCAAACAGGCCGCGCATGGTGTGCAGTAACACCATGTTGTGGCTGGCCTCGGCAATAGCCATGTGAAAGCGCGCGTCGGTAACGCCTTCTTTGGAACGAGCCTCTTGGGTGTGGGGGCTATCGCTGTAACAGGCCTGAAGTTCTTCAAAGGCTGCCTGCAAGTGTTGGCGGTCTATTTCGGTGGCGCGCAAGGCGGCGTAGTAGGCACAATCTGCTTCCAGGGTGCGGCGGAACTCCAGCAAATCCTGATGGGCCTCTGGGTGGCTTTCCAGCAGCGCCAGTAATGGGTCGCTAAAACTAGACCCCAGCTTGTCGCTGACGTAATTTCCACCGCCTTGACGGCTGATCAGCAGCCCTTTGGTCACCAGCTTCTGCACCGCTTCTCGCAGTGACGGCCGTGAAACCCCAAACTGCTCGGCCAGAGCCCGCTCTGCGGGCAGCCGTTCGCCGGGCTTCAGGGCGCCTTCCAGAATCATGCTTTCCAGCCGATCCATAATCGTGTCAGATAGCCGGCGTTGGCGAATCTGTGGCATTTCCATCTTTGACACCTTTGGTAAGACCAATTCCTAAATCTAACAAGGTTTTGCTGTCTCCATCAATACCCCCGTATGACTACGTATACTAATGTCTATTAAATTTCGTTTGACACTGCACCTGATGTTTTTTTAACCTGTCGGCACTAAGTTGTAAATTGGTATTACCAATTGTAAGAGGCTTAGCCAATAACAAGTACAGGAGCTCTTTGATGTCGACGAGTTTATTTGCCTTTGTTCCCATTCTGCTGATCGGCCTGCGGCGGCCGGCTCGCCAGGCCATGGCGGCGAGGGTGCAACGTTGCGCCGCACGGTATGGCCAACGCTGTATTACGTGCTGATGACAGGCATAATTGCTTTAATTGCGGCCTATGTGTTGGACTTTACAGACCCGTTAATGGCTCTTTAACCAGCTAATGGCTCTTTAGTTAGCTGAAGGCTCTTTAATCAGCTGAAGGCTCTAGAACATTGCATTGAAGGCGCCCCGTGCTTGCGGGGCGCACATCCTGCAACCTGAACAGGACATGCCTGATGATCATTTCTGCGTCTACCGACTACCGCGTTGCGGCCAAACGTCGGCTTCCACCTTTTCTGTTTCATTACATCGACGGCGGCTCATACAACGAGCACACGCTTAAACGCAACGTTGAAGACCTGTCAGACATTGCCCTGCGCCAGCGGGTACTGAATGACATGACCCAGCTGGACCTGACCACCGAGCTGTTTGACGAAACCCTGTCAATGCCGGTAGCTCTGTCGCCGGTAGGTTTGACCGGCATGTTCGCTCGCCGCGGTGAAGTGCAGGCCGCCCGCGCTGCTGCCAATCTGGGCGTGCCGTTTACCATGTCGACCGTGTCGGTGTGCCCGATTGAAGAAGTGGCCCCCGCCATCAGCCGGCCTATGTGGTTTCAGCTGTATGTGTTGAAAGACCGCGGCTTTATGCGCAACGCGCTGGAGCGGGCCAAAGCCGCCGGTGTAACCACCCTGGTGTTCACTGTAGACATGCCAGTGCCCGGCGCCCGCTACCGCGATGCCCACTCCGGTATGAGCGGGCCCTACGCGGCGCAACGTCGCATATTACAAGCGATGACGCACCCGCACTGGGCGTTGAATGTGGGCTTGCTGGGCAAGCCCCATGACCTGGGCAACATCTCCGCTTACCGCGGCAGCGCCACCGGCTTGGGAGACTATATTGGCTGGCTGGGTGACAATTTTGACCCGTCCATCTGCTGGAAAGACCTGGAGTGGATTCGCGAATTCTGGGATGGCCCGATGGTCATCAAGGGCATATTAGACCCCGACGACGCCCGTGATGCCCGCAGCTTTGGCGCCGATGGCATTATTGTATCGAACCACGGTGGTCGCCAGCTCGACGGTGTGCCTTCTACTTGCCGCGCATTGCCTGCCATTGCGGACGCAGTGAAAGGCGATATGAAAATTCTGGTGGATTCAGGCATTCGTACCGGTCTGGATGTGTTGCGCATGTTGGCCCTGGGCGCCGACTGCACAATGATCGGGCGCGCCTACATTTACGCACTGGCGGCGGATGGCGAAGCGGGCGTTACTAACCTGCTGAAACTGATTGAAAGCGAAATGCGCGTAGCGATGGTGCTCACCGGTGCGCGAACCATCGCTGACATCAGCCCTGAATTGCTGGTCCGTGAATTGAAACAGGCGGCCCGGTAGGCCCTTATTGGTAATAAGAGAGTTGTTATGAGTTTGCCCGCCGATTTTGTGAGTGCCGTAAACCAGCTGATCCCGGCACCGCGCCGTTTTGACGATCCGCTGTCAACACTGGCCTTCGGTACCGACGCCAGCTTCTACCGCTTGATTCCCAAGCTGGTGGTGCGGGTGAACGCCGAACACGAGGTCGTCGCGCTGCTGCAATTGGCGGGTAAGCACCGAGTACCGGTTACCTTTCGGGCTGCCGGTACCAGCTTGTCGGGCCAGTCCATCAGCGATTCGGTGCTGATGGTGCTGGGCGACGGCTGGAACCAGCGGGATATTCTGGATAACGGTGCCCGTATTCGCCTGCAACCGGGTGTGATTGGCGCTCAGGCTAACGCCGCTCTGGCGCCCCTGGGGCGCAAAATCGGGCCAGATCCAGCGTCTATTAACGCCTGCAAAATTGGCGGCATTGTTGCCAACAACGCCAGCGGCATGTGCTGCGGAACCGCACAAAACAGCTATAAAACCCTGAACGCCATGCGCCTGGTGCTGGCAGACGGCCAGGTGTTAGACAGCGAAGACCCCGCCAGCGTGGCTGCCTTCAGTAGCAGTCACGCTGAACTATTGGAACAGCTGGCGCAATTAGGCCGGGACACCCGCGCTAACAGCCCGCTGGCGGAGCGAATCCGTCACAAATATCGAATGAAAAACACCACCGGTCTGTCGCTGAACGCGCTGGTGGATTTTGACGATCCGCTGGATATTCTGACTCACCTGATGGTGGGTTCTGAAGGCACCCTGGGCTTCATCAGTTCCGTCACTTACAACACCGTGCCCGAATATCCACACAAAGCCACCACTCTGGTGGTGTTCGGCAATGTTGAAGACTGCTGCCGCGCCGTGCCGCTGTTGAAACAGCAGCCGGTGGATGCGGTGGAATTACTCGACCGACGCAGTATACGATCGGTGGAAGACCAACCCGGCCTGCCAGCCTGGGTAAAAGCTCTGTCAGACAGTGCCTGTGCCTTACTGATTGAAACCCGCGCCGTCAGCCAGTGGCTGCTGCACGAACAGATAGAGCTGATTCGCGCGGTGCTGGCGCCGTTCCACGTGGAACAACAGGTCGATTTCACCGAAGACGCCACTTTGTCTGGCCAGCTGTGGGCCATCCGCAAAGGCACATTCCCGGCTGTCGGCGCCGTGCGCCCCACGGGTACCACGGTGATTATTGAAGACGTGACCTTTCCTATCCCGCAGCTGGCGGAAGGCGTCAACCGACTGATCAAGCTGTTTGAAAAACACAGTTACCACGAAGCCATCCTGTTCGGTCATGCTTTGGAAGGTAACCTGCACTTTGTGTTCACCCAGAGTTTTGACGACCCGGCCCAGGTAGAGCGTTATGCAGCGTTTATGGGCGAGGTGGCTCAGCTGGTGGCCGTGGAGTTTGGCGGTTCGCTGAAAGCCGAACACGGCACAGGCCGAAATATGGCGCCGTTTGTGGAGCTGGAGTGGGGCACCGATGCCTACCAGCTAATGTGGAAAATAAAGCGCCTGCTGGACCCACAGGGAATATTGAATCCAGACGTGGTTCTGTCTGAAGACCCCGACATCCATCTGAAGAATCTCAAGCCCATGCCAGCGGCCAACGAGATTATCGATAAGTGCATTGAATGCGGTTTCTGCGAGCCGGTGTGCCCGTCTAACGGCCTGAGCCTGAGCCCGCGCCAGCGCATTGTGATCTGGCGTGACATTCAGGCCAAAAAGCGCGCGGGTGTAGATACCCGTGAGCTGGAAGAAGCCTACCAATATCAGGGAATAGACACCTGCGCCGCCACGGGTCTTTGCGCCCAGCGTTGCCCCGTGGGCATCAACACCGGGGACCTGGTGCGCGAGCTGCGCGCCGACAAGGCGCACCACAATAGCCGTGCTGATTGGCTGGCCGCACACTTTGCGACGGCCCTGAAGGGCACCCGGCTGATGCTGACAACGGCCGACACCGCCAACCGTTTGTTAGGCGCACCTCGCCTGCAGCGTTGGACCGAAGCCAGTAAAAAACTCAGTGGTGGTCGTGTTCCGTCCTGGAACCCAGCCACGCCGCAACCGGTACGCTGGGTTGAACATGCGAAACCAGCGGTAGCCACTGAAAAGCCGCGGGTGGTGTACTTGCCGGCGTGCGTGTCCCACGTCATGGGCCCGGCGCGTTCTGACAGCGAGCAGGCGCCGCTGCTGGAAAAAACCCGACAGCTGTTGGAAAAGGCCGGCTACGAGGTTGTGTTCCCAGAGGCCATGGATTCGCTGTGCTGCGGCCAGCCGTTTGCGTCCAAAGGCTACCCCCAGCAGGCAGATCGCAAACGCAGCGAAATGCTGGCAGCGGTAAAGCGCGCCAGCCGCGACGGCCGCGACCCAATCTACTGCGACACCAGTCCCTGCACCCTGCGGTTGCTGCAACAACAGGATCACGGTCTGGATATTTACGATCCGGTGCGGTTTATTCGCAGCCATCTGTTCGATCGGCTTGAGTTTATGCCACAGAGCGAATCCGTGGCGGTACACGTTACCTGCAGCACCCAGCATCTGGGGGAAGGGCAGGCACTGATCGATATCGCCCGTAAGTGCAGTACCCATGTTGTGGTGCCGGAAGACATTCATTGCTGCGGCTTTGCCGGCGACAAAGGCTTCACCACGCCGGAACTGAACGGCCACGCTTTGCGAACCTTGCAACCGGTGGTACAGAATTGCACCGAGGGTGTATCAACTAGCCGTACCTGTGAAATTGGATTAAGCAGCCACAGTGGCGTGGATTATCACAGCCTGGTGTATCTGGTAGACCGGGTAACTCGGCCAGCCCAAGCCCCCGCCTGAAAATTAACGGGCTTTTATGTGCAGATTTTTGGCGATTTGATAGTCTTAAAAGACGTTTCAATGGATCAAGGTGAGCGCCATGGATTGCCCCTCTGCAGTACTGTTCAAAAATGGCTACCGCAAGCGCGGTTTGGCGTTAATGGTTGTGTGTACGGCCTGCCTGCTCGGTTTTGCATTGGCGTCGCCACCGGCGTTAGCAGACCCAACGCAGACTCGTCAGATTTTGCAGGTGGGCTACATGGAATTTCCGCCGTTCACGTATCAAAACAGTCGGGGCCAGGCAGCGGGTGAATTCATCGACATCACTCGCAAAGTTGTTCTTGAAGCGGGTTACACCACCGAGTTTGTCTTCCTACCTCCCAGCCGCCTGCTGCTGCACCTGCGTAACGGCACAGTAGACTTGGCGCCGAGTCTCAGTGGCACGCCGTTGTTGGTTTACGAAACCCTGGAAAGCTGGGTAAGCCCGGTCACTCTGGAATTGCACGCCTGGCACCTGAACACAACGGAAACACTGAAAACTTTTGACCAGATCAAGCACAAACGTGTAATTGTCATCAGCGGCTATAACTACGGCGGGCTGATGTCGTGGATGGAGAAACAGAGCGATATAGCCCTGACCGAAGCGCCAGGCCATCGCGCCGCAATTGAAATGCTTAAGCGCAATCGCGGTGACTATTTGCTGGATTATCATAAGCCTGTGCAGGAATTGCTGTCGGCGCCTGGCGACGAAAATCTTCATTCCACCAAGCTGTTATCACGAGAAGGCGTATGGGTGTTTGCCCTCAGTCGTCCGCAGGCTGAAATATGGCGCGAACAATTTGATGACGCCTACATCCGCCTCGCTGAAAAAGGCGAGGTGCCACCGTTGCGGCGCTTGGGGCCAGGCTATAAAATTACCGGCTTTCCGAATTTATAAGCGTTATGGCGCCTTCATGAGTTGTATATCGCCATACCAGGCGCTTGCTTTTTCGCCGGTGTTGTCGGAATCCGACATGATGGCAATGCCGATAATGGCTGGTGGCTCTTCCCCAAAGGCCTTGCGGTAGTCCGCCGTAATATCCCGCTCAACGCTTACCCAGTCACCGGTTTTTTCCACGCCGCTGCTCACCGCTAACATTCGGGTTTTATCGGTGTAAGGGTTATTCACCCATTCGCCGATAGGCAGCCGGTTCGCCCAAATGTAGTTAATGGCATTACCCGGTAGCGTTTCTCCGAACATCACCTCCACCGCTTTGCGCTTTGCGCGCTCAAAAAAACCGGCGTTGTCGGGCTGAAACTCAAAAGCCACGTAAATGCGCGCCGGGTAGTCATCACCGTTTTTGCTGCGGGCATCGCCCTTGGCAAACACATTCGACACCTTCCAGCGCCAATGCAGAATCAACGAATCCTGAGGCTGCACGTTTACCCGCGCAATCAGCCCGGATGCGCTTCCAGCCGTGTCGGCTTTGACCACCTGAACACCGTCTTCAACCAACAGTTGATAGCGGGAATGCTGATCTATGTTGGGGAATTCCAGAGGCTCCCAGCCGTCGGAGATGCTTGTCATCTCAGAGAAACGGGGCAGGTGGGGCGCTGTCTTCTCTGATTGAGAAAATGCGACTGAGCTGAACATGAACAGCGCCAGTATCGCGAGTGTTGTTGAGAGTGATGTCGGGCGTGATATCGGGAGTGATATCGGGAGTGATATCGGGAGTGATATCGAAAGTGCCGAGAGTATGGAGAGAATCTTGTTCATTGGGTTATTCCCGTATATAGTGTTTATGTTCTTGGTTAAATACCAGATGTAGTGAGCTTTGATCATTTTTTGACGGCTCGCATCACTATAGCTGGTAACGGGAATCCGGTGAGACTCCGGAACTGACGCGCAGCGGTATTGGGGAACAAGTGTGGCACAAAGACACTGGCAGTTGCCGGGAAGTCGCCACACAAGGCCGAACGAACAGACACACCGTTCACGCCCCTAAGTCCGAAGACCTGCCAAGAACGCATCACTGCACCTTCGCGACACAGGTGAGCAGCAACAGTTTCAGTAACAGCACTCTGGTCTGCATGGCTTGGTGCGTGTTATTGCCCGATGGCATCTTCAAAAGTTGTCTCGGTTGTGACTGCCTGCGTACGCGAAGACAACGAATAAACGCGTATTCAGGATAACCCGCTATGTCTGCCCTCTCTAACGATCTGTCGAACAAACTACAGGCCGAAACCCCCGCGGCGAGCACGGCCACCGCGGCATCGCTGCAAGTGATTAAGCGCAACGGCAACCTGGTCAATTTTACCCCTTCAAAAATCGGCGTTGCCGTCACCAAAGCGTTTCTGGCGGTGGAAGGCGACCAGGCGGCAGGCTCTGCCCGCATAAATGACGCCGTTCACAGGGTAACCGACCAGGTGGTACAGGCCATCAGCCGCCGCCTGAAAGCGGGCGGTAAAGTGCACATTGAAGACATTCAAGACCAGGTAGAACTGGCCCTGATGCGCGCCGAGGAACAGAAAGTGGCGCGGGCCTACGTTCTCTACCGTGAAGAGCACGCCCGCGAACGCGCCCTGCACGAGCCGGTAGAAGCTCACCCAACCCTGACGGTAAAACAAGCTGGCGGCCGCACCGTACCGCTAGACCTGGGCTTGATGAAACAGCAGGTCGACAACGCAGCCTTCGGGCTAGATGGCATTGACGCCGAATCCCTGGTGGAAGAATCCATACGCAACCTGTACAACGGCATCGACGAAGCCGAGGTGCTGTCGGCGCTGATTATGACCGCCCGCGGCCGCATAGAGCGCGAACCGGACTACAGCGCCGTAACCGCCCGTCTGCTGCTGGAACAGCTGCGGCTGGAAAGCGTCACCGCGCTGAAACTCGACACCTCTTTAAGCCTTGCCGACGTCTACCCGCAAGCCCTGAGTACCTTCATCAACGCCGGCATTCGTTACGAATTGCTGGACGAAGCCATGGCCGCTTTCGACATGGAACGCCTGGGCGCTGCATTGAAACCCGAGCGTGACCTTCAGTTTGGCTTTCTGGGTCTGCAGACCCTGTATGACCGGTACTTCCTGCACTGGAAAGAAGACCGCCTGGAATTGCCGCAGGTCTTTTTCATGCGCGTCGCCATGGGCCTGTCCCTGCGTGAAGACGATCCCAACAGCCGCGCCATCGAGTTTTATGACTTGCTGTCGTCCTTCGACTATATGTCGTCTACCCCCACATTGTTCAACAGCGGCACCCGCCATTCCCAGCTGTCGTCCTGCTACCTAACCACCGTGGACGACGACCTGGAAGCCATCTACGGGTCGATTCGTGATAACGCCATGTTGTCAAAATGGGCCGGCGGTTTGGGTAACGACTGGACACCGGTGCGGGCCATGGGTGCACGCATCAAAGGCACCAACGGCCAAAGCCAGGGCGTAGTGCCTTTCCTGAAAGTGGTGAACGACACCGCCGTTGCCGTGAACCAGGGCGGCAAACGCAAAGGCGCGGTGTGTGCCTATCTGGAAAGCTGGCACCTGGACATCGAAGAGTTTCTGGAACTGCGTAAAAACACCGGTGACGAACGCCGCCGCACCCACGACATGAACACCGCCAATTGGGTGCCAGATTTGCTGATCGAGCGCATGCGTCAAGATCGCGACTGGACCCTGTTCAGCCCCAACGACGCGCCCGATTTGCACGATTTATACGGCAACGCCTTTCGCGAGCGCTACCAGCACTACGAAGCCTTGGCGGCAGAAGGCAAAATCGAACTGTTCAAAACCATCCCCGCCAAGCAGCTGTGGCGCAAAATGCTGACCGTGCTGTTTGAAACCGGTCACCCGTGGATAACCTTCAAAGACCCCTGCAACCTGCGCTCGCCGCAGCAGCACAAAGGCGTGGTACACAGCTCTAACCTGTGCACAGAAATCACCCTGAACACCAGCGCCGACGAAATCGCCGTGTGCAACCTGGGTTCGGTAAACCTGGCCGCTCACATCAATAACGGCGAGCTGGATGTAAAACGCCTGGAGCGCACCGTAGACACCGCCGTGCGGATGCTTGATAACGTTATAGACATCAACTTTTACGCCGTACCCCAAGCGCGTAACTCCAACCTGAAACACCGCCCGGTGGGCCTGGGTTTGATGGGCTTCCAAGACGCGCTCTACGCTTTGCGCCTGTCATACACCAGCCCGCAAGCGGTCGAATTTGCCGATGTGGCCATGGAGCAGCTGAGCTACTTCGCCATTCGTGCTTCTGCCCGGCTGGCGGCCGAACGTGGCGCTTATGAAAGCTACGAAGGTTCCCTGTGGAGCCAAAAAATACTGCCCATCGATTCCATCGAACGGCTAAAAGCCGCCCGCCTTGAAGGCGACCTGAGCGTAAACACCGACAGCCGCCTGGACTGGGCGCCAGTGCGTGACCTGATTGCCAAGCACGGCATGCGCAACAGCAACGTGATGGCCATTGCGCCTACCGCCACCATTTCCAACATCGTGGGCGTGTCGCAATCCATCGAGCCGGCGTACCAGAACCTGTTCGTAAAATCGAACCTGTCGGGCGAATTCACCGTGGTGAACCCCTCGCTTGTGCGTGACCTGAAGGCCGAAGGCCTGTGGGACAACGTGATGGTGAATGACCTGAAATACTACGACGGCAGCGTGCAGCAAATCGAACGCATACCCACCGAACTGAAATCCCGCTACGCCACCGCGTTTGAAATAGACGCTCGCTGGCTGGTAGAAGCCGCATCACGCCGCCAAAAGTGGCTGGACCAGGGCCAAAGCCTGAACCTGTACATGGCCCAACCCAGCGGTAAAAAACTCGACGAACTCTACCAACTGGCCTGGGAGCGCGGCCTGAAAACCACCTATTACCTGCGATCTTTGGGCGCCACCGGCGCCAACGAACAAGCCGCAACAGTCGCCGCACCGCAGCCCCAGGTTTGCAGCATTGACGAACCAGACTGCGAAGCGTGCCAGTAAGCCCAGCGCCCGAACTCCGGGGACAGACTTCAAGTCTGTCCCCTTACTCAACTCCCAGGGGACAGACTTCAGTCTGTCCCCGTATTCAAAGGAAAAAAACCATGTTGAACTGGGACGAAGACAAAAAACCCGAAAGTAAGATTGCTCTCAACAGCAGCGTGGCCCCGGTAAACGTTGACGACAAACGCGTGATCAACGGCAACACCGACGTAAACCAGCTAGCCCCGTTCAAGTACCCCTGGGCCTGGGAATACTTCATGAACGCCAACAAAAACCACTGGACGCCGCTAGACGTGAACATGTCGCAAGACGTTCACGACTACCACCACCGCTTGAACCCGGCGGAAAAGCACGTGTTCGAAAACGTACTGGCCTACCTGACCACCTCCGACATACTGGCCATGCGCAACATCGGCCTGGCCGTGATGGAAAAAATGACCGCGCCTGAGCTGCAGATTTACCAGGCGCGCCAGGTTTACGAAGAAGCCGTGCACACCTGGACCTACCAGCACTGCATTGAAACCCTGAACCTGGACCAGGGCGAAATCTACAACCGCTATCGCGTCGTGCCGCAAATCAACGGCAAAATCCAGATGGCCAACCGCCGCCTGAACGCCGCCATGCGCTCCGACATCAATCTGCGCAACAAAGACGACCTGCAAGAATTCATCATGTCGTATTTGTTCTTTGCCGCCGTGTTTGAAGGCTGCTGGTTCTACAACGGCTTCAGCCCCATCTTCGCCCTGCAACGCCGCGGCCTGATGCGCGGCACCGGCGAACAGTTCCAATACATCCTGCGCGACGAAGCCATGCACTTCTCCTTTGGCCTGAAAGTGGTTAACCAGATCCTGGAAGAAGAAAACATCAGCTTCGACCCCAAAGCCGTGCGCGACATGTGGGACGAATCCGAAGCCGCCGAAAGTGACTACGCCAACTACATCCTGCGCGACCCCATACTGGGCTATTCCGCGGAATACCACATCGAACAGTTCCGCTTCGTAGCCAACCGCCGTGCCCGCACCGTAAACCTGCCCGAACCCTTCCCCGGGGCCAAAAACGTATCACCCTGGTTGGAAGAACAAGCCACCATGCGCAAAGAAAAGAACTTCTTTGAAACGCGAGTGATTGAATACCAGACGGGTGCCCAGTTGGAGTGGTAAGGCGCGCCGAGAGGACATACTAAGGGGATAGAACAAGGAACAAGGGGACAGATTTCAAATCTGTCCCCTATCAATCGAATAGCCAAAGCCGCGAAGACCCAGAGCACGACTGACCACTCAACCCAAAGGGCTACGAACCCCTGCAAAGCCTTGCCCAAGAACATGGGTGTAGATCTGGGTGGTACGTAAATCAGCATGGCCAAGCAAATCCTGAACCGTGCGAATGTCGTTACCGCGCTTTAAAAGCTCGGTGGCGAAGGAGTGCCTGAAAGTGTGGCAGCCTGCGGGTTTGCCAATACAAGCTTGTTTTACGGCATTACGCACAGATCTTTGCACAGACGTAATATGGCGGTGATGGCGCGCGACATTACCCAGATTGTCAGAACTCAGAGAAGGCGAAGAAAACAGCCACTGCCATTCCAGCGAGTGCCCAGCGTTCGAGTATTTGCGTGAGAGTGCATGAGGCAAACTAACAGGGTGTTGAAACTGGGGGTCTTTCTGTTTCCAGGCCTTACAGATGTTATCAGCGTGACTTTTCAGTTCGGCAATAAGTGTTCCCGGCAACAGCGTTGTACGGTCTTTAGCACCTTTACCATCACGCACTGTTATAACCTGTTGGTTAAAATCTAAATCCTTAATACGAAGCCTGCAGGCTTCGGTGACACGAAGGCCCGACCCGTACATCAGCGAAGCGATTATGTGGTCGGGATGGCGTAGCTTTCCGATAATGCACATTGCCTCCTCATGAGTGAGTACTACCGGTAACTTCCGTGGTTTCTTTGAGCGGATAACCTCGCCGATTTCCCCGAGGGGCTTATCAAGCACTTTGGCGTATAAAAACACCAGGGCATTCAGTGCCTGCGACTGAGTCGCGGCTGCCACGTTCCGATGAACAGCCAGCCAGGTCAGAAACTCATTAACGTCCCGTGGGCCCATATCCCGGGGGTGCTTCATCTGGTGGAAGCGGATGAAATAGCGAATCCAATACCAGTAGGTTTTTTCTGTACGGATGCTGTAGTGATTCACACGAATGACGGCATGAACCTGATCGCGCAATCGAAGTGGCTTCCCATCCATGGGTTGACTCCTGTAGTAACTGTATGTTTGTACAGTATTATTATGAGAGCGGATCATAGAAGTCAAATGATTACGTGGAAGAATCGAAAATGTTCGACTAAGCTGTTGTTTTATAAATCCATGGGCGGACGCTTGTGGAAGCCCAAACTTGTAATCATGAGGCGGTCAGATTTCCGCAATCGCGGAGGCGCCTATCAAGTTACTGTTAGCTGGATTGATGTGGTTCCTTTTTGGTGGTTCGGTGCCAGTGGCCTTGGCCCAGAGTTGGTAGCAAAACCGGTAATTTTCAGTTACGCCAAGGCCGTCGGAATCCGTGGTCAGTTTGGCGGTTCAATCGGCCAGCAGTGTTGGCATAAAGGTTGGTGCTCGCCGTGCGGGGCCATCCGCGCAAACTTGGGCCTGCGCCTGGTAATCTGGCGTTCAGGTTCATTCGCCGCATCGGCTGCGGTGCTTTTTGACACTGTGCATCGGCGGATTTTGGTGCAAGAGCAGCAGCGGAGTAGGCTATCATTTTGAGTGCCAAGAGCTGGGCCTGTCAGTTATACCCAGCTAACCAATCGCTCAAGTTCGTTCCCGGCCTGAAGGCCGTCCACCGGATGCCCTAGTCGGGCACCGCTTAGCTTGGCGTTAGCTGGATTTATGTGGTGCCTTTTGGGTCGTTCGGCACCAGTGGCCTTGGTTCAGATTTGGTCGCAAACCGGCGAGTTTTGGTGTTTGCCAAGGCCGTCTAAATCGGTGGTCAGTTGGTAGCTCAGTGATTCAGCAGTGGTGAAAGAAAGTTGAGCGTTCCGTTTGTGGGGCTGTCCGGCGCGCGCTTGGTTTTGATCTGCTAGTCTGATGTTCAGATTCATTCACCGTATGGAGTGCGGTGTTTTTAAACGCGGTGCACCGGCAAATTTTGGTGCAAAGCAGCAGTGGCGCAGGCCATCGTATTGGTTGCCAGGGAGTGGCTTCACCGTTACACCCAGCTAACCAGTCGCTTAAGTTCGTTCCCGGCCTGACGGCCGTCCACCGGATGCCCTTGTCAGGGCACCGCTTAGCTTCGCGTTAGATTTGGAGGATCGAATGGAGACAGTGGAAGTTCGCGGCCCCTTTACTTTTTGGGGAGACGATGCAATTTTCAATTGCCCTGAAGCTTGGGTGAATGGTTTCTATATTTGGTGTGTATGCGTCCGCCCCTCGTTCTATCGGGCGTACTATGTGGGCGAGGCCTCGAATGTGGCATCACGGCACAAAACCCACCTGCGGGATTGTTTGAGGGGTAACTATCAAGCTCATTGCCTGGATGGGCTTCGTCATAATCAAAGTATTCTGATGCACCGGCCTGGGGATGGAATGATCCCTCGTTTTGCCCACATTGATCGCGAAGAATTTAACAAAGAATTTGTCGACAACATGTGCCTCTTTTTTGCTGAGATCCCGAAAACTGACGATAAAAAGGCAGACAAAGTGCTCAGGTGCCGTTACGAAGCGGGTGTCGTCCGTCACGTTGAAAATGCGGGATTAAATGTTCTCAATGTCGGGCGGATAAGTAATTGGGCTGGTGAGCCAAGCCAAGTTCGGTTTGAAGCCAATGGTATTGAGATAGAGGCCCTGTCTGGGGAGCTTGTTTCAATCTAACCAATAGTTCCAGTTCGCTCCGGGCCCTGAAGGGCCCTCCGCCGGACAGCCTTGTCGCCGCTTCGCTCTGCCAAGGCTGCCGCTGAACAAAAGCGTTAGCGCTCCAAGACACCGGACGGAACCGGCGGTACAATGAAGATGGGAATACGGAGGTAAAGTATGGTGGCTTCATTCACAGAAATTGAGCGGCAGGCCCGGAATTTGACGGTTGAAGAACGTGCTAGGCTTGCAGAGTCGTTGCTCGAGTCACTTCAGTTGTCACGTTCCGATATAGAATTGGCTTGGGCCCAAGAGATCGAAGATCGCGTAGCCGCATTCGATCGTGGCGATATGCCGACCTACGCAGCAGAGGACGTTTTTGCAGAAGCGTACTACTTGTCGCGGTGAGACGCGTCAGGTTCGTTGCTGCAGCACGACGTGAATTCTTGGCTGAAGTCGTTTATTACAATGAGGAAGAGCCAGGTCTTGGCGCACGTTTTACGACAGCAGTTGAAGAGGCAACAAGTAGAGCTCTTGCGTTTCCGCTCGCTGGTTCGCCCGCGCCCAAGAATACTCGGCGGGTTTTTCTCAAGGACTTCCCATTCTCGGTCGTTTATCAGCCAACCGCCGGTGGCATCATTGTGTTCGCTCTCGCGCACCATTCGCTTCGGCCAGGTTATTGGCGGACGCGTCTGCAAGAGCGCTAACCAGCGCAGGCACGGCGACGCCCTTTACATTGCGCCTTCGGCTCCATTCCAAGGGCGCGCATGCTGCGAGCGTTAGCCACAAAAATTTAGGAGATCGAAGTGACGTCACAGGAATTGGAATATGTAGGCTTTTGGCCGCGTGTCGGAGCTTCTTTGATCGATACGGTTTTGCTGGGGATCATAATATGGCCGATCTTGACCGTTTTCTACGGCGAGTCGTATTGGCTCAGTGGCAGTTTTGTTCAAGGTCCCATGGATTTCTTGCTGTCTTGGATATTTCCGGCTGTTGCCGTGATTCTATTTTGGGTAGTAAAAAAAGCCACCCCGGGGAAGATGGCCATCTCGGCAAAGATTGTTGATGCAAAAACTGGCAATGCTGCAAGCTCTGGCCAGCTGATCGGGCGCTACCTGGCGTACTATTTGTCGTTGATACCGGCTTGTCTCGGATTCATTTGGGTTGCATTCGATGATCGCAAGCAAGGCTGGCACGATAAGCTTTCGGGCACAGTTGTTGTGCGGAAAAGGAACCGTGAGCCTAAACCAGTTACATTTAAAGGCTAACAAATCGCTTCAGCGGACGTGCTGAAGCACGCCACTGAGCTTCGCGTTAGAAGGGCAGAAAGCATCATGCCAACCACCGAACATCAACGAATCCTTGAGGCAGCCGCTAACCAGACGCTGCCAGATGAAATCGACGAATCTAGCGATTATTCGGTATCAGTTGTGAAGGAGTTGGTCGAATCCGGATTTTTAGATGCGTCAGATGTTTGCTCGGATGATGGCGATGCTTACCTTGAGCCTCGTATTACTCTGCCCGGTCGCGAATATTTGGAGTCATTCAAAGTCAAGAATGATTCCGGCGTGGATAAAATCACCTCTTTTGGGAGATTCGCAAAGCCTGTTCTCGCTTGGGTTTTTGGTATTGTGGGCGCCGTGATTGGTGGTCTCATTTTATATTACTTGGTAGGTGGTTAATCATGCCTTCTAACCAGTCGCTGTAGTACGCGGCCGATGGCCGCCGGACGCCCTTTTCATTGCGGCTTCGCCTCCATTGCAAGGTCGCCGCTAAGCTTCGCGTTAGCATCTCAGGCCCGACGGTTGTCGTTCACATCGTCCGCAAGCCAAGCCTTGATCAACGATTGATAGGGCATGTCACGCTTGTTAGCCTCGATTTTAATCCGATCAAGCAGAGTTTCGGGCAAGCGGAGTGAGATAGTCTTGGTTGAGAGCTTCAACTTTGGGAAAGAAGCCGGTTTTGCCTGACTCCAATCCACGTAGTCCGAGGAGTCGTGAGTCTCCCAGAACTCTCGCTCTTTTGCTTCTGTTTTGAACTCAGGAGTCTTTTTTAACTTGCTCATAAACAGCCCTCTCTTTGCGGTGCATGTCGCGAGCGGAAATTACTCGAATCAGGGTATCGTTATGCCTTAGCGTGAAGGTAATGTGCAGCAGTCTCGCATCATCTGTTTCACCAAGGGCATGTAAACGGGCTTCGGTCTGGCTATGCTTGGAGTCTTCCAGCACCAGGAGTGGCTCATTAAAGAAAATGGCTTCCGCCTCAGACTGGCCGACGCTGTGCTTCTCCGAATTTTTTCGGGAGTTGCCTTCGTTCCAGTCAAAGCCAGCAATTTGTGCCCAATTCATCATGAATGTATATTATCAACATATACGCAGACGTCAACAAGTGCTAACCAATGCAGGCACGGCGACGCCCTTTTCATTGCGCCTTCGGCTCCATTCCTAGGGCGCGCATGCTGCTAGCGTTAGGGCTGGTCGTAGTGCCCTCCAATGGCGAAAACATAAATGGATTTGTCGTCGAATCGGTATATGAGCCTGTCTTTCTGTGAGATGCGCCGTGACCACAAGCCTGATAAGTTGTGTTTAAGCGGTTCAGGTTTGCCGATGCCAGTTGATGGGTCGTCAGAGCGGAGCATTTCTTTCAGCAATTTGCAGAGAGCTTTGTGCAGCTTCTTGTCTTTCTCTCGCATCTTTTCATAGGCTTCCCAGGTGCTGCCCTCAAATACCAGTGATCTCATTCATCTGCTCATCATTAGGTGTATATCCTTGGCCACGGCTGTGAGTATCGAAGGAGGCCGCAATCTGCTGCATCAGGTCTTGGTTCTGAAGAACATGCAGGGTTTCTTGTTCTCTTTCCCAGTCTTCGGCACTCATAATCACGAAAGCCTCTCCGGCGCGGCGTGTCACCTTGAGGGGTTCGTGCCTGCTAATAACCTGTTCTACAAGGCTTTTCAGGTTTTCTCTGAATTTATTTACACTGATGATATTCATAATTCCACCATTACGTACGGTAACTCCGTACAATTATATCGCAATAGCCCTAACAAGGCCAGTCACGGCGACGTCTGCTGCATTGCGGCTTCGCCTCCATTCCGCAGCCGCGCATGCTGGCAGCGTTATATTTGCAAATTAGCCACCGCTGCATTTGGGTGTAAATTATTAGAATCATAGTTGCTACTAGAGCAATAAATTCATAGGGAGATAGTTTAGTGAGTGATGAAGAAAAAATATTTTTCTATCAAGGCGGAGATGCTATTGGTGGTAAAGATGGCTTAAAAAGCATCAAACAAAAAATTTCTGAATTATCTAATATTAAAAATGTTAGTTTTTTGCTTGGTGCTGGCGCAAGTTCTGATGCCATTCCAAGCATGAAAGCCATGCAGGAAGAAATAGCGAAAAGTATTAATGAAGGTGCTGATGATGAAATAAAAAAGCTCTATCAAAATATAGATAGTGATAACTTGGAGAAGAAGCTAACCATACTCCATGCTAGGAAAAATTACCTACAAGGAATCACCAACGCGGATACAACAGAAACATCAAATACTGAAAAATTAATTAAGTCTATCGAAGACTCAATGTATTCAAAAATCAATATTAGCCTTTCAAGCGTTGATGCTGAAAAAAGTTTGGGATTGTATAAACAGCTCTATCAAAAAACAGCACTAAGGAATAAAGATCTGTCTCGGATCAATGTCTTTACAACAAACAATGACCTTTTTAACGAAAAGGCGCTGGATACACTTAATATTAATTACAACAATGGGTTTGGTGGAGGTCTTGAACGTGTTTTTAATCCTGCAAGGTTTAATTTCACATTCTCAAAAAAGATAGATGCAAATTTAGAAAAATTTGAACCATTAGAAAATATGGTCTATTTATATAAATTGCATGGCTCTATTAGCTGGGTCGAAAAAGAAGGTAACTCATTATTCAATATTCATGAAGTTCCAGTTACAGGAGGCAAAGATAAAGGTGCTGGAAGTCATGTGATGATTTATCCAACACCTTTGAAACAAGCTCAGAGTCTTGGGACGCCCTACGCTGATTTAATCAGAGAATTTCAAACAAAATTATCACAATCTAACTCAGTAATATTTATTATTGGTTACAGCTTCAGTGATGAACACCTTAATAATATTATCTATCAATCTTTGGCATCAAACTCATCAATATCTGTTGTGATTTTTGGCGAATATAGTGATTGTCCATTGGCTAAAGTTAAGGACAGTCGAATTTATCGTATATATGGTACAGATAAAGAAGACAAGAAAATCCACTACTTTGAATATATTGTCGAAGAATTGCTGCCAAACGTGGATGAAAATATAGATACCACTTTACTAGATTCCTTTGTGTCTTCAATTAATGCATTGAAGGGTGGCAGTGTTTTATGAAAATTGGCAAGATAACTAGCATCAATTACAGTCAACTAAAAGTTAAAATATCCTCAGAAATTAGAGGCAGTTCAGCAAACTTACACGGCAATGTTTATTATTTTGGTAACATTGGAAGTTACCTTAAAGTCAGTAATGCAATCGAAGAAATTATTATTTGTGAAGTTATATCAATTTTTGACTCTGATATTCACCAAGAAAAACTGTCGTTTGATATAGAAAGTAATCGCGAACTTTTGCTTAAACCAATTGGTACAATCAATAAAGACGATGAATTTGCGCTTGGCGTTGGTGTATTCCCTAGCCTGTATAGCGATGTTAGCATCGTGACTTTTCAGGATATGAAGCTTATCTTAAGAACCAATTCCCCAGAGCAAGCAAATGAGAACAAAGTTCATCAATCATTTTCTTTAGGTGTTAGTAAAAACCTAATTAACTACCCAATTGATGTGAGTATAGATAGCTTTTTTAACATGCACTCAGCAGTATTAGGAAATTCTGGGAGTGGTAAATCCAATACCATTGCTCATATTATTCAAGAGATCCATAAAAAAGAAAACCACTCGGCTACAGGCTCAAGAGTACTCATTTTTGATGTTAATGGCGAATATAAGCAAGCGTTCACAAATTATAATAATCAGAAAATTTTAATTAAGTATTACAAACCTAACATAGATACAATAATTGACGGTTACAGCCCGTTTTATCTACCGCATTTCTTATTATCCCTAGATGAATGGAGTGCATTTCTCTTAGCAACAGATGCTACGCAACGTCCATTTTGGGATAAAGTATTACAGGAAAGTTATCGGTTTTACAAAATTGGAAATTCAAGTACAGAAGAACAGACCAAATTCGTTAATTATCTCAGATACAGAATCTGTAATCTAATATTTAGCACATTACGACAGGCTGATAGTGATACCGCAAGAATTACAACTGCGGCTAGCATACTTGGAAGTATAACCAGTATTATTAATAGCAATGCTGATATTAAGGCTGCCTCTATTGAACTTTTGGCTGATATTGGAGCACTGCAATCAGCATGTACTATTGCCTATGGTGAAAACAAAGATAAACTGGAGACAGCAACTAATACTGCATTTAGTAAAGTAGATCATGCGCAAGCTCAAGAGGTGATAAATTCAAAAATAAAAAATGGTGAATTTTTTGACCATAAATTTTTGAAGATTGCAGCCGAGTTAATCCTTTTGGAAGAAGACGCGCGTGGTAATAGGCAAATTAGAGGTTACACCGCAACAATGCTCACAAGGCTGGAATATTTTTTGGATAATCCTGATTGTGAGTTCATGCGAGAAGCCAATGGTATAGATTCTGTTAAAAAATATATTGCAGAACTTTGGGGTAATAATGAAAACAAATCTCAGCTGGTCATTATTGATACTAGTGAATTAAGTCCTGATATCCTTGAAACATTGACTAGCGTTACTTCTCGATTACTTTTTGATGAACGAAAAAAACTAATTGGTAATGCTAGAAGGAAAAACCCCATTCATTTGATTTTAGATGAGGCACATCGTTATATTAAAAAGCACTATGACTATCTGCTAAAGGAAAACATCTTTGAAAAAATAGCTCGTGAAGGGAGAAAGTATTCATTCTATTTGTTTGTTTCTTCTCAAAGACCTTCTGAGCTATCTGAAACAGTACTTTCTCAATGTGCTAACTTTGTCATTCACAGAATTCAAAACGAGAAGGATATGCAGTATATTAAAGCTATACTGCCTTATTTTTCTGATGATTTTACTAATAAAATAAAACAGTCAATTCCTGGAGAAGCTCTAGTCTTCGGTAATTGCGTTTCGATGCCACTCCATTTAAAAATTCATGAATCAAGTCCAAGCCCAAATAGTGACAATTGTAAAATCCCAGAAGAATGGTTTCAGGAGAAATAGCTCAGTGACCGAGAAATGCAAATATAACAATCACATGCACTCGGACAGTAAAAAGTGCCGCTCGTCCCTCGCACTGCTTTTTACTGCCGGTGATGTGAGGCGTTAGCTGGATTTATGTGGTGCCTTTTGGGTCGTTCGGCACCAGTGGCCTTGGTTCAGATTTGGTCGCAAACCGGCGAGTTTTGGTGTTTGCCAAGGCCGTCTAAATCGGTGGTCAGTTGGTAGCTCAGTGATTCAGCAGTGGTGAAAGAAAGTTGAGCGTTCCGTTTGTGGGGCTGTCCGGCGCGCGCTTGGTTTTGATCTGCTAGTCTGATGTTCAGATTCATTCACCGTATGGAGTGCGGTGTTTTTAAACGCGGTGCACCGGCAAATTTTGGTGCAAAGCAGCAGTGGCGCAGGCCATCGTATTGGTTGCCAGGGAGTGGCTTCACCGTTACACCCAGCTAACCAGTCGCTTAAGTTCGTTCCCGGCCTGACGGCCGTCCACCGGATGCCCTTGTCAGGGCACCGCTTAGCTTCGCGTTAGGCGGCTTAAAAGAAAATCCGTACAGAATTCATGAACAGTGTCAGGAACGTTTCATATCACAATATTGAGCAGTATTTTCTGATGGCTGCATAACGTTAAGCGGTAATGAATTCGCCGCTTTTATGGGTATGGCGGTTGGGCTCGTTTCTGGATTCTCATCATTCATTGCGCTGCTGCTCGTTGCCTGAAAGCGCGCCTTAACGCGCGTGTAGGCTATCGCCCAAACGCCGCCCAGGCTGGCGCTCGGGCATTGTGCAAAAGTGTCATCTCTGAATATCCGTTTGGGTTTGTTGGTTTGTGGCGCTCGGCTCAACTCCATGTACCAACGCAAGTTTGGTCGAGCCAAGCCCAAGTCACAGCCGTTGTAGTCACTTTCAGCGTCAGCTTTAAGCCCTGCCTAACCAAGGGTTCAAGTCGTTCGCTGCGCTCACTGGGACTGGCTAAAGCCAGCCCCTTAACCTAAGCGTTAGCTGGATTGAAGTGGTTCCTTTTGGGTGGCTCGGTGCCAGTGGCCTTGGCCCAAAGTTGGTGGCAAAACCGGCGAGTTTCGGTGATTGCCAAGGCCGTCGAAATCGGTGGCCAGTTGGTAGCTCAGCGGTTCAAAGGTGGTGACGGGAAGTTGGGCGTTCCGTTTGTAGGGCCGTCCGTCGTGATCACGGTTTTGATCTGCTAATCTGGCGTTCTGGTTCGTTCACCGCATCGGTTGCGGAGTTTTTAAGCATCGTGCCTCGGCAGATTTTGGTGAAAGGGCAGCGGCGGAGTAGGCTATTATTTTGAGTGCCAAGAGCTGGGCCTGTCAGTTATACCCAGCTAACAAATCGCAGCAGTACGCGGCCTACGGCCGCCGGACGTCACTGACGTGCCGCCGCTGTGCTCAGCGTTAGCTGGATTGATGTGGTTCCTTTTTGGTGGCTCGGTATCAGTGGCCTTGGTTCAGGTTTGGCAGCAAACCGGCGAGTTTCGGTGTTTGCCAAGGCCGTCGAAATCGGTGGTCAGTTGGCAGCACAGCGGTTAAAAAGTGGCGACAGAAAATTGGGCGTTCTGTTTGTGGGGCTGTCCGGCGTAAGCAAGTTGTTGGTCTGCTAATCTGGCGTTCTGGTTCATTCGCCGCATCGGTTGCAGTGTTTTTGACACTGCGCATCTGGGGATCTTGGCATAAGGGCAACAGCGGAATAGGCTATCATTTTGAGTGCCAGGATCTGGGCTGTCAGTTACACCCAGCTAACAAATCGCAGCAGTACGCGGCTTACGGCCGCCGGACGTCACCGACGTGCCGCCGCTGTGCTCAGCGTTAGCTGGATTGATGTGGTGCCTTTTTGGTGGCTTGGTGCCAGTGGCCTTGGCTCAGGTTCGTAGCAAAACCGGTAACTTTCAGCTACGCCAAGGCCGTCTAAGTCGGTGATCAGTTTGGCAGCTCAATCGTTCACCGGCATTGCCATAAAATTTGGTGCTCGCCGTGTGGGGCCGTCCACGCAAACTTAGGTCTGCGCCTGGTAATCTGGCGTTCAGGTTCGTTCGCCGCATCGGCTGCGGTGTTTTAGGACACTGTGCATCGGCGGATTTTGGTGGAAGGGCAGCGGCGGAGTAGGCTATCACTTTGAGTGCCAGGGGCTGGGCTGTCAGTTACACCCAGCTAACAAATCGCAGCAGTACGCGGCCTACGGCCGCCGGACGTCACTGACGTGCCGCCGCTGTGCTCAGCGTTATGTGAGGAGTATGGATGAGTCCTACAGTATTCAGAGAGAAGGGATATCGCTTCTTTTTCTTTTCGCGAGAAGAATCTCGCATGCATGTTCATGTAGTCTCAGGTGATGGCGAGGCTAAATTCTGGCTTGAACCAGATCTTGAGCTTGCCAAAAATTACGGGTACAACCGGCAGCAATTAAAAGAAATCGAATCATTGGTGGAGGATCACCGCGATGAGCTTGTCAGCGCTTGGAAACAGCACTTCAGCAGTTGAGGTGACAAATATCTCTGCACATGGTGTGTGGCTTCTTGCGCACGACCGTGAGTTTTTCATGTCGTACAAAAATTTTCCTTGGTTCAAGGAACAGCGAGTCAGTGCAATTGTGAATGTCGAGGAGCAGTCTCCTGGGCACTTCTATTGGCCTGAGCTTGATGTAGACCTGACGGCGGAAATTATTGAGCATCCTGAGAGGTTTCCAAACGTCGCTCACAGCACATAACCAGTGCAGGCACGGCGACGCCCTTTACATTGCGCCTTCGGCTCCATTCCAAGGGCGCGCATGCTGCAAGCGTTAGCATGAATATTTAAATCAATCAGGAGGAAAAATGAAAATTATTTTTACGCTTATAATTGCATTGTTTATGACTGGATGCGCAACAAATAAAGGCCTAGTGTCGTTTGATAAAGTCGACGAAAATGACCTTAGGTTGCACCAGGTTGACAAAGATCCAGTAGAGATTGCAATTCTCAGGGACGGGCCAACTAGGGAAACCGTTCTTCCCGTATTAATTTCTTGGTTTAATGAAAACAACTACAAGGTATCTATCATTGAAGCAATGAGTGATTCCGAGACCGAGGATAATGTATTTAAATATCGCGCTTGGTGGAGCTGGGATATGGCTCTATATATGAGAGAAGCGGAAATGAGTCTTGTATCAGACGGGAAAACTTTAGGCTCTTTACAGTTTGACGCTCTAAAATATGGTGCATTCGGAAAATTTGGAAATGGAGAGCAACGGTTGAGAATTTTGCTGGATGCATTATTTGGGAAGATCACGAAAGAAGAAGCAAATAAGGTGCTGGGTAATGTCTAGCAACGAATGCGAGAGTTCCGTTTATGCTAACAAGTCACGCAAGGCGGACGCGTAAACGCGCCGCTTCGTTTAGCGTTATCACTCAAGGAGAAAAATCAATGAAGCAGTCGGGAAGCTGTCTCTGCGGGGGCATCCAATACGAAATCAATGGTGGTATCACCGACGTTCTCAACTGTCATTGCTCGATGTGCCGCAAGCTTCATGCTTCGGCTTTCAGAACTCGAGCTAAGGTGCGGGTTTCGGATTGGCAAACCGTCAAAGGTCAGGATCTGATCAAATTCTATGAGTCTTCGCCGGGTGAACACAAAGCGTTCTGCTCAACATGCGGTTCAAGTATCTACACAAAGTTCGACGCTAATCCTGAGATTTATGCTTTTCCATTCGGCACTCTCGATACTGATCCGGGAGTCCGTGCAGAACGTCATGTTTTCGTGAAAAACAAAGCGCCTTGGTTCACGATCACTGACGATTTGCCGCAATATGCTGAGAATCCCTGAAACAGTGATAACCAGTCGTTTCAGTTCGTTCCGGCCCTGCGGGCCTCCACCGGACAGCCTTGACTCCGCTTCGCTACGCCAAGGCTGCCGCTGAACTCAGCGTTAGCTGGATTGATGTGGTTCCTTTTTGGTGGTTCGGTGCCAGTGGCCTTGGCCCAGAGTTGGTAGCAAAACCGGTAATTTTCAGTTACGCCAAGGCCGTCGGAATCCGTGGTCAGTTTGGCGGTTCAATCGGCCAGCAGTGTTGGCATAAAGGTTGGTGCTCGCCGTGCGGGGCCATCCGCGCAAACTTGGGCCTGCGCCTGGTAATCTGGCGTTCAGGTTCATTCGCCGCATCGGCTGCGGTGCTTTTTGACACTGTGCATCGGCGGATTTTGGTGCAAGAGCAGCAGCGGAGTAGGCTATCATTTTGAGTGCCAAGAGCTGGGCCTGTCAGTTATACCCAGCTAACCAATCGCTCAAGTTCGTTCCCGGCCTGAAGGCCGTCCACCGGATGCCCTAGTCGGGCACCGCTTAGCTTGGCGTTATGCAGGGAAGTTAAATGATCAGATTTACTCAGGCAATTGAAAGATCTTTAAATGAAAAGAACTGGTATTCAGCTTTAGCGCTAGCACTAGCTCTGCCAGATATCTGTGCAAATGTGTGTTCTCCTAATGATGGCAGTCAACGCAGATACGTAAAATGGTATAACCAATATATGTTGACCAAGTACACCAGCCACGTTGGGCCAGATCGAGAAGAACATATATTCCTTCGAGGCGAAGATTGCTATGCCTTGCGTTGTGCACTATTGCATGAGGGTTCACATGACATATCAAAGCAACGTGCTCAACAGGTTATAGAAAATTTCAATTTTGTTGTTCCTCCCGAAGGATCGACTGTGCACAATAATCAACATGGCAATGCTCTTCAACTACAAGTAGATGTGTTTTGCAGAGATGTATGCACTTCGGTTAATCAGTGGCTCGCAGATAACTCATTCTCCAATGGCGAGTTCGATACATTTTTAACAATTACTGATATAAATGGCGATCCGATTGCATAACAAGTGCATCTTGCCGGACTTGGGTAAACTGTCACCTTTTTCGCGCTGCGCAGCAAAAAAGTCGCCAGTTCACCCAAGCCGCAAATCCAGGCGTTGAGGCTGTAGAAAAAGGTCAAAGGCTTTTTTCGGCCTTGAATCGATCAATAATTAAGCTAAAAATAGCGCCTATTCTTAAAATCTGGAGCACTTATCGTTGAAAGCAGACCTAGATTTTACGTAGGAACGTTATCACAAAAGGGCTCGGGGGTTTTCCTACAGCCTCGTTATGAGAAACACATACAACGGAGATGAAAAATAAATGTTCGATTACACCCTAGCTCATTGGAGCACATTTTTTATAGCTGCGATTCTTTTAAATCTTTCGCCGGGGCCGGATATTGCTTACATCCTTGCGCAAACGGCAAGAAATGGTCAACGCTCAGGGTTTGCCGCAATGTTCGGAATTTGGAGCGGCGCGTTTTTGCATGTTTTGCTAGCAGCGGTCGGGTTATCGGCAATCTTAGCTACTTCGGCTACCGCTTTTACATTCGTCAAATGGGTAGGCGCGATATATCTTATTTGGTTAGGGATTCAAGCATTTCGTTCCAATGGAGCATCTTATTCCTCCGACAGAGAAACAACACAATCATCGAATCTAAAAATCTTTCGGCAGGGCGTTCTTGTGTCTGCACTGAATCCGAAAGTTGCCATTTTCTTTTTGGCCTTTTTACCACAATTTATCGTCGTTGGTGCGGGTCCTACAAGTGCTCAGTTGTTTTTACATGGCACACTTATCATAGTGGTCGCGGCATTTATCGAGCCCCCATTGGTTATTCTTGGGTCAAAATTAACAAGATACCTCAGCGAAAATCCCAAGGTAGCGTCTTGGATGGATCGAGGCTTAGGCACGTTGTTTGTAGGTCTTGGAACCCGATTAGCCTTGAGTGACCGAACGTGAGGCAAATGTTTCGCATAACAAAGCAATGTTACTGAAAGTCAACTGCTTGACCAAAACCCGCCAATCAGTTGCCTTCAGCAAATTGCGGCGTTATGTTTTAAGGAGGCAGTTTGAGTAAAGTCGTTGGACGCTGGCGCATTAAGTGGATGGAAATGTGGGATCAGGACTTTGTTGATCTTGTCGAGCCCGGATACTTCCAGTTCGATGAAGATGGCCTTGGCTTTTTTGTATTCGGAGCAGTCGAGGGCCAAATTGACTACCGCATTCCTGATGATGGAGGACGAGTCGAGTTTTCTTGGTCTGGAAATGATGATAGTCGCGAGAAATCCGGCCGTGGTTGGTTTCAGTTTCTATCTTCACGCTCAGCGAAAGGAGAATTCTTCATTCATTGTGGAGACGAGTCGGCTGTGGAAATCGAACATCAAACATAACCAGACGCGGCACTCGGATGCCTTTGTCTCCGCTTCGCTGCGTCAAAGCCACCGGTGCGCTTCGCGTTAGCTGGATTGATGTGGTTCCTTTTTGGTGGCTCGGTATCAGTGGCCTTGGTTCAGGTTTGGCAGCAAACCGGCGAGTTTCGGTGTTTGCCAAGGCCGTCGAAATCGGTGGTCAGTTGGCAGCACAGCGGTTAAAAAGTGGCGACAGAAAATTGGGCGTTCTGTTTGTGGGGCTGTCCGGCGTAAGCAAGTTGTTGGTCTGCTAATCTGGCGTTCTGGTTCATTCGCCGCATCGGTTGCAGTGTTTTTGACACTGCGCATCTGGGGATCTTGGCATAAGGGCAACAGCGGAATAGGCTATCATTTTGAGTGCCAGGATCTGGGCTGTCAGTTACACCCAGCTAACAAATCGCAGCAGTACGCGGCTTACGGCCGCCGGACGTCACCGACGTGCCGCCGCTGTGCTCAGCGTTACAAATTGCCATGAAGCCGGAGAAAAAGTAGTATCTTATCGGCAAAATCGAGTCTGGATGACTCGCCATATTGAAAAAGGAGGTTCAGATGAACTCAGAAGAAAGAGAATACATTGCGGTAGTTATTAATTATTTCTGGGGTGATGGGCTAGCGGCCTCGCACTCTGTAAATGATGAGGCTGCCAAGGTAGTTTACTTCGCGCTTCAAGAAGCACAGTCCTGCTCAGCTTCAATGGACATGGTGCCTTCGCCCGCAACTGGCAAGCCCGGCCTAAAATATATTGCTAAGCAATTGGCTAAAATCGGAAAAAATATAGCTGTCGGTGATACATCTGTGTATGAGTCCTGTCGTGCAAGAGTCGCATCCTTGTATAAGTCAAAAGTAAAACTTGCATTAATAGGGATATGAAATGAAGGTTTATTTCATTTTATTGGTATTTTTGATTTCAGGATGCGCCAGCAGCCAGTCCATCCACTTTAGATATGAGGGGGAATCATATTATCTTCCCAGTGGAGTTGAAGAGATTGGAGCTACAGGTGACAGGGAAAATTTTCTGGTTTTTAAATATAGTCGGGAAAAAGGAAAAAAGTATTTAGCTTTTTCCAACTCTGAATCTATCGAGAAGGGTGATTGTAATTATTCAGAATTTTTTAGTTCTGTAATACAAAAGGACGACACCCGTAACTCTTGTGATAAGGATAAGCTGGAAGCTTTCAGGGATGCATTCACTTCTGGCTTAGGTACAGGACATTGGAGAATCAATGGCCTAGATCATTACTATTTCATTACCGAGCGTACCGGAACTTTTGTATTCAGAGTGCTTTCCAGTGACGAAATCATAAAAGTTGATAGTGACTTCTTGAGCCCAGAAGAGTTGCACTCAATTTTTGAGTCCGGGGATAGTTAATTTGTAACAAGGCCAGTCACGGCGACGTCTACTGCATTGCGGCTTCGCCTCCATTCCGCAGCCGCGCATGCTGGCTGGCGTTAGCACCTTAAAAGGAATCGAGCATGGCTATAAAAATGACAGATTGCCACTTTGAAGGAAATGGCATTGGTATAAAAGCACCGACATCCGCTGAGATAGAAATGTCAGGTACTACTTTTAAAGATAATGGTAAAGCAATGGATATTTTTGTATCCGCTGCGGATTTAAAGTCTCTCGGTCTTCCTGGAGATACTCCACAGGAATATATAAAAGAAGTACTACAAATTTTGAGTGATGGGAAAGAGCAACCAAAAGAAAAACAACTACAATCTATTTCAGATAGTAAATTATTTAAATGGCTTGGTCATGGCGCATCAATAGCATCAATCGGATCCGCACTAATAGCTTTCTTACAAACACTGTAGTGCTAACAAGCAGCTTCAATCTGACTCCGCAAACTGTCACGCTTTTTGTTCCAAAAAGCCCGCCAGCTTGCTACGCAGTTGAGCTGGGCGTTAGCTGGATTTATGTGGTGCCTTTTGGGTCGTTCGGCACCAGTGGCCTTGGTTCAGATTTGGTCGCAAACCGGCGAGTTTTGGTGTTTGCCAAGGCCGTCTAAATCGGTGGTCAGTTGGTAGCTCAGTGATTCAGCAGTGGTGAAAGAAAGTTGAGCGTTCCGTTTGTGGGGCTGTCCGGCGCGCGCTTGGTTTTGATCTGCTAGTCTGATGTTCAGATTCATTCACCGTATGGAGTGCGGTGTTTTTAAACGCGGTGCACCGGCAAATTTTGGTGCAAAGCAGCAGTGGCGCAGGCCATCGTATTGGTTGCCAGGGAGTGGCTTCACCGTTACACCCAGCTAACCAGTCGCTTAAGTTCGTTCCCGGCCTGACGGCCGTCCACCGGATGCCCTTGTCAGGGCACCGCTTAGCTTCGCGTTAGCCGCCTAAAGGAGTACCACCCATGTCCATCGAGCTCTGGCTTGCCTTCGTCGCCGCATCTGCTGTGCTTCTCATCATCCCAGGCCCGACCATTCTCACGGTCATCAGCTACTCCATGGCGCATGGACGGCGCGCGAACGTGTCGCTCGTCGCCGCAGTCGCGCTGGGTGATTCAACGGCACTGGTGGTATCACTCCTCGGCTTGGGCGCACTCCTGGCAACGTCGGCCTTCTGGTTCACGGTGGTCAAGTTGGTGGGTGGTTTGTATCTGCTGTACCTCGGCATCAAACTCCTGCGCGCAGGCATCTCGTCCACCGAGTTGGCGGCGCCAGTTGCGCCGGGGTCCCGCTGGCGGTTGTTCGCAAACACCTATCTGGTCACCGCGCTCAATCCGAAGGGCATCGTGTTCTTCGTGGCCTTCCTGCCACAGTTCATCAGCCCCAGGGGAGCTGTCACTCAGCAGCTTTGGGTTCTGGCGGTCACGTTCGTAGTCATGGCCACGCTCAACGCAACGCTATACGCAGTGTTCGCCGGCTCAGCGCGCAAGCTTCTCGCCTCGTCACGCGCGCAGCGGCGCTTCAATCTGGCAGGCGGTTCGCTACTGTCGGCGGCGGGCGTGTGGGCACTCCTAGCCAAGCGTCCGGCATGAAGGCGGCTAACCCGGCAGTCAACCGGACCTGCGCGAAAAGCCGCGCAGGTCCGGTTACTTCTACGTTAGCATAAAAATACAAACCGAGTATGGCTATATGCCCATACTACCGTTATAATTTCCCTATGAATAAATCAAACTTTGAGTGGGATGAGGCGAAAAACCTCGAAAATCAAGAAAAGCATGGCGTATCGTTTTACGATGCTCAACATGCATTCAAAGATGATCGACGTGTTATTGCCGAAGATGTTGTACATAGCCAAGATGAAAAACGTTATTTTTGTTTTGGTTTAAATCAAGAAAATTCAGGCATCTTAACTGTTCGTTTTACTTATCGAAATAACCAGATCAGAATTATTGGTGCTGGTTACTGGAGAAAAGGGAGAAAATTATATGAACAAGCAAATTCAATACACTGATGAGCCAATTGGTGAAGTAAGACTTGTTGCTGACTTCTTACCTTCACCTGAAGAGCTGAAATTAAAAAGTGAAAATACTAAAGTAACTATTTCATTAAGTTCCGAGAGTGTTGCATATTTTAAACAGGCCGCCAAAACTAACCACATGCAGTATCAAAAAATGATTCGTGAGTTACTGGATGAGTATGTGGCACATCAAAAAAATGCTAACAAGTAGCACCAACGGACTCCGTAATATTGGCACCTTTGCCGCAAAAACACGCAGCAAAGTCGCCAACATTACTACGCCGTTGTGCTAGGCGTTAGCTGGATTTATGTGGTGCCTTTTGGGTCGTTCGGCACCAGTGGCCTTGGTTCAGATTTGGTCGCAAACCGGCGAGTTTTGGTGTTTGCCAAGGCCGTCTAAATCGGTGGTCAGTTGGTAGCTCAGTGATTCAGCAGTGGTGAAAGAAAGTTGAGCGTTCCGTTTGTGGGGCTGTCCGGCGCGCGCTTGGTTTTGATCTGCTAGTCTGATGTTCAGATTCATTCACCGTATGGAGTGCGGTGTTTTTAAACGCGGTGCACCGGCAAATTTTGGTGCAAAGCAGCAGTGGCGCAGGCCATCGTATTGGTTGCCAGGGAGTGGCTTCACCGTTACACCCAGCTAACCAGTCGCTTAAGTTCGTTCCCGGCCTGACGGCCGTCCACCGGATGCCCTTGTCAGGGCACCGCTTAGCTTCGCGTTGGGCGCCAAGAAGTGGCGCATTGATTGGGTGCAAGCGGGAGGTATGATATTGTCATACCTTACCTGTATTTGGAGTACCAGCTATGAGCATGCACCGGAAAACTATTACGCTGACTGAGCAACAAGACGGTTGGGTGAAAGGCCAGATTGAAAGCGGTCACTTCGGCAATGATAGTGAGTATATACGCTATCTCATCCGGCGAGACCAGCAAGCCCAGATACGTCTTGCCACGCTGCGGCAGGCTCTGTTTGAGGGTGAATCAAGCGGAACGCCTAAGCCGCTTGACATATCGGCTATCAAGGCTGGTGGCCGTAAGCGCATGAAGGCGGCTGATTAGTGTTCAATCTGAGCATCACGCCGAAGGCGGAATCAGACCTTATCGGAATTTGGGTGTACACCTGCGAAGAATGGGGTGTTGATCAGGCGGATAAATACCTAGATCAACTGGAAACAGGAATGCAGCAGCTGATTAATCATCCGTCACTAGGCGCGAACTACGCCCATGTTCTTCATGGGTATCGCAGGTTGCAGGTCGAGCATCACGCTGTTTTTTATCAAGTGCTTGAATCGGAGGTGCTTATTGTTCGTGTGTTGCACGAGGACATGGATGCACCTGAGAGGCTTCTGGATTAGTGGCGACTATGTTTCCGGCGCAGCTGCAAAACTTTCATCCAGGCCCCGTGCCGTTGTCGCCCAACAAATAGTTCCAGTTCGGTCCGGGCCTGACGGCCCTCCACCGGACAGCCTTGTCGCCGCTTCGCTCTGCCAAGGCTGCCGCTGAACAAAGCGTTAGCAAGATGCCAATAGGCACACACTCTGCTAGACTCATGTCATGAAGCAAATTAACTGGAATGCTGAAAAGAACCAGCAGTTGATGAGCGAGCGCGGAGCTTCTTTCGAAGACGTTCTGTTCGCCCTTCAGTCTGATGGTTTACTTGATGATGGACCTCATCCCAACAGTGATAAGTATCCGAATCAGCGTCTGTTTGTGGTTCGGATTGATGATTACGCCTGGCTGGTACCGTATGTTGAGAATGACGGGGAGATCTTTCTCAAAACGATCATCCCCAGCCGCAAGGCCACCAAGAAATTTTTAGGGGGATTGTATGGCCAAGATTAAATTAGATTCTGAAGAGCAAGAGTTGCTTGAGGCATACGAGTCCGGGGAATTCGAATCGGATCTGGATGCCGATCGGCGCGAGCATCTCACGAAGGCAGCCGAAGAAACCTTCAAGAAAGACAAGCGGATCAATATCCGTATTTCTAGGCGGGATCTGGAGGCACTTCAGCGCCGGGCTTTGGAGGAGGGCCTGCCGTACCAATCTCTGGTTTCCAGTGTTTTGCACAAGTATGTCTCTGGTGGGTTCAAGGACATCTCTGCTAACAAGTCAGGCCAGCGGACGCGCTGACGCGCGCCGCTGCCTTCTGCGTTGGGCGCCAAAGGAATCATCGTGCAGACATTAGAGCTAAAAATCCCACCAGTTGTTCAGGTGCTTGTTACTGCAAGCCTCATGTGGACATTGGCGGTCGCTGTCCCGAGTCTTGGTTTCACTTTGTCCGTATCTCCGCTTGCAGCACTGGTGTTTGCGGCAATTGGTGTTGCTTTTGCGTTACTTGGCGTATTGGAATTTCGGTCAGCGGGCACAACCGTCGACCCGCGAGTGCCAGATCAATCCGTTAGCCTTGTCGTTCGCGGGGTCTATCGAATAAGTCGAAACCCGATGTACGTTGGGTTCTTGCTCGTTCTTATTGCTTGGGGAATTTTTCTGAGCAATCTAGCAAGTCTTGTGCTGCTTTCGGCATTCGTTATTTATATGAACCGGTTTCAAATCGTCCCAGAGGAGCGGCACATGCGAGAGAAGTTTGGTGAGGCTTACTGTCAGTATGAAGCAGCGGTGCGTCGGTGGTTTTGACGCCCAATCGGGTAGCCGGGGGTATCTAACCCCCAGCCCCCACAACACCCTGCACCGATGCGTCGGACCGGCGGGTCCGCACAGGGCGTTTCCCGAAAACGTTCAGAGTAAGATGGCCGATTACCTCCTCCTACCCCAATGATGGCTTCTGATTTTGCGCCAACGTTCCTCAGTCCGGTCGGACATGGAATCGTTGAGCTGCACAGGCTCCTCATTGATTTTCGGGTTCAGGCCTTCACCCTGTCCCAACCATTACGATGGGCGTTTGGCTACTATGCCGTCTGCTGACTTCTGCTCAATCACCGGCGGGGTTACCCCTATCGGCGCTATCGGTGTCCACCTCGTTCGCTCGCAACCGCCGATGGCAACGACTGCGCCCAGGCTTGATCGACCAGTGGCCTGACTGGTAATTGACCGATCGCTCGTTGAGCAGATCCCGATGCGTCGGACCGCCCCAGATAAGAGCATGAACTTTCACCGCACAACTGCATCATTTACGGTGGCCGTCAGATCACGCGGCTTCGTCGTCTTGTGCCAACTCACCTCCGGCTTACGCCTCATATGATGTTCTTATTCATCAGCTCGCAGCTTTGCCAGCGGCTTCCTCCAGACCGCGCCTCGCGGGTTGGCCCTTGCCATTCGCTAGTGGTTAGCGTTCAATCGGTAAAACTGGCTGAACGGTGACCTCCCCCACAGGGGACTTTCACCCCATTAGTTCATGCCCATGCTGGGCGTACACAAGGCGCTACACCGGATTCATAATTTTGCGCTTTTTTTTGCAAAGAGCCGCAAAAACGCGCCAAATTATTCACTCGGTGAGCTAAGCGTTAAATGCCAGTGATCGCGAAGTCCAGGGCATCTACTATCTGGTCTCGAAAGTGGGTTAATGAGCCTGCGGGGTTATTCAGTTGCTTGGTGGGCACTGAGGATATTTGAGGTGTCAGCAACAGAAGTTTCTGGCCATCGAAGGTGACCTCTGGAGTGAGGCCCTGCATCGTTTGGTTCCCGAAGGCTGAGAGCCAGCCAAGCGGAATAACGATGCGTGTTGCCAGTTCAGATAAGTGCAGGCTTTGAATGTCGACCAAGTAGGGATAAAACGATTTGCTGGCTTTGTTCGGATTGGGGTATACGTCGAACTGGGCCATTAAAATTCCCTAAATTCGTCACCGAAGCAACCATGCTGCTCAACGAATTCGTTGTAACTTGTGATGGCGGCGCGGTTTTCGTCGGCCCATTGAGCTGCTTTGCGTTTCGCCAACTCTTCTCTCAAAGCTCGCTCAAGCGTGGCCGAGAGATTGATGTTCAACGCTCGCGTTTTTGAAAGCAGGTCGCTGTTCACGGACAGATTCGTTGCCTTTTTAGGAGAAGCTATATCGTAGAGCTCATGCATTTTGGCCTCCACAGAGCTATTTGCTGGCTTTTACACAGCTTATGCGTATGCGGGTGCGCATTCAAGTGCATTTAACCAATCAATCAAATTCGTTCCCGGCTAAAAGCCGTCCACCGGACGGCTTTTAGCCGCCGCTTATCTCAGCGTGTGTGCCGGGCATGGCACTTAACTAGTCGGGTGAAAGTCCCGATACCAGGTATTCGCAGAGCCGAAGGTTAGCGAAAGGGCAAGGGCTAAACCCGTGAGGGAGGTCTGGAGGAAGCCCAACGCACCAACAGTAGGGCCTTCTAAGGCAAATCGCGGGGCGATGAACAAGAACTCAATATGAGGTGTGACATATTCGGGGCCAGCGGGCACGTGACTGCCAAGCCCTCCATCTGCAACTGGGATATGTTTTATAAATTGAGCGTCTACGCGATGAAAGTTAAGTGTCTTACCCCGGGAGATCTCCTGTTGCTGCGCTGGGAAACTGCGTGCAGTTGAAAACCGCTGGGGGCTGAGTGATTGGCCCCGACCGCACAGGAGAAGTCAGCAGAGGGCATAGTACCGGTGATTACTCGACTGATTTTATTCAGGAGTGAATGTCTATGGGAAGGCCCGAACGGTACCCCTTGGAACAGGGGTTTGAAAGAAGAGAGCAGTTACTGTTGTGATGAGACCCCATAGTGCACCGGAAAAACAGCAAGCGCTGACCCTGGAAACAGGGGGTGAAGTGGTGGCTGGATCTGACAGAGAAGACACTCCGGTTGTTCACGATCGACTGATGGAACGGGTACTGGACAGGGACAACCTGCGCCGCGCCTTCCGTCAGGTCAAACGCAACAAAGGAAGCGCAGGGATAGACGGCATGACCGTTGACGACCTGACCGCCTTTGTTCAACAGCATTGGCCCAGAATTGCTGCACAACTGCTGGAAGGCACGTACCGGCCTCAGCCGGTACGACAGGTAGAGATACCCAAGCCCAAAGGCGGTGTGCGTAAACTGGGCATCCCGACCGTACTCGACCGCCTGATCCAACAGGCGATGCTCCAGGTCTTGCAGGCGGAGTGGGACGGAAGCTTCTCCCATTCCAGCTATGGCTTCAGACCTGGGCGCTCTGCCCATCAGGCCATCCATCAGGCCCAACATTACATCAACGAAGGGTATCGATGGACCGTGGACATGGACCTGGAAAAGTTCTTTGACCGGGTCAACCACGACAAACTGATGACGCTGGTGAAGCGACGAATCACGGATGAACGGGTACTCAAACTGATCAACAGCTACCTCAAAGCGGGTGCCATGGTGGGCAATGTCTGGGCTCCGGCCTCGGAAGGCACCCCACAGGGCGGCCCGCTGTCACCACTGTTAGCGAACCTGCTACTGGATGAACTGGACAAAGAGCTGGAACAACGTGGTCACCGGTTCGTCCGCTACGCGGACGACTGCAACATCTACGTCAAAAGCCAGCGTTCCGGTCAACGCGTACTGGCAAGCATCACCGGCTATCTACATCGTCGGCTGAAACTTACCGTTAATGAGGAAAAGAGCGCGGTTGGTCGTCCCTGGGAGCGAGTGTTCCTGGGGTTCACGTTCACTCGACGGGATCGGGAAAAGCGACGCAAGGTGAGCGAAGACGCGATTCAGCAGTTCAAGTATCGCGTTCGGGCTATCACCCGGCGAACGCGAGGTCGTACCCTGCAAACGGTGATTGATGAGTTAGTGGTGTACCTGAGAGGCTGGAAAGGCTATTACGGTTTTGCGCAAGTGAAATCGCCGATCCGGGATTTGGAAAGGTGGGTACGTCGCAAGCTCCGGTGTTATCACTTAAAGCAATGGGGACGATCCGGTTACCGCCAGTTGCGCAAGCGCGGGGTGAGTGTAAAGCTGGCCTGGAATACGGCCAAGTCTGCTCATGGCCCGTGGCGTTTGAGCCATAGTCCGGGGTTAAGACAGGCCCTGACGAGGCAGTACTTTGCCTCTATGGGGCTCCCGGATCTTGTAGATTGCTGAACAACTCAATCAACCGAACCGCCGTGGTACGTGATCCGTATGCCCGGTGGTGTGGGGGGAGTGGGGCCGTGAGGCCTCGCCCTATCCCGATTAGGGCTTACTGCGCGTCCGCCAATAGCCAGGCTTTCGGGAGTGGTGGGCAATAGCGATCACTACGCTTTCCTCCGGCAACTCAATCGCAACAATGTCGTAAGGGAAGCGCTCCAGAATCAGTCGCTTTGCACCGGTATGGCCGGCTTCTTCGGGGAGAGGAGATAAGGGGATGAAGTTTTCTTCAATAACGTCGATGGCAACCTCAACAGCAGCGAAGAACTCGGCTCCGAGTTCAGGTTGCTCATATTCGTACCATGCTGCCGCCTCTATAGCTTCCTGCGAGGCTTCTTCCAGTATCCTTACCGTTCGCATTGTTACTGGCTTAGCCTCGCTCGCATCTTTGTTCGAAATTCTTCGCGGCTGAGAAGTGTGGCCTTACCGCTTTTGACCTTGGACACACGGCGAATAATTTCATCATTCCAGTCCCGTTCAACAGAGTCGTCACGAGGGCCGTCTAAGCTCATTATGAGCTCGCGCGCTAGCGCTGCACGTTCCGACTCGGAGAGAGTCGAAATCTGGGAGCGTAGGTGATTTAATGTGTTCGTAGTCATGGTGCCTCCGCGAGTAGCGATACGGCTATGCTATCTCGATTCGACGGCCCTAACGAATAAGGATAAGTCGCGCTTGCCGCGACTTATTCGGTTGTTGAACGAGCCCGGCCGGCCTCGACACTCTCTATATAGCAAATATCTAAAATGAACTTGAGGGAAATAGCGACGTTATAAAACGCCGCTATTTCTTTGAGACGAGCCTAAACCTCGCGGCTATCACGATAAAAAAATAAGGTCATTGTCATGGGTGTTTCTGGTCTCCTGCTGGGATGGCTTGATGCTGCTACCTGTTGTTGCTGTCGCTCTGCTATCCCGGTTGCGGCTTCACCCTCGGTCTAATAAATCCCACAATCGATAATGGCTGAGCACAGCAGCTGCAGAGAAAGCTCGGTCTTGCTTTAGCCGTTGGCGCGGGCAGCTTTACTCTGAGCAGGTACTGCACCCATCGCAGTGTTTTCTTGGCATTGCCGTGTAAAAAACCAAAGTCTCTCGTCCGTCTGAATCCTTTGGGCAGGGTATGCTGAAGCAGCAAGGCAATAAAGTCCTCGCCAGGTAGCTGTCTGATGTTGGTTTTTCCGGTGGTACTGTTGACATACCGGAAGCGGATAGTGTCACCATCATCGGCCATGATATTGCTGTTGCTGATCACGCCACGGTAGAGATAGCGGGATAGATATTTCAGTGCCGGCAATCCGCTTCCGACAGGCTCACAGTCGACAATCCATGCTTTGGGAATGTCACGCGGTAACCACAGGCCACTTTGTTTGAGTGCCTGCAACAGCCTTGCGCGAAACACGGTGGCGAGGTTCTTTTCCTTGAACAAATACTTGCCCCGTTTTTTTCGCCACTCTTTGCGGCTTTTTAGTAATCCCCCTGCGGGCACAATAAAATGAATGTGCGGGTGATAGTCTAATCGCCGAGAGTGGGTATGCAGCACGCCGGTCATGCCGATGTCGCAACCTAGCTGCCGATCATTGCGGGCAAATTGTTTCAGCGTGTCGGTGGCACACTTGAACATCAGTGAATAGACATCGGCCTGATGTTTTTTTGCCAAGGCCCGCAATTGAAACGGCAGCGTAAAGGTCACCATAAAATACGTGACCGGCAGTAATTTGTTCTGCTGTCGCTCCAGCCATTGCGTGGCGCTATGGTTTTGACATTGGTTACAGGCGCGATGCCCGCAGGATTGGAAGACACGGCCGGACCAGTCGCACGCCTTGCACGCCAAGGCGACCTCGCCGTATTGACCTTCGCGGCATCCTGACATGGCGTTCAGCGCCGACCATTGGTCTTTGCTGGTCGACTTGCCGTGCTTGATTTTGAAGCGATCACCGTAGCGATGAAGGAGCTCCTTTACGTTCATGCTAAACCGCCCCGTCGAGTTTGACTTCGAGTTGGTCCATTAACGTGTTAATGATCAACTGGGTGTTCTGATGGACCTCATCGGTCAGCTGCGTGTAGATGGCCGTTGTTTTAGGGCAGGCATGGCCCATCTCGAATTGAATCGCGCGCAGGTGAAGGTTGCTGGCCGTGAGGTGTGCGCCATAGCAGTGGCGCAAGCTGTGAGGCGTAATGTCTTTATGGATGTTGCAGCTTTTGAGTATGGCTTTAAACGATTTCTGTAAGCCGCTGCGATCCATGACGGCAATCGCCAATTTTCTCTCTTCGGGTGTTCTGCCTCTGGGAAACAGGAACTGTGGGTGACGGTGTGTTGACCAGTAATACCGCAGGGCGGTTCGTGTGATGGTGGGCAGCGTGACCACCCGATCTTTTTGCCCTTTGCCCAAGCGCACATGAACCTTCATGCGCTGGCCATCGATATCGCCGACTTTTAGGTTCAAGGCTTCGCCAAGCCGCAACCCCATGCTGTAGGCGACAAGAATAAAGGTTTGGTAGCGCAGCTCACGGGTATGGTTAATGACACGCTCGATTTCAGCCTGGGTGAGAATATCGGGTAGGGTTTTCTTTTGGGGTGGCTTGACGATATCGACCCAGGTCCAGGTTTTATTGAGTACGTGTTTATAAAAGAACTGGAGCCCGTTACGATCAACCTTAACGGTGCTCCATGAGTGTGAGTGGACCAGCGCGGTAAAGTATTCTTTCAGATTGTCGAGCGTTAATGTATCGGGGCACCGGTCAAAAAACTCGGTAACACGCCGAACAGCTCGAGAATAAACGTCAATGGTGGTGGCGGCTTTTCCCTGCCGGTGCAATGCATTAACATGCTGTGTGTACAGTGAATGGTAGTGTGCTTGCTGTGCAGCGTTCATGGGTAAACCCTCTCGTTTGTAGCCCTTAATTGGGTGAGAGAGGGAATACTTAGTTTTGGGAGGGTTGGCAACTTTGCCGCGTAGCGGCTCCGTTCAACAAGACGGTCAACCGGACACCAAAAGCGTGCCGCTTTTGGTTCCCTCCACCGCTGGCGGTTATCTAAGCGTTATGCAGTACGTGCGTATTTACGTACGTACTAAAAAGCGTACAATGGTAAAAAGTTGAACACATCAGAGGTGCTTCATGACCGGAATTACAGCAACTGAGGCGCGCAGCAACCTTTATCGGTTGATTGACGAAACTGCCGAGTCCCACCAACCAATCATCATCATGGGCAAACGGAACAAAGCCGTCTTGGTTTCCGAGGAAGATTGGTCTGCAATTCAGGAAACGCTTTACCTGTTATCTGTACCAGGTATGCGCGAGTCTATTCGAGAGGGAATGGATACCCCTGTGGATCAGTGCGATGAGGAGCTGAACTGGTGACATGGAAGTTGGTTTACACCAAACAGGCCCAAAAAGATGCAAAGAAGTTAGCCTCTAGCAGCCTCAAGCCAAAAGCTCAGGAATTGTTGGCGCTGATTGCGGAAGATCCGTACAGGAGGCCGCCGCCGTTTGAAAAGCTCATTGGTGATCTTGCTGGAGCATACTCTCGCCGCATCAATATCCAGCATCGTGTTGTTTACCAAGTGCTCGAAGACGAACGAGTGGTAAAAGTTCTCCGGCTCTGGAGTCACTACGAATAATGCATAACCAGCCGCTGTTGCCGGACAATTTTTCCACCGCTTTGCGGCTGTAGAAAAACCCCAAGTCGGACAGATTTTGGTAGTATTGAGAAAACAGACAAGGAGCCGTCGGAATGCCTCGTTTCAAGCACTACAACTACGACCAAGATACGATGGTCGTCATCAACTACCGAGAATAACTCCAGTCCGGCACCTTCGAGCACGCGGTTCACTACCTGATCGAACACAAGCTGGACCTATCGGTGTTTCATCCTAGGTACCGCAACGATGACACCGGCCGCCTGGCCTACGATCCCGCCATTCTGTTGAAGATCATTCTGTTTGCTTATTCCAAAGGCATCACCTCCAGCCGCGAGATCCAGTGGTGCTGTGAGACCAACATCATCTTTAAAGCGCTGTCCTGCGATACAGTCCCGCACTTCACCACCTTGGCCAAGTTTGTCAGCCAGCACGCCGATGAGATTGAAGAACTGTTCGAGCAAATACTGTTGGTGTGTCATGAGCAGGGTCTTTTGGGCAACGAACTGTTCGCCATAGATGGCTGCAAAATGTCATCAGACGCGGCGAAGGAATGGTCTGGCACCTTTAAAGAGCTGAGCGAAAAGCGGGCCAAGCTGAAGCGACTGAGTCGCCACCACCTGCATGAGCATCACGAGCGGGATGAGGCCGAAACCGAAGCGGAGCTAGATCGAGATATTCGGCGAGCGAAAACCGTGCTCTCTCTGGATGAGTCGATGAAAAAAGTGGACCGTTTCCTGAAGACGAACAGCCCAAGGCTGGGCCAGGGTAAACGACTGAAAGAAGTGAAGAGCAACATCACCGATAACGAAAGCGGCAAGATGACCACCAGCAAAGGCACGATCCAGGGCTATAACGGCGTGGCGACGGTGGACAAGAAACATCAGGTCATCATCGATGCACAAGCCTTCGGTGAAGGCCAGGAACACCATACTTTAAAGCCGGTGTTAGAGACCGTTCAGCGTCGCTATAAAAAGCTGGGCATCGCCGACAACATCTATCAAACCGGCGCGATCGTGACCGCCGACACCGGCTTCGCCAACGAAGCCAATATGAAGTACCTGCATGAACACCAGATCAACGGTTACATCCCGGACAATCGCTTCCGCAGCCGTGATCCCAAGTTCGCCGAGCAGAAAGAAAAGTATGGTAAGCGCCCGCAAACCCCATCGAAGAGCGGTTGGAGACACGTGATTCCGGCCAGTGAATTCCAGTTCGACCCGGTTACGATGACGTGCATCTGTCCCGCCGGAGAATCCCTGCGCCACGAAGGCACCCGAACCGACCAAAATGGCGTACCCAGAGCCCACTTCCAAGGGCGATTATTGCAGTGCCGCCACTGCCCGCAAAAGCATCAATGTATGCAAAACCCCAGCTCAGCAGATCATCGTAAAGGCAAAGGAAGACAGGTCTCTTACACTCTGGAACTCAGGCGCGGCCCGACGTATACCGACTGGATGAAACACCGAGTCGATAGCCAACAAGGCAAAGCGATTTACGGTCATCGCATGTCCGTGGTTGAGCCCGTGTTCGGCAACATTGGCAGTAACAAACGTCTGAATCGCATCAGCCTGCGAACTAAGAAAAAAGTGCAGGGTCAGTGGCAGTTGTATTGCCTGGTGCATAATATTGAGAAGCTGGCGAATTATGGGCAGTTAGCAGCATGAAACCAGGGCTAGGATATGGCCAGATATAGGTCACAGACGGCCATGTGTAGAGTGTTCAGCGCCGGATATCAATAATGCTGTAGTGTTACCAGTAAATGATCAAACTTGCGCCAGTTGATCGCCGGGTGCGAAAAAACAACAGAGTGGCTGCGGATTAGGCTCTGAAAAGGGTTTTTCTACAGCCTCGTTAAATGCCAAGAGGAAGTTATGTCAGGAATCGCCAAAACTCCAAGTCCTCCATATTACGCAGTGATTTTCAGCTCAACTCGCACTGAAGGCGATCATGGCTACGGTGCAATGGCTGACAGAATGCTGGAGCTGGCAGCACAACAAGAAGGGTTTCTTGGTATAGAGTCAGCCCGTGAGAATGTCGGTATTACTGTCTCGTACTGGGCTAGCGAGGAATCCATCAAAAGTTGGAAGCAAAACGCAGAGCATCTTGAAGCCCAGCGCCTTGGTCATAAGGCCTGGTACTCTGAATTCAAAGTCCGAGTAGCAAAAGTTGAGCGGGCTTATGGCATTTAACAAAACGCTCAAGTACGTTTCCGGCTCGCGGCCGTCCACCGGATGCCCTTGTCAGGGCACCGCTTAGCTATGCGTTATGTTTCTTCCCTCGGACACCTTGTCTGCCTGTAGGCAATGCCGTACTCTTCAGTGTACGCTAAAACGTACTTGAGGTGAATGCCATGTCTAGGGTTCGTGTAGATGAAGATATCCGTCCTCTGTCTGAGTTCCGGGCAGGGGTAGCCACATTTGTAAAGCAGCTCCATGAAACCCGCCGCCCTATGGTATTGACGCAGAGAGGTCGTGGCGTTGCAGTATTGGTGGGTGTCCACGAGTACGAGAGGATGCAAGAGCGTCTGGAAGTGCTGGAAGAGGTGTACAAGGCCGAAGAACAGATAGCCTCCGGGGATGGTATTGCGCATGAAGACGCGAAGGCTCGGGTTTTGAGCCGGTTGGGTCAATGAAGATTGTTTGGTCCCCGCTTTCGCTGGAGCGTGTCGAGGATATTGCTCGTTATATAGCAGAAGATAACCCAGATGCTGCGCTACGGTGGGTTGATGGTTTATTCGCCACGGTAGAGCAGCTAGCCGACTTCCCTAAAAGTGGGCGTATGGTTCCCGAGGTGGGGTCGCCGCGGATCAGAGAGCTGATATTTGGAACCTATCGGGTTATTTACAGCGTCAAAGATCAGGTTGATATTTTGACTGTGCGTCGCAGTAGCCAGTTATTGCGGATGTCCGAGGTCGATGATGATGAAGCATAACCCGCGGCTGCACAGCGACTGATTTTCCGCCGCTTAGCGGCTCCAAACCGGCGCGTGCTGTTGGCGTTAGGCGCCCCACAATCCAAGTTTGAGTAAGATTTTATAGTATGGAAAAGGTATCAGAAATGCTCATAGCAGTTAGCGGTGACCTGCTAAAGAGAGCGGAAAGTCTGGAAGAAATGCAGGCACACTTGGATTTGGTGAAGGCTGCATGGAATATGTCACTGTCATCTGCAAAAAAACGGAAAGGAAAGCTCAACAAGTTCATCGAGTCTCAACGACCCCGTGCACCAAGTATAGAGGCCCTCGAGGGTCTTGAATGGGAGTTCAGGCGAATCATGAAGCAAAAGGACAAGCTATTTCCCACAGTAAAGAAAAAAGTAGAGTTCGCAACGGCTATTGAGGAAAGCAAGGACATCTACATTATACGGGCATACTTCACCAATGGTGCCGAGCCCAGTCCGATCGCCTAACAGTCACAGTCACAGCCACGACGACGGCTACTACATTGCGGCTTCGCCTCCATTTCGCAGCCGCGCGTGCTGTTGGCGTTATTTTTACGAGGAGAGTACCTGAATATTTGGATTTTTATTGCAGGAATAGTCGGTTTATTTACTTGATTTTTTTATATTTTGTAGGGCAAATCGATCCTGTCAGCCTTTTCTCAAATCAGACCTTCCTGATGTGCCCAAAGCAACTTTGCTAGGTTGTTGGCACATAGTGTCTATAACGTTAGTGATTTCAGGACTTGTAATAAATTATGCAGGTTGGTTTAATTTAAACTCATTTCAAAAAATTGTTGTTGGTATTTCCGTAAGCTTTATTATTTTCTCTTTAGTATTCGTTACAGTAGGTTGGTATTTTTTTAAGCTCCAAGTATTTGCAAAACTACCGCAATAGATTTTATTATTGCCTGTTGGTGTGCTTGGGCCTATTGGTTCAATGTAAACATAAAAAAATCTCAAATGGATAAATTTTAGCTGTTACCTTTTGAGCAAAGAAACGAACAAAATCCGTCATCAAAAATTTGCCGGTTAGCCGAGTGTTAGGCAGAATTTTTTACAGAGTGGAGTCACTGATGATTGATTGGACGACTTGGGAAGAGTTTAAATCTTCGCAAAAAGAAATTGAGCTCCCGGCGCGCGCGGTTGCACATATACCAGTCACGATCCGTTACATTGATACTGGTCAGGGTTTCAAAGGCACGGTTCTTTTGATGCATGGAATACCGACGTGGGGATACCTGTATCACGCTGTCATCCCCCTACTCGCACAAGCAGGGTATCGAGTTATCGCACCTGATTTTCTGGGGCATGGCTGGTCCGATCGCAGAGACCGCTTTGACCGTTCATTTCAAGACCAGGCTCGCATGATTATTGCGCTGCTGGATAGCCTTCAATTGGATGCCGTGGACGTGGTAGGCCACGATACGGGAGGAGCAGTTGCACTCATTCTGGCAATAGAGCATCAACCGCGAGTGAATCGGCTTGTGATTACAAATTCTGTCTGTTACGACAGCTTTGATGACGACATGCTCGATTTTGGTCATCCTATGCGTTGGAAGCCACGACCAGTATCGGACCTGATTGCTGCGCTGGAGGAAAGCCTGGCTATGGGCTTGTCGAACCCAACTCGGCTAACGCCAGAATTTTGCGCCGGCATACTCGCGCCCTGGTCCAGCGAAGCAGGCAAACTCAGCCTGATCCGCAATGCCTCTGCGCTCAATGCCAACCAGACCATGGCCCTGGTCGACCGACATGGAAGTATCTCCGCTCCGACTATGATTCTTTGGGGAATGGATGATCCATGGCAAAAATCGGAGGATGGGATGCGACTGTCGAACGAGATTCCGGGAGCGCTATTCAAGCCGCTTATCGGAGCTTCGCACTGGGTACAACAGGATGCGCCCGAAGAGTTCACGGAGGCGCTGCTTGAGTTTCTGGCGAACGCGGCTAATCGGGTAGTCGAGGGTATCTAATCCTCAGCCCCGACAACAAGCTGCCTGCGGGGGTCCGCATAGGGTGTTTCCCGAAAACGTTCAGAGTAAGGTGGCCGATTATCTCCTCATTGATTTTCGGGTTCAGGCCTTCACCCTGTTCCAGCCATTACGATGGGCGTTTGGCTATTTGGGAAACCACAATGGACAGGCACAACATAGCCTGCTACATATATCCGTTAATCGATCCAGTCAAAAAATATCGGCTGGGTTGAAGGTAAGTAATGGTTATAACAAACGCAGGAAAGGCGACGCAAAAAATGCGCGCTTGCTGCGGGGGTTAGAGGGCAGACCAAGCGCTATGGCAACTCGACCTCCACTTACCGACGCTATCTTCGTGGCCATTGCTCGCCTCGTCGATGATTCACAGAGTGAAAAGCGCGAACCGACTCACTCTGACATTGTGTTCCAGATCGACCAAGCCAATCTTGCGTCGGACGGTGCGCTTCAGCCGCAAGTACTCGATTCATTGACTGGCAAAGCGCTCACTACGGCGCTGCAGGCTTATACTGATCGCGCACGACGCGGATCGTTGGACAGCCCATTGTTGTCTGGTGCGGCCAAAGACCTGCTAGAGGCAACAGCTGCTCATGCGCTCGTCCAAAAATGGGGGGATTACCATGTCAGGAATCGCTAAAACTCCAAGCCCTCCATATTACGCAGTGATTTTCAGCTCAACTCGCACCGCAGGTGATCATGGCTACGGTGCAATGGCTGACAGAATGCTGGAGCTGGCAGCACAACAAGAAGGGTTTCTTGGTATAGAGTCAGCCCGTGAGGATGTCGGTATTACTGTCTCATACTGGGCCAGCGAGGAATCCATCAAAAGTTGGAAGCAAAACGCAGAGCATCTTGAAGCCCAGCGCCTTGGTCATAAAGCCTGGTACTCTGAATTCAAAGTCCGGGTTGCAAAGGTTGAGCGGGCTTATGGAATTTAACCAGTAATTCCAGTTCGTTACGGGCCTTTCTCCGCTTCGCTACGCAAAGGCCGTCGCTGAATATTGGCGTTAGGCCAAAAAAGGAGAGTACTTTGTATTCAGGTAGTTGCTTATGCGGTGGGGTCCGCTTCCAGATCCTATGTGAGCTAGAGCCAATACAGGTTTGTCATTGCTCCCAGTGTCGCAAAGCGCAAGGCACTCCCTTTGCTACAAATACACCTGTCAAAGAGACCGCTTTCCAGCTAGACAGCGGAGCTAAATTGCTCAAATCTTTTGAGGCATCGCCTGGCAAGCAGCGTGTTTTCTGCAGTGAGTGTGGCTCGCCGATCTACAGCAAAAAAGACGCGCTGCCTGGTGTGCTGCGCATTCGTGTGGGCCTCATCAATGAGCCGTTATCCTCAAAGCCAGTTGCCCATTGCTACACAGGCTCAAAAGCCAATTGGTGGCCCATAAACGATGACCTCACCCAATTCGAGGCCGCGTATGTCCCGCGAAATAGCAAGACCTAACAAAACGCTGTTGCCGGACAATTTTTCACCGCTTCGCGACTGAAAAATTGCCGCAAAGCTCTGCGCTAGGCGCTTTGATGAAAACTGATCTCTCCAAATGAAAAGCTGATCTACTAGGGTGCAGCTAACCTACAGCGAGGCATCGAAGCTGTTGGTGGCCTCCGGTCGCAGCAGTCCTTCTTCTTCCCACGCGTTCTGGAGTTCGATCCAATCACGGTGTCATTCTGGCGTGATGAGGCACCCCTTCGCGCCTTTGCCTATGGGCCAGGGGTGCACCGGAACCAAAGGGCTCGGCAACATGAGCAGAGCCTGGCAGATCGCACCTCATTTACACGCTGTAGTGTGCTTCGTAGTGAAGGTACTTGGTACGGCATAGATCCCAGATTGCGGGGCTAACACTGCATGGACACTCCTTTGACCCAGTATGTGTCTTAGTGAAAGTGTCCGCAGAATCGGGGTAGAACCCGGGGCGCGCCATACCGAACTGGAGGACGGTCGCCGTTTTGTACTCAGTCCTGGTTTGAGCTATCAGGTCGCAGACAATGCAGAGCTTCACCGTTCATCGACGGAGCAGGGAGCCAAGCTGTTCGTTGTCGACTAAACTCACATAACCAGACCATGCACCGGATGCCAAAACCTGCGCTTCGCTGCGGCTTTGTCACCGGTGATGGCGGGCGTTAGACGTTCACGATCATCAGGGGGAGAGTTATGACTGACTATCAGACCAGCTTCGTCATCGAAAACGACAAGGCTGAGTGGCGAGTTCTTTTCAACGGATATGCAGATTTTTATGGTGTGCCGATGGACGATAGCACCGCAGATAAAGTCTGGGGTTGGCTGCGTGACCCGAGCCACGTCCTTGAAGGGCTAGTGGCGCGTGATGCAAGCGGTACAATTGCTGGCTTCGTACACGTTCGTGCCTGTCCCCGTACTCTTGGCGGCTGCGACGTCGGCTTCCTAGATGATATGTACGTTGCTCCAGATGCTCGCGGTTCTGGTGCGTCGGATGCTTTATTTGTGGGTTTGCGTGCCTTGGCGGTGGAGCGTGGCTGGCCAACTGTTCGTTGGATTACTCAGCACTTCAATGCGCGGGGCCGCGCCTTCTATGACCATTATACTTCTGGACCAAGTGATTTCATTATGTACCAGTGGAAGCAGGATTAGCCCTGACTTCGGGCATACGTCTGACAAGTCACGGAGACGGACGCGTGAGGCGCACCGCTTCGTTCAGCGTTAGGCGTCTTTAATCGACGCACGAGTAGCTAGCCAACAAAACCTGACCCGAACAGGATCTTGTATGTGTATTCCCGACCCCAGCTTTTCCCCGCACGACGGATTGAACAAGGCACTTGAACTTCTTGCGTCGCCAAGTTATGACGTTGTTGAGCTGCCTTTCACGCTTCCTGAGTCCGGCTTGGGCGATATGCGTGTGCTGGAAATGCTCTCAGGTCACGTTCTAGGCAGGGCCGCCCGACTTGGTTCGCCCACTTCGCTGGCGCATATGGACCCTCCAACCCCGTGGATCACTTGGGCCATGGCGCTATGGAATGCCAGTCTCAACCAGAACATGCTCCATGAAATGACCTCGCCCTTTGGCGCCCAGGCGGAGGCACTGGTCTTGAGTTGGCTGATACCTTACTTTGGCATGGAGGGCGGGCACTTCTGCGCGGGGTCAACAATTGCAAATCTGACAGGAATTTGGGCCGCACGTGATGCCGTAGGCATTAAAAAGGTCGTCGCCTCACAGGCCGCACACTTAAGCGTCGAGAAGGCGTGCCGCCTGCTGGGCCTTGAGTTTGTGAAGGTTGCAGTCGACCGGAAAGGACGCATAGACTGCAACCAACTCCCGAATCTTGATGACGCGTGCCTTGTTCTCACTGCCGGAGCTACTGCTACAGGCGCGGTCGACCCGTTGGACTTGGTCGGCGCAGCGAAGTGGACACACGTTGATGCTGCATGGGCTGGCCCTCTCCGACTTAGTCGATCCTACTCCGGAATACTCGACGGCATTGAAGCGGCCGACTCGGTGGCTGTGTCTGCCCACAAGTGGCTCTTCCAGCCCAAGGATTCGGCCCTGGTAATGTTCCGCAACTTGGACATAGCGAATGCAGCGATCAGCTTCGGCGGTGACTATCTATCAAAGCCCAATATTGGCATTCAGGGCTCGCGATCGGCTGCGGCTATTCCTTTACTCGCAACCTTTCTTGCTTGGGGTCGGGAGGGCGTGGCCCAACGGCTCGACCATCTCATGCAGATGGCTGACTCGCTAGCAGACGTCATCGAGAAGTCTGATCGTTTGGAGTTGTGGGGCAGACCGCAGACTGCAATTAATGTGTTTCGCCCCGTGTATTCTTCGACCTCTGAACTTGTGAAGGCGCTACCGCCAGGTATGTTGTCAACCTGCGTGCTGGATGGCCAGACTTGGGCGCGTTCGGTAGCGGCAAATCCGTCAGTGGATATGGATCTCGTGGTGGAGAGAATACTCGCGGCCAGTCGTGAACACGCCTAACCTTTCGTTGCACAGGACCGCTTTCGGTGGTTGGTGAATTTAATCGTTAGATTTTAAAACATATTAGGCGCACATTTTTTAAGAGACACTTAAATATTTCATGTAGATTTAAATTTTGTCATTGTTTGGAGGTTTGTATGATAGAACGTTACAGTCAAAGCGCTATAGACGCTTCACTCGTAAAGCTCAATAGAGACTTGGAAAGTTTGTGGTGTATCAAGGAAGGCAAGTTATACAGAGAGTTTAAGTTTCAAAATTTTGTTGTAGCCTTTGGTTTCATGACCAAAGTCGCAATGCTTGCGGAGAAAGCGAATCATCATCCGGAATGGTTTAATGTATATAATAAGGTGGTTATAAACTTAACAACCCATGAGGCCGGTGGTATATCGAAGAGAGATTTTGACTTAGCACAGGAAATATCGAAATTAATCTAACAAAGCAATTCCACTTGGAGACTACGCTTCGCTGCGCGCCAGAACTGATATTAATTTGGAATAGTTTATTTGCTTGGTCTAGCTAAAAAGAGTTTATATCTGGGTGGCTTCGTAAGGTCCATTGCCATAAAAAAAGCTAACAAATTATTCCAACGGACTGTGGACTTCCCCCAATCAAATAGACACGCATCGATAACTCCGCAGGAGGAGTAAAACGATGCCGGGGATGATCACGGGGAAGAAAACTAAGCAGTACAGCACTGAGTTCAAGAGTGTGAAAGGCGTTGCTGAAGCACTGGATATCCATCCCTTCACGCTGGCGACTGGGAAACAGCCTGAGCGCAAAGCTTCGCGTTAAATCCTCCATAGGATCCTTCGCAATATGTCTATTCAAGCTGTACTCTTCGATCACGACGGAACACTCGTCAACTCCGAACCGGTTCACCTAGAACTTTGGAATTCGGTTCTTAGTACATACGGGTTTCAGTTGTCCGATCGACAGTACAAGGACTTGTATGCTGGCCTTCCAACCCCCGCGAATGCATCCGATTTGGTCAGTAGGTTTGGCCTCTCGACCGATGCCATTGCCCTAGCCTCAGCGGTTTTGCCAAGTATGAATGCCGCATGTGATTATATCCAAAGGGTCTACTTGGATAGTGCACGTGAGGCTTAACAAGGCCAAGCACAGAAAGCCCACGATGGACAGGCACAACATAGCCTGACCCGATCTAAAAAACCCGGAGGTTCCGCTCCCAGGCCTTTGCTATTTCTGGCGCGTGTATTTTGGGTTTATTTCCAAGCTTGTGTGTGAAATATGAACAATCTTGTCTGGTAGCGCTGTGTGCCAGACAGGCCAAAACTCCGGCCAGTCTGCCAGATTGGAAAGTGTTACTCAGAGGGGAGGGAAGTGCTCAGGCTGCTTGTCGTCGCCGGCGCTGTCGGTAATCCTGATAGGTAGCCTCAAACCTCGTGGCCCGCTCGCACCATCGGCCAGTATCAAGGTTCAACTGCTCCAGAATAGGCAAGGCCTTCTCATCAATGGCCCCGGTTATTGAACGGACCGTAAAGGCAAAACGCCCCTCCGGTTGTTAGACGCTCGCCGATGTTGCGGAACATCGGTTCGACGTCACTCTACGCGATGATGTGGGCGGTGTTCGCTGAGAACGCCCAGGTGAAGGATTCAATGGGCCAGTGGGCAGTACCAACGTCCAGCTCAACGATCGGCAGGATATTGGGCAGCGCGGCTTGGTCCAGCCAAGGGCGGCTCATGTAGGCAAAAGGTGCAGGGCCTATGGCGGCGTGAGCCATCCTCGAATATCTTGTAGTTCACCTTACTAAACCATCGGAGGCACTTTGGACACATTAGCGGCTGGCACCAGAGACCAGAGCTGTATCTTTATTGAAGGAGAGGCATCAGGTGAGGTCCTTGTCTGTGATGAAGGTCTTAGCTTCTGGGGTGGCGTCGATCCCGATTTCGGGAGCATTATCGATGTGCATCATCCGAATTATGGCGAGTCGGTCTCTGGAAAAATTCTGATGATGCCGACTTCTCGCGGCTCTTGCAGTGGCAGCGGAGTTCTTCTTGAACTATCCCTGAATTCCCTTGCGCCGGCAGCTCTGGTGTTTCGGGAGCATGAGGAGGTTTTAACCCTCGGTGCTCTGGTATCCGATCGTATTTTTGGCCGGCCCCTTCCAACGATTTCGTTATTGCCCGTCGACTACGAGGCTCTGGCTCGCTCGAAAACAGCATCGATCTCGGGACACAGAATTAAGGCTGATAACCTCGACCTCGAACTCGTAACAACCAGACTTGGCGACATAGATCTCTGTGAAGCAGACAAAGCACGTTTGAACAATGAAGCCGGTCCGGCTGCGCGAATGGCGATGGAAATCATCTGCCTGATGGCTGCCGCCGGTGGAACCCGGCAGCTCACAGATGTCACAAGAGGGCACATAGACGGTTGTATCCTGGCTCATTCGGCAAATCTGATCTTCGCAGAAAAGCTGGCCGATCTCGGTGCTAAAGTTTCAATACCTACAACCATCAATGCCATTTCGGTCGATAGAGAAAACTGGCGCTCTCAGCATGTACCTGATGACTTTGGTAACCGCGCGAGCAGACTGGCTGACGCCTACGTCAGGATGGGTGCCCGCCCAACTTTCACTTGCGCCCCTTACCTCCTGGACGACGCACCAGAATTCGGCGAAGTGATCGGCTGGTCAGAATCAAACGCGGTCATCTTCGCCAATACGGTGCTCGGTGCCCGCACCCCCAAGCATCCTGATTATCTCGATCTGTTTATAGCAATGACAGGACGCGCTCCGGCATCAGGCGTTTATACGCAAGAGGGTCGCGTCGCTCGCAGGGTTCTGAATGTTACACCGCCTCCTACGCCAGGAGATAATGACGAACTCTTCTGGCCACTCTTGGGGTGGTTGGCTGGAAAGTTTTCGCCCGATCACATACCGCTTTTGACCGGCTTGGAAAACCTGAAACCATCGACGGATGATCTGAAATCGCTATGCGCAGCTTTCGGTACCACCTCAGGCGTCCCGATGCTGCACATTGCCGGCCATACACCTGAGGCGCATCTTTTACCTTCAGCAGATGCCGAACATCAATCTATCGGAATCCCGGAATTCATTAGCGCCTGGAACGAACTTAATCGGGGAGATCTTAAAATCGATCTTGTTGCTATCGGAAGCCCACATGCGTCTATAGATGAAGCTCGCCGCATTGCCGATCTCTTCGGAGAACGTCACTGCAATCCATCGACTCAATTGATTATAACGATTGGAAGAGAAATGCTGCAGGCAGCGAGATCTGAGGGCATCGTGGACCGTCTGGAACGAGCAGGCGTTCGGCTCATTCCCGATCTTTGTTGGTGCTCAATCACAGAACCTGTTTTTCCAACGGACGCTGAAGGCTTATTCACTAACTCCGGTAAATATGCCCACTACGCTCATGGTTTGTCGGGAAGGCACTCCCGAATCGGCAGCCTTGAGGATTGCGTTGAAACAGCTATCAGCGGCCATGCACCAGAACGTCTTCCAAAATGGCTTCAGAATTAAGCAGCAGGGACTGGCAGGAATGGTTTAAGGGACAGGCTAGCGCTAAAAATTGAACAAAGTTTGATACTCGATAATCTGTTTAAATAAACGACATATTAGTTCAGCCGGAGTTATCGGATTATGAGAATTTTCCAGCTATATCTGTTTTTATTTTCAGCCATCCTGTTGAGTTTTCCCGCTCACGCAGAAAAACTAATGATTGTGACTGAGGAATATGCACCTTTGAGCTATACGGAAAATGGCGAGATTAAAGGGGTAGCGACGGAACAGGTTAAGCTTATACTTGATAAAGCAGGGGTTGATTATGAGATGAGCGTGTTCCCCTGGGCAAGGGCATTATTATAATAATGCCATGACTGATGATAACGCCTGTGTATTCACAACCTTCAATACGTCGGCACGCCGGGATAAGTTTAAGTGGGTGGAGCCCTTGTCACTCAATAAATCCGTACTTGTTAAGATGCCACCCATTGTTCACCGACAAAATTTGACGTTAAGGAAAGCCGCTTTAAATATAAAAATATTTGATGAAGAATCTTGTGGCCACTTCATTGCTGTCACTGATGGTCCGCAGGGACTCCCTTCTAATTTTATTGAGGAACCGACGTCGTCTGTTCGGCGTCAACTATCCTGTCCGGTCGTCCTAATTGTCGCCGAACAGTCGTCGCCGACGAAGGCGCATTCCTTGATTGAAGATATCAAGGAGGCGTTCCATACCTAAGTTCTCATTTCAGCGGATTGACGAGTCACTTCTGGTACGCCTTCTGGATTTTCCCGAGTTGCCCGGGTTATAGGGATAGGCGGCTGGCCCGGGACTGCCCAGGCTAGACACTTATTGCCTGCCGAAAAAGAAAACTTCAGTACCGAACTCACTTGCCGATAGCCATTATAAGGTAGGGCAAAGCATGCATGGTCAGAGCCAAAGTGAAACACCGAAAGGGTTGGGAAAAGGCGCTTTCACGGTGAAAAAAGTGGATACGAACTAAATTTAGGAAGGCGCGCCAGCCGTATTTTGGCGCATCAAATATCCGAGGATACAGCCATGCTTCGCTTGATGAGCCTTTGTGTTGCGCAGCAGATCAGCCTTAAGTCCAACAGCCTCCTAGTGTTCACTTTGTCTGCCTGGGGCAGAACGCTGGTGGCCGCCTTTAATGCCGGGCTTGCAATTATTCAGGAAAACGGCACCTTTGACTGGATTATGAGTGAAAACAGTTTACATTCAGGTGCCCCCAAGGGGCACCTGAACAACTAACCGATCAGGTAAGGCAGAATCATGGCTGTTCCACTGACTAGCTCCATCAACTTCCGCTTCAATCTGACCACCATGGTGCTCTTGTTGTTACTGCTGGCCGGTTTCGGGTCGTATAATCATTTTAAAACCCAAGATACGCTGAATGATCAGCTCGACCGGAACGTTAGTGCGGCGGTGGAGCGATTATCCCTGAGCGTGCCCGGAACGCTGTGGAACTATGAGTTCGACCAGTTGGCCACGATTGTCGATTCGGAAATGGAAGGTGTCAGCGTGGGTGGCATCTACATTTTCAATGACGGTGGCGAGCGCGTTGTCGGTCGACGTGTCGGTACGGATGGGGCGCTGGTGGACAGCGAAAGCGTGCCTGAGGATGGGGTCTCAACTCAGGAAGAAGTGCTAATTTATGACGGTACCAACGAGGTAGGCACGCTGGTGGTGTTGGCGGATCACCGCAATGTCATTGCCCTGCAGCGCGAGTCGCTGGTGCGAACAGTGGTACAGACCGTTATTATGATACTCAGTATTGGCGTGGCCATTGCTCTGCTGACCCATCGCCTGGTCACGGGCCCCATTCAACAGGTGCAGGCAGCCCTGGAAGACATCGCCAAGGGTGAGGGGGACCTGACCCAGCGCCTGGCCATTCGTCGCCAGGATGAAGTGGGGGCAGTGGCCGGGGCTTTCAACGACTTTGTCAGTCAGGTACAGACCCTGGTCAAGCAGGTGGTGGAAACCACCGGCCGTATCAGCACCTCCTCGGACCAGATGCAGCACTTGGCGGCCCGCACCAGCTCCGGGGTGAATAATCAGCGGGTGGAAACCGACCAAGTGGCCACCGCCATGAATGAGATGGGCGCCACCGCCCATGATGTGGCGGAAAGTGCCAACAACGCCGCTCAGGCCGCGAGACGGGGGGATGAGGAGGGTGCCCGGGCGCGTTCCATCGTCAATGCGGCCACGGACGCCATCCGCACCCTGGCCGTGGAGATTGACAGCGGGGCGAAGGTGATCAACGAGCTGGATCAGGCCGTGGGGGATATCACCTCCATGATCGATGTGATCAGTGGTATCGCCGAACAGACCAACCTGCTGGCCCTGAACGCGGCCATCGAAGCGGCCCGGGCTGGGGAACAGGGGCGCGGCTTTGCCGTGGTCGCCGACGAAGTGCGCTCTTTGGCCAGTCGCACCCAAAACAGCACCGGTGAAATCAGAGAAAAAATCCAGAACTTGCAGCAAGGCGCGAAGCGCGCTGTGGATGTGATGCAGCAGAGCAAGGCCCGGGGTGAGGCCACGGTGGAAAAAGCCAGTATGGCGGAAGAGGCCCTGGGCGGCGTCGCGAAAGCCATCTCCACCATCAACGACATGAATGTACAGATCGCCAGCGCAGCGGAAGAGCAGACCGCAGTGGTGGAAGAGATCAACCGTAGCCTGATGTGCATTGTGGAAATTGCCAATGAAGCGTCCAATGATACCCAAAGCACCGAAGCCGCCAGTGATGAGATGACGCAAATGGCCCACCACCTGGGTGAACTGGTAGGTAAGTTTAAAGTTTGACGGCTACGTTGAAAGCATCAATCACACACTGGACAGCGCGGGAAAGTGGACCGATTTCCCACCAGCGCGGCAGATCAGCCTTAAGTCCGACAGACTGCTAGCGAGGACTATATAGGCCGGAGACGATCCGTTCTTTATAGTCCTCGCATTAGGCGTCATCGCGCGCGCCAAGAACATGAGCCAGTTAGCAAGAGATACTGGATTGAGGCGTTATACGGTAAGGGAGTTTCAGGCAATGCACCAAATCTTGGTATACGCAGATTCGTTGAGTTGGGGCATCATCCCTGACACTCGTGGTCGATTTCGATTTGACCAAAGGTGGCCGGGGGTTTTAGAGACTGCACTGCTCAATTCGGGTAAGTCCGTTCGGATTATTGAAGATTGTCTTAATGGTCGCCGTACCGTATGGGATGACCCTTACAAACCGGGTCGAAACGGACTTGAGGGGCTAGAACAGCGCATCGAAATCAACTCGCCGTTGTCATTGGTCATCATGCTATTGGGAACCAATGATTTTCAGTCTATGCATAACTTGACCGCATGGCAGTCCGCACAAGGTTTAAAAGCTCTGGTCGGGGCGATACGGCGTGCTCCTATTGAGCCTGGAATGCCAGTACCGGCAATTGTGCTTGTGGCGCCCCCTGAATTGCAGAAAGCTAGAGGCAATATTGCGCCCAAATTTGAAAGTGCCGAAGACAAAGCTGTAGGTCTGGCTGGCGCAATTCAAGTTGTGGCGGAAGAGTGTGGATGCTATTACTTTGATGCTGGTTCGGTTACTCCGACAAGTCGTGTCGACGGTGTTCACCTAGATGAAGATCAGCATCGCACACTCGGTCTCGCGCTTGCCAAAATAATACAGCCGTTAGTCCAGTAATTTTGCTGCATAACAAGTGCAGGCAAGGGGGCGCTCCTACTGGAAGCGTTAGCAGTTCTCTTACTATTGAGTAAATTATGGCCAATATTGATTATCCTATCGAAGGTTCTTGCCAGTGCGGGCAGGTTACTTATAAATTGCATGAAGCACCCACAATGGTTTTGGCTTGCCATTGCACCGAGTGCCAAAAAATTGCAACCGGTCCATTTAGTGTTACCGCGGTAATAGCGTCTAGCGCTATCGAATTTAGTGGAGAGCTAAAAGAGTGGAGCAGGACTGCTGAAAGTGGAAATAAGTCTAACGTAAAATTCTGCCCTAACTGTGGCAATAGAATTTATCATTTTAATCCTGAAGACTTATCTACCGTTAAATTAAAGCTGAAACCTGTAAATCTGGCTGACGATGAAGTATTTAAACCAACGGCACACATTTGGGTATGCGAAAAACTAAGTTGGTATCAGATTCCAGAGGGCGTAAAGGTTATTGACAGGCAGCCGTAGAGTATCAGCTAACAAGTGTATCTTGGGCGACATTTTAATCAACGCTTGAAAATCAGCGCTAAAAAATGCGGCAGATATAGGCGTAAGCAGCCCGGGTTTACGACGTTAGTTATGGAGAAAATTTTATGTCGAAGAAAGTAGTCATGTTTGAATTCGAGAAGGAAACAAAAAATAGCGTTCGCTATAAGGAGGTCCCTGATGCAGGAACTGCCCCTATCGTGGGTACTCTGTATATTCAGAAGTGGTTTGCTGGTGATAGCAAATCTATTGAGATAACGATAGACAAAAAAGACTAGCTGGCTTGCCATTACTCTTGGTGCAGGCCACTCATTCAGGTACGTGTAGCGGCCGCAAGCGTTATACCGAAAGGGTTGTAAACACCGGTCTAAAAGCGCTGCTATTTGCCGAATATCCACACAGTCAGATTTTTCCTCAGATCGAAAATCCATAAAACATTGCACAATTCAGGCGGGTCATTCACGAGATTGGAAATAGATAAGCCAAGCAATATCGTTTTACTCGGGCTATAAAGATGCTGTCGGTGAGAAAGGTATGACGCCAAGAATGATTTGACAGTCCTAACTGACGCCATACCCCTCAAAATCGTGCAGGCGCACGACCCAATGATTGTTACACACTTTGGGATCAAATCCAGCCCTCATCGACCTTTAGCTGTCGATGCAAACTTCAAGTCGCCTATATCACTGCCTCCTTTGCCATGCACAAGTCATTATTTGTTCTCGTTGTGATCGCGGTCATCGTTATTGCACTGATGGGTGTTCTGAAAAAGCCCGTCGAGTATCCCTTGCTCGTGCCTCAAAAAAGTATCAAGAAAGTCGCGTTGGGTGCTTCAAAAATGCCGAGCGTCAACAGCGATTTCGTCAACAAAAAAAGCACAAAGTAACGCATCAGTCTTCCCAGATAATTACCCTTAATGATGTACTCAATGCGCAACGAAAAAGTCGTAAAAGGGTGATCCCGCCGCTAAAACACAGCACCTTTATGGTCTGCCATCATTGTGGTGAGGTCTGTAGTCCCTTTTTACGACATGACTTTTTACGCGGGACGATCTTTAAAGAACGACTGAGGTGTTAAACCATCTTACGGCAGCATTTAGATCCGACGCTTAGTGAATAAGGCTGGATTAATGACCATAAATAAAGACATGGAAGCAAAGATATTGCGCTATCACTTTGTGGAGAAATGGCGCACCGGCACCATTGCCACACAATTAGGTATTCACCATAGCGTGGTTGACAGAGTGCTGTCCCAAGCGGGCTTGCCTAAAGTAGAACGCACTGAACGCACGTCTATTCTGACGCCCTATTTGCCCTTCATCATTCAAACCTTGGAGACTTACCCCACACTCACCGCCGTGCGCTTGTATGAAATGGCGAAGCAGCGCGGTTATCCTGGCGGGCCCAGTCAGTTTCGCCACCGTATTAGCGAGCTTAGGCCCCGTAAGCAGCCCGAAGCGTATTTACGCTTAAAGAGCTTACCCGGGGAGCAAGCACAGGTCGATTGGGGGCACTTCGGGCACCTACAAATCGGCCAGGCAAAGCGCGCATTAATGGCGTATGTGATGGTGTTGAGTTGGTCAAGGCAGATATTTTTACAGTTTTATGTCAATCAGCAAACAGCCAGTTTTTTACGCGGGCAAGTGGCGGCGTTCGAGGCATTTAACGGCGTGCCCAAGGTCTGCCTTTTTGACAACATGAAAACGGCGGTGCTTGAGCGCAATGGCAGCGCTATTCGATTCCACCCTGCGCTGCTCGATTTATCCAGCCACTATCACTTCGAGCCTCGGGCCGCTGCGCCGGCCAGAGGCAATGAGAAGGGGCGAGTGGAAAGAGCCATTCGCTATATCCGCGATAACTTTTTTGCCGGTCGTCATTACTCATCGCTTGAAGATTTAAATGCGCAAGCGGATGAGTGGTGTAAAGGCACAAGCGCAGAGAGGCGCTGCCCTGAAGACCCTCAACTCAGCGTAGGAGAGGCCTTCTTGCAAGAGCAACCTGGCTTATTGGCACTGCCAGACAACCCCTTCGATACGCGTGAGCATGTGGTGGTGCGCGCACAAAAAACACCTTACGTCCGGTTTGATAGCAATGATTACTCGGTGCCTCATCAGCACGTCCAAACATCCTTAACCGTGAACGCCTGCCTAAAAGAGGTGCGTATTATTAGTGGCACGAATGTTATCGCGACTCATTTACGCAGTTTTAGCAAAGGCGAACAAATAGAAAACGAAGCGCACGTGAACGCTTTATGGCTGATGAAAACGAACGCCAAACAACATCGCGCACAAGATAGGCTGTGCCAAATATCCTCCCATGCACAGCCGTTACTGCAGCACATCATTGACCGAGGCCATGCGCTGAAAGGCGCCGTGAATCGCTTAAACCAATTACTGGATGATTATGGCGCCACTGAATTGCATCAGGCCATGGGCGAAGCCATCGAGAAAAACGCACCTTATGTAGAAGGCGTCGCACAGATCCTAGAATACCGCAGAGAAAGGCGTCAACAACCGCCACCCATTGCGGTGAGCGTGCCCAATAAAGTGAAGCAATACTGCGTCAAACCCGCCAACCTGACTCAGTATGACGCGCTGAGCACGGTAGAAATGCAAGGAGATGATGACGATGAATGAACATCAGACCCTTAAAGCCCAGGCATCTGCCCTTAAACTGCATGGCTTGCTCAGCCACTGGAATGAATTAACGCCCGAGCAAACACCCTGGCTGGCAGAACTATTAGCGTGGGAAATAAGCGAGCGTAAACAGCGCTCACTTGAGCGCAGATTAAGCAGCGCCAAACTCGGTCGGTTTAAATCATTAACCGAATTCGACTGGCAATGGCCAGCAAAAATAGACCAACAAGCAGTGCACCGTGTCATGCAGCTCGACTTCATTCAGGACCCAAGCAACATCATCCTCATTGGCAGTAACGGTGTGGGCAAATCGACCATCGCGCAGAACGTAGGCTATCAGGCGGTTATGCAAGGACACACCGTTCTATTCACTTCTGCCGCCAACATGCTTAACGATTTAGCGGCGCAAGATGGTGATAACGCACTTCGACGACGATTAGCTCATTACAGCAAGACGACGTTACTCATCATCGATGAAGTGGGCTACCTGTCCTACAGCAATCGCCATGCCGACTTACTGTTTGAAATCATCAACCGCCGTTATGAGAAAAACGCGACCCTCATCACAACGAATCGGCCGTTTAGCGAATGGAATGACGTGTTCCCGAATGCAGCCTGCGTGGTATCGCTAATCGACCGCTTGGTGCATCACAGCGAAGTGATTGCGATTGAAGGAGACTCTTATCGCATGAAAGAAGCACAAGAGCAGGCATTAGCACGGGGAAAAGTTAAAAGAGGAAAGACAAAATGAAAGTGCTGAAAATCACCACCCATTGGACAACAGAAGAAGCGGCATGTGTTCACGAAGCGCTCGACACGTTACAAACCGCTATCTGGGAAAGTTACGGCAAAGATATTACCGGAATGTACAGACATATTGCCAACGAACAAAAGGAAAAAAGCGAGCAGTCTAATGCCGGCATGGACTTCTAAGGACTAAGGCATCCAACTCAACGGCTATTGAAAAATGGCAATAAACGTCGTTTTATCGCCATTTTTAAACTGCGGCAAATAACAGCGGATCTTCACCGGCGCTAACAAGGGTCACTATGGATTGGCTAATCTTCATATTATCCGTCATTGAGGCAATCGCGTGGCCAGTAGCGTTTGTTGCTGCGGTGGTATTTCTACGCCAGGAATGGGTTGATGTCATCGGCCGGATTCAGGGTGTCAAGCATAAAGAAACCCAAATTGAATTCGGCCACTGTCTCCAAGAGGCTAGCAAAAAGGCAAAATCATCCCTTCCGGATTCAGTTGATTTAGCATCAAAGGGGTTAGCCCATCGACTGGAGTTAGCTGGATATTCTCCTAGAGGAGCAATTCTAGAATCTTGGATTGACGTAGAAGCAACGCTGGAGGAGTTGGGAGCTAGATACGAAATTCCAAGAGATGAACTGAAGCATCCCGATATTCACATGATGGAACGGATGCATGGGGACGACAATGCGTTGGGCAAAGGCGCCTTTGGCCTGTTGCAGTCATTGTGCGAGATGCGAAACGAGGCCTTCTATCTTACCAACAAAGTCATAGAATTCGACGCCGCAAAAGAATATGTCTCGCTTGCTAACAGAATGGTTACTCTCCTAAAAGAGGCATAACAAGTCATTCCGGTACGTTCCGGCCCTGACGGGCCTTCACCGGACTGCTTTTCCAGCGCGGAGCGCCTCCAAACCGACCGCTGAACATTGGCGTTATACATTAACCAAACTTCGTTTCGGGGTTTTAGTTTAAAACGGTAAGGCACTCGTCCTTTCAATAACATCGGAGTATCCAGTATGTTTTCTGGCCTGAGCGCATTTCCTTTAACCCCGATGAATGAACGCGGTTTGGACGAAGCGGCGTTTGTTCGATTGATTGAGCGGCTTGTCACCGCCAACGTCGACTCAATCGGCGTACTCGGCTCGACCGGGAACTATGCTTATCTGACCATGGTGGAGCGTGCGCGGGTGGTAAGACTTGCGGTGGAACACGCAGGCAATGTCCCGGTGGTGGTGGGCATTGGAGCACTGCGCACGCGCGATGTGCTTGCCTTGGCTAAAGACGCAGAGATTGCGGGTGTCTCCGGGGTACTGATGGCGCCAATGTCATATCAGAAACTGCGTCCTGAGGAAGTTCTCGGGCTCTATGAAGCGGTAACGCATGCACTGTTGGTACCGCTGTGTGTTTATGATAATCCCGGCACCACGCAGTTTGTGTTCAGTGACGAGCTTCATGGCCAGATAGCACAACTTCCGAACGTGGCATCCATCAAGATTCCGGGAGTGCCTGAGGATCCTGTTGCGGCAAGATCAAGAGTGGAACGACTTCGAGCACAGATTCCCTTACACGTCACTGTGGGCGTCAGCGGCGATGGTTATGCTGCGAACGGTTTGAACGCCGGCTGTGATGCCTGGTATTCGGTGATCGGGGGTGTGTTTCCCGTCACCGCACTTGCGATTACTCGTGCAGCACAGGCTGGGAATGCGAAGGAAGCGATACGCTTGTCGGAACGATTGCAGCCGCTGTGGCAGTTGTTCAGCGAGTATGGAGGTAGTTTGCGCGTTGTTGCGGCTGCTGCAGAGCTGCAGGGACTCGTTGAACACCCATGTTTGCCGCTGCCGCTTAAAGCTTTGGCTGGAGAGGGGCGCCGACGGCTCAGGGAGTTGATTGACGAACTGGATTTATCCTGACGCCAATAGCCCTCCCCTTAACCACCCAAAGAGGGAATTACTCGACGCGGGTTAGGGTCACGTCGATGTTGCCACGGGTCGCGTTTGAGTAAGGGCACACTTTGTGCGCTTCGCTGATCAGCTTTTCAGCCTGAGCGTCATCCATGCCCGGCAATGAAATTTTCAGCTCAACTTCGATACCAAAACCCCCCGGAATTTGACCAATGCCAACTTCGCCTTCGATTGAGGCTTGTTCCGGCATTGCCAGCTTGTCGCGGCCTGCGACGAACTTCATGGCACCGATGAAGCAGGCAGAGTAGCCAGCAGCGAAAAGCTGCTCAGGGTTTGTTCCTTTGCCGCCGGCTCCGCCAAGTTCTTTCGGAGTGGTCAGCTCAACATCCAGAATACCGTCTGATGAGATGGCGCGACCGTCACGGCCACCCGTGGCTTCGGCGGATGCGCGATACAAGATTTGTGCAACAGACATAGTGTTTGCTCCTTTCGACGAGTCGTGTTGATGACTCCTCGTTTGCGTGATTAATGAGTGCGCAAACTGTTAGCGCTGCTCGATGACTAAGTTAGCGTACAAATAGATTGCGCGCAAGATAAATGGCGGAAGTGTAATACGTACGCGCTAGGTGAAGGACCTCAGGTGGGTGTTTTCAGATTGCTGCGCAGTTTGATTAGCTGCTGTTTCAGTTCCATTAGGTCGGTTACTGATTGGCCACTGACATTGACAATGCAGCCCGGTATATCCTTGGCTTGGTCCTGAAGACCCCGGCCTTTTTCTGTGAGGTGCAATTCAACTACGCGTTCATCGTCTTTCCGGCGTTGCCGGTTCAGCATGCCATCCGATTCGAGCCGCTTGAGCAGAGGCGTGAGCGAGCCGGGGTCTGTCAGCAATCGCTTGCTGATATGGCTCACGGTTATCCCGTCTTCCTCCCATAAAACCAGCATGGCCAGATACTGCGGATAGGTCAGATTCAAGGAATTCAGCAGTGGCTTATAGGCTTTAGTCATCATTAAAGACGTCGAGTAGAGGGCAAAACACAGCTGGTTATCGAGTAGCAGCTCGGAGTAGGAATCGTTCTTGGGCATGGAGGGTCCATCGTATCAGGGGCGATAAAAGCCATCGCGCTAAGTATTTGCCCCCGAGTGTACGGCGTTTTTCAGGGGTTTTTCCAGTGAACATGACTGGCAGCAGCGAAAGAGCTCCCCTGCTTTTGGCTCCTTTCGCTATGCGCCGGCGCCGGTTACCATTGGCGTTAATGACCGGCCTATCTTGCTTTGCACACCGACCTGGCGGGCACACGCGTCATCTCTTAGCCATGCGGAATTAGACGGTTCTAAAGAACTAAAATCTGAATCTGTTTCGGAGTGGTGTAGCCTTATCGTTTAGCGCATAAAGGAATTGAGCAGCATGAAGGTCATATTATTAATGTTGTTTTTATTAAAAAACAAGATCTCCCGATGCGTAAGGTGTGCTGCTGCCAAGGAGTAAGTGATTTGCCTGAATTGAAGACTTTTGGCCTTTTTATTATCACCGCGTTAGCGGAAATTCTCGGCTGCTATTTGCCATATCTTTGGCTTCGGGAAGGCAAAACAATCTGGCTTCTGGTACCTGGCGCTCTGAGTTTGGTTGCTTTTGTCTGGCTGTTGTCGCTACACCCGGCGGCGGCGGGCAGGGTATATGCAGCCTATGGTGGTGTTTATATTTTTATGGCGATTTTGTGGCTGTGGACAGTCAATGGAATTCGACCAACAACGTGGGACATAGTGGGGTCTGCGGTGGCACTTTTGGGCATGGCAATCATCATGTTTGCGCCTCGCACCACGTAACCCGTCAATTAAGTGGTTTATCTGCAACGTTCGGTTGGTGAAGGATGAGAGATTATTAAACGGGCGCAGCGCTTCCTTCGCTTCAGCGTTAAGTCTCAGAATGGCGGCATCATGAAGTGGTTTAATGGATGTGACCAGCCCAGTTAAGGAATAATACCCTGAACCTGGAGAACCTACATGACCACAAGAAAGCTGTACTCAAAAGAATTTAAGCTGGACGCCATCAGCCTTGTGCTGGAGCAGGGATATTCAAGAGCCAACGCAGCGCGCAGTCTGGAGATCAACCCAAACATGCTGGGACGTTGGATTAAAGAGCATGAGTCGGTCGATGGCCAGGCCTTCAGAGGGAACGGCAAACTGACCGCTGAACAGTTAGAAATTCGTCAGTTGCGAGAAGAAAATCGCCGCCTGAAAATGGAAAAAGACATCTTAAAAAAAGCGACGGTCTTCTTTGCCAAGGAAACGCATTAAAGTACGCGTTCATCACCCAGCATAAGAAGACCTGGCCAGTCGACGTAATGAGTCGGCTCTTGGGTGTCAGTCGCAATGCCTATTATCGGTACTGCCAACGTCAACGCGAACGGCTGCCGAATGCGGAGCACGAGGCGATGATTGAGGCTGTGAAGGAGGTCGCTCAAAGTAGCGACAAGAGCTATGGCTCCAGGCGGATGAAGCACGCTCTGAACGCTCTGGGCTATCCAGTGGGTCGGCGAAAGGCGCGGTCGCTGATGCGTGAAGCAGGCGTCAAAGCCCGGTACCGGAGGAAGTTTAAGGTAACCACCAACAGCGACCATAAACAGCCGGTGTTCGACAATGTATTGGCACGAGACTTTAGCGCTGCTGAGCCTGATCAAGCATACGTCGGTGACATCACTTACATCTGGACCCGAGAGGGCTGGCTGTATCTGGCGGTGTTTATCGATTTGTTCAGCCGACGGGTAGTAGGTTGGAGCATGGGGTCGCGGATGACCACCAGGCTGGTGACAGACGCCCTGAACATGGCCCTCTGGCAGCGGCAACCAAAGCCCGGTTTAGTCGTCCATTCGGATTATGCCGAGGAAAACGTTAAGCCGAGAAACCGTGGCCCTGCCCACTGTTCCTTGAGAACTGGGGCTATTCTTCGGCATAACAATTCCGGTGTTTATCTGAGCGTGTAGAGCATTTGCAGTTTTTCTTCGCTGAGCCATTCCATATCCGATTGGCTGATGCCGGGTGTTGCTGCGTTCATGGCGGCTCTCATCATGTCCAGGGTGGCGAAAGCGTAGAAGGCTGAGGTAGTGCTCATGCTTTCATGTCCGAGCAGTTGCATGATGATCGGCAGTGGGATCCCTTGCTTGTAGAGATCCATCGCCTTGGTTTTGCGCATCATGTGGCAATGCAGTGTGACGGGGATCGAAGAACAGGTGCCTCGGGCGAGGTCCCCAGCCTTCTTGAGTATCGCTGAGACGCTGTCTTCCGAGAGCCGGATGGGCTCGCCGAGATGGCGGCTGTAAAACAGCGGGCGCACGGCGGGCAGGTTTGCCCAGTGAGGGTAGAATTCGTTGAGATAAACCTGAAGGTGTTCGACTGTTTTGTCACCCAAGGGCACGACACGGCTCTTATCTCTTTTTCCGCTGAGCGTCAGGTGCGCCGGTTTCGTCAGTTTGAGCTCGCCCAGGGTAAGGCCGGTGATCTCACCGACGCGTGCTGCGGTCTCGTAGAGGAGTATCAAGAGCATTCGGTTGCGTCGAGACTTCATGGTGGAGCCGTCGAAAGCCGCAAGGATCGATGCGGTTTCGTTCTCCGGAAGGTATTCGATGGGCTTTTTCGGTGGGGTCGGGGCCTTGAGCGTCTTGGCTGCGTCGTTCAGTGCGACCAACCTGAGGTCTTCGCGGGAGACGTAACTGAGGAACGCTTTGACCGCCGTCAATCGCAGGGTCAAGGTTCTTGGCTGGTACCTTTTGGTCTCGCGCATCCAAATGAGCCAGCCTTTGATAAACTTTCGTTCGAAGTGATCGAAGCTGATGTCCTTGCGCTGGATGTGCTGCACCTCGATGAGGTAGTCCACGAAGCATTCCAAAGAGATCCGATACGCTTCGATGGTTTTTGGAGACAGTGCCCTGACTTTGGGCATGTATTCATGCAAATAGTTTCGGGCATAACCCCAGAAATTTGGGGTGGCGTTCCTGATGTCGCGTTTCATTCGAATCCCACCTCCGGCAGAATCCTCTGACTTTCACGAGTAATGTCGGCGTATCCGTTCATGAAATTCGGAGATGTGTGGATATAATAATAGGTGCTGTCCAGCGAAGCATGGCCCATATATCGGGCCAGGTAGGGCAGCATTGCGTTAACGTCAATGCCTTCGGCCATCCACCGTTCGATGTTGGCGTAAGCAAAGTGATGCCGAAAGTCATACGGGCGCGGTTGCTTTCCTTCTAAGGACCGCGGCAGGCCGGCTTCGTCCCAGATCCGGCTGAACATGACCCCAATCCATGCTGGCGTCACCGGGCTTCCAGTAGAGGACTGGAAGAACACGGTTCGATCGTTCCCGAAGACGTGGCGTGATGCGTGATCGCAATCAGTCAAGATGCCAACGATCTGTTCGGTGAGGGGAAGCTGCCGGCTGCGATTGGCCTTGGACCAATGCACGTCGATGACGCCGTCAGCGAGGTTCACGTCGCCCACTTTCAGCCTGCGCGTCTCGCAAGTGCGAAGTCCGCAGGAATGCATAAGTGCGAAGAACGCGACAGCTTGCCACTTCCACGGTGATGTCGTTTCCAACCGTGCCGCAGCGTGAAAGAACATGCTGATTTCTTCGTGCGTCAGCAGGTATGGCTGGGTGCGGACGAAGCCGGCCTTCCAGTCGTCCGATAAAACGTACGCATTCTGGTTGCCGTTGATTCGTTCCCATCGGCCAAAATCCCTGATGTAAGACATCCACGATCGAGAGCTATTGGGCTGGCTCGATTGTCTGAGGACGACCCACCCTTCAACAGTGATTCGGTCGAAGTTTTTCAGGCCGCGTTCAGAGCAGTAGCGGTCAAAATTCCTCAAATACCACACGCGGGAATTGCCGTGAAAGCCCATGCTTGTCTTGAAGGCGAGGTAACGCTCCAGGTCGGGCGCGAACACGCTAGTGAAGCTGGGCCCGTTCATCGCAGCGTTCCCTGATCGAGCGGCAGCGGGAGCACGCAGGCGCGCAGGTGCCCGGTATCCGTGCTCAGATACACGTTGGTGGAATCCGGGCTTGAGTGGCCAAGTACTGCCGATATCGTTGGCAGAGGTGTTCCTGCACGAAGGAGTTTCGACGCCGCATTATGGCGGAGCAGCCTGGTCCCAACCTTCGTGCGGTCCACCCCGGCAGCTGCGAAGACCTTCCTCGTCACTTCATAAATGGAAGAATGATCTGCCAGCTCGGTATGAGGCGCGAGCATACGCAAAAACAGAGGGTCGTCCTTGGAATTCGTCCGCTCATTGAGAACATACTTTGCAAGCTTCCCAGCGATCACAGGGAGCAACGGAAGCGTCAGCGGATTACCGGTTTTCCGCTGCACGATACCGATCGTTGAACCGCGCCAGTCGATGTCCTTCAATCTCAGGGCGATCAGGTCGCACGCCCGTAAGCCCGTCACTAGCGTAAGCAACACGATCGACGCGTCCCGTGCAGAAACCTCGCCATGAGTGCAGGCGTGGACAACGGCCAATTCTTCGTCATTTCCCAGGAGAGGTACGATTCCGTGGTGACGCTTGACGTTAGCCATTTTCAGGGCATTCAGCAGGTCACCACGTCGCGTGAAATTCAGGAACGGACGGAAATTCGTGACCACAGTCCACATCGCAGTTTCAGCCCACCGTCCCCGCAACGATTCGAGAAATCTAAGGATACTGGCACCGTCAGCCATGGCCAACGACGTCAGCCCGGTGCCCTCCAAATAGAGAAGGTAGTCGCAGGCCGCATGACCATAGGCACTCCGCGTGGCCACTGCCAGGCCACGTTGCTCCATCTCCTTTGACCACGAGGCCAATAACGCGGTGAAATCCTCGGACTGCGGACCATCCCCACCCCCACCGCGCTTTTTCGTCGAGAGGTCCACCCGCCCGGTCAGCAGGTAGCCGTCGAAAAGTCGCACCAACCGGCCATAATCAGAACGGCGCTGCGCACTGAACATACCCGTCCGCGGACTCGTCGTCATCGAAGCGAACTCAGCGCCCAAACCAGGCGAATACACTCCGGCCTGTTTCTGTGCCAACAGCGCCAGATACCGAAGTGACTTACGGTACTGACCCATCGTCGACTCCGCGTAGCCGGCCGCTTCCAGCGCGACAACAACCCGCCCACCAATATTGCTGACCATCGTGTCCATAGCAATTCCCTTCGTTCATCTGTGGATACGACGAAGATAACACCAGAACTGGCCTCAAACATTAGGCCGAAGAAATAGCCCTAGTTCTCAAGGAACAGTGGGCAGGGCCACGGTTTCTCGGCTTAACGTTTTCCTCGGCATAATCCGAATTAAGCCGAATTCGGCTTAATTCGGATCGAGGCTCTCAATATGCCAGCAACGCTTATCGGCGGTTACTAAACGCTAACGGCTTTGCTGGCAGCATGAGCCGCAAAGGCGACTGCTGGGACAATGCAGTCGCTGAGAGCTTTTTTGCGAGCTTGAAAAAGGAACGTGTGCAGTGGCGAAGCTACCAGACCCGAACCGAGTCACAGCGGGACATTCTGGATTACGTTGTGATGTTTTATAACAGTCGACGACTGCACTCTACGCTGGGCTATATCAGCCCGATGGGCTACGAAGCAGCGGTTGTTGAACTGAGGAAAGCCGCTTAACTGGGTTGTCACAAAGTGCTTGACCACTCCATCATGAAATCTTTAGAACTTCGAGTGCCCCCAGCTTTACAGGGCGCGATTTTTAGTCTTTCTGTTATGTATTCCTCCAGGTTCTAACGCGAGGGGAATCCCTCTTATATTCAGGACGATACCTTCTATGTTAGGCGCTTTTAACTTGGTAACCCCGACAGAGATACTGTTCGGACGGGGGCACATAGCCCAACTAAACGATCGGGCGGCAAAACTGGGTACGCGAGTACTGGTGGTGCATGGTAGAAATCCAGGCAGGCTCTCTGGTGTCTTCGAGTCATTGAAGGCCGTCGATATCGTGCAAACGCTGTCCATTGAAAAAGAGCCAGACCTGAAAACACTGATGGCGGCCATTGATCAAGGTAAATTGCTGGGTATAGATCTGGTGCTCGGAATCGGCGGTGGCTCTGTCATGGATACCGCTAAAGTACTTGCCGCTATGCTGCCCAGTCAGACAGATTTGATCAGCCATCTGGAGGTAGTCGGAAGCGGATTGCCACTGTCAGCCAAACGCCTACCGTTGATTCTGGTTCCCACCACCTCTGGCACAGGTGCCGAAGTCACTCGAAACGCTGTTATTGATATTCCGGAAGCCCAGCGTAAGGTGAGTCTCAGGGATAACCAGTTACTCCCGGATCTTGCTTTGGTAGACCCTGCGCTGACCGACAACTGCCCCCGGCAGGTCAGCTTATACTCGGGACTAGACGCTGTTACTCAGGTAATCGAGCCCTATTTATCGTCGCGCTCAAATCTGTTTACGGACATGTTGTGTATGGAGGCTATCCCTAAGGGGCTCCGGGCATTAAAGCAACTTATGGACAGGGAATCCGAAGAAGCACGCGACTCGCTGGCTCAGGTTAGCCTCTTCGGTGGTCTTGCTCTTGCGAACTCGGGACTGGGTGTTGTTCACGGTATTGCTGGCCCGTTAGGCGGATTATGCGGTGCGCCGCACGGTGCGATATGTGGCGCATTGTTACCAGCCGGCATCGCCGCCAACCGAGATAACGTGGTTGAAGCTGAACAGATCGCTCGTATCGACCGGGTGATTGACTGGATTGCTGACGTATTTGAGACCTCCAGAGGCCAAGCATTGCAACGTTTTCGGCAATGGATTATTCAGAATGGATTACCCGGGCTTGCGTCGATCGGAGTGACGGAGGAACACATTATTGCAGCCTCACAAGCAGCGGCCGGCTCTTCCTCCATGAAGGCCAATCCTGTGGTGTTGTCCACCGCAGCAATAGAAAACATTATGCGCCATTCTTTTTGATTCTGAATATGGCGGATTGGCTTTGCAACAGCACGTTAGTGACTCAAAAATAGCTTGGATTGAGCATGGAAATCAAGGCCTGCCCTGCTGCACATACTGGACAAGAAACAACTCAGTGGCATGCGGGCATCTTTGCCTGTGCTTCATTGCGGTATGCAACTCTGACGGAAAACTTTATGAGCATCGCTTTATGGAAAAAATATTGAGAAGAATATTCCAACCAATACTCCGCATATTTGAATCTGGTGACGGGGAGTATCGTTATGAGAAATCACACCGAAAGATACTCATTGCTATGGGTGTATTGTTTTTAGCCCTATCAACTGTTTCAGCGGTATTAGCGATCATTTCATCACAAATGGGTGGGCTTATTCCTTTTCTCGTATTTTTTATGATTGGGCTTGTATGTGAAGTGGTTGGGTTATTAGGGAGTAACCGCGCGGTTGCAAAAATTTGGGGCAGTAAATAGACGAGTTGTGAATCCATTGGGGCAGTTCTGCCCAATACGCGAGTCGTCGCGTGGCTCAAGGGAGCCGGAGGGACCGTCAGTTGGCGGGCAGCGGGTTTTCCCTGGACCTGCCTGACATGCGGCCAAAGGAGACCTGATTGCGCCCTTGCAACTTGGCCCGGTAGAGCTCCTCATCGGCCCTGGCAATAGCTTGGTCCAGGGTGACATGTTCGGAATGACGGCTGGTGACACCGATGCTGATGGTGCATTGAATCACCCTGCCGCGGTCATTGGTCACCAGCTGCTCAATATTGTGGCGGAAACGTTCGGCCACTTTGAGGGCTTCCGCCTCGCTCGTTTCCGGCAACAAAAGAGTGAATTCCTCACCCCCCCAGCGGGCCAGGAGGTCGCCGCGGCGCCGCGATCTATAAAGCTCGTCAGCAATTACCTTTAAGACCTTGTCGCCGACGGCATGGCCATATTGATCATTGATGTTCTTGAAACGGTCGATATCGATCATAGCCACACAGACGTTTCTGTTCTTGCGCGTGACGAGGCTCCATAGTGATTCGGCGACAGGCAGAAAACCGCGCCGATTGCTCAGGCCGGTCAGCAGGTCAGTCTGGGCATTTTGCTCGGCTGCCGTCCGGGCCTCTTCGTTTTTACGAACCAGATCGGCCAGCGCTAACATCAACAGTATGGCATCCACTATCATGCCGATGTCCACGGCGTAGTAGCCAAGCTGGGTATAAGGAATCATGCCGGTTACCGTTGAGGCCGTAATCGAAGCACCAACAACGGAGGCTAATGTGCCCAGCATGAAATAGCGTGCGAACTGGTTGCCCGCGACCCAGCTCGACGCGCCCATGTAGAGCATCAGTACACTGAACAAAGGCGCAACCAGGAATGCCAGGCGCAGCGCCAGACCCTGTTCGCCTAAGGCGAAACAGACAACAAAGAGCGCAAAATAAGCCACGCCAATTGTCTGGAAAGTTCTGTGGAGCCGTGGTTGGCGACGTTTGGTGCTCAGAAAATTCGTCGCAAACGCCAAGCCGGAGCTGGCGAAACACAACATCAGCAGGGGTGGCGCCCATTGTTGCCAGCCCACCGCCTCGGGCCAGAGTAGGGCCATTCCAATGCCGTTGTAGGACGCGGTCATAGCTACAAAGCTGCCAGTGTAGAGCGAGTAGAACAGATAACGCCGCTGCCGAAGGCCGACGAACAACATCAGGCTGCAGGCCGAAAGTGCAAACATGACGCCGTAGACGAAGCTGTAGAACGTCGTTTCTGACTGCTCTAGACTGTGGCTGGCCGCAATACTGGAAAAATACAGTGGCACCACCATTGGGTCCGCTGTCTCAATCCGCAGCAACAGGCGTGTCTCGCCGGGCGGAAACGGATAGTCGGCACTGGGTATGCGTTTGGCGAGGGAGCGCTCATTCAGCGGAATACGATCACCACCGATAAAGTGCTGTGGCAGCCGACCTTCTGTGATGAAAAAGAAGTCGACCTGTTCCAACCAGCCTGTTCTGACGGACACGCGGCGCAAAATGGTGTCATCGGTCGGATTGAGAACATTCGCCACCAGCCAGATTGCACCGGAATTGATGCCTCTGGTTAACACGCTGGACTCAGGATACTTCAGGACAGCGGGATTCCCGCGAATCAGGGACTGAACCCCGTCAACGGAGAGCGCCTCTTCTTGTTCAGCGAGAAATGCCATCCGATCGACCATTGCGCCCTGGAACACGGTTCGAGCGTCGATGATCGGCACTGATCCGTCATCGACAGCTGATTCAGCCAGCGCGCAGGTTGTCAGGTTCACCATGGTCAGAAGAAAAATGAGGGGCCAATGTGGTCGCACTTAACTGTTCATCCGTTAATGTCGTTTTCGTAGAATATAATTAAACTACTGACATGTCATATCTGGCGTCATCGTTCGGCGATGTCCTCCATCAAAACGTCGGGGCATATCAAAAAATCAGCGCAGACAGCGTTAACACGCAAGTTTTTCCATCTGTGCGGTGTCGAGATCGTAATACCCGATTTTTACGGTATTAAAGTTCAGGTCGACAAACAGGTGGCAATAATAGTCCCCATGGCGCCAGGCCATGGCCACGCTGGAATTGTTGGAGTAGTTGAGTTCAAAATGGCCATCAAAGGCCGGGTAGTTGCTACGAAACTTCATCAGGGCCAGTAAGCGTTGCACGACGGGCTTTTGAATGTGTTGTTCCACTTCGTCCAGGGTGTAGTAATGGCGATTAATATCCCGCAGTTCGCCGCTTTGTTTCATCAGTTCGTGGTTATTGCATCCAGCCAACAACCCCACGTAGTAGACCTGCGGAATGCCAGGTGTGAAAAACTGGATCGCCCGGGCAGCAATGTAGGCGTCATCGTTCTGCATGAGCGCGTCGTAGAAGGTGCAGGTGAGCTGGTAGATTGCGCCAACGCTGTGGATATTGGCCGCCGAGCGCCGCATGATCGGGTCTGCACTGCGGGCATCAATGTTATCAATAAGCGCTCGGATTTTTTCATCCGGCAACACACCTTCGACATCCGGAATACAGATTCCGTCGTGGGTATCTAATACGGTCACCATGTTGCGTGGGCACATTCGCAGCCAGTTTTTCAGGTACACGCTGTTTGCGTCCAGCAGCGAGTAGAGCAAAAGGGGCGGCAGAGCAAAGCCGTAGGGGTGCATGTTGCGTCGGCCGATCGCGTATTGATAACTGGTGTGATCGTGGACTTCCGGTAGGCATTCGGCGCCGTGTTTCAGGGCCACTTCGTTAATCCAGTCGAGTATCCGATAGACCTCGGGCTCCACCAAAAAGCAGCTGGTTCCCATACGTTTGGTGGTGTAACCAAAGGCATCGAGCCTCAGCAGGTTTACACCTTTTGAGGTGAGAAAGCCGATATAGCTTTCCATCAGGCGGTAAGCCTGGTCGGACTCGTAATTGAGATCAATCTGCTGGTCGGTGAAGGTGCACCAGACCCGGGTTTTTGTGCCATCCGCAAGCGTCACTTCGCGAAAGGGTTCTTTCTCTTTGCGGATATGAATCTTGGCCATGTCATCCGGGGAAATCTCGCCGAACTTGTCGACATGGACAAACAGGTCGGCATACTCCGAATCAAAGCCATGGGCGATGAAATCCTTAAACTCGGCAGACTCGTCAGAGATATGGTTCACCGTCAGGTCGACACACAGGTCGTACTTTTTGGTGAAGGCTTCAATGTCGTCCCAGGTACCAAAATCCGGATCCACTTCCTTGTGCGTCAAGGGCGAAAACCCGCCATCGGCATTGGAGGGGAAAAACGGCAGGATATGCAGCCCTCCAATGGCCTGTGACAGGTGTTTGTCGACGACTGTGTAGAGGTCTTTCAGGTCATTGCCCATTCGGTTTGGGTAGCAAATCAGCTGCACGGCATTTTTTAACAGCATGTGTCTAGCTCCTGGATTGGGTGAAGGTCCGATCAGGCCGCGCGATGACCTATGGCCAAAATCTTGTTTAATTTTGTTGCGCGTCGGCGTTCAACCTCATTGATAAACTCCCGCCCCCAATACTCGATGTCATAACGGCAAACCACTTCGAAGGCTTCGCTCAGTCGATTCCGGGCTTCGCTTCGGCTGATTGCCAACGCGTAGTAGCAGGTATCGGCCAGGTCCTGCGGGTGGTGCGGATTCGCCAGAATGGCGCCGCGCAGTTCTGCCGCAGCGCCGGCAAATTCAGACAGCACCAGTACGCCACTGCCTTGGGTTAAGCCCTGGGTTGCGATGTATTCTTTTGCGACCAGGTTCAGGCCATCCCGCAGCGGCGTAATCCACATCACATCGGCTATGGTGTAATAGGCCACCAGCTCTTCAAAGGGCAGGGCGCGGAAGAAGAACTGCACCGGGGTCCACCCGACCTGTGCAAACTGCCCGTTAATGCGCCCCACCGTTTGTTCGATCTGCGACAGCAATTCCTCGTAAATAGTCATTCCGGCCGCCGCCGGCACGCAGATCAGCATAAGGGTGACTTTGGTTTTCAGTTCAGGATGCTCGTTCAGAATGCGCTCATAAGCCTGTAGCTTTTCAATAATGCCTTTGGTGAAGTCGAGACGCTCCACCGACAAAATCAGCCGAACATCCTTGAACTCTTCACGCAGTGTTTCCATTTGCGCGATGACACTCTGGTCAGACAGGGCGGTACGAACGCGATTCAGGTCAAGCCCGACCGGGTGTGCACCCAGCCCGATCTTGCGGTCATTCACTGTGATTTCGGTGCTCATTTCATCTAGACCCACCGCGCAGCCATAGGTCAGAAAGCGCGGTGCACAGCCCATTTTATGGGTGACCTCAAGCGGTGTGACGCCTCTAGCCACATCCACAAAGTTCTCGGCCTGCCGGGGAATATGAAAACCAATGTGGTCACACTGCAACAGGCTGCCGATGATTTCGCGGCGCCAGGGCAGCACGTTGAATACGTCGGCTGACGGGAAGTAGGTGTGATGGAAAAAGGCGATAGTGAGGTCTGGCCGCATCTCGCGTAAATAGGCAGGTACCATCCACAGATTGTAATCGTGAATCCAGACCACGGCGTTTTCCGCCGCTTCCTCGGCGGCGCGCTCTGCAAACAACCTGTTGACCTTGAGGTACACCTGCCAGTGGTCATCGCGGAACGTGGCCCGCTCCCAAAAGGTGTGCAGGGTCGGCCAGAAGGCTTCTTTCGAGAATCGTTTGTAAAAGATCTCAACGTCTTCTTCGCTCAGTGCTACTCGTGCCGCGACCAATTTTTCGTAGCGGCTGGTATCCACTTCGGTGTGGGTCTGGAAGGGGCCGAGATCGGGATCGTCAACTGACCAGGCGACCCACGAACCCGCTTTGCCATCGGAGAAGAAGCTTAGCAGTGTGGGGATGATGCCATTGGGCGATTTGGGCCGACGTCGAATCAACTCCCCATTCTCAACCACTTCTTCATAGGGCAGGCGATGGTAGACAATCACCAGGTCGGATTTGCCCCTGTTCATGTAATCCGGAATTTCGGCTTCAATACCCAGATGGCCCAGATAACCAAAATGTTCGAATGCCTCCAGAATGCCACCACAGCCCGACGCTCCAGCATGAAGTACTCGCGCCTGGTGCTCGGTTGCTGCCAGCAGTCCGGCCTCGGACTCACCGACACAGACACCCTTGAATTCGTGTTGATACATCGACAGGTCATTCAGGGTGTCACCGGCAACCAAGACCGATTCTGGGTCTACCCCCAGGTGTTCAACCAGACGGGACAGGGTGCGTCCCTTGTTGACGCCCCGCGGAAGTATGTCCAGATACTTGCCCGCGGAAAAAAGTACATCACAGGATAATGCGCTGACGCGTGCCAGCATGTCTTCGCTGACCAGGTCGTTGTCACAGAAGTAAGAGACGCGGCGCTCCTGAGGGACTTCCTGACGCTGCAAGCCTTCAAATGAGGACAGGGCGCTCTCCACAACTTGCTCACCTGGCCAGAGTTCGTCGATTTCGCCCTGCAGGGGCTGGATGGCTTGTTGCGAGGCGCCATGAACCACGGTACAGCCGACATCGCAGATAATATAGTCGGGCTGCGGAATCGTCGGATCGGACAGCAGGGGTAGTACGGCTTCCAGCCCTCGACCGGTAACAAACACTAAATCGATCTCGGGGTGAGCAACGATGAGTCGATAAAGCTTGAGGCGATTTTCCGGATCACCCGCGAGAAAAGTACCGTCAAGGTCGGTGGCGAGTAGCATTTTATACTCCTGTATAAGTCTTTCCTTATGTCCAGGAGTTCAGCAAAACATGGCGTAGAGATGGGACACTAGCGTGGGCAAAGTTTTGCTGAACTAGGGGACCCTACAAACTACCAATGCAGTTTTCATACCGGAAGTCGGCGGAAACACCGGTATTCTGCCCATGAAGTTCGAAAATGCCTAATGTGATCATAGTGATACAGACATTTCCGTGCATGGCCTAGCTCTTGCAAGATTCACAGCACACACGTGATCACAAAGGCGGTGCATAAAGATAAGAACAACCCCCAAGTGCTTGCAGGCCGCGGGCAACACGCCCCAAAAGCAAGGCTAAGTCAGGAGGTTCCTATCTGGTCTCTTATGCGCCCCATTGGTGCGATTCTGGGCAGCGTCGCACTATTACAGCTCGGCAGTGGTCTGCTCAACACGTTGCTGGCTGTGACCGCCGACGGCCAGAGGTTTTCAACAATCTGGATCGGCTTTATTATGTCCGGCTTCTTCGTCGGCTTTGCTTGCGGCATATTCGTCAGCGTTCGCCTGATCCGGCGTATGGGGCATATCCGCACCTTTGCCTTCTGCGCGGCACTTTGCGCCACCATCGCGCTCCTGCATGTCATTTGGATGAATCCCTGGGTCTGGCTACTGTTGAGATTTTGCTACGGCATCGCCTTTGTCACTCTGATGACAGTTACTGAAAGCTGGCTCAATACCCGGGCCGCCAGGGAAGAGCGCGGCCGCGTTTTTGCGCTTTATATGGTTGTTAATCTCGGGGCTATCGCTCTGGCGCAGCAGCTCCTGCGCCTAAACTCCAGGGAAGTGTTTGTGCTGTTTTCCCTGTCTGCCATATTGATCTGCTGGGCGCTTCTGCCAATAACGATCACCAGCCGCAGCCAGCCCGTGATTCCGGATCGGGCGAAAAGCAGCCTGAAAAAGTTGATACAGTTTGCGCCGCTTGCGGTTGCGACGTCGGTGCTCTCTGGCTTGGCCATGGGAGCCTTTTTGGGGATGGCGCCGCTTTACGCCAGCAAGTTGGGTTTTGGTCTTTCAGACGTTGGCTTGCTGATGAGTATCACTATTGTCGGGGGTGCGCTTTTGCAGATCCCGATCGGCCGCTTTTCCGACACCCATGATCGCCGCAAGGTTCTTATCTGTGTTGCAGCTCTGGCTGCGGTGATGTGTTTGATAATGCCGCTGGTGCAAAACCAGAGGATGTTGATGATTACGTTCTTTGTCTGGGGCGGCCTGTCGTTTTCTCTTTATCCGCTGGGTGTGGCGCAGTTGCTTGATCAATTGCACCCGGATGAGGTGGTCTCGGGATCAACCGATATGCTGGTGTTGCATGGCGCCGGTTCTGCCCTGGCGCCTTTGTTTGCGGGCGTTATCATGAATCTGGTGGGCACTCAGGGTATGCCGCTTTATATGGCGGGCATCCTCTTTTCACTGACCGGCTATGCGGTTTATCAGGTCAGACATGTTTCGGTTCTGACCGCAGGGGAGCATGCGCATTTTGAGCCCATGATGCAGACGTCTCATGAGATTGTTGGCATGATCGAAAAAGAAGGTTAACGACTGCTCGCCCGCTCTTCCTGCAGCTTGGCCCGAACGTTCATCAACACGTTGCCGTACTTGTTATCGCCCCGGCGATCCCGCCCACAACCCCAAAAATAATCGAAGTTACTGTTTTCCATAATCTTTTGATCGCCGGTGTTGAGAAGCGCTTCCGTCAGCTCAGGGTGAGTGCGGCAACGGGTGTAGACGCCCCGGGTCATAACGGTTTCACGCACCTGCTTCCAGTCACTGCGAAAACTCTTCCAGCGTTTGCGGCCCAGTTTGCGGGCCTCAGTCGGTGATATGGCGTTTCGCACCTGTTCCTTGTGGACGTCATCTGTAAACTTCATACCCTGAAAATAATGCTCCACTGACGGCCACACTTTACCCTCCAGCTCGAAACTGTAGCGGGCGTAGGTCCCGAGGGGGCTATGCGGATCGGTACGAGAGATAAAAAGACTGCTTTCGCCGTCGTCTATTGGAAATAGGGACATGATAACCGTCGCTGCAAGAAAATGAGTCAATACATCAAATAATGAGTATACCGATGACTCCCGGAACGACGCCAGACAATGACAACAGTCATTTGACGATTGAAGAACGACAGCGAAATTTTCAATCGTATATGTGAACTATCACGTCTCGCATTTACATGAGTTGATGACGAGAGCCTCCTATGACAGATTCACTCGACGGCATTTATACCGTGCCAGGCTGAAAATCTATTCTTCGTCGCTGAAAGCCGACCGGTGGAACTCTGCGGCTTCTTCTGCTTCCTTGACGCCCGCTTCCCAGAGTTTGGGTACGTCGCCACCCGTCAGCACCTCAAGCACCGCGTGAACACCTTTGGCCAGCGAGGAAAGGTTGTACCCACCCTCCAGAACGAACGCGAGCTTGCCCTCGCAGTGCGTGTCAGCAATGTCCTGAACAATTCTGGTCAGCACTTTAAAGCCGTCATAGGTGAGGTTCATCGCCATATCGTTGCGGTGGGGGTCAAACCCCGCCGAGACCAGCACCAGATCCGGTTTGAAGTGCTCGGCGGCGGGCACCAGTATGTCTCGGAAGACTTTTTCGAAGGCAATGTCGCCGGCGGTTTCCGGAAGGGGGACGTTGATGGTGTAACCTTCACCCAGGCCAACACCCACCTCTTCAATCAGACCAGACCCGGGATAAAACGGTGCGGCGCAATGGGTGTCGAAGAACAGCACATCCGGGTCTGCCCAAAAAATATCTTGGGTGCCATTGCCGTGGTGCGCATCCCAGTCAATGATCAGGACACGTTCACAGCCCAGCTTTGCCTGGGCATGGGCGGCCGCTACGGCAACGTTGTTCAGTAGGCAGAAGCCCCGTGCACGCACGGGCTCGGCGTGATGCCCCGGCGGACGCACAAGGGCGAAGGCGCTTTGTGCCTCACCCTTGCAAACGCTTTCCACGGCAGCAATAGCGTTGCCGGCTGCCGCGGTGGCCGCTTTGATGCTGTCGGGGGAAACCGCCGTGGTGTCTCTGTCGAGCCAGACGCGTTTGCCATCCAGTGAAAAAAGATGGTCTAGATAGGACGTGATGTGCACGCGTGCCAGCTGATCGTAGGTGGCAGCAGGCGCTCCTGACTGGAACTGGACACCGGGTATGGGGTTTTTATCCAAATGCGCTTTGATCGCCGCCAACCGGCCCGGATGTTCAGGATAGCTCCATTTAAAGTTCAGTCCCTGGAGAATAGTCCTGACTCGCTTTTCTACCCGGCTAGGAATGAACGGCAGGTCCACCTCGGGATTATGCCCCAGCATTATCTCATCATAAAACACATTAACACTGCGATCGCCGATCACAAGACACTCTCCTTTTTGAGCTCTTTCGGTTGCCTGTCGTAGCTATCGTTTCGAGACGGTTTCGAAACGGTTTCGACAGGCTCCTCATAGTTGCGGTGACGCCAGGGCTTCCTTCACCGTCGAGGTGAAGGCTGCTGCACGAATACCGGTGGTTTTAAAACCCAATTTGGCCCAGGCGGCCTTGGCCTCTTTGTTAGACTCAGCGTATTCAAGAATCAGCTCATGCACATGATGGCTTTCCGCAAATCCAACCAATTCCTGCAGCAGGGCCCTGAAAATACCAAGATTTCGAAACTCGGGCTCCACCCACACATCGTCAATTATTCCCGACTTGTAAACCAACGCTTCCGCCTGTTCCCAGATTCCCTGACTGTGCCACACATAGATATAGCCCATGCCGATGATGCCGGCATCCGGGTTCTCTGCCACAGTCAGTAGCTTATTATCGTCGCCCAGTGAGGAGCGCAGTACGTTCAGGAGCCGGTTATGTTCGTTCTTCCTGAGATTCTGCGGTGGCGCTCCAGAGACATGCAATGCCAGTTTGGCGAGAAAATCCACGAGTACCGGAAGATCCTCTTCGCGTGCTTCCCGAAGCACAAAGGCCGTTTTACTGCCTTTCTTTCTGGCCATAAAAGACTCCTGGAACGGAATGACGCAGAACAGACTTCGCTGAAGATCAATCGGAGCCGCATCTCCCATTTACTTTAGCCTAACTATTCAAAGCTCTCCTGCTTCATTTCAATTTCCCGACTATCAATTGCCGTATGGCGCATGTTCTGCTCCAGAACCGGGCAGCCGGGCAGCCGGGCTGCGGCCATCCTGTTTTCTATCCCTTCGAGTGCCCAGTCAATGAAGTTCAACACCGCACTTTGCTTAATCGCCTGCGGCTCCGTTCTGTGGCGTAGAGCGCCCGCGTCTGCGTCAGACAGCGACCCTATCGCTGGGTTTTTGGCATTGTTCATACTCGTGATATCGGGCCTTACGCTATTCGAATATGGGTCAGGTTGGTCGTTAGGCATCGATAATCTTGTCATTTTCGACACGGCAACGGTTCCGGAGAACTGGCCCGGGCGGATGTCCGGGGCCACGGCATTGTGTTTCAGCATGATTGGCGCCGCTTGGTTGATCAGTATGATTCCGATGCGTCACTCCACGCTGATATTGCAGCTTTTCGCCCTGGCGGTGACCATTGTCAGCGCTGCAGCGCTGATTGGCTATGTGTTTGGTGTTAGGGAGTTCAGGTTGCCTATTTTCTCAACCATGGCACTGCATACGGCTGTGCTATTGGTTCTCTGCGGTTTGGGCATGCTGCTCGTACGGCCCGGCGAAGGCCTGATGAGCTCTGCCACCAGTCGTTACATTGGTGGCCGTTCGCTGCGGCGCCTGCTTCCGTTCATTGCGGTGACGCCAGTCCTTACGAGCTGGCTGAGCATGCAGGGCGTGTTGGCTGGCTACTATTCCGAGGCATTCGGCTTCGCACTGAGCAGTCTGTCCAGCATCCTCGTGCTGGGCTTTGTCAGTTGGCTTGGTGCCGACGCGCTCAACTGTGAGGAAGAACGCTTCCGCTCCACCATCGACGCTTCCCCCGTGGCCACAATCATGATCGATCAGGACGGCATTATCCGGATTGCCAACCGGCTCGTACATTCAGTCTTTCGTTACCCGGATCATGGCTTGGTGGGGTTGTCTGTTGAGCAATTGCTATCCGATCAGTTCCGTCAGGGCCATAAAGGTTACCGCCGTGAGTACATGCGCAACCCCACGCAGCGAATAATGGGGGAAGGGCGCGAGCTGTTCGCTCTGCGCCAGGACGGCACCGAATTCCGGGTCGAAATCGCGCTGAACCCTGTTCAGACGGCCGACGGTCGCTATGTTATGGCAGCTGTTGTGGACATTACCGACCGCGTGGCGGCTGAGCAGAGAATCCTGCGCCTTAACCGCATGCACAAAGTGTTAAGCGGTATTAACACCTCATTGTTCGCACCCAGACTCGCGATTCGCTCTTCGAGGGGTCGACACGCATCGCAGTGGAGGACGGAGAGCTGCTTGCCGCATTGATAGTGCATTACGACAGCACGCTGCAGCGGTGCACAATTCTAAACGCGCACGCCGCCGAAGAGCAGATTGAAACTCGGCTGTTGATTGGCTCTGAGGTGGACTCAATCCGCGAATGCGTGCAGCAAAATCGCGTTGTTGTGCGTAATGACCTGGCTGGGGACCCTGGCGACGACGACCCTGCGGATCTGGCCAAGCTTGGTATACGTGCTTTGGCGGTGTTCCCGCTGACTTCAAATAACCATTCACCGGAAGTGGCCTTGTTGCTGTGCGGGCGCGAGTCGTTTTTTTTCGACGAGCCGGAACTCAAGCTTTTACTGGAGGTGGCTGGCGATATCTCATTTGCGATGGCTAACCTGGATAAGAGCCAGGAGCTTGCGTATCTCACGCATTTCGACAAGGTCACCGATCTACCAAACCGCCTGCTGCTTACCGACCGGCTCCAGCAGGCCATGTTTCAGGCCGACAGCTATCAGGGCATTGTCAGTATTTTGTATATGGACATCGACCGCTTTAAGCAGGTCAACGACAGCTTTGGTCATGCCGGCGGCGACGAGGTGCTCCGACGGGTGGCTGAGCGGATTGGTGCATGTGTTGGCAAGGCCGATACGGTATCCCGCTGGGGTGGCGACGAATTCATTGTTCTGCTGCCAGGCCAAAGTGCTGGCGACGCCGCTGGGGTCGCCAGCGCTATCAGTAGGGCGTTACATTCGCTCATTGTGCTGGGTGGCAGCCGGGAATTGTTCGTCTCGTGCAGCATCGGCATTGCGGAGTATCCTCATAAGGGCGGTGATATAGATGCACTCATTAACAGTGCAAGAAGCGCGATGTCCGCGATTAAGGAACAGGGGGGCAATAATTACCGGCATTTTGTAGCGGGAGGCGATCAGGCCTTCGATGACGGGTTGGAGCTGGAAACATCATTGAGACAGGCGCTGGGGCAGAAGCAGTTCCGGCTTTACTATCAGCCCCAGATTGATATTGTCTCCGGACGGGTTTTGGGGCTAGAGGCCCTCTTGCGCTGGCATCATCCTACGCAGGGCATGATTGCCCCGGATCGCTTCATTCCTTTGGCCGAAAAGACCGGATTGATTATACCCATCGGCGAATGGGTGCTGCGCGAGGCTTGCAGCCAGGTTGCCACCCAGCACGGGTTGAAAGTGGCGGTGAACCTGTCCGCCCGACAGTTCCACCAGAAAGACCTGGTGGCCATGATCCGTCGAATTCTGGATGAAACCGGTATGCCGCCGGTGAACCTGGAGTTGGAGATCACGGAAAGTGCTCTGATCTACGATGTTGAACTGGCCATCGCCACGATGGAGCAGTTGAACGACCTGGGTGTGAGCGTTTCACTGGACGACTTTGGCACCGGCTATTCCAGCTTGAGTTACCTGAAGCGCTTCCCCATCGACATGCTCAAGATCGACAAATCTTTCATTGACGAAGTGACGACAGACCCCGACAGCAACGTGATTGTCAAAACCATCATCGTTATGGCTCACAGTCTGGGGCTTAAGGTCATTGCCGAAGGCGTGGAAACCAAGCAGCTTACAATGCTGCGCGAACACGGCTGCGACCAGGCTCAGGGCTATCTCATTGCACGTCCGTTGCTCTGCCAGGAGGCTCTGGAAGTAGCGGCGCAAACGTTCGTCGTCCCGACGTTATGATTGATGTCACAATGGAGTGCCAGGTTTAGATAAACGTCCAAGCCAATATTCTCGTGGTTTTATTGCCCTGCTTCATCTCTATTTCCTGCACGTCGATGGCACCAAGCTTAAGAATCAATTTTTTTGCAGGCTTCACATTGTCAATTTTCGAAACCAGGCTTGTAAACCAGCGGCATTGAGTTGAAAAAACCTGGCTTTCTTTTATGAGTTTTTTAAGGAACAGTCGTTCGCCACCTTTACACCATAGCTCGGCTCCCAAGCCGCCAAAATTAAGAGTGGAAGACGTGATTTTTTGCTCACCGCGATGACGAGTAAGGTTGTTAATTTTACGCTGGCTGCTTGTTAGAGCTTCCTCTTGCGACGCATGAAACGGCGGGTTGCATACGCTGACATCAAAGAATTCTCCGGTTTGAATGATTCCTTCAAAAATGTGATTTTTATCGTGTTGCGTGCGCAGTGCGAAACGGTCTTTTAGCGTGGGGTTATTAGCGATAATCGAGGCTACGTTTTCAAGTGACTGACGGTTAATATCACTACCCACACACTGCCAACCGTATATCTGGCACGCTAATAGCGGGTATATCCCATTCGCACCCGTTCCTATATCAAGTAACGAAATGCTGGGTTGGGTATTAGCCTGGTTCGTCGTAGGCTCGCCAACGCCAAGCAACTCGGCTATGTAATGGATGTAGTCGGCTCTGCCCGGAATGGGCGGACAAAGAGCGCCCTCTGGAATATCCCAATCAATAACGCTGTAGTATCGCTTTAATAGCGCAGTATTCAGGGCTTTTACGGCCAGTGGGTCTGCGAATTCTATGGAAAGGTTGCCGTAAGCGTTTTTATGCACATAGGGGGCTAGTGGCGCACAGCTTTTTACAAGCGATGGAAAATCATAGCCCTGCTTGTGTCGATTTCTCGGGTGCAGACCTTTGCGATCAGGCTTGGTTTGGTTCTTTTCACGTCGGTAGAGTGTGCTCACAGCAATATATCCGAGGTTTAGAATTTAAAAGTGAAGCGAAGCCGCCCAGACCCATTATAAGCCCTTAAGACACGACCGCTCCGGTTATTGCAGCCCCAGTCGTATAACCATTAATTGACATGTGTAACGTGACAAATTACACTTGCGTTCCGCGATCGAAACTTGGCAGGCAGGAGCAGCAAACGTTTTCGATAAATGACCAGTGGCGTCATCGCTTTTTTTTGACGATGGTAATACGTACAAGGTCATATGCAACGACCACTGGGAGAGGTAATGACGATGGCTATTCCTGACACTGGCAGTATGCAGCACAAGCCGACCCATCCTGGTGAAATGTTAAGAGAGGACTTCATCCCAGACTACGACCTAACGGTTGCTGGATTGGCTGAATCTTTGGGGGTATCTCGCCAGTCGGTTAATGAACTGTTGCGAGAGCGCCGTGCGGTCAGCCCTGAAATGGCACTTCGGCTTGCGCGTTTGTTTGGTAATTCTCCAGAGTTTTGGCTGAATGCGCAGCGCGCTGTTGATTTGTGGACTGCAGCGCTATCGGTCAAGGAAGAAGTTGACCGAATCACACCGTTAGACGCTGCATAACCAGATCGTGCAGCAAGATTAGACATTGTTGAAATGGACAGATAAACCAACATTTAACCAAGAGAATACTATGAGCAAGAAACCCGCAAAAGATTCAGTAACAACGGCCTCAATTGAAGAGCAAACAGCGGCTTTTTTAAAGGCTGGCGGAGCGGTTCATTATGTTGTCAAAGGTAAAAGCGGGCAAATTGCCCCTGTAGGCCCGAAGCCGGTTACCCCGAAGCCGGTTACCCCGAAAAATGGCTGATGTGTTCGTTGGCTGGCGCTGAAGTGATTGGCAAGCTCATTAAAAAGCATTGCTTTTTTTGCTAAGTTTTGGGGTGGCTCTTACGCCATACCCCAGAGCTTTGCTGCATAAAAAACGTCTTTTATAGCAGCGTCAAAGCTTATCAAGTTTCTGGGCATTCAAACCATTCCCGTATTAGAAGTGGAGTCTATTGATGAAGCCAAAAGACATCGCGGCGCAGTTCGTTGCTGATATCCAAGCCCAGCGTTTTGATGAGGCGAAGGCCTTGCTGGTTACGGACGGATTTGAATATGTTGGGCCAAACATGCGTTTCGTGAACCCGGATGACTTGATGGCCTACCAATTCGGGATGGTCGCCATTCAGAAAGCCTTGATTCTCCGTCAGCTCAGCGCCGATGAAGAGCAGGTGTTCGCAATTCTGGATTACCGGACCAATTTTGAACCGATTGGCGATGTGCGGCTGGCAGTCTGGTTTAGTGTTCTAGGCGACAAAATCCAAAAGATTGAAGCGTTCTATAATGCGGCTGTCGTTGAAAACATGTTGGGGGGCAACCTCCCTCAGTCGACCGTTAAGGCTGCTGCCGATAAAAACGCTGAATAGCGGTTACTAGCTGTTTTACATCGTTGTTATCAACGTCCTGGTGGGTCACGAAGCGAATAGGCTCACCGGCGGTGATAAGAATGCCCTGGCTCGCCAGATAATCGCGCAGCGCCGCGGCTTTGCCAGAGCGGCAGCGGGCGTAAACGATGTTGGTCTGGGTGCGGCTCGGGTCAATTTCCAGCTCTGAAATTGCGGCAAGCCCGGTACTTAGGTAGCGGGCGTTTTCATGGTCTTTTTGCAGTCGCAGCGGCCCTTGCTCCAGGGCGATGCGCCCGGCCGCTGCCAGTATTCCTGCCTGGCGCATGCCGCCGCCGAGCATTTTGCGCAGGCGTGTTGCGCGCTCAATAAAAGCTGTTGAACCCAACAACAGTGACCCCACTGGGGCGCCCAATCCCTTCGACAGGCAAACGCTGACGGAATCGTAGTGTTTGGTTATGTCCGTTACATCACAGTCTGATTTTACCGCTGCGTTAAATACCCGGGCTCCGTCTAGATGAAGCTGCAACCGGTGGTCATCGCAAAAGGCGCGAGCCTGGCGTTGATAGTCCAGTGATAGCACTTTGCCGCCGATGGTGTTTTCCAGCGATAGCAGGCGCGTTATGGCGAAATGAAAGTCACCGGGCTTTATCGCTGCGCGGGCCTTGTCGAGGTTGATGCTGCCGTCGGGCTCATTCTCGATGGGCTGAGGTTGCACGCTTCCAAGCACGGCAGCGCCACCGCCTTCGTAGCGGTAGTTGTGCGCTGACTGGCCACACAGGTATTCGTCGCCACGACCGCAGTGGCTCATAATAGCCAGCAGGTTGGCCTGGGTGCCGCTGGCCGTAAACAGGGCAGATTCGAAGCCCAGCCGCTCGGCTGCACAGGCTTGCAGGTTGTTCACTGTTGGGTCTTCACCGTAAACATCGTCACCAACCTCCGCGTAGGCCATGGCCTCGCGCATTTCCCGGGTAGGGCGGGTAACGGTGTCACTGCGAAAATCAATCATGGTGGCGCTCTTTTGCATTATCGCTAACGTGTGAAATAGATCGTGGCATTCTACAGTGAAAGGCAGGAGGCGATTCAACCTTCGTGGCGGCTGAAGTCTATGGGGTCCAGCCGATAAAAACCGCGCAGTGCTTCGTAAACGTCCGGTTGTTCGGCTTTCAGATGTTTTGGCTGCTGAAAAAAAGCCTCTGTAAGCACCGCAAAAAATTCGGCAGGCTCGGTGGCACCGTAGGGGTCTAGCCAGCTTTTCTGATGATGCCGCAAGCTGGATCGCAGGTTCTCATACGCTTTGGTCATCGTTTGTTGCCACACTTGGGCTTGCTGGCCGCTTAGCGGCGGCGCACCGTCTGCAGTGCCGTCCAGGTAGTCCAGTTGGTGGGCGAACTCATGAAGAATAACGTTGTGAGGACCGTCTGAATTCATCGCGCCTTCTTCGCATTCAGACCACGCCAACACGACTTGCCCCCGGTTAGACGCTTCGCCCGCACGAACCTGATCTTGAACACTAACCACGATGCCATCACTCTGTGCTGTTTGAACGCGATACGCATTCGGGTACACCAGAATGCTGCGAACATCGTCATAAGAAGCGTAGGGGCGGGCCAGAATAAGCAGGCAAGCGTGGCCGGCAATGGTGATTTTTACCCGCTCGTCCACATGAAAATCGGCGCAGCCGTAGAACGCTTTTTCGGAAAGAAAAAGCTGAACGTATTTTTCCAGCTGTTTTTTCAAGGGCGGGGGGAGTTTTTGATAGAGTGGCATATGGGCCCGCAGCAACTTGCGCCAGGCTTTTGGAAAAGGCTGTTGCAGTTCACGTTGTCGCCGCCAGTTGCGGTAGAAAAACAGGTAAAATATCGCGAAAGCGATGAGCGCCAGAGCAAACACGGCGAATACAAGTGGCGAAGACAATGTGGCTGTGTCCTGTCTGGAGGGCAGTTTTGCCATCTTATCCTATTCATCTATGAGGTGTTGTTATGTCGAATAAACGAGTAGTGGTCATCACCGGGGCCAACCGCGGAATAGGCCTGGAGCTAGCCCGGCTCTTTGCCGCAAAGGGTTGTGAGGTGATTGGCGTGTGTCGTGAAACGTCGGCCGAGCTTACGGAAGTGGCTGCCAAGGTTGTTGTTGGTGTGGATGTTACAACCGACGCCGGTGTGGAAAGACTGATGGCCGGCTTGCAAGGCGTTCAAATCGACGTACTGATTAACAACGCGGGTCTGTTGCAGGACGAAGTGCTGGGCAGCATCGATTTTGACTCCCTGCGTACCCAGATGGAGATCAATGCCTACGCACCGTTGCGAATCGCCGAAGCCCTGTTCCCGCAAATGCCTTTCGGTGGCAAGATCGCGAATATCACCAGCCGCATGGGGTCGATTGCTGATAACGACTCCGGCGGTCGCTACGGTTACCGTGCCTCCAAAGCTGCATTGAACGCGTTTGCGAAATCTCTGGCGATAGATTTGAAACCTCACGGTATCGCCGTCGCTCAGCTTCACCCGGGCTATGTGAAAACTCGCATGGTGAATTTCGGCGGGCTGATTACGCCAGAAGACTCTGCGAAAGGGTTGGTTGCGCTGATTGACGGGCTCAATCTGGAGAATTCCGGAACCTTCTGGCACAGCAACGGCGAGCAGTTATCCTGGTAGAAGGAAGACGGTGATAGAGGATGTGGTGAAGGGAAGAGCGTATTAGCGAGAAGGGCATAGTGGAGAGAAGGGCGTGGTAGAGTATCGCGCCTGAATATTGCGGCGAATCCTTTGCTGGTGTGTTGACGACTTTTGAGGTTTTTATGGCCCGTTTTGAACTGCTGGGTACCGCCACCATTCCGGGCAAAGGCACGGAGCTGCGCCTGCTCCAGCGCAATGATGAATTTTCGATCAAAATTGCCGGCAAGTCCGGTGAACTGATGAACAGCCGCCTTCACGGCTCCGAAGATGCCTTGGCAACGCTCGCTTGCGAGCGGATTGCCGATCACCCCGCACCACGCGTACTAATTGGCGGTTTGGGCATGGGCTTTACGCTGGCAGCAGCCCTGGGCACGCTGGGTGGTAAGGCTGAAGTAACTGTGGCTGAGTTGGTGCCGGACGTCGTTGAATGGAATCGCGGGCCACTGGGCCTTGCGGCGGGTTATCCCTTAAAGGATCCCAGAACGAAAGTGCACGTCGGCGACGTGGTGCAGCTGATCAAAGACTCCCCGGGCCATTATGACGCCATTTTGCTGGACATCGACAATGGTCCCGAAGGAATGACCCGTAAGGAAAATGATTGGCTGTACACCGCCGCCGGTATTGCCGCCGCCCAGGCCGCGCTGACGTCCGAAGGCATTCTGGCTTACTGGTCGGCAGGGCAAGACCCCACTTTTACCGAACGGATCAAGCGTGCCGGGCTGTCTGTTGAGCCGGTGACGGTGCGTGCCCATCGCCCCGGAAAGGGTGCTAAGCATGTCATCTGGCTGGCGTGGTAGTGGCTTTGGTTATGAGCGCTCTTTATAAGAATTCTTTGTGTGTATTCCCTATCCGTATTACGGCTTGAATTAAGGAACCCCGATTAATGTCCTGGATGGCCATGGTTACCCAGATTCTTATTCCGGTGCTGCTGCTGTTTTGGTTTGCACGGTTTCCGGCGGCTGGCTTTCTGGCCTTTGGGCTTCAGGCGATTTCGGTTGGCGCGGTTATTCTGGGGATAGGGCTCGCGGCTTTATGGACGATGCCGCCTTTCTGGGTACCTTATGTTTACGCCGTTGTGTTCCTGTTGATTACGGCTTGGCATCTTGTGCGAGGCCGCTTCCTGGGCAACGGATTTTGGCAAGCGTCAGCCGGGCCAACCACGCTGGTGCTGATAGTAGCCGGGTTCGGCTCGATCGGCGGTTATATGGGTTATCTGGCGTGGCTGGGCCGTGAACTCCCGCCGGTAGACACCGTGAATATCGCACTGCCCTTCGGCGCGGGCGACTATCTGGTGGCACAAGGGGGCTCAGGCAGGCTGGTCAATATTCACCTGCATACACTGGACGAATCGGTAGAGCGATTCCGGCCCTGGCGGGGCCAGAGCCGCGCGCTCGACATTGTACGGATTACGCCGTTTGGCCGTCATGTAGAAGGCTGGCAACCCGCTGACCCAGCTCGTTATGTCACCTTCGGAACAGCGGTATTAGCACCTTGTAAGGGGGAAGTCGCCAGAATTGTGGACGGTGTTCAGGACATGCAGGTTCCTGAAATAGACCCTGAGAATATAGCAGGCAATTACGTCGCTGTTGATTGCGGTGATTTCTTTGTGGTGTTGGCGCATTTGCGCCAGGGCAGCGTTCAGGTTCGGGCCGGAAACAGTCTGGAAATTGGCGACAAGCTTGGGGAGATGGGTAATTCCGGCAATAGTTCAGAGCCGCATTTGCACGTGCATGCCCAAAGAGGCTTGCCCGAAGAGGCTCCGCTAAGTGGACAGCCACTGGCGCTGACCATCAACGGAACCTTCTATGTGAGGAACGACAGGCTCAAAGTAACCGAACCCGGGGCTTCACTGAGCCGTTAAACGCGCGGTTTTTTTGTAAATCTGCAAATAACGTTTGAGGACGAACGCCGATGACGTATTTGGCGCAAACTGTTTGTATCGCCTTTTTGACGATTTTAGGGCTAGGCAACGTTATGGCGACAGAAGAAGCTGAATACACCGTTGTGCTCAAGGATAAGAACTTTGAGGTGCGCGATTACGAGCCACATATCCTGGCCGAAACCATCGTAGACGGAAAGTTTTCTAACGCCGGTAACAAGGCCTTCGGCCGGTTGTTCAAATACATCTCCGGTGACAATACGTCCCAGCAGACAATTGAAAAGACCTCGCCGGTCGCGCAGGAAGCTGAAAGCGAAAAGATTGATATGACGTCGCCGGTCAGTCAGAAGCGGGAAAACGACAGCTGGGTAGTAAGCTTTATGATGCCAGCGTCTTATACAATGGAGACACTTCCAGCGCCGAAAGACCCTAAGGTGGTTCTGCGCCAGGTTCCCACCCAGCGCATCGCTGTGGTGCGCTACTCAGGCACGTGGAGTGAAGAGGGTTACCAGAACAACAAGAATAAGCTGGACGCGTGGATCAATGAAAACGGCTTTCGCGTGATTGGCGAGCCGGCTTGGGCACGCTACAACCCGCCCTTTATGCCCTGGTTTTTGCGACGGAATGAAGTGTTGGTCCGCATCGTGATTCCGGTGGACAATAAGTGAGGCTCGGCCAGCCTGCATCCAAAAGCCGTGGTAGCACGTAACGCTTTGAACAATTCTGTTCTGTTAGAGCAAACGCCATGAGTCCATCCGACGAGTCTCGGGTTATTGAAATGGCCTGGGAAGACCGCACGCCTTTCGAGGCCATTCAGCAACTGTACGGCATGTCAGAACCTGAGGTTATCCGGTTTATGCGCAAGTCACTGAAGCCAGGTAGCTTCAGGCTGTGGCGGGCGCGGGTGTCGGGCCGCTCAACCAAACACCTGAAGTTGAGAAGCCCGGACATAAGCAGGGGTTATTGCCCAACCCAGTACAAACAGCGCTAAGCCCGTGACATTACCCCTCCAGCTTCCGCACCCGCTGCGCCAATAAAGAGAAATCAAAGAGCTTTCCCTTTGGCAGTAGCAGCAACAATAACGACACCGCAATCGGTACAAAGGTTGCCAGCAGGAAAGATTCCAGCAAATAGGTGAGCGGCGCCCCCGGTGCGGGAAACAGCATCAACCCGGTAGCCAGGCCGGCAAACGTGCTAATAGCGGCGTTGTAGCTTTGGTAACGGGCGTTGTAGAAGCCGAAAAATACCGGGAAAGCGGCGGCGCAGCACAACAGGTCGGCCAGCAAAAACAGGTAGAGCACGCTGTAGCCTTGGGCCGCCACGAACAACACCGGTATCGACAACAACACAATCAGCCAACGCGACAGCGACAGCAGGCTATGGTTGCCCAACTTGGGCAGCAGTCGGCGCAGGTCTATGACCATGATGCTGGTCAGCCCGCTGATGGTAGAGTCTGCGCTGCTCATAATCAGCGCCAGCCCGAAGGGTAACAGGCCAATGGCAAACCACACGGGCACATCGGCCAACAGCACGCTGAACAGCGCCACCGAGCCGTCACCCGGCAAGCCCAGGCCTACAAACGCCAGCCCGAACAATCCCATGATGAAAATGATAGGGAAACTCAACAGACCGCTGAGGATAAAACCGTTGCGGATAACCTTGTTATCACGGGCGGCGAAGACTCGCTGCCAGGTGCCTTGGTAAAATAATCCGGTCAGCACCACCGCCAGGAAAAAAGTCAGGCCGGATTTCAAACCGTTGATGTCCAGCGGGTTCAACAGGTGCGGTGCCTTTTCCTGCAAGCCTTGCAGCGCCGGAGCCAAACCACCGGTGGCCTGCCAGCCAAAACCAATCAATAGCGCCAGGAATGGCAAAATCACCAGCATTTGTACCCGGTCGGTAAAAATAGTGACCCGCAGGCCGCCGTACAGGGTGTACAGCAGGGTGGCGCCCATGACGATGCTGGCGGTCAGCCACAGAGGAACCGGCGCCAACAAAGACACCATTTTGGCAATGGCCGTCAGGCCCGCTGTCAGGCTGATAAATAGATAGAAAACCATGATCACCAGCACGAAGCCATACATAATACGGCCATAGCGGCCGAGCACAAATTCGGTGAGGGTGTGGCCTTCGGGCATCAGTGTGCGAATGCGTTTACCCAGGGGAATCATGATCAGCCGCGGCGCCAGGGCACCCAGCGCATAACCGGTAACGGCACCAATACCACCCCAGGTGGCGGCTTGCGCCGGGCCAAAAAGAATCCAGGTGCCCATGGTGGTCGCCAGCAGTGTCAGCAGAGTAGCGGAGCTGCTCTGGCTGTTGCGGGCCACCAGAAAATCGTCCAGTTTGTCTTGCTTGTGGCGGGCGTAAATCAGGCCGGGTATGGCAAAAAGTGCGGCGAATAAAACCAGCCACACAAGGGCGGTAGAGGTGCTTAGCATTGGTAAATCTTCCTTGCCGTGGCAGACGGGAGCGTCATCGCCAAAGGTGGCGAACGACCGGGACAACCGGGACAAACCGCAGGGAAAGAAAGGAGCGCACAGGCAAGCGTAAAGCAGGCTTTATCCTTCCCTTCGCCGGCATTACCCGGATCAGGTTCGAAGGGTTACCGCACAAAGTGCGGAGTCTCAGCCATCGCAATGGCGCCCCCAGGAATCACACCAGAGTAGGAAGTCTGTTCGTACTTGTCAATTGCAGCTATTAATGGCGGTTTGGCCCGCATATTCGCGCATCCGTTATGCTATGGTTTGGGCTCGACACGGGGTGTCCTGCTTTGCAGGGCTGAGAGCACACCCGTTGAACCTGATCCAGTTCACACTGGCGAAGGGATGTCAGAAGGTGCGCCGGTACCAAATCTGTCCATTCATACCTTCGCCTCAGCCATGAGGTGTCTATGCACAAATCCATCCGTCTTGATCAACAGCTGGTTTTGATAACCGGTGCTGCCCGCGGTTTGGGGGAACATCTGGTGCGCGCGTTTTTGCGCGAAGGCGCCAGCGTTGTCATCAACTATCGCAACAGCGCCGAAGCGGCGCACAAACTGGCCGCCGAAGAACCGGTCCGTGCGCTTGCGGTGCAGGCTGATGTGACCGACCGCGCCGCTGTACAGGCGATGTTTGCCCAGGCGCGGCAGCATTTCGGGTTTCCGGTGACCACGGTAATCAATAATGCCTTACCGGATTTCTCATTCAACGGCGATGCCCGCCCGAACGCGGAGCAGCTGACCTGGGAGAATCTGAACCAGCAGTTTGCCGGCGTGGTGGGCGGTGCGCTGAACACCACTCAGGCGGCGCTGGCCGGTATGCGCGAAGTGGGTTTTGGTCGTATTGTGAATGTGGGAACCAACCTGTTCCAGAACCCAGTGGTGCCGTATCACGATTACACTGCGGGTAAAGCGGCTTTGCTGTCACTTACCCGTACCTTGTCCCAGGATTTGGGCCCAGACAACATCACCGTCAATATGGTGTCGGGCGGCCTGCTGCGCACCACGGACGCATCGGCTGCCACGCCCGAGGCGGTGTTTGATTTCATCGCAGCCAGCACACCGTTGCGGCGGGTGACTACGCCGGCAGAGTTTGCCGATGCCACCTTGTTTTTTGCGTCACCCTGGTCGCGCTCGGTAACCGGGCAGAACCTGGTGGTAGACGGCGGGTTGGTGAAAAACTGATGATGGCTTCAGATGCACAGCAACGGATGATGCACATAAACCTGTTTCTGATGGGCTGCGGCCATCATCGAGCAGCCTGGCGCCACCCGCAGTCGGCGGTGGAGCAGTTGGGAGACATTCGCTATTACGAGTGCCTGGCGCAAACCGCCGAACGCGGAAAGCTGGACGCCGTATTTTTCGCCGACAGCAATTCGGCGGGCAATGTGTCAGATGGCAGCTGGTTTTACCTGGAGCCGCTAACGGCCATGGCAGCCATGAGCCGGGCCACAGAGAAGATCGGGCTTATCAGCACCGTATCCAGCACGTTTTACACACCGTTTCACGCCGCGCGTCTCGTCGCGTCGCTGGATCATATCTCTGGCGGCCGCATTGGCTGGAACGTCGTTACTTCGATGTTTGATGTAGAAGCCCGCAACCACGGTTATGAATCTATGCCCGGCCACGCCGAGCGCTACCGCCGCGCCGACGAGTTTGTGCAGGCGGTACTGGGATTGTGGGACTCCTGGGCCGATGACGCTTTGCGGTTTGATCGCCAGGGCCATTACGCCGACCCCGCCAAGGTGCGTCCGATAAACCACCAGGGTGAGTTTTTTCGGGTAGACGGACCGTTGAACGTACCGCGCCCGGTGCAGGGGCATCCGGTGCTGTTTCAGGCCGGCGCGTCAGAGCCCGGGCGGGAGCTGGCGGCCAGATGCGCCGAGGCGATTTATGCAGTTGCCTATGATTTGCCAACGGCGCAAAGCTATTACCGCGATATCAAACAGCGGGTAAAAGCCGCTGGCCGCGAGGTTTACGTGCCGATTCTGCCGGGTTTGGTCACTTACGTGGCACCCACCGAGGCGGAAGCAAAGGCCAAGCAGCGTGAGCTTGATGAGCTGTTACCCGCCGATGCGTCTTTGCGTCAGCTGGCCATGTTTATCGGCCAGAACTGTTCGGGCTGGGATTTGGACGCACCCGTGCCAACACTTCCGCCATTGGAGGAGTTTAGCGGGCCACAGGGTCGTTACAGCACCATTTTACGCATCATCGAAACGGAACAGCCGACTCTGCGCCAGCTGTTGGGCCGGCTGGCGGCGGGGGGTGGCCACTGCACTATGGTTGGCACGCCCCAGCAGATTGCGGACAAGATGGAGCACTGGTTCCGCAACGAGGGCGCCGACGGGTTTAACCTGATGCCGCCGTCGCTGCCCGGTGGCATTGAAGACTTTATCGAGCAGGTGGTGCCGGTGCTGCAAAGTCGCGGGCTGTTTCGTACTGAATATCAGGGCAGCACTTTGCGCGAACATTTAGGGTTGGCCAGGCCTGATCATCGTTGAAACGTTATTTTTTCTGCCCAATATCAAATCACGGTACAAACACTTGCAACAGTCTCCGCTTGTGCAAGTAGGTACCCACATAAACAGGAACACAAGATGACAGAACAAACCTTGGACAAACCACTGGTGATCGCAGGGCGGCAGTTCACATCGCGCCTTATGGTGGGTACCGGCCGCTACAAAGACTACGATGAAACCGCGCGGGCACTTTACGAAAGCGGCGCCGAGGTCGTAACGTTTGCCGTGCGCCGCACCAGCATTGGTCAGAATCCCGACGAACCCAACCTGCTGGATTTTCTGCCACCAAACCGCTACACGCTGCTGCCTAATACCGCCGGCTGTTACGATGCCCGTTCTGCGGTGCGTACCTGCAAGCTGGCCCGCGAGCTGCTGGATGGCCACAATCTGGTCAAGCTGGAAGTGCTGGGCGATGAAACCACCCTTTATCCGAATGTGGTGGAAACCCTAAAAGCTGCCGAAGAGCTGATCCGTGATGGCTTTGACGTGATGGTGTATACCAGCGACGACCCCATTGTGGCGTTGGAACTGGAGAAGATCGGCTGCTGCGCGATCATGCCCCTGGGCTCGTTGATTGGCTCCGGCCTTGGTATTCAAAACCCCCACAATATTCGTCTGATCGTCGAGCGCGCGAGCGTGCCCGTGTTGGTGGATGCCGGTATTGGTGCCGCTCACGAGGCTGCTATGGCGATGGAACTGGGGTGCGATGCGGTATTGATGAACTCGGCCATTGCTCATTCGCCAGACCCTATTGCTATGGCCCGTGCCATGCGACTGGCGGTGCAAGCCGGGCGTGAAGCATTTCTTGCCGGACGCATGCCCCGCCGCCAACTGGCAGATCCGTCATCACCGCTGGCCGGGCGCATCGCCGGCGCCTGACACCTCGATTTTCAGACGTAGAGTTGATTGTTGCCAGGCTCTGTTTTATTCGCGGAGCCTGGCTTTTTAATGTCTTCTGCGTTAATCCTGATTTTCCATATTGACGGCTTGGCCTCCGCGACCTGGCGAACGGGCGCCGCCTTCGGCCTCCATTTGCACGCTGATGCGCGGTGCGGCCACGTCCAGATACAGGTCTTCCATCCGCCGCTTCAGCAGCAGATTGAACGCTCGTGACACATCCCACTGGAACTCTGGTTTGGTGCGCATACGCATGCGCAAAACCGGACAACCGTCTTCAAACGCGTGAATACCCTGCATTTCAAGGGGCGACCAGATCAGCCAGCGCATGGCGGGATCCGCACGCAGTTCTTCTGCGGTGTCGGTCATCAGTTTGATGGCGTCATCAATAGGCAGGTCCGGCGGTACCCGGATTTTTATCAGCGCAATGCCAAACTGGCGGGACATATTGTGAATCGAGCTGATTTTGCTGAAGGTAATGTGGTGTACCACCGCTTCCAGGTCCCGCAGCCGCACGGTGCGCAGATTGAAGCCTTCTACCGTGCCCATAAAGCCGTTGATTTCTACGAAGTCGCCCACCGACATTGAATCTTCCACCACAATAAACAGCCCGGTGATTAAATCCTGTACCAGCGTTTGGGCACCAAAACCGACCGCCAGACCGATAATACCGGCACCGGCCAGCAGCGGCGTAACGTCTACCCCGACAATGGAAAGGCTGACCAGAAAGGCCACCACAACAATGATGATCAGAATGGTGGTTCGGACAATGGGAACGATGGTTTGGGCGCGCGCCGCCCTAAGGCGCTTTTTGCGGTCGCCACGGCGTACAGCGCGCTCCAGAAGCTCATCGGCGAAGGTCCAGGTCAAGCTGGCGACCAGCCCGGTAACCGTCAGCGCAAACAGGCTGTCTGCCAGGCCAGCACTGAGGGATGGCTTGTCGGCCAGCCCTAGCAAGGACAGATCCCATACTTGCAGTGCTATCTCAAAAAAGGCCAGCCATAACGCAATTTGTAATAGGCGATAGCCGAATTTCACCAGGCGCCGGCTGAAGGTGCTCAGGGACTTGTGGCGTGAGCTGCTTTTCTGAATGCCGACAACGCCTTGCGCTGCCAAGGTGACAATCAGTACTAGTGAAACAATAAGCGCCTTGCCCAGGGCTGCATCGCCTGAACCGCCTTTGGCAAAAACAGCCACCATAGAGGCGCCAATCGCCAGCAATAACGGAATATGCCAGAGCCGCGCCAGCAGGCCGACGAGTTCCCGCCATACGCCTTGATTCTTGCGCTGGTTATAAGGCTGGTTGCGTATCAGATGGGTGATAGGGCGGCGGTTGCGAATAATCACGAAGATTGCCAACAGGGCACCAAACATGCTGAACACCAGTGCCAGAGTAGAGGCCAGATCGGCGCCAAGCTGCGACACCAGCTCTGACGATCCCAGAGCATCTTCCAAAGCGAACATGGCACCGATAATGAACAGCGGAAACAGCGTACGTTTATGTAAAATAGCAACAGCGGCGGTTCGATGGCCGCTGGAAAAAACCGAAATCATAACATCGAATAATGACGTCAGAAGTCGGCCGCACAGGCTGATGTAAGCGAGCACCAGAACGGTGCTTTGCGCGGTGTCTGAAATAGCCAGCATGCGCAGACCCAACAGCAGGAACAGGCCAACCAGCGTCAGAATCCAGGGGATTATCCGGCGTGCAAAATGCGCCATCAGCATCCACGGCTTGGCGCGCCGGGGCATTTCTAACGGCCAGTCGCGGCGAATAAACAGCACTCGGGCAAGGCGCGACAGGCTGTACAAAAGCGCTGCCCCCAGTGCCAGCCCGATGGCGGTTTCTGCCACCACCTTGAATGAGGCAGCGGCTATCAGTCCCTTGCCAGCACTGATTGCGTTGTCAAAATTCACTTTCCAACGCCCCAGTGACTCACCAGCGGCACCGTCAGAGCGTGTAAGATCGTCAAAAAATTCTGCCAGCGCCCCCAGCAGGCCCTGCTGAGTAGGTGAGTTGCGCTGATCTTCAATGGCTTGCGCCTGCAGGCCCTGTTGCAGGGTTTTCAGCTGTTTGATCAGGTCTTCGCGGCTGCTGTCGTCTTGCAGGGCCTGAATGGTAATTTCAAGTGACTGGCTCAATTCTTCTGCAGAAGCCGTTTGTTGCTGTTGTTCCTGGCTCGATCCGGGCAGCCCCGGAATTGCTGGCAGCGACAACCCCTGGGCCTGGGTTGCGGTGGCCGCAAGGCACAGCAGCGCAACACCGATAACAAGCTCAAAAAATGGCGCCGTGAACAAACGGGAACCCATGGTTTGGCCTTTTATGTGCGGTGGCATCATCAGCGCACCGCGCGTTGTAGATCTTCCAGGAAATCCTGTATTCGTTCGGCATTCGTGCCCAAATCGCTTTTACCAAGGCGTGAGGCGGAGCGCATGTCTACACGCACGCCTTCGCTGGTTTCAGTCAGGCGAATCACCACATCGTCTTTAAAACCGAACCAGCGGGTAGTGGCTGTTGCTTCAAGAGTGATGGCTGTTGCTTCAAGGGTTGTTGGGCTGGCCTCGGCCAGCTGCCAGTCGCGGGCAGCAATCAGATCCCGTGCCGCTGTTTGCACTCGCGCCATGGGTACCGCCAGTGTGACGGGCTGCAACATCGGGTAAGAAGCCCGTTGTTGGCGCGCGGTCTTAATGCCGGGATAATTCACAGCGTTGGGCGCAGCTTCACGGGCGTTGGCCAGGGCCACAAACGCCGGTGGATTGTCCATGTCGGTGGTAATGTCGTGAATAGGCGGTACCGTGTGTGCCCGCTGCTGCATTTGCACCGGCATCGCAATCACCGTAACCGCGACCACGGCGGCCACTGCTCCGGTCAAAACCGCACCCCAGCGCTTACACAGACCGGCAACCACGATGGTCACTATGCCCAGTATGGCGGCCACCGCTGCCAGTTGCGCGCCCATTCGCAGCCAGCTAAAGGCATCGGCCAGTGCAATCCATTCCATGCGAAATACCGTCCCTGACGTTGCCATTAGAACACCGGCGGCAATCAGCGCGATGACTGCTAGCCAGGCGCAGAGTACAGGCCACTTGCCACCGCGACGATGGGGGTGTGAAAGCGATGACATAGCAATAACTCCTGGTTTTGTTGAGCTACTTTTAATAAGAGCAGCATTGGCTTGGTTCTGCTAACAAGCATAGTGTGCAATGAGGTGAAGTCTCAAGGCGACACAAACTTAACCGCTGGCACTCAGCAGTTTTTTTTGCGTCGCGCCGAGCGACCCTCCTATAATCGCGGGTCAGTCGCCTGCTACGCTTTTGCCCGGCGGCCAGCTTCTCGTCAAACAATAAGGAAAAGAACATGCTGAAACGTTGCACGTTAGTTGTCGCCGCCGCAGGCGCGCTCTTGTTTGGGTCTATTGCCCATGCTCAATACAAAGACGAGTACACCGTATCTACCGTGTTGCCATCGGCCTTTCCCTGGGGCCAGGCGGCCGACAAATGGGTAGAGCTTGTGAACGAGCGCTCGGAAGGGCGTATCAACATGAAAATTTACAGCAACTCCCAGCTGGTGTCTGGTGACCAGACTAAAGAATTTTCTGCCATGCGCTCCGGACTGATTGATATGGCGGTGGGCTCTACCATCAACTGGTCACCCCAGATGCCGGAACTGAATCTGTTCTCGCTGCCGTTTCTGATGCCGGATTACCCCGCCATTGATGCGATTACCCAGGGCGAGGTCGGCGAGGCCGTTTTTGCCGCCATCCAGAAACGGGGTGTAACGCCGTTGGCCTGGGGCGAAAACGGTTTTCGTGAACTGTCTAACTCCAAGCGCGCGATCAGCAAGCCGGCAGACGTGGAGGGCTTGAAAATCCGCGTGGTAGGTTCGCCATTGTTTCAGGATACCTTTAATGCTCTGGGCGCCAACCCCACTCAGATGAGCTGGGCCGACGCCAAGCCGGCGCTGACCACCGGTGCCGTAGACGGCCAGGAAAACCCGCTGTCGGTGTTTGATGTGGCGCGTATTGATCAGGTAGGGCAGGAGCACCTGACCCTGTGGCACTACATGGCAGACCCGCTGGTATTTGCGGTTAACAATCGGATTTGGGCGACATTCAGCGCCGACGATCAGGCCTTGTTAAAGCAGGCTGCAATAGACGCCGGCCAATGGGAAATTGAAAAGTCGCGCAGTGAGCTGGACGCCAACTTGGCCGCCATCAAGGAGCGTGGCGTGACCGTCACCGAACTGACGCCGACCCAGCGCGATGAGTTCATCAACGCGACCCAGTCGGTCTATCAGGAATGGTCACCGCGGATTGGTGAAGGTCTGGTAAAGAAGGCCCAGCAAGCCGTCGCCGACCGCCAGCAGTAAGCGTTCTGGCCCGAGCTTTGCGCCGAGAATATCACTCTGGCGTAAAGCCGGGCTGACCAACCCGGAGTTTTCATGTCTACCCGCCCCCCTAAGTGCTGGCCCGAAGCCTGGCTGGCGTCTGTTGCCTTGATTGCGATCTGTTTGATCAGCCTGGGCAACGTGATTGTGCGCTACACCACCGATGCGTCTTTTGCCTTTACTGAAGAGTTCTCGGTGTTTTTTCTCGTTCTGGTGACTTTTGCCGGCGCTGCGGTAGCGGCGCGCAACAACCAGCACATTCGCATCGAGCTGATCGAGCACCACCTGCCGGCGCCTGTTAGAACGGCCGTATACATAGTGCAATGGGCGTTGGGTGTGACGGTGTTTGCCATTACCGCCTGGTACGGCAGTGTGTTTGCCTGGCAGGAGTACCAGTGGGAATCGCTGTCACCCGGGCTGGGCTTGCCCAACTGGATTTACGTGATTTGGCTGCCGCTGATGGCGCTGGCCATTATTGTACGCATGACCCAGAGTTTGATAGATCGTCTGCGCGGTAAAGCCGATCCGGGGGTTATTCATGAGTCCTGATCTGTTAATGATCGCCAGTTTCATGGTGGCGCTGCTGTTGGGTGTACCCGTGGCAATGGCCTTGGGGCTGGGCGGCGCGGTAGGCATTGTGGCCGGGCTGTCGCCAGACATGCTGGCCACCTTTGGCACTAACACCTACAACAGCGTGGCGAAGTACCCGCTGATTGCCATACCGCTGTTCATACTGACTGGTTTGATTTTTGAACGTGCCGGTGTGGCCGCCAGTCTGGTGCGTTTTGCCCAAGCTATTATCGGCCCGCGCCACGGTGGCCTGACCGTTGTTGCCGTGCTGGTATGCCTGATTATGGGCGGCATGAGTGGCTCCGGCCCGGCCGATGCGGCCGCGGTGGCCATGGTGATGCTGCCCAGCATGCGCAAGGCGGGTTATCCGCAGCCGTTTTCCGCCACGTTGATTGCGGCATCGTCGTCTACCGCCATTCTGATTCCACCGTCCATTGCGCTGATTCTGTATTCCATTGTGGTGCCGGGGGTAGATTTGCGCGCGCTGTTTGCCGCTGGTGTGTTCCCTGGTATTCTGGCTGGGCTTTCGCTGCTGGTGCCGGCGCTGTATTTTTCCCGCAAATATCGCTGGGAAGATCCGAAAACCTCAGAGCGCCCGCCTTTCTGGCCCAGCTTTAAAGCGGCCTTGCCGGCTTTGTTCGCGCCGGTGATTATTCTGGGTGGCCTGCGTTCCGGCTTGTTCACACCTACCGAAGCCGCGGTGGTGGCGGTCACCTACGGGGTGATTGTGGGCTGCCTGATCTATCGCAATCTGAGCCTGCGTGGGCTTTACGATCTGGTGACCGACGCTGCGGTTACCTCCGGCGTGGTTATGCTGATTATCGCTTTGGCGGGTATTTTTGCTTGGGCTGGCACCACTTTGGGCACCTTTCAGCATCTGGCGGATGCGTTATTGTCGCTGTCGGACAACGGCTGGGTGCTGCTGGTGCTGGTGATGCTGCTGGTGTTGCTGGCGGGTATGTTGCTGGACGCGGTATCCATTTACCTGATCCTGATTCCCATCGTATTGCCGCTCATGAACCACTTTGGCTGGAACCCGGTGTGGTTCGGTATTCTGCTGGCCATGAACATTGCTATTGGTCAGTTTACTCCGCCGGTTGCAGTGAATTTGATGGTTACCACCCGTATTGCCAATATCCGCCTGGAGCACACCCTGGGTTGGGCGCTGGTGTTTGTTGTCGCTATGGGCGTAAGCCTGCTGCTGGTCGCACTGGTGCCGGGCATTGCGCTGTGGCTGCCCGACAAGCTTGGCTATGTGGTTGGGCCTTGGTAAATGCAGGTTCAGGTGCGATGCGTGAAAATCTATTGCGGCGGCAACTGACAACCCTGCTTGCAGCGCGAACGAAAGCGCAAGCGGGCGAACACCAGATAGGCTCGGTTCACCAGGCCAACCAGGTGCAGTTTCTTCAACACTGTCGCCAAATGGCGGTAGCCCGGCAGTTCCTGCCACACCACCACAAACGCGTGTGCTCCGGACTGAAGAGTGCCTGCGCTGTCTACTGCGTGAATGACTTTCATCGCATCTGTGTGGCTAAGCTGGTATTGGGCCAAGGTAGTGTCGCTGGCGAATATATCCTGCCAGTCGATGCGTGATTGCTTGTCGACCTTGCGGTAGTGGTCAATCTCGCGGCGGCACAACGGGCATTGGCCATCGTAGAATAAAATCGGTTTTGCGGGCATAGCGTAGCCTTGTGGTCAGTCTTTTCGAGTCGTACGTTAACGAAGTTTTGGTACAGAGGTTACGTTGGCGGGGGCGAAGCGTATTCATTAGCGGGGTAGGAAAGGCACGTATAAAAAAGGCAGACAGCAAAAAGGCAGCCGAAGCTGCCTTTTTTGATTATTGGCTGTTATTCACAGCACAATTATCTGTTCTAGCTTAGACAGCTACAACGTTCTCTGCCTGAGGACCTTTCTGGCCCTGAGTAACAGTGAACTCAACCTGCTGGCCTTCAGCCAGGGTCTTGAATCCGCCGCCTTGAATAGAGCTGTAGTGAACAAATACGTCGGGGCCGCCTTCGCGAGTGATAAAGCCAAAACCTTTTGCTTCATTGAAGAACTTAACGGTACCGGTAACTGTAGACATAATAATAATCCTGAATTCTTTAGGTAATGTGCTGTCAGTCATCCTTAATGACGACGGATCAGCGGTATGCGGGAAACAAAAAATGAGGCGTGATCAAAAACAGGACGATGCGTTACTTAGTACGTTCTATTGATGAAGTGCTTTGCTAAATCTTTCCGACGGAAGGCACTCTACACGCAAACGAGGTCATTGCAAAGCCTTTGTGTGATTTTTTGTAACCTGTAGGTACAGCAACGGATAAGCCACGTGTTGAAATGGTGAAACCGCGGCAGCACGTTAATAAAGCAATAACCAAGCTATAGTTGTGACAACGTAGATGCCAAAGGAGCAGGGGTTATGGCCGGAGGATGGGCACGGGATGGCGCCGTGCAAGATCAGATCGACGCCAGCGTTGAAGATGCGGTTAACAAAGCCAGAAGCAGCCTGGGTAAGGGCGATAGCCAGGCCCATTGTGAAGAATGCGACCGGGAAATACCTGAGGCCCGGCGGGCTGCGGTGCCGGGTGTGCGCCTGTGCATACAGTGCCAGGCCGAGCTGGAAAAGCAGCAGGGCAAAAGTGGCGGCGTTAACCGGCGCGCCAGTAAAGACAGCCAGCTGCGCTGACCCCCGGGTATGAGGCTGTTTAATAAAGGTGCTACGAGAATGCTATCTTAGCGCTGAGAAAGCGCCCAGCAACGCCGTGACCAAGGCGTTCCCCGCACATTTGCCAGCGATACCCTCTGATTATGACCATAACGCCATTTAACCACCTTATTTGCCCGTTAGACGGACAATCCCTGCTGATGCAGCAAAACAGTTGGCGCTGCGCCAACGGACACAGTTTCGATAACGCCCGCCAGGGCTATGTGCACTTGCTGCCGGTGCAGAACAAGCGGTCACTGGCCCCTGGTGACAGCAAGGAAATGGTGGCCGCACGCCAGCGCTTTTTAAGTGCTGGGCACTATCAGCCGATAGCCGCTGCGGTTGCTCAATCGGTCGCGGAAGCATTTAACACTGTGGTCGCGGGTGCTGAGCACCAGCCAGGCACAAAAGAATCTTTCTCCTGTTTGGATGCGGGTTGCGGCGAAGGCTATTATTTGCGCCAGCTTGATGCTTGCTTGTCGGGCCAGAAACAGGAACAGGAACAGCAGCTGTCGCTGGTAGGTCTGGATATTTCAAAACCGGCGGTGCTGGCTGCGGCAAAACAGTCAAAAACAACGCGGTGGCTGGTCGCCAGCAACGCCAATATACCCCTGGCTGACGGGTCTTTGGGCTGCATTTTGAGCCTGTTCGGGTTTCCGGTGTATCCGGAGTTCCGGCGGGTGCTGCGCCCTGGCGGCCGGGTAATGGTTGTCGACGCGGGGCCGGATCATTTGCGCGAATTGCGAGAAGTCATTTACCCGGTACTCAAGCCCGAGATCGACAAACCCAACGCCAGCGAAGCGCCTCCGGGCTTTCAGACAATAGGGCGGCAGACGATTAATTTCAGCCTTGCATTGGTCGGCGAAGGCACTATTGCCGACCTGTTGGCGATGACCCCGCACTTTTATCGCGCCAAAGCCGAGGGCCTGGCCCGCGCCGCTGCGCTTGGCGAATTGGAGGTAACAGTGGATGTACGGCTGACGGTGCTGGAAACCACACCGGCTGACGGCGCCAGCGCCCCAAGCGCTGCCGTGAAATAGCACGGATAGGCATCCATACATTCACATTAGCCGCCGCTGCTTCTCGGAGGTGTAAGGGGAGTATAAGTAATAGCTTAAAGCTATCTCTTGTTTGGGCATTATCAATTTTTGTTAAGCGCGCAGCATCCCTATAATCTCAGGTATCCATTAATCATCTGGCAAGCAAAGGGCAATATCTTATGGGTATCATTAATTCTGAAATTAAACCGTTTAACGCAACCGCTTTCAAACGGGGCGAGTTCGTTGAGATTTCCGAAACAGACGTAAAAGGCAAGTGGTCTGTATTTTTCTTCTACCCGGCTGATTTCACTTTCGTATGCCCCACCGAGCTGGGCGACGTAGCTGACAAGTATGCAGAACTGCAAAAGATGGGCGTTGAAGTGTTCTCTGTATCCACAGACACCCACTTCACTCACAAAGCCTGGCACGACAGCTCTGAAACCATCAACAAGATTCAGTACTACATGGTTGGCGATCAGACCGGCAACATCACCAACAACTTTGGTGTGATGCGTGAAGGCCAAGGCCTGGCAGACCGTGCTACTTTCCTGATCGATCCGGATGGCGTAATTCAAGCCGTTGAAATCACCGCGGAAGGCGTCGGTCGTGATGCGTCCGAGCTGATGCGTCGGGTTAAGGCTGCTCAGTACGTGCGCAAGCATCCTGGCGAAGTTTGCCCCGCCAAGTGGCAGGAAGGCGAAGCGACACTGTCTCCTTCACTGGATCTGGTTGGCAAGATCTAAGGCTCCTTTTAACAAGGAATCAAACAGTACAGGCTCGTGTTACGGGCTTGCTACTATCAAAAAACCCCGGAAATCCGGGGTTTTTTTGTTCAGGGCAAGGTGGATTATGAACTGCGTGCAGCGGCTTGGGACTTCTTTGATGAGCGTCCGCTGTCCATGCTTACGGGTCACTATCATGGCAAAGTTCATAAGGACCCGTGTAACCAGAAATCTGGCTAGAAAAACGATCTGCGTCAGGTACTGGCGATGTCGGTGCCGTAACTGACACCGCGGGCTTTCAGGCGGTAGAACTGTTCTACCACATCGGCCATGGCATCCGGACAGTAGGGGCGCAAGCCGCCCAGCACCAACCGTTTGGATACGGTACCCAGCGCCTGGTCGCCAGACATCAGGCGATACTCCAGAGTTACCTGACCACGCTTGCCATTGGCTTCCAGGGTGGCGTTATGCAGTTCAAGTTCCGGTGACGCTGCATGCAGGCTATCCAATGTTACGGTCATACTGTCATACATCACCATTGGCCGGTCCGGGTTGAACATCACGCCGTTGGATTCCATCAAAGGCTTCATGGTGTGCGGGAAATTTTTGCCCGAGGCCGCCACGTAACCCAAGGTGAATTCTTCGATAAACACCTTGTCGGTGGTTATGTCGCCGCTGCGGGCGACTTCCAGATACACCTTGCCGGCTTGATCGCACACCTGAATAGTGCCATCGGCGCCTTCGCGAAATTCCAGAGGCACGTCTTTACCCAGCAGGGCGCGAAAGTGGAAGGTCATATTCGTCGACAAGCCAAAACGCCAAAGTACCACAGCGAACAGTAAATCCCCCGGCACGCAGAAGCGGCGGGCGTCCGGGTCGTGGATCGGGTTAAAGTCCCCGGCCACTTCCTTGGCAAACAGGCTGGCCTGGGCGGCGCTGATGTATACGCGGCCATCCTTTTCACAGTGAAAACGTTCTAGAAACATGGAGTACCTTATTCCGAGTGGCCAGATTCAGCTTCCCATGATAGTCCAGCTGCACCCATATCAAAATGCACCATCTGGCTTAATGCAAAAATACTGCAGAATATCTTTCGTCAGGGTGTGAATCGGCCGATGCTCGTCAATAGCAAATACCTATCGAAGTTTTTGAATCAATTGATTTGAGCTTGTTTGTCCGGCGCCGTATCTTAGCAACATCCACTTAGAACAACCGGATAAAACCGAGCCGGTTCACAGACTTTATTCCTTATAAAGGACGACAAAATGTTAGATGCCAATCTGAAAGGCCAATTGAAAGGCTACCTGGACAATGTAAAGCAGCCCATCGAGCTCGTTGCCGCGCTGGACGACAGCGCAAAAGCCAACGAGCTGTATGAGCTGCTGCAAGAAATCGACGCTTTGTCTGACATGATTACCCTGCGTGAAGATGGCGACTCAGAGGTGCGCCGCCCGTCATTTGCCATCAACCGTGTTGGCACCGACGTAGGTGTGCGCTTTGCCGGTATACCCATGGGCCACGAGTTTACGTCACTGGTGTTGGCATTGTTGCAGGTGGGTGGGCACCCCTCCAAGGCCACTCCGGAGCTGATCCAGAAGGTTCAGGAACTGGACGGCAATTTTGAATTTGAAACTTACTTCTCGCTGTCATGCCAGAACTGTCCGGATGTGGTGCAGGCGCTGAACTTGATGAGTGTGCTCAACCCAAGCGTGAAGCACACCGCCATTGACGGCGCCTTGTTCCAGGCCGAAGTGGAAGAGCGTGAAATCATGGCGGTGCCCAGCGTGTACCTGAACGGCAAGCTGTTTGGCCAGGGCCGTATGAAGCTGGAAGAAATTGTAGCCAAGCTGGACACCAACACCGGCGCCCGTGAAGCTGATAAAATTCGCCAGAAGGGCACCTTTGAAGTGTTGGTAATCGGCGGTGGCCCCGCTGGCTCCGCAGCGGCTGTTTACGCCGCCCGTAAAGGCATTTCCACCGGCATTGCCGCCGAACGCTTTGGTGGTCAGGTTGCTGACACCATGGGTATTGAAAACCTGATTTCCGTGCCCTACACAGAAGGCCCCAAGTTAGTGGCCGCGATGGAGCAGAACGTAATAGAGTACGGTGTGGATATCATGAACATGCAGCGGGCCGAAAAGCTGATTCCGGCGACAAAGCCGGGCATGCCTCATGAAATCCGTATGGCCAACGGTGCCTCGTTGAAAGCCCGCACCTTGGTATTGTCTACCGGTGCCCGCTGGCGCCAGCTGGGTGTTCCCGGTGAGGACAAGTACCGCAACAAGGGCGTGGCTTACTGCCCGCACTGCGACGGCCCATTGTTCAAAGGCAAGCGCGTAGCCGTAATTGGCGGCGGTAACTCAGGCGTGGAAGCCGCCATTGACCTGGCTGGTATTGTTGGCCACGTAACCTTGCTGGAATTTGGTGCCGAATTGCGCGCTGACGAAGTACTGCAGCGTAAGCTGCGCAGCCTGAAGAACGTGGATGTCGCGGTATCGGCCCAGACCACCGAAGTGACCGGTGCCAACGGTAAGGTGAATGGCCTGGACTACACTGATCGCAACAGCGGTAAAAATGTTCACGTAGAGCTGGAAGGCGTGTTTATACAAATCGGCCTGTTACCCAATACCGAGTGGCTGAAAGGCGATATCGAACTCAGCAAGCACGGTGAGGTGGTCATCAACGAGCGCAACGAAACCAGCATTCCTGGCGTATTTGCCGCCGGTGATGCTACCACCGTGCCCTACAAGCAGATCGTGATTTCTATGGGTGAAGGTTCCAAAGCGGCCCTTAGTGCCTTTGACTTCCTGATTCGCAACTCTGCTGACGAATAGGTGTTGAAGAGCGTTTGTTAAAGGGCTTTTGCTGACGCGCAATCGCTGATACATAATCAGCTGCGCATCAGCTCCCAACTGCAAATATTGACTGCTGAGGCCAGATTGAGAGATTCAATCTGGCCTTTACCATTTATGGTGTAGGCGGTGGCGTTCAGTTCATCGAGGGCCTGAGCCGGAATGCCGCGGGCTTCGTTGCCGAACAAATAGCAGTCGTGGTCAGCAAAGCCGGGCTCGGTTAAGCTGCGGCCATTCAGATCAAGGCAAGCCAAACGGTGAAATCGCTCGCTCAGGCTGGCTAGCTCAACATCGGTTTCCAGCGGCAAATGAAATATCGCGCCCATGCTGGCACGCACTACTTTTGGATTGTAAGGGTCAACGCTGCCGGGGCTGAGCAGGCAGCGAAAACCGCCGAACCAGGCCAAGGTGCGTAAAATGGTGCCCAAATTGCCTGGGTCCTGCACTTCGTGCAGATAAATGGCTTTTGCAGGGCTGTGCTGTGTATTAATGGCTGGCCGTTCTTGCGACTGGGCCATGGGCGTGACTATCGGCGTCACTTCGGGCGCTATTATGGGTACTTTTATAGGCACTATCGCCAAAATACCCTGGGGCGTTTGGGTATCGGCGAGCCGCGCCATCTGGCGTTCGCCGATCAGGTGAGTGGTGAACGGGCTTTGCCAGTGCTCATAAGCCGCCGTCACGTAAAGTTCTGAAGACTTTAAGGCTGGCTGGGTGCTGGCGGCTTTTTGCAATTCCAGCACCAGATGCTCGCCTTCCACCAGATAGTGTCCGAAAGCCTCGCGGTATTTTTTTTGCTGCAGTTTTTTGATGTCGTCCAGCTTCACGGTTATGTCCCGGTTGTGTGTGCAGAGCTCAGGGGCAGCTAATTAGTGGGGCTATTGTACGTGGCTGCCGGTTTGCTGTCAGTGCTCTGGTGCCGACGCGCGGGGCGCTTTTGCGGCGCCCTGGCCCTCGGCGTACAATAGCGCGATTAATAACTCGACTAATAACCGAACTCGTAAAGAGCCACTATCATTCGGTTAACAAAGAGACACTATGGCCCGATCAAAAAGCAGTAACCGCTGGCTGGAAGAACACGTTAACGATCCCTTCGTGAAAAAAGCGCAAATGGATGGCTATCGCTCCCGTTCCAGCTACAAACTTCTTGAAATTAACGCCAAAGACAAGCTCATCCAACCCACCATGACGGTGATGGACCTGGGTTCTGCGCCTGGCGGATGGTCCCAGGTGGCCACCGATCTGGTGGGGCATAAAGGCCGAGTAATAGCCTCGGACATTCTGCCCATGGACGCCGTTGCCGGTGTCGAATTTATTCAGGGCGATTTTACCGAGAACGCTGTTTTTGAGGAAATCATGGCGGTACTGCGCGATGCAAAAGTCGACGTGGTGATTTCAGACATGGCGCCCAACATCAGCGGTGTGAACGCGGCGGATCAGGCCGCCTCTATGTATTTGATCGAGCTGGCGCTGGACATGGCGAGCCAGGTGCTAAAACCCAAAGGCAGTTTCGTCGCCAAGGTGTTCCACGGTGGAGGTTATGACGGCTACGTGAAAGCTGTGCGCGAACAGTTCGACAAGGTGGTGGTGCGCAAACCAGATTCTTCCCGTGCCCGCTCGCGGGAGGTCTATCTCGTGGGTAAGGGCTTTCGCGGCTGATCGCTTGTCTAAACGAGCCGTTACCAGCTATGTTCAAAAGGCCCTTTTACGCTGAGAGCAGCATGGCGTAACAGGGCTTTTTGCTACTCACAACACAGCGATGAGGAACACACTATGGCGAACGACAGCTACCACGAACCGGTTGACGAATTGTCAGATGAAACGCGGGACATGCACCGGGCCGTCAGCTCGTTAATGGAAGAGTTTGAAGCCGTTGACTGGTACAACCAACGTGTAGATTCCTGCAAAGACGCGGAGCTCAAAGCCATTCTGGCGCACAACCGCGACGAAGAAAAAGAGCACGCTGCGATGGTGCTGGAATGGATTCGGCGCAAAGACCCGACCATGGACAAGTACCTGCGGGAATTTTTGTTCACCGACGGCTCCATAACTGAGCACGGATAAACGAGGATCTCTATGAACGTCTTCAGAAAGATTGTTTTGCCTTTTCTCTTCTTGATGAGTTCAGGCGTGGCTTTGGCCGCAGACGGCTTGATTGTGGTGAAAAGCAATCATAGCGTAGCGGCGACGGCCGATAAACTTGAAGCGGTTTTGAGTAAGAACGGCATGAAAATCATGAACCGAATTAATCACGCTGCCGGGGCTGAATCGGCCAATATGGAATTACGGCCCACCGAACTGGTGATTTTTGGCAACCCAAAAGTGGGCACGCCACTGATGCAATGCTCGCAAACCGTCGCTGTGGATTTGCCCCAGAAAGCGCTGATCTGGGAGGACGAGAATGGCCAGGTCTGGCTTGGCTATAACGATCCGCAATATCTGAAAACCCGCCATGCTATCGAAGGTTGTGATCCGGTGTTGGCGAAAGTGGGGGGCGCGCTGAAGAATTTTGCCCGAGCTGCCACTGCGGACTGATAAAGCCCGGAGCAAAACACGGGAATGCTCATAATGGCTGATACCTGGCAGGGTTCCGGTTGCCTAATATACTTACCCTTGCCATTCAGAGACGCGCTCCCTTGCTGCTGATACGTTCTGCTCTTGCTTACCTTGCGTTGATTGCCGCCATTCTGGCACTGCTTCCCAGCATGGCCGGTTTGGGCGCTGCAGCGGTCAGCCTGGCGGTTATTCTGGGCTGGCGGGATATGCGCCTGGTACCCAAGGTGGTTTTTCTAGTGGCGGGTTTTGCGTTGGCGTTTGCTCTGGGCCGCGATCCGGGCATGATTGCGGCAGCGGCGGAGAATATGAGCCGCCTGGCTGGTTTGGTGTTGGCGGTTATGTTGCTATCGTCGGTGCTGGGCCGTACTTCAGATTTGCAAAAAATTTCGGCCAGCCTTTTTGGCGGGAGGCCACGGGTGCGTTACCTCAGCCTGGCCTTTGGTACCGCTATGGTGTCGATACCGCTCAATTTTGGTTCGGTAGCGGTGGTCGGAAGTGTGGTGGGTGAACGTATTCGCAGCAACGGCGATTCCCCGTCTACCCGCAACGCCACACGTGCCGTGCTCAGGGGCTTTGGTGTATCGCCTACTTTTTCGCCGCTGTCGATTTCTGTGGTGCTTACACTGACTTTGCTGCCGGGCCTTGGCAGCCTTCAATTACTGATGCTCACCATTCCTTTTTCCATAGTTTTGCTGTTTTCCGGGTTGATCTGGTGCGAACCTGAGCCAGAATCTGAAATAGAACTCGTTAAGGTTGAGGTTTCTGGCGCCAGCGCCACTACCAGCAGTGGTGTGAGCGACGCCGGTCTGGCACCCTGGTTTCGATTCTGCGCCTTGATTCTGGCAATTTGTGTCGGTGTTTTCTTGCTTAGCCATCAGTTTCAGCTCAGCTATGCCTACGCCGTTACGCTCAGTTGTATGGGCGCGGTCATAGGTGCCAGGCTTCTGGCATGGAGCCGCCGAACCAACCCGCCCCTGGTGAGTATGGCTAACGTCAGTAACGAGCTGGCGATTGTGGGCGGCTCGGCGTTTATTGGTGCTGTCATCAGCGCCGCAGTGCTGGGCCAGATTAGTGGTGATTTGAACGTGCCCGACTGGCTTTGGCCGGTGCTGGCCGCGGCCGTGCCATGGGTGTTTTTCATCGCCGGACTGGGCGGCGTAAACCCGATTGTTATCGGCACCCTGGCAGGCGGTATTCTGGGTGCCGTGTGGCCGGAAAACGTTCTGGTGGGTTTGGGCTTTGCCATGGTAACCGGTTGGGGAATTACCGCCTTTGGTACACCGTTTGCCGCTAACGCGCTGATTATGGAACGCTTAACCGGTTACAAGGCGGTAGACGCATCATTGCGCTGGAGCTTCAGCCTGGCGCTGTCGGGATTAACCGTCGCCAGTGCGCTGGCGGCCGGCCTGACGCTCGTTCTGGCGTAGCTTGCCTGCCAGTTAAGGCCTCGTTTCATTTTGTGCGATCTTGTGGCAAGCGCCCTGCGTCCCGGCTTTATGGCAATCACCTATGGCGTATGCCAAAGCCCTCTGTTAATGTCTGCGCCATCCTGCCTCTAGGGATTCCGCAGTTTTAGGCGTAAAGCCCACATGCGAACCATCCATACGACCTGTCAGAGGACGTCACCCCGTTAACGGCGTGTGACCGTAGTCGTCTTTTACGCCATGAATCTTCATGGCATCTGCCCGCATTCGCCAACAACGGTGTTCGTGGAGGCAGAACAATCAAGAGTTAATCTATTATGAGTTTTTCTTCACTCGGTTTGTCTGAGCCGCTAGTCCGTGCCACTTTGGATCAGGGTTATGAAACCCCGTCACCCATTCAGTTAAAAGCCATTCCAGCGGTATTGGCCGGTAAAGACGTGATGGCCGCTGCGCAAACCGGCACCGGTAAAACCGCCGGTTTTGTCCTGCCGATACTGCAGATGCTGGAGCAGAACCCGCGTACCGGCAAAGGCCCGCGCGTGCTGATTCTGACGCCTACCCGTGAACTTGCCGCCCAGGTGCACGACAGCGTGAACCTTTACAGCCGCTACGTGCCTACCCGCGCGGCTGTCGTATTTGGCGGTGTGAAAATCAACCCGCAGATGATGAAGCTGCGCAAAGGGCTGGACGTATTGGTGGCAACACCTGGCCGCCTGATGGACTTGTATCAGCAGAACGCCGTGCGTTTTAACGAAGTAGAGTTTCTGGTGCTGGACGAAGCCGACCGCATGCTGGATATGGGCTTTATTCGCGATATCCGCAAAATTCTGGCTATGCTGCCTGCGAAGCGCCAGAGCCTGCTGTTTTCTGCAACGTTCTCCAACGAAATTCGCACCCTGGCCAAGGGCCTGCTGAACGACCCGGTGCAGATTGATGTTGCAGTGCGCAATACCACCGCCGAAAGCGTTATTCAATCCGTGTATCCGGTGGATCAGAGCCAGAAAACGGCGCTGTTGAGTAAACTGGTGCGCGACAACAGCTGGGAACAAGTGTTGGTATTTACCCGCACCAAGCACGGTGCCAACCGCCTGACCGAGAAGCTGGGCAAAGACGGTATTACCGCGGCTGCGATTCACGGCAATAAGTCCCAAGGCGCCCGTACCCGTGCTTTGGCTGAGTTCAAGCAAGGTGATATCCGTGTGCTGGTAGCGACCGACATCGCCGCTCGCGGTCTGGATATTAAGCAGCTGCCCCAAGTGGTTAATTTTGAACTGCCTAACGTGCCGGAAGACTACGTTCACCGCATTGGCCGCACCGGTCGCGCGGGTGAAAGTGGCCACGCGCTGTCTTTGGTGAGTGCTGACGAACTCAGCATGTTGGTAGGTATCGAAAAGCTGATCAAAAAACAGCTGCCGCGTAAGGAAGTGGAAGGCTTTGAACCCAAAAACAACGTGGCGCTGAAGCCAAAAGCCAAGGCCGATCCGAGCAAAGCTCGTAACCGCAGCGGTGGAAATGGCGGCGGTAATGGCCGGCCAAGTGATAAGCCCCGCAGCTTTGGCGATAAGCCAGGCGGACGCAGCGCAGGCCGCAGCCAGAATGGCAATGGCGGCCAACGTGGACGTTCAGGCCAGCGCCAAAACCAGGGCGCCTGAAGCCATACGGGCTTAAGGTAGCAGGTTAAAAAATGCGGAGCTTCGGCTCCGCATTTTTTTGTTCAGAATCTGAAAATAAAAACGGGGCCGTGTAGAAACAGGGCCCCGTAAAAGGTAGTGCCTTCAGAGTCTGCTGCTCAGCAGGTTATTCGTAAGGGATCAGAACTTGTAGGTGAAACCTACCATGTAGACCATCGGGTCGATTTCGACTTCAAATTTGTCGGTAGCCGCAACAAAATTTCCGGCAGTATCATACACCGACACTTTTGCGTCAGTATTAATATCGGCCCACCAAATAGCAGCGTTCAAACCAAAGTTCTCGCTCAGCATGTAGTCCATGCCGACTTCTACTGCTACGCCAACGCTGTCGTCTAGATCAAGCTTGGTCGAGCCTACGTTCGTGGAAGTAAGCGCACCATCTATTACATTAGTCAGTGTGCTCGATGTCTTTTCTTCGAAAAAAGTGGTGTAGTTTACGCCCAAGCCCACGAACGGCTGGAAAGCTGAGGAGCTATGCATTGGATAGTATTGCAATGTCAGCGTTGGTGGCAGGTGTTTGGTTTCGCCTAGTTTGGCATCGGCAGATATATCGCCGGCACCCGTAATATTGTGTTTGAAGGGCGTTGCGCCGAGTAAGCCAATACCGATGTTGCTGGTGACCATATAAGTTCCACGTATGCCCAGCTGGGTATTAGCGTCAACATCAACACGTGAGTTAGCTGTCGGGAAAGCTGCGCCACCAACCTTGATTTGCTCACTGGACGCATCAGGCGCAACATGAGCAGCACCCGCACGCAGAATAAAATCACCCGCTTCAAAAGCCTGAGCAGCCGGTGCAACCGCCATTACGGCCGCAGCCAAAACACCAATTTTGAAAGTATGGGGCATGGTAAATCTCCAAGGTTCGATTCGTATTGGCTGTAAGAGTAATGGTTGTTACAAAGGCAATCTTGATTTAGCGCAATTATTAAAAAAAGAGTAGCGCTATTTCAGAGCACCTTTGATTCAGCTCAAGTAATGAATGTATTGCGGGGTGTTTTAACGCCGTGGCCAGTAACGCTGCATTTCCATAGACAGGAAAGACGCACTCCAGCCCACCAGTACCAACCCGGTCAGGCCTTCAATGCCGGTCAGAAAACGCAGGTTGCCTATAGGCTCAATATCGCCGTAGCCTACGGTGGTAAATGTGCTGAACGAAAAGTACACGCAGTCCAGAAGGGTGCCGTTAAAGTTACCAACCAGCAGCCCCCAGCTCAGGGTATGGTGCATAGCAAAGTACGCTATGGCGAAAATCCATACTTCCAGAGCATGAGCGGCCAGAACCCCCAGCACGGTCACAATCAGGCGGAAATGGTGATGATTACCCCTTTTCCCCAGTACGCTGCTCAACCGCACCAGCACTTTGTGATGAATCAGCACCACGGTCGCAACCAGCGCACTGAAGGCGACAGTGGCGATAAGCAGGCTTCCGGGTTCTTCTACAGGCAAAGGTGAATCTCTCCATGCTGGATGACAGGCCCGCAGAGCGGGTGAGCCTACCCCAGCTTATAATGGGTTCTTGCAGGTATTATGGTTGGGTTTGTTTTTTCCGTCACCCGATTGGCGCTATGATACAGGTCGAAAAATGCAGAGCAGTTTCCACAGGAGTGAAGGCGATGTTTGTGAAAAAAATCTCAGCAGCCGTGTTGATGGCCGCTACCCTGACGTTTGCAGGTTGTGCATCTGTGGGCCAGGATTTTGCCACCCACAATGTTGACCAGATTACAGTCAATGAAACCACTCGCTCAGAAGTGCAGGCGTTGTTTGGTGAGCCTTGGCGTACCGGTATGAAAGACGGTAAGCGCACCTGGACTTACGGCAAGTATCGCTGGTCTGCGTTTGGTGACGACAAAACCGAAGACCTGATTATCACGTTCGATGGTAACGGAGTGGTGCAGTCTTATAATTACAACGCCACGCAGTAAATCGCGAAGCGTGAATAAAAAAACGGGCTGCACTTGCAGCCCGTTTTTTTTAGTCGATTTTACATTGCTAAGCCCTCTTTAATAGCGCTGAGTAGGTCCACTTCCTTACGGTAAATCCGGGATGAGGGGACTATGCTTGGCGCCCAAAATCTCCTTCTGTGGAATTCTTCGGTAATGATTGAATTGTTTTTCTCGACCTACATCAGTAGCTCTATCCGCTTTTTGTTTCTGTTAGCGCCGTTTTTTGTGGTGACCATGTTTCTGGCGCTAACCCGCGGGCTGCCGGCTGACGAGAAAACCGCGATTATTCGTCGTGCCTGCATATCGGCGCTGGTGTTGGGTGTGATTCTGTTTTTTGCCGGTCCGCTGTTATTTGGTGCCATTGGTATCACCCTGAATTCGTTCCGCATTGGTGCAGGTACACTGCTGTTTTTGACGGCCATCAGTCTGGTTAACAATGGAACTCGCAGCCACGCCACGGGTTTACCGGATGACAATCGCGACGATATTGCGGTGGTGCCCCTGGCGATTCCGGTCATGATTGGCCCGGCGACTATTGGTGCGATTCTGGTTTACGGTGCGGAGCTGAAGGAGGTTGCGGCGGTGGCCGGGGGCCTGTTGGGGTTGGTGTCGAGTTTGCTGATTCTGGCGGTGTTGTTGCGGTTGTCGGGTTATCTGGAAAAGGCGATGGGTAAGAATGGCCTGAATATTATGTCGAAGATCAGCGGGTTGATTTTGTCGGCTATGGCGGCTGAGATCGTGTTGACCGGGGTGTCCGGGTTTATTGCGGCTTCTGGGTTGGTGGCTGGAAAATAGTCACACTGCCGCTTGTGGCATCTATTTTTTTGAATTCCGCAGCGCGGGGTTGAAGCCTCTTGCCGGGTATTTTCTTCTTTGGGTCAGGCCGATCAGGATCAGCGGTATCACGATCATCAGGCTGCCGGCCAGGAACCATAAGTCGGGGACTTCGTTGAACCATATCCAGCCGATGGCCACCGCCCAGATCAGGCCGGTGTATTCGGCGCTGGTGACTTGGTTGGCGTCTACCTGGCGGTAAGCCAGCAGTACGGTGATGTTGTAACCCAGTATGAACAGGGAGGAGCCGGCGGCGATGATGACCAGGTCGGTGCTCCAGCGTGAGCCTTGCTGCCAGTCCCAAATGGCCAGTGCGCCGGCGGCCGGGATAATCAGCAGGTAGTTCAGGACCAGTTTGTGCACGGTGCTCTGTTGCTTTGGCAGTTTACGCACCAGTACGGCGTTGATGGCCAGTGAAAACGCCGAGCCCAGGGCCGCAAACGCCGCCCAAGTGAAGTCTATGGGTCTTAATATCAGGATAATGCCGGCAAAGCCGCTGAATACGGCAATCACGCTTAGGGGTGTCAGGCGCTCGCGGAAGATAACGACTGAGAACAGCATCACCAGTATGGGCGCGGCGTAGAATACGGCGTTGGCGGTGGCCAGGGGCAGGTTGGCCAGGGCGATGATCATGCACAGCATGCCAATCAGGTGAACATGGGCGCGGATGGCGTGAATGCCGGTGCCAGCAAAAAACTGGCGGCGGTCTATTTTTTTGGCCAGCGGTAACAGCAGCAGCAGAGTTAGCACGCAGCGCAGGAAGGCGAACTGGAAGATGGGCGCGCCGGGATCCAGCAGTTTTATCAGAACATCGGAAATTAACGCCATGGCGTTACCGATCACCAGCAGAAAGATGGCGCTGCCAACGGTTTTGCCGGACATGAATAACCTCAGAAAACGCGGAATGGATTCAGCAAGGCAGTATAGCCGTGCCTTTGGCCAGCCTGAATGCCGTTTAGTACCTATCTAATATATAAGTACCTATCTAATATATAAGCACCTATTTAATAGTTAAGCTATCGAAATGAAGGCGCCGGCAATCTTTGTGGGATTGCCGGCTCAGCGATCAGTGTCCTGCGGGGCGTTCGACCACTTTGCGTTTGCCAGTGGCGCACTTTGACAGCTCTTTCAGGCCGTCGCTGTCAAACGCATCCACGCGAATAACGTCGTAGAGCGCGGTGAGTGCCTCTTCCAGTTTTTCGCACTCATTGGCTTTCACTACGCCTTGGGCGCAGGCCCAGTCGACCAGCTGTTTGCGTTCGTGGCCCATCAGCAGGGCAATGCCGTCCAGGTCGTCTTCATCGCGGTCTCGAATAGCTTGGTGCAAGCGAGCGCGCATGTCGGTGGTTTCGTTGGCCAGACGGTAGGCGTTCAACACCCTGCCCAGAGAGTCGCTGCTGTCTGTGGGTATATAGGCGCCGCGGTGAATGCGCTGGCGCAGCGGTGTGTCCTCTACAATGCTGGCGGCCACTTTGGTGCCCAGGCGGTCGTCGGGGCCATTCAGCCCCGTCGCGCCCAAGGGGAACACCAACAATCGCAGGGGCCAGCGCAGGGCTGGAACCGGGAAGTTGATGATGGCTTCACGCATGGAATCCTGTAAATCGCGCAGGCAGGTTTTCAGGCACCATTCCACCATGTGGCGCTGTTCTTCCGGATAGCCTTCTTCGTGCCATTGTTTGATCACTGCGGTGGCGTAATACAGCTGTACCAGGCAGTCGGCCATGCGCCCGGACAGGCGCTGGCGAGCCTTCAGGCCGCCGCCTACGGAAAGCAGCGTAACATCGGTCATCAGCGCAAGGGCCGCCGAAAAGCGCGCCAGTTGGCGGTAGTAAGGTTTCAGGTTGCCTTGGCGCGGCACCGGTTCGGCCAGGCCGCCGGTCAGGCCCAGCACCAGTGCGCGCAAACCGTTGCGGGTGGTGTGTGCCAGGTGGCTGTAGAAAACGCCATCGAACTTTTTGGCGGCCTGATTTTGGTCTTCCATGCCAGCCGCAGCGATTTCGTCAACAATAAACGGATGGCAGCGGATGGCGCCTTGGCCAAATACCATCAGGCTGCGGGTAAGAATGTTGGCGCCTTCTACGGTGATACCGATGGGTATAGCTTGGTAGGCGCGGGCCAGGAAGTTGCGTGGCCCGGTAATAACGCCGCGGCCGGCAACGACGTCCATGGCGTGGTTGATCACAATGCGCATCAGGTCGGTGTTGCGGTATTTCAGCAGCGCAGAAGGCACGGCCGGGCGTACACCGCGGTCTAGCATACCTGCCGTGAGCAAGCGCGCAGCGTCCATCATCCAGGTGTAACCGGCGATGGGTTCCAGCGCTTCTTGCACGCCCTCAAACTGGCTGATAGAGCGGCCGAATTGTTCTCGGGTCAGGGCGTAAGAACCGGTGGCCAGGCTGGCAACTTTGCCGGCGCCTGTGCCCAAAGCCGGTAGCGAAATAGAACGACCTATGGACAGGCATTCCAGCAGCATGGTCCAGCCTTTGCCCAGCATGTCCTGGCCGCCGATCACCTGGTCCATGGGAATAAATACGCCGTTGCCCCAGGTCGGGCCGTTCATGAACACCGTGTTCATCGGCAAGTGGCGGGCGCCGGCGTGTACGCCATCGGTTTCCCGCGGCACCATCACGCAGGTAACACCCATGTCGGCGTTGTCGCCCAACAGGGCGTCTGGATCATACACTTTGATGGCCAGCCCAATCAGGGTGGCCACCGGCGCTAGCGTGATGTAGCGCTTGTTCCAGGTGACTTTCAGACCCAGTACTTCTTCGCCCTTCCACTGGCCTTTGCACACAATGCCTTTGTCTGGAATAGCGCCGGCATCTGAGCCTGCCACCGGCGATGTCAGAGCAAAACAGGGGATTTCCTGGCCGCCGGCCAAGCGCGGCAGATAATGCTGCTTTTGGGCATCGGTACCATAGTGCATCAACAGCTCACCGGGCCCAAGAGAGTTGGGCACCATCACGGTGACCGCAGTGGACACGCTGCGGGTGGATATTTTCATCACGATTTCCGAGTGCGCGGTGTTAGAAAACCCCATGCCGCCGTCTTTTTTGGGTATGACCAGCCCGAAAAAGCCGTTACCGCGTATGAACGCCCAAACTTTTTCGGGCAAATCGTAATGCTCGTGGGTGATTTCCCAGTCGTCCAGCATGGCGCAGAGTTCCTCTACCGGGCCATCCAGAAACGCCTGTTCTTCACTGTTCAGGTGCGCCGGCTTTGCGCCCAGCAGTTTTGACCACTGTGGCTTGCCGGAAAACAGCTCGCCGTCCCAGTCCACCGAGCCGGACTTCAGCGCTTCGGCTTCGGTATCTGACAATTGTGGCAAGCGTGAGCGTACCCAGTTCAGCAATGGTCTGCTGAACCTATTGAGACGCAGATCGCTGGGGTTCAGCAGAATTAACGCCAAAGCCAGGGCAAGCCCGCCGACTATAAAGCTGACCAGATGCCAGTCGTCCTGGGCCAGGCCAATCAGCGTAGCAACGCACAGCACAACGCTGGCTGTCTTTCCGCCAATACTGAGGTAAATCAGTACCAGCGCGCTCAATAACAGAAGCACAACACTCATGGCAACTCCTTGTCACAATGAAAAATGTCCAGAACAACCCATGATGCCCGGAACAAACACTATAGCAGGCCTCCGTAGAGCGGGTCGCACTATGCGCCCTGTAACGATTTGTAATATCGATTAAATACTGTAACAAACAGCGACAGTCAGCAGCATTGAAACGAGCTGAAGGCGTGATCGCCCCCCCCCGTTACATGCTCAGCCCGACAACCAGCAAAGCCAGTGTGGCAAGCAGGCAGGCTACATTTACGGCCAGAACCGGTGGCAGGCTGTGATGATCGCCTGCCACCTGGGGCAATTTGAAGGTAATCCACAGTGCCAGGGGCAGGGTTATAAAACCCAGCGCCGTTGCCGGCGGCAACCAACTGCTGACCAGAGCCAGCGCGAGTACGCCATAACTGGCCAGTAACATGGCTCCGGCCAGCCACGCGGCTTTATAAACGCCCAGCACGATTGCCGCGTGATAACGGCCACCACGGCGATCGGCTTCGGCGTCGGGGATCTGGTTCACCAAAAGCAGTGTGCTTACCAGCAGCAGACTGATGACAGACACCGCGACGGCCGCGGCGTTGATCGGCGCCCCCAGTGCCACCAGAGTCCCCAGCACCATCACCGGGCCAAACCCCAGCCCGGGCGCCAGCAGACACAGCAGGGGCGAACGGGTAATCCAGCGGGTGTAGGTAATGACCAGAGCAACGCCAGCCCCCCCCAGTATCAGCATCGGCAAGCCCCGTTGCGATAAAAAATACAGGCCAATAACCACTACCAGACCCAATGTAACCCGTGCACCCAGTAAAACGGAGCGCGCCGCCGACGGCCGCTGTGGCAGGGCGCCGCTGCCGCCTGAAAACGGCGTACGGCGGGTGTGCAAATCCAGTCCGGAGGTAAAATCCTCGTATTCATTCAGCATATTCACCGCGGCGTGGGCCAGCAGCGCACCCAAGAAAACCAATAGGGTGTCTAAGAAGGGCGGCGGAGCTCCTGGCAGCCGCCACGACAGCGCAACGCCCAGACCCACACACAGCGGGGCCATCACCAGAAAGTTGGGGCGGGAAGTGCGAATAACGACGGCGGTTTGAGACATGGATTACGGGGCCTTGTGATGTATGCTGATACATTGCTATCAATCAATTATAACCTCAAGCTTGGGTCAGGCTCGCAACGGCGAGCGGCCTTGCTTTTGGCAATTTCAGGGAGTGACGTGTGTCCCACGCTGATTTTGATCAGCCCGTAAACCGGGAAAACACCCATGCGGTAAAATTGGACGCCCGCGAAGCGGTGTTCGGCCGCGCCGATGTACTGCCGGTGTGGGTGGCCGATATGGATCTTGCCGCGCCGCAAGCGGTTACCGATGCACTCAGCGAGCGCGCCCGGCACCCGGTATACGGTTACACGATGTTCCCCGACAGCCTTTACAGCGCCATGCGCGACTGGTTTCGCCAGCGCCACCAATGGAGTTTTCAGCGTGAATGGGTGCTGATGGCGCCGGGCGTAGTGCCCTCATTAAATGCCGCGTGTATGGCCTGTACCCATCCGGGCGATGAGGTAATTATACAGCCGCCAGTATACCCGCCGTTTTTCAGTTCGGTGCGACAAACCGGACGCCAGGTTCTGGAAAATCCGCTGCTGGCGGAAAAGCAGGAAGACGGCAGCTTGTACTACCGCATGAATCTGGCCCACCTGGAGCAATGTGCGGCGCGCCCGCAGGCAAAGATGCTGATTTTGTGTTCGCCCCATAACCCAATCGGGCGGGTGTGGTCTGAAGCCGAACTGACAGCGGTGCTCGACATTTGCCGACGCCACAACCTAGTGCTGCTGAGCGATGAAATTCATTGCGATCTAGTGTTTTCCGACAGCCATCGCCACCGTATGCTAGCGGCCCTTGCACGCCCCGACGACCAGTTGATCACCGCCATTGCCCCTAGTAAAACCTTCAACATCCCCGGCCTTGGTTTGTCGGCCATGGTGATTGCAGACAGCGGGCTTCGGCAGAAAATGGCGGATGTGCTGGAATCGTTCCACATGCCCCAGAGCAATCCGTTCAGCGTAACCGGTTTCGAAGCCGGTTACCGCCATGGCGGCCCCTGGCTGGACCAGTTGATGGATTACCTGCAGGCCAACCGCGACTTTGTGGTGAACCAGGTTGCCCAGCGTCTGCCGGGTATAAAAGTGAGCGCCCCCGAGGGCACTTATTTAATGTGGCTGGACTGCCGCGCACTGGGGTTGGACGACACCGGCCTGAAACGCTTGTTTGTGCAGCAGGCCGGTGTGGGTATGAATCCGGGTGTTTCGTTTGGCGCCAATGGCCGCGGTTTTATGCGCCTGAACATCGGCTGCCCGCGAGCCACCCTGGAGCAAGTGATTGAGCGTATCCAGGCGGCGCTTGGCACTCGGCAGTAGATTCACGATGAGTGGGGTGGCGGCTTAACCATCGTTGTCGATGAGATCGTCACCGCTTTCTACAGCTTCCACGCTCTCTCCCCTTCCCGCACTGTCAGCGTGGTCAAGCTCGCCGTTGATGTGAAATTCTGGGCTGTCAGGTTTGGTACCCAGGTGGTACGCGGCGAATCCCGCCATAACCACCTGGTCTACTGCCATGCCAATCAACCGCCCGCTGCGAGTGGCTCGCACCGGGTACTGGGCGTTGGTAATGGGGTCGGTAACATGGCCCATCAGATCCCCCTTGTTCACCTTGTCGCCCAGGCCCACCTTGCTGAAAAGAATGCCACCGTGATCAACCCGCACCCAAAGTGAGTCGTAGTAAACCGGCTCGGGTGCACCCCACACAAACATCCGCGAAATCATTTCCTGTTTTTCTAGCAGGCTGATCAGGCTGTTCACCCCGGCTTCTATCTGGTGCTCTTGAATTCGGTGGGATTCCCCGACTTCCAGAGTAACTGCGCGGATACCGGCGTTAACTGCCGCGGTGCGCAACATACCGGGTGAGCCACTGCTGTGCACCACCGCCATGCGGTCAAAGCCGAGGGTGAAGGCTGCTACATCCGGATTGTTCATATCGGCGCGCAGTTGCGGCAGGTTAGTGCGCTTTTGCGAGCCAGTATGAATGTCCACCAGCATGTCGCAATGGTTGATAACTTGGGTAAACAGCGAGTGGGCAATACGATCCGCCAAGCTGCCGTTGGCGCTGCCGGGGAAGTGCCGGTTGAGGTCGCGGCGGTCAGGCAGGTAACGGCTGCCTTGCTCAAAACCCGGTAGATTCACAATCGGCACACCCACAACCCGCCCGGACAGCTTGGTCGCGTCCAGGTCATACAGGGTGCGGCGCACAATTTCAATGCCGTTTAGCTCGTCGCCGTGAATGGCTGAGGTCAGGCACAGGGTAGGGCCGGGATTGATGCCGTTGACCACTAGAACCGGCGTTGGCTGCGATAGACCGGCAATCTGGATGTTGGGAGACCAGGCCAGGCGGGTAGAAATGCCCGGGCGAATATCACTGCCCAGCAGGCTGAAACTTGCGGTAATTTTTGGGGCCTCTACCGCGGATGCGGGCTGAATCGAGTCTGACAGCGGCTTTGCACCGGCGTCAGGACTTGCCGGTTCGGCCGCGGCTGCCGGGGGCGGTGCCACCTCCTTCAAATCGATATCCGGTGCGCTGCGGCTGGCGGCAGGTTGTGATTCTAGGGGTGCCTGTTCGCTATCCAAGTCGGCCACTAAGGTGTCGCCGTCACTGTTACCGTCGGCTTGGGCTGAAAGCGCGCCAAAAGCGCCCGCCACAACGACGGCGCTTGCCAAAGAACGCCTGGCCAAGTGCTGCCAAAATGCCATCATCACCCCGTGTTTGCTAGCCATACTACCTCTTGTAATCGTGACTCCCGGCTTTTGCCGAGCCTAACGGTCGACAGATTAGAGCGCTTTATAGATGGTTGATATGGCTGTGACAAAGGTTTAATACCGTTTTCATGAAGCCTTCGCCGGATTTAGCATAGTAGATGGCGGATTGAATGAATATTTCAGTAGCATGCTTTTGTCATCAAACACGGAGTCGAGCCCATGAACCTTCTGCGCCCGGTATCGGCGTAATCAGGTATGGCGGGTGGCATGCCAGACGTCGTCGTTGCAACTGGCGCGGTCCTCTTGCTCCAGTTTTAACAGGTGTGCCAGCGCCGAGCGCGCGGCCACCCCGTGAATCGTCGCCGGTACGTCGTCATAGGCGCTGGCGGTAAGCTTTTCCAGGCTGACCGGTGCCAGTTTCTTCAGCACCCGGGCAATTTTGTGTTCGCGGGTCAATCGGTGGGTAATTAAATAATCTACCGTCGCTTCTGGCCGCGCCATCACGAAGCCATGGCCTGGTGCAATAAAACTCAGCGGTTCGGCCAGCAAATCATAGAGCGATTCCATGTACGCCTTCATATCGCCGTCTGGCGGGTTTATCACCACGGTGGAACCCTGCATGATGTGGTCCCCGGAAAACAGCATTCCCTGTTCCAACAACAAATAACACAGGTGATTCGATGCGTGGCCCGGCGTGTGTAAAACCTTCAGGATACCGGCGTCTGTGGCAATCAGGTCGCCGTGTTCGGGCTCCTCATCCGGGTTGAAACTGCTGTCCTGTGACGCGCCTGCCGGTGCGGTGCGGCCAATCAGCCGGCATCCGGTGCGTTGTTTTAGCAGGCTGGCGGCCGGTGAATGGTCCTGATGGGTGTGGGTTACCAGCACCTGATCAACACGGCCACCGGTTAACTGAAGAATGCGCTCGATGTGGGCGGGGTCTTCCGGGCCTGGGTCAATCACGGTGAAACAATCGTGGCCCACCAGGTACGTGTTGGTGCCCGGCCCAGTCATCACGCCCGGGTTGGGTGAGGTCAGACGGATAACGCCCGCGGCAATTTCGACCGGCTCGCCGGGTACAATCACTGCATTGGTGGTACCTGCACCTTCCGGGTCAAGCTTGCGGGCTTCATCGTACGCCGGCGCGTCGGGTTCCAGAACGATGGTTTTATCGCGGCGTCTGGCGGGCCAGGGTTCGCTGGGCAAAGGCTCGGGCGGATTGGCATGGGCGTAGCGCATAACCTCGCCGGTGTTGGTGAAATCGTGCAGCACCCGCAGGGTGCGCAAGGTTGGCAGGCTGAACAGGCGTTCGCCGCTGCGGTATTCCGCCAGGCCCTGTTGCGGGGTTATCCACAAGTGGTCAATGGTTTCTTCGCCATCGTGGCTGGCGATCTGGTTTTCTGGGGTAACCGCCACAAAAAAACGGGTATCAAAGCGCCGCGGTGGCCCCGGCGGGGTTACCCAGTGGCTCAGGTAAGCCAGCCGGTCCAGAGGCAGAATCAGATTGTGTTGCAGGCACAGCGCCTGCAAGCTCACGTCGCCGCGAAACAATGCCTGCCGCGACTGAAGAATGGGGTGGTCTGCGCCTACCAGTTCGCCGTTATCGTTAACCGCCAGCAGCAGGCCGGCTTCTTCGAAGCATTCCCGCAATGCCGCCACCATGTAGTCTGCGCCGCCCTCGCTTAGGCTCATGGTCTGGCTGATGGCGCTATCGTCACGGCCGGCAATGTGGGCGCGGCAGGCTTGGTCGGCGTCATCCACCGCGCCGCCGGGAAACACGAAATAACCCGGCAGAAAAGAGGCTTCCCAAGTACGTTGTAGCAGTAGCACCTCAAGACCCTTGTCGCTATCGCGGATCAAAGCAAGAGTGGCAGCGGGGCGAATATCCATAAAATCACCAGCAGTCAGTCGTCAATATGGCGCAATTGGGATTTTTGCGTGATTATGCCAACATACCTCATTTTTCGGCATAGGCGAATGGATAGTGGCTCGAATAAAACTGGAATTTCCCGAACAGGCGTTTTGTTTTCAAACTCGTCTGGCAGTGCGCAGCACCGATCTCAACGGTGCCAATCATTTGGGTAACGATGCGCTGATTTCAATGCTGTCAGAGGCACGGGTGCAGCTTCTTTCCCATCACGGGATCGACGAGGTCGGTCACAATGGTTTGGGCATTCTGGTGACTGACTTGGCTACCGTGTATCAGGCCGAAGCTTACTACCCGGAAACTCTGGTGTTTGACGTGGGGATAACCGACTTTAATCGCTACGGCGGTGATTTTGTGTTCCGCGTAACCCGCGAACGGGACGGCGCTGAAGTGGCGCAGGCCAAATACGGTTTTGTGTTTTTTGATTATGGTGAAAAACAGGTAACGCCCATGCCGGATAGCTTTCGCTTGAAGTTCGCCGCCTGAGGCTCGCTTAACGTTCGCCTAACCGGCATTACGGGCCGTTACTTCGCCGGGTTCTTGCCTGCTTTTTGCGGATAGCCTTGCCATACCGGCGCGGTAAAGCTGCCAGGCGATAATGCCGGCCAGCAGATTGCCCACCAGCGCGCCGGTCATCAGGCCGGGAATGCCATTAAGTTGGCTGCCCAGCCAGAGCATGGGCAGGTAACATAGAAACAGTCGCAAGGTGGAAATCAGCAGCGCCCGCAGCGGCAGTCCCAAGGCGTTGCACACCGACACCATCAGCATGCAGGCGCCCAGGCCACCGTAGCTCAGCGGTACTCGCCACAGATAGCTGGCCAGAATGCTCTGCACCTGTGCATCGGTGGTGAACAATTCGGTCACCAAGCCGGAACCCAGCAGCCATAACAGGCCAATCGCCAGCTGCCAGACCACCAGAAACCGCACGGCCAGGCGCACCAGGCGACGGATACTCTCTATTTCACCCCTGCCCAGCATGCGCCCGATCATTTGCGGCATCGACATGGTCAGCGCCAACACCACAACAATCGAGAAAAACTCCAGCCGCGACCCCAACCCCCAGGCCGCTACGGCGGTAGAACCAAAACTGGCGACCAGCGCTGTGGCCAGCACCGCGGCCATTGGCGGCATCATCTGACTGACCATGGCCGGCGCCATGATGCCGCCCAACTGGCGCACTGCGCGCACCAGCTGCAGGCCGGCCAGATCAAACCCGAGCCAGCCGCGCTTGAGCAGCAGCGGATAGATCACCAGAGCGCCCAGGCCGAAGGCGGTGGCGGTGGCCCAGGCCGCGCCGGGCAGGCCCCAGCCGAAATAAAAGATGTACAGCCAGTCCAACCCTATATTCAGCAGGCTGGTGGCCACCATAACCGCGCCGGGCAGTTTGGTGTTGCCGTGGGAGCGGCACAGGCTGTAACCGAAATACACCATGGCGCCGATCCAGGCTGCAATCAGCCAGGGCGCCCAGTACTGGCGAATAACCGGCCAAAGTTCGGGCTCGGCGCCCAGCAGGGTCAGAATCGGTTTCTGGCCGAACCACACCAGCAGGCAAAGCACCAGCACCAGGGTTGCGCCAATCAGCACCACAAGACCACCCAATTGGCGGGCGCGATCGCTGTTGTTCTGGCCCAGATTGCGTGAAATCACCGCGGTGGTGGCAATTCCCAAGCCTACATACATGCCGCTGACCAGCTGCTGCATGGGAATTGTAAAGCCCAGTGCCGCAAGCGGGTCGCGGCCAAGCTGGCCTATAAACGCGCTGTCGGTGAGCTGAAAGGTCATCAGCGATAACACACCGAACAGCATCGGCCATGTCATGTCGTAAAGCTGGCGATGCAGGCTGGCGTTGATGCTGGTGTTAGTGGCTAATTGACTCACAGGAGCAATCCGGATGTGCGTTCTGAATGAAGTCGGGCAGTGTAGCAGCAAGCGCCGGGGCATTGGATGCTTGCGCGTTGAGTTGAATAGCAAAGCCGGGTAGAAAAACCGACATCGCAGGCGCGATACCGGCACTCGTTATGGCAGGTTACAGAGCGTTCAGGGCAGCATCGTAGTTGGGCTCGTCTTTGATGTCGCCAACCAGTTCGCTGTGCAGTACTTTGTTGTTCTGGTCGAGCACAATCACGGCGCGGGCGCACAAACCTGCCAGCGGGCCGGTTTGCATAGCGACGCCGTAGTCCTGCTGGAAGCTGTAGTTGCGGAAGCTGGATAGGGAAATCACTTTGTCCAGGCCTTCGGCGCTACAGAAACGGGCAAAGGCAAAGGGCAGGTCTGCGGAAATCACCAACACCACGGTGTTGTCGAGATCAGCGGCTTTTTCGTTGAATTTACGGGTAGATGCGGCACACACGCCAGTATCTATGCTGGGGAAAATGCTCAGAATTTTACGCTTGCCGTCCCAGTTGCTGAGTTTAACGTCTTCCAGGCTGTTGTTGGTCAGGGTAAAAGGGTGGATGGTTTCGCCAGGTTGGGGGAAGTTTCCGCTCAATTCTACGGCATCGCCGCCAAGTGTTACGTTGCTCATAACATTCTCCTTAAGGATGGAAGTGTCAGAAAAACAGACTTTATAATACCGGTCAACTTACTCTTTCTAGTCTAAACTGCATGCGTTTGCACGTTTTTGGCCGCCAGGCGCCCGATTAAACACGGGCTTCCGCCTCGAAGCCCGGTGCCGGGAAGCGTTGTACCAGGAGTACATAGCTGGCGAGTGCGGCAAACGTCGACAGAGCAATCACCAACGCCATCACCAGTGACGTGCCATTGTGCAGGTAGCCTACCAGAGCGCCGGAACCGGCGGCTATAGTCATCTGTGCGAAGCCGAACAGGGAAGAGGCTGAGCCGGCCGTGCGCGGGAAATTTGCCAGTGCGCCGGCCATGGTTTGTGGCAGTACCATACCAGTGCCGCACAGAATCACCGCCTGGGGCAACATAACCGCCCATACCGAATACACCTCAGCCAGCGCCAACGATGCCATCACGGTGCCACCGGCCGCAGCCAGCAAAATACCACGCAGCAAAATTTGATCGGGCAACAGGCGTTTGCCCAAGCGCACCGCCAGCAGGTTGCCCACTATGTAGCCGGCCACCACAAAGGCAAAGTAGAGCCCGAAATGTTGTGGTGACACCCCCAGAAAGTCGATGAGTACGAAGGACGAGCCGGAAATAAAGGCGAACAGGCTTGAATACATCAGGCTGTTGGTCAGGGTATAACCCAGAAAACTGATATCGCTGCCAATCAGGCGATAGTTTTTCAGCAGCGATGCGGGCCGCAGTGGCTGGCGGTATTCCGGGCGCATGGGCTCGGGTATGCCGATAGCAACAATGACCATCATTGCCAGAGCGTAACCGGCCAGCACGTAAAAAATCGATGCCCAACCCAGATGGCTAACCATTACGCCGCCAATGGTGGGAGCCAGCGCCGGGGCCAGGGCCATAATACTGGCCAGAATGGCCATGATGCGGGCCGACTGTTGTGGCGTGTAAATATCGCGCACTGCGGCGCGCCCCAGTACCGGGCCGGCTGAACCCCCAAGCGCCTGTAAAAAGCGAAACAGCATCAGGCTGTCAACGTTGGTGGCGCGGGCACAGCCAATACTGGCGAGGGCAAATATAAAAAAGCCGGCAATCATGATGGGCTTGCGGCCAAAGCAATCGGCCAAGGGGCCGCAAAAAAGCTGGGCCATGGCGAAACCGGCCAGATAAAAACTTAGGGTAAGCTGGACATCGCCATTGCTGGCATTGAGGTCGCTGCCAATCTGCGGCAGTGCCGGCAGGTACATATCAGTCGCCAATGGCCCTAGCGCTACCGCGGCAGCCAATAAAATAGTGGTCCAGATACTGGTTAAGGCAAACATGGAAAATTCCGTAAAAGCGTTGATTCGGGCAGGCAGTTTACGAATTTAAAGGCAGCGGGTAAGCCGGTCAGTTGTCATACAACCTATGAATGATATCGATTGATTATTGCGTCATTCCATTCATGGTGGCCGCCACCGCGTTTATCTGGTTGCGCAACCAGCGGTGGGCAGCATCGTTCTGATAGCGCTGGTGCCAGATCATCAACAGGGTAAAGGGCTTGTAGTCGAACGGCAGTGGCACCCAGGCGGCCCGCGACAACAGCTGCTGACCCATACGTTCCGGCGCCACTGCCAACATGTCGGTACCGTATAAAAGGCTGGCAAGGGCCGAGAAGTTTGACACGCTCACTCTCTTGGTGCGGCGCAGATTGCGGGCGCTCAGGGCTTGGTCCAGCCCCGGCTGTTCGGCCGAACCCAGCATCAGGCTGATGTGGTCGGCTTTGAGGAAATCGGCCAGGGTATGAGGCGGCTCGCGCCGCGCCGGATCATAAAACACCACCATGCGGTCGGTCATCAGGCCACGTTGCATAATATCGCTGGCCTCCGGTGGGTGCGGCGACACAATAAGATCGCAGGCTTCCTGGCGTAACAGCTCGGCGCTGGGAATGCCGGCGGCAATCACCTGCAGGCGAATGCCCGGCGCCTGCTCACGCAAAATAGCCAGCAAGCCGGGCAGCAGAAGGTCGCGCTCATAATCGTTGGCGGCGATGGTAAACACCAGTTCTGCGGTTTGCGGACTGAACGGTGGGCCGGAGGACAGCGCGCGCAAATCATCCAGCACCTGACGAATGTGCGGGCCGGCCTGCTGGGCATAACGGGTAGGGGCAATGCCACGCCCGGATTTAACAAACAGAGGGTCACCCAAAGCCTGGCGCAAACGCTCCAGGGTGTGACTGACGGCCGACTGACTAACCCCAAGCGTTACTGCGGCCCGCGATACGCTGCCTTCGTCCAGCACCACCAAAAAGGTGGCCAGCGCGCGCAGGTCCAGATTAAAAGGCTCAACAGGGTTCATCAGCGGGAGTCCGTTCTTGTTGCCAAAATGATGCCATAATAATGTAATGACGATACCACGCTGGGAACAGTAGAGGGCATTCGCCTCTGCCCAAGACCCAATGTGGTTGTTATGATTAACAGTCATGAATTTTCAAAATGGAATGAACCCATGCTCAGTTTTTTACCTGCGCCGGTGATTGGTGTACTGAACTCGTTGCTGTTGTTACTGAACACCCTGGTGTGGTGCCTACTTTTATATATTCCGGCGCTGTTGAAGCTGATTATTCCCCACAAGGGTTTTGGTGTGCTGTGCACCAAGCTGATTATTCGCGTGGCCGAAATTTGGGTAGCTTGTAACAGTGGCTGGATGAAACTCACCCAGAGCACCCGCTGGGACGTGACCGGGGTTGAAGAGCTGAAGCAGGAAAGCTGGTATCTGGTGCTTAGTAACCACCAGAGCTGGGTGGATATTCTGGCCATGCAGCGGGTTTTTCACGGCAAAGCACCGTTTCTGAAGTTCTTTCTGAAGCAGCAGCTGGTGTGGGTACCGGTGATCGGCTTGGCCTGGTGGGGGCTGGATTTCCCGTTCATGAAGCGCTATTCGCGTCAGTATCTGGTAAAGCACCCCGAAAAACGCGGTGAAGACATGAAAGCCACTCGCCGCGCGTGCGAGAAGTTCCAGCACACGCCCGTCAGCATTATGAACTTCGTAGAAGGCACGCGCTTTACGCCGGCCAAGCATGCCGCCCAAAAATCATCCTACACTCACCTGTTACCGCCCAAAGCTGGCGGTGTCGGTTTTGTGTTAGACGCCATGGGTGACTCCGTCAAAACATTGGTGGATTTGACCATTGCCTACCCCGGCGGTGCGCCGACCTTCTGGCAGTTCTTGTGTGGCCAGATACCAGAAATCAAAATGGAAATTCACACCGTGGCCATTCCCGACAACCTCAAAGGCCGCGACTACATGGCCGACTCTGAATACCGCCGCAACGTAAAGCTTTGGCTTGCCGAACAGTGGCAAGCCAAAGACCAGCGCCTTACGCAGATGCTGGGACAGGTTCCTGCTTCGGCTCCTGCAGCGTCAGATTGATCTGACGGCGTTCGTCATCCACCCCGGCCAGGCGCACGGTAACGGCCTGGTCGAGTTGGAAGATGCGGCCATTTTTGTTGTGAATCAGGCGCAGGGTGACCGGGTCAAAACTGTATTTTCCATCGAGGTCACGGCAGCTGACAAACCCTTCCAGGCCGTTGCAATTTAAGCGCACAAAAAAGCCGGCGGGAATGGTGCGGCTGATAACGCCGCCCATGTCATCATCGCCCAACGTTTTTGCAAAGTCGCTTTTAAGCCAGTTCTCTACGCTGTTGGCGGCCTGGCGAGCCTGTATCAGAGTTGCCTGAAGCGTGCTGAGGGCGTTGTTGTCCAATTCTTCTAACGGCGTCTGCCAGATCAGCGATTTGATCACCCGGTGCACGTAAAAGTCGGTGAACTTGCGCAGCGGCGAGGTGAACGTGGTGTAGGCAGCAAGCCCCATACCCTGGTGCGGTGCGGGGCTGAAGGCCAGCTCGGCGCGGGCCAGTTGGCGCGCGACAATGGATTTTACCGGGGCATCTGCGTTCAGGCTGTCGGTGGTTTTCATCAGTGTTTTGAAACTCTCTGCCTGGGCAATATCCAGCTCGGCAAGCTGTGGCATGTGTTGTTCCAGCAGCTTGCGGACGTTGTCGTGACGGTCGGCGCGCAGGCCGCTGTGACAAATAAACAGACCTGTGTTGTGCTGCGACAGAAAGTCGGCGGCGCAGCGGTTGGCCGCTACCATGCACTCTTCTACCAAACGGTGGGCTTCATTTTGAACTGTGGGTTCAATGCTGCGAATACGGCGGTTTTCGTCCAGCCGCAGGCGGAACTCCGTGCGGTCACCATTAATAAGAGCGTGTTCGACGCGCCAGCGCCGCAGCGCCGTAGCGGCCTGGTGCAGCTGGTCCAAGCTGTTAGACACGGCTGACGACAGAGCTTTGATGTCGTCGTCTTCGCGGCCGTCAATCAAGTTGGCAACCAGTTCATAACTGAGTTTGCCGTGGGAGCGGAGGCTGGCCTGGTGAAAACTGTAATCGCCCAGACTGCCATCGTTGTTAACCTGCAGATCGCAAACTAAAGCCAGACGCGTTGTATCGGGCTGCAGCGAACACAAGCGGGTGCTGGCGGCTTCGGGCAGCATCGGCAGCGGCTCTCCCGGGAAGTAAATGGCGGTGGCTCGGCGCATGGCTTCGCGTTCGGTGGCGCTGCCTGGTTCAATCAATGCGGTGGGGTCGGCAATCGCAATTGACAGCGCCCAGCCGGTGGCGTTTGGCACCGCTAGCAGGGCGTCGTCCATATCTTGGGTGCCAGGGCTGTCGATGGTGACATAGGGCTGTGAGCAGCGGTCTTCTCGCCCTGCGCTGTGTGCGGCTATCGCGTCTTCACTGAGTGCTTGGGCGTGTTGCTGCACTGCCTCTGGCCATGCGTCAGACAAATCAAAACCGGCCATGGTCAGCGCCCGCTCAATACCGGCATCGCCAGCCTGGCCTATTACCCGCAGTACCCGGGCCTGGCCTTTGCCGTCTTTGATCGGGTGGCGGTGCAGGCGGCAATATATGTAATCACCGGGCTGGGCGCCGTTACGCTCTTTTGGCGGTATGAAGATCCAGCGGTTAATGCCCGCCGTTTCCGGCACCACAAAGTGGCCTTTGCCCTTGACCTGGTAGCGGCCTACAAAGGTATCCAGCGAGCTGCTCAGCAGCTCTTCCACCAAGCCTTGGGTTTTGCCTTTTTCGACATCCTGTTCGGTGATGTTGATGCGGTCGCCGGGAAGCACTTTTTGCATTTCCTCGGGCGGAAGAAACACATCTCTGCCGTCGTCCATAGCAGCAAAGCCAAAGCGGCCATTGGTTGCTTTTACGGTGCCGGAAAAAACCACTTTGTGTTCTTCGATATTGGATTTCAGCTGGCGCAACTGGCTGAGAGCGTCGGCATTGAGCATGAAGTAACCTGGCTGATAAAAAAATGAATGTTACCGCGCAGTATAACTGTAAAGGGGCAATGAGTCAGACCCGTTAGGCAATGAGAGCGTGGCTGATGCTTTATTTGTCGGGTCAGCCCGGGATTTGATGGTCTTTATTCGCGATGAACACCGTGTTGCGACCGCGGGCTTTGGCCTGGTAAAGCGCTTGGTCGGCTTCGTGCAGGATGGTTTTAGCGCTGTCGCCGGGTTGACACAGGTAGGCGCCTACGCTGACCGTAATCGGTATATTACCGTTTGCACTTTCGCGTTCAAAGGTCTGGCGCAAACGCTCGCTCAGAAAACGTAGAATATTATGATCACAGGGCGACAACACCACCATAAACTCGTCGCCACCCCATCGCCCGGGTTGGTCGTACGGGCGCAGACTGTACTGTAACCAGAGCGCTGCCTGACACAGAACTTCATCGCCGGTTTGATGGCCAAGGCTGTCGTTAATCGCCTTAAAGTGGTCGATGTCCAGCCACATAACGCCAAAACCGGCATTTCGCCGACTGGCCCGCTGGATCTCGACCTCCAGGATTTCATCCAGACTGCGGCGGTTACAAAGTCCGGTCAGCGAATCTACCCGCGCTAGCGAATGCAGGTCTGTAGTGCGTTCGGCAATTTTTTGTTCAAGCTCATCGCGGGAATATTTGAGTGTACGTGTCATTTCCTCAAAGTCGTCGGCGCTGTCGAACAGCAGGTCAATGGTGCTTTTCTGGCCTTCGGGCTTGATGATCGTGGCAAAATCGATGTAATTGCGATCGCGGTATAGCTGAATGGCGCCGTTCAGATCCACAAACAACGTGGTTATGCCTTGCTGGCCGGTGTCTACAATGTCCTTCAGAAAGTCATCAAGGTTCAGTCCGGTTCCTACCATACCCACGATGACGTTCTCTTTGTTGCGCATCAGTACGTCAATCCACAGCTTGGTTACACCCAGGTTGGTGTCGGGATTCACATTCAGATGGAAGTCGCGGCCTTCGTCAATCAGTCGGTAGAACCAGGCGTCATCGGGCTCGTTTGGGTCCAGAGTGTAGCGGAACTGCTGGCCCTGATAATCGTTGGATGTGTTGTTGTAGTAATAGTGGCTATTGCTTAAAAAGGCGACAAAATAGCTGTGGTCGCGGAAATTATTGCGAAAGCTTTCCATTTCACCAATGGCGGCGGCTTTGATCAACGGGCCGTCAGGGGTTCTGGCGAGTGCCAGAAGGGCTTGAGAGCGCGCCATTTGCCGCGCCAGGCCTATTTCGCGCTCTAGCGACTGCAGCAGACGGGCGCTGTCATAACGCACCTGAATTTCAGCGACTTGTTTACCCCAGCGCTCGATCAGATTGTCTGACAACTGCTGATACGCGGCCCAGGTGGCAATGCTTGCCAAGATCATCAGGCCAGCAGCAAGGCTGAGAATTCGATTTTTCAGATTCAACGAGGCTCCCTCTCGATGATTTCGTTCACAAAGTCATAAAATAAGGAGCCCGATGTTAGAGCAAATAATCACTAAACTGTATAAAAATGTCGCAGTGCTTGGTGTAAGGGCCGATTGACATTGTTGTTCAGAATCGTGCGGCAATTAGTTGTGTTCGGCGAACACCTGGGTCTGGCCGTTGGCGTTGAATAACAGCACTTGGTACGGATCTTTGCGGCCGCCCATTTCCATTCCTGGTGAGCCTGCAGGCATGCCCGGAACGCTCAAGCCACGGGCTTGGGGCGCTTGGCTTAACAGGCGTTTGATGTCGTCCGCCGGCACGTGGCCTTCAATCACGTAATCGTTGATAAACGCGGTGTGGCAACTGGCCAGGGCCGGTGTCAGGCCGGCTTCGATTTTCACCGGCGTGACATTGTCGACTTCGCTGACTTCCACCTCAAAACCGTTGTCCTCCAGGTGTTTGATCCAGTCGGTGCAGCAGCCACAGGTAGGCGATTTGTAGACGTGAATGTTGTGCTCAGATTCGGCGCTTGCCAGGGCCGAGCCAAAGCTCAGGCTAGCGCCCAGTAACATGGCTAGAGTACGTTGCTTCATAAGTGTTACCTCTTCGTTTTGGTGTCAGTGGGCGCCAACCAGAACCACCAGACGACGGCGGCCATCAGCGCTAAACCTGTGAGGTTGACCAAAAAAGATGTCATTGGTTCTGTTCCTGTTTGGCGGAGCTGTCTACTTTGCGACTGGTTTTGAACAGTCGCAGCCGGTTAGCGTTGGTAACCACGGTAACCGACGACATCGACATGGCTGCACCGGCAAGGATCGGGCTTAACAGAATGCCCCACAATGGATACAGCAAGCCAGCGGCAATGGGGATACCCAGGCTGTTATAAATAAACGCGCCGAACAGATTCTGGTGAATGTTCTTCACCGTGGCGCGGGATATTTCGATGGCGTCGGGAACCCCGTGCAGGGAACCGCGCATCAGTGTAATGGCGGCGCTTTCAATGGCTACATCAGTGCCGGTGCCAATGGCAAAGCCAACATCGGCGGCGGCCAGAGCCGGGGCATCGTTAATTCCGTCACCCACCATGGCGACGGTATAGCCTTTTTTACGCATGTCATTAACTACGTCGGCTTTGTCTTCCGGCAACACTCCGGCACGATAATCGTCAATACCGGCACTGGCGCAGATGGCTTTGGCGGTGGCGTCCACATCGCCGGTGACCATCATCACTTTGATGCCGGCTTGATGCAGCCGTTCAATGGCGGCCCGGGAGTCAGGTTTGATCGCATCTGCAACGCCAATGACGCCCAGCACCCGTGTGCCCAGGGCCACAAACAGCGGGGTGCCGGCGTTGTCGGTAATACTTTGGGCGGCCTGGTCCAACGGGGTTACATCCAGCCCTTCATCTACCAGCCAACGCCGGTTGCCCAGGCGCAGGGTATCGCCATTGTGTTGCCCGGCTACACCCTTGCCGTTGAGGCTGTCGAAGCCGGTTATGTCGGCCGGTTGAATAGTGTCCTGCCGGACTTTTTCCATAATGGCGTAGGCCAGCGGGTGCTCTGAATACTGCTCAAGACCGGCGGCCAGGGCCAGCAGATGAATTTCATCACCGTTTACTACATGCACTTGGGTAACCACGGGTTTGCCGGCAGTGATAGTGCCGGTCTTATCCAGAATGACCAGGTTGATCTTGCCAGCGGTTTGAAGCGCTTCACCCTGGCGGATCAGCGCGCCGTATTCAGCGGCTTTGCCGACGCCGACCATCACCGACATGGGCGTGGCAAGGCCCAAGGCGCAGGGACAGGCGATGATCAGTACGGTGGTGGCGGCCACCATCATGTGCGCTACTGCCGGGTCTGGCCCCAGGTTGTACCAGGCAAGCGCGGCGGCTATGGCGATCAGCATCACACTGGGCACAAATACCGAGGAAATTTTATCCGCCAGGCGGCCTATTGAGGGCTTCGAGCCTTGGGCTTTTTTTACCAGACGGATAATTTGCGCCAGGGCCGTGTCGCTGCCTACACGGGTGGCTTCGTACACAATGCTGCCACGGGTGTTCAAAGTGCCGGCAGACACTTCGTCGCCTTCGCCTTTACTGACCGGCATGGGCTCGCCGGTGAGCATGCTTTCGTCAACGCGGGTGTTGCCTTCGCGCACTACACCGTCCACCGGCAGCTGTTCACCGGGCCGAACGCGGATCTGGTCGCCTTTACGCACCTGCTCTATGGGCAGGTCCTGTTCCTGGCCGTCGCGGATCACGCGGGCGGTTTTAGCGCGCAGATCCAACAGCCGGCGCACGGCTTCGGAGGTTTTGCCTTTGGCGCGCAGCTCTAATGCCTGGCCCAGATTGATCAGACCGATGATCATCGCCGAAGCTTCAAAATACACGTGGCGCGCCATTTCTGGCAGGGCTGCGGGGAACACCGCCACCACCATGGAATAGATCCACGCGGTGCCGGTACCCAGCGCTACCAGGGTGTCCATATTGGCGTTGTGATGGAGAAAGGCTTTCCCGGCGCTGGTGAAAAAATGGCTGCCGGTGGCAATCATCACGCCCAGGGTCAGAATGCCCAGGTTGATCCAGGTGGTCTGGTTACCGGCATCTACGGTCATTGAGCCGAAACCCATGCCCCAGATCATCAGGCCTAAACCCAATGACAGGCTGATCGCCATTTTTACCAGCAAGGTGCGGTAGCGTTTGCGATCTTGCTGCTGGCGGCGTTCGTCTGCAGTGTCTGGATCTTCAATCACGCTGGCGCCGTAGCCGGCGCTTTCGATGGCTTTGATCAGTGCTTGCGGAGCTACTTGACCGCTGGCACTGGCGGTATTGTCGGCCAGGTTCATGTGGGCGCGGGTAACGCCGCTGACCGACTTCAAGGCTTTTTCGATGCTGCTGACGCAAGACGCACAGGTGGCGCCGGTGACCGTCAGCTGAATGCCGTCGTTGCTGTCGCTGGCGGCGCTGGCCGTCTCTGGCGCAGGGGCCTTTGCTTCATCAGTGGTACTTTTTTCGCTGCGACAGGATGGCGTTATCTTGCTGGCACAGCAGTTTTTGGCGGCGGGCTCGGCATGGAGAATCTCCGACGGATAGCCCGCTTCGGTGATTCTGCGGGCAGCGTCGGTGGCGTCAATGCCTGCGGGCAAGGTGACGGTTTTCTGCTCGATGTTCACATCCACCGCGGCACTGTCGGTGACCAAAGGTTCTAATGCCACGCGGATTTTACGGGCGCAGCCCTGGCAGGTGGCACCGGCAATGCTGAGCCGATTCTCGGTGTTAGCGGTTGTGTTGTCCATGATTCAGAGTTCCTCCGTCAGGTTAGGTTCGGCCTGATCCCAGTGTTCAATTAAACGGCAGATGGTATGGCCGTCTGGTGTGCCATCGGGCATGTCTCGCCAAGCGTCCAGGGCCTTTTCCATGCGCTGGTGCAGTTGCTGGAGCTCGTTAATCTGGAGTTCAACCTCGGCCAGTCGTTGTTCAAACAGGCCGCGCACCATGGGACAGGGGGAATGCTCGTCGTCGGCTTGGTTCAAAATGTCGCGGATCTCGGGCAGGGAAAAACCAAGCTGGCGGGCCTTACGGGCAAAACGTAGGCGGCGCAGATCATCGCTGGAGAAATGTTGGTAGTTGTTCGCCGGATCGCGGCTGGGTGCCAGCAGTTTTTCGCGAGAATAGAATCGCACAGTGTCAGGCGTTACCCCAGCGGCACGGGCCATGTCTTTTACTTTCATAAACTACCCCGTCGCCTTTTACGATAAGTGTAGCTTAAAACCTGTTAGCTGCTCATAGGTCAAATGTTACGAACGTGTTGTCAGCCTTTGGCGCGGAGAAAACAACCGCAGTGCTTGCACTGTTCCGGAACCATCAGTTTGGCTTGCCAGCCCAGCTTTTCGCTACAAGCGGGACAGGTCAGCTTTAGCTGCATCGCCACTATTGGCGCCACCAACAGCACCAGAATGATACCCAGCCCGTCCCAACTATCGCCGCTAGACAACCCCAGTTGGCTGCTGAACACCAAAATGATGATTAACGCCGTAAAGGCGAACAGAAAATAATTGCGGTTCCACCGTTCCCAGCGGCGTAGGCGCGCGTCTTGTTCGGTGGTCAGATAATGTGTCATGGAGTCTCACAGTTAAAGTAAGTTTTCAGCGTGTTGCGGCTTCAGCCACTGCTCCAGCTGGTCGGCGGGAATCGGACGGCTGATCAGATAACCCTGAGCCACAGCGCAACCACGCTGGCGCAGAAAATTGAGCTTGCTGATAGTTTCTACGCCTTCGGCTACCACCTGGATGCCCAGATTGTGGGCCAAATTGATAATTGCAGAGGTAATGGTGGCATCGTCCTGGCGTTCGGTTACTTGGGTGATGAACGAACGGTCAATTTTTAGCAGATCAATCGGGAAGTCACGGATGTAGCTCAGCGAGGAGTAGCCAACTCCGACATTGTCAATTGCCAAGCGCACGCCAAGTTGCGGCTCGATCCAGCGGATGGAAAAATCACGGTCAATCCACTCGATTGCCTGGTAAATCTTGGAATCTTGCAAATGGTTGCGGACATCCCTGCGCCACTGGGCTTCGCTAATGGCCATTATTTCAGCCTCGGTGTCCAGATGCGCCTGAATCTGGCGACTGTCTTGCTGGCTTTGGCCAAATCGCAAACCCAAGGCCAGTAATAAAAACAAAAAAAGATAAACACCGGCAGGGCTGGGGGGAAAAGCCCTTTTGCCACAACACGCTGTGTTGAATCGGTGTTTTTCATCGCGCTCTCTAGGGTCGGTGTATAAGCCGGGGTATTTCCATTTTTGGACAGCGGTCCATCACTACTTTCATGCCCGCCTGTCGCGCGCGCTCGGCGCCTTGGTGATTAATAACGCCAATTTGGAGCCACAGGACCGGAATTCTCATGGCGATGGCCTGGTCGATCACCGCGTCGGTGCGTTGCGGAGCCAGGAACAGGTCTGCCATGTCTGCCGCGACCGGCAGTGATTCAAGATCCGCGTAAACGGTTTCACCCAGTAGCTGCTGGCCAGCCAAACGTGGGTTGACGGGTATTACCCGGTAGCCCTGCTGTTGCAAGTAATGCATAACTTCGTGGGAAGGTCGGCTGGTTTTTTCACTGGCGCCCACCAACGCTATGGTGCGGACCTGCTGCAGAATGTCGAGAATCTGCGAGTCAGACGTCTCATGCATGATGTAACGCTCCTGTCGAGGAAGAAAATGACAATGTAAGTGCTACCAGTCACCTAGTGCCCCATCTGGCCAATGTGAACCTGATCAACGGTTGGTACTGATCAGATTGAAGAATTCCAGGCGGGTGGCCTGTGACTTTCGGAACTGGCCGAGCATCATCGAGGTCTTCATTTTCGAGTTCTGTTTTTCGACACCGCGCATCATCATGCACATGTGCTGGGCTTCGATCACGACGGCGACGCCCTTGGCGTTGGTCACACTTTCTACCGCTTCTGCGATTTGTCGGGTCAGATTTTCCTGGATTTGCAGGCGCCTTGCGTACATATCCACAATGCGCGCGAATTTGGACAGCCCCAGGACCTTGCCCTGGGGCAGGTAGGCAATGTGGCACTTGCCGATAAAAGGCAACACGTGATGTTCACACATGCTGTACAGTTCTATGTCCTGTATCACCACCATTTCGTCCATGGCGGATTCGAACACCGCGTTGTTGACCAACTTGTTCAGATCCTGCTGGTACCCGCGAGTTAGAAACTGCATGGCTTTGGCCGCGCGCAGAGGCGTGCTTTGTAGGCCTTCGCGGTCACAGTTTTCACCCAAGCCATTAATAATGGCGCGGTAGTGGCCTGCAAGATCGTCTGTCAGGGAATTGCTCATAAATAAGGGTCCGGTTTACTGAATCTGGCAAGGGCGGAAGCTTAAGGCAAAATGGCCATGATCTCTATGGGTAAGCGCCGTAGCGGTTCAGCTGTCGCCCTAAAGGCCGGTATCGGTTGGCGGCGAGCTGCCAGTTAACTGCACAACACGGTTGCGGCCATCGGATTTGGCTTTATACAGTGCCTGGTCTGCACGCTTGAGCCAGACTGACCAAGTCTCGTTGGCGCAGGCTTGCGTCAGGCCACCGCTGATGGTGACCCCAATACCGGTCTGAAAGGGTTCAACGGCCACGCTCTTTACCAGCTCACGGGCCAGTGTCTCGGCTTCGGGCAGGCTGGTTTCCGGCAGCAGCACCATGAATTCTTCGCCGCCAATACGAAATATGTGGTCGTTGTCGCGCAGGCGGTTGCTCAGCAGGCGTGCTATGCCGGTCAATACGGTGTCACCGGTGTGGTGGCCCCATTTGTCGTTGATGGCTTTGAAGTGGTCCAGGTCCAGCAGCAAAATAGACGATGGCCGGTCGTAGCGTTCGCACAACTGGATTTGGTTGGTCAGGCTTTCAGCCAGTGTTGCCCGGTTCCGGCAGCCGGTGAGTGGGTCTGTGGTGGCAAGTTCTGTCAGTTCTTGCTGCAAGCGCCCCACCAGCCAGGCAAAAATCAGTGCGAACAGGCAAGTCAGCCCTAGTGATGTGGTGATACGCCAGAACTCCGACAGGGGAAATACGTAAAAGGCCATGACCGCCATCAGGGCCAAAAACACAAAGTTGCTGATGGCGGCATCCCGCAGGGGCATTAGAAAAAATACGGCAGTAATGGCAGGGTAGGCCCAGTAAAGCCCGGCATGGCCGTTAATGGCGGTAGAATAGACCGCGCAGATCATCGCCAGTAGCGGAAACAGCCAGCCCCGCAAGAAGTAGTGTTGGCGGAAGCGCAAAAAGCCAATCACCAGTAAGGCGTTGGCGCAGAACAGAAAGAGTAGGGCAGACAATAGATAATTCTGATGAAGCCACTGCACCACAATCAGCGGCGCTACGGCCAGGCAAGCCCAGAAATGCATATGATAAACCAGCTGGCGGCGAAACCCCATTACCACCAAAGTTGGGTTGCTGGTAAATTTTTCCGATAGGAAAAAAGGTATGGCCACCTAGAGCTCCCTTCGTCAGCCCGATGTTGCGGCTTGGCACGCTGGTTTTTTTTATTACTCAATACGCCAAATTTAGCACGGCTTGCCGTGAAAAAACGCTGCCCTGTTGAATAATCGTTGTCGTGTTCGCCGGAGAAACCGCGGCCAAACCCAATAATGATGACACTTTGTGGCTTTCTCGACCGCGTCCCTTATTAAGGAGAAACCATGACCGCTATTCATATTCGCACACCGGCTTTAACGATTCGAGCCGGTACTCGTGCCATGAGGCGGTTACGGGATAACCCGCTGAGCGCCGAGGATGTTCACGTGATTCCTGGCGCTGCCGGCGGGCCCAAAGCCTTGGGCCTGAGCGGCTTGGATAAAACCCTGTTTGGTCATTGGCTGCCGAGCGCGCCGCAGCCCAGAGCGTTGGTGGGCTCGTCTATTGGCAGCTGGCGCTTTGCGGCGGTGGCGTCGTCTGACAACCCGGTTGCTCAGTTGGAGTTGCTAGCGGAGCTATACACCCAGCAGCGTTTTACAAAAGGGGTCAGCGCCGCCGAAGTAACCCGCAAAAGCCTCGAGTTTCTGCAACAGTTACTGGGTGGGCGTGAACAGCATATTTTGAATCACCCGCAGTATCGGCTCAGCGTAATGGTGGTGCGCAGTTTGGGACTGTTGCGGCACGATAGCCGCGGTCGTCTGACCCTGGGGCTGCTACACGCCATAGCTAGCAATATGCTGGGGCGCCGGCATCTGGGTCGGGTCATGGAGCGGGGCATTGTGCAGGACACTCGCACACCGGCACCCTTAGAGGAGCTGCGCGATTTCGCCAGCCACACCATTGCACTGAATCAAGACAACCTGCTTCCGGCGTTGCTGGCCTCGGCTTCAATTCCGATGGTGATGTCGGGAGTGGCGAACATTCCTGGAGCGCCAGCAGGACTTTATCGCGACGGCGGTTTATTGGATTATCACCTGGATTTGCCGTACCAGCAGCCCGGTGTTGTGCTGTATCCGCATTTTACCGACCGAATAATTCCCGGTTGGTTTGATAAGTCTTTACCTTGGCGCAAGTCTAACGCGTCACATGTGCAGGATGTGCTGTTGGTGGCCCCCTCGGCGGACTATCTGGCGAGTTTGCCCAATGGAAAGCTGCCGGACCGTCGTGATTTTGAAAAGTATCTGGGCGACGATGCCGGCCGCGAAAAGGCCTGGCGTCGGGCGATTGCCGAGAGTGAACGCCTGGGTGATGAATTCATGGAATTGGTGGAAAAGCGCCAGTGGAATTCAGTGATGCAGCCGCTGTAGCCCCTGCGTTTGGATGCGAGAACCCTTCTGTTAAGCCGACTTATGCCCGTTGTTTGCCGCCAACCGCGGATATCAGCAGAAAACAGCTGAATGCGGTAACCACCACCGACGGCCCCGCCGGTGTGTCCAGTTCCCATGACAGGGCCAGCCCCCCGGTCACGGCAATAAAGCCGAACAGCATCGCCATGGCCACCATCTGTTCGGGTGTGCGTGCCAGGCGCCTTGCGGTGGCGGCGGGAATAATCAGCAGCGCAGTAATCAGCAGCACGCCGACAATTTTCATGGCCACTGCAATAACAATGGCAAACATCAGAATCAGAGCCAGCCGCAGGCGTTCTACCGGCACCCCTTCAACCCGCGCCAGTTCTTCGTGAATGGTGCTCATCAGCAGGCCACGCCATAGCAGCGCCAGCAGGCACAAAATAGTGGCGGCACCGCCGTAAATCCACCATAGATCGCTGCGGCTCATGGCCAGCAGATCGCCAAACAGCAGCCCGGTCAGGTCCATTCGCACCGAGGGCATAAAGCTCAGGGTGACCAGTCCAATGGCCAGCGCACTGTGGGCCAGGATGCCCAGTAGGGTATCGGTGGCTAATGTTTTGCTGCGGGAAAACAGCACCAGCGCCAGAGCCAACCCCAAGCAAGTGATAATCACCCCAACATTAATCGGCACCTGAATCACAAAGCTCAGGGCAATGCCTAGAAGTGCCGAGTGGGCCAGTGTATCGCCAAAATAGGCTAACCGCCGCCAAACCACAAAACAGCCCAGAGGCCCCGCTACCAGAGCGACACCCAGGCCGCCGATCAGCGCACGCCAGAAAAAATCATCCAGAATGCCATCAATCATGGTGGTGCCCTGAGCAAGTTGGCGCTGCTTCTGCGTCGTCGAGAGTACTTTTTTTGAGAGTGCCTTCGCTGAGAGTGCCATCGATAGCGGAGCCGCCGCCAATAACATTGCCGTGCAGATCATGTCGGTGATTGTGATGGTGATGGTACACCGCCAGTGACTCGGCAACGGCGGTGCCGAAGGTTTCAATAAAGGCCGGGTCGTGGGATATGTCTTCCGGAAAACCGCTGCAACACACGTGCTGGTTCAGGCAGATAACCTTGTCGGTCGCGGCCATAACCAGATGCAGGTCGTGGGATATCATGATAACGCCGCAGTTGAGTTCGTCTCGGAGCTGGCGCACCAGATCGTAAAGCGCGGCTTGGCCATTGATGTCGACCCCTTGAGCTGGCTCATCCAGGACCAACAGGCCGGGCTGACGGGCCAGCGCGCGGGCCAGCAGCAGGCGTTGTTTCTCGCCGCCAGAAAGATGGTGCACCGAAGCTGTCATCAGGTGGGCTACACCAGTGCGCGCCAACGCCTTTTGACAGCCTTTGCGGTCACAGCCGCCCAGCGCCATGAAACGCTCAACACTCAGCGGCAGGGTGGTTTCGAGGTTCAGGGTTTGTGGCACATAGCCAATCACCAAGCCGGGCTGCAGGCTAATCGATCCAGAAGTGGCTTTCTGGATGCCCAGGATGCTTTTGATCAGGGTGGTTTTGCCGGCTCCGTTGGGGCCAATAATAGTGATGATATCGCCGCGCTTTATACTCAAAGACACCCGATCAACAATCAATCGGGCATTGAGCGTCACCGATACCTTGCTCAGTTCTGCCAAAACCTCGTTCATGATGGTGTCGGCTGATCAGCGCTGTCGCTCTGACAGCGCGGGCACAAGCCGGCAATTTCCAAAGTAATCTGTTCTACCTGAAACGTTTCGGCTGTGGCGGCTTGGTTAATAGCAGCGGTTATGTTCGGGGCGGCTAACTCCAGCACGTTGCCACAGCTGCGGCAGATCAGAAAGGTGCCGCAGTGGTGCTGGCCCGGGTGGTCGCAACCGGTGAACGCGTTAAGCGACGCAATACGGTGCACCAGGCCGTGCTGCTGTAAAAAATCGAGGGCGCGATACACCGTTGGCGGCGCAGCTTTGTGGCCATCGGCGCTTAACTGAGCCAGCACATCGTAGGCGCCCAATGGTTTGTGGGACTGCCAAATCAGTTCTAGCACTCTTTCCCTGACAGGGGTTAGCCGCGCCTCGTTACGCCGGCAGATTTCCCTGGCTTGAGCCAAGGCCTGATCAACGCAAAGATCATGATTGTGGGGGCGATAGGGTAAAGCGCGGGCGGGCATGGCAAGTATCCGGTAAAAATTTGCAACATTATAACAGTTGCGATCCGTGCTGCCAGAGTTTCCGCACCGTTGGGTGAGGCATCAGCGTAATTGCTGCGCCAGGCTTTCCAGATATTCCAGATTGGGAATCCAGGCGCGCTCGCCGTCTACTTCGACTTCCATTAGGTCGGCGACGCCGGTTGGACTGTCCAGGCGCTGAATCTGGCTTTGATTAATACGATTCTGGCTGGGTATGCCCTGAGTCATCAAAGCAATAAAGGGGTGTTCGCGGTGTTCTTCGACGATGCTGTTGAGGATAACCACCCGGCCGCGGCGATTATTCGGTTGTGCCAATTGGCCGCCGCTGGCTGCGTCGTAGGATATAACCGGTAGCCTTAGCCCGCGCCATTCCAGATGGCCGGCCAGCCAGGCGGGTGCGTCGGCGCTTGTGTTGATGTCGGGGCTGTAGTCCACCACTTCAGCCAGCGATACGTTGGGCAGTAGAAGCTGACGGCCGATCATCGGAATCATCACGCAAGCCAGGGTCTGGTTGTTATCGGTCATGGGTTACCTCCGGCGTAATCTGATGGCTGACTGCTTTGCTGCAGGTCAGTGTTTTCGAGAGTTGCGACCAGTTTCTGCGCTAGCTGCTGGGGCGTGCCACGAAAGCTGACACAGCCGGTGGCGGCGACCGATTCGGGCATGGAGGCCTGCCCGCAGCTCTCGCTGTCTTGCGCCCAGATGCGGCTGCCGTAGGCGCGCAGCATGGGTGCAGCCACTGCGCCATCGCATCCCATACCGGAAAAAATAATGGCGTGGCAGTTTTCGCGGTAGTAATTCGACATATTCAGCAGCACCTGGTCGATGGACGGGCCATAGGGCCCCGGCCAAGGGCCAGGCAGCTCCTCCAGTGCGCCGCTGCGGTCTATCTGCCATTCGTGGTCGACCGGTAGCATGACCACTTCCCCCGTTGCGATGACGTCACCCGGCTTTGCTGTTTTCAAGCGGTAGTGGGCGTGGCGGCCCAGTACCCGGGTTAACACGTCTGTAAACTGACCGTCGATGTGCTGGGCATACACAAACCCCACCGGCAAATCGGGGGGAAGCTGGTCCAGAAAACTCTTTACCGCTTCTGGCCCACCTAGTGACGCCGCCAGAACCCATACCTGCCTGGCGGCTATGAGCTCTGATGGTTCTGCGTTGGCGCTCTGGGGTGCTGATAACGGCCCGAGCAGGCGCTCCAGTTTATTCTCCAGCTTACGTTGCCAGCGGGCGTTGTCTTTACCGTTCTCAGCGGGCGCGGGGTCCAGTCCTAATAATACCGGCGCATCTCCGTCAATGAGGGCCAGATCCCAATCTTCGGGATGCTCCTCTTCGTCTTCCAGCTGAACCAGCCAGCAGGCCGCCAGCGGCAATATTGCACTGGCGTACAATTCCGCCGGACTGCCGCAAAAACAGGTAACCAGCCCCAGTTCTTTTAGGCTAGATCTGAGCCGTTGCCGCTGCGTGACGGTATCTGCCACTATGCCGATAGCCAGTGTGCCGGCGCCAGTTGCCATCATTGGTTACCTGTCAGCCTGCGAATGGCCTCTAGCAGGGTGGTCTCCTGGAACGGCTTACCCAGGTATTCGTTAACGCCAATGGCTAATGCACGCTCACGATGTTTTTCTCCGGTACGGGAGGTAATCATGCAAATGGGTGTATTTCGCAGAACGTCGTCGTGGCGAACAAAGCCGGCCACTTCAAAGCCATCCATGCGCGGCATTTCAATATCCAGCAGGATGATATCAGGCTGGTAATCCTGCAACTGGGCCACGGCATCCAAGCCGTCTTTGGCAGTAATCACTTCCATACCGTTGCGCTCAAGAAGGCGCGACGTCACTTTACGCACGGTTACGGAATCATCGACCACCATCACCAGGGTGGCGCGCTGGTGAAGTCGCGGTTTCTGGCGCGGCTGGTCTGTTTTGAAGCTGGCGCGCTGCTGCTCTGACAGTATGTCGGAGCGGATCATTGCTGGCAGATCAAGAATGACCACCACATTTCCGTCACCCAGAATGGTGCCGCCGGATACGCCACGCACAGAGTTGAACTGAGGCCCGAGAGATTTCACCACAATTTCGCGGCTGCCCACCAGGCTGTCTACCTGCAGGGCCATAGGTTGCTCTGCGCCGCGCACCAAAATAACCGGCAGTGGCAGTGCCTGGCCCTGAAGCTTTGGCTGGTGTTCGCTGTTCAGCAGATTGCCCAGATACTGCAGGCGATACTCCTGACCGGCGTACTCGTACAGCGGCGCTTCAGGTTTGTAATATTCTTCCAGCTCGTAGGTGCTCACCCGCACTATGCCTTCAATGGTGTTCAGCGGTATGGCGTAGAAATTGTCGCCGCTGGTGACCATCAAGGCACGGTTAACCGACACGGTGAACGGTAGTCGAACGGTAAATGTGGTGCCGTGGCCGGCGCTGGAGTGAATGTCGAGGCTGCCACCCAGCTGTTTGATTTCTGACGCTACCACGTCCATGCCAACGCCTCGGCCGGATACCTGGGTAATCTCCTTGGCGGTGGAAAAGCCTGGTGTCATGATCAGCTGCAGAACCTCGCGCTCTGTCAGCACATCATTTGGGCCGACCAGGCCCTGACTGACGGCTTTGTTGCGTACCTGCTCGGTAGAAATGCCGGCACCATCATCCCGCATGCGCAGAACAACGTCGCCGCCTTCGCGTTGCAGCGACAGGCTGATTTCCCCTGTTTCTGCTTTGCCTGCGGCCAGACGCTTTTCGGGCGCTTCAACGCCATGGTCCAGCGCGTTACGCAGCATGTGCTCCAGAGGCGCAATCATCCGTTCCAGAACGTTGCGGTCCATTTCGCCTTCGGCGTTGTACACCTCAAAATTGGCTTTCTTGTCTAGCTCGGCGCTGATTTGGCGCACAATACGGCGTAAACGCGGCACCACTGAGGCGAACGGAATCATGCGGGTCTTCATCAGACCTTCTTGCAGTTCCGTATTGATACGTGACTGCTGCACCAGCAGGGTTTTGGTGTCGCGAATCCGGTCGGCCAAGGTTTGGCGCAGATCGATCAGGTCGGAAGACGATTCCGACAGAGCCCGCGATAGCTGCTGTATAGACGAATAACGATCCATTTCCAGTGGGTCGAAGTCTTCACCGTAATCGGGCCCGAGCTCTTTTTCGGCGCGGAACAGAATCTGGGTTTCGGTTTCGATATCCATGCGCCGCAGCTGTTCGCGCAAGCGCTCAATAGTGGCGGCCATCTCTTCCAGAGTGTGGCTAAAATCACTGGTTTGCTGTTCCAGGCGGCCGCGGGCAATACTGGTTTCGCCCGCCAGATTGACCAACTCGTCAAGCAGCGGTGCCGACACCCGAATGGTTTCTTGCGTGGTGCGCAAGGTCTTGCGGGTTTGCGTGCGCGCAGGCTTTGGCTTGGGCACTGCAACAGTGGGCGTTTGCCGCTGCTCTGGTGCCGGCGCTGGCGCTTCCTGTGCAGCTTCCTGCTCGACTTTTTGTTCCACTATCGCAGGCTTTTGAACCAGCGCTGAAGGCTCGGTCTGTTGCGGCGGATGCAGCTGGTGCACCTGCGCGATCAGATCCTGAGCTGGTGGGCAGGCTTTGCCGGTGGCAATTTGTTCTACCATGGCGGCCAGGCGGTCGTGACAGGCAAACAGAGGTTCGTACAACTCTGGCCCGGGCTTCAGTTCGCCCCGCGTAATCAGCTCGAACAAACCCTCCAGAGCGTGTGTCAGATCACCCATGGCGTCTGCGCCCGCCATTCGTGCGCCGCCTTTCAAGGTGTGCACATCGCGCTGCAATTCGGCGGCAAGCATGCTGTTTTCGGGATTCTCGCTCCAGCTGTGCAGTGCGCTGCCGGTGGCGTTGATCAGGTCATAGGCTTCTTCCAGGAAGATGCCCATCAGTTCCGGGTCGGTGGTTACGCTGTTGGTGTCGTGCGCGTCTGGGCTTGGCTCCGGTTGCAAAGCAACCGAGGAATGATCGGCGCTAGCGCTTGCAGCGTTGCTGGAATAACGTTGTATTTCTGCGATCAGGTCGGGCGCTGAGCGCGGACTGTCGCCATTTTCCAGCGTTTCTACCATGCTGGCCAGACGGTCGTGACAGCTGAAAAGCAGGTCAGACAGCATCGGCGATATTGCCAGTTGTTGCTGAACCAGCCCTTCGAACAGGGTTTCCAGTTCGTGGGCCAGATCACCAATACTGCCCACTTTGCTCAGGCGGGCACCGCCTTTGAGGGTGTGCAGGTCCCGTTGCAGCAATCGCAGTAAATCGTGATTGCCGCTGTCCTGACTGAAGCGCTGAAGTGCGTCGGCGGTGCTGTCGATCAACTCGCGGGCTTCTTCCTGGAAAATTTCCAGCACTTCATGATCTATGTCGTCTTCCGTATCCGGTGTGTAGGGCTGCACGGGTGCTTCAAATGCTATCTCAGCAGCTGCCGGTTCGTTGTCTATGTGTTGGTGATGGTTTAGGTTTTCGTCTTCCTGGAACTCGGCAAGGAAGGCGTCGCTGGCCAGAACATCATCGGTAAGATCCATCAGCTGCTGTCGCAGCGGATCTGCGCTGTCGATGGTCAGTCCGGCGGCGGCCTGATCCATCATGTTGATTAGCTGCTCATGGGCCAGGTGCAGGCAGGCCTGAAGTTCGGGTTTTGGCTCGCGGTCGCTGTCAGCCAGAACGCTGTAGCTGTCTTGCAACGCCGCCGACAACGTGGCTATGTCGTCCAGGCCGGTAATTTCGGTAGCCGCGGTCAGCAGCGTCAGTTCGTGACGCAGCTGTTCAAGGGCTTGGCCATTAGCGGGGTTGGCAATCCAGCTGTCCAGTATGCGGCTGGCGTTAAGCACGATGTTGATGTCGTCGCTAAGAAAGAGTTCTAGCAAAGCGGAGCGGCTATTGGCCGACGATAGCTGGGTGTCATCGTAGCTGGTGCCCGTTAAGGTAGCGCGAGCCAGCTGTGCCAGTTGCTCCAGGAACTCGCGGCTGCCCGGTAATTCTGCCAGTGGCTGGCTGTGAAGTTGCAACAGGCCCTGGTTTAACAATGACACGCCTTGCTCTAGCAAGGAGATAACATCGCGGTCGCACCGTTTGTTTTCAGCGCGGGCGTCTTTCACAAAGCGCTCAAGAGGGGTAACCAAATCGGCAATGGGCGTTATACCGGTGGTGTGGGCACTGCCTTTGAGGGTATGCAGTGCCCGTGTTAGTTCGTCGGTATAGGCCGTGGTTTGTTTGTTTGCGGCACTGGCAATATAGGCTTCCACCGTTTTTAGGTGAGACAGGGCCTCGCTCTCGAAAATGTCCAGCAGAAGCTGGTCTACGTCTGACTCGTCGTCCAGCTCTGGCCCTGAATCGGGCGATTGCAGAACATCGCCGGTGGCGGCTTCGCTTGCGGCAACTGCACTAGTGGCCGCCAGCACGTCTTTGCCGTCGGCCAGTGCATGGGCGCGGGCTTGTGCTTCATGGGTGTCAACGGTTGCGCTGCGGTGTTGTTCAAAATCACTGACCAACGCCGGCAAAATCGCGATAACATCGCTAATCAGAGCGGCAACGGCGTCACTCATGCTGCGGCTGCCGTCAAGCACCCGGTTCAGCAGATTTTCCACAGACCATGCCAGTTCACCGATCACGTCGGCGCCGACCATGCGGCCACTGCCTTTAAGGGTGTGAAAGGCGCGGCGCACTTCACCCAAGGCGCTGCGATCGCCATAGTGACGCAACAACATAGGCATGTATTCATCAATACTGGCTAATACTTCACCGGCCTCTTCGATGAAAACTTCCAGGATTTCGTCGTCAATCAGCTCGCTTTGCGGGTTACCGGTGCGGTCTGTGGCGCTGGCCGGCGCATTGGTAGCGGCAGCGGTATCTGCGGTATCTGCGCGGCGAGTGGTAGTGATGGCTTCGGCACGAGCAACCAGATTGGCAACATCGCCCTCCGGGTTGCCGGCGCGGAACTCATTGATCAGCTGCGGTAGGTACGCGTTGGCGTCAGTGACCAGAGAAAACACGTCATCGTTGGGTTTGACGGTTTGATCAATCAGTTTGTTCAGCAGGTTTTCAACCGCCCAGGCCAGTTCGCTCAGGCTGCTGGCGCCCACCAGGCGGCCGCTGCCTTTGAATGTGTGATAGGCGCGGCGCATTTCGGCCAGCGCTGCACGGTCGTCGTGATTCCGTTGTAAGCGCGGATAGTATTCGTGGATGGTCGCCAGAACTTCTTCGGCTTCCTCGATGAAAATACCAACAATTTCGTCATCCAACAGTTCGTCTGGGGCTACACCCGTGTCTAAGGTGGGCGCTGATACGGCGTCCAGCAGTGGCGTGTCCACCAAGGGAATGTCGGCTTCGTTGATGTCAGCTCTGGGACGCCAGGTAGACGGCTTGCCTGCCGGGAAGCCCAAGCTTTCGAGACTGATTTCCGCCACCCGCAACACGCTGTCGTTGTCACGGATCCCCTCACTCAAGCGTTCCAGATAGTACTCGATGCTGGTAACAGCATCGGCCAGAGTATCCAGCTCCTGCCAGTTGGGCACCTCGCGACCGCTCAGCAGCACGTCATTGATGTAGCGTTCCATGGCTTCCAGCAACTCGCTGGCACGCTCAAGCGGTATCAACCTCAGACCACCGCAGATGCTGTGCAGCAGCGCCGGTAGGTGTTCAATCTCACGGGTGTCCCACTGTGAGGCAATAAAGTTGACGACGGCCGATTTGGCCTGTTCCAGAGTATTGCGAGACTCCTTCAGCAGTGCACCGTTGGCATCCCCCAGCTCCCGCGAACCGGGGTTCAGCAGGTCGCGCTGGTCGGTATCTTCATGCTGGCCGTCCTGACCCAGATTAGCCAGACTGGCTTCCACATAGAGCAGGGCGCCGGCGATGTCCATCAGCGTGTTATCGGATACACGCTGATCCTGACGGACCAGTTGGGCCACCAGATCAATCTGTTCATTAACCACTTTACGCGGCACGCCCAGACCAACAACCGCAAGGGTGTTGGCTACCTGCTGTAAACCTGGCAGCAGGTCTTCGAGTTCATCGTTGCTGCGCAGGTCGGCGCGGACGAACAGGTCCAGCAAGTCTTTGAGCTTGGCGAGTTCTTCGTTGAGGGCGTGCACAACAGAATGGATGGCGTCGCGATTAGGGCCGCTGACCCGTGAACGTGCTGCATCTACATCATCATCAGAAGGTAATGCCTGGGCTAGCTGGTAATCCGTGCGCAGGGCTTCTATGCGTGGTGAATCGAGTTCGCGGGCGCGGGCTACATAATACAGTAGATTTTTGAACAGAGCCTCTGGTGCGGGATGTGCCAGGGCCGTGCCGGGATTTTCTGTTAATTGTCGAATTTCGCTATCCAGCTCCCGCAGCAGCGACTTTACAGCCGCGTTAACCGGGTTGGCTTTAAGCTGAAGTGTTTCGACAAAACCAGCGGCGGCTTTCCACAGCTCACCCCGCGGCGTTTTCTGACACAGCCGAACCAAGCGTTTGATTACTTTTTGCATGTAATCAAAGTTGGAGCCCAGGTCGGCTTCCCGCACCACTCCAGCCAGCGCGAACTGATACATTTGCCGCAGTTTGCGTACATGGTCGCGCACTTTTGGTTCTTGCAATCGGTCGTCTTTTATTTCACCGCGGGCGCGCGCCGGCGACATATCAGGCTTGAACAAAGAGGTGTCAGATAACAATGCTTCGCCGCGTGCGGCGCGCAGATCATTCAATAGGGGCAGCAGCACCAGCGGGAAATCATCACTGCTTCTGTCAATATGGTCGAGGTATTGCGGCAACTGCAGAATGGCCTGCATCAGCACTTCAACGGCTTCGTTTTCGCTGTCAACCTGGTTGCCCAGAATGGCTTGGGTGAGTTTTTCCATCTCTTCGGTGAGCAGGGATGCTCCGTAGAGCTCAACCATTTGCAGTGTGCCGTGCACTTGGTGGAGATAGTTCAGGCAAAAGCGTAGGCGGGCCGTGTCTTTACGGTTGTCCACATAGCTTTCCAAAGCCTGCTGGCCCTGAGTCAGCGTACTCTGTATTTCGCCCCGAACCCAGTCGAGGGCGATACTGTCATGGTTATTGCCCATAACCTCTCCGGTTATTCGTCGTCAGTCTGGCGTTTGGTCCACGCCAGTACATGTCCCGAGGGCACCCGCTGCAAGCCGGGTGGATGCCATTTGCTTAGCTCGCCCTGGCCCAAAATCAACAGGCCACCTGGAGCCAGGCGTTCTGCCAAATGCCGAACGATCTCCTGGCGGCGCCAGCGGTGAAAATAAATCAGTAGATTCTGGCAAAAAATAATGTTCATTCCGTGAGTCGGCGCGCTTTCCAGATCCAGCACATTCAGGCAATTAAAGCACACGCGCTCGCGAAGGCTGCTGCATATCTGTACCTGTTTGCTGTCAATCGGGCTGAAGTAACGGGCCTGAAACTCCGGTTTCATACCTTCAAGCCGGCGCAGGTTAAAGTAACCACGGCGGGCTTTTTCAAGCACTACGGGACTAATGTCCGATGCGGTTATCCCGAACAAGGGCTCTACGTCGCGCTGTTGCAAACAGTCAGCTAACACCATGGCCAGAGTGTAGGGCTCCTCACCGCTGGAGCAGCCAACACTCCAGGCTTCCAGAGGCCGTTGCGTCAGTTGTTCGCGCGAATGCCCGTTTACATAATTGGCGACCATCTGGCAGGCATCCGGGTCACGAAAAAAACGGGTTTCATGAACCGTTAACCGGTCTACCAGGCTGGCCCATTCACGGATAGCACCGCTACCGCACACCACCGCCTGGTAATAGTCCTGGTAGCTTGAGTAGCCAAGCTCGCGCATGCGTATGCCAAGATTGGTTTCTAAAAACGAGCGTCGTGCGCTTGCCAGCGCCATGCCCGTGCGCTGCTCCAGCAGCGTTTGCCACTGGTCGAACTGCGCATCGTCCATGGCCGTAAAGCGCTGTGGAGTCCAGCGGCCGCTCATTGCGGCCTGATTGCCCGGGGCGTTTGCCATTGCTGCTTCCACCTCTGATTCAGACTCAGCTCACCAGCGGAACCTTGATGTCTGCTACTTCGTCTTCCTCTGGAAGTTTGAAACCTGCTACCGACGAACGCAGCTCGAAGGCCATGTCTGCCAGATTACCGATTGAGTAAGCCGTGGCATTGGTGCCCGATGAGGTCTGCGAGGTTATTTCCTGAATGACGTTCATGGTATTGGAAATGTGCGAAGCAGAAGAAGACTGTTGGCGAGCCGCGTTGGAGATGTTCTGAATCAGCTCCGCGAGGTTCGTGGAAACGTTTTCGATTTCTTCCAGGGCGACACCTGCGTCTTGCGCCAGGCGGGCACCACGGACCACTTCGGCAGTGGTGTGCTCCATCGAGATAACCGCTTCGTTGGTATCTGACTGGATGGTTTTTACCAAAGCTTCGATTTGCTTGGTGGCGGCAGAAGACCGTTCTGCCAGCCGTTGTACTTCGTCTGCAACTACGGCAAAGCCACGGCCGGCATCACCCGCCATAGAAGCCTGAATAGCGGCGTTCAGCGAAAGAATGTTGGTCTGGTCGGCAATGTCGTTGATCAGCGACACGATGTCGCCGATTTCCTGGGATGATTCGCCCAGGCGTTTGATGCGCTTGGAGGTTTCCTGAATTTGCTCGCGAATATTGTCCATGCCGCGGATGGTGTTTTGCACCACGTCGGTGCCTTTTTTGGCGATGGCAACCGAGCGTTCCGCTACCGCAGACGATTCTGCGGCGTTAGACGATACCTGGTCAATGGATACGGCCATTTCGTTAACCGCTGCCGAGGCGCCGGCAATTTCCTGTGCCTGGTGTTCGGAAGCGTCGGCCAGCTGCATGGCTGTAGACTGACTTTCTTGAGCCGCTGTAGCAACTCGCACAGCGGTACCGCGAATGGCTTGCACCAGTCCGCGCATCTGGTCGATGGCGTAGTTGATTGAGTCGGCGATGGCGCCGGTAAAGTCTTCGGTTACCGTGGCCTCTGCGGTCAGATCACCGTCGGCCAGGTCGGCCAGTTCGTCCAGCAGACGTAAGATGGCGTTCTGATTCTGGTCATTCTGCGCTTGGGTTTTGGTCAGTCGGGTCTGGGATTCGCGATAAACCGCCAAACCAATGAACACGACGATAGCAATCACTGCGGCCAGCAGCGCAAAGGCAAGAGTAGGGCTGATGACTCGCGCGGCCGAAAGGTCACGCAGTTCTGTGGCCAGTTCGGACAGTTCTGTGAGCAGAATTTCGGAGTTTTCGAAGATGTCGTTAGCGGCGTTGGAGACTTTGAACAGATCGGGAGACGCCTGCAATACCGCATCGGCGTTGCTGGCAATGAACCCGAACAGCTCGGCGACCGCCCCGAGCCCGTAAAGCGCACCTTCGTTGGCAACGCGGGTGATGGCCAGCGCGTTGTTGCCGTCAAGCTGGCCATTCAGTACGCGGCCAAACTGGGTGGCGTCGGTCAAAAAACGGTCGGCGGCGGTCACCGCGTCTTCGTCACCGGAGAGCACGTTGTTCACTGAGCGGAACATACGCTCAGCCAGCAACGACTGACGTCGCGCCAGAGCAATCTGGGCTTCCGGGGCACCGCTGTCCTGAAGAACCATAGAGACGTCTTCGTATTCAACCTGCATCTGCGGGATGATTTCACTGAGAGTGCTGGTCACCTCCTGCATGTTCATGACCGAGTCGCGGGTGGCCAGAATAATGTCGGCGTTTTCGCGCACCGAATCCCAGTGCTGCTGCACATTGCTGGCAGCTGCGGCTTCACTGGCGGGCAGGCCAGTTTGCGGGTCGCCCTCGGTCAGATTGCTCCAGAGCTGGCGGAAGCTGTCGCGGGCGTTGCTCAGCTGGTCAAACGCGCTGGCGTTGCCACTGACGGCCTCGGTGGCGTTTTTGGCGATCTGCTGCGACAGCACTCTCAGCTCGGCGGTGGTGTTCGTGTATTCGCGATCGTACTGGCTGTCACGGTTAACCATGAACAGCACCACAACCAGTAATACGGTGAGGGCGATCAGCACGGTAGTCAGCCCGGCAATCAGTTTGTTGCCACCTTGTCTGCTACCGAGTCTTCCGGCTTTGTTTTTCATCTTCTGGCTCCCGGCCTTTGTTCTGAAATGGACAAGTCTGTTGGTTCGGAATGGGTGCGGTCACAGGCTGATAAGCCTGCCACGGCCGTTGCGATCAACGCTGTGCAACGTCAAGAAAGCGTTCGTCACCGAGCAGCTCGGTAGCCGAGAACACATTCCAGGTTTTCCCGTTGCGCGTATAGCCGCCGGCCACAAAGGGTTGAATACGATCAGGAACACCGCTGGTGTCTGATGTGAAATTCTCTGCGCCGAAATATTGCATGCCTAGAACCGAGTCAACAACCAACCCGCTGAACAAGTCGTCTTTTTCAACCACTAGGACCCTTCGTTGGCGTGGGCCGGTGCCGGAGCGGGGCAGTTCAAAAAAAGCGTCAAGATCGACCAGGGGCAATAATCGGCCGCGCACGTTGGCCGCTCCCATCAGAAACGGGCGTACGCCTGGTATCTGGGTAAAACGGGGGACATGCAGTATTTCAGTAACCTCGCCCATGGGCGCAACGTAGTGTTCACCAGCCAGCATAAAACCGATTCCATTCCATTGTTCGGCCGTTTTTTCCTGCTCTGGAAGGCCTGCTGATAACTGACGGCTGCGTAGGGCTATGTTCGTCAGAACAGCAAAGGGGGCAGGCTGGGCAGACATACGTACTCCGTGTTTGAAAATCAGCCAATCAGGCTATTGATGACCTGAATCAGATCGTTCTCATTAACCGGCTTGACCAAATAACCTTTGGCACCCTGCCGAGTACCCCAAACCCGGTCTGTTTCCTGATCTTTGGTGGTCACAATGATGACCGGAATCGATGCCGTTTCCGGGGCGCGGGTTAGCTGGCGGGTGGCCTGAAAACCGTTCAGGCCCGGCATGACGACATCCATCAGCACCAGGTCTGGGGTTTCCGAGCGAGCTTTGGCCACGCCATCGGCGCCGTTATCTGCGGTCAGCACTTCGTGCTGGTGCTTTTGCAGCATGGTGGTGATTTTTTTCACCTCGGTGGGCGAGTCGTCAACAATAAGAATGCGAGCCATGATGTCCCCAATGAGTTCCGGAATTGTCAGAATTAGTGCTGCGCCTGCGGCACGAAATGACGAATGGTATTAAGCAGCTCGTCTTTGCTGAATGGTTTGGTCAGATACTGATCGGAACCCACAATACGGCCTTTTGCCTTGTCAAACAGGCCATCTTTACTGGACAGCATGATTACCGGCGTGTTCTTAAAGGTAGAATTGTTCTTGATGAGGGCGCAGGTCTGATAACCGTCTAGCCGCGGCATCATGATATCAACAAAAATAATGTCGGGTTTGGAATCGGCAATTTTGGCCAGAGCATCGAAACCGTCAGTCGCGGTTATGACATCACAGCCAACTTTCTTTAAAAGGGTTTCGGCAGTGCGACGAATCGTTTTGCTGTCGTCGATTACCATGACTTTCAAGTTCCCGAAGTTGTCGTCCATTGTCCAACTGCCTTGCGCTCAGCGACTGTATTGTTAGCAAACCGGGGTTCTAGCACAAACACCAATGTTGTCCTATGAACTCCGCTCCTTTATAAAGTATAGGTGCCCGAATAGACAGTACTTGTTCGTCAACAAACGTACTTTTGTCTGCCCCATCACGTTATGGGCTGAGGATTTCTGCAGATGCATTCACGGCTCGGGTACAATACCATCTGAACTGTCAGCATAGCACTATGTGAAAGGCCTGCTTTGCAGACCGGTTCGTATTTTTAAATCCCCGGCAATAGAAAGAGACGTTATGACAGTCCGACTCGGTATCGTGATGGATCCCATTGACAGGATCCAGTTCAAAAAAGACAGCTCGCTGGCCATGCTTTGGGCCGCTCAACAACGGGGCTGGCAATTGGTTTATATGGAACCGGAGGATCTGTATCTGAATGGCGGCCAGGCTCGGGCCCGCAGCCGCAACCTGACTGTGCGGATGGACCCAAACGACTGGTACAGCTTTGAATCGGAAGCCGACATTGCCCTGGGCGATCTAGACGTTATTTTGATGCGCCAGGACCCCCCGGTCGATCGTGAATTTCTGATGGCCACCTATATCTTGAGCGCCGCTGAAGTGCAGGGCGCGCTGGTGATGAACCCGCCGGCTACTCTGCGTGACTGCAACGAAAAGCTGTTTGCCACCCAGTTTGAAGACCTGACGCCGCCGCTGATTGTCACTTGCTCTTCAGCGCGCTTACGCGCGTTTTACGCCGAGCACAAAGACATCATCATGAAGCCAATCGATGGCATGGGCGGCAGTTCTATATTTCGTATTAAAGAAAACGACGGCAACCTGGGTGTGATCATTGAAACCCTCACTGAACACGGCACCCGGCAGGCCATGGCGCAGAAGTTTGTGCCCGCAATCACACAGGGCGACAAACGCATTCTGATGATTGAAGGTGAGCCCGTACCCTACGCGTTGGCGCGCATACCCTCCGCCGGTGAAAACCGCGGTAATCTGGCTGCCGGTGGCCGCGGTGAAGGCCGCGAACTGACCGACCGCGATCGCGAGATATGTGCCCGGGTGGCTCCGGTGATAAAAGCCAAGGGCCTGATGTTTGTGGGTCTGGACGTGATTGGCGATTACCTGACCGAAATCAACGTAACTAGCCCCACTTGTATCCGCGAACTAGACGCCGCCTTTGGCATTGATATCAGCGCGATGTTGATGGATGCCATTGCCAAACGGCTGCAGCAGCGCTGATTGTTTAAAGCGGTATTAATTTGATGGTTCAAGAGCAACGGGAATGGCAGTTCAGGTAAGCGATGTTGATCGGTTTTCGTTCACCCTGTTTATGGCTTTGGCGATTCACGGGGTGATTGTGTTGGGCATTACTTTCGCGCCCGAGACACCGCCGCCATCGGCGCAAACCATGGAAATTACCCTGTCGCGTTTCGCCGATGAAAAAGCGCCGGAAAAAGCGGATTTTCTGGCACCCACCAATCAGCAGGGCAGCGGCACCGAAGAACAGGCGAAAGAACTGACCAGCCCGCAGCCGGTGGAACTGAACCAAACCGAAGTTGCGCATGTTCAACCCGAGCCTCAGGCGCAGCCCGAACCACAGCCGGTGCAACAGCAAGCGGTGGTGAGGACCAAAGCGCTCAGTGCAAGGAAGGTTGCCAAGCCAGAAATCCGCGCCGAAGCAGTGAAAGAACTGCCAACAAAGCCAAGGCTAAATCTGCTGCAGCGCAGCCTGGAAATTGCCAGTCTGGAAGCCCGACTGGATGCCCAGCAACAAGCCTATTCACGCAAGCCCCGTGTGCTGCGGGTAACCGCGGCTTCAACGCTTCGGTCCAGCAACGCCTGGTATGTTCAGAACTGGGTCAGCAAGGTTACCAGAGTGGGTAACATGAATTACCCCGCCGAAGCCCGGAATAGCGGTCTTTATGGTGACTTGCGTTTGCTGGTCACACTGCGCAAAGATGGCAGTCTTAAGGAAGTTCTAGTGGTGCAGTCGTCCGGGAGCACTTTACTGGACGACGCGGCCATTCGCATTGTGAGGCTTGCGGCGCCCTATCCGCCATTCCCCAAGGAAATGAGCCGCAATGTTGATGAACTTGAAATCATACGTACCTGGTCATTCCAGCAGCGGGGGCTGACATCCGGATGAGCGATACTGCCAATACAACGGACAATTTCCGCAATCATTTTCTGGTGGCGTCACCGTGGATGAGCGACCCGCGTTTTCACGGCGCGGTGATCTATGTGTGTGAACATTCCGCCGAGGGAGCGCTGGGTTTGGCCGTGAACCAGCCGCTGGACATACATTTGGGGGAAATCCTGGAACAGCTCGACATGCACGGCGGCGAACTGGATTTGCCGGTGTTTGCCGGCGGACCGGTGCAGACCGAGCGCGGTTTTGTGCTGCACAACCCCGGGCAGCGCTGGCAGCATACTGCGGAAGTGACCGCAGACATCTGGCTGACCACCTCGCGCGACATATTGGCCGACATTGGCGCTGCCAAGGGACCGGATGAATTTCTGGTGGCCTTGGGTTACGCCGGTTGGGGTGACGGTCAGTTGGAAGCGGAGTTGGGCGGCAATACCTGGCTGACGTGTCCGGCGAGCCCAGACTTATTGTTTCGTACGCCCTGGAGCCGTCGCTATCAGGCGGTTCTGGCCAGTATGGGCATCGACATTAACCAGCTTAGCGAGACCACAGGCCATGCATGAAGCCGGCCAGCGCCGCGTTATGGCGTTTGATTTTGGCACCCGCCGCATCGGCGTTGCCGTGGGCCAGGAAATGCTCGGCCGCGGCGAGCCACTGACCATGATCGCGGCCCGTGATGGCACGCCAGACTGGACCCAACTGGAAAAACTGCTGCACGAATGGCGCCCTGACTTGGTGGTGGTAGGCCTGCCGCTGAACATGGACGACAGCGAAAACGAGATGTGCGTCCGCGCTCGCAAATTTGGCAAGCGCCTGCACGGGCGCTTTCACGTAACCGTGGAAATGGTGGACGAGCGCCTGACCAGCTATCAGGCCAAAGGTGAAGTGATGGCCGCCGGCGGTAGCCGCAATTATAGGCGCGATGGTATAGATGATCGCGCCGCGGTGCTGATTCTGGAAACCTGGTTTAATCAATAGCCCTGTCTGACAACCCATGTTGAACTAACGAATGTTAACCACAGTGCCTGCCCGGTGCTGCGACGAGGATCTATGAACGGACAACTTGATATAGAGCCACTACTGGACAAAATGGAAGCCGGTCTGCGCCAGTTGCTGCAGGAACGTGGCGTAAGTTCACCGGCGCTTATCGGGATTCGAACCGGTGGTGTGTGGCTGGCTGCTGAGCTGGCCCGGCGCCTGCAGTTGCAGGAACCGTTCGGTGAGCTGGACATTTCATTTTACCGCGACGATTTCAGTCGTATTGGTCTGAACCCTAAGGTAAAGCCGTCGAGCTTGCCGTTTGATACCGCCGATCGAGACGTAGTGTTGATAGACGACGTGATCATGAGCGGCCGTACTATTCGTGCCGCGATGAATGAAATTTTCGATTATGGCCGCCCGGCCAGTATTATATTGGCTACGCTGATTGATTTGGGCGCCCGTGAACTGCCGGTGCAGCCCGATGTGCGTGGCCTTGCGTTGAGGCTGGAAACCAGCCAGCGCATAAAGTTACGCGGGCCCGATCCGCTGCGTATTGAACTGGAACAGGCCTAGCTCCACTTAAGCCACATCCTAGCCGTGCCCCAGCCACCTTTGTTTATACAGGCAACCCATGATCGCAACCGCTACCGGCCCCCATCATTTGCAGCTGACCCGGGAAGGTCAGTTGCGGCATTTTCTGACTCTGGACGGCCTTGGCCGCGAGTTGCTGACCGACATCCTCGACACGGCTGACTCCTTTATAGAGGTGGGCGAGCGCACTATTAAAAAGGTTCCGTTGCTGCGCGGGCGTACCGTGGTGAATCTGTTTTTCGAATCCAGTACCCGCACCCGCAGCACCTTCGAGCTGGCGGCCAAACGCCTGTCTGCAGACGTACTGAATCTTGATATCAGCACCTCGGCGACCTCTAAAGGCGAATCCTTGGCGGATACCTTGTACAACCTGGAGGCCATGGCCAGCGACATGTTTGTGGTGCGTCACGCCCAAAGCGGTGCACCGCACTTTATTGCCGAAAGCGTGACGCCCAAAGTGGCCATCATTAACGCCGGCGACGGGCGCCATGCCCATCCCACTCAGGCCATGCTGGACATGCTCACTATTCGGCAGCATAAAAAAACCTTTGCCGGTTTGAAAGTGGCCATTGTGGGTGATGTATTGCATTCGCGCGTGGCGCGCTCGCAGATTCGTGCTCTTAACGAGCTGGGTGTGGCCGAGGTGCGGGTGATTGCACCGGGCACGCTGTTACCCCGGGATGTAGAAGCGCTGGGTTGCACCGTAGAGTACGACATGATGCGCGGCATGAAAGATCTCGACGTGGTGATTATGCTGCGCCTGCAAAAAGAAAGGATGGAAGGTGCGCTTCTGCCCAGTGAAGGAGAGTTCTACCGCCTTTACGGTCTTGATCGGGCCAAACTGGCGCTGGCGAAACCGGATTGCATTGTTATGCATCCGGGGCCAATTAACCGCGGCGTAGAAATCGAATCGGCGGTGGCCGACGGGCCGCAGTCGGTTATTCTGAATCAGGTGACCAACGGCATCGCCATTCGTATGGCGGTGATGTCCATGGCCATGGGTGGCCAACTGGCTGAGCGTCAGCAAGCGTTGAACGACATTGCCAAACAAGAGGTGCGCTCATGAAACTGTCTTCCCGCCCCCCTGCTGGCAGCGTGAAAATCGTTGGTGGTCAGTTGTACCGTGGAGCCACGGCGACCAGCGCTGGAGCGCTGGAAGCCAACCCTGGCTTGCTGATAAAAAATGGCCGGATTGCCGCCCTTGGCCCCGACGCCCTGGCGCAAGCGGCCGATGAAACCTTGATGGCGGAAAATTGTATTGTCAGCCCGGGGTTTCTGGATTTGTGCTGCAATCTTCGCGAACCGGGCAATAGTCAAAAAGGCAATATGTCCTCGGAAACACGGGCTGCGGCCCACGGTGGCTTTACCAGCGTGTGCGCCGCACCCGACACCTCGCCGGTGAACGATTCTGGCGCTGTGACCAACCTGATTCGTGACATGGCCGCCAGCCGGGCGTTGGTCCGAGTGCTGCCCATAGGCGCGGTTACCCGTGGCCTGGAAGGTGAGCTGCTCAGTGACATGGCCGGTTTGCAGAAGGCAGGTTGTGTTGCCCTAGGCAACGCCTCACGGGGCTTACGTAACGCACGGGTTCTACGACGTTGCATGTCTTACGCCCAGACCTTCGGATTAACGCTGATGTTCAGCCCGGAAAATCAGGCGCTGGCCGCCGATGGTTACGCCCACGATGGCCTGGTGACCACACGCCTTGGTCTGCTGGGAATTCCGGAGGTGGCTGAGACCACCGCGGTCATGGAAATGATCCTGCTGGCGCAGGAAACCGGTGTGCGCTTGCACCTTAGCCAGCTGTCGTGCGCCCGCAGCGTGGACATGCTGGCGGAAGCGCGCCAACGGGGAATTCAGGTCACCGCTGACGTGGCCATGCACCAGCTGGCCTTTACCGAAGACGCGCTGAGTGGGTTTGATAGCCGTTTTCACGTGCGCCCGCCACTGCGCTCAGAGCGTGACCGGCAGGCCTTGGTGGCGGGTGTTCGCGACGGTGTTATTGACGCCATTGTCAGTCAGCATCAGCCCCATGAAAGCGCTGCCAAGCAGGCGCCCCTGGCCGCCAGCGAGCCGGGTTTATCGAGTATTGAAGTTGTGTTGTCGCTGGGCCTGGAGCGGGTAGCTGCTAACGAGCTGAGCCTAACGCAATTGCTGCGCGCGCTGACCGCTGGCCCTGCCACGGTGCTGGGCCAAAGTGAGGCAAGCAACGCAGGCCTGAGCGCCGGTGCAGTGGCAGATCTGTGTATTTTCAATCCCGACCAGTCCTGGCGCCCTGGCCCCGGCACTCTGGTGTCTGCCGGTGGCAACGGACCGGTACTGGAGCGCTCAATGCCGGGTGTGGTGCATTACACCCTGGTTGCCGGCCACAAGGCCTGGCCGTCACTGTTGCCTTAACGAGTTGGTGAACGCCAGTTTTTCAAAGGGCCAGCGGCGAATTCCGGCGTTTGAAAGACCATAAAAAAAGCGCCTTGCGTAACCCGCAAGGCGCTTTTTTTGTCAGCTTGGCTCTACTGCCTGGGACCGGCCGCAACGATCGCGTCTGACACGTCAAACTTTTTGAAGTTTTCCACAAATTGGCCGATCAGCTCGGCTGCTTTTTCGTCGTAGGTTTCGGTGCTGGCCCAGGTGTTTCGCGGGTTCAGCAGTTTGCTGTCAACGCCCGACACGCGTGTTGGCACGCTCAGGTTCAGCGTTGGCAAATGCTCGATTTCCACATCGTCCAGCTCGCCGTTTTGAATGGCGCTGATCAGGGCGCGAGTGGTGGGAATACTGAAGCGCTTGCCTTCGCCGAAGGAACCGCCGGTCCAGCCGGTATTTACCAGGAACACCTTGCTGCCGAATTCGTCCATCCGCTTCATCAGCAACTCGGCATAAACACCGGCCGGACGCGGGAAGAAGGGTGCACCAAAACAGGTAGAGAAAGTAGACTTCAGTTTTGACGAAGAGCCCATCTCTGTTGAGCCCACAAGAGCGGTATAGCCGCTAAGAAAGTGATAGGCCGCCGCTTCTTTGCTGAGGATTGATACCGGGGGCAGAACGCCGGTCATGTCGCAGGTCAGAAATACAATGTGCGACGGCTCGCCGGCCAGGTTTTCTGCTACGCGCTTTTCGATGTGCTCGAGCGGGTAGGCACAGCGAGAGTTTTCGGTCAGCGACACGTCGGTGTAATCTGGCTCGCGAGTTTCTTCGTCAATCATCACGTTCTCGACGATGGCGCCGAAACGGATCGCGTCCCAGATAATCGGTTCGTTCTTCTTGCTCAGATCAATACACTTGGCGTAGCAGCCGCCTTCGATATTGAATACGGTGCCGGGGCCCCAGCCGTGCTCGTCGTCGCCAATCAGATAGCGCTCCGGGTCTGCAGACAGGGTGGTTTTGCCAGTGCCAGAAAGGCCAAAGAACAGGCAGGTTTCGCCGTCGTCGCCCACGTTGGCAGAGCAGTGCATGGGCAGCACGTCTTTCTCTGGTAGCAGGAAGTTCTGCACCGAAAACATGGCCTTTTTCATTTCGCCGGCGTAGCGCATGCCAGCCAACAGAACTTTGCGGCGGGCAAAGTTGATAATAACAGCGCCGTCACTGTTTGTGCCGTCACGCTCGGGCACGCATTTGAAGTTGGCAATGTTAAGAACTTGCCATTCTTGCTTGTCAGCCGGGTTGTAGGTGTTCGGGCGAATAAACAGGTTGCGGCCAAACAGATTCTGCCAGGCCAGTTCGGTGGTCATCTTGATGGGAAGGTAGTGCTCTGGATCGGAGCCCACATGCACAAGAGACACGAAAGAATCCTGCTCGGCCACGTAGGCTTCGACTCTTTCCCATAGGGCGTCGAACTTGTCGGCGTCGAACGGGCGGTTGATCGGGCCCCAGTGAATATCGTCAGCGGTACTGGGCTCTTGCACGATATAGCGGTCCATGGGAGACCGGCCTGTGCGTACCCCGGTTTTAACCACCAGTGAGCCATTTGCAGCCATTTGGCCTTCGTTGCGCGCCAGTGCTTGTTCAACCAGCTGTGCCGTTCCTAGATCTTGATAAGATATGCTCACTACGATCTCGCCCTCGGGTGTCTTGGTGATTGCCAGGGCCGCACCGGAAGCGGTGGAAAACTGAACAATCGAGTCAGTCTAGGCGCACTATTATGCCAGACGCGCCAGTAAAAAACGACTGCCATCAAAGTCTGCCTGGTGGCCTTTCTCAAGCCGCCGTCGTCGCTCGCCAACACGCGCTCAGTGCAGGGTGTGGCCGGTAAATAACTGGTCTATGTCGACGCGGTTAAAACGGTAGTCTGCATGGCAGAACTGACAGTCCATTTTAATGGAGCCCTGTTCTTCTAGAATGTTATAGCATTCCTCGCTCCCGATCGCTTCCAGCGCGCTCATTGTGCGCTCACGGGAACAGCTGCAGCGGAAGGCCACCGGTTCCGCGTCAAATACCCGCACGGTTTCCTCGTTGAACAGGCGGTGGAGTAGTGTTTCGCTGTCCAGTTCAAGCATTTCGCTGGCTTCCACGGTGCGTGCCAGGTGATTGATTCGCTCCCAAAGTTCGTCATCTTCTTGGGTGTGACCGGGAAGGCGCTGCAGCAGAAGGCCGCCGGCTTTGTCTTCGCTGGCAAACAGCAGCAGCGATGTGGCGATTTGTTCAGAGCGCTCAAAGTATTCTTCCAAGCAGCCTGCCAGGCTGTCCTGTTCGCGGGGTACAACACCTTGGTATCGCTGGCCCTGGTCCGGCGTGATGGTAATGGCTATGCGGCCGTCGCCCAATAGCTGTTGGAAATCACCGTCGCCGATGGCCTGATCGTCAAACCGCGCTAATCCGCGTACAAAGCGGTCGTGGCTGCATTCCGACATTAGCGTTTGCACAGGACCATCACCTTGAGCCTGTAATGACAACGCACCGTTAAACTTCAGCGTGCTGCTCATTAGCACGCTGGCCACCAGCGACTGGCCCAGTAATTGGCGCACAGATTCCGGGTAGGGGGCCTGGCGACCGATTTGCTGATAACTTTCATCCAGCTGTACCCAAGCCCCGCGGATCTGGCTGTCTTCAAATATAAAGCGCTGGAACTGATCGCCGGACGCCATTGTGTGTCTCCTGAAAAATCGTGAAATAAAGCGGCTGCTAGAGCCCGTTGTGTTCGCGAAACCGGTCTATGTCGCGGCGGTCCTTTTTCGACGGGCGCCGTGCCGGCGGAAGCTGGGAAGTTTGCAGAGTTTTGCGTTGCCAGGCCAGGTCTTCGCGCTTTTTCACGCTGTCTTCGGTTTCGTGATAAAGCAGGGCCGCTTCCGCTGCCCCGCCGCGGCGGTCGCTGATATCGTCTACCACCACAATTTTTTCCTGCCAGCCCAGCCGTATCGACAGTTCCGCCCCTGCTTCCATCAGTTTGCCGGGCTTGCAACGCTGGGTGTTGTAACGCACTTTGCCGCCTTCCACCGCGGCTTTGGCCAGGGCACGAGTTTTGAAAAAGCGCGCGGCCCATAGCCACTTGTCCAGCCTGACGCGGTCATCGTCGTTTTTGTTGGGTGTAGCCATGTCATCTCACCTTTTGTTGCGCGAGTTGATTATAACGGTGTCATCCTGCAGATGGCAGGGGCCGCCGCTTCTGCAGCTGTGGCAGTACTTCATCGAAGTCATGAATGCCGGTGATTTGCGGGTGAGGGCTATTGGCAGGCTGCTGGCTGTCTGGTGCCAGTACCGCCAGCAGTTGTGCGATACCGGCTTTAGCGGCGCTTTCAAGCACGGCAAAACTGTCGTCTACCATTAGGGTACGGCTGCGATCGTAGGGAGTCACACGGTTCAGTGATTGCCAAAAGGCAGGGTCTTCCTTGGGTTTGCCAAGCTGATGGCTAGAGACTATATCGTCAACCAGTGTGTCCAGGCCGGTACGCTCAAGTTTCATGGCCAGGGGGTCCGGGTGGCAATTGGTGGCAATCACCGTATACAAGCCGCGTTCGCGCAGGCTGGATAGAAACGCCCGCACATGGGGCCGATAGCCCACACGCTCACCCACCTCTGCTTTCAGTTCATTGATGTCCATGGACAGCTGGTCGCTCCAGTAATCGGTGCAGTACCAGTTCAGCGAACCACGCTGGGCCATAATCAAAGCCATCAGCTGTTGTTTGGCTACCTGAGGTTGCAGATTGTTCTTTTGTGCGTAGCGCAGCGGCAGATGTTCCAGCCAAAAATGGTTGTCGAAATGCAGGTCCAGCAGTGTTCCGTCCATATCCAGAAACACCGTATCGAGAGTTGACCAGTTCACCATAAACAAAAATAGCCCGTGAAATTTCTCACAGGCTGCCTCAATTGGTTGCGCCTGACAACCCAGGCTTGTGCTGACCCAGAGCCGTTGAAGCGGGCTGAATCAGTTCGCGGGTTGCTCAACGGTATCGTGCTTGCGCCCGCTGCGAGTGCAGCCCAGGCAGCGTGTAAATGTGGCTCTGGCCGGCCCCGCTACCAATACCTCGCCGGCTTCAGCGGTGTTGCCACCCAGCAGTGAAAATGGCAATGACACCAGGTACACCGCGCTGCCCACAATAGTCGTCGCCAACAGCAAAGGGCGCACAATCAGCGCATCGGTCGTCATAGCCAGCGCAGAAGGGCTTTCATCTAACGTATTGGCGTGGCCAATGGCGGAAAACGAAAGCAGGCTGGCGACCATCATAGTCTTCAAAACAGTCGTCAAAATTCGGGTCAGCTTGCGGGTCATTCGATGTCTCCTGAGCGAAATCAGCCCTGATGAGTTACAAGAGCTATGATCGGCTGTTTTGTGTGGCTACTTAATTGAACAGCGGCCGCAACGATGGGTGTGCTGCCAGTGTTCAGTGTAGCAGCGCTGGTCTGTAGCGCTGTTAACTATGAAGCATATTTGCGCTTTTTCAAACGATTTTGGCAGATTGAACACGGCCTCAGCGCTGGCAGCGGGTGCAGTATACCGTCGCCCGCTGATTCATGCGGATTTCCCGCAGCTTAGCCTGGCATTCGGGGCAGGGCTGGCCACCGCGGCCGTACACCAGCAGCGACTGTGCGAAATAGCCGGGCTGGCCGTCGCTGTTAACAAAGTCCCGCAGGGTGGTGCCACCCATCAGGATGGCGGCCGTCAGGGTTTCCTGAATCACCTCGACCAATCGGTGGTAACGGCTAAGGCTTATGCGTCCGGCTTGCCGCCGCGGGTGAATGCCGGCTCCGAACAGGGCTTCGTTGGCGTAAATATTGCCCACGCCCACCACCACATGGCCGTCCATAATGAAGGATTTTACCGCAGTACTTTTGCCGCGGGAACGGCGAAATAAATAGGCGCCGTTGAATTCGGGCGCCAGCGGCTCTGGCCCCAGGCTAGCGATCAGCGGATGAGTGCTGGGATTCGAGGACCACAGCCAGCAGCCGAAACGGCGCGGGTCGTTGTATCTCAGGCGAACACCCGAATGCAGCGTCAGCTCTACGTGATCATGGGTTAATGCAGCGCTGTCGTCGGTAATGATTCGCAGGCTGCCAGACATGCCCAGGTGCACAATAACGCTGCCGCTGTCGAGATTCAGAAACAGGTATTTGGCGCGCCGCTCCACACTGCGTATCACTTCTCCTTCCAACCGCACAGCCAGATCTTCTGGCACCGGCCAGCGCAATCGACCATTACGAACGCCGACAGAGCGAACGGTCTGGCCTTCCAGATGGGGGGCTATGCCACGGCGGGTGGTTTCAACTTCAGGCAATTCGGGCACGGTGATCACTCCGTCAGAGAAAAAACGTCAGGCTGGTGTTTCGGCGGTTATCCGAAACAGGCAGTAGCATACCTGCCCGGCGCTCTTTTGCCGCTGCAATTGCCAGCCGGCCGGTACCGCTGGGGTCGTCAGTTCACTTTCGTGTTCCAGATACACCCAGCTACCGGGTTTGACCCAGCCGTTGTCTGCCAACGCCGGCAGCAATCGTGTTAGCCAGCCCTGACGGAAGGGCGGGTCAATAAATACTATGTCAAAGCTTTCCCCCGGGCTCGCCAGAAAGGCATCGGTGTCTTGGCGCACAACCCGGGCATTGTCGGCCCGCAGAAGTGCAAGATTACTGTTGAGCGCTTTGACCAGTTCTGGCGTGTGGTCCACAAACACGCTGTGGGCTGCACCCCGTGATAAAGCCTCTAGCCCGAGTGCACCGGAGCCCGCAAACAAATCCAGGCAGCGAGCCCCGGCCAGATGGAAACGCAGCCAGTTAAAAAGGGTTTCGCGGGTGCGCGCCGGCGTTGGCCGCACACCTCCGCTGTCTGGAAATGTCAGCTTGCGGCTGCGCCAGTCGCCGCCGATGATGCGTAATTCGCCCTGGGCTCTATGGCCGGAAGCCGATTTAGGGCGCTGACCATCGGCGGCGTGTTGCTTGGGCAAAAGGCGCGGTGAGTTGCGGCGCTGAGGCATGGCATGGGTCCTGAAAGGCGGTGTCTGGGCCGGCCCATGATAAAACAAAAGCGTCGCCGTGTGCGCTACCTCGCTAACCGGCCGCAGTCTGTTAGAATGGCGGCCTAATTTGTCCCGCTTATTTTTGGATTCAATGGTATGACTATAACGGCAGAGTGGATTTCAATTGGCCTTGCGGCCTTGCTTGTTTTGTTGTTCGTGCTGGATCTGGCCAGCAACCGGCGAAAGATTCCGCGCCCGCGCACGTTCAAGTTGCGCCAGCCAGACTCGCAAGCCGCTCCTGCGCCGCAACCGCTGCCTGAAACAAAGCCAGAGCCTGATGCCGAGCCGGTCGACACCGCTGTGGCTGAGCCCCAGTCTAAACAGGCGGCCATCGTACCCGAACCGGCAGCGCCCAAGCCGGAGGTTTTACCTCAACAACCGTTAGTTGAGCCCGAGCCCCAGATTAGCGTTCTTGAGCGCATTCGCCGCGGCTTGGGCAAAACCCGCGCTAGCTTTACCGGCGGCCTGGCGGATATGTTCTCGGCGGGCAAGAAGATTGACGCAGACCTGCTGGAAGAAATTGAAACCACACTGTTAATGGCAGACGTAGGCGTAACCGCAACCACCGAAATTATTGAATCGCTGACTGAGAAGCTTAAACGCGATCAGCTCAAAGATGGCGAAGCCCTGCGCCAGGCGCTGCGTGACCAGCTCCACGGTTTATTAAAAGATGTTAGTAAGCCGCTTGTGATCGACGCCCAGACGAAGCCTTATGTCATTCTTATGGTTGGCGTGAACGGGGTTGGAAAAACCACCACCATTGGCAAGCTCACCAAGAAATTTCAAGACGAAGGCATGTCTGTCTTGCTAGCCGCAGGTGATACATTCCGCGCCGCCGCAATGGAGCAGTTGCAGGTTTGGGGCGACCGCAATAAAGTCCCGGTGATTGCCCAGCACACCGGCGCCGACAGCGCGTCTGTTATTTTTGATGCCATTCAGTCGGCCAAGTCCCGCGGCATTGACGTGGTCATTGCCGACACGGCCGGGCGTCTTCAGAACAAAGACAACTTGATGAGCGAGCTGGAAAAAGTCGTGCGGGTGATGAAAAAGCTCGATACCGCAGCTCCTCACGAAGTTATGTTGGTGCTGGATGCCGGCACCGGCCAGAACGCATTGAATCAGGCCCAGGTGTTTCAGCAAGCGGTGGGCGTCAGCGGCATCACTCTGACCAAACTCGACGGCACGGCCAAAGGCGGCATTGTGTTCGCGATTGCTCGCCAGCTGCAACTACCGATTCGCTTTATTGGCATAGGGGAGCAGGTTGAAGACCTGCGCAGCTTTGACGCCCGTGCCTTTGTCGACGCTCTGTTTGACTAACGTTTGAGCGCCAACCACCAGGGATTGTGATGATCGAGTTCCGCCAGGTCACGAAACGCTATGACAGCGATCACACCGCGCTGCGACAGGTGAACTTTGCTCTTAATCGGGGCGAACTGGCGTTTCTGACCGGGCATTCTGGAGCCGGTAAAAGCACCTTGCTGAAACTGCTGATGGTGATGGAGCGCCCCAGCGCCGGTGAAGTATGGGTTGGCGGGCAGTTGTTGAACAGCCTGCCGCGGCGGCAAATTCCCTACATTCGCCGTCACATCGGCGTGGTGTTTCAGAACCACCAGTTGCTGTTTGACCGCACCGTATTTGACAACGTCGCCATGCCGCTGCAGGTCATCGGAGTCGCCCCGGGTGACATTGGCCGGCGGGTGCGCGCGGCGTTGGACAAAGTGGGTCTGCTGAGCAAAGAGAAGATGAACCCCCTGCAGTTGTCTGGTGGCGAACAGCAGCGCGTCGGCATTGCCCGGGCGGTGGTGAATAAGCCACCGGTGCTGCTGGCCGATGAACCTACCGGTAACCTCGACCCGGAGCTGTCTGCCGATATAATGAATCTGTTTGGCCAGTTCAGTCAGGTTGGCGTAACCGTGTTGATTGCCAGCCACGACATTACACTGATTAACGACATGAACCGCCGCACCCTAAGGCTAGACCAAGGCCAGCTGGTGGCTGATGGCCGCCCGCGGACGGAGGCTAATCATGGCTAAAGCACCGGTACCGCGCTCCGGCGGCGCTCGCCAAAGCGCCTCGCCGCTGAAGCAGGTTGCGGGCAGTTATCTGGACCACCACCGCACAGTAGCCCGCGATAGCATAGTGCGCATGTGGCGCAACCCGGTGTCCAGCATGATGACCTGGGCCGTTATGGGCGTTGCGTTGGCGCTGCCGGTGGCATTATTGCTGCTGCTGGCCAGTTTGCAGAATGTCAGTGCCGGTTGGGAAAATGGCGCGCGAGTGACGGTTTACCTTGGCCTTGAAACGCCTTTGCCGCAGGCCAATGCGCTGGCTGATCAGATAGACACCGACAGTCGGGTGGCGTTTGTAGAGCTGGTAGACCGCGAGCGCGCCCTGGCGGAGTTTCGCGTCAGCTCCGGGCTTGCCGACGCACTGGACTTTCTGCAGGAGAACCCGCTGCCGCACAGCCTATTAATTACGCCGGAGGCGAGTTATCGCAGTACCGACGGTGTAGAGGCTTTAGTGGAGTACCTTCAAGGCCTGCCTGCAGTGGAGCGTGTACAGGTGGACCTGGGCTGGTTGCAGCGGCTGAATGCCCTGGCCGGTTTATTGACGCGGGCGGCTCTGGCGCTGGCAATCTTGTTGGCGGTTGCGGTCGTACTAGTTATTGGTAACACCGTGCGCTTGGCCATTGAAAGCCGGCGCGATGAAATTCTGGTGGCCAAACTGGTGGGTGGCACTGACGCTTTTGTGCGCCGCCCCTTTCTGTACACCGGCGCCTGGTTTGGTTTGGGTGGCGGATTAGTGGCGTGGCTGTTGCTACTCATTACTTTTTGGTGGCTAAGCGCACCGGTAGCAAGATTAGCGGCGTTGTATCACAGTGATTTCGTTCTGAGTGGGTTGGGCTTTGAAAACGCAATAATGTTGATTTTTACTGCCATGACATTGGGCTGGCTGGGTGCTTGGGTGGCGGTGCGAAGACACTTGGATGACATGGAGCCCGGAGACCATTAGAATAGCCGGCCGGAAGTCTGTAAACACCCATATTTACCGCGTTTTAATGATGCGTTCAGGAACTTTCAGGGCATTTTGTGGTCTCATGGCCCATTGCCTTTTTTTACAGTGTAGAGATTCGGAGGAATAAAGCATGGGCACAAGTTTACAGCTGATGGACAAGCTGGTTCCGGGCGCTAATCTCGAGTCTTACATTCAGGCTGCGAGTCGCATACCCATTTTAACAGTGGATGAAGAGCGCGCATTGTCGGAACGCCTGTATTACGAGGGCGACGTAGACGCTGCCCGCCAGTTGATTCTGTCGCATCTGCGTTTTGTGATTCACATTGCCCGTAGTTATTCCGGTTATGGCCTGAATCAATCTGACTTGGTGCAGGAAGGTAACGTGGGTCTGATGAAAGCCGTTAAACGCTTCAACCCCGAATACGGTGTGCGGCTGGTGTCGTTCGCGGTGCACTGGATCAAAGCAGAAATTCATGAATTCATTTTGCGCAACTGGCGCATTGTGAAAGTGGCGACCACTAAAGCCCAACGTAAGCTATTTTTTAATCTGCGCGGTCAGAAAAAGAAATTGGCCTGGTTGAGCCACGATGAGCTAAACGCAGTGGCCGCAGACTTAGGCGTGGAAGCTCGCGTGGTACGCGAAATGGAAGGCCGCCTGTCGTCTCACGATACGGCTTTTGACGGCCCGATGAACGATGACGAAGACAGTGCCTACCAGGCGCCGGCGTATTATCTTGAAGATCACCGCAGCAATCCGGCTACCCAGCTGGAACGCTCCAACTGGACTGAAGATTCCAACGGGCGTCTGATGCAGGCTCTGTCCAGCCTGGACGATCGCAGCCAGGATATTCTGCGCGAGCGCTGGCTGTCAGAGACCAAATCGACCTTGCACCAGTTGGCCGATCGTTATGGGGTATCTGCCGAACGCATCCGTCAACTGGAAAAAAATGCGATGAAGAAAATACGTCTGCAGATGCAAGAAGCGGCCTGACTTTAACTGCTTAACTGCAGCGTTAACAAGGCTCTGCCAATTAACGCCACCGCCGCTTTTGCGCCCGGTGGCGTTTTCGTAAGTGTTGCGTCGTCATAGGCGACAGCCTCTTACAAGATGGTAACTGGCTCAGCGGCCGGGTTATTCGTACCCTTGGAACACTATCATAGGCCAGCGGGAGGAATACCGGTGAAAGCACTGGTCATAGAAGACGATCATGACGTAGCAAGTTATCTGGTGAAAGGCCTGCGGGAATCTGACTTTGTGGTGGATCACGCGGACGACGGCAAAAAAGGCATGTTGATGGCAGCCAGCGAAGAATACGACATTATGATTGTCGATCGCATGTTGCCTGGCATGGATGGCCTCGCCATCATCAAAACCGTTCGCGCTACAGGCAATCAGGTGCCCATTTTGATTCTCAGCGCCCTAGGCGATGTGGACGACCGGGTAGAGGGCCTGCGTGGTGGCGGCGATGACTATCTCACCAAGCCGTTCTCGTTTACCGAGTTGCTGGCTCGTATCGAATCTCTGATTCGTCGTAATCGCCAGGCAGCAGAAACCGAGACTGTATTGCATGTGGCCGATCTGGAAATGGATCTGCTGGCACGCACGGTGAAGCGCGCAGGCCAGAATATCGACGTACAGCCGCGGGAATTCCGCCTTCTGGAATATCTGATGCGCAACGCCGGTCAGGTGGTTACTCGTACCATGCTGCTGGAAAAAGTCTGGGACTATCATTTTGACCCCCAGACTAACGTGATTGATGTGCACATAAGCCGTCTGCGGGCGAAGATCGACAAAGAATTTGATACGCCGCTGCTGCAAACCGTTCGCGGTGCAGGATACATGCTGCGTGAAACTGCTTAGCCAGCTCAGAACGTCGTCGTTCCAGCTGGCACTGCTCTATATGGTGGTTTTTGCCACCTCGGTGTTCTTGCTTCTGGCGTTCATATACTGGCGTACAGCCGGTTTTATGACAGCCCAGACAGATGCCACTATTGAAGCCGAAATTGCGGGCCTTGCAGAGCAATATCGTGGGCGCGGTGTGAACGGCCTGATTACCATCATCCGTGAGCGTGTGGCCCGCGAGCCCAACGCAAAGTCTATTTATCTGCTGACCACCGACGAGCATGTCAAGCTCGCCGGTAACATCCAGAAATGGCCGCAAAGCACCCCCACGGAAACCGGCTGGATCAACTTCAAACTCGATGAATCAGTAGGCTGGATGGGCAATCAGCGCCTGGCCCGCGCGCGAATCTTCGAAGTGCAGGGCGGTTTGCTGCTGTTGGTGGGCCGCGATGTGGAAGAGCTGACCAACGTTAAAAAGGTCATTGAAAACACCATCAATTGGGGCATGGGCATTACCCTTGCTCTGGCCCTGCTGGGCGGTTTTTTGATGAGCCGAAGTACCACTCGCCGCATTGAAATCATCAATAACACCTCGCGCCGAATTATGAGCGGGCACATGTCACTGCGTATTCCAAATCGCGGAACCGAAGACGATTTCGACCAGCTGGCGGAAAACCTGAACCAGATGCTGGACCGTATCGTGTATCTGATGGAGGGTATTCGCCATGTATCCGACAGCATCGCTCACGATTTGCGCACCCCGCTGACCCGCTTGCGTAATCAGCTTGAAAATACCCTGATGTCGGTCGATAACGATGAAGCCCGTGAGCAGGCCAGACGTGCGGTGGCCGAAGCCGACCAACTGCTAGCCACGTTTAACGCCCTGCTGCGCATTGCCCGCCTGGAAAGTCGTGGCAATGCCGGGGATGTGAAAACCGTGGCAATAGACGCTCTGGTGGAAGACGCCTGCGAACTTTACGAAGCACTGGCCGAAGTTAAAGATCAGAACTTCGAGCAAGAGCTGGAACAAGGTGTAAACGTTGAAGGCGACCGGGATCTGCTGTTCCAGATGTTCAGTAATCTGATTGATAACGCCATCAAGTACACCCCGGAACACGGCACTATTCGCATTGTTGTGCGCAAAGAAAACGACGAAGCGGTATTTTCGGTGCAAGACAGCGGTATTGGCGTTCCAAACGAAGAGAAGAGCCAGGTATTTCAACGCTTCTACAGGGTGGGTAAAAGCCGTTCTTTGCCGGGTAACGGGCTTGGCCTTAGCCTGGTGAATGCGGTTGCGGAAATTCATCAGGCCCGCATCGACCTGACGGACACTCACCCCGGCGAAGAGTCGCCGGGGTTGACCATTACCGTGCGTATGCCGGCGGTGGTGAAAGAGCGCAAAAAGCGGCGTAGAAAAACCATCAACGCTGCTAACCCGGCGATTGACGACGACACCAGCATAGTCTGAAGGCGGATTCAGCCCTGTTGTTTATCTTGCTTGACTGGGCGTAACAGGCGATTAGCCCTCTGTTCAACCGTTTCACTCAGTCTTTCGAAGCGGGCTTTTTGCAGATCAAAACGAACCTGTAAACTGTCCCACTCGCCTTCTAGCTGTTTCTGCCCGTGCATCAGATAAGCCGCCAGATTATGGCGATTTACCTTACTGGTAATACCGAAACGGTCCAGCTGATAACCCAGGGTGTCGACACCTTGTAGCGCCAGGTCCTGTAATTTTTGACGGTTCATAACAGCCTCCGTTGTGAATGTAACTGCGTTGGCTGAACGTTACGCCGGGCGACTAGAGCGCACAACCTAATTATGGTGAACGGTAGCGCTCAGCAATCAATTGTGACCAACGGGTAATGGCCCCGACACCCATTGGTAATAGTGTTGGAGTATACTTGTTTTATTCAGAAGCTGGGACTCCAGACAGCGCGAACCTTGCCCCGTTTAACGGGGTTTTTTTATGTCTGCTGTCAGCGTTCATGGAATGTCAGCAAGGGTAGCGAATGGTCTCAATGAGCCAAGTTTTTTCGCCGGCCGGCAGTATAACCACCACTTCGTCACCCACCTCTTTTTTCAGGCAGGCGCGCACCAGGGGTGCGTCGACAGAGGCGTAATCGTTGCGGCCGTAGATTTCGTCAGGCCCTACAATGCGGAACGTCAGTGGCTTGTCGTCTTCGTCCAGCAGGCTGATCCAGGCGCCAAAAAATACCTTACCTTCTTGCTCGGGCGAATAGGCAACCACCTTCAATTCTTCAAAACGCTTGCGCAGATAGCGCACGCGACGGTCTATCTCCCGCAGTCGCTTTTTGTTGTATTGATAATCAGCGTTTTCAGAGCGATCGCCAAGGCCGGCGGCCCAGGTTACTTTGCGGGTAACCTCCGGGCGTTCGTGACGCCAGAGCTGATCCAGCTCTTGCTGCAGCAAATCATAGCCTTCGCGGGTAATCAGATTGGTTTTCATGGCCGGCCCACGGCGCTACTTAACCGCAACGAGTTTGTCGATGTACTGCTGCATTGCCTGGTCTTTTGACGCACCTTCCAGTTTGGCCCAGGCGTCGTACTTTGCCCGACTCACAAAATCCATCATTCCAGGACGCTTACCGCTGGCATCGCCGACGGTTGCCTGCTTGTACAGCGCATAGAATTCGAGTTTCATTTCAGTCGAAGGCTTAAAGTCGCCGTCGGCGTTCTGCACCTCATTCACGGCTTCATCAAATTGGGCTTTTAAATCACTCATGGTGGCTCTCCTGTGGCTGCTGGAGCGAGTATAGCGGGCACGGTGGTTGTCGTCACAGTTCAAAGCGTGATGTTTTGGAGCGAAAACCTGATCGTGTTCACATTCTGCATGTGCAAGGCAAAGTTTGGCTTGATGGGCAAGAGTTCTCTAGGTAAGGTACTGCCACTTGCCCACCAGGATGGTGCGCAATCAAGGAAGTAACATTGCAAAGGAATTGCACAGGAAGCAAGCCATGTCTGCAAAAGACGGTTCTGTTGCGCCAAAAGAGCGCATCAATATCAAATATGTACCCGCTACTGGCGATAGTCAGGCCGAAACCGAGCTGCCACTCAAGCTGTTCGTTGTTGGCGATTTTAAGGGCCATGCCGAAACTACCCCTATCGAAGAACGCAAAGCCGTCAGCGTAGACAAAGGCAATTTTCGTTCGGTGATCAAAGAGGCCGGACTGAATCTTTCAGCCAGTGTTGGCAATAAGCTGGATCCAGAGGCCGAAGCCCTCGCGGTCAATCTGGCGTTTCACAGCCTTGAAGACTTTTCCCCCGACAGTATTGCCCGCCAGGTTCCAGAAATGCGCAAGCTGATTGAGCTGCGTGAAGCCTTGGTCGCCTTAAAAGGCCCGCTGGGCAACGTGCCGTCGTTTCGCAATAAACTGCAAGAATTGCTGAACAACGACAACGCCCGGGAGCAACTGCTGAGCGAACTGCAACTGGCCACCGACGGCGAGTAACGGTCACCGCTATACCGTAACCTTGATATAAACCTCACGAAGAAACACGTACTAAAAGGAATTGGTATGTCTGATACTGCCGGGCAGCACACGGTTGCTGAAACTGTTGTGGAGGGTTCTTTGCTGGACCAGGTAATGGCCAACAGCAGAATGGCGCCAGCGGATGAAGGCTATGAGGTAGCGCGCAAAGGCGTTGCCACCTTCATCACCAATCTGCTGCGAAGTGATGAAAAAGGCCAGCCGGTGAACAAAGCGCTGGTGGACCAGATGGTAGTGGAGCTGGATCGTAAAATCAGCGCGCAGATGGATGAAATTCTGCACGCGCCTAGCCTACAAGAGTTGGAATCGTCCTGGCGCGGACTCAAGCTGATGGTCGACCGCACCGACTTCCGCGAAAACATCAAAGTAGACATTCTGCACGCCACCAAAGCCGAGCTGTTGGAAGACTTCGAGTTCGCTCCGGATGTGACTCAAACAGGCTTTTACCAGCACATTTACGCCACCGAATACGGCCAGTTTGGCGGTGAACCGGTGGCCGCGGTGGTGGGCAATTACGCCTTCAGCCCCGGCGCGGCAGACATCAAGCTTCTGCACTATGTGGCTTCTGTTGGTGCCATGGCTCATGCACCGTTTTTGTCATCGGTGGCGCCGTCGTTTTTCGGCGTAGACGGCTATCAGGAGTTGCCGGCCATCAAGGAATTGAAAGCGGTCTTCGAGGGCCCTCGCTACGCCAAATGGCGCGGCCTGCGCGAATCTGAAGACGCTCGCTACCTGGGCCTGACCGCGCCGCGCTTCTTGCTGCGCACGCCTTATGACCCGGCTGAGAATCCGGTGCGAAGTTTTAATTACAAAGAAGACGTATCCGCTGACCACGAGCATTATCTGTGGGGCAATACGGCGTATCTTCTGGCCACCCGGCTGAGCGAAAGCTTTGCCAAGTACCGCTGGTGTCCGAATATCATCGGCCCGCAAAGTGGCGGTTCGGTGGAAAATCTGCCAGTGCACCTGTTTGAATCCTTTGGCCAGCTGGAAGCAAAAATTCCCACCGAAGTACTGATCACCGATCGCCGCGAATTCGAACTGGCGGATGAAGGTTTTATTGCACTCACCATGCGCAAAGGCAGCGACAACGCAGCGTTTTTCTCTGCAAACTCGGTGCAGAAAACCCGTCAGTTTCCGAATACCCGTGATGGCAAAATCGCCGAGACCAATTACAAGCTAGGCACCCAGTTGCCTTACATGATGGTGGTTAATCGTCTTGCGCATTACATCAAGGTTTTGCAGCGCGAGCAGATCGGTTCCTGGAAAGAACGCCAGGATCTGGAGCGTGAGCTGAACACCTGGATTCGCCAGTACGTAGCCAATCAAGAAAACCCGCCGGCGGAGGTGCGTAGTCGCCGGCCCCTAAGGGCTGCCCGAATCACTGTGTCAGACGTAGACGGCGAACCGGGTTGGTATCAGGTAATGCTGTCAGTAAGGCCACACTTTAAGTACATGGGCGCCAATTTTGAGTTGTCGCTGGTGGGCCGGCTGGACAAGGAATAAACCATGTTCGGTGTTTCTGAGGCAGATTTTCCACCCCCCGCTGTACCATCCGGGCGTAGCCTGTTTGAACGCCTGGAGCAGGCGGGCGAATCGGCCGTGCCGCTGTTGGACGAGCTGGGCGATGTGGTGCAGTCCATCAAACGCCATCTGGTACGCCTGCTCAATGCCCACCCTGGTGCTAGCCGCAGCGCGCCGGAACTGGGCCTGCTGGATTTCAATGACGCTACCCTGGGCACTCTGGATTTGGGTATTCGTGTGCGTAACGCCATCCGCCAGTGCATCGAACGTTTTGAACCCCGGGTGAACAGGGTCAACGTTCTGGCATTGCCCCAGGGCGCAGACCCGCTTCAGCTGAAGTTTCAGGTAACCGTGCATTTGCGGGTGGCGGCGGTAGACGACAAAGCGACCATCGATCTGCTATTGGACGACAAACGCTATTACCGGGTGATCTAACCAGCCGTGATACCACACCAACGGGCGTATGAATGAAATTGAACCGCTTCTTTCAGGATGAGTTGAGCTTTCTCAAGCAGCAAGGGCGGGAGTTTGCGCAAAGCCATCCGCAGCTTTCGCGTTTTCTGTCGGAGCAAAGCGCAGACCCTGACGTGGAGCGGCTGTTGGAAGGCTTTGCTTTTTTGACCGGTAAGCTACGGGAAAAAGTGGAAGATGAATTTCCTGAGCTGACCCATTCGCTGTTAAACCTGTTGTGGCCCAACTACTTGCGCCCTGTGCCAAGCCTGACCATCATGCGTTTTGACCCGCAGCTGCACGCCATCAGCGAACGCCAGCGGGTGCCGCGCCACACTGAAGTGAAGAGCCGGCCGGTGGGCGAAGCCAATCGCCAGATCCAGTGCCGTTTCCGCACCTGCCGCGCACTGGACATCTATCCATTAACGGTGGCCGCGGTGCAGGCTGAGCACGGGCCGCAGAAGTCATCTGTCACGGTGTCACTAGGTGTGCACAGCGATCAGCCGATGAACGGCCTGGGGCTTGATAGTCTACAATTTTATCTGGGCGGAAATGAGCCAAACGCCTCCACGCTTTACTTATGGTTAAACCACTACCTCGAAACTATGGAGTTGGTGGTGGGCGACACCGCTTGGCCGTTGCCCACCGAGCTGCTTCGGCCTGCGGGTTTTGCGGACGATGAGGCGTTGTTGCCCTGCCCGCAGAATGCTTTACCTGGCCACCGCCTTCTGCAGGAATATCTGAGCATGCCCGAGGCCTTCCGTTTTGTAACCGTGACGGGTCTGTTGTCGCGTTTGCCGAATCTGCAGGCAGACGAAATCAGCCTGCGCTTTCATTTCAGCCGCTTATTGCCGGCGCAGATGCGTATGGGCGTCGATGATTTTCAGTTGTACTGCACGCCTGCCATTAACCTGTTCAGCCACGAAGGTGAGCCGGTGGACTTGAACGGGCGCCAGACCGAGTACCGAATTCTGGCGTCCAGCCGCTCGCCCGACCACTATGAAGTGTTCAGCGTTGAACAGGTTGAAGGTTGGCTGGAGGGGCGCGCCGGGCGAAATACTCCACGCATTTACACGCCGTTCGAGAGTTTTCGCCATGACATGGACAGCGAGCAACAGGACACGCCTTTGTATTATCACCTGCGGGCGCGGCAAAGCGTGCTTAACAACGGTTTTGACCATTACATGGCGTTTGTACGCGCAGACGAATCCGCCTGCGTGAACCGGCAGGAAGCCATTTCGCTGAGCCTTGTGTGCAGCAACCGGCAGCTGCCGGAACAGCTGGCAGCAGGGGAAATCTGCATGGGTACCGAAAGCTCGCCAACCTTCGCCAGCTTTCGCAACATTACCCGGCCAACCGCTGCGATCAGGCCGACTCTTGACGGGCGGCTGCTGTGGGCATTAGTGGCCAACTTGTCGCTCAACTACGTAGTGGCGCCAGACGCGGAGGCTCTGCGCACGTTGGTGCGGTTGTACGATTTTCGCGCGTTGTCTGATCGTCAGGCTGCGCGAATTGCGCGCCGGCGTCAGTCGGCCATAAAGGGCTTGGAGTTGCAGACGCTAGACCGGATGTTGCGGGGATTACCGGTACGGGGCACTCGCACCAGCTTGTTTTTAAGCCAACAGGGGTTCGCCTCGGAAGGCGAGCTCTACCTGTTCGGCACGGTGCTGAGTCGGTTTTTTGCACTCTATGCCAGTATTAATGCTTTTCACCAACTGGATGTGGTGAATACCGATAATCAGGAACGCTATACATGGAAGTTACAGCACGATCAGCAGCCTCTGATGTAGCGGTTCTGCAGCCCGTTTTAGCCGACGCCAGGCGCTACAGTTTTTTTCAACTGGTGGATGTTATTCACCGGCACCATAACGATGACATGGAATCTTCTGCAGTCAGCAATGGCTCGCCGGCCCCTGAACGTATCCGCTTTTCAGCCTCGGCGGGTTTGGGGTTCCCTGGCAGCGATGTGGTGTCAGCACTGTCGCCTGCGCATGAGCATGCGCCCTATCAGATGGAGGTGAGCTTTCTGGGTTTGCACGGCTCGCAGTCGCCATTGCCAGGCTATTATCTGGAAGACCTGGCCTGGGAGGCCGGTCAGAATTTGGGTGTGCGCCGCCACTTCCTCGATTTTTTCAACCATCGCCTGGTCACACTGTTCCACCGTTGCTGGCGCAAATACCGTTACCACGTGCGCTACCGCCCGGGCGCGAACGATGGCTTTTCTGACACCGTGTTTGCATTGATGGGGCTGGGCGATCGGCAAAGGCGCCAGGCCCTGGCCGTGAGCGAATCCAGGTTGCTGGCATACTCTGGTGTACTGGCAGGCCCCAGCCGTTCGGCGGATGTAGTCGCGAAGATTGTTGGTCATTGTTTTGACTTGGCCGACGTGGCCATTCGTCAGTGGGTGCTGCGCAACGTCGATATTGCGCCGGCCCAGCAAACTGCCTTGGGGCAGGCCAACGCCAGTCTGGGTCAGGACACCTTGGTGGGTGCCAAGGTGGCGGACCGCAGCGGCAAGTTTTCCCTGCGTCTTGGCAATCTTTGCCATCGCCGTTTCATCGATTTTTTACCCAACGGCGACGACTACCCAAGGCTGATTCGCCTGCTGGAGTTTGTGGTGCGTGAACCCCTGGCGTGGGATTTGGAACTGCACATGCGCCCTCAGGATATCCAGCCGGTTGTACTAGGGCAGCACGGCTGTCTGGGGTGGACCACGTTTTTAAGTCCCGAAAGGGCATCTGCGAGCTCCTATGTCTGCTTGCCCATTCGCCACTAACCTGCAGGACCGAACGCCATGCCCTTATCGACCGATGTATTGACGCTTACGTTGCTGAGTCCACCGGTTGCCGGCACCGCCACAGACTTCCGCTTCGGCCGTGAAGGCGGTTCCATTGGTAGCGCCGGAAACGATTCCTGGCGGCTGTCTGCCCATCGCACCGGCGCGGTTTGCGGTCACGCCGAAGTACGCTTTGCCGACGACGGCTATTGCCTGATTGACCGCAGTGGCCGTACACACATTAATGGTGCCAGCCAACCGATCGGGCGAGGGCGGCGGGCCCGCTTACAGCAGGGCGATACCATCGCCATTGGCATCTATCGTATGCGCGCCGAATTTGGTGTTGCGGCGGCGGAACTGGGCACAGGCCCAGATACCGAAAATCTCACAGAGCAGCCTTTAGTGCATAGCGCTGAAGCCCCTTTGCTGCGCGTTAAAAAAGAACAGCTGCCGGCTGCGGAACCCCTACAAACATTAAGAGCTCCGGTTCAGGATGCCGCCGCTTTTAACGGAGCCCCACCCTGGTCATTGGCGGGCCCGAATGTTGGGGTAAACATCCCAGCGGAAGAGCAGGGTGACGGCGTGGAATCCCGGTGCTCTCAATCGCAAAAGACGGGCCTGGACAGCCGCCAGCACATTGGCGTAGCGCCCTTACTGCGGGGCCTTGATAGCAATCTGACTCTGGCTAATAGTGATGATATGACGCTGTTGCTGGAGGAAGCCGGGCAAACTCTGCAAGCGGCCATTAGCGGGCTGCTGGCGCTGCATCAAAGCGAAGACAGCCGGCACCAGGTGCTGCGCACGCGCTTACAGCCTATTGAAGACAACCCTTTGCGATTTGCGGCCGATTATTCGTCGACCGTACACACCCTGTTTGCTGGCCAGCGCAGTCCGGTGCACTTGTCTGCGCCCGCGGCCGTGCAGGAGAGTCTGGCCAGTCTGAAACACCACCAGCAAGCCACCCGCGTGGCGACCAGCCAGGGCCTGGAAGCGATCTTGCACGCGCTGTCACCTGACGCCCTGCTACAGCGTTTTCGCGGATATCGCCGCGGCCTGCAAACCGATGAAGATGAAAATACCTGGGCCTGGGATATGTACCGGCACTATTACCAGGAGCTGAATTCCAGCCGTCAGCAAGGCTTTGAACGGTTGTTCCAGGAAGTGTTTGACCAAGCCTACGACCAGCACATACGCCAACTGCAAAGAGAAAGCCTGTTATGAGTCTAATCGCGCGCCACCTATTGATTCTAATCCTGGGCCTGGGCCTGGCCGGCTGCAGCACCCCCTACAAAGTGGTCAGCAAAACCGGCAAGGTACTGTGGGACCCGGACATTCCGGTGGGCTACGCCGAAGATCTTCCCAGCCGCATAGATCTGGCGATGGTGGCCGAGCAAGACGTAAACCCGAATGAAGCGCTGAGCCCGACACCCATTGCGTTTCAGATTATCGAGCTGCGCGATAGCTCGTTGCTGATGGCTGCCGACTTTGACCAGCTGCTGAGCAACCTGAAGTTGTCCCTGGGGCGCAATTACATAGATCACAGTGACTACACCGTGTTGCCGGGCGAATTCAAGTTTGTAGAACCTTTCGATGTTAGCGCCGACACGCGGGTTATCGGCGTTATCGCTTTTTACGCTTATCCCAATCAGTCGCAGTGGAAAAAGGTGGTCAAAGTGGACCCGTTGGGCGGGCGTTATCACCTATTGGTGAACTTGCGCCAGCGCGAAGTGCAACTGAAACGCGCGGGCGAATCGTGATGGGCAGCAGCAACCGCGTAGTCTGGAGTGATGGGTTGTTTATAAAGCCCCAGCACTTCCAGCAGCAACAGCGCTATTTGGAACAGCAGATTCACCAGCGTTCGCTGGCATTGTGTCGGTCACTTTATGGTTTCAGTGCACTGGCGTTGAATGACGAATATCTGGGTTTTGGTCGGATCTCCCTGGTCAATGCGGCCGGGCTGTTTGCCGACGGCACCTGTTTTGATCTGCTTCGTGATGATGTGATGCCGCAGCCGCTAGAAATTACAGACGCTTCAGTGGCCAATCAGCTGGTTTACCTGGCACTGCCGCTGCAGAGCAACACTCAGACTGAAATTTGCTGGCCGGAAGAGCCTGCGGTGCATTCGCGCTTCCAGGCAGCTTGCACGGATATCCGCGACCTACATACCACTCAGGGCGACACACACAGCGTTGACCTGGCGCGGGTGGCGCCAAGATTAATGCTTGGAAATCAAGACTTTAGCGCCTACAGCACGCTGGCCATTGGCCGCATTCTGGAACAACGAGCCAACGGCAGTCTGATGATGGATGCGAATTTTATCCCGACGCTGCTGGACATAAAAGCGGCGCCGCGGCTGCAGCGGTTTGTGGAAGAAATGGCCGGGCTGATGCGAGAGCGTGCCCGCAATATCGCCGATCGTGTCGGGGCTCCTGGCCACAACGGCGTGGCCGAAGTCACCGACTTTCTGTTGCTGCAGTTGATGAACCGCAGCCACCCGCGCTTTCTGCACCTGTCACGGTTGCCGCAGCTGCACCCACAAGCTCTCTATGAAGCACTGCTAGAACTGTGTGCAGAACTGGTGACCTTCACCGATCAGAGCCGGCTTCCGCCGCCGTTTGTGCCCTATCACCACGATTTGCCGGAAGTCTGTTTCAGCCAGCTTATGCAGCTATTGCGCCAGGCCCTGAGCACGGTGCTGGAGCCACAAGCCATGGCTATTGGTCTTCAGGAACGTCAGTTTGGGTTGACGGTTGCGCCGCTGCACGATTCCGGTCTGATCGGCAGCGCCGAGTTCATCCTGGCGGTAAAAGCCGACATGCCCCACGACGACCTGCGCAGTGGCTTCGTACAGCAGTGCAAAGTGGCGTCAGTGGAAAAAATTCGTGATTTGATCAGTTTGCAGCTGCCGGGCATTCCACTGGTGGTGTTACCGGTGGCGCCGCGTCAGCTGCCGTACCATGCCGGTTATGTTTACTTTCAGCTAGACGACAACAGTCAGGCCTGGCAAATGCTGGAAAATGCCAGCGGTTTTGCTTTTCACGTGGCCGGTGAATTCCCCGCGCTGGAAATGCAGTTCTGGGCTATCCGGAGATAAGCCATGGACAACGAGATGCACAGCAATGCCTTCAGTCTGCGCGGGCTGGAGCCAAACCCGCTGATTGACGCCGCAGCACCATTACTGGGGCTGGTGATACGGATTCGCCGGTTAGCAGACTATTCGTCGGTTGAAAGTCTTTACCAACAGGTGCTGGACGACATTACAGTTATTGAACGCGAGCTGGTGGCGCAGGGTTATGAAAACTCGGCGTTAGTGTCCTACCGCTACGTACTCTGCGCCTTTATTGATGAGGCCATGCTGGGAACACAGTGGGGTGCCCACAGCGTATGGTCGCAGCAGTCCCTGCTGTCGCGCTTCCATAACGAAACCTGGGGCGGAGAAAAAGTGTTCGGCATTCTGGCGCGGATGGAGCAGGAACCGGAGCGTTACCAGAACATGCTGGCGTTTATCTATCTGTGCCTGTGCCTGGGGTTCGAGGGCCGATACAAAGTGATGACCAACGGCCGCGACGAATACAACAGCATTTTGCGCGGCTTGGGCCAGCAACTCGCCACTCTTAATGGCGACGCGGCATCTGCGCCGCTGGCTGACGCGCTGAAAAATCGTGTGCCGGCCCGCAGCCATTATGGCAATCACTGGCCTCTGGCGGGTATTGGGCTGGCTTTAGTGCTCGCTCTGGGCGGTATTTTTCACCTGTACAGTAGCGCTCTGGACGAGCGTGTAGCGCAGGTACATGAATTATTAGAACAACTACCACGATAAGGAAATCACCGTGATTCGGGTTGAACTGCCGGCGTTAATCGGACGCCTCAACGACGTATGCCGTCAGGCGCTTGAAGCCTCCGCGGCCTTGTGTATCAGTCGCCAAGGCGCTGAAATAACGCCTGCCCATTTGCTGTTCCAATTACTGGATCAGCCCCTGTGCGATGTTCGACAGATTCTTCAGCAGGCTGACATCGGGTATTCGCCGTTGCAGCAGCAACTGGGTGACAGCCTGGCCGGTAGCGTACAAAACGCCGAGCCTTACCCAGCTTTTTCACCGCTGCTGATTGAGCTGCTACAAGACGCCTGGCTGCTGGCTTCGGCCGAACTGGGGCAGCAACAGTTGCGCTCTGGAGCCATTACGCTGGCGCTGCTGCTGAATCCGCAGCGCTATCTGCCAGCGCAGGTATGCGACACTCTGGCGCCGATCAACCGCGAACAGCTGCGGCGCCAGTTTGAAGCCTGCACCCGTGGCTCGGCAGAACAGCCGACTATTGCGCAGCAGGGCTCCGCCGCCGATAGTCGCCAGGTCAGCGTTGATGATGGTCCGTTACAGCGCTACGCCCAAGACTTCACCGCGCTGGCACGGCAGCAAAAGCTGGACCCGGTGTTGTGCCGCGACAGGGAAATCGACCAGATCATCGACATTTTGTGCCGCCGGCGCAAAAACAACCCCATGGTGGTGGGCGATGCCGGCGTTGGTAAAAGCGCGGTGGTGGAAGGCCTTGCCCTGCGCATCGCCCATGGTGAAGTGCCAGAACGCCTGCGCAAAGTGGCGCTTTGGGGGTTGGATTTGGGCGCCCTGCAGGCCGGTGCGTCGGTGAAAGGCGAATTCGAAAAGCGTCTGAAAAGTGTGATTGATACCGTCAAAAACTCCGCAACGCCGATTATTCTGTTCATAGACGAAGCCCATACCCTGATCGGCGCCGGTAACAGCGAGGGCGGATCAGACGCTGCTAATTTGCTAAAACCGGCTCTGGCCCGTGGTGAACTGAGCACCATCGGTGCCACCACGTGGCGCGAGTATAAAAAGTATTTTGAAAAAGATCCGGCGCTGAGCCGTCGTTTTCAGCCGGTTGCTCTGGATGAGCCCAGCCCGCAACAGGCGGTGCACATACTGCGCGGCTTGCGACCGGTTTACGAAAAAGCCCATCAGATTTTGATTGCTGATAGCGCACTGCAGGCCGCGGCTGAATTGTCTGCACGCTATCTTGCCGGGCGCCAATTGCCCGACAAAGCCATTGACGTACTGGATACCGCTTGCGCCCGGGTCAGCCTGAATTTAACCACGCCGCCGCGCCAGCTCAGCCACATCCGCAGCGAACTTGCTCAGTTGGCTCTAGAGCAGGAATTACTGCAGCGTGAACAGCAACTGGGGCAGGCAACAGACAGCGCACGGCAAATTGCACTTGATGAAGCATTAGCGTCATTGCAGGTCGCCGCAACCGATCTGGAACAACGTTGGCAAGCCCAGCGTGAGCTGGTCGGGCGGCTGATTAAGGTACAAGAACAGCTATTGGCTGGTAATTCCGAATTGGCCGCAGAAGCCGGCACGATTGAGCAACAGCTTGCGCAGCTGCAGGCCGACGAGCCGTTGGTGTACGCGCGGGTAGACGAACGTCAGATTGCCGCGGTCATCGCCGACTGGACCGGTATTCCGGTCAACCGTATGAGCCGCGACGAGCTGGAGAAAATCACCCACCTGCCGGCGTATCTGTTCGCCCACATCAAAGGTCAGGATAGCGCCATTGCCGCAATCCATCAGCATTTACTGACCGCCCGCGCCGATCTGCGCCGCCCCGGCAGGCCAATGGGCGCTTTCCTGCTGGCGGGCCCGAGTGGTGTGGGCAAAACGGAAACCGTGATTCAGTTAGCTGAGCTGCTCTACGGTGGCCGACAGTTTTTGACCACCATCAATATGTCCGAGTATCAGGAAAAGCACACCGTATCGCGCCTGATTGGCTCGCCCCCCGGCTACGTAGGCTTTGGCGAGGGCGGTTTACTCACCGAGGCAATGCGCCAAAAACCCTATTCGGTGGTGCTGCTGGATGAAGTGGAAAAAGCCCATCCAGATGTTCTGAACCTTTTCTACCAGGCCTTCGACAAAGGCGAAATGGCGGATGGCGAAGGCCGGTTGATCGATTGCAGCAATATTGTGTTCTTCCTGACCTCAAATCTTGGCCACCAGACCATTGTGCAAAACGCCGCTGAGCCGCAAGCACTCATCGCAGCGATTTACCCGGAGCTGGCCGCTTTCTTCAAGCCAGCGCTGTTGGCGCGTATGCAGGTAGTGCCTTACCTGCCGCTGAATGACAGCACTCTCGACTGCATCGTTGTGGACAAACTGGAGCGACTGGCCAATCAGATCAGCCAGCGCTACCAGGCTGAGGTGGTGTTGGATGGCAATCTTGCCGGCGCCATCCGCGAGCGCGCTCTGCACAGTGAAAATGGCGCCCGCATGCTCGAGGCCGTTATTGAGGGCGAACTGCTGCCGAAAGTGTCACTGGCCCTACTGGAAAAACTGGCGCGGCGGGAACCGGTTGTGCGGGTCACCCTGAGCGCCGGCGAAAACGGATTCAGTGGCACGGTTGCCTGAACGGCCACCTCACATTACACACCTTAAAACGGACAATCGGATATGGGACAGATGCAGACGGAACTGCATACCGGTATCGAGTTGGCGCTGGCGCTGATTGGGCAAAAAAATCTGCCGGACTTGCTGCGCACAGCCACTAGCCAGATGCAAAAAACCTTTGGCCTGGAGCGCTGTTGGGCGCTAGAGCTAGACTTAAGCGGCCGCACTCTGCATTGCAGCGCGCTGGCCGATCAACAGTCTTCGCAAGGCGCCAGCGAGTTTGTCTGTGATGATTTCAGCCACCCATTTGCTCGTTTGTTACAAAGCGGTCTCCCGTGCGCGGTGTCGCGGGTTGCCGGTTATCGCTTGGAACATCCGGGTTTTCAGGCGTTGATTGCTCTCAGCGGCCGGCCTGGATCCATGTGGTTGGAACCCTTTTTTGGCAGTGACGGACGAACGTTGGGCGTGCTGGTGCTGTGCAGTGACCAGCCGGAGTGGGCGAGGGTGACCGAGCAGGCGCTCTACCGCAGCCTGCGCCAGATTATCAGCCATCAATGGGTCAGTGTGTTGCGCAACCATGATCAGATCTGGCAGCGCCGGCTGCTTAAACGTTCGCTAGATCACCTGCAGGATGCGCAATTGCTGCGCCAGCGGGCCAAAAGACTAGCGACCGTGTTGGTGGGTCATTCGCAGCAGATGGACGAGTTGCGTCTTCAAACCGTGCGTGCGGCCAGCAGCCAGCTGGCGGTGTTGGTACAGGCAGAAACCGGTTGTGGCAAAGATGTAGTGGCGCAGGCGGTGCACGAATTTTCGGCGCGAGCCAAAGGCCCGATGGTCGTGGTGAACTGCGCCGCCATTCCCGATACCTTGCTGGAAAGTCAGCTTTTTGGTCATACTAAAGGCGCTTTTTCCGGGGCTGATCGTGCCCAGGAAGGGCTGTTGACACAGGCCCGCGGTGGCACGCTGTTTCTTGATGAAATTGGCGATATGCCCTTGGCCTTGCAGGCCAAACTCCTGCGGGTACTGGAAAGCGGACAGTTCCGGCCTTTGGGAGCGCAACAGGAACAACATTCGGATTTTCGTTTGGTGGCGGCGACCCATCAGCCGTTGCAGCAGGCCATTAATGACGGTCGCTTTCGCCGCGATCTGTTTTACCGTCTGAACCAGTTTCCACTGCGGATTGAACCATTGCGCCAGCGCCCCGACGATCTGGAAGCTTTAACCCGCCATTTCATTCGTGCCTACTGCGAGCGCGAAGGTGCCGGCCCTCAGGGCATCAGTAGCCGTGGATTGCGGCGGCTGAAACACTATGATTTTCCCGGCAACGTGCGTGAATTACGCAATGTGATTGAGCTGGCCTGCCTGCAGACCCCACTCGGTGATGATATTCAGCCTGACGTTATTCGTCTGGATGACCCATTTAATGATGGCGTGTATAACAGCGGCGCTGCCCCTCTCGCCAGTGAGCAGTGTGCTCAGCGCAGCGACAACCTTGATCGTGAATTTCTGGCGGGCCTGCCGCCACTGGCTCAGGTGCAAGACCTGAAAGCCGCCGCTCAGGCCTTTGAAGCGGCACTGATTCGCCAGCGTTTGCAGCAGTACCACGGCAACCGCAGCCAGGCGGCACAGAGCCTGGGATTGCCAAAGCGAACACTTGCGCATAAATGCCTTAAATATGAAGTGATGCACCCATGATTCTCGCCATCAAAAAAACAGCTGTGCACTATCAGAAATGCTGTCTCTGGGCGTTGGCTGGCCTTTTTCTGCTGCCCACTGCGCCCGCCCACGGCGGGCTACTGGAGCAGGCACGGGAGTGTACCGGTGAGCCCAGGCGCTTGCAGCGCCTGGCGTGTTTTGATGCGATTTTCGCCACGCCGCTGGCAGTTCAGAGCGCCCACGAGGAGCCACAACTACCCAACTCTGAACGTTGGCGCCAGGCCTATGCTCAAGCGGCTGGCGATAACCTTGACGGCTGGGTTTATCGCGACAGTGGCATGGCCGCTGGTTTGCTGCTTACGTTGCCGGCTCTGGGTGCCACGCTGCCAAGGCCTTTAATGGTACTGCAATGCCACAACAATATTACCGAGCTGACGCTGATGTTGCCGCAGCCGTTAGGTCAGGATCGGGTACGGGTGAACATTAACGGTGACCCGTCACTGTGGCGCCTGCGCGATGACGGCTACATGCTCAGCGCCGGCCGTGGGCTGCCGTCCATAGCGCTGGCTAAAACGCTGGCGCTCATGCCGCAAGTGCGAGTGCAGGCTAATGCCAGCTCAATCGATGGCCTGGTGTTTGATCTGGCGGGCTTTTCCAGCGCCATCAAACCGCTGCGAAACGCCTGCGGCTGGTGATAGGAGAGTCTATGCAAACCATTGAGCAACACCCTTATGTAAACCTGGTATTGGCAACGCTCGACCAAGGAGCCGGGCCCGAATTTGGCGAGCGTCTGGAAAACGATCCGGCACTGGATTTTCTGGAGCAGGAATTGATGAAAATAGGCTCGCTGGCACACACTGGTATTGATTGGCCCAAGGTAGAGCGGGAAGCGCTCAGTATTCTTTCTGACCGCAGTAAAGATCTGAAAGTATTCGGCTTTCTTTTGTTGTGCCTGCTCAGAGGTGGCGGCGGTGAGCGCTTCGCTCTGGCGCTGTGGCTACTCGCCGGCGTTTTGGACAGCTGGTGGGCGCAAGCCTGGCCCTACCCCGGGGTCAAGGGCGAGCGGGCCCGGAAGATGCTGTTCAAACAGATGTTGCAGCGGGCAGCGCAGCATGCCGATGCTCTGAGTTTTGATGCCAGCCAGGGTGATGGGCAAGCATTCTGCCAGGCAGCCCTGTCGCGAATTCTAACGTTGCTGTCCGCGCAAAAGCTGCCCGCTGAACCGGTAAAAAGTTTACAACAGACACTGGCCAGACTGCCCACCGATTTTGCGCCATCGAAAATAATCAACTCGGCCAATAAAAGCGCGGGCAAGAGCGCAGAACATCCGCCTGCAGATTCTGCCAAACCAGCAACAGCGAGCTTGGTGATAGTTCCTGGTTCGCTCACTCTGGACCCAGACAACGAGCGTGCCACCCGCCAGAGCCTGCTGAAAGTTGCAGAACTGCTCACCACCACAGACGTGGCCAACCCTCTGGGTTACCAACTGCGCCGCCATGCGCTCTGGTTCAGCATCAGCGGCGCGCCGCCAACCCGCGACGGTGTGCGCACCGAGCTGGCAGCGATCAGTGCGGACCGGGTGGCCGACTACCAGGATGCCTTGGCAAAAGCAGCAGGCAGCGGGGTTTGGCAGCGTATTGAGCAAAGCGTAGCCGCCAGTCCGTTCTGGCTTGACGGCCACTGGCTCAGTGCGCGAGCGGCGCAGACATTGGGCCATAGCCGCTGTGCTGAAGCTATTCGAGGGGCGTTGGCAGCTTTCGTGGAACGCCTGCCGACCCTGCAAGACCTGACCTTCAGCGACGGCACCGAATTCTTGTGCGCCGAGGCCAGGCTCTGGCTGCAGGCGCCGCAGGTGGGCAGCACATCAACGCCTTCTGCTGCCAGCCCGTGGAATCAGGCCTATCAGCAGGCTTGTGAAAGGCTTGCCAACAGCGGTTTGGCCGCCGCCATGCAGATTTTGGAGGACGGCTTGCTGAGTGCTCGCGAACCCCGTGAACGCTTTTATTGGCGTCTGGCGTCTAACCGCCTACTGCAACACAGCGGGATGACAACTCTGGCACAGCAACAACAGCAGGACTTACGACAGCAGCTGCTGGGCCGGACACTGGAAACCTGGGAGCCGGGTTTACTGAAACAGTTAGAACAGTCAGCCTGAAATCATTGAATTTAACCTTAACCCGCAGGAAGGGATGCCATGTGGACTTATGGATTACGACTCGGCCGCACTGTTGCCGTAGTGACGCCGCATTTACGTCGCGCAGCGCCTCTTGCCCTGTTTGTGGCGCTGGCATTTGCGTTGGCTGCCGTCTGGTGGCTGGGGCCACGCTGGTCGCTGAACGGTGAATTTCCCCTTGCGAGCTGGCAGGCCCGCTCTTTGGTAACACTGGCGGCCGTGCTGTTGGTTGCGCTGCTGTGGGGTTTAATGCTGGCGCGGCGATTACGCCAAAGCCAACACTCGCAAACCGCTGTGGCGCAGGAGCAGGAAGATCCGGTGTTGCCTTTAGAGCGCAAACAGCAGCGCTTGCTGGACCGGCAACTGGCTGCGCTGCAGGGTGAGCGCTCGCGCCGCCACGGTGTTTATCGGCTGCCTTGGTATCTGGTGATGGGCCCGGAAAACGCTGGCAAAACCAGTTTGATTCAGAACTGTGGGCAGTCCTGGGCGTTGTCCGATGTTACCCGTAACAACCGCACCGACCGCAATCCCTTTGGTTTCGATTGGTGGGTAGCCGACACCGGTTTGATGATCGATCCTGCCGGCGAGCTTCTTGATCAGCGTGATGAAGGCGGCATCGGCGGCGAGATTCAGCACCGCCTGTGGCGGCACTTTCTGGGTTGGCTGCAACGCAATCGACCGGATCAGCCGCTCAACGGCGTGCTAATGGTGATCGATTTGGCCCAGTTGAGCATGGCCAGCGAACAGCAAAGCCAGGCCCAGGCCATCGGTCTTCGCAATCGCCTACGTGAGTTGATGGAAAAAACCGGCCCACAGCTGCCAATTTACATCTGTTTCACAAAAATGGACTTGCTGTACGGCTTTGAGAGCTTCGCCGCTAGTTTGTCAAAAGTCGAGCTGGAGCAGCCATTGGGTTTTACCTTCGAACTGCATCGCGGCGGTGATAACGACCGTTGGCTAATGCAGTTTGCTGAACGTTATGAGCAGCTTGTGCAGGGCCTGATGGCACGGCTTCCAGACGTTCTGGGCGGGAGTCACAACGCCGAGACGCGGTCGGCGGCCTATTCTTTTACTCGCCAGATGGCCGGCCTGGCGCCGGTACTTGAAGCCCACCTGGCCACGTTGCTGGCCGCCGACGGTTTCTCTAATCCGGCGCTGGTGCGCGGCAGTTATTTTACCTCGGTGCGCCAGGAAGGCGTGCCCGAAGATGCGTTCGTAACGGCGGCCGCAGCCAATTACCGGTTAACCGGTCCCGTTCAGCCGGCCCAGCGTCAGCGGCGATCGGTGTCGATGTTTGTGTCGCAGTTGTTTTCGGCGATTATTGTGGCGGAAGAGGGCCTGGCAGGCCAGGGTCAGCGCCGCTTCAGACGGCAACGTCAGATCGCAGTTGCCGCGGTTTTGGCATTGGCCGCTGGTATGTTGATGAGCGCCGGTTGGCAGCATTATTTTACTAAAAATGCCGAAGCGGCGTTGATGGTCGAGGCCCGGGTGCAGCAGTTTTTAAACAACACCGCGACGGTTAATGTTGACCATGCTGTGTCTGGCGCAGAACTGTTGGGGTCTCTAAATCGGTTGCGCGACGCCACTCTGGCCTTTGGCGAACGTAAAAAAGCCTGGCCATGGTTACGGGATATGGGCCTGTACCGGGGCGATCAGATTGCGCCAGCGCTGGAAGGTGCCTATCGCGACATGCTGGCCTATCAGTTTTTACCAGCGCTGATGTTTGCCGTCAGTGAGCAGATGGTGGCCGCGCCCGGGTCCCCATATTCACCAGACTCTTTAGGCTTTGCAGGCACGTCAGGCTCAGCAGTCTTTTCAGACTACAACAGCAAGAGCCTGAAACAACTGCGGGTGTTGCGCATGCTGTCTGACGCTAGCGGTCGCCGCAAAAACATGGTCCGCGGCTATCTTCAGGATTATTGGCAGCGCCTGTATCCGGGCCAGCGCGAGCGCCAGGAGCATCTGCTAACGCATCTTGATTACGGCCTTGAGAATACCGATCTGGCAGGCTGGGCTCAGGCCGGTGACGTCAGCGCCCAGAGGGTACTGGCGCCGTTCAGCGGTCGCGTGGAGTGGGCTCAGTATGAACTTGGGCGTGTCCCCACATTGCAGCGGGTATACCGTGACCTGGAACAGGCCGCCGCCAAGCAGCTGCCGCCAGCGCGGGATCTTGCCCGCAGCAGCGGCCCGGCCTTTGCTACCGTATTCGGCGTTGCGGATGCTGACACAACGTCTCTGCCCGTCGTGAGTAATGACAACCCTATGCTGATACCGGCTCTGTTTACGCGCGACAGCCTGCAAAAATGGTTTTTGGATCGCGCGGCGAAGGTAACCGAGCTGGCGCTGATAGACGCCTGGGTGCTGGGCCGGCGTGACAACATTGATTTCAGTCTGGCCGATCAACAGCAGTTGCAGGCCGGCTTGCACAACATTTACTCGCAAGAATATGTGCGCCATTGGCGTGGGGCGCTCAGTCGCCTGAATATCCATCGTTTTGAGGATTTGAACCACGGCGTACGGATTCTGGAGAGCTTGGGCAGCAGTTATCAGCCCCTGGCAGGCGTGCTGCAGCAACTACGTGAAAACACAGCGCTGGCGGCGGGCTTAAGCAACGATTTGCGCCAGGCCTCGCCAGCAGCGGCTGGGCTGGCATTAGCACCTGCGCAAGCGCCACCCAGGCTGGCCATGCTGCAGAACATCGAAAGACAGTTCAGTGACCTGAACCGGTTAACCCTGTCGCAAGGTGAAAACCCCAGCGAGCTGGACCAAATCATGCTGGTGGTCTCAGACCTGCATCAATACCTGCGTAATATTCAGGAGGCTCCAGATAGCGGCAAGTCTGCCTTGATAGCCGCACGGGCGCGACTGGGCCTGGAAGGCGCAGATCCGATCTTCACCCTTCAGCGAATGGCGGCCTATCAACCCGAACCGCTTAACCGAATGCTTGGCCACTTAGCCAGTGAGAGCTGGCGGGTACTGCTGGACAGCGCCGTGGCGCAGCTAGAGCGCGAGTGGTTTCGCGAGGTGTACCAGCCGTTCGCCCAAAATCTGGCTCCGTTTTATCCCTTCAAGGCCGGCACCGACCGCGATGCTGCGCTGCAGGATTTCGAGCAATTCTTTGCGCCGGGCGGCACCTTGCAAACCTTCTATAACCAGAAGTTAAAGCTATTTGTGGAAGATCATCCCCAGCAGTCGGGGGCGTTGGCTCGCGCAGGGTTGCTGCGGCGTGAAGTCACGGCGGCCCTGGCCAGCGCCGATGCCATTCGTCGCGCCTATTTTACAACGTCGGGCTCGTTGGACGTGGAGTTCGCATTAGAGCCGCTGAACCTTACCTCCAACAAGCGCCGTAGCGTGATGAATCTGGATGGTCAGCTGGTGGAGTTTAACCACGGGCCGCGGCAGAGTATTCCGCTGGTGTGGCCCAATACCCTGCGGGATAACGTGCAAAGTCGCATTACCCTGGTGCCGGTGGAAGTTAACAGGTCGCCCCGCAGCCTGTCGCAGCAGGGACCCTGGGCGTTGTTCCGGCTGTTGGAAAACGCTGATTTAACCGGGGTCAACAGCACCGCGGTAGACGTTAAATTCACAGTTGATGAGGGTGCAATGCGCTACCGCCTGCACGCCGCCAGTAACACCAACCCTTTTACCGAGAAGCTGCTGAGTGGGTTCCGCCTGCCGCGCAGCCTGTATTAACGTAACGCTGCAAAAGGAGTTGTGAATGTCCAGCATATTATGGATGAAGCGGCTGGTTTCAGGCCTGTTGGCGAGTCTCGCGCTGATGACGGCCGTGGCGCTTGGTGCGTCAGCAAAGGTTCCGCTGGCCAATGTGTATCAACAAGGTGCGCCGCTTGCGGATTATTGGGTGAGCGAAAAGCTGGATGGGGTACGAGCTTATTGGGACGGTGAACGCCTGTGGTCCCGCCGCGGCAATCCGTTTCAAGCGCCTGACTGGTTTATCAGCGAGTTCCCGCCACAGCCGTTAGACGGCGAACTGTGGCTGGGGCGCGGCCAGTTTGCGCAACTTTCCGGCATTGTGCGCACCGTTCGTTCAGCAGATGCAGATTGGCGTTCTGTGCGTTTTATGGTGTTCGATTTGCCGTTAGCCGACCAGACATTCGACCAACGTCTTCCGCGTTTGCGCGAGTTGGTCAGTAAAGCGGGTTCACCCTACCTGGCCTTGGTTAAGCAGCAACGGCCCGGAAACCATCAGCAGCTGATGGCTCGCCGGGATGACGTGATTGCTGTCGGCGGTGAAGGGCTGATGCTGCGCCGTGGCGCTAGCGTTTATCAGGCTGGTCGCTCGGATGACTTGTTGAAAGTGAAGCGCTTTGACGACGCCGAGGCGATCGTTGTTGGCATTCTGCCGGGCAAGGGCAAATATCAGGGCCTGATGGGCGCGCTGCGGGTGCGTCTGGCCGATAACCGTGAGTTCCGCATTGGTAGCGGCTTTAGCGACGCCGAGCGCACAGACCCACCGCCACCGGGCAGCGTTATTACCTTCAAATATTCCGGCCACACCGCCACCGGCCTGCCACGGTTTGCCAGCTTTATGCGAGTGCGAAATGATGAACCAAAGGCGGCTATTGTCCAATAGGTCGCGGTTAATAACCGCACTTCTGAAACGGCTGCGTTAATGGACTGTCATGGTGCCCTTCTAAGAACGACTGAAGAGCGAAAAAGGCGTGGCATTGGGTTGTCACGCCTTTTTTTGGTTCCTTTTTTTGTTTACAGCAAACCGCTTTGCGCTACAGTGCCTGCTTTCACTATGGTTACAGGGAGAAGCTTATGTCGGTTACCGACTCTATCGACTGGCGCACCACGCCGGCCGCCGTGTGGCGCCGGCACAGCTCCGGCCTGCGTGCTATTCGGCGCCTGGATCCGGTTACCTGGGGGTCGCTGACCGGCGTAGATCAACAGCAACAGGCGCTGGCGCTGAACACCGAACGTTTTTTGCAGGGGCAACCGTCTAATAACGTGCTGCTTTGGGGCGCCCGTGGTACTGGTAAGTCGTCTTTGATCAAAGCGCTGCTGAACCAGTATCAGGCACAGGGCCTGCGGATGATTGAAGTGGATAAAGACGACCTGGTGCACCTACCTGAAATTGTGGATGAGTTGTGGGACTTGCCCTACCACTTCGTTATATTTTGCGATGACCTGTCATTTGAGGCCGGTGAAACCAGCTACAAGGCGCTGAAAAGCGTTCTGGAAGGTTCGCTGGAATTGCCACCGGAGAATGTGCGTGTGTACGCCACCTCGAATCGCCGCCACCTGATGCCCGAATACATGGCAGACAATATGAGTAGCCACAGTCGTGGGGGTGAAATTCATCCGGCTGAAGCCATAGAAGAGCAGATATCCCTGGCTGATCGCTTTGGCGTGCAGCTCTCGTTCTATGCGTTTTCCCAGGAGCTTTACTTGCAGGCGATTGATGCTTTGTTTGCCGAAGTTGCCGATCGTGAGGCCCTGCACCAGCAAGCCATTCGTTTCGCGACCGCTCGCGGTGTGCGCAATGGCCGCACAGCGCAGCAGTTCTTTCGTCAGCACGGCCCGCGCTCGCCGATAGTTGATTAGTCGGCGCTTACTCGGTGGCTAAGGCGTCGTCGAGTTTATATCCGCGCCTGATTCAACCGCGGGAATCACCAGCCGGAACGCTACGCCGTCAAGGCCGTTTTGGCTCTGATTATCCGCCTCCAGGCGGGTCAGGTGGTAGTTCGCAATCAGCTGTGCAATCAGCAGGCCCTGGCCCAGATGATGTTCGGACGTGTCGAGTTCGCCTATTCTATGGGACACAAACGCCGAAAAAATATCCGCTCCGGCGGGTAATCGGGAACCCTGATTAAATACGCTGAGTTGCCAGCCCTGGTCAACTCGCCGCAAATCCAGCTCAATACGTTGGCCGCCGGGGGTGAAGTCCCGCGCGTTGTCGACTAACTTATCCAAAAGCTGTACCAACAGCTCCGGCGACCCCAAAACTTGACTGCCATGCTCCGGGCCCTGGTACACAATAACGTGGTGCGGATCCAACGCCTGGTAGGCCGCCGTCACCTGCGCCAGCACTTCAGCCACATCAAACACCTCTTTGTGTTCGGCTTCCAGGCTCTGCTCCAGCCGTGTGGCTTCACTCATGTTGCGCAAAATACCGCTAAGCCTGGCCACAGCGCTTTGGGCCCGGGTCAGGTAATTCTGCCGCTCGGCTTCATCGGTGCAGTGAGTCAGGTTATCAAGAGATGAGCGTACCACCGCCAGTGGCGTTTTCAGTTCATGGGACAAGCGCTGTGAGAAGCTTTCCAGGTATTGGTTGTAACCGTGAAGACTGCTGATCAGCCGGTTAAAGCGTTGCTGAAGCTGGCCCAGCTCGTCGTTACCGATGTCTGACTTTGCCTGTAACGGCACTTGGGCCGCCATTCGGCCATCGGCATTCACGCACTGGGTGACCCATTTCGCCAAACGGCTGATGCGCCATGACAGCCAACTGGCGTAACCCAGCAAAACCACCACCAAGCCAATAATAATCAGAAAGCTGCGGGCCAGTACGGTGCCCAGAGCGGCGCCTGAAATGTTCAGCAGTTGATCCAGCGATTGCTCCAGCACCAGTGTTCGTCCACCAAACACGGGTGCCTGTGCGCTCAGCCACAGGCTACCGTTACTGTGACGCATCAACGCCGGGGCTGGAAGATTAACCGGGAGCTGGCGCCAGAGCTGTTCATTCACCAGAAGCGAGTCGGGTTGATTGGCCTTCACCAGCGCTTGCAGCAGATTTTGCCCAATCTGTTGCAGCCACGAGGCGTTTTCATCTGCTTGGTCGAGGCGTGCTGTGGTTTGTTCGACGTCCGTCGTGGTCGCCGGCTTGGCTATGACTGTGCGCTGCTGACGGGCGATAACCCAACCGGACTCTTCCATTACCCGCAGTTGTTGGCCGCTGTCTAGCCAACTGGCCAGCGCCTGTTCCAGATCCGCGTTGCGGCGAACCAGAGTGGCCGCTGGAATCTGCGCCAATGGTGGACTTTCAGCAGCCACGCCTTCGCCTCCATAAAGGGCAAGCGCTATGCGGCTGCCCACGGCAGGCCGGGGCAGGGCCAGTTCCAGCTGCCAACCATTGGCTACCGGTTGCCAGAACGCGTTCACGTCGGGGTCGGTTTTGGTCCAGTCAGCCCCGCTGCGGGCCGGCAGCTGTCCGGGTGCCGACGGGCGTAGCAACCAGGCCTGATTGCGCGGGTTTATGCGGAGCTCATTTGCGCTACTGAACAGTTGCAGCAATAACCGGTGGTGGGCCTGCTGCGGCGCGCCGGGATTGAATAGCTGAGGCGGCTGGCCTGGAATGCGAATCAGCAGATACAGGGCTTTATCGCTGTGGCTGGCCTGCCAGTAAAGCGCGCTAGGCTGAGGGGCTGCCCCAGGCAGCTGCTGCCAAGGTTGAAGAGCAGACAGAAGTGCCTGCGCCGACGGCGGGAACGGCTCGGGTGAATCGTAGCCTGGCCAATCATCAGCGTAGCCGTCAAGCAGGAGGGCGCTATTCTGAGCCGCGGTATAAACCGCAAACGTGCCAGCGGCCAACGGTGGCTGTGCCAGCAGTTCATCACCCGCCAGCAGGGCCAGGCGATTTGCCTGTTGCTGCAATTGTTGCTGGGCCTGCTGGCGCAGAATGTTGTCTAACTCAAGCGCAAACTGAACCCCGGCAAGAGGAACCAGCAGCATTAACAGGCTTACCAGCAACAGCTGGCGTTTCAGACTCAGTGCGGCCACGCGCACGGCTCTTGGCTTAGGCCTGAAATGGCGTGCTCAGGCATTGTGGTCGTGCCAGCGGTAACCCATGCCGTAAACCGTCTGAACGCTGTTGAAGTCGCGGTCCAGAGCGCTGAATTTGCCACGAATACGTTTGATATGCGACGTCACCGTATTGTCATCGAGTACCGTGCTGGCCGCGTCCATCAGCTGCACACGGCTGCGCACGTGGCCTGGGTGGCGGGCCAGTGCGTGCAGCATCCAGAACTCGGTGACCGTCAGCTCAACGGCCTGGTTGTTCCAGCTGGCGCTCATGCGGTCCAGATTCAGTGTCAGTTTGCCTCTTGCCAGCAATTCGTCGGGCTGTTGGTGGGCCTGATTCCAGGCGTCTGCGCGGCGCAGCAGTGCATTAATGCGGGCCAGCAGATGTTCCATGCTCATGTCTTTGGTGACGTAGTCATCTGCGCCCAGGCGCAGGCCGTGTACCGAGTCTATGTCGCTGTCGCGGGCGGTAAGAAAAATAATCGGCAGCGTGGCTGACCGCCGGCGTAAATCCTGGCACAAGGTAAACCCGCCCTCCGCTTCGCTCCCCAGGCCCACATCAATAATCGCCAGGTCCGGCAACTGCCGCTGTAACGCCTGCCAGGCAGCTGGCCGGTCACCGTAGGTAGACACAGAAAAGCCCCTGCGTTCGAACGCGGCGCGGTAATTGTCGCGGATGGAGGGTTCGTCTTCGATCAGTGCCAGATGCTTGTTCATGGCGGCCCGGTGAGTGGATGAGGGGTTAATAGGCGAGCAATGCTGCAAACCTAAGATAGTGATGACGCTCGCGCGGCACAAGGGCAAAAGAGTTGTACTGCGGGGCTTGCCACAATTGATCACAGTTGCCCGCTATCGTTGCCATATTAGGGTCATACAGTGCTGTTGCAATGATTGCGGGTGCCTGCCGGGTGTCCGCAGCAATAACGCAACTTACTAACGTAAAATGGCGGTGCTGATTATGATGATGACAAGTCTATTTTTTGCGCAGGTAATATCATTTAGCCGTGTGTTGTTACGCCGCGTCATAGCCGGGTTGAGGCGTGGCCGTGATGCCGCAGGTCTGTGGCTGGTTATGTTGTTGATTCTGTTTGTGCACCCGCTGTTTGGCGAAACCGGCGACGCTCTGGATTCTGCGGTATGGGTGTTTGAACAAATTGGTACTGTCTCCGGGCCGTAAACCTGGCGTACACTTGTGCGCCAAAATATCGGACACAGAGTTGCTATGTTATGGCCCTACTAAGAAAAATACTGGCCTGGACGGGTGTGTTACTGCTTTGTCTGCTGTCGATGGTGCTGTATTTGGCCCGGCCCTTTAATCCGGATAATAACCGTATTCTGGCTGGGGTATGTGCCCGTTTTGGGCGCGTCGTTCTTGGCATGCAGCGCCCGCTGTACGGCGCGGAGAATATGCCCAAAGACCGTTCCATGGTGGTTATTGCAAATCACCAGCATAACGACGATTTTTTGATTGTGGGGGATGTTGTGCCGCGGCGCTTGGTGGCGGTGGGCAAGTCGGGGCTGTTGTGGGTGCCGTTTTTCGGACAGGTATTCTGGCTTGGTGGCAACGTGATTCTGAACCGTTCGCGCTTGCGCAAATCCGTTGCCAGCATGCAGGCGGTAGGCGATACCATTGTTCACGAACGCAAAAGCCTGTGGGTTTTCCCAGAGGGCACGCGCAGCCGTGGTAAAGGGCTGCAGAGTTTTAAAAAAGGTGCATTTTACGCGGCCATTGCCTCCGGATCACCGCTGGTGATGGTGTGTGTTGGCCAGTACCAGGATGATTCCTTGGGCTGGCTGGGCCGCCGCAAACCGGTTCCGCTCAGGATTTTACCGGCTATTGAAACCACCGGCATGACCAACAAAGACATACCCGAACTGATCGCGCGCTGCCACAGCGCTATGGCCAAGGCAATTGCCGAGCTGGGTGAAAGTAAGGCACAGTGAGGTTGCTTCCGTCACTTGTCGGCGACGCAGGCATGGCCTGCGCGGGCAGTTCATTGATCCAGTGCGCGGCAAACCTCGCCCTTCAGGGCGGGGAAGGATAGCGCGGACGGCGTAGCCGTCCTTGCTCTTGAATGTGGATGGATATACAGTATTTCTATGACCAGACGCCAAGCCTTCAAGTACCGTATTGAGCCGACTGGCGAACAACAGCGCAAGCTGCGGCAGTTCGCGGGTTCGTGCCGGTTCGTGTTCAATAAGGCATTGGCGTTGCAGCAGGCTAACCGTGAGGCAGGCGAGAAGTTCATTGGCTATGTGCCGATGGCCAAGCATCTGACGGCTTGGCGCAAGGGTGCTGAAACGCCCTGGCTCAAGGACGCCCCCGTGCATCCGTTGCAGCACGCTCTCAAAGATTTAGACCGCGCCTACAGTAACTTCTTCGCTAAGCAGGCGGACTTCCCTCGGTTCAAAAAGAAGGGCATGGGCGACAGCTTCCGCTACCCCGACCCCAAACAGATCAAGCTCGATCAGGGTAATGCCCGACTCTTCCTACCCAAACTTGGCTGGCTGCGCTATCGCAACAGTCGGGCGGTGCTGGGTACGGTGAAAAACGTCACCGTCAGCCTGAGCGCTGGGCGCTGGTTTGCCTCGATCCAGACCGAGCGCGAGGTGGAAACCCCGCTGCACGCCTCCCCGCTGGCGGTCGGTATCGACCTGGGGATTGTCCGATTCGCCACCCTCTGGGATGGAACCCAAGAAACCGTCCTGCCACCGCTGAACAGCTTCAAGCGTCACCAGCAGCGCCTGGCCAAAGCGCAGCGGCAGATGAGCCAAAAAACCAAGTTCAGCAGCAACTGGAAGCGGGCCAAAACCCGTTTCCAGCGCATTCAGCGGCAGATCGCCAATACCCGTAATAACTACCTGCATAAAGCTTCGCACAGCATCAGCAAAAGCCACGCGCTGCTGTGTGTCGAAGATTTGCAGGTCAGCAACATGAGTCGTTCGGCCAAAGGCAGTGCCGCTCAACCGGGTCGAAATATCAGGCAAAAGTCAGGACTCAATCGCTCGATTTTGGATCAAGGCTGGGGTGAGTTTCGCCGTCAGCTCGACTACAAGTCGGCGTGGACCGGTGGTTGGCTTGTCGCGGTGCCGGCGCAGAACACCAGCCGCCAGTGCCCGGTTTGCGGACATATCCATGCTGACAACCGGCAAACCCAGGCGCTGTTTCTCTGCACGGCCTGCGGCCACTGCGAAAATGCCGACCGGGTAGCGGCAAAGAACATCCGTGAGCGCGGATTAAACCTGCTCAAAGGGCCGGATATGGCTCGGATAGCCTGTGCAGTGAACGGTGCAGTTAGGCCGTCAGCAGCAGGAACCCACCGAAGCGACGACGCTGCGCAAGCCGCTTAAATCGCCGTAGGAATCCCCGTCCTTTTCGCGTAGCGACGAGCGAAGCAAGAGGGCGGGGAGGATGTCAACAACAGGACTGAATATGATTGTACCTATAACCGGTGTTTTCGCGGCTGTTATCGGGATTTTGCTGCTGGTTTTGTCTGCCGTGGTGGTTAAGTACCGGCTCAAATACGGCAAGGGTATGGGTACTGCGGAAGATCTCGATTTTGAGGCCGCCGTGCGTGCCCACGGTAATCTGGTGGAATACGCACCGCTGACCCTGATAATGCTGGGTATTGCCGAGTTGAACGGCGTTTCCAGCGGGTTTATTTACTGGGTTGGTATGGCTTTTGTGGTGGGTCGTATATTACACGCCTGGGGCATGTTTCAGGGCCAGGGCGGGCCCCACAAGGCCCGCGTGGTGGGTATTTTGCTAACCTGGGCTGCGATTCTGGTGATCGCCGTGTTGTTGCTGCTGAACGTGTTTCAAGTATACGGTTAGGTCGAAAAATGTCCGGGGTCTGGGCAATTTAGCCGGACAGCGCGCTGGATACGCTGTGTTGCACGTACTCCAGTTCCACCCGGCGGTTGGCCGCATGATCTGCCCGTGTTGCCAGCGGGCGGTCTGAACCCCAGCCGACGGCTTTTAAACGCTGTTCCTCCACGCCCTCTTCAATTAGAAAACGCACCACGGCGCTGGCCCGCATGCGCGATAGAAAATGACCGTAGTCGTCGGTACCAAAGGCGTCGGAATGCCCGTGTACGCGCACATGTAGATGAACGTTGCGGCGCAAGTAGTGGCCGTGACGGGTAAGCATGTCCATGTCGGCGGCGCTAAGCTGATGCTTGTTGTAGCCGTAATGGAACTTCAGCTGACGGGGTTTGTGTGACTCGGCGCATGAATCAGGCTGAAAACCCTCGGCCAGGGTTGCGCGGGCCAGTAATTCCGGGCTATCCAAAACAAGAACGGTCATGTGGGGTTTCCTTGCATTCGGGGGCCGGCTGATAATGTTTTTACGCCGTACGATGATTTTCATAGCCGGAATTTAAAGCCGTACTATATCAAGACCGAACTATTGGCGCGCAGAACAATAACAGCATTAGGCGGTTGGTCGATAGCGCCATTAAACCGCGCAACCAAGGCTACGCTATGACAAAACACGGCTTACAGGTGGCCAATTGTGATCAAATGTGATGACCCATGCTGATTATTCCCGCTGAAAACGCTGTTAACTGGAAACGCCCGCCCTGGATTACCTTGGGGTTGATGCTGGCCTGTGTGCTGGTGTTCACGTTTTATCAGGGCGCCGACCAGCGCAAGCTTCAGATGGCTGTTAACCACTATGTGAAAAATAATCTGCAGGCTCTGGAGGCGCCGGTTTACGAAGATTACCTGCTGCGCCAGATACGCCAGCAGGGCGATAGCGAGTCGGTTTACCAGCTGCAGCAGATGCGTAAGCTACAGGCCAATCAGAAAGACGGCTGGCTGGCGGTTACCCTGCTGATGGACCGCGACTTTTATCAGTATTTGCTCGATAACCGTGATCTGGTGTGGGCCAGCGTAGAGCGAGAGCGCTGGCAACAGCAGCGGGTTTTTATTGAAGACAACTTTATTGGCCGGCTTAGTTCCCAGCGTTTTGGGCTGATACCCGCGCAGTTGTCGCTGCACAGCCTTATCAGCTATCAGTTTTTGCACGGCGGCTGGGGCCACTTGCTGGGCAATCTGGTGTTTCTGTTTTTGCTGGGATTTACCGTGGAGAAAGCCTTGGGAGCTGCGCGCTTTCTGTTGGCTTATCTGCTGTGTGGGGCACTTTCTGGCCTGATGTTCACAGGGTTCTCTGCGGGCAGCCTGGTGCCGCTGATTGGTGCGTCTGGCGCCATTTCCGGGCTGATGGGCATGTACGTGGCGATTTACGGTCTGCAAAAAATCCGCTTTTTCATTTTTCTGGGCGTCTACTTCAACTATTTCCGAGCGCCGGCTATCGCCATTCTGCCGGTGTGGCTGGGTAAAGAAATTTACGATTACTGGTACGCCGGCGCTACCGGTATCGCCTACATGGCCCACGCTGGCGGTCTGCTGGCAGGTGCGGTTCTAGTGGGGGCGTTGGGTAAAAGCTGGTTTCAGGTGAAAGACACGTTTTTCGAGCCTGAACCCGAAGCGGAAGATGCCGTTTTTACCGAGGCTTATGGGCAGGCTATGGCGGCGATATCTACCCTGGATTTTGAGCTGGCCAGTACGCGCTTTGAGGCTTTGCGAGAAGCTTATCCCCAGCGCGCGTTGGTGCTGCAACATCAGCAACAACTGGCACAACTGCGCCCGGACCTGCCCGAGTATCGCCACTTTAGCCGCGAGCGGATGGATGATGCGCTTAGCAGGCAGCAATTTGATCAAGTTATTGCGGTATGGCGGGAATATCTGGCCAAAGGCGAGGCGCACCAGCCGTTGGCGGCGGAAGACCACAACCGTGTGCTGTTTGCCAGCCTGAAACAGCACGATTTGAACACCGCAGAAAAAGCCTTTGAGCGCCTGCGAGGTGCGGGCAGCGAGCTGATGGTCAGCGAGGCCTGTCGGCTGCTGGTGGCGGAGTTTGAAAAACGCCAGATGGCGCCCAAGGCCCAGCACTACCGGCAGTGGTTATAGCGCTACGCTGGTGGCATCAGACGCTCAACAGGCTGATGAATTAGCCAGGCAGAACACTAGTCCGCTATGTTAAAGCTGGCTTTGGGGCCGCGTAATGGCTGGCGCTCCTGCGCTTGATCCAAGAAGTGCTGAATCTCTGGGTGCTGGGGGTGTTGCGGGCACTGGCGTTGAATAAAACCCAAAAACGCCGTGGCTTTTTCCCACTGGCCCAGGCCGTTGGCCAGGGTTTGCGCGGCCAGCAGGTAGGCTGGCACCAGTGCCTGGCTGTCGGCAAAACGCTTGTGAAAATCCTGTAGCAGTTTCAATGCCAAACGATAGTGACTGCTGCGATAAAGTGCGCCGGCCACCGTTACCGAAAGCTCGGCGTCTTGCAAGCGGAATTGTGGGTCTGCCTGCTGCAGCTGCACCAGCAAGTCTGCCAGGGCCTTGCCATCATTGCGCGCTGCCAGCCAGGCCATGATGCGCGGATGGTTAGCGTGCAGGCTGCGAATGTCATTGCGCGCCGCCAGCAGTCTGTAAAGTTGGCCAATGCGCAGCGAGTTGTCTGGCTCGCGCTTGAGCTGCTCTAGCAGCAGAGTCTGCGCGCGATCGTAGTTGCCATCTTTCAGGTTCATGTCCAGGTCGGCATCAAAGCGCTGGCTGCGATCGCGGTGGTGCTGGTCTTCGGGTTCGACAGCGTCTTGGTAATCCGCAGCAAAGCCCAGCTCCTCCTGATACTGAAACAGCAGATAACCCAGCATGTGAAATAGCATCAGGGTAAAAGTGCTGTTAAGAAAACCCGCCAGCGGCCGCGATACCCATTCTGAAAAGTGCGTGAGGGCAAAATCCTGGGCCGCGGCAGACGCCAGCACCAGAAGAATCAGGTAACCGTAAAGCAGGAAGTAAGGGCTGCCGATGCGGGCGATCAAAGTGGCCAGGTTCAGGGGGTTTACCGCCGCACCCACGCTGCGCTCCATGGCCAACACCATAATGCTGGCGGGCAGGGCTAACACCACAAACGCCAGCGTCAGCATTAATAGCAAGGGCCCGCCCAGCATGCCTGCGGCCGTTACCAGCCCGCCCATCAGCGCAAACACCAGAATCTGCAGAATCACAATGTTAAAGCCGCTGCCGCTAAAGGCCTCGGCCAGCGGTGGTGGCTTCAGGTGGCCTTCTGCGGTGCGATTGATAACGGCGTAGGTGTATTTCATCAGCGCCAGCGCCAGTAACAGCCACACCAGCATGCCCAGTAGGTTTTGAGGTACCAGGGCCGGCACCAGTGTGCAGATGGCGATAACCAGCAGTGGATCAGTGTGGAATGGATAGCGGAAAAACGCGCCCAGTCGATGCCAGAACGGCACTACCTCGGTGGCGGCGCCCAAATAGCGCATTGCCTTGTTGCACAGGGGGCAGAGCCCGCGGCGTTGTTTGGTATTAGCGTCTGGCATGCAGCGGGCGCAGAAATGCAGCTGGCATTCACCGCAATGCCATTTGGCCGGGTCGCCGGGGTGATAGTGGCAATCGTGTTTCAAAATATGTTTGTGTCCTGACTGGCTTGGGTGCAGTGGCTATAATCGCAAAAGCGCCGCCTAAAAAATACGTTGTTCCCGTCGTTAACTATGGGTTAGTTGGTCGGGAATTGCCGACCAACCCATCATTTTTTCCATGACTAAGACGGGAAGCTCAGCTTTGAGACATAGGTCTGTAATTCTTCTGGCCAGCGCGGTTTTGCGGTGGTCGCGTATGGGGTGCGGCAACTGTCGCGGCGTACCCAGGAATTTACCACCGAAATCCGTGCCACCACTGCCGAGGTGAACGGCATAAACCTGCAGATTGCATCGGCGACCGAACAACAGGCAGTGGCATCCGGACAGATCAACCAGAGCGTTCAGCAGGTGGCTGAACAAAGCCAGGACGTCTTGCGCGAAGCCAAAAAACCCAAGTCATGGTGACCGACATCGCGCAGATGATTGGCCCGGAAGATGAGCTGATCGCCGGTTACAAAACCCGCTAAAACCGACTATAAAATGAGTGTTAACGCTTCACTATTCAGCCGCTGAATAGTGAAGATCGCTGTTATAGAGTTGCAGTCTACCGAAACGGTGCGATAGTAATAGGAGCTAAATTCACCTTAGGAGGTACGCTATGTCTAGTGAACTTCACAGTCAGGATAGCCTGAACACCCTTAGCAGCCTGAAGGCTGGAAACACTACCTATTATTATTACAGCTTGCCGAAAGCGGCGGCTGAGCTGGGTGACCTTGACCGCCTGCCGTTTTCGCTGAAAGTGCTGTTGGAAAACCTGTTGCGCAATGAAGACGGTACCACGGTAGACCGCAGCCATATTGATGCCATGGTGCAGTGGCTTAAAGACCGCAATTCCGACACTGAAATCCAGTTTCGCCCGGCGCGGGTGTTGATGCAGGACTTTACCGGCGTGCCCGGTGTGGTAGACCTTGCGGCTATGCGCCAGGCCGTTCAAAAAGCCGGCAAAGACCCGGCAATGATCAACCCGCTGACGCCGGTGGACCTGGTGATAGACCACTCCGTTATGGTTGATCGCTTTGGCGACGCTTCGGCGTTCAAAGACAACGTTGCCATGGAAATGGAGCGCAACCAGGAGCGCTACGAGTTCTTGCGCTGGGGCCAGCAGGCCTTTGATAATTTCCGCGTGGTGCCACCCGGAACCGGTATTTGCCACCAGGTGAACCTGGAATACCTGGGCAAAACCGTATGGCACAAACAGCTGGGCGACAAAACCCTGGCTTACCCGGACACCTTGGTGGGTACCGATTCCCACACCACTATGATCAACGGCCTGGGCATACTGGGCTGGGGTGTGGGCGGTATTGAAGCCGAAGCCGCCATGCTGGGCCAGCCGGTATCTATGTTAATTCCCGAAGTGGTTGGCTTTAAAATCAGCGGAAAATTGCGCGAAGGCATTACCGCCACCGATCTGGTGCTGACCGTTACCGAAATGCTGCGCAGCCATGGAGTCGTGGGTAAATTTGTCGAGTTTTACGGCGACGGCCTGAAAGACATGCCGGTGGCCGACCGCGCTACCATTGCCAACATGGCGCCTGAATACGGTGCCACCTGCGGCTTCTTCCCGGTAGACGAACAGACTCTGAAGTATCTGCGCCTGACCGGCCGTGAGCAGCAGCAGGTCGAGCTGGTAGAAGCCTACGCCAAGGCACAGGGCCTGTGGCGTGAACCCGGCCACGAGCCGGCGTATACCGCTACCCTCGAATTGGATATGGATGAGGTCGAAGCCAGCATGGCTGGACCCAAGCGCCCGCAAGACAGGGTGGCGCTGAAGAACATGAAAGCCGCGTTTGAACTGGTGATGGAAACCGGCGAAGGCGCACCCAAAACGAATGATAAACGCGACAACGCACTTGGATCTGAGGGTGGACAAACCGCCGTCGGTGTCGACAACAGTTATCATCATCACTCCAGTCAGATGCTGGCTATGAATGGCCAGGAAACCCGACTGGACCCGGGCGCGGTTGTGATTGCGGCGATTACCTCGTGCACCAACACGTCCAACCCCAGCGTTATGATGGCCGCTGGCCTGGTAGCACAAAAAGCGGTCGCCAAGGGCTTGAAAACCAAGCCTTGGGTGAAGACGTCGTTGGCGCCAGGCTCGAAAGTGGTCACCGAGTATCTGCGCGCAGGCGGTTTTCAGGGCGACCTGAACAAGCTCGGTTTTGATCTGGTGGGCTACGGTTGCACCACGTGTATCGGCAACTCCGGCCCGCTGCCCGATGCGGTGGAAAAAGCCATTGCCGATGGTGACATTACCGTGGCGTCGGTGCTGTCTGGTAATCGCAACTTTGAAGGCCGGGTGCACCCGCTGGTGAAAACCAATTGGTTGGCGTCGCCGCCCTTAGTAGTGGCTTACGCACTGGCGGGTAACGTACGGGTGAATCTGCTGGAAGATTCGCTGGGTGACGACAAAGACGGCAACCCGGTGTACCTGAAAGACCTATGGCCCAGCCAGCAGGAAGTGGCAGAGGCGGTGGAAAAAGTCAAAACGGACATGTTTCGCACCGAATACGCCGCCGTGTTTGACGGCGATGCTACCTGGCAGGCCATAGAGGTGCCAAAAACCAAGGTGTACAAGTGGTCAGACGATTCGACCTACATCCAGCACCCGCCGTTCTTCGAAGACATGGGCCCAGAGCCCGAGCCGGTGGACGACATTCGCGAAGCGCGTATTCTTGCGCTGCTGGGGGATTCGGTCACCACCGATCACATATCCCCCGCCGGCTCGTTCAGGGCCGATAGCCCCGCCGGTAAATACCTGCAGGAGCACGGTGTAGAACCAAAAAACTTCAACTCTTACGGTTCACGTCGCGGCAACCACCAGGTGATGATGCGTGGCACCTTTGCCAACGTACGTATTCGCAATGAAATGTTGGATGGCGTAGAAGGCGGGTTTACTCGTTACGTGCCTGATGGCAAACAGATGCCGATCTACGACGCCGCAATGAAGTACCAGCAGCAGGGTACGCCGCTGGTGGTGATTGCCGGTAAGGAATACGGTACCGGCTCCAGCCGTGATTGGGCCGCCAAAGGCACTCGCCTGCTGGGCGTGCGTGCGGTAGTCGCCGAATCTTACGAGCGTATTCACCGCTCCAACCTGATTGGCATGGGCGTAATGCCACTGCAGTTCCAAAGTGGCACCGACCGCAAAACCCTGAAGCTGACCGGCGATGAAACCATCGCTATTGATGGCTTGTCTGGTGACATCACGACCGGGCAAATTCTGAGCATGACGGTCACTTATGGGGATGGCACAACCGCAAGTTGTGATTTACTATCGCGCATAGACACAGCGAACGAAGCGGTGTACTTCCGCCACGGCGGGATTCTGCACTACGTGGTTCGGGAAATGCTGCGTAATGCCTGATTTCTGTTGCTAAAAGTCGTTATGAACAAAAGGCCAGCTACCTAAAGGGAGCTGGCCTTTTGTTCATGTGGCGGTGCGAGCATCAAAGCCTGTAATGCTGTGCGCGCAGTTTACGATCGTATATTTGACACGTTGTCTGAACGTTTTTGGCAGGTGCGTCGTTTTGGTAAGTCTCACTAAGGGAAAAGGCCATAGGATGAATGTGTTGATTGTTGACAGCGACGACAACATGGTTGCTTTGCTGACCAGTATTTGCGTCGGTGTAGACCCAAGGGTGCGAGTGCACGCATTTGGCTTTGTGCAGAACGCTTTGGACCACTGGGAAGTTCACGGAGCGGATTTGATACTGGCGGATGTGCACCTTCCCGATGGCAGCAGCCTGGAGCTTATTCGCCGTGTGCGCCGCTCGCAAAGCGAGGTGCCCGTGTTAATGATCAGCCGAACGGCCGATCGTGAATCCATATTGAAGGCGGCTCGCCTGGGCATCAGTGGCTTTGTCAGTAAACCGTTCAGCGTTGAATTATTGCACCAGCGGCTGCGCAGTTTGCTCCCCCAAGGGCAGATAGGTGTCAGTATGAACCTGAACGAGCACATTGCCGCAGCTGTTAGCACCATGGTGCAGCTACCCGGGGCCCCGAACACCGCTGGAATAATCGAGCTGCTTGAGCGTGGCCAGGATGTCAGCGCGGCAGAGCTGGTGCGATCATGGCGTAACGAAGTTTCAGTAACGGCGCGTTTACTGGCGGTTGCGGGCAGTATTTCTTTTCGCCGCTCCGGACTGCCGGTGACAACACTGAAGGATGCCATTCTGGCTCTGGGTGTGCCTATGGCACTGAATCACGCGCTGGCGCTGTCGTTGGATATTTGTGGACAGTTGGCGCAGCCGTTACTGGCACAAAAAGCAAAAGAATTGCTGGTACAGGCCGTGGCCGTGGCCGACGGTGCGTACCGGCTGGCATTGAAGCTTGGTGAGCCTGCCGTACTCTGCCATACCGCCGGATTGTTGAGCCGGGCCGGAGACTTAGCGGCGTTAAAACTGATGCAACAGTACTGTGACTCAGGCGACAAAGCCCTGAGCGCTGAGGCGATAGACCAGGCCCTGGCCGACTGGGCACAACCCTTGGGCAATCAGATTAAAGTGCACTGGCGCCTGCCGCTGCCGCTGCGGGAGCTGATCGGTGCTGTACATTTTCTACCGCGAGAAACAGTGATCCAGTCGAAACTGATTATGCGGGCTGCCGGGTTATACGAGAGTGGGCTAATAGACAGTGATGACGGTAAGTGGTTAATGCGTCGGCTCGGGCTGGATGGTTTAGGTTAAAGCACGATCTGGCTCCTAACGGTGGCTGCTGTTCGGGCAATCGGTTAAAATCTGCCACGCATTTTGACAACCATCCATCAAGGCCATTATGTCTTCTTCTGAATCTGCGAATGAAATCAAAGCCCGACTGAATCTTGAAACCTCCCGTATTCACTGGCATGACCTGCAAACGTATTATGCCCGCGGGCAAGTTGTGCGAGTGGCCGCCGACACCGATTTGTTAAACGTGGCGTGCGAGTTGGTTGCCGACAACAAAGTACAGTTTGAACACTGGCTGGCCAGCGGCAAGGTGGGTGATGTTGCGCCGGATCTGGCCCGCGCCTGGCACCAAAACAATACCGAGTTGTGGGCAGTGGTGATCGCGCCCTGGGTGCTGGTGCAAGACCGTGCCGACGGCGCAATGCACTGATGCTGACCGGAGTGCTGCTGATACTGGCGCCATTGTTTCTGGGTTTCGCCATTTTTATTTCCAACCGTCGAGCGATGACGGTTATTCACTACCTGGTAGAAACTATGGTGTACCTGATTCTGGGTATGCTTGGTTTGGGGCTAGGGCAAATGGAAGGCTTAGGCAGTCAGCTCAGCACCATGGCAAGCCAGGTGTTGGCTCTGGTGGCACTGTTGTTGCTGTGCAATATGGGTGGCTTGTGGCTGTTCCACCGTTGGCGCCCGCTGACAGTGAACCGCGCGGAAGAGTCGGCTAGTCCGGGCAATCGGCGGCTGTTCATGGCGGCGTTAAAACCATTGATCGCGGCGCTTGCTGGCTTGTTGTTGGGCTATTACCTGTTGCCGGCTATACCGTTTATCGATCAGATCGCCACCGGCCTGCTAATGTTGTTGTTGTTGCTGATTGGCTTGCAGCTTCGTAACGCTGGTTTGTCTCTGCGCAAGCTGCTGATGAACGTGCAGGGCCTGGGTATTGCGCTGGTTTTAATGGCCAGTTCGATGCTGGCGGGTGTGCTGCTGATACCGGTGCTAGGCTTGCCATGGCATCAGACATTGGCACTGACTTCCGGCTTTGGCTTTTATTCGTTGTCGGGAATTGTCATTGGTGATGCCATGGGTCCCGCCTGGGGCGGGGTGGCGTTTATGAACGACGTACTGCGCGAAATTATCGCTCTGGCCATTATTCCGCTGGTGATCGCCCGCCGCCCGGCAATGGCCATTGGTTATGGCGGCGCCACCTCTATGGATTTCACCCTGCCGGTGATTCGCAGCAGCGGCGGCTTGGCCTGCGTGCCCGTGGCTATCGCCTCTGGTTTTTTGCTGTCTTTTTTCGCACCGGTGTTCATGGGGCTGTTTTTGTCATTAGGCTAGGCAAGTCTGACCCGGTTGCGGCTTTAGCCCGCCGGAAAAAACGTGCGCAAGCTGTTGTGGTAGGTTTGCTCGATCACCTGCTGCAACGGCAGCTCTTTTACTTCGGCAATTTTTTCGGCCACAAAGGGCAGGTAACAAGGCGCGTTCTCACGCCCGCGATAGGGTACCGGGGTCAAAAACGGCGCGTCGGTTTCCAGCAGAATTTGTTCGATGGGCGATATGCGTACAATGTCCCGCACGCTTTCGGCTTTGTTGAAGGTCGTTATGCCGTTAAAACCCAGGCACCAGCCCTGGTCCAGGGCATAGCGCGCCAGCCCGGGGCCGGAGGTAAAGCTATGAATCACTCCGCGCCGGGTCAGGCTTGCTTCGAATTTGCGTAGAATTTCAATCATGTCGTCGTCGGCGTCGCGGCTGTGAATCACTACCGGTTTGTTGCAGTCGCAGGCAATTTGTAGCTGGCGGCGAAACACGGTGCGCTGCACCTCGCGGTCAGCGTGATCGTAGTAATAATCCAGCCCGATTTCGCCGACCGCGACGATTTTTGTATCGCCGGCGTGGGTGCGGATTTCAGCCTCCACTTCATCGTTGTAGGTTTCGGCTTCGTGGGGATGAATCCCCTGGGTGCCATAAATCCAGGGTGCCATCTGGCTCAGTTGCCGCACACGCTCAAGATTATCCGGAGCGACCGCAATAGTGATGATGCGCTCAATGTTCAGCTGCTCACTTTGCAGTAGAATATCCTCAAGTGGGCGCTCTTTGAGGTAGTCCAGATGGCAGTGGGTTTCTATGATAGGGTGATCAAATCGTGGAATTTCACGACGCTTCTTACTCATGAGTCACTCGCAATACGTTGTCGGCAAGGAATGTCGCAATATTAACAGTTTTACGCTTTGTTCACCCAGCCAAAGGAGAGTTCTATGCACGTTGTGGTGATTGGTGGTGGTGTGGTTGGTGTAACCACAGCTTGGGAACTTTGTCGCCGCGGCCATCAAGTGACCGTTCTGGAGCGACACAGCTTGGCAGGGAACGAAACCAGTAAGGCCAATGCAGCGCAGCGTTCCTATGGTGTTGTGTACCCTTGGGCAGACCCGGCTATGGTGCTTAAAGCACTGCCTTGGTTGGTAAAGCAGGACGGGCCACTAAAAATGGGGATGCCGCCGTCGCTGGCAACCATTCGTTTCATGTTTTCGACGTTGCGCTACGCCTGGTCGCCAGGGCTTTTCGGTTTTAACAGGCGCGCCATGTTGCGCCTGGCCAGGCACAGCCGTGAGCGTTTCCTGGTTCTGGAAAACGAGCTCGAGCTAAACTTTGACGGTGCCCATAAAGGCCTGTTGCATTTAGCCAGTACGCCGGAGGCGTTGGACGGCTATCGCAGGACTCAACGCTTGCTGAATAGTATGGACATTCCCGCACGTATTTTGAACGCCGCCGAGGTAGAACAGTTAGAGCCTGGCCTGAGCGGCAACGGGCCACTTTATGGCGCGATTAGCTATGACACTGACGGCACCGGCGACTGCTACCTGTTCAGCCGCGAACTGGCGCGGGCCTGTGAAGAAAAAGGCGTGGTGTTTCGTTATGAGGTAGATGTAGAACAACTGCTGGCAGACGACCGGCGTGTCAACAGCATCATGTTGCGCAGCAAAGACGGGCAGCGGGAAAATCTGAACGCCGATGCGGTTGTTGTCAGCGCCGGTTGCTGGTCTGACAAGCTAACCCGGCCATTGGGTCAGCCACTGCCGATTTATCCGGTGAAAGGTTACAGCCTGACGGCAACCATCACGGATGAACAGAAAGCGCCAACGTCTACCGTACATGATGACCGGTACAAAGTGGTTATGACCCGCTTGGGCGACCGCTTGCGGGCAACGGGGTTTGTGGAATTGAACGATTTTGACCGGGGCATTCCGCAGGCACGTCTTGAAACTATTAAAAAGGCGGTTCGCGGTCGCTTTCCGGGTTGCACCGATATCGATAGTGCAGAGAGCTGGACAGGGTTCCGCCCGATGACGCCAGACGGCCCTGCGATCATTGGCCGTGGCAACCGCGAAAATCTGTATTTGAATACCGGCCACGGTGTATTTGGCTGGACGCTTGCCGCTGGAAGCGCGGATGTGATCGCCAGTGTGATCGATAATCAGGAGCCGGCGGTGTGCCTGGATGCATTCCGCCCGGAGCGCTTCAGTGAGTAGGCCGCTAATGATCATATAGAAACAAAAAAAGGCACCGAAGGTGCCTTTTTTATACTTCACTTTCTCAGCTGGACGTCTTAGCGACGCACTTGAATGCGAGCTTCAACCCGACGGTTGGCCGCACGGCCAGCGTCTGTGCTGTTGCTAGCAATGGGCTCGGCTTCACCGTAGCCTTTGCTGGATACGCGATCCGGGTTAACGTCCAGTGTGCTTGTCAGGCGATTGGCAACGGCTGCGGCGCGGCGTTCTGACAAATCCTGGTTGTACGCCGCGGCACCGGTACTGTCGGTGTGACCGGCAATTTCAACGTAAGTGGTGCTGTTTGCGCGCAGTGCATCGGCAACACGACGGATCTGGCTGTCATAGGCGGCACCGATTTCGGCGCTGTTCAGAGGGAATTGAACGTCAATCTCAAAGGTGTCGATGGTTTTAACCACGCCTTCACAGCCGTCTTTGTCGACTTTCATTCCAGCTGCGGTGTTCGGGCACTTGTCTTTGCTGTCCACTACGCCGTCTTTATCGCTGTCTAATTCACAACCTTTGGCGTCAACTTTGGCGCCGCGGGGGGTGTTAGGGCACTGGTCGCGGGTATCGGGCACGCCGTCGTTGTCAGCATCAGCCGGCGGCTGGGGTGCTGGTGCAACGGGAGCTGCTTGGCCAACGGTGCGGGTGAAGGCAACGCTGATACCCAAAGACGCCATGGTGTCGAAAGTGCTTTCATCAATGCCGTGGAATTCACGCAGATCGCCCCGCAAGGAGACGCGATCGTTGATGTTGTAACGTACGCCGGTACCCAGGTTTACGCGAGTTTCGTCGCTGTTGATGCCTGGAGTAGACGGGCCAGTGCCGTCAAAGCTGGCATGACCGGCACCCACCGATACGTATGGGTTCCAGGTGCGATCCGGGCCGGCAAAGTAATAGGTACCGTCTACACGTACTTCGTCAAAATCGGTGGCGCCACTGCTGTATTTTCGCTCTGCATCAGCGCGCGAATAGACAGTTTCTATGGCCCAGTTCGGCAAAAAGCGATATTCGATGCCGACACCGTAGGTACCAGACTCATCCAGGTCGCGTTTGTCACCAAAGTACTGGTAACCGGCAAACGGGTTCAGGTAAATAGTTTCCTGGCGCTCAGCCAATGCAGGAACTGCAAAAGATGAAGCAAGGGCTGCAATAGCTACCGGACGCAACAATTTCATAAACGCTCTCCATTTCAATTATTAAGTTTCAGGAAATCTACGAACTTGTGATTGCCATCAACTCCTTGCGCTAAATTAGGCTATTGAGGCGCAAAACTCAAAACAAGCTTATGTAATGTTACCTCAGGAATTATACCAATATACCTATTAGATTTTAATATAACTAATTGATTTAAATTGAATAAGTAGAATTTTGACATCTGAGTTCGTGTTAATTTAACGAGCTGAAGTAAAGGTGGGCGCTTTGCTTGCTGAAATTGAGGGTATCGCCGTTATCAAATCGAACTTCAAAGGCTCTTTCATCCTCACTGACAACGGTTCCAGCGCCAAATATGGCGTGTTGCAGCCGTTCCCGCTGCCATAGGGGCTGGTCATTGTCTTCTTGGCTTGTTTCGCCGCTCAGGGTTATGCCTTCGTGGCGACCGTAACGCTCGCTGATAGCCGTTAGCGGGGCGTTCAGCGTGAGAGCGTTGCTGCCATCTGGTTGATGCAAAGCGCCGCCTAGTTCATCGGATAGCTCAAAGCAACACTCTGCAACAAAGCGGCTGGGGCCCTGTTCGCCGTCCAGGTGAGGGCGGCCGCTTGCAGGGCGCGTAATCAAGTGCAACTGCTGCCTGCTGCGAGTAATGGCTACGTACAACAAGCGTCGTTCGCTTTCCAGGTGGGCGCGTAGATTGTCTTCGGCGCGGGGGCTATAAGGCAGGTACTTTTCCTGAAGACCGGGCACGATCACCGTCGGCCACTCCAGACCCTTGGTGCGATGAATGGTCGACAGCAGAACGCCCACGGGCTTGGTGTTTTGCCCGTCGTTGCGGTGGGCGCCGGCTTGTTGCTTCAGCGTGTGCAGGTGGGCCAGAGCCTTTTCAGCGTTAATGTCCAGGCTTTTCAGGTATTGGCGAAAGCCTTGAATGGTGTTGATTCGCTCTTCCGCGTTGTCGTGGGTCAGGGCCAGACTGCGAATGCCGTCGTATAGGTCGGTGCTGTCGGCGTATACGCTGATCAGCCCGGCCACCGGGCCGCGATAGCCACTGAGCTGGTTCAGTGTTTCTGCCAGTTTGCGCAGTTTGCGGGCGGCCATAGGAGCCAAGGCGTTAAAGTCCATCACCAGTATGCGTTGTGCCCAGTCTTCGCCAAAACCGGCCAAAAAGCGTGCAAGCTGGTCCAGCTCCGGCTCTTTCAGGCCAACGTGGGGAAACCGCAGCAGTTGCCGCGCCAGCTCCAGGCGGTCGCTGTCGGGTAATTGCTTGAGCTGTCCGGTTACTACCTGCAGCAGCGCCATAATGGCCTGCACTTCGCGGCTGAACAGTGCACCTTTGCCGGCATCAATGCGGTAGGGTACTTGTCGCGCCAGCAGTTTCAGTTCAATGGCCACGCTCTGGCTCCATACCCGGAACAGAATGGCGGTATTGGTCAGTTGTTCTGCTGTCATGACCTGCAGCAGCTGCAACACGGTATCGGCGTCATTGTCGTGGCGGTGCAGGGTAATGATGGTGGCAGGCGTAGACGGATGCGCATGACACAGTAAGTCTTTACGGCCACTGTTGTTGTGAATCAGATGGTTAGCCAGCAACGCTACCCGATGACCATAGCGGAAGCTGTAGCTTAGGGTTTGTTCCAGCGGGCTTTCAAACTCGTCGCTGAAGCGGCGCAGAATAAACTCCGGTTTGGCACCACGAAACTCGTAAATGGTTTGGTCCGGATCGCCCACTACGGTTACCCGGGCCCGATCGCCGGCTACATAGCGCAGCAGCAAGTGCTGAATTTCGTTGGTGTCCTGATACTCGTCGACCAGAATCAGGTCCATTTTATTCGCCACCAGCCTTTGCAGGGGCGGGTTCTGGTGAATGGCCATTACCGGCTCGTACAGCATGTCGGCAAAACTGATACGGCTCTGGCCTTTGCGCCATTGCTCAAAACTGTGGAACAGGTCAATCAGGTAGCGCTGGCGTTCGGTGAACTCCATGTCTTCAAACACGATTTCAGCCGGCGAAAGGCTGGTTTTCACCCGGTCAATAAAGCCGATGGCGGTTTCTATAAATTCTTTTTTGTTCCGCCGCAGCTCTTCTGCCAGGTCTTCCGGCACCAGCCGGCGACTGAGCTGAAATACCTGATAGTTAATTTCCTGGTCGCTGAGAATGTTAGCGGAAAAATTGGGCAGGTAGCCCTCCCGCACAAAGCGCCGGTAAAGCCGCAGGCCCATGGCGTGATAGGTGCGTATTTCTGGCAGCGCCAAGCCGCTGTTGCCGCTCACCGCTTGCAGTTTGCGCTCGAAATCTATCTTGGCGCTGCGGTTAAACATCAGCACCAGCATGCGGGCGGGATCATGTCCTTGGTGCAACAGATAGCGAATACGCCAAGCTAGGGTCGTGGTTTTGCCACTGCCGGCGACCGCGGTAATCACCGCGTGTTCAAAGCCGGCGCTGATAATGTCCCGTTGCTCATCAGTCAGGAACTCCGGCAGCGCGAGTTGTGCCGCTGGTTTCACCAGGGCCGTTGCGGCAGTGTGGGGTTGATGCTGGTAATCGGTAGCGGGTGGTTGCTGTGGCATGGCGCCATTGTAATCGGCAACTGGCCGCGGGCACAGGCCTGTTCCATAATGGCGTCGTCATTTTTCATATTCAGCAGTTCAAGAGCACCCTTTATGACGTTTACACCGGATTCACCCAGTACCCGCGCATTGCAGCCCCTGCGGGTTGAATTGCGGCACGCCGGTGAACGAAGGCTAGTGCTGATTGAGGGCGACCGCAATGCAGCATTGAACTGGTTGGCGGCAGAGCTGCCATTTCTGAGTGCCGATCAGGGCTTGTGGGTTAGCACCAAGGCCGACAGCCCGCTGCCGGCCTTGCACGTAGCGACACCGGCGCAAGCAAGAATTTGGCTGGGGCGCGAGCTAGACCTGCTGGTGTGGGATGGCTTCAGTGGTAACCCGCCTGACGGGCTGGCGGCGCTGGCTGGCACATTAACGGCTGGCGGCCTGTGGTTCTGGTTGACGCCGCCGCTGGCGCAATGGGGCACATTTGCTGACCCGGACTACGCCCGCACCGGCCTCGATCAGGCCACTGAGCACCCCTTTGCTGAGCGCTTGGCGAAGATACTGTGTGATGCGCCGGACGTCATTCGGCTGAATATGAGTGAGGGTGCGAGTGCAGATGAGAGAGTGGTAGAGAGTGCGGATGAGAGAGTGGTAGAGAGTGCGGATGAGCGCGCGAGCGCCACCATAAACTCAGAACTGGGCCGTGTGCGGGATGAATTAAGTCGTCGCCGACCCGCAACGGCTTTTTGCGTTAGCGGCGGGCCCGAGCAGGACCAACTGGTGCAAGCGCTGGTACGTTTTGGCTTGGGGCGCCGGCGCCGTCCGCTGGTGATTACCGCCGATCGCGGCCGCGGAAAATCGGCAGCCCTGGGCCTGGCGGCGGCGGAATTACTGTTGCGGGGCCGCCAGCGAGTATTGTTGACTGCGCCTTCGGCCGAACAGGTGGCCACCGTTATGGCTCACGCCCATGAGCGCCTGGGAGCCCAACTACAAAGTCAATCGGCCACTCAATTGACCACCACCAGCGGCGCCAGCCTGACATTTTTATTGCCGCAGCAGCTGCTGGCGGACAAACCTGCCGCAGAAGTTGTGATGGTAGACGAAGCCGCCGCCATAGCCGCGCCGTTGTTGCAGCGTATTTTGCTGGGCTGGCCCAGGGTGGCCTTTGCCACCACCGTTCACGGTTACGAAGGCGCCGGGCGGGGGTTTGCGGTTCGCTTTCGCGAACAATTGGACCAACACACGCCGCACTGGCAAGAGCGACCTCTTTCGCAGCCGGTGCGATGGGCCTCCAGTGACCCGTTGGAACCGCTGGTTTTCCGCTTGTTCATGCTAGCGGCACAGGGCCAGGGCAATACACAACAGCAGGCTCCTGATCCCTTGTCGGTGTTGGAGGTAGAGCGCTGGCAGCCGGCTCAGGCAACAGAAAACGACTTGGCGGAAGCTTTCGGGCTGTTAGTGAACGCCCATTACCGCACTACGCCTGCAGATCTGCGCCAGTGGTTAGACAACCCCGCAGCCGTCAGCTGGCGCGCTCGCATGAATGGGCGCACCGTGGGGTTGTTGTGGGCTCAGGGCGAAGGCGAATTTTCAGCGCCTTTAGCGCAGCAGGTCAGTCTTGGGCTGCGCCGGCTGCGCGGACACTTGTTGGCACAGTCGCTGGCGTTGCACGCGGGCCTGCCGCAAGCGGCCCAGCAGCGCAGTTTACGGATAACGAGAATTGCTGTGGCGGCCCCGCAGCGGCGCAGCGGTATTGGCCAGCGCTTAATAGCGGCCGCTCAGGCCTATGCCACAGCGGAAGGCTTTGATTATATCGGCAGCAGCTTTGGTGGCACGCCTGCGCTCTTGGCCTTTTGGCAGCGCCAGGGGTTGCAGCCGGTGCGCTTGGGTTTCAGCCAGGAGGCCAGCAGTGGTGAATATCCGTTACAGGCTGTGTGCGGGCTCAGTGCAGCGGGCGAGCGTTTGGTACAGGATTTACAGCAGCGCCTGGGCCGGCACTGGTTGGTGCTGGCCAGGCGCCAATGGGTTCAATGTCAGCCGGAACTGATGGCTGCCGTAATGCGCAGCCTGCCAGCCGGCCCGCAACCGGATGCCGAGGACACTCGCGATTTACAGTATTTCGCCGCTGGCCATCGCGGCTTTGAGCTGACCCTGCCGGCGCTACAAACTCTTAGCCGCTGCGCCGGCGCCGCAGACTGGCTGACCGCATTACAGCCCGCGCAGTGCGCGCTTTGGTGCCGCTCTGTGGTGCAGGGCCGCAGTTGGGCTGAGCTTCAGCGCGAGAATCTGTGCAGCGGCCAGCGCGATGCCGAACAGCAACTTAGGTTTATGGTTGCAGACTGGCTGGCGCTGGGTTAATCGGCCATACGCTGATGCCACCACTCATTATTGATATCCGCCGCCATCAGATGTTCAAAAATAGCAGGCCAGTTTTTGGATGTTGGCCGACATAAAAATCTCCGTGGTATCGCGGGCGGGTGCTGCTATCATCCGCGACAAGACGATTGCGTCTTGATTTATCGCATTTGAGCAGGGTTTGGCGCGTGCTATAACGATAATTCGTTATAATAATAGAATGCGTCATCCGCTGTTACTCGCGTAGAAGACACTGTGAACATTCGATTTGAAAAAAATGAGAGGGTTGCCCGAATGAAATTGAAGCACTTTGCTGTTGCAGGTCTTTTTGCAATGAGTGCCGCGCTGCCGATGATGGCCAGTGCCGGAGATGCGGCCGCTGGCAAGGCAAAAGCGGCCGTGTGTGCCGCCTGCCATGGCCAGAACGGTATTGCGTTAATCCCGATGTATCCGAATCTGGCGGGCCAGCACGAGATGTATTTGGTGTCGTCGCTGAAGGCCTACAGAAGCAAGGAACGTAATGGCGGCATGGCGGCCATTATGCAGGGTCAGGCAATGGCACTGAGTGATGAAGATATTGCCAACCTGTCGGCGTACTTCGCCAGTCTGCCTGCAGGCGGAAAATAAGCCATCCCGCAGTCAGTTTTTGCAAAATAGTGAGGTGTTGTTACGTTTGGCTAAGGTGTCCGTCAACTTAGCCAGACGACATGTTAAGCCTTGCTGATAATCCGGTAACTTGGTCGATAAGCCGAGGTGCCGGGTAGTTTCATTCGGTTTTGAGCCACAAACTGTTCCAACATGGCTTCCAAAGGCTTAATCAGGCTGGGGTCGCCCGCAATTTCGAACGGGCCATGGGCCTGCACTTTCCGAATTCCTTCTTCTTTTACGTTACCCGCAACAATACCGCTGAAGGCTTTGCGCAGATTCGCCGCAATCAAGTGCACGGGCTGATCACGATGCAGTTCCAAGGCGCGCATGTTGGCGTGGTCCGGCTCAAATGGCAGCTGAAACACAGGGTCTATTTTTAACGTCCAGTTGAAGTAATAGGCGTCTTGCATGGCGCGGCGGAAGGTTTCGACATCTTGCATGCCGTGTTTCATAGTGCGCGCTACCCGCACCGGATCGTCAATGATGATTTCATAGCGCTTCGCGGCGTCGTCACCCAGGGCGTTGCGGATGAACTTGTCGATCATTTCAAAATAATCAGCGTTCTCGCGCCTGCCGGTAAATACGACCGGGAAGGGAATATCGGCGTTGTCTGGGTGCAACAGAATACCCAAAAGGTAAAGAATTTCTTCTGCTGTGCCTACACCACCGGGGAATACGATCACGCCATGGCCAAGGCGTACAAAGGCTTCCAGGCGTTTTTCTATATCCGGCATGATCACCAGTTCGTTCACAATCGGATTGGGTGCCTCGGCGCCGATTATGCCTGGTTCGGTAATGCCAATGTAGCGACCGTCTTTTACTCGCTGCTTGGCGTGGCCTATGGTGGCGCCTTTCATCGGGCCCTTCATGGCGCCGGGGCCGCAGCCGGTGCAAATGCTCAGTTCACGCAGGCCCAACTGGTGGCCCACTTCTTTGCTGTATTGGTATTCTTCATGGCTGATGGAATGGCCACCCCAACACACCACCATGTCTGGCTGTCGCCCCGGTTGCAGCACGCGCGCGTTGCGCAGAATGTGGAACACCATATTGGTCAGATCTTCCGGCCGCGGGTGCCGCTGGGCTTCAATGAACTGCGGGCTGGAATGGGTGTATACGATGTCGCGTAACACCGAAAACAAATGTTCGCGATTGGCGCGCAGCATTTCATTGTCGACAAAGGCATGGTGGGGTGCGTTGATCAGTTCCAGTTTCAGGCCGCGGGGCTGGGGCACCAGGTGCACCTCAAAGTCGCTGTGGGCCGTCATCAAATCCTGGCAATCGTCGGTAACCACTCCGGTATTCAGTACGGCCAGTGCGCACTGGCGAAACAATCGGTAAAGGCCGCCTTCGCTGCGGTCTTTCAGGCGGTTTACTTCATGGTTAGACAGGATTTCGAGGCTGCCTTCGGGCGACACCAACGCGTTGATGGTGGGTTCATTCATCGGTCGTAAAACTCCTTGGTATGCGGCCGGCATCCTCCACCACACGGGTGCTCGTCCGATTGCCGGCGGCCGAGGCGCTACACTAAGTGTTTTTTTGCCGATGTGCTACCGAATAACGCTGGATTCCAGACTGGGCTGGAACCCACCGAACCTGTTTTCAACGTGCCTTACCGCAACAGGGCTCAGCCAGTCAGGCCCTTAAAAAATTGCTGCACGTTGAGACTCAGGGTGTCCAGGTCATAGCCGCCTTCCTGCACCGTCAGTGTTGGCAGGCCCATTTGGCGAATGTGGCTGCCCAAACGACAGAAGCCCTCGCTGGACACTGACACTTTGGCTTGGGGGTCGTTCTTGTAAATATCGAAGCCCAAGGCCAGTACAATAACATCCGGCTGGTACAGCTTCAGCGCGGTCAGGGCTTCTTCCACCTTGCTGAAAAAATACTCTTCATCAGAGCCGTGGGGCATGGGTAGGTTGATGTTGTAACCGTAGCCTTCGCCTTCTCCGCGTTCTTCTTCATAACCGGCCACCACCGGGTAGAAGTTGGTGGGGTCGCCGTGCACCGAAACGTAAAGCACGTCGCTGCGGTTGTAGAAAATCTCTTGAATACCCTGGCCGTGATGCATGTCGGTGTCGAGTATGGCTACGCGCTGATATCGGCTGCGCAGGCGCTCGGCAGCAATGGCCGCGTTATTCAGATAGCAGAAGCCACCGGCTGCTGCGTGGCGGGCGTGATGGCCCGGCGGGCGGCATACCGCATAGGTGGTGTGTTCCCCTGCCATCAAGGCGTCGGCCGCGCCCAGGGCGGTCTGTGCCGACCAGTAGGCGGCGTCCCAGGTGTGCTTGCCAATGGGGCTGCTACCGTCGGCCTGGTAGCGTGCGGCCTCGGCCAGAACGCCTTTCAGCGCGTTGGGGCTGTGCACAAAAATATTGGACATGACCTCATCGCCCCAGTCATCGCCCATCGCCTTCCAGCGCCTGTGGGCAGATTCCAGAAAGCGTAGATAACTCAGATCGTGCACCTTGCCAATGGGGCCCGCGCCCTGGTCAGCCGGATGCAGCACCGGAATACCGCTGGCCTTCAGGCCCGCCAACATTTCCCGGGTACGGTCTGCCACTTCTTGCGGTTGGCGCATTTGGCCGCGGGTGAAGTACGACTGCGGGCTGTGCTGATCTTGTGCGGGGTGAAAAAATGCTTTCATATTACGGAGGCCTTTTTAGAGATCGGTAGTGCATGCTCACCCGAGTATAGGCACTGACTGGCGTGGGTCAAAAAAACGTAGCCCGTAAAAAGCGCTGTCAGCTTTACAGGTTGCCGGACAGCATCCACTATGGTTAGGAATTGGCGTTTCTGCGATCAAGCGTTCAGATCGTATCGCAGCAGCTTGAGCAGCATTGCAACAGCCTGACTATCATGTATGGGAGCCTGAATGATTGAATCACCGTTATTGCAGAATATAACCGGATACGCCGGTGGCCAGTGGCAACAAGCCGCTGCTGATACCTTTGACGTGGATAACCCGGCAACCGGCGCCGTTATTGCCAAGGTGCCGTTTGTAACCGAGCAACAGGTGCAAGATGCCATAGCCGCGGCAAAAAAAGCCGAAAAACTGACCACGCCCTACCCGCTGGAAACCCGCCGTAAGTGGCTGGAAGACATTCGTGATGCCCTGACCGCCAATCGCGCAGAGATGGGCCGTATTCTGTGCCTTGAACACGGCAAACCTTTAAACGAAGCCCAGGGCGAAGTGGATTACGCCGCCGGCTTCTTCGATTACTGCGCCAAAAATATTGAGGTGTTGAGCCCGCGTAACCTGGACGAAAGGCCCAAAGGTTGCAGTTGGACCGTGCATTTTCGCCCGGTCGGCGTGGTGGGCCTGATTACGCCCTGGAACTTCCCCATTGGCATGATTGCCAAAAAGCTGTCGGCGGCTCTGGCAGCCGGTTGCCCGTCGGTGATCAAGCCCGCCAGCGCCACCCCGCTGACCATGGTTGCGCTGTTCACTCTGATGGATAAATACGTTGATCTGCCCGCGGGTATGGTGAATCTGGTGATGGGTAAGGCCAGCATGATCGGCAAAGCGCTGAGCGAAAGCCCGGATGTGCCCATGCTCAGCTTTACCGGGTCTACAGAAGTGGGGCGCCAGCTGATCATAGACAGCGCCGATTCAGTGAAAAAACTGGCGCTGGAGCTGGGTGGTAACGCGCCGTTTATCGTGTTTGACGACGCCGACCTGGACGCCGCGGTTGATAACCTGATGGCCAACAAATTCCGCGGCAGTGGCCAGACCTGCGTGTGCGCTAACCGTATTTTTGCCCACGAAAAAATTGTCGAAAGCTTTAGCCAGAAACTGGCCGAACGGGTAAGAAAAATGACCGTGGGTGACGGCATCAACGGTGATGTGGACCTGGGCCCGCTGATCAACCGTGACGGCTATAATAAGGTCAAACGCCACTTGGAAAACGCGTTAGAGCAGGGCGCCACTTTGGTAGCCGGTAAAAAGCCGTCAGAATTGAACGATGACGATTTGTTTTTCCCGCCCACGGTCATCACTGGCGTAACCCCGCAAATGTGTTGCTCGCGGGAAGAAACCTTTGGTCCGTTGGTGCCCATTGCCAGCTTTAGCGATGAAAACGAAGTAATCGCTGCCGGTAACGACACCGAGTTTGGCCTGGCCTCTTACGTGTTCACTGCCGATGTCAAACGCGCCCAGCGCGTAGCGGCCGGGCTGCGTTTTGGTCACGTGGGCTGGAACACCGGCACAGGCCCCACGCCGGAAGCGCCATTTGGTGGTATGAAAATGTCGGGTACTGGCCGTGAAGGCGGCGAAGAAGGGCTGTTTGAATTCACCGAAGCGCAAACCGTACCCCGCGGGTTTTAGTCGCGCCGGCTAGCCAAACAAGCGTTATCGCTTGTCAGTGAAAGCGTGAAAGCGTGAAAGAGTGAACTAAAACGGTGGGCCGCGGCTCACCGTTTTTTTGGCTAAAACCCATGGAATTTGCCCCCATGCACCCGTATTCGGCAAGGGCGATTCAAGGCTGGTATACTTTCCGACCTGTTTATTTAACCAGTAGCGATATTTTATGGACGTTTCCTACATTATCGACGGCCTGAACGACGCCCAGCGCGAGGCGGTGACGGCAGAAAGCGATCACTTGCTGGTTCTGGCCGGCGCCGGCAGTGGCAAAACCCGGGTGCTGGTACACCGCATGGCGTGGCAGATGCAGGTGAACCGGGTACCGGCAACCGGCCTTCTGGCGGTGACCTTTACCAACAAGGCCGCCAAGGAAATGCGCCACCGCATTGAGGAGATGATGAACATACCCTCTCGCGGCCTGTGGATTGGCACCTTCCACGGTATTGCCCATCGCCTGCTGCGCGCCCACTGGAAAGACGCAAACCTGCCGGAAAACTTCCAGGTACTGGACAGCGACGACCAGCTGCGCATGGTGAAGCGGGTAATGCGCGAAGCCCAAATCGACGAAACCCAGTTCCCGCCCAAGCAGGCCCAGTGGTGGATCAGCAGCCAGAAAGACGAAGGTCTGCGCGCTGACAATATTCAGGAAAATCCCGGTGACCACTTCACCAGCACCATGGTGCGGGTGTACCGCCAGTACGAAAAACTGTGCCAGCAAAGCGGCCTGGTGGATTTTGGCGAATTGCTGCTGCGCTCTCACGAACTCTGGCTGCACCGCCCGGAACTGCTGGCCCATTACCAGCAGCGCTTTCAGCACATTCTGGTGGACGAGTTTCAGGACACCAACGCCATTCAATACGCCTGGCTGCAAGTTCTGGCCAGCAACCGCGTGCCATTAACCGTGGTGGGCGACGACGACCAGTCTATTTACGGCTGGCGCGGCGCCAAAGTCGAAAACATCCAGCAGTACCAGCGCGATTTCCCCAACGCCCGTCTGGTAAAGCTGGAGCAGAATTACCGCTCTACCAAGCTGATCCTGAAAGCCGCCAACTCGGTGATTGACAACAATCAGGGCCGCTTGGGTAAAGAACTGTGGAGCGACGGGGTTGACGGTGAACCGGTCAGCCTTTACGCCGCGTTTAACGAGCAAGACGAAGCCAACTACATTGCCGACACCATCACCAGCTGGGTGCAAGACGGCAATCTGCGCGCCGAATGCGCGATTCTTTACCGCTCCAACGCCCAGTCCCGCGTACTGGAAGAATCGCTGATGCGCCAAGGCATCCCATACCGGGTTTACGGCGGCCTGCGCTTCTATGATCGCCAGGAAATTCGCAACGCACTGGCTTACCTGCGCCTGGTGCATTACCGCCGCGACGACGCTGCGTTTGAGCGGGTGGTAAATCTGCCACCGCGGGGCATAGGGGCCAAAAGCCTGGCCGATTTGCGCCAATACGCCGGCAAGCAAAGCATCTCAATGTGGGAATCCGCCCAGCGCATGCTGGACGCCGGCCAGATGAAAGGCCGCGCAAAAACCGGATTGCAGAAATTCCTGTCGATCATCGAAGAACTGTCTGCGCTGGCGGAACATGGAACCCTTCATGGCCTAATGCAGCAGACCATCGACGACAGCGGTTTGAAGGAGTACCACGCCAGCGAAAAAGGTGAAAAGGGCCAGGGGCGGGTAGAAAACCTGGAAGAGCTGGTAAATGCGTTGACGACTTACGAAGTGGAGGAGGGCATTGATCCGCTGTCTGAATTCATCGCCCAGGCTGCGCTGGACGCTGGTGAAGCTCAGGCGGAAGACCACGAAGACAGCGTGCAGTTAATGACTCTGCACTCTGCAAAAGGGTTGGAGTTCCCGCTGGTGTTCATGGCCGGCGTTGAAGAAGGTCTGTTCCCCCACAGCATGTCGTTGGAGGAACCGGGACGTATGGAGGAAGAGCGCCGTCTTGCGTATGTGGGCATTACCCGCGCGATGAAGAAGCTGATAATCACCTACGCCGAATCCCGCCGTTTGTACGGTCAGGAAAAGTTCAATGCGCTGTCGCGGTTCGTGCGGGAAATCCCTGGCGACTGTATTCAAGAAGTGCGGCTGCGCAATACGGTGACCCGCCCGGCCATGGTGGCGCGGCCTAACGAAAGTATGTTCAGCCAGGAATCGGCCAAGCAGTCGGGTTTCAGCCTGGGGCAGCAGGTTATGCATCCGAAGTTCGGCGAAGGCACGGTGATGAACAGCGAAGGCAGCGGCCATCACACCCGGATTCAGGTTAACTTTGATGACGGTGCCAAGTGGCTGGTATTGGCGTATGCGCCGCTGGAGGCTTGTTAAAGCTTTGGCTGTTTGCACGGTGTAAAAGCTGCGGCCAAAACCCAAACCTACATCAGAACCGCAAAAATCACCCCAGCCAGAATCACCCGGTAAACCACGTATGGCCACATACCCACTTTATTCAGCCACTTCAGGAAGAAGTGGATGGCTGTGATGGCCATAACGAATGAAGTAACGCCGCCGATCAGAAAGCCCGTCCAGTCTACAGCGGTGTCCGTCATCGCCACTTCCAGAATTTTTACACTCGCCGCCAGCGCCGTAATCGGGATGGCCAGCAGGAATGAAAAGCGGGATGCTGCTTCGCGGCTGAGGCCCAGAAACAGGCCGGCGGTGATGGTGATGCCTGAGCGCGAGGTGCCGGGCACCAGGGCAATGGCCTGGGCCAGGCCAACAATCAGCGCGTCTTTCCAGCGAATGGAGTCCAGCGAGCGATCGCGTTTGGGTATCCAGTCGGCCACACCCAACAGCAAACCGAACACCAGGGTGGTGGTGAAAATGATCGCAGGTGAGCGTAGCTCGTTATCAATCATATCCAGCAGCGCCAATCCTGCCAGGCCTGCGGGGATGGTGCCTATCACAAGATAAAACGCCATGGCGCCCTGGCCCACAATCCGGCGCTGGACCATGGATACCAAGCCGTCGCGGGCAATGCCGAACACATCGCGGCGGAAGTAGAGCACCACCGCCAGCAGAGTGCCCACGTGAACGGCCAGGTCAAAGCCTACGCCCTGGTCCTGCCAGCCCAGCAGGGCCGGTGTAAGAATAAGGTGGGCAGAGCTGGAGATGGGCAGAAATTCTGTCAGCCCCTGCAGCAGGCCAAGAAAAACCGCCTGAAAAAAGTCCATATCGTATCAATCCAAGGTTTCACAACAATCCGGGGCGCTAAAGCAGACCAAGGTATTACACACATCAAGGATCAGGACTGGTCTGGCACTTCGCGGATACGGCCCACTTCATCAATCGCCACGTAAACGAAGCGGCCTTCGGTCACCTTGCGGCGATCTTCGGAGTAGCGGTCCATAGTCCACACTTCTACTTTAATATTCATTGAGCTACGGCCAATTTCGATCAGCTCGCAATAGCAGCCAACCTGCGAGCCAACCCGCACCGGCGACAAAAACTCCATCCGGTCCATAGCCACAGTGGCGCTGCGGCCTTGGGATATCCTGGCTGCCAAAGTGGCCGCAGCAATATCCATTTGCTTCACCAGCCAGCCCGCGAACACATCGCCGTTGGCGTTGGTATCGCCGGGGAATGGAATGATTCGCAGGATTAACTCGCCGAGGGGCATTGGGTTGTCGTCGTCAAAAGTGCTCATCACACAGACCTTTAAGAAAAGTGGCGGACCGCCAGTTTGGCAGATTCCTTAATTGTTTGGCTGCATGGTAATGCCGCGCCTGCCATTTGTCAGGTGTGTTCGCGGTTCTGATGGTGAATTTAGATAATTTCAGCCTTTGTCACAAACCTGTCACAGAGAATGCCTAATCTTGGGCCATCAAAACAGCAGATGTCGATATAAAAAGTGATGCAACCCAGGAGAAACACGGTGACTAAACTCTATAAAGCTCTGACAACAGTAACCCTTGCTGGCGCAATTGCGGCACTTTCGGCTCCGGCCATGGCTCGCGACACCATCAGCATTGTCGGCTCGTCAACGGTATATCCTTTTGCGACCGTGGTTGCCGAGCGCTTCGGGCGTAACACCGATTTCGCGACGCCCAAGATTGAGTCTACCGGTTCCGGTGGCGGCCTGAAGCTGTTCTGTCAAGGTGTTGGCACCCAACACCCAGACATCACCAACGCTTCCCGTCGCATGAAGAAGAGCGAATTCGACATGTGCCAGGCCAACGGCGTCAAGGAAATCACCGAAGTACGTATCGGTGCTGACGGTATCGTTATGGCAAACTCCAAGGAAGCGGAAAAGCTCGACTTGTCCCTGAAGCAAATTTTCCTGGCACTGGCTAAAGATGTACCTAACCCAGACGGTAGCAACGAGCTGGTAGCCAACCCTTACATGAACTGGAGTGAAATCGACGCCAGCCTTCCGAATATTGCCATCAGCGTAATGGGCCCGCCTCCGACTTCAGGCACCCGCGACGCGTTTGTTGAGTTGGCGATGGAAAGCGGTTGCAAACAGTTCCCCATGATCGCGCAGATGGAAGACGAGGACGAAGACAAGTTCAAGACCGTATGTCACAGCATGCGTGACGACGGCCCGTTCGTTGAAGCCGGTGAAAACGATAACCTGATTGTTCAGCGTCTGGCCCAGGATCCGGAAACGCTCGGTATCTTCGGCTACAGCTTCCTGATGGAAAACACTGGCCAGATCCAGGCCGCGACCGTGAACGGCGTCGAACCGACTCCCGAAGCGATTTCCAGCGATCAATATCCAGTAGCCCGTTCACTGTGGTTCTACGTCAAAAAGGCGCACGTGGGTGTTGTTCCTGGTATCCAGGAATACATTTCCGAGTTCACTAGCGAAGGCACCTGGGGTGATAACGGCTACCTGGTCGACGTAGGCCTGATACCAAGCCCGCGCAACGAGCGCATGAGGATTGCCAAAGCAGTGAAAGAACTGACGCTGATGACGGGTAACGAGTTATAAGGCCAGTCAGGCAACGTCAAGGATGACGACGAAACAACGCGGGCTTTCAAGCCTGCGTTGTTTCGTTGCGGTTGTATGAATATTTTTATGCGGCAAACTGGCAGAATAGGCGCCCAGTTAACTTAAAACCACCAACACAGAGACTGTTATGCAGACGGCCAATCTTCTGCCCCTGGTTCTGGTTCTCGCCGTGGTTGCCTATGGCCTCGCTTATATGCGATCCCGGGCTGTGGCAGCGCCCCTTGGCGGCATCCGGAATCTCAAGGCTCTCCCTTTTTATTACGCGGCGCGAGCAGCACTTTGGTGTGCTATCCCGGCATTGATTGTGCTAGCGGTCTGGGCCGGTTTTGAAGACAAGGTCATTCAGGGCATTGTGATTGCATCGCTGCCCCCGGATACCTGGCCCGAGTCGGCCGGACAGGCAAGCCTGATTCTTTCTCAAATCAGCAACGTGGCAGCTGGCAGCCTCAACCCTGAGTTTTTGCCGGAGCATATTACCGGGGCGGCTTCATTGCTGGAAGCTATGCAAGACAAGAGCGGGAACTTTAAGGCCATCCTGGTTGTGTTGATTGCCGTGTTGGGAGCAACTTTTGCCTGGACCCGCGTAGCGCCCCACATAAACGCCAGAAAAAACGTGGAAACCACCCTGCGTCGAATCTTCTTTGTGTGTGCCGCCTTGGCCGTGTTGACCACCGCAGGCATCGTATTCTCGGTCTTTCTTGAAACCCTGCGTTTCTTCGACAGAGTGCCGATTACTGAGTTCCTGTTCGGGACCAGCTGGAGTCCTCAAACCGCTTTACGGATCGATCAGATAGGTTCCGAAGGCGCTTTCGGTGTTATTCCCCTATTTACCGGCACCCTGCTGATTTCTGCCATCGCTTTGCTGGTTGCAGTGCCCGTTGGCTTGCTGTCCGCCATCTATCTCTCAGAATATGCGAGCAAGCGTATGCGGTCGACGGTAAAGCCTGTGCTGGAGATGCTGGCGGGCATTCCGACCGTTGTTTACGGCTTTTTCGCTGCGTTGACCGTTGCCCCGTTTATCCGCGACCTTGCTGCAATAGTGGGCCTTGAAGCCTCTTCTCAGAGTGCCTTGGCCGCTGGCCTGGTGATGGGAATCATGATTGTGCCGTTCGTGTCATCGCTGTCAGATGATGTGATCAGTGCGGTACCTCAGACCATGCGCGATGGCTCGTTGGCTCTGGGTGCGACACAGTCGGAAACCATGAAGAAGGTGATTTTTCCGGCGGCCTTGCCGGGCATTATTGGCGGCATTCTGCTGGCGGCGTCCCGTGCCATCGGTGAAACCATGATTGTGGTCATGGCGGCAGGCCTAGCGGCCAACCTGACGGCCAATCCGCTGGACTCTGTAACCACCGTAACCGTGCAGATTGCGACACTGCTGGTGGGTGACCAGGAGTTCGACAGCGCCAAGACGCTTTCGGCCTTCGCTCTGGGCATGCTGCTGTTCATTGTCACGCTGCTGCTCAACGTACTCGCACTGAAAATCGTACGTAAATATAGGGAACAGTATGACTGATCAACGTTCTCAGGCGGAGATCGTCCGCAAATCACTGAAACGCCGGTACCGTACGGAACGTCGATTCCGGCTGTACGGAATTCTGGCGATTTTCATTGCACTCGCGTCCCTGTTTATCCTGTTCGCCGACATCATCAGCAAGGGACATACAGGTTTCGTAAAGACCACCATCACCCTGGACGTGACTCTCGATTCCGGAATGATGTACCTGGATGACCCGACTGATTTAGATCAATGGTCTAGCGCGGATTTTAAGGCGCCGATTATCGCCGCCTTGCAGGCGCAGGTTCCTCAGGCAGCCAGCGCGGCTGAGAAGCGTGAGCTGGGCCGTTTTCTGGGTACCTTCGCAGACAGCGAAATCCGCGATTTACTGACAAAAAATCCGGAGCTTTTGAATACCACCCAAACCATTGAGTTTCCCACTCATGATCGGGTGTCGGTCTACGTCAAGCATGCGGACAATCCGCAGTACAGCATCAAACTTTCCGAACAGCAGCAACTCTGGGTCGACGAGCTGTTGCAGAAAGGGATTATCGATACCAGCTTCAACGACGTGCTGTTCAGTCGAGGCGACTCCAGAGAGCCTGCCAACGCCGGTGTTCTTGGTGCGATTGTCGGTTCCTTATTGACCATGCTGGTGACCCTGGCCATTTCATTTCCCGTGGGAATTGCGGCGGCAGTCTATCTGGAAGAGTTCGCGCCCCAGAACAAGCTCACCGATTTTATCGAAGTGAATATCAATAACCTGGCCGCGGTACCGTCTATCATCTTTGGTTTGCTAGGCTTGGCGGTATTCATAAACCTGTTCGGAATGCCCCGGTCGGTTCCTGTCGTCGGTGGTTTGGTGCTTGCGTTAATGACGCTTCCAACCATCATCATTTCCAGCCGTGCCGCCATCAAGAGTGTCCCGCCTTCAATACGGGAGGCGGCCGAGGGTGTTGGCGCCTCCAAGATGCAGGTGGTGCTTCACCATGTGGTGCCCCTGGCGATGCCCGGTATGCTGACCGGCTCCATCATCGGTATGGCTCAGGCTCTGGGCGAAACCGCACCGCTGCTGCTGATTGGCATGGTGGCGTTTATCGTGGATGTACCTGACGGGCTTTTCAGTTCAGCCACCGTGCTGCCGGTACAGATTTATCTCTGGGCGAGCAGCTCCGAGCAAGGTTTTGTGGAGCTGGCATCTGCCGCTATCATGGTGCTGCTTACCTTCATGATCATTATGAACGCATTGGCGATCTGGCTGCGCAAGCGGCTTGAGCGTCGCTGGTAAGGAGAAGGATATGAACACGATGAGTCCGAGTATTTCCGCAGAAGCCGACATGCGAAGCAAGGGGGCAGCGGTTCCTGTGCCTGATGGCCGGCGCAAAGATACCCTGATGGAAGACAAGCCCGAAGATACTGTGATTGAAGAAGGTAAGACGGTTGGAAAGCCATTTACCGCCGACCCTAAATTCAAGCTGCGTAATGTGGACGTTTCCTACGGCGCAGACCGGGCGATCAAAAATATCAGCCTGGATATTGGCCGAAACGAGGTTATTGCTTTCATCGGTCCTTCTGGTTGCGGTAAATCAACCTTTTTGCGATGCCTGAATCGCATGAATGACAGCATCGATATTTGCCGCGTCAAAGGCTCCCTTGAGCTGGACGAGCAGAACATCTATGACTCCAAGCGGGACGTGGTTGAACTGAGGGCCAGGGTAGGCATGGTGTTCCAAAAGCCGAATCCCTTTCCAAAATCGATCTACGACAATGTAGCCTATGGGCCCCGAATTCACGGGCTGGCAAATCGCAAGTCCGAGCTTGACGACATTGTCGAAAACAGCCTTCGCAAGGCGGGCTTGTGGAACGAGGCTAAAGACCGTCTGGACGCCATGGCAACCGGTATGTCCGGCGGCCAGCAGCAGCGGCTGTGTATTGCCCGCGCCATTGCCGTCAGTCCGGAAGTGATCCTGATGGACGAGCCCTGCTCGGCCCTTGACCCGATTGCAACGGCACGGGTGGAAGAACTGATCGCCGAGATGTCCGAAAGCTACACCATCGTCATTGTGACTCACTCCATGCAACAGGCGGCTCGGGTTTCCAATCGCACCGCTTATTTCCACATGGGTCACCTTGTTGAAGTGAATGAAACCGACACGGTGTTTACCTCGCCCCAGCACCCGCTGACCGAATCCTATATTACCGGCCGTTTCGGCTAAGCCTGCCTGTGCCGGTAAGGCCAGATTATTTACGGAGCAATACAATGCCGAATAACAAAGACCAGGTGTATGGCGATCACATCTCCCAGCGTTTCAACAATGAGCTGCTGGAACTGAAAACCCGTTTTCTGGAAATGGGCGGGCTGGTGGAAGCGCAGATTGGCAGTGCCGTGCAGGCGCTGACCGCCAATGACAGCGTTCTTGCGGAACAAGTGAGCGCGGGAGACCGTGGCGTTGACCAGATGGAAATTGGCATCGATGAAGAGGCCATACTCATTATCGCCCGGCGTCAGCCCGCGGCGCGGGATCTGAGACTGGTGATTGCGGTCATTAAAATGGTGGTTGACCTGGAACGGGTGGGCGACGAAGCCAAAAAAATCGCCAAACTGGCGCTGAAGCTGGAGGCAGAGGGCCAGACATCACTGGGCTACGTGGAAGTCCGCCACATTGGCAGCCATGTGCAAGCCATGCTGCACGATTCCCTGGACGCCTTTGCGCGGCTGGACGCCGAACAGGCGCTGCGAGTGATGAAAGAAGACAAACGGGTGGATGAAGAGTATCAGGCTGCGGCGCGCACCCTTCTGACCCATATGATGGAAGACACCCGCAACATCTCCCGCTGCATGTCGATCATGTGGGTACTGCGGGCTCTGGAACGGGTAGGCGACCACGCCTGTAACATTGCTGAAAACGTGATTTTCATGGTTAAGGGTGAGGATGTACGCCATACGCCGATGGAAGAGACGGAGCGGGTAGTGGGGCGGTAGGGTAAAGTTTAGCGTTAAGCCGAGATTCGTGTTGATGCCTTGCCTGCTTGGCGTTGAAGGGCGCTGGTTTAATTGACGTCTGCGGCCGTTGTTTCCGATCTACCTGTTCGGCAGCTACACCCTTTTATTACAACAGAGATGTATTAAAAGGGTGTGATGGTTGGTTTCCAAGTCAGAAGGTTGTAACTTCTTCAGTGGCGTAGCCGTCGACGTCATTAATTGGTATTTCTGACTGTCTTGTCACAGGCCGTACCTTGGACTTAGAGCACGATAGGGGGATTTCACTGGTTTTCGTCTAGGCCGGAGCAGAGATAAGAGTGCCGACATTCGGAAAGCATGAGGAGGGAAGCTTGTGACTGAACAAGTTAACTATATCGCTCACGTTAAACAAGATTCTAAAGGGAGCTGGTCCGAGCCCCACCTGCTTCATGAACACCTCGAAAAAGTGGCGGAACTAAGCGCGCGCTTCGCCGAAAAGTGCCAGTCAGAAGGTTGGGGTTTTGCTGCGGGGCTTTGGCACGATCTGGGCAAGTACCGGTCCGGCTTTCAAATGTACATCCGTGATGCATCCGGCTTTGAGCGTGAGAACGCACATGTGGAACAAGGAGCGCACTCTCCCAGGGTTACGCATTCCACAGCTGGCGCCGTTCACGCAATTAATCAGTGGCCGTCTATTCCAGGTTACATTCTGGCTTATCTCATTAGTGGACATCACGCTGGACTACCAGATTGGTCCGGAGGTCGGGGGTCTTTGGAGCACCGGCTTGCTGAAGCAACAAAAGAATACCAAGAGTCTCTTGCCGCTGGGGTCCCAGAACAACTGTTAACGGCAGCGCAGCCCGCTGTTCCAGATGTGGCGCGCAGCCTGAAATCTATTGCTCTCTGGATGCGCATCCTGTTTTCAAGCCTTGTTGACGCCGACTTTCTGGATACAGAAAGTTATATGTCTCCTGAAAAGGTTGGCAAAAGAAACCAATACCCGCAGTTAGATGAACTTCATAGTCTGTTTTTCGAAAAAATGAGCACGCTTCAGAAAAACGCCGAGCAAACGCCTCTGAACGTCATTCGGAAATCGATTTTTGAAGCATGCCACCGTGAAGCCTATGAAGCCCCTGGTATTTTTAGCCTCACCGTGCCGACAGGCGGCGGTAAAACGCTGGCCAGTTTGGGGTTTGCCCTCGAGCATGCAAAGCAGCATGGCAAGTCCCGAATCGTCTATGCCATTCCCTTTACTAGCATCATCGAACAAAACGCAGACGTATTCCGGGGGTTTCTTGGGGACACCGCGGTGTTGGAACACCATAGCAGCCTGGATATTGATCAGCGTGCTGAAAACGCCGGCTCCAGACTGGCAGCTGAAAACTGGGATGCGCCTCTTATTGTGACAACCAATGTCCAGCTGTTTGAGTCACTGTTTGCATCCCGCACAAGCCGTTGTCGAAAGCTGCATAACCTGGTTAACAGCATCATCATTCTGGACGAAGCACAGCAGGTTCCCCGGGATTTTCATGCACCGATTACGCAAGCCATGCAACAGATGAGCGATCATTTCGGCGTGACCTGGGTTCTCTGTACTGCGACCCAACCTGAACTGGGCCAACAAACGGATGCCTTTGACCGAACCCTCCACGAAGGTTTGAGCAACATAAGCGAAATTATTCCTGACCCAATTGGCCTGGCCCAGAATCTAAAGCGAGTCGAGATTGAACTTCCGCAAAATGTTGACCAACCTACAACGTGGGAAAGCCTTGCATGGCAGGTCGCCAATGAAGCCTGCGCTCTGGTTATTGTTAACAAACGCCAAGATGCTAAAACAGTCTACGAACTTTTGCCGGATGATGGGGATACCTATCATCTATCGGCCAATATGTGTGCGGAACATCGCTCTGTGGCACTCAAGGAGATTCGTCAGAAACTGATAGCAAGGCGTAATGGTGATACAACGCCTCTACGGGTGATCAGCACCCAGCTGATTGAGGCGGGTGTCGATGTTGATTTTCCAGTTGTCTTTCGCGCAATGGCTGGCCTGGATTCGATAGCCCAGGCTGCCGGGCGCTGTAACCGCGAGGGCAAAATGCCCCAACCCGGCAGGGTGGTTGTGTTTCAGCCTGAAACCTTACCGCCGCCAGGTTTTCTGCGCCAGGCGGCCCAAACGACTCTGGAACTGCTCAAGAGCGGCCAACTCGACGACCCCTTCAGCCCTGCGGCTATGCAGGCATTTTTCACCAAATTGAATTACCTGGGCAACCGGGATGCTCACGGAATTTGCGAGTTACTGCACGCAAAGACTTCGCCGGACGCGCCTTTAGAGATTCAATTCAGGGAGGCCGCCAAAAAATTCCGACTGATTGACGACGTCGGTATCGGCGTTGTGGTGCCTTTCTGCCCGGAAGGGCATGAAGAAAGCCCGGTACATATTTGGTTGGCCGCACTGGAGAAAGACTCTTCACAAAAATGGGCCCATCGGAAACTCCAGCGCTACAGCGTCACTCTGCCAGAAAGACTCGCTAAGCAACTTCATTCTGCCGGCGCTTTGTACGAACGTGCTGGCAAATTTGTTATTGAAACCAGCAATTACCACCCGGTTTGGGGCATGCAGCCACCTGGCAATCTACTGTCTGCGGCGGGTAGTGTGATTTAGGAGAAAATATGGGATTTTGTCTGGAAATCAGTGGTGAGTTCGCGTGTTTTACACGGCCCGAAATGAAAGTTGAGCGGGTCAGTTACGACGTGATTACACCCTCCGCTGCACGAGCGATCTTTGAAGCCATTCTCTGGAAACCTGCAATTCAATGGCATATCACTCGGATTGAAGTGCTTAACCCTATCAAGTGGATGAACCTCAGGCGCAACGAGGTTGAGTCGATTATTTCCGCTCGTACCGCGCAGACAGCGATGAAAAATGGCTCTGGGCATCTCGGCATTTATGTCGATGAAGAGCGACAACAAAGAGCCAGCCTGCTCTTAAAAGATGTCCGCTACAGGCTACATGGCGAATTCACTATGACGGAAAAAGCGGGTCCGCAAGACTCAGCGGCAAAATTTGCGGATATGTTTCGGCGACGCGCGGAGAAAGGTCAATGTTTTAATCAACCGTATCTGGGATGCCGTGAGTTTACCTGTGATTTCGCATTAGTAGATGGCGACACCGCTAACCCTGATCCAATTAATGACACCCGCGATTTGGGATTTATGCTCTACGATCTGGATTATTCGAATCCAGCGTCGCCGACGCCTCTTTTCTTTCGAGCCCACATTGAAAACGGCAGTCTGGACGTGCCTGCTCGACACAGCCCGGAGGTGCGCGGATGATTCTGCAAGCTCTGTGCGAATATTACGATCGCAAAAAAATATCTGACAACCCGTTGCCTCAAGTTGGCTTTGAAGAAAAAGAAATCTCGTTTGTTATTGTTTTGGACTTGGACGGTCGCTTCGTTTTGCTCAGAGATACGCGGGAAATTCAGAGCAAGGGAAAGCCGCTTGCAAAAAGTTTCATTGTTCCTCAGGGCCCAAAACGAATGGGAGGGAAGGCTTACGAAACCGCATATTGCCTCTGGGATCATTACGGCTATGTGCTGAATCAGCCAAAAGTCGCTCGACCAGACAGTAATCCCAGCGCTAAAGAAATCGATATGGCGGCTAAGCAACATAAAGCGTTTGTTGAGCTGGTTGGCCAGCTACATAACGAAATACCGAACGACGACGGTGTAAAGGCCGTACATGCGTTCTTGGCAAGCGAAACCGAGAAGGAAAAAGTTAAAGCATCGCCTGAATTTCAGGAGTGTTTGAAAATACCCGGCTGTAATCTGACATTTCAACTGGCGATAGAAAACCACCTGATATGCCAGTCGTCTAAGGTACAGTATTGGATTCGCGAACAGCCATTAGGCATTGATAATCAGCCTGGTATTTGCTTGGTAACAGGCGAGAAAACCAATATTGCCCGCCTGCACCCTTCCGTCAAAGGTGTATGGGGTGCGCAAATGGCCGGCGCGAATATTGTTTCGTTCAATATTGACTCGTTCAATTCCCGGGGTAAAGAAAAGGGCAACAACGCACCCGTTGGCGAAGAAGCAGCCGTCAAATACACAACGGCTTTGAATCAGCTACTGCGCACGGCCAGTCCTACGCGGTTACAACTGAACGAAACATCTATGGTTTGGTGGTCTTCCGGTAAAAATGCGTTGGAAGCCGATATGTCATCGTTTTTCAATGATGCGCCGAAAGATGATCCAGAGCGCGGTACCAGAGCCGTTAAACAACTTTTCGAAAGTCTTCACAGTGGCGCTGTAAATAAGTCAGAGGGTAGCGAGCGTTTTTACTTGCTCGGCTTGTCTCCCAATGCTGCTCGCATTTCCATCCGCTTCTGGCAGGTGGGTACTGTTGCCGAATTTAGTGAGCGCTTAGGGCAGTGGTTCAAAGATATTGAGATCATCTCCAGAAATTTCGAGTACCCGCCTTTAAAGCCGCTACTGCGCTCTACCGCATTGCTGGGCAAAGACGAAAATCTTCCGCCACACCTGATTGGAGAAACCGTTCGCGCCATATTAATGGGGTTACCTTTGCCTGCAAGCCTGCTTCAAGCGGTTATTAAACGCATCAAAGCCGAGCAGGGGTATATAACCTTCCACCGCGCGAGCCTCATCAAAGGCTATCTCAACCGTTTATACCGTTACCGGCAGTCGAGCAACAAGGAAATTACTATGGCTTACAACTCTGAAGAAAAACGGATTGGCTATAGGCTGGGGTGTCTGTTTGCGATTTTGGAAAAACTGCAAAACGACGCTAACCCTGGCCTCAACGCGACAATTAGGGATCGTTATTACAGCAGTGCCAGTTGCACCCCAAGAGCAGTGTTTGGCACGCTAATGCGGCTCCACGCCCACCACCTGAAAAAGTTACCTCACCACGGACAACGGGTGAATATGGAAAAACGAATTGCTGCGGTTATGGCCGACATCAATGAGTTTCCCGCTCACTTGCCGCTGGAAGATCAGGGCCTGTTTGCTATCGGCTACTACCATCAGCGCCAGGAACTGTTTACAAAAAAAGGCACGGAAACAAGCAAAGTACAAACCGAAGGAGCTGAAGCATGAGCCTGAATAACCGTTATGAGTTTGTTTTTCTGTTTGACGTTAAAGACGGTAACCCGAACGGTGATCCCGATGCAGGCAACCTGCCGAGGATCGATGCTGAAACGGGTCAGGGGCTGGTTACGGACGTGTGCCTTAAACGTAAAATACGCAATTATGTGGGCATGGTAAAAGAAGAAACTCCACCGTTTGAAATCTATATCAAAGAGAAGGCGGTTTTGAACCGCAGCAATTTGCGTGCGTATGAGGCGCTCGAGCTTAAGCACGAGTCAAAGAAGCTGCCCAAGAAGGAAGAAGATGCAAAGCGAATAACCCAGTGGATGTGCCAGAACTTTTTTGACATTCGCACCTTTGGCGCCGTTATGTCGACTGAGGTGAATACTGGTCAGGTTCGCGGCCCGATTCAAATGAATTTTGCCAGAAGTATTGATCCCGTCGTCAGCGCGGAGCACAGCATTACCCGCATGGCCGTCACGACTGAAAAAGAGGCGGAACAACAAGGCGGTGACAACCGCACAATGGGTCGTAAGTTTACGATTCCCTACGGCCTTTACCGTTGCCATGGTTATGTTTCTGCCAACTTGGCTGGGCAGACAGGCTTCAGCGAAGAAGACCTGGAGCTGTTTTGGGATGCGTTGATTAATATGCTGGACCATGACCGATCAGCCAGTCGTGGTGAAATGTCGCCCTGCGCCCTTTACGTGTTCAAGCACGAATCCGCGCTTGGTAATGCCCCTGCCAGAAAGCTGTTTGAACTGATAGAAATCCACAAAGTTTCTGATGGTCCGGCGCGGGATTTCAGAGATTATGAGGTCACTGTTCACCGCGATAGACTTCCAAAAGGTATTGAACTGACGGCGCTTCTGGACTGAGCCAACACCTTGCATTTTAGTGTTAGAGGGAGTTTGATCAGGGATGAAACAATGTTCATCGATATCGTTCAACGGCCATGCGCTTAGGAGAATGTTCGAGAGAGGCCTGATGAATAACGAGGTTCTGTTCGCTATTCAGACAGGTGAAGTGATAATGGATTATCCTGATGACAGGCCGCATCCAAGCCAGCTTCGGCTCGGCTGGGTGGGCGAAAAAGCGATTCATGTTGTGGTGTCGCAAGCCTCGGAAAACGATGCCTGTTACGTGATCACAGCATACTATCCAGCGCTGGCCATTTGGGCTGATGACTTCAAAACCAGGAGGTCTTGAATGAAATGCGTAATTTGCAAGCAGGGTGAAACCTATTCTGGCGTCACCACTGTCACGTTGACCCGCGGTGAGGCAACAATAGTGATTAAGAAAGTGCCGGCAGATATTTGTGAAAACTGTGGCGAATATTACCTGAGCGATGAAATCTCGGGTAAAACCCTCGCGATGGCAGAGAAAGCCATGAAACTGAATCATGAGGTTGAGGTCATTCAGTTCGCGGCTTAGGGAGGCCCCGTCGCCAATGCAGGACGAAAAGTTCATTCCGCTCTCTGCGTTGCAGCATTATGCCTTCTGCCCGAGACAGTGTGCGTTAATTCATAACGAGCAGTTATGGGCTGAGAACTGGCTGACGGCGCAAGGGCAAGTGTTGCATAAACGAGTCGATAATGGTCCGCCTGAAACTCGTAAAGGAACGCGCTATGAGCGAGGTGTTCTTGTGAGTGCAGAAACAATCGGTCTAACGGGTAAGTTGGATTTGGTTGAGATTGACCTATCGACCAACGCAGTGAAACCGGTTGAGTACAAAAGAGGAAAGCCGAAGAAGGACAGTTCGGATCGAGTTCAGCTGTGCGCTCAAGGATTATGTCTTGAAGAGATGAGAGGGCAACCCGTGAGCTCAGGCGCGCTTTGGTATTGGCAGACTCGTCGCAGAGATGAAGTGGCATTTACCGATGAGCTACGTGAAGAGACTCACCACGTTATTCAGAAAGTACGTCAATTGTTGATCAGCGGCCAAACCCCACTGGCAGTCTATGAAAAAAAGTGTGATGCCTGTTCGCTCTACGATTTATGCAACCCCAAGTTACTGAGTCGAGACCGAAGTACCCGTTATGTTGAAGACCTTTTCGACGACGGAGAGGCTCAATGAAGAAACTTCAAAACAGCCTCTACATCACGCGGCAGGGCGTATATGTTCATAAAGAGAGAGAAACCATCGTTATCGAGCATGAGCGTAAAAAACTGATGCAGCTTCCGATTCACTCGGTCTCTGGAGTTTTCTGTTTTGGTAATGTTTTGGTATCACCAGCGCTGATGGGTTTTTGTGGAGAAAAGGGCGTTAACCTTGCATTTTTCACTGAATATGGCCGTTTTTATGGCCGACTTCAGGGTAAAACGTCCGGCAATGTTCTGCTGCGTCGGGCGCAATATCACGCAGATGAGCAAAAAACGCTGGAAATTGCCCGTTCGGTGATAGCTGCAAAACTGGTGGGTGGAAGAAATGTTCTTCTACGCCATAAGCGTAACCACGGTGTTAGTGCTCCAATCGAGCATGCGGTGAAGCATTTGGCCGCATCTGTACGTATGGCACGGCACACCAATAATCTGGACTCGTTACGCGGAATTGAAGGCGATGCTGCAGCCACCTATTTTTCTGTTTTTGAGCTGCTAATTAATGAAAAGCTGCGAGGCGACTTCCCATTTACCGGGCGCAATCGCCGCCCACCCCGCGATCCAGTTAATGCACTCCTATCATTCGTTTATTCCATTTTAGGTCAGGATATCAGTGCGGCCTTGAACGGAGTTGGTCTAGATCCGCAGGTTGGTTTTTTGCACGCAGACCGACCAGGAAGAGATAGTTTGGCGCAAGATCTGCTTGAGGAGTTCCGGCCCTGGCTGGCGGATAGATTGGTTTTGAGCTTGATCAATCGACGGCAGTTAAAAGCGTCGGATTTTATAACCGAAGCTTCGGGTGCCGTCAGATTAGCTGACGGCGCGCGGAAACAGTTACTGATTGCCTACCAAGAAAGAAAGCAGCAAGAAGTGATGCATCCATTCCTCAAAGAAAAAGTACTGATAGGCATCATTCCCCACATTCAGGCCATGCTGCTTGCTCGTCATTTAAGAGGCGATCTGGAGCGATATCCGCCATGCGTACTCAGGTAGTAGTTTGAAATGATGGTACTTATAACCTATGACATCTCGATGGAGGATTCTGGTGGCGCGGCACGGTTGAGACGTGTTGCTAAAGCCTGTTTGGATTATGGCGTGAGGGTTCAATATTCTGTTTTTGAATGTGAGATTGACCCAGCTCAGTGGGCTTTTTTTAGAGATCAATTGCTCCGACTTTATAACCCTGCAAAAGACAGTCTCCGATTTTATAAGTTGGGTAAAAATTGGAAGAACCGTATTGAACACCATGGTGCCAAACCTGCACCAGACATTTTCCGAGACGCGATGATTTTGTAAACGCTAACCGGAAGTGCTCATTAAAAACCCGTGATGTTAGCGCAAGGCCAGTTCCGGCGATGGGACTGGCTTTGTTCGTTTTTAGCGCGAAGTTGTAGCGCGCAAATAATCGTTATGAAATACGTTAGCGATCTTTGCACTGTAGAGCGCCCGTTATCAATGAGATATGATCGGGCAGTCGCGCCCCCTGCGGGCGCGTGGATTGAAACGCTTACAGTTGGCGTCCGTGCCATCCGATGCGGTGTCGCGCCCCCTGCGGGCGCGTGGATTGAAACATTTGGCATTGTCGGCTCCTTCGGCTTTGTCGGGTCGCGCCCCCTGCGGGCGCGTGGATTGAAACAGATAAAAGTGTGCGTTGTAAAAAGTTGGCATGGTGTCGCGCCCCCTGCGGGCGCGTGGATTGAAACAGCCACACGCGCCTGCAATTGCTCAACCTGGTCAGTCGCGCCCCCTGCGGGCGCGTGGATTGAAACTAGGTTTGGCCACCTACTTTACCGGCTTGTATTTCGTCGCGCCCCCTGCGGGCGCGTGGATTGAAACGCATGACCACGTTTACGTTTTCGCCAAAATACGGGTCGCGCCCCCTGCGGGCGCGTGGATTGAAACCGCTTTGTGTACCGAACCCCGCCAACGCAAAGAATGTCGCGCCCCCTGCGGGCGCGTGGATTGAAACCTGTTTTACAGGCGAAAGAGAGGATGCGCGGCTGGTCGCGCCCCCTGCGGGCGCGTGGATTGAAACCAATATCGAATATTAGAATCATTCCAGAGGGATCGTCGCGCCCCCTGCGGGCGCGTGGATTGAAACAGCAGAGGCGAGAAAGACAGCTAAACGGAATCATGTCGCGCCCCCTGCGGGCGCGTGGATTGAAACACATTACCCCATGCGCCATATGGTGCATTGAGAAAGTCGCGCCCCCTGCGGGCGCGTGGATTGAAACTGTGATGCTTTGTGCGGCTCACTCCCCATCCTCGTCGCGCCCCCTGCGGGCGCGTGGATTGAAACGTTCCAAAAGATATGACGAACTGATGCGGTCCACATTGTCGCGCCCCCTGCGGGCGCGTGGATTGAAACATTCCGTTATCTGCCGGCCCACCGTCGTCCAAATGTCGCGCCCCCTGCGGGCGCGTGGATTGAAACAGGATGATGCAAGCGATTACCGCTTTCTGTTCAAGTCGCGCCCCCTGCGGGCGCGTGGATTGAAACACTGGATGGAAGGGGGTTGATTATGAATATCGAGGTCGCGCCCCCTGCGGGCGCGTGGATTGAAACCAGAATGCGTATGAAGCCTAGGATCAAGGCCCAGGTCGCGCCCCCTGCGGGCGCGTGGATTGAAACCTATCAACAGCAGACGCGGATAGTGGTGTTGCGCGTCGCGCCCCCTGCGGGCGCGTGGATTGAAACCCGCATATAAAACAGTTTCAGTGTCAATGAAGCGGTCGCGCCCCCTGCGGGCGCGTGGATTGAAACTTGGCATCCATGGATGGACTCTCTATGGATGGTTGTCGCGCCCCCTGCGGGCGCGTGGATTGAAACAAAAATTCATCGGCAACATCGTCACAGCCCATACGTCGCGCCCCCTGCGGGCGCGTGGATTGAAACGCAAACACGTAGAGGCGTATGGAGGCACGTACATGGTCGCGCCCCCTGCGGGCGCGTGGATTGAAACGCAGCAATGGCAAGTCAGACGGTAAGCTAATCAAGTCGCGCCCCCTGCGGGCGCGTGGATTGAAACTCGGAGGCGTCATGAACACACCCACCATCAAAACGTCGCGCCCCCTGCGGGCGCGTGGATTGAAACTCACCCACTGGCAGAACTGGCCGTAGGCTTCCTGGTCGCGCCCCCTGCGGGCGCGTGGATTGAAACCCGCAACCCATACAGAAATTCATTCCGTTATCTGAGTCGCGCCCCCTGCGGGCGCGTGGATTGAAACGCCGTCTTGATTCTGCGCCAGTACGCCTATGATGTCGCGCCCCCTGCGGGCGCGTGGATTGAAACGCTTGTTTCATCCCCATCATTACTAAACCCATCTGTCGCGCCCCCTGCGGGCGCGTGGATTGAAACTTCCAAATTCCAAGACCTCCTTAGCTCTGCGCTCGTCGCGCCCCCTGCGGGCGCGTGGATTGAAACAGAAAAAAGGACACCGGCACCACCGACCAATTGATGTCGCGCCCCCTGCGGGCGCGTGGATTGAAACCAAATTGACATTCCGGTCAATTATATGTATCGCGTCGCGCCCCCTGCGGGCGCGTGGATTGAAACTATCGGGCATGGAAACACATGCTTGAGCGGTGCTAGTCGCGCCCCCTGCGGGCGCGTGGATTGAAACGTTACGAACAGCCAGTGAATCGCTCCAGATTGAGGTCGCGCCCCCTGCGGGCGCGTGGATTGAAACCTCATGTTGGCCAGGGCTCTAGCGGCGGCCTCATGTCGCGCCCCCTGCGGGCGCGTGGATTGAAACTGGGAAATATGCCGAAAGAACTGGCACGGAGTCGTCGCGCCCCCTGCGGGCGCGTGGATTGAAACCGAGCCTTAGGCCACGACGTTACATCATGCGATCGTCGCGCCCCCTGCGGGCGCGTGGATTGAAACAGGTCCAGTGGAGATGGTTGCATGACGCACCTAAGTCGCGCCCCCTGCGGGCGCGTGGATTGAAACACGAAAACAGACGCAGACAAGGCGACTTCCAGCGAGTCGCGCCCCCTGCGGGCGCGTGGATTGAAACACTGCATTCAGGAGGCCGCGTGATGAGCATGATGTCGCGCCCCCTGCGGGCGCGTGGATTGAAACTATACTCAGGCGCCAGGCCATGGCTTGCGTCGAAAGTCGCGCCCCCTGCGGGCGCGTGGATTGAAACACTGGTACCAATGCAAGTCAAAGACGCTCAGAGGTCGCGCCCCCTGCGGGCGCGTGGATTGAAACTTCTTTCGGTGACATGCCGCGCCGACTGCCCTTGTCGCGCCCCCTGCGGGCGCGTGGATTGAAACTGCCAGTGGGTGATTGATAACTACTGGTCCGGCGTCGCGCCCCCTGCGGGCGCGTGGATTGAAACAGCGATACGCACCTTATGGCCTGCTACCTCCTGCGTCGCGCCCCCTGCGGGCGCGTGGATTGAAACACCACATCACCCACGCGCAATTGGCGCTTGCGCAGGTCGCGCCCCCTGCGGGCGCGTGGATTGAAACGCGCGTTGTTTGCGGGAATATGTCCAGCCACACGTCGCGCCCCCTGCGGGCGCGTGGATTGAAACTCGAAAAACTCAATGGTAGAAGGCGACCCTTCCGGTCGCGCCCCCTGTGGGCGCGTGGATTGAAACACGAAATGCCCTGCCACGACTGCAACGCGACCGGGTCGCGCCCCCTGCGGGCGCGTGGATTGAAACTCAACATCGGCGCAGAACTTCACGGCCTTCTCAGGTCGCGCCCCCTGCGGGCGCGTGGATTGAAACAAGCATAGCCAAGTACCTTCTGAGCTTTTTCCTAGTCGCGCCCCCTGCGGGCGCGTGGATTGAAACTACTATGTGCGCTTGCGACCTTTCGACCTGTTTGTCGCGCCCCCTGCGGGCGCGTGGATTGAAACAACTGTAATTAGTAGTGGGGCTGAAACCATTGGAGTCGCGCCCCCTGCGGGCGCGTGGATTGAAACGCGGCCAATCTGGCGAGAAAATCAGCGGCCTGTGTCGCGCCCCCTGCGGGCGCGTGGATTGAAACCCCACAAGTCTTTGCTCATCAACTAATACTTCCCTGTCGCGCCCCCTGCGGGCGCGTGGATTAAAATCCGCTGACCGGGCTTTTTTGTCTTACGCTTTGTAGCCGTCAACTAATCTCAAACAATATTTCGAGTTTTTTCTAGCCACAATCAATAGCATTCCATTACCAAACTTCTGCCTGTTCGGCGACAATTAGGATGGCCGGACAGGATAGTTGACGCCGAACATCTGCCGCGCCTACTCGCTCAACTAGCTTGTCTGTGTGTAAGATTCATTCGTTCGGCCTCATCAAGCCCAAGCGCAGCTCCAGCACTCAAATCTCTTCCGGGCGGCCAAACAGGTACCCCTGAAAATTCTGGCATCCATGATTCGCCAGCCAGTTTCTTTGCTCTTCTGTTTCTACCCCTTCGGCAATGACTTCCAGATTCAGCCCCTTGGCAAGCCCGATTATGGACTCCACAATGGCAGAGCTTGCCAGGTTGTTCGCCACCTCATTTATAAACGACTGATCTATTTTGATCTGATCCAGCGGTAACTGGTTGAGATAGCTCATCGAAGAATAACCTGTGCCAAAGTCGTCCAATGAAAAGCGAACTCCCATAGAACGGAGACGGTTCATCATCTCAGTGATCCGCTCGGGGTCATTCATTAGCAGGCTCTCGGTCACCTCAAGTTTGAGCAAGCGTGGTGGCGCACCTGTTTTTTCAAGAATCTGGCCCACCTGTTCTACGAAGTTATTACTCTGAAACTGAATGATGCTGACATTCACTGCAAGACTGAGCTCAGAGGTTGTTGGCTCTGACTGCCAGGCGGCCAACTTTTCACACGCCTGTTCGATAATCCACCGACCGATAGGCAGAATAAGCCGGCTCTGTTCGGCTATCGGAATGAAAACAGCGGGGGATACTATGCCCCGTTTCGGGTGACGCCAGCGCAAGAGTACTTCGTAGCCGAGCAGCTGATTCGGGTTGCGGATCTGGGGTTGGTAATAGAGCACGAGTTGCTCTTCCGCCAACGCGTTCCGCAGTTCCTCTTCCATAAGAACGTGCTGAACAACCTGGGCCTGTATTTCAGGATCGAAGAATGAGATGCGCTTTTCACCCCGAAGCTTAGCCTGCTCTTTTGCCTGCTGGGTGGCCTGCTCGGCCCTCTGAAGCTGTTGATCGACAGGAGAACTCCGTCCGTCAATCAGGGTGATACCGATACTGATATTCACCTGTATTTTCTGCTGCAGAACCTCAATCGGGCGGGTGAAGGCATCAAGAACTTTATCTGCAACACCCTCTGTCACGCGGGCGGCAACGTCCTGTGAGGGGTTCAGGTTGGAAAGCAGGATGGCAAATTCGTCACCTCCGATGCGAGCAAGCGTATCACTCTCACGCACCATGGTACCGAGCTGCTCAGCAATGGCCTTCAGGACCAGGTCACCAAACTCATATCCCCTGGCATCGTTAACCGAACGCAGCTGCTCAACATCGACATACAAAAGGGCAGCATGGGTATTCTGTCGAGTGTTTGCTTTGCAGACCTCAGAAAGCCTCTCCTCAAGAAGTGCCTTATTCGCGAGCCCCGTCAGCGAATCGTAGAACGCCAATCGATGCGCTTCCCGCTCGGCTTTCTTCCGCTTGGTGATATCGTGAAAGGTTCCCACATAGTTCTGGACAACGCCGGATTTTCCACAAATCGCGGTGATCGTCAGCCATTCCGCATACGCCTCCCCATCTTTTCGGAGGTTCCATATTTCACCCTCCCATGAGCCGCTTTCCCGAACCCGGGCCCAGAGATAATGGTAAAAAGTGGCATCTTGCAGGCCGGATTGAAGAACGTTCGGGGTCTTTCCCAAAACGTCATGCTCGGCATAACCGGTGATCCGGGAAAACGCTTTATTGGCCCTCAGTATTATACTATTCTCGTCGGTTATTATTATGCCGAGGTGGGTCTCGAACGCGGTGGAAGCAATACGCAGCTCAGCTTCGAGAACTTTGTCTTCGGTGATATCTCGCACTAAGGTCAGGAAACCACTGTGCTGGCCTTCCAAGTCTGTTAGCGCGTTTACCCTAGCCTCATAATCGCGGGCCTCGCCGTCAATAAATAACTGGTATTCAATATTCTGCATTTTCTGTGATTTTTCGACGTCTGTTTTAATTCCGTCGAACCGGGCAGCGAGCTCGGGCGGCAGTACTTCGCTGTAATGCAGGCCAAGCAGTTTTTCCACAGGCCTCAGTAGCTGGCCTTTGTTCTGCGCATGAGCAAAGGTAAACCTTCCGTGTTCATCGAACACAAAGGTCGAATCCGGAATGGAGTTAACAAGGGCCTGTAATCGACTTTCATTGGCCTGCGCGTTTTGCTGCAAAAGCTTCCGTTCCCGGTTTTCGTGTAACAGTGCATTCTCAACGGACAGTCTTCGGCAGAACTGCTTCAGAAAAAACAGGCCAATGATCGCAACCAGTAAAATGCCGGTAGCCCCAACCCAAAGACTCTGGTGCCAATCTTGTAACGCCACTGACGTTTTCTCGCCAACGACAACGATATAGGGTGCACCCGGAACACGTTTGAAAGCGTAAAATCTCGCTTCACCATCATTAGGAATAGGCCCTTCGATTATCACCTGGTAGCTGTCGGAGCCACTATCGATAAAACGGCGGGCCAGCGCATCCGTAAGAATCTGCCCCGGGCTGACTGCGGCTCCGGCGACGACCGGAAGGCGGGCCACCAGCATCATCGACTCGTCCAGAATGGCAATGCTCTGACCAGCGGACAAAGATAACCCGGCCAGCGATCCAGAAAGCACATCCGGCGGTTGACGCGCCACAATCACAGTAGCGACGTCGCCCGGGTCGGAATGTAGCTCACTTAACATCCAGATCTGCAGCTCACCTGTCACGGGGTCCGTGTACAGCGGCGTTACAACCTCTCGGTTCGGGTTGTCAGACAGGTATTTTGCAATAAAGGGCCAGTCAGGAGCTCTGGTCACTTTCTCGGCCATTGACGGGTAGAAAAAATTGCCAGCTGGATCGGCGACGAACAGCTCGCCTACGAACCCGAGGGTGGATACCCTTTTGTCCAGATACGGCTCTATGTTTTCAGGGCGAGTGTCCCCGGGGGTATTTGGCTGGCGCACCAGAGGCTGAACAAATCCGGCGAAAGTCCGCAGGTCGTACCCGGCAGAAAGCAGCCGGTTAGCAACCATTTCAGCCGCGAGATCGGCATGGGCGGCAGAGCGATTGGTCGCCGTCTCGGAAGCCTGCCTGTAGGTACTCTGAGCTACGTAACCGGCAGACGCCACGAGGCCTAACAAAGCGAGAATATATAACGCAATGGGAAGGCGGTAAGCTAATGGCAAATTTAACCTCGTTTTACTTTTCTGTTCGGTCATTCAGACTACCCATAAGCCGTTATTTTTGGCGTTTGGCGACAAACCCAAGCACCCAGCAAAGTAAACACTGAGCGAGTTATAGTAACTCAAAATCAAAAGATGTGAGTAAACAGCAGTAATCAGTGGTTTTGCTTTCTGCCAACTATCCAGAGAACCCCAGCATGAAAAACCCTTTCGCATTCCTGTTCAAAAAAGCTCCGTAAATGAACGTTGAACAACTGCAAAAAGGGGCGCCCGTTGCAGGCGCCGCTTTTGATTTGCTCAAACAGTGCTTGCTCTACCCCTGCTTCATTTTGTCAGAGTAAGGCGGCCATCCCATAGGTTTACCGGCCAGCAGATGCAAGTGGATGTGAAACACGGTTTGGCCGGAGTTTTCGCCGCAGTTCATGACTGTTCGGTAGCCGTCGTCGGCGAAGCCCATTTCTTTCGCCAGCTTGGCGGCCACGTAATACAGATTGCCCACCAACTCCCGATCGTCTTCGGTGATGTCGTTAATAGTAGCAATGTGCTTTTTCGGAATAATCAGCAGGTGCACGGGGGCTTGCGGGTTAATGTCGCGAAACGCCAGGGTGGTGTCGTCTTCGTACACGATGTCGGCGGGAATTTCCCGGTTGATGATCTTGGTAAAAAGGGTTTCTGACATAACAGGCTCCTTGTTTAAAGTGAATTTCAATCCAGACCCATGGCGTAACGGGCTACGCGGTTGCGGGCGAAGGGCAGTGCCTGCGCGGCGCCCAGGCCCAGATTGCGCAACAGGTGCAGAGGCGGAACGCGGTTGCTGAACAGATGATAAAAGACATCCATAGCCAGCATCATGCGGCGGTTAGCCGGTCGGCGCTGGTGTTCGTATTGGCTCAGTAAGTCGGGGTCGGCCAGGTCGGTGCCGTTGTTGCGGGCAACGATCAATAGCTGTTGCAGGCATTGGGCGTCTTGAAAACCCAGGTTCACGCCTTGGCCGGCCAGCGGGTTGATGGTGTGGGCCGCATCGCCGGCCAATACCACACGGCCCTGGTAATAATGTTTGGCGTGCTGGCGGGCAATGGGGAAGCTGGCGCGGGTGTCTATATGCGTTAGCTCTGGCAGCGGTTGGGGAAATTCCTGTTGAATTTCGGCCATCAGCTGTTCGATGGGCATGGCTTTGAGCTGTGCAAGCCGGGCGGGAGCATCGTACCACACCAGCGAGCCCCAGCTTTCGCCCGGAAATTCTTCGCCGGCTGTGTGCAACGGCAAAAAGGCCCGCGGGCCAGAGGGTAAAAAGCCCTGCCAGGTGATGTCTTCCACCGCGCCGCGGTAACGAACAGACATCACCATGGCCTGTTGGTCGTATTGGCTGCGGGTGACGCCAATGCCGGCCAGATCGCGCACCCGGGATTGGGCACCGTCGGCGCCCACCACCAGGGTTGCCGTAATGGCGGTAGCGTTACTCAGGTCTAGCTGAGCGTGATCGTGGTTCTGGGTGAGGTTTGTAACCGCAACGCCCGGCATTAAAGTGATGTTCGGCTGGGTACTCGCGGCCTGCCAGAGAGCCGCCTGGGTAACGCTGTTTTCTACGATGTGGCCAAGGTGGCTGGCGCCCAACTTGTCGGCGTTGAATTCCACCCGTGCCAGGGGCTTTGGCAGCAGCCGGGTAAGCGGGTGCGAGGACTGGTCCCACACCGCCAGGCGGCGATAGGGCGTGGCGCGCATGGCCAGAACGTTGTCCCAGGCCTTTAGGCCTTGCAGGTAGCGTTCACTGCCGGCGCTAAGGGCGGACACGCGAATATCCGGCGTGCTGCCTGGCACAAATTCGGGAGCGTCAGCGAAGTCAATCAGCGCCACGCGAAAACCGTTGCGGCCCAGGCCTGTCGCAAGGGCTGCACCCACCATGCCGGCGCCGACAACCGCAATATCAAATGCTTGAGTCATATCGGGTTCCTGTTTGTTGTTGTCAGTTTACGCGATGGCAACGAACAGGCAAGCCGTGGAGTGGGTGCTGGCTTTTTGTACGCAGCCTCAATCGGCCTTGTACATGTGCACATCGCGCTGGGGGAAGGGAATACTGATGCCTTCGGCGTCAAACGCCTTCTTCACGCGTTCCTGCATGTCCCAGTAGAACGGCCACAGGTCTGCGGATTTGGTCCAGGCGCGGACGGTCAGGTTAACAGAGCTGTCGCCCAGGCCGCCCACCACAATCATTGGCTCCGGGTCTTTCAGGGCGCGTTCGTCCTCTTCAATTAGGTGCCTGATGGTGGCTTTGGCTTTGTCGATGTCGTCACCGTAGCCAATACCAAAGCTCATATCGCAGCGGCGGGTAGGGTAGGCGCTGAGGTTGGTCAGGCTGGAGTTGGACAGGTCGCCGTTGGGAATAATGATGCGGCGGTTATCAAAGGTATTAACGATGGTGTACAGGATAGAGATTTCCACCACCGAACCCAGATAGCCCTGAGCTTCAATGACATCGCCCACTTTGAATGGTTTGAAGATCAGAATCAGCACGCCGCCGGCGAAATTGCCCAGGCTGCCTTGCAGTGCCAGGCCAATGGCCAGGCCGGCAGCACCAATAATGGCAATGAAGGAGGTAGTGGCAATGCCCACCATGGATGCGACGGAAATCAGCAGCAGAATTTTCAGAATCGCCGATAACAGGCCACACAGGAAGGTATTCAGCGTAGGGTCTTTTTTGCCAAGTTTGCTATCCAGTAAGCGAACAAACCGGTTGATCAGCCACATACCCACAATGAGGGTGATAATGGCCAGTACCACTTTGGGTGCGTAGGCCATGACCAGTGTGATGGCCTGGTCTACCAGTTCTGTGGCGCGGCCGTTGGCGCCGAATAAATCTTCCATAGCTAACTCCTTGTGAAATTTTCGTTTTATGAAATGTGCGGGTGGGCGTGCAGGGCCCACTGTGCGATGGCGTCCGGACCGCCATGCATAATCACTGTGCCCGGTTTACGGGCCAACTGGTAATCGTACATTGGGTCGTAGTAATGCTCTAGCAGGCTTTGTATCCAGGCGTTATGACCGTCGCTTGCGCCGTTCTCTGCCTGTTGCGCCAGTGCTGACTCCATCATGCTGCGCAGTTGCTGATGACGTTCGCCCCCCAGGCGTTTACGAATTCGATCAAGCGCGCTCAGAAGGTAGTCGCTGAAATTTTGCCAACCGGCCTGTGCACCATCCAGATTGGTGTAATCGGTCAGCATATTTTCGACATAGTCTTGGCGAATAATATCAATGCGCCCGGCCATTGGCCGGTCCAGCACGACTAAAGGCGCCGCCGCCATGCGTTCACGCAGGCTGACGGGCAGCGCGCAACGCCCCACAAGGCGGCTTTCGTCTTCCAGATAAATGGGGCCGCCGCGCTGATGCCTGGCGTGTAGCATGGCGACTGCAAGCTGGTTTTCAAAGTTGATTTGCGTGGGTTGTGGCGTTACCTGCCGGCCAAAGCTGGAACCGCGGTGATTGGCCAGGCCTTCGAGATCTACCGGGTTGGGCAGGGTGTTCAATACACGGGTTTTGCCAGTGCCGGTGCGGCCGCTGAGGATGTAAAACGTCTCGCTGGCAATCTGCTGTTCCAGCTGATCAATCAGGAACCGGCGCATGGCTTTGTAGCCGCCTTCTACCAGCGGATAATCAACGCCCGCTTGCGCAATCCACTGGCGTGAAAGATTAGAGCGCAGTCCGCCGCGGAAACAATACAGGTAGCCGTCTGGATGTTGGGTGCAAAAGTGTTTCCAGGCTGCAAGGCGCTGAGCCTTGATGTCGCCCTGCACCAGCTGGTGGCCCAGCTCGATGGCTTTGCTTTGGCCCTGCTCTTTGTAACAAATCCCGACAAGGTGGCGCTCATCGTCATTCATCAGCGGTGCGTTAATAGCGCCGGGAAGATGGCCTTTGTCGAATTCGACAGGCGCACGTACGTCTAGCAGCGGTGTGTTGTTTAAAAATAGAGAAAGGTAATCGTCGGTGTCTTGTCTGCGGATCATAAAAGGAGGATAAACTGGCCAAATTGGGAAATCAGTATAGAGCAGTTAGTTCGATTGTGCCGGGGCTAGTACGAAAAGGACCGCCATTAATAATAGGTCGGCGCATCCTTGCGCAATGTGCAACTGCCGTGTTGCTGCTCCTTGGCCCACTCCGTGGCGCATACATCGTCCGTGACCAACGCCATTTTACCAATACAGAGTGTTTGGGAGGTTATACCTTCGGATTATAACCCTATAAAATACACGGACTTTCTATATAAATTCTCTAATAATCAATGATTTATTATTATTCATGTTGTATTTTCTTGCTAATAAAAAGCCAAAAAACAATGGATTTGTAAGAGAATGCTTACACTGGCCTGCACATTTTTCAGTATTGCGCTCTAAATTTTTGCAGCCAAGGCCAAATCAGCATTCCGGCCGCGATGCCAGCGGCGTCAGCGGCCACGTCAGCCAGTGAAAAGTCGCGGTAGGGCAGGGTAGCTTGCACAATTTCTATAAGCATGCCGAAACCCAGCAGCAGCGGGACGAAATAAAGCGGTTTCAGCTGCGGCCAGCCCAGGCGCACCAGCAGCGTAAGTTCTAGAAATGCAATCAGATGATTGACCTTGTCGCTGGGCGCAGAGGGCACGGGCAGCGGGCCTGCGGTCGTGGCCAGAAACAGGATAGCGGCGATAGACGCCAATAGCGCAAACCGCCACAGGGAACATAAGCGGAGTAATTGTGCAAGCCGTTGTTTCGTGGTTGCTAAAAGCATATTGATTGATTGTTCCGGCTGTGGCAAAGACCGCATCATGATATGCTTTGCAGCCCGTCAATGTCACTGCAACCAAGGTTTTACGCCATGCTCAATGGTAACTTTTTTCGCGGATTGGGGTATCTGGGCGAAGGTTTTGGCCTGATTTGGCAACCCGGTCTTCGCCTTTTTGTGATTATCCCCCTGCTGATTAACATTCTGCTGTTCAGCCTGCTATTTTTTTATCTGGGTGAATTATTTTCCGGTCTGATTGCGACGGCCATGGGCTGGTTGCCAGACTGGGCCTGGCTGCAAGCGCTGGACTGGCTGTTCTGGTTGCTTTACGGCGCTGTTATTGTGTTGGTGCTGGCTTATGGTTTTGTGATGGTGGCCAATCTGATTGGTGCACCGTTTTACGGTTACCTGGCGGAGCGCTGCGAGCAGCACCTGACCGGTCAACCAATCGGTGACGACGAAGGTTGGGCGGGTATTGTTAAAGACATTCCGCGTTCGCTGTGGCGCGAGTTGCAGAAAATCGGCTATTACCTGCCCCGTGCCCTGGGCCTGCTTATTCTGGGACTGATACCGGTGGTGAATCTGGTGGCGGTGGTGCTGTGGTTCGTGTTCAACAGCTGGATGATGGCGCTGCAGTATGTGGATTACCCGGCAGACAACCACAAGACCAGTTTTTCGGTGCTAAAACGGATGCTGGCCGAGCGCCGATTGTCGGCTTTGGGTTTTGGGCTGCCGGTAGCGCTGGCGGCCATGGTGCCAATATTGAACTTGTTTGTGGTGCCGGCAGCGGTGTGTGGTGCCACGGCGTTATGGGTGCGTGAACAAGGTTCCGCACGTTTTTGATTGAGATTGGGATTAGGATTTGGAGGTTGCTTGGAAACGTCGGATTTTGTCATTGGTCAGCGCTGGGTTAGCCACAGCGATACAGCCCTGGGCTTGGGCATAGTTACGGATATTTCCGGGCGCAGGGTGACCCTGGGTTTTCCGGCGGCTGACGAAGAACGCACCTACGCCACCGACAACGCGCCCTTGTCGCGTATTATTTATCAGCTGGGTGAAACCATCGAAACCTTTGATGGTGGAAGTTACATCGTGCACGCGGTGGAAGACATGGCGGGTCTGCTGGTTTACCACGCCGACGATGGCGAAAATGTCCAGACGGTTTCCGAGGTGAAACTCAGCGGAACGGTAAACTTCTCGGCCCCCCATCAGCGCCTGTTCGCCGGCCAGTTTGACCGCAACGGTGCCTTTCGCCTCCGTTTTTCCACGTTGAACCATCTTGACCGTCTGCGGGCCTCGCCGGCCGAGGGCCTGATTGGCGCCCGCACCCAGCATTTGCCCCATCAGCTTTATATTGCCGGCGAAGTGGCTCGGCGTTTTGCCCCGCGGGTACTGTTGGCCGACGAAGTAGGCCTGGGCAAAACCATTGAGGCCGGTTTGATTCTGCACTATCAGCTGCACACGGGCCGCGCCCGGCGGGCCTTGATAGTGGTGCCAGATTCGCTGATTCACCAATGGCTGGTTGAAATGCTGCGGCGCTTCAACCTGCGTTTCTCCATTGTTGATCAAAGCCGTTATGACGCCATCAAAGAACAGCAGAGCGACGTGGATGCTCTGATGAGCCATATATTTGGCGAAGAAGGTCGGGAAAACCCATTTGAAAGTGAACAGCTGGTGTTGTGTAGCCAGAGTTTTCTGACCGCCACTGAACAAGCCCGAAATGACGCTATAGCGGCCGGTTGGGATTTGTTGATTGTTGATGAAGCCCACCACCTGGCCTGGAGTGAAAGCCACGTTAGTGCGGAATATCAAACAATTGAAAGCCTGGCGGCGGCAAGCCAGGGCCTGCTGCTTCTGACCGCAACGCCAGAACAGGTGGGGCTGGCCAGCCATTTTGCGCGTTTGCGCCTGCTGGATCCGGCGCGGTTCCACGATTTACAGGCGTTCCGCGAACAGGAAAGCCAGTACGAAGCGGTAAACGCCGTGGTGCGCCGATTGCAGTCTGAGCACACCATCGCAAGCGGCGACCAGCAAATTCTAGAGCAGTGGCTGGGTTCGCAATTGCCCCAGCTGTTGGCAGAGAGCGACCCCCATCAGGCGATTATTGACGCCCTGCTGGATCGCCATGGCACCGGCCGGGTGTTGTTTCGTAATACACGCGCTGCTATTCAGGGCTTTCCCGCACGTCTTCCACACCCGGTGCCACTGCCGTGCCCCGAACTTTACAGCGGCTTTACCCGCGGCATTGACGGCCTGACTCCCGAACGTAACGAGCCCGACGAAGAGCAGTGGCTGGCGGAGGACCCGCGGGTAGCCTGGTTGCAAAAAACACTGGCGGGCTTGCGCCCGGAAAAAGTGGTGGTGATTTGTGCCCACGCCAGCACAGCTATGGCCTTGGAGCACTATTTGCAGTTGCGCGCTGGTATTCGCAGCGCAGCGTTCCACGAACATTTAAGCCTGATAGAGCGCGACCGTGCCGCAGCTTACTTTGCTGATTCTGAGCAGGGCGCCCAAGCGCTGATTTGCTCCGAGATCGGCAGTGAAGGCCGTAACTTCCAGTTTGCCCATCATTTGGTGCTGTTTGACCTGCCGGCCAACCCGGACCTGTTGGAGCAGCGCATTGGCCGCCTGGACCGTATTGGCCAAACCAGCGCCATTGATATTCATATCCCGTATCTGGAAGGCACCAGTCAGGAAGTGCAGTACCAGTGGTTCCAGCGTGGCCTGAACGCCTTTGCAGAAAGTTGCAGTGTGGGTGTGGCGGTGCAGGAGTCTGTGGCGAATGCATGGCAGCAGTCGCTGGCGGGCGACGCCGCCGCTCTGGAAACCCTGCTGAACGCTTCTGCGGCGGAAACGGCGCGCCTGAAAACCCTGCTGCAGAATGGCCGTGATGCGCTGATTGAGCTGAACTCCTGCCGCAACGAGCCGGCGCAACGTTTGATTGACGCCATTGAAGCCGAAGAATCAGCTGCGGCCGTGCGCGACTATATGATGGAAGCCTTCGACATTCTGGGTGTGGATGTAGAAGACCATTCCGAACATTCGGACGTGCTGCGCCCGGGCGAGCAGTACCAGGCCGGGCACGTGGCAGGCTTGCCCGAAGACGGCATAACCGTCACCTGGGAGCGGGACCGCGCGCTGGAGCGTGAAGATCTGGCGTTTATGAGCTGGGAGCACCCCATGGTGACCGGCATTATGGAGTCTGTGACCAGTTCCGGATTGGGTAAAGCCGCGTTGGCCACCATGTCGGTGAAGGCCTTGCCGGCCGGCACCCTGTTGATGGAAGCCCTGTTCACTGTACATTGCCCGGCGCCAGACGCTCTTCAGTTGACCCGTTATCTGCCGGTCTCGCCGCTGCGTTTGCTGGTGGATGTAACCGGCAAAGACCTGTCGAAAGCTTTGCCCCACGACCGGTTGAACGATATGTGTTCTAACATTCGCCGGCGTACGGCGCAGGCGATTGTGCCGCAAATTCGCGCCCAGGTTGAGACCATGGTGGATCACTCTCAGTGCCTGGCCGAGCCGCACTTGCAACCGCTGCAACAAAAAGCACTGGCACAGGTGGACGCGATGTTCGGCCCGGAAATACGCCGCCTGGAAGCCTTGCAGGCGGTGAACTCGGCGATTCGTGATGAGGAAATCGAGTATTTCCGAACCCAGTTGTCAGCCGCCCGCGAAGCAATAGCGCACGCCATCCTGGCGCTGGAAGGCATTAGAGTGATTGTAACCTCCTGATGCTGTGACACGCCGAGCTTAGCTGGCCAGATATTAAGCAATCAGGTAACGTAAAGTGATGAAAACCAGCTGTTCAAACCAGGCATAACAGGGGAATTAATGATGACGTTCATACTCTTTGTAGTGGCGATAGCCAGCTTATTGGTGGTGATGCGCCAGGAAGCCGGAGCCAAGACTGCGGTGGGTGTTATGGTCGGAGTGGGCTTGGTGTCGCTACTGTTTGCATCGTTCTGGCTGGCTCTTTTGCTGTTTATCGGCGCCGGCATTACGGCCGCTGCCGGCTTGCCGGGTTTTCGTCGCAGTTGGTTAACGCCCAAAGCCTTTGCCCTGTTCAAGAAAGTTGCCCCGAAAGTGTCTGAAACGGAAAAAGTAGCGCTGGAAGCGGGCACGGTAAGTTGGGACGGCGAATTGTTTACTGGCAAACCCGACTGGCACAACCTGTTGATAAACCGTAACACCGGCCTGACGGATAAAGAACAGGCGTTTTTGGATAATCAGTGCAACCAGGCGCTGGCCATGTGCAATGCCTGGGACATAGCCGTAGAGCGGGCCGACCTGCCGGAAGAGTTGTGGGACTTCCTCAAGCGCGAAAAGTTCTTCGGCATGATTATCCCTGAAGAATACGGTGGTCTGGGATTTTCTGCGAAAGCTCAGACTGCCGTGCTGCAGCGCCTGGCCGTTAACGAAATGCTGATGGTAACCGTTGGCGTGCCCAATTCCCTTGGGCCCGGCGAGCTGCTTATAAAATACGGCACCGATGAACAAAAAGAATATTATTTGCCGCGCCTGGCTGACGGCCGCGACATACCCTGTTTTGGCCTGACCGGCCCGCGCGCGGGTTCCGACGCCACCTCATTACCGGATACCGGTATTGTGTGTAAGCAGGAAGTTAACGGCAAAGAAGTGATTGGTTTGCGGCTGAATTTCGAGAAACGCTGGATTACCCTGGCGCCGATCGCCACGGTGGTGGGCCTGGCCTTCCGCATGTTTGACCCCGATGGCTTGCTCAGCGATGTTGAAGACCGCGGCATTACCTGCGCATTGATTCCCCGTGATACCGATGGTATGGAAATCGGCCGTCGCCATTGCCCAATAGGAAGCCCGTTCCTGAACGGCCCGATTATTGGCAAAGACATGTTCATTCCGCTGGACTACCTGATCGGTGGTGAAAAAATGGCCGGCGAGGGCTGGCGCATGCTGGTGGAATGTTTGTCGGTGGGCCGCTGCATTACGCTGCCGTCTGGCGCTGCCGGTGGGGCTGCTTTCGCGGTGGCCACGGCCGGTGGTTTTACCCGGATAAGGCGTCAGTTCAATACGCCCATAGCAGAAATGGAAGGTGTGCAGCAGCCGCTGGCGCGGATTGCTGCCAAAACGTACATTGCCCAAGCGGCGGTTAACCATACCGCCAACATGATTGACCAAGGCCAGAAACCGGCGGTGCCGTCGGCGATTCTGAAGTACCATTTGACCGAGTATCAGCGCGACATTCTCAGCGATGCGATGGACGTTCACGGCGGTAAAACGGTTACCCTTGGCCCACGCAATTACATGGGTATTTCATTCAGTGGTTCGGCGGTGTCTATTACCGTTGAGGGCGCTAACATAATGACCCGCAGCCTGATGATCTTTGGCCAAGGCGCCATTCGCTGCCACCCGTACGTGTTAAAAGAGCTGGCGGCGAAAGACAACGACGACATCGATGCCTTTGACGAAGCTTTTTTCGGTCACGTCGGGCTGGTATTTGGCAACGCTGCCCGTGCCTTTACCCAGGCCTTGGGTATTGGCCGCGCAGACGTGCCGTTTGATCACGGTGCGCGTAAATACGCCCAGTCTGTGGCCCGCTTCAGCGCCGCTTTTGGGCTGTGTTCCGACGCGGCCATGACCACCCTGGGCAGTGAGCTGAAAATGCGCGAACTGACCTCTGCGCGTTTGGGTGACATGCTGTCGAATCTGTATTTGGCCTCTATGGTGCTCAAGCATTGGCACGAAACCCAGCCGGTGGACGGCGAGCAAGCACTCATGGCCTACAGCCTGGACATGCTGCTGGCGCGTACGGAAACGGCGTTGGTGGAATTCCTTGATAACTTGCCCAATCGTTTAGTAGCCGGTGCGCTGCGGGTAGTAACCTTACCCATCGGCCGGCGCTGGACAGGCCCAAGTGATGCCCTGACCCACACCGTGGCAAAGGCCATTTCAACGGATTCGCCGCTGCGGAAAAAGCTGTTGTCCAGCCTTTGGGTGGGTGAAGGTGAAAACGGCGTCGACGCCGTTGTTTCCAACCCCGTGGCCAGTTATAACAACTTGCTAAAAGACAACGCCAAAGCTGAGACGCTCTATCGCAAGGCCAGCAAAGCCTACAGCAAGGGCGAACTGCCGATAACCGCTTTACACCCGGAACAGCGTTTTGAAGCGGCTTTGGAAGCGGGCGTGTTCAGTAACGAAGACGCAATCTTCATGCGCGATTATGAAGCAAAGGTGCTGGAAATGCTGACAGTGGACGACTTTGCCTTTGACGAATTCGCCCGCAATAAAAGCTCGGTGATTGACCACAATTCGTTTGAGGCGAAGTCCTCTTGATGGCGCACTGAGTATGTGGTTGTCGGTTCTGGCCATTAGCGGTGGTGCGGTGCTCGGCGCGAATGTGCGCTGGGCACTGGCGTTGTGGCTGAACGCCAATCATCACCATGTGCCGCTGGGCACTTTGGTGGCGAATATGGCCGGTGGCTGGCTGGCGGGTTTATTGCTGGCCTGGTTCAGCCACAGCTCCAGCCTGTCACCGGAATGGCGCTTGTTTGCAATAACCGGCTTGTGTGGCGCGTTGACGACTTTTTCCACTTTCTCGCTGGAAATGCTCACGGCCTTGCAACAGGGAAAGTGGGGCATGGCGCTGGTGGGTATTCTGGCCCACGTTTGCGGTGCTTTGCTGATGACAGCTGTTGGCTTTTACACAGTTGTATTGATCAAAAGTTGATCTGCACCATTACCTATACAAAATTTTCAAAATCCACTTGGCAAGCCCTGAATTCCCGAGTAGAGTGATTCTTGAAGGAAATATTCAGTGAAGCATTTCATTAATAAGACGTATTCCAGCGGTTAGCATTAAACCCAGTGATGAGCAGTTACCGTCCTTTTTTTGATTCCGCAGATTCTGGTTTTCCGTAAACACCGGCTCAAGCCATGTTGGTTGAGCGGGGTGAATAATTGATTGATTGCAGGATATTTAAGCATGTCTACTACTACCGGTACTGTTAAGTTCTTCAACGAAGCAAAGGGATTTGGTTTCATCACTCGTGAAGGCGGCCCCGACGTATTCGTTCACTACAGCGCTATTCAGGGTGGCGGTTTCAAGACTCTGGCAGAAGGCCAACAAGTCGAGTTCACCGTTACCCAGGGCCAGAAGGGCCCTCAAGCGGAAAACGTTGTACCTCTGTAATCCCGCTTGGATGCAGAAGTAACCCGCTATAAAAAAAGGCAGCTAAGGCTGCCTTTTTTTGTGGGTTTTTTTTACAATGGCCGCTTAGCGGGTGATAACCGCAGGGTCACCACGGCCTTCTACCGCCGCCAGTTCCGCGCTGGATAACCACTCGCCGGGTGGCAATGCCATTACGCTGGCGCAAGCCGCCAGAGCGTGGGCCCATGAACAACCATTGGTAAACAGCATGCCGGCTTCGTTCAGCGTGCCGCCATGGTTGCGGTAACCCAACACCCGTGATGTTGCCGGTGCCGGAAACAGCGTGTGCAGATGGCCACGGAACACCTCCGGGCGCATGTGCGTTAGTGCGACCCGGCGGCTCAGCCGGCCCGGGAATAGCTGTTCACGTTCCAGTTCATTCACGCATACAGCGGCTTCCAGGGCGTCGCGGGGCTGACGCAAACGCCCTGGCTCCTGAACGTACACCAGGCGGAAAGCCGCACCGCTGTCGCGCAATCGTTCACAGGCACGGATGGCTTCTGAAAGCTGGTAGGCGCCATTCGCAATCAGCATAACCGGCTCGCGCCCGCCGGTGTCTTCATCAATAACAATCGCTCCCTGACGCGCCAGAAGCGCCGCTTCGGCGGTGTTGAACACACATGGCCGCTTGCGCTTTGGCACAACCATGCAGGTAATGCGACCGCGGTTGCAATAAATGTCGGGCATTAGCGCCAGGGTGCTGTTGTAGTCAGCGGGGAACACCACGCGGGAGACATCGCTCATCTCCCCTAGTAAGCTTTCACAAAACGTTGTGTCTTGATGGGATTGCTCGTTCTTGCCGTTTTCCCAAGTGTGGGACGTTGCTACCACGGGCAGGCCAAGCCAGCGCGCAGGGCGCCCTACTGCGGCCTGTTGGCGGGAGAATATTAATTCCTGGCGGATGGCTCCGAGCATTTTTACGCAAAAGGCTTCATAGCTGGCAACCAGGTTGAGCCCAGCCTTGTTAGCCAGGCAAGCAGACACCACCGCTTCTTCATTTAATACGGTAATAACCCCGCCCAGAACCGACTCATTGTCGTTTTCCGGTTCGTTCACCCGGTGCTTTAACAGGTGCAATACGCCTTCCAGGCGATTGCTCGCAAGCTCGTCCGGGTTGCCCACGCGGGGCCTTAATGTCGGATTGGCCCCAACAAGCGCGCAGAAGAAATCGTTGATGGCGGTCATCGGCGATGCGGCTTGCTGCACCGGCGCCAACGTTGGAATAACCGGGTCCGGAGGATTGCGCAGAGCCAGAGGGTGGTCTCGCTCTAGCGGTCTTTTTTGATCCTGATGGCGGTTCAGCATGCGCAGTGCAGCGGTCAGTTCGTCTGGCTCAACGTGCAGCGGCGCGGTGTGTTGATGAAACAGTTCGCGTATGCGTGCGTCAACCCGTGGGTTGCCCGGCAGCGGCAAATTATGCGCAGCATTTTCGCCCGCGCCGTAAAAACCGAAGCCTTTGATGGTTTCGGCAATGCCGTAAGGAATCCGTGCGGGATAGTTCTGCTGACCACTCAATACGGCTTCGGCCTGTTCTTCCAGCGCCCATTCCATATCCAGCATAGCGCACACAAACGCCGCAGGATCGCGACCATCAAAACGGAAGGGTGCAAAGCCGCGGGCGGACAGATGTTTTTCAAAGCGCTCCAGGCCTTCGCGGGCGCCCAGTTCGGTACGCTGTTCAATGCGCCGGCCGTTGGCAATCATGATAGGCATTATCAAACCGCAGTCTTCAGCGCGCCACCAGCGCGGAATCCAGTCGCTGCCGCGCTGTTCTTCAGCGGCGCCGTCAGACAAAAACGCCACCAGAGATTCGCCGGGTAGGGGCATGTGCGCGTATTGCAGCTCGGCAAAGCCCAAATAGCCGCCTTCGATAGTGCCGCCGGCGGTGTAAGGATTAACGTGGCTGCCCAGGGGCGCGGTGTTGCTGCCATCCGGATTCTGGCGGTAACTGTAAAAATCCCGGGCAAGCTGTGTCAGGCCATCTACTCCGCCGTAGGCCTGCTGTTGTTCCGGGTGCAGGTTGCCGGTCAGAACATTCAGGGCGTCAATAGCGGCGACGCAGTGGCCTTGGCCCATCAACCAGCTGCGGGTTTTTCCGGTCAGGCTGTTGGTGGCCAGGTAGGCGGCGTAGGCAGGAACCATATTCAGCGCGCCACCGGTATGGCCTTCGGGTTTGGGTTTGAAGTCATCCGCCGCCAGGGCCTTGCCCTGGGGGCATACCCGGTTGGTGTAGGTCATGTGCAACACTTGCCACATGCCTGCACTGGCAAGCCGGTCTAGAGCAGCCAGGTGATGGAATACGGTTTCCAGATTTGGCTGCAGCTTGCGATTGACCAGTTGCCGGGCCAAGCGCAGCACGCTTGCACACAGCAGGTCACCGTGGCTGATAACGCCATAACCGGCGCGCCAGTGGTTGTATGCGTCTTGCGCATTGCCAGTCAGGGGGTGACTCAGAGTGTCAGTCAGAGAATCGTTGTTTAGGTCGTGCGCAGACATACAAGCCTTCTATTTATGTCAAAGTATGGCAGAAGTATATGCGCGGCAGATTCGGGGGCTATTGATGCAGGTCAGCGTGGTGGCCTGCACAGATTACACCGGAGTAACATCGGGTGTCGGCTGCCGCGTAACCGGCGGTTTGGAAATTTCTAGGTAAAACTGGCGATTTCGGCGCTGGTTAGAAAGCGATGCTCACCGGCGGCCAATGCCGGATCCAGCGTCACCCCACCAATGCGGCTGCGGTGCAGAGCAGTGACGTGATTACCAACGGCGGCCAACATGCGTTTGACCTGGTGGTAGCGGCCTTCAGAAATCGTCAGCTCTACTAGCTGTGACTGCAGCACCGTCACCTGAGCGGGCTTTGTCGGCTTAGTGTCGTTACGAAGCATCACGCCGGTTTCCAGGGCCGCAATGGCCGCTTGTGAAATGGGCACACTCAGAGCCACTTGGTAGGTTTTCGGGCACTCCACTCTTGGCGAGGTAACCCGGTGTGACCACTGACCATCGCTTGTTAGCAACAGTAAACCGGTAGTGTCGGCGTCCAGGCGGCCGGCAATATGAAGATTGCGGGTCAGCTCTGCCGGCAGAAGGTCCAGCGCTGTGGGCTGGTCGCTGTCGCGGGTCGCACTGATAAATCCTGCGGGCTTGTTGAGCATCAAGTAGCGCTCAGCAGGTAGGGCAACGAGTTCTCCTTGCAGCATAACCTCAGCGTTAGCTGGAACGGCGGTTGCCGAATTCTTCCACACGTCGCCGTTTACCTGAACGTCACCAGCGGCTATGGCACGCTTTGCTTCTTTGCGTGAAAGCTCCGAACTGGTGGCAATAAATTGATCGAGGCGCATGGACTTCAACATTCCTGGTCGGGAGCTGGCGTGGCGAGGTTGGCGAGGCAAAGAACCGGGATGGCGCCGGTTATGCGGCCCCACAGCAAGGGCAGTGCAGCGCGATTGAAGGCGGGCCTGGGTGCTTGTTCGCCATTGCTGTTCGTCAGTGCGCCATCCCGCTCATTGGCGAGAACAAACGTAAAAGGGTGCGACCCGGGAATGCCCAGGCGCACATCGGTGGCGGTGATTTCACCGTTGCGTGTCTGATAATCAAGAAAACCCTGGGTAAACCATTCCAGGCGACGGGTTTCAGGCAGTTGCGCAACAGAGTTGGCAAGCTCCGGCTGGCGCGGGAAATATTCAAGCGTTAGGGGGCTGTCGCCATCCAGAAAGCCGGTCACAATTTCAACACGCTGCTGGTCGGTGATCGCGGTGGCGCGCCAGAGCACCGTGTTGAAGGGCATAGGCTGCACCAGAAGTTCGGCGTCGGCAAAGCCTGCGCTGGCAAGGGCCGGTTGCACGCGCTCGGTTATTGCCTGCTGGGCTGCAAACGACCAGCTGAGATACCCGGTGGACAGCAGCAGGCCGGCCGCTAAGGCGCGCACAGCCGAAGGCCGCAGCAAAAAAGCGACGCAGCCGGCCAGCAGCGGTAGCGTATACAGGGGGTCGATAATGAAAATACTGCTGATGGCCAGCGGCCTGCTCAGAGGCCAGAACAGCTGTGTGCCGTAGGTGGTAAAGGTGTCCAGAAGTGGGTGCGTCAGCAACACCAGCGCAGTGAGTAACAGCCAGCGGGGAAACCCCAGTTGTGGCTTCCAGCGCCAGAGCAGAGTTGCAAGCAGCAGCGACAGAGGTGCAAGCACAAACAGCGAGTGGCTAAAACTCCGGTGCTGGGTAAAATTGGCGACTGCCGAGCCATAATCAATCAGCACGTCCAGATCGGGAAGCGTGCCTAATAGCGCGCCGGTGATCAGAACAGATCGCCCGAGCGTTTTACCGGCTACAAGGCCTGCGATGGAAGCGCCAAGAGCCACCTGAGTGATTGAGTCCATAAAAATCGCATCATTTTGGTTAGTGAGGTTATCTGCCGGCGCATCAAAGCGCCGGCGTTACCTGCAAAACGTGTAAAACCTGAGGCCCCGGATAACCGTCGGCGACCAGCCCGTTGGCAATCTGGTACTGACGGATAGCGGCGCGGGTGGCCGGGCCCATAATGCCATCTGGGCTGCCGGCGGAATATCCACGCTGTTCCAGCTGCTGCTGTAACTGCATGATGTTGTCGCGGGACAGCGCAGGCGCATCGACCGGGGGAGGGTTTTGTAACCCGCCTGCACCGGCGATACGGTCGGCCAGGTGGCCCACGGCGATGGCGTAAAATTCCGAGCGGTTCCAGCCCATAATTACTTTGAAGTTGTGATAGGCCAAAAACGCCGGGCCTTGGTGGCCGGCGGGTACGATCAATGCTGCATCGATCGCTTCCTCGGCCAGGGGCCCGCCTGACGCGTTGGTAACGCCAAGCTGGTTCCATTGTTCCAGAGATTTACGACGGCCATCGGCCAGGGCGAAGTTAAAGTTATCGGGTAGCTGTACTTCACGGCCCCAGCGGTAGTCGCCATCCCAGCCCATAGACTGCAAGAATTGCCCGGCTGACATCAGCGCGTCTGGCAGGCTGTGCCACAAATCACGGCGGCCATCGCCGTCTGCGTCGACGGCGTGCTTCAGAAAGACCGTGGGCATGAACTGCACGTGGCCCATAGCACCGGCCCAGGAACCTTCCATTTGCTCAGGGCTAATGGCGCCTTCGTCAACAATCTGCAGGGCAGCAATCAGCTGGCGGGTAAAAAAGGTTTTACGGCGCTCGTCACAGGCCAGTGTCGCCAATGAGCTGGGCACCGACATTTTGCCAAAATAGCTGCCGTAGTTGGTTTCCAAACCCCAGAAGGACAGCAAATAGGCGGCGGGCACGCCGGTTTCATTGGTCACTCGTTGCAGTAGATCGGCGTGCTCTATTAATAGCTGACGGCCCTTATCGATGCGAGTGTCGTTTACCCGGCGGTTCAAATAGTCAGCAAAGGGCGTGGTGAATTCCGGCTGGCGCCGGTCCAGCTCAATCACCCGTTCCAGATACTCCGCGCCAGCTAATACGCTGCGCGCGGTTTCAGCGCTAACGCCGGCGGCTACGGCCTGCTGTTGCAAATCTGCTTTGCACGTCTCAAAACTGTTGAGCGCAGCAGGCCGGTCCGTGGCCTTGTCGGCAAGACTGGCGCTAGCGCTCAGCGGCAGAGTGGCCAGCATGCCGGCACACAGGGCCGTGGCGGCCGGGCGAAGAAGGCGGGAAATGGAGACGGGCACGTAGAACCTCCGGAAAATGGGCGTAGGACGTATTATTGACGCCCATAGTAGCGTTTTTTGCGGCCTTAAAAACACACTTGCCACTGCTGGAGGGTGACAAATCAGTAACCTACACCCACATGATGGGACCATTTTTTACGCGACGGGTTTCTATGGTGAGGGTTTGTTTTATAGTAATGTGTACCACACGAAAAACAGCGTAATAGAAGGTTGAGCCAATGGCGATGCTGACAGCACTGGTAGTAGATGACGCCAGCTTTGTGCGGGACCTGATCAAGCGTGCAGTCAGGCAGCAGTTTCCTATTATTGAGACCATTGATGCCGCCGACGGCAAAAAAGCGCAGTCACTGATGTCGCGCACCACCTTTGACTTGATTCTCTGCGACTGGGAAATGCCGGAAATGTCAGGGCTGGAACTGCTGCAGTGGATGCGACAGCAGCCCCAGTACGCCAAAGTGCCGTTTATTATGATTACCAGCCGCGGCGATAAAAGCCACGTGATTGAAGCCATACAGCAGGGCGTGTCGGACTATCTGGGCAAACCGTTCAGCCCTGACGGTCTGGGTAAAAAAATACGCAAAGTTATGGGGCAAACGTTGGCGCAGGCCATGGCAAGCGCTGGCAATGCACCTGCGGTTCAGGCCGATGCCTTGGCACTTTCGGCCTCTCTGTTGACCCGTAAAACGGAGCCCCCGACCGCTTCTGCAATGCCTGCGGAGCCGGCCGCTGTTGAGGAAGCTGCGGATTCTCTCCAGCGTCAACCCGCCGCAAAGGCGCGCCCGGTGATGAATATGGCCACCGTGCGTTTTGCTGACCACACCTTGCAGTCGGTGGTAAAAGACATCAATCTTAACGAGGTTCGGGTGATTGCCCGCCGCGACCAGCAGTTTCCCGGTATCCTGGACCAAGCGGTGGTAGACATTGAAATTTCGGAAACCGAAGTGGCGCGGCTAAACGGATACGTGCATCAGCTTCAGGCGGTCGACAAACGCCAGGACACAGACTTTGTCAGCGCTACTATCCGCTTTGTAGATGAAGATTCGAGAAAAATGGAAGACCTGTCGCGCTTTATTGCCCGCTTTCGAGCGACAGCGCCTCGCTAGCAACGATCCGCTGCGCGGGGAATTGGCAACTAAAGGTACTGCCTTTCCCCGGGCTGCTGCTGATGAGCAGTTGTCCGTCGTGGTTCAACAGCACGTGCTTAACAATAGCCAGACCCAGCCCCGTGCCGCCGGTGTCTTTGTGGCGACTGGGATCAGCGCGATAAAAGCGTTCCGTTAGCCGCGGAATGTGGGTTGGGTCTATACCAATGCCGTTGTCTTCCACCGTCAGCAGTGGACCTTGTTCGCCGGCGCTCCAGCGAACGCGAATCTGGCCCTGTGCGGGGGTGTACTTTACCGCGTTAAAAACCAGATTAGAGACCCCGCTGCGCAACTGTGACAAGTCGCCGCGTATCTGCGTCGGGCCGTCGATTGTCAGCTCAATCCGGTGTTGCTTGCCGCCACTGAGGGCGTTTGCGTCATCGCAAACCTGTCGCAGCAGAGTGCCTGCATCGACGGTGCCCTCGTGCAGATTGCGATCGCGAGTTTCGATTTTCGACAATAGAATCAGGTCGGCGATTAAGGCTTCCATGCGCGCCGATTGGTCTGCCATGGTGGCCAGGGCGCGTTGCCAGTTGGCCGGTACTTCATCGCTATGGTCCGCCAGGGTTTCCAGGTAACCGCTGATAACGGTCAGCGGTGTGCGCATTTCGTGGGATAAGTTGCTAACGAAATCCTGCCGCACCTGTTCCAACTGATGCAGGCGGGTAACGTTTTTGATTAGCAGCAGGCGATCGTTATCGCCAAACAAGCTGATTTGGATCTGCAGGCGCAGGTGGGCGCGAGCCGGAGCGTTCAGTTCCAATGGCTGCTGGTACTGCTTCTGTTCAAAGTAATGGATGAATGCGGGTAGGCGAATCAGGTTCTGAATCAGCTGTCCCTGGTCGGTGCCGTTACGCAGATTGAGCAGGTAACCTGCGCTGCCGTTCCACCAATCTATAGCGCCGCGGGAATCGGTCATCACGACGCCATCGCGCATGGCATTGGCGGATTGCTGCACCCTTTGAAGGCGCTCTTGCAGCGCAGAGCGGTGTTTGATGTGCTGTTTCTGGAGTTTGTTCAGGCCGTCAAAAATATTACCCCACAAGCCTACGCTGTCTGGCGCTTCGCCGGCGGTATCCGGTTGCGCCAGCCAGCGTAGCAGGCGTTTTGTTTGCGCTAGGGTCCAGCCCAGGTAAAGCAGCAGACCGGCGAGCAAACCGTAAAGTGGAAAGCCTACCAGCCAACCCAGCAGCAAGGTCAATCCTAGCAGGGCAATCATCAAGCGCAGGTATTGCGACCAGTTCTGTTGCATTGCAATGGTTCCGTAACGGGTTCGGCGCTTAGCCGGGGTCTGCGGAAAATCGGTAACCGGCACCGCGAACGGTTTGTATTAGATGGTCGTGATGGGTGCCAAGCGCTTTGCGCAGCCTGCGGATGTGGACGTCTACGGTGCGTTCGTCCAGATACACGTTGGCGCCCCAAACCTGGTCCAGCAGCTGGCTGCGGCTGTATACCCGGTCCTGATGGCTCATGAAAAACTGCAGCATGCGGTATTCTGTTGGCCCCAGTTCCAGTTGTCCGAACTGACTACTAACCCGGTGGCTGAGCGGGTCCAGAGTCAGGCCGCCGACTTCCAGTGCACTATCAACGCCGGCGGGGGTACTGCGTCGCAGCACGGCTTTCAGCCGGGCCAGCAATTCCCTCGGGCTAAATGGCTTGGTGATATAGTCGTCGGCGCCGGATTCAAGACCCAGTATTTTGTTATCTTCTTCGACTTTTGCGGTCAACATAATAATGGGAATTGCCGCTGTAGTATCGTCTTTTTTCAGCCGTCGGGCCAGCTCGATACCGCTGGTGCCCGGCAACATCCAATCCAGCAAAATCAGATCCGGGCGCTTGTCGACAATCAGGGTGTGGGCAGCCTTTGCGTCGGCGGCTTGCAGGCAGACATAACCCGCCATTTCCAGGGCCACAGTGACCATTTCGCAAATGGCAGACTCGTCGTCTACAATCAGAATGGTTTTTTCGGGCATGGCGGTAACCTGCTTTAGCGTTGCGTTGAATTCGCCGTAGTACACCCGATTACTGTTACAGATATGTGACAGCGGGTCGAGAGTTTTGCTCAGGCGAGCATGCGGTCAACGGCCAGCCCGGCAAACAGCGCAAAACCTGCCCAGTTATTGTGTAAAAAGGCTTTGAAGCATCCGACTCGGTCGCGCTCACGGGCCAGAAATTGGTGGTAAATGAACAGGCAAGCCATGGTCAGCAAACTCAAATAGTAAAAAGTGCCCAGTTCGGCCTGTTGGCCGACCAGCAGGAGTATGGCGATGATGGTGGTCTGCAGAATGCCCAGGATTAGGCGATCGGCGTCACCGAACAGCACTGCGGTGGATTTTATGCCCACTTTCAGGTCGTCTTCGCGATCTACCATGGCGTAAAAGGTGTCATACACCACCGACCAGATAACATTGGCAATGAACAGTAGCCAGGTGACTTGGCTGAGCTCACCGGTTTGGGCCGCCCAGGCCATCGGAATGCTCCAGCCGAAGGCCGCCCCCAGAAATACTTGGGGCAGGTGGGTATAGCGCTTCATAAAGGGATAAACGAACGCTAACAGAGCGCCACCAAAAGCCAAATAGAGGGTCAGCGTGTTGGTAAACAGCAGCACCATTAAAAACGATACCAGGCCCAGTCCAGCAAACAGCGCGACGGCCTCCCAGGGCTGGATGCGGCCGGTGGTTAACGGCCGGTCTTTGGTGCGCTCGACGTGCCTGTCCCATTCGCGGTCAGCAAAGTCATTAATGGCACAACCCGCCGCACGCATAAAATACACGCCGAGCGTGAACACAATCAGGTTGCTCAGGCTGGGCATGCCGTCGGCGGCCAGCCACAGCGCCCAGTAGGTGGGCCATAGCAACAATAACGTGCCCACGGGGCGGTTCAGACGCAGCAGTAGGGCGTAATCCCGCAGGCGTAAACGAACGTGATCGGGCAAGGCGTTGGCTAGCATGGCAGGGTTCGCTGGTCGGTAATAACGGTGAATGTGCAGGGGGATTATAGTCAGCGCCGGGCGCGGGTCAAAAAGCCGCTGCCAACTCTGGCGGAATCAAGTTCGTTTTGCGCCGCTGTAAAGCTGCAGTAGCAGGTATTCGCACACCATCAGCGAATGCTGGCGGCCCTGCCTGCGGGTGTGAAACAGCGAGCGCCGGGCCAGCTGCGGTTGCCCGCTATGGGTGCCCTGGCATAATCCGGTTTCGAGTGGGCCTCTATGCCACTGGCGGTGGCTGAACAGGTAGGCACCCAGTGGTCGGTTGCCCAAGTTTCGAAGCTGGCGGCCTGGCCCTTGCAAGCAGGCCAGGGGGATAACGGTACGTGCCAACACCCAGGGTTGGCCATCGCCACACAAGCGCACTTCGCGAATCCACGCTTGCTGGCGCCAGGGAATGTTCAGCTTGCGGGCTTCTTCGGCGCGGGGCAGGGCAAAACCTTCGCTGGCGACTTCTACGTGAAAACTTTGCTGGCAGCGTTGCTGCAACGCTCGGGTGAACGATCCCTGAACGTTTAACCAGTAACGCGCCGGGCCATGAACCTGAGGATCGCGCAAGCCCGCGGCCGCTGGCTGGTGATACCAGCAGGCCGGCGGGATCGTTAGAGCGCAGGCCGCCGTTGGGCTGTTTTTAAAGACCTTTGACAGCATAGATACCAGGCGCATTGCGCCAGTAGCCTTTGTAGTCCATGCCAAAGCCGAACAGAAAGCGGTCTTCGACATCCATACCGGTGAAATCGGCTTTCAGGCCGGGTCGACATTTGCGATCGTGCTGTTTGTCTACCAGGACGGCGGTCAGCACTTCAGCGGCGCCGTGTGCGCGGCAATAATCGGCGATGGCGCACAGGGTTGTGCCTTCGTCCAGAATGTCGTCAACAATTAGAATGATACGGTCGTTCATATCAACTTCCGGCCGCAGCTTCCATTCCAGAATACCGCCGGTGGTTTCTTGGCGGTAACGGGTGGCATGCAGGTATTCGGCCTGAACGGGAAAGTTTAGCTGGGTGAGCAGCTGGCCAGTGGTGATCAGGCCCCCGTTCATCACGCAGAAAACCAGCGGGTTGCTGCCTTCAAGGCGTTCGGTGATAGCGCTGGCCAGAGCAGTAATAGCGGCCTGTACCTGCTGATTTGGAACCAGGCAATCGGCTTCGGCCATTACCTGCTTCATTTCGGCGACGGTATCGATCATAACGGGCGGTCCTGTCGTAAAACGGGCGATTATACCGGAGCGATGGGTGTGAAGGGAGAGCTAACCGGGCATGGAGGGGTCTGTATTTATGGCTACACGTGCAAAACAGGCATACTGACCACACCGTAGGGTTGCGGCAGGCGTTAATTACCGCGTATTTTCCGCGGTACGATTGGCCCGGGCGTCGATTTAAAGCGTAGATGAACGGCAATCGCTATTAACGGTAATAGTAACAGGAGCAGGTAATGAAGAAGTGGCAGTGTGTAGTTTGTGGGCTGATTTATGACGAAGCCGAAGGCTGGCCGGAAGACGGTATTAAGCCAGGAACGGCGTGGAATGACGTGCCAGAAGATTGGTTGTGCCCGGACTGCGGTGTGGGTAAGGAAGATTTTGAAATGATCGAAATCGACTGAGGCGGGTACAGCATGACAACAGCTTCCGAACGCAACCCCATTGTCATTGTTGGCAGTGGCTTGGCCGGTTACTCGTTGGTGCGGGAGCTGCGCAAGCACGACGCGGACGCACCCATACTGCTGGTAACCGCCGATGACGGCACCAGCTACTCAAAGCCCATGCTGTCTAACGGCTTTGGTAAGGGCAAAGATGCCAACGGCCTGGCTCAGGCTACCCAGCATTCGATGGCTGAACAGTTTGATCTGCACCTGATGCCCCATACCTGGGTGACCGCTCTAAACCCACAGGCCCACCAGGTTCTGTTGGGTGACCACTGGCAAAGCTACAGCAAGTTAGTGCTGGCCTGGGGTGCGGAAGTGGTACCACTGCATCTGGCTGGCAGTGGCAGCGGTTCTGTGTATTCCATTAATGACCTGAACGACTATCGTGCCTTCCGTGCCGCCCTGACGGGCGCTGAGTGCGTGGCCATTATGGGCGCCGGGCTGATTGGCTGTGAATTTGCCAATGATTTGCTTCTGGGCGGGTATCAGGTAGAAGTGATTGCACCCTCGGCAACGGTGATGCCCACGCTGATGCCCGAACAGGCCGCTCGCGCCCTGCAAAATGAATTGGAGGCGCTGGGTGTGACTTTTCACCTGAATACCCAGGTTGATCGCATTGAGCAAGTGCCGGCCGGAGCCGATGGTGGAGTAACCCTGGCGCTGACCAACGGCCGGCATCTGCAGGCCGATGTGGTGATTTCGGCAGTGGGGCTAAGGCCGCGGACCGAACTGGCACAGCAGGCCGGGCTGGCGGTGAACCGCGGTATTGTGGTGAATCGGGCGCTGGAAACCTCGGCGCCCGATGTGTATGCCCTGGGCGACTGTGCTGAGGTGGATGGCCAACTACTGCTGTATGTTATGCCGCTGATGGCCAGCGCCCGTGCGTTGGCAAAAACCCTGAGCGGCGAGCGCAGCGAGGTGCTCTACCCGGCCATGCCGGTGATGATAAAAACACCTTGCTGCCCGGCGGCGGTAAACCCACCACCGGTGGGCGCGGAAGGGCATTGGCAGGTCGAGCAGGATGGCAATCACGTTAAAGCGCTGTTTAATAATCCAGAAGGTAAGCTGTTAGGCTTCGCGCTAACCGGTCGCTTTACCATGGAGAAACAGGCGTTGTCGCGGCAGTTGCCGGCGCTGCATAACGCAGCTTCCTGAGCGCGAATGGTCGGTTTTCATTGCCAAGCCGCGCGCCCTGGGTGAGAATTTAGGTCGTTTGCTTATTATCACTCAACAGGAGCCTGCATGCTGGATATAACCCGAAAACTGGTGGATTTGCTGAACGTGAGCGCTACCGGCGTAGATCATTTCCAGGGTGACAGCGAAGATCTGGGATTTCCAAACGTATTTGGCGGCCAGGTTCTGGGCCAGGCGCTGATGGCCGCCAGCCGTACCGTGGAGAACCGCCTATGTCATTCTCTGCATGCTTATTTTTTGCGCCCGGGTAACCAGCGCATGCCCATTGATTATGAAGTAGAGCGGGTGCGCGACGGCGGCAGCTTTTCTGTTCGGCGGGTGACCGCGCGCCAGGAAGGCAAGGAAATTTTGACCTGTTGTGCGTCTTTCCAAAGCGATGAGACAGGTCTTGAACACCAGTTTGAAATGCCAAAGGTGCCGGCGCCGGAAACCCTGAAAACCGAGCAGGAGCTGGGCGAACTGCTGGCGCCCCATGTTTCTGAAGCACTGCGCCATCTGCTGACGCGCGACCGACCGGTGGAGTTCCGCCCGGTCGCCCCGGGTGACCCGCTACATCCCGAACCCCGCCCACCCCGAGCACAGGATTGGGTGCGAGTAAGGGGTACCTTGCCGGATGACCCGGTGCTGCACCGCTGCTTACTGGCCTATGCCTCGGATTTTTCGTTTCTGGGCACGTCGCTGGTGCCCCATGGGGTCAAGTTTTGGGATGTCGGCTTGCGGGTAGCCAGCTTGGACCACGCTATGTGGTTTCACAGTGATTTCCGCATGGATGAGTGGTTGTTGTATGACAAAGACAGCCCGAGTGCGGCGGCAGGGCGGGGGTTGAATCGTGGTAGTTTCTACAATGCTTCCGGTGGAATAGTTGCTTCCTGTGCACAGGAATGCTTGATTCGCCTGCGAAAAAGCCAGTAGCTGTATAAAATGAACCCGTCAAAGCCGGGGTAAACAGCTCTGACTGGGATTTTGGTTTGTGTCTTAGGCAAGTGTTTTTAGTTGTTTGACCCATTCCTGCGCCCACTCAGCGGCCTCGATCTCGGGCGCCATGGTTTCCATGGCGTCGATGCGCAGGGTGTCACCCACTTTACGCGCGGAGGTTTCGTAGAGGGCTTCTTCGATCAGTTCGCCGGCGCCGCAAAAAGTGTCGCCGTAAGAGCTGTCACCCAGCACGATGCTGCCAAACGGGCGGCCGGGCTGCTGTGGCAGCTGGTCCCGCAAATCCACATAAAACTGCAGGATGTTGGAGGGCAGTTCACCCTGGCCAGTGGTAGAGGTGCACACCAGCAGGGCGTCGTTGTTGTCGGTGATGTCAGACAGCTGTGGCTCTTCCAGAACCGTTACACGGTAACCGAGCGGCGTCAGTGTCTTTTCGACGGCGCGGGCACTCATCAGAGCGCCACCGTAAACGCTGCCAACAAGAATGCGGATGGCTTGCATAGAAAAATTCCGAACAGTTGAGTGAGGTCTGGGTTTCTGGTGATGAGTTGCTGGTAATGAGAACCAGCTGCAACCATGTACAGTTTGAGATAATAGCCCTGACCGATCGTTTTTTGCAATGCGGTGATTTATGCCGGATTTATTTCAATTTCATTGCAAAAATTTTATAGTGCCGCCTGCAGTTTTTCTGCATTCAGATGACGCCATGCCACATGAGATATTCCATGATATGAGCCGTTCAAGCGGATTTTTGGACACACTTCTTACCAGCCCCTCCACGGAACGCTTTCGGGTTGGAATCAGCCTGTTGTTTTTACTGGGCGTTTGGTTGTCGGTAGGCTCGTTTGCGAGTGGCCTGCCAAACGGCATGCTGCTGATGGCCGCTGCAGTGATTGGTGGCTATATGGCCATCAACATCGGTGCCAACGATGTTGCCAACAATGTGGGCCCTGCGGTGGGCTCTGGCGCTTTGTCGCTGGGCGCCGCGGTTGCTCTGGCGGCTGTCTTTGAAGCCGCTGGCGCGTTGATTGCCGGCGGCGACGTGGTGTCTACCATCAAGGGCGGGATTATCGATCCGTCTAACCTGAGTGACGACGGCTCCTTTGTCTGGTTGATGACGGCAGCCCTGCTGGCCGGCGCGCTGTGGCTGAACCTGGCCACCTGGATGGGCGCTCCGGTGTCTACCACCCATTCTATTGTGGGCGGGGTACTGGGGGCGGGTATTGCTGCCGGAGGCTGGGGCATTGCGGACTGGGGAGTCATGGGCAAAATCGCGGCCAGTTGGGTAATTTCACCGGTGTTGGGTGGTGCTTTGGCCGCTCTGTTTTTGTACCTGATAAACCGCACCGTGTTGTACCGGCGCAATGTTATCGCGGCAGCGCGCATTTTTGTGCCTTGGCTGGTGGCCGGCATGGCCTGGGCGTTTGGCACGTATCTGATGCTCAAAGGCCTGAAAAAGCTTGTATCGCTGAACTTTATGGGTGCTGCGCTGGTGGGTCTGGTGGCTGCCGCGGCGGCTTTCTTCGCGATACGCGCGTTGGTTAACCGCAAAGCCGCGACTATGGAAAACAACGCCGCGGGCGTAAACACGCTGTTCACTTGGCCGCTGATTTTTGCCGCGGCGCTGCTCAGCTTCGCCCACGGCGCTAACGACGTTGCCAACGCTATTGGACCCTTGGCGGCCATAAACGATGCCTTGGCCAACGGCGGCGTGATGACGTCCTCCAGTATTCCTTTGTGGGTGATGGCGGTGGGCGCCTTGGGTATTGCGTTGGGCCTGATGCTGTTTGGCCCGCGGCTGATCAAAACCGTGGGCAGTGAAATCACAGAGCTGGATAAAACCCGCGCCTTTTGCATTGCGCTATCGGCTGCTTTGACCGTTATTTTGGCGTCGCAACTTGGACTGCCTGTTAGCTCCACCCACATCGCCATTGGCGGTGTGTTTGGCGTTGGTTTCCTGCGTGAGTATCTGAAGTCGAATTACGCCACCCAACTGCACAAGATCATGGAAGAGCGTGACCCCGTAGAGCGCGAACGTCTGAAGCCATTTCTGGATGACTTCCGTAACGCCTCGGTTGAGGAAATGGAAAATTTGCTCAAGCGTGCGAAGAAAAATAAAAAACAGGTACCACTGACAAAAAACGACCGCAAACGGCTGAAGAAAGTCTACCGGGAAGAAATGGTTAAGCGTTCCCATCTGACCCGCATCGCAGCGGCCTGGATTATTACCGTGCCGGCGTCGGCGTCGATTGCTGCCGTGTTGTTTTTCACCCTGCGCGGGCTAATGATTTAACGTCCTGTTTGGCTAACGAATCAGCGAAACGGGACACTAGCCGTTCAAGGCGAGTTTGCCCATACTGAGTAACACGACGTGGGAGTAATAGCTTCCGTAATTCTATTTGTTGGGGAGTGAGCTTATGAGTACATCTGTTGAAAGCAACCAGGCCAGGATAATTAACGAGCTGAGGGTGTTTATCAAAAAAGTAATGAGCGAACCCACCATTGCGGTCAGATCGATGGACATTGCCCGCAAGCATAAAGGCGAGCCCAATTCTGACGAGGCTATCGCGCGGGAAATCAGCTCCAGCACCAGTATTCGCATTCCGGAAAAGTGGAGCGATGCGGACCGCATGTTTTTAGACATCATTCACGAAGTGTTAGACGATGAAGACGCGCTTTATTAAGAGCTGATTAGAAACGCTTAGGCTTGCGCCCTGGCGCCGGTGGCCAGGTTGTTCAGAATTGCCATTTCGTCGGCAATACCGTCTTCGCCGGCCAGCAGCCGTTGCTCTGCCAGAATGTCCGACAGTATGTCGGCGGTGGTCAGCGGGTTGGCCAGCACCACGCGGAACACGATGCAGGGAAAGTTGAAGTAGTTGTCCGGCTCCAAACGAGTGCGGGAGACAAACGCCTTACCCCTTTCACGCTGGGTTTTCTGGATAAACTTGGTGACGCGGTTCAGGCTGGTGTTGATCTTTTCTGCTAGCATTTCATCGGCACTTTCCAGAGCCTGCCGGACCTGAGTTGGGCAGTAGCGATAGGTCAGAATGTTCAGTTCGGGCCGGGTGATCAGCTCAAAATCTTCAGCCTCATCAATCATGGCCGCGAATGTTCGGGCCTTGCCAATGCCTGCGTCAATCAGCAGTTCATAACCTTCTCGGGCCAGAATTTTCAGGCCAGAGTGAATCAGCATCGCCATGCCCGGGCGCGAGCCCTCAAGCGTGGTGCTGCCCAAATCCCGCGAGCCTTTGCGGATAATGTACTGGGCGTGGTGTTCAACCGCACTGGCCAGGCTGGGATCGCGGAACACCACCAAACCCACGCCCATGGGCACATAAAGCTGTTTATGAGCGTCAAAGGTGACCGAATCGGCTTTTTCAATGCCTTTTAGCAGCGAACGATAACGTCGGGAAAACAGGGTTGGCCCACCCCAAGCGGCATCTACGTGGAAGTGCGCGCCGAATTCGCGGGCGATATCGGCCATGGCTTCCAGCGGATCTACGTTGCCGGTTTCGGTTGTGCCGGCAATGCCACAGAGGGCGATCACCTTGATTTTCTGTTTTTGCAATTGCAGGCATTTTTCCCGCAGCGCATCAATCTGGATACGGTTGTTGCTGTCGGTTGCCACAGTCACCAGTGCATCGCGGCCCAGGCCCAATACGTCGGCGGCTTTGTTCAGGGAATAATGGCCGCGGCGCGACACAACAATAGCGGCGCCTTCGTAACCGTAATATTTCAAAGCGCGGAACAGGCCTTCCTGCTGCAAGCCGCGGAAGTTACCTTCCGCCGGAAATGCGTGGTTGCGGGCTACCCACAGCGCAGTAAGATTGGCAACGGTGCCGCCGGAACACATGGCGCCCAGCGCGTAGTGGGGGTTGTGCATCCATTTGCGGTAGAACGAACCGTCTTCTTCGAACACCAGCCGATGAATCATGCCCAGCACTTGGCGCTCCAGGGGCGTAAACGCCTTGGAGGTTTCGGTTTTCACCAGATTCTGGTTCAGGGCAATCATGATCTTCGACAGCGGCAGCATGAAATAGGGCAGTGCCGACGTCATGTGGCCGATAAAAGCCGGTGATGCGGTGTGTACCGAGTTTGCCACCAGTTTGTCGAGCAGAAACTGGGTTTGCTCAGACACAAAAATGGGCTTTTCTGGCACGCTGTATTCGGAGAAATTCTTCTCAACGTCAGCCAGGTCACGCTCTACCGCAACAATGTGATCCTGAAGAAAACCGGCAAGATTGCGGGATATATCCTGGTCAATTCGGCTCAGGGTAGAATCGGGTGCCTCAGGAATCGTGAAAACACGATACATTGCCTCTACAGAGGCCTGGGCGGATTTTTTAATTCCGGTCATAGGGCGCCACGCGCAGTCTCGAGGAGCCGTAGTATACGGCGTGAAAAGTGGTTACGCCACATTCGGCGGCGCCTCATCAAGTGTGCCTTACAGCAGCTGCCGATCGACGTCCAGAATGGCGGCATCAATACGTTCGCTGATGGCTTTTTCGACCTGGTCCAAGCGCTGGCTGATCTGCTGTGATGACGAGCCCAACGCCACGACAGTCCAGGTGGCGCAATCCAGGGTGTCCTGATGGTCGGTTTCGGCCACCGCCAGGTCCGGTTCTTTACCCCAGATCGTTTTTAATGGCGCAAATACTTTGCGCTTGGCTTTCAGATCATCACAGGCATAAAGTTGAAAGTGCAGGATGAGCACGCCGATGTGTGGGGTGATCGCCGGAGCCTGCGCCGACTCCTTGAGCAGTTTTCGTAATGCGTCTGACATTCACGATTCCTTCAGATTGATAGCCGTCCCCAATTTGCCAAGGTACGCCGATGACAGATTCACTTGCAAGTTTGCCGTTCGAACAGTTATTAAGCCGTGTACGGGCGTGCACCCTGTGTGCTGAAAATTTGCCCTACGGCCCTCGCCCGGTGATCCAGATGGCAGAGTCGGCAAGGATTCTTGTGGTAGGCCAGGCGCCCGGGCGCCGGGTGCATGAAACCGGTCTGCCCTTTAACGACCCCAGCGGCGATCGGCTGCGTCAGTGGATGGGTATTGGTCGCGAACCATTTTACGATGAACGCCAGCTGGCTATTCTGCCTATGGGCTTTTGCTACCCGGGTAGCGGTAAAAATGGCGATTTGCCACCGCGACCCGAGTGCGCGCAGGCTTGGCGCAGTGCCCTGCTGCAACGCTTGCCCAATGTGGCCATGACTCTGGTGATTGGCCAATACGCCCACAATTGGCACTTGGCGAACCCTGCCGGCACCGTCACGGCTAACGTGCAGAACTGGCGGGCGTACTGGCCGGCGCAGATGCCCATGCCACACCCCAGTCCTCGCAATAATCTGTGGTTACGCCGTAATCCCTGGTTTGAAGCTGAGGTGGTGCCAGCGCTTCAGCAGCGGATAGCGGGTTTGTTGAACGTTTGCTAATCCAGTTATGGCCCGAGCCTGCCTTAGGTCGATGCCGGCCTGAATTAGCAGTAATGCTAACAAAGTAAGTGCTATGCAGCCCTGCTTCCAGCATAGAATCTTGTCCTTTTTACGATCGGGGCAGAAAATTTAATAACTATTAAAATCAATGTCTTATGGTTTTTTACAAAAAATTACAAAAAAGTGTTTGCCAATAAATGGCCTTGTCATCGTTTACAGATTATAAAGACGCCAAGACAATCCAACATGTGGAACTCTGTCGAAATGGAACGCTGCTGGCCTGTGGTCTTTAGCGTTCGTATTTTTGGTTTTCGTTGATGGAGAACAACATGAGTGAATTCGACGAAAGCACTCTGGAAACATCTGGCGGTTGGTCTGCCGACGCTGAAAATACCCATTCCATTGCGGGTCGCGCCCGGGTTCGTGCCCAGTTGCAGGCTGACATTGAGGCCTTCCTGAGCCAGGGTGGCACCATCAGTGAAGTGGCGAATGGGTTTCGTAGCGATGGCGGCAGCAAAGTGGACTCAGGCTTTAACGGTCGTGCACTCTAAGCCTTAATCAGTCAAAAAGTGATGCCAGGCCTGGGCGATATTGCCCGGGCCTTTTTGTATATACGGTTACCGCAACTGCAAGCTTGGTGGCCGAGGTGTATCATAAAAACCTGTGCCGACGTTCGCAGCCGGCTTTTATTTTTGTACCACTCTTTTTGCCACTCTTTTTCCCAATCTGGAGGTTCTGTGTCGAATCTGACTCCCCGCATGTTTCCCGCCACCCGTTTACGCCGCAACCGCGCCAGTGATTTTTCCCGCCGGTTGGTGCGTGAAAACCAGCTGTCGCCTGACAATCTGATTTTCCCAGTGTTTGTGTTGGATGGCGAAAACCAGCGCGAAGCTGTGGCTTCTATGCCCGGCGTGGAGCGTTTGAGTATTGACCTTCTGGTAGCCCAAGCCGCCGAAGTGGTGGAGTTGGGCATACCGGCTATTGCCCTGTTCCCGGTGGTGCCTGCCGAGCATAAAGATCTGCAGGGCTCTGGCGCCTGGGACCCCCAGGGTTTGGCGCAGCGGGCTGTGCGTGCACTGAAACAGGCCCATCCGGAACTGGGTGTGATTACCGACGCCGCTCTGGACCCGTTTACCACACACGGCCAGGACGGCATTATTGATGACAACGGTTATGTGTTGAACGACATCACCGTAGATGCGTTGGTGAAACAAGCGCTGTCTCAGGCCGAAGCCGGTGCCGATGTCATTGCACCTTCCGACATGATGGACGGTCGCATTATTGCGATCCGCGAAGCACTGGAAGAAGCGGGCTACGTGAACACCCGCATCATGGCGTATTCCGCCAAGTACGCGTCTGCCTACTACGGCCCATTCCGCGACGCAGTAGGCTCTGCCGGCAACCTTGGCAAAGGCAATAAGGCTACTTACCAAATAGACCCGGCTAACAGCGACGAAGCCCTGCACGAAGTGGCCATGGACATCGCCGAAGGCGCCGATATGGTGATGGTAAAACCGGGCATGCCGTACCTGGACATTGTGCGACGAGTGAAAACCGAGTTGCAGGTGCCCACGTTCGCGTACCAGGTCAGTGGAGAATACGCCATGCACATGGCCGCAGCGCAGAATGGCTGGCTGGACGGCGATGCGGTGATGATGGAAAGCCTGATGGCCATGCGCCGTGCCGGCGCCGACGGTATCCTGACCTACTTTGCTCTTCGCGCTGCGCGGCTGATGAAACAGAAATGATCCGCAGTGCGGGGTCGCTCAGGCCCCGCGCTGAGAGCGCAGTAACAAAACAAGGACGGTAAGCCAATGACCAGTAAAAAGGGCAATCTGAAGATTGCCGACAATGATTCTACTTTGCCCGCAGCGGACACTGTGCTTTCGCCCGAGGAAAGTCTGAGCCTGGACGCCTGCCAAAATTTTTTCAACCGCGAGTTGAGCCAACTGCAGTTCAACCATCGGGTGTTGAAGCAGGCCCTGGACGACACCCATCCGCTAATCAACCGGCTTATTTTCTGCTGCATATTCAGCAGCAACATGGACGAATTCTTCGAAATCCGCGTGGCGGGTATGCGCCAGCAGTTGAAGTACGGCCGGGAGCAAATCCACGCCGACGGACTGCAGCCGGAACAGCTACTGGCGGAGATCAGCCGTGTGGCTCACGAGTACATTGACGAACAGTACGATATTTTGAACAACGTGCTGATTCCGGAATTGGAAAAGCAAAATATCCACTTTGTGCGCCGGCACGAGTGGACTCCGGCCCAGGCCCAATGGGTGCGCACCTATTTTGACGAAGAAATACTACCGGTGGTCAGCCCGATTGGCCTGGATCCATCGCACCCGTTCCCGCGGCTGGTGAATAAAAGCCTCAACTTTATTGTGGAACTGGACGGCAAAGATGCTTTTGGCCGTGAAACCGGTATGGCCATTGTGCCGGCGCCGAAGTCTTTGCCGCGGCTGGTGCGGCTGCCGGATGACGTTTGCGACGGCGGCGACAATCTGGTGTTTTTGTCGTCGATGATTCACGCCCATACCGACGAGCTGTTCCCGGGTATGGAAATCAAAGGCTGTTACCAGTTTCGCCTGACCCGTAATGCGGATCTGGAGCTGGAAGACGACCTGGAAGACCTGGCATCGGCCCTGCGCGGTGAGTTGCTGAGCCGCCGTTTTGGTGACGGTGTGCGCCTGGAAGTGGCGGATAATTGCCCGCAGGAGCTGGTTCAGTTTCTGCTGACCGAGTTTGGCCTGACCGAGCGCGACCTCTACGAGGTGCGTGGCCCGGTGAACCTGGCCCGGCTGCTGGCGGTAGGGGGTCTGGTGGACCGACCGGACCTGAGCTATTCCGGTTTTTCACCGGTGATCCCGCGCCAGATTCGCAGCCGTGACTCGATGTTTGACAGCATCCGCAAGCGTCCGATTCTGTTGCTCCATCCCTATGAGAACTTCAGTCCGGTGGTGGATTTGCTGCGCCAGGCCGCCAAAGATCCGCAGGTGCTGGCCATTCGTCAGACCTTGTATCGCTCCGGTGCCAACTCCGAAGTGGCCGAAGCCTTGGCCGATGCCGCTCGCCGCGGTAAGGAAGTCACCGTTGTTATCGAGCTGACGGCGCGATTCAGCGAGGAGGAAAACCTGGAGCTGGCCAGCCGCCTGCAGGAAGCCGGGGTAATTGTGGTGTACGGGGTAGTGGGCTACAAAACCCACGCCAAAATGATTCTGATTGTGCGCCGCGAAGAAGGCCGCTTGCGGCGCTATGTGCACTTGGGTACGGGTAACTATCATGCCGCCAACGCTCGCCTGTACACCGACTACAGCTTTATGACCTGCGACGAATCTATCGGCGACGATGTGAACAAACTGTTCCAGCAGTTGACCGGTATGGGCAAGGCGTTAAAAATCAAGAAACTGTTCCACTCACCATTCACTCTGCATTCGCGAATACTGCAACTGATTGAGCGGGAAACCCGCCTGGGTGAGAAGGGCCGGATTATTTTCAAGTTCAACGGCCTGACCGAGCCTCAGCTGATTAAAGCGCTGTATCGTGCCTCCCAGGCCGGTGCGAAAATTGACCTGATTATTCGTGGTATCTGCTGCCTTCGGCCCCAGGTGCCCGGGTTGTCGAGCACCATTCACGTGCGCTCTATTATCGGGCGCTTTCTGGAGCATACCCGGGTTTACTATTTTGGTAACGATGGCCAAGCCCAGGTGTATTGCTCCAGCGCCGATGGCATGGAACGTAACCTGCTAAGGCGGGTTGAAGTCGCCTTCCCTGTGGAGGAGCCGGCGCTGGTGGAGCGTTTGCAAGACGATTTGAATACCTATCTTGCTGATAACTGCCAGTCTTGGGTGTTGCAGGCTGATGGCAGTTATGAGCAGAACGAACCGGCGGAGGGCGAGCCAAGGCTGGCTTCGCAGTTGGTGTTGCTGGAGCGGCTGACCGCCAAATCTTGATTTATTAATGTGGTATGACTGGAGAACGCTTTGAAACGACAATGGATAATGGCATCTGCCGGACTGCTAGTGGTGGCGGGTATTGCATTGCCCTATGGCACAGGCTACCTGGCCGAGCAACAGTGGCAGCGGGCTTCACAGGAAGTGAACGGCTCCCAGACCTGGTTGGAAATGCAAGTCGGGCGCTACGATCGCGGATTTTGGAGCTCCGAATTTGAAGGTAAATTGTTGCTTCGGGACCCGGCAAGCGGTGAGGAACTGAGCGTTCCCTACCTTGCCAGCGTGAGCCACGGCGTGACCGGCAGCCTGACCGAATTTAAACCGGTGAACGGCTGGACCCCGGCAGGTGAAAGCTGGTTTGGCGATGATGCCCCGCGCTTGACCGCAGAAACCCGGCTTTGGGGTTCGGCGGTAGCCGAGCTGACCGTGCCTAAGTTCAGCATTACTGATGACGGTAGCGTGGAGACAGTCTTTGGCAGTGGTGGTGTGGTGCGCGTAAATGGCAGCCTCGGCGCAGACGCTGTGAATATCAGTGCAGACTGGCCGTCGCTGGTTATTGCCTCGGAAGAGGTAGACCTGCGCCTCAGTGATCTGACGCTGGAGCAGGAAATGCAGCGTCTGAGCGGTGACATCTGGATCGGCGAGGGCACCCTCGCTTTGCAAGGTCTGGAGTTGATGCCTGCAAACGCTGACGCCATTATGCTGCGCGGTCTGTCGCTCTATTCGAACAGCGAAGCGATAAACGACAACAGTGCTCTGGATTCGTTCATAAGCGTCAACCTGGACGAGCTGCAGTTGGCAGCAGGGGATACCCTGGGGCCACACCGCATTGAGTTTGCGCTGAAGGGCCTGAACGTAGAGGCCTGGAACGCTGTTAGCCGCAGCGTGACTGATATGCAGCTAGCGGCATTTGCCGCCGAAAACGGCGACCCAACCGCGTTTCAGCAACAAATGCAGGCGATGTCAGACGTAGGCGAGTCGATGCAGATGTTAGCCGCAGCGGGCTTCAGTGTGGGCTTCCCGGATATCCATCTGGTCAGCCCTGACGGGCCGTTGCAGGGCAAAGTGCTGGTAACCCATCCTGGGGCTGCGGGCGATTCTGAATCGTTACTGATCATGCCGGCGCTTGAAGGTGAAATGGAGTTATCCATACCGCTGGCCCTGGCTGAAAACAACGAAGCTGTGCGCATGCAAACAGCGCCTTTGATTAAAGATGGGTTGTTGATTACGGAAGGTGATCGCCTGTTGCTGAAGGCAACGTTGAAAGATTTGGTGTTGAACGTCAACGGCCGGCCAATTCCGCTGCCGCCGCTGTTGTAATCGATGGGTCTGGCCAGCCGCCTGGTTTGGCGCGCTGGCCGGTGTTGGTCTGGCTCAGGGAATAGCTCGGTTCGGGCGTTCCGCTTTAGCTGAATTTGTTTTTCAACGCGTCTTGCACCGCCGGATCGACAAATTCGGATACATCCCCGCCCAAGGACGCAATCTCGCGGATCAGGGTAGATGATATATAAGACAGGTGATTGGTTGGCGTGAGGAACACGCTCTCCAGTTCCGGCGCCAAGCGGCGGTTCATGTCTGCCAACTGAAATTCGTACTCAAAATCTGACACCGCCCGAAGGCCACGTAAAATCACCGTGGCGTTCTGCGAGCGCACAAATTCTGCTAACAAATTACTGAAGCCCATGACCGTCACGTTGGGAACATGGGCTGTGGCCCGGCGGACTAGTTCGCAGCGTTCCTCCAGCTCCAGTAAGGGCTTTTTCTTGGAGTTATAAGCCACCGCCACCACCACTTCGTCGAATAACCGGCTAGCCCGTTCAATTAAGTCAGTATGACCATGGGTGATGGGGTCAAACGTACCCGGGTAAATAACTTTTGGCATTTACAGCTCCGTCTCTACGTCGTTATTTTGCCCAGAATAGCAGCGCCAGCGATGTTTCGCGACGGGCCAGGCGCAACTGAATCAGCGAATAAACAGTTTGTAGATCAGCTTGTGGGCAACACCGCCGTGGGGCGGGTACACCATTTTGCCGCTGTTGAACTTCTGCTTGGCAAAAATTCCACGCTGATGGCTGAAGGTAAGAAACCCTTCTTTGCCGTGATAATGCCCCATTCCGGAATCACCTATGCCACCAAACGGCAGGTCGTCTTGCGCTACGTGCATCAGCGCGTCGTTTATGCACATGCCGCCGGAGTGGGTGTTGGCCACGACTTTTTGCTGTTCGTCCTGGTTGTAACCGAAGTAATACAAGGCCAGCGGGCGCGGGCGATCGTTAATAAAGAGCAGGGCGTCGTCCAGCGTTTCGTAAGCCACAACAGGCAGAATGGGGCCGAATATTTCGTCCTGCATTACCCGCATATCCGCCGTTGTGTTCAATAGTAACGTCAGCGGTAATTTGTGGCTCGCGGCATCCAGAATTTCGTTAGCAGGGTTGATCTCGACGAGTTCCGCGCCTTTGCTGCGGGCGTCATCCAGATAACCCTGCAGGCGCTGGTACTGGCGTTGGTTGATAATCGCCGTGTAGTCGGTGTTGTCCCGCAGTGACGGGTACATGGCGCTGAACTGTTTGCGGTATTCCTCAACAAAAGCAGCCACCCGGTCAGCCGGGCAAAGCACGTAGTCTGGTGCTACGCAAGTTTGGCCAGCGCTGAATGCCTTGCCAAAGGCAATGCGCTGGGCTGCGTCCTCCAGTGGTACGTCGGTTGCGACAATCGCCGGTGATTTTCCGCCAAGCTCGAGGGTGACGGGTGTCAGGTTTTTGGCCGCGGCCTGCATTACCAACTTGCCCACCGAGGTTGAACCAGTGAACAGCAAATGGTTGAACGGCCGCTCGGAGAAGTCTGCGGCGACCTTGGCGTCCCCCAGAATAACGGCTACCTGATCCTCGTCGAAGGTGGCTTCCACCAGCTCTTTCATCAGCGCGGAAGTGTGCGGGGTAAACTCCGACATTTTTACCATGGTGCGGTTGCCCGCGGCCAGCGACGCGACCAAAGGCCCGATGGCCAGGTAAAGCGGGTAGTTCCAGGGCACAATCACCCCCACCACACCTTTAGGCTGGTAATGCACCTGGTTGCTGGCAGGGCGGAACAGCATGGATACGTGCCGTTTTGACGGTTTCATCCAGCTGTCGAGATGTTTCAGGGTGTAGTTGATGCCCTGCACGGAAGGCATGATTTCGGCAATCAGGGTTTCATCTTTCGAGCGACAGCCAAAGTCTTTGTCAATGGCTGCTATGAGTAAGTCTTGCCAGCTCAGCAGCGCCTGTTTCAATCGATTCAGGTTGTCGCGGCGCTCGTCGGCTGTCGGCATGGGTTGGGCGCGAAACGCCTGCTGCTGTTTTTGGAAAACGGCGTGGGTATAACCAATTTGCTCGGCGCTGTTCTCTGCCGGGTTTTCCGTGTCTGCCGCCACACCGTTGGTGTTCTTTGCAGCGGCGGTTGCGAGGGTTGCGCCCATTAGAAAGACTCCCTGTGTGTCAGTGCAAAACGCACTTTGGTTGCGTTAAAATCCATTATTAGAGTATATACTCTAGTGAGTCAAGCGGCGTAAACAGAGGCGCCTGCTGCATCCGCTGGCGCTTGCGTGAGCGTTGATTTTTCGATTTTTGGCGACTTTATGAAAACCCGAGACCGAATTCTGCAGAGCAGTCTGCAGCTATTTAACCAAAGTGGTGAACGCGCGATAAGCACCAACCACATTGCGGCAGAACTGGCGATTTCGCCTGGCAATCTTTACTACCATTTCCGCAACAAGGCCGACATTGTTTACGAGCTGTTTCTAGCCTATCAGCAGCAGGTTGATTATTACCTGGCCGCACCTGGCAGCCAGCCTTTGGTGCTGGCAGATCTGGCCTGGTACCTGGAGGCAGTGTTCGACGGTTTGTGGCAATACCGGTTTTTCCATCGTGACCTAGAGTCACTGCTAGACGCAGACCCACGCCTGCGCGCAGGCTACGGTGATTTTACCGGCCGTTGCCTGAGCGCTATCAATGGTATCTTTAGCCAGCTCGCCAGCGGTGGCATTATTACGCCGCGCCCCGAGCCGCTGCGTTCCGCCATGGCGCTGAATGTGTGGTTGGTCATTACCAACTGGATGGCCTATTTAAAAACCGCTCACGCAACCGAAGAGCCAGCGGTATTATCGCTGGCGGAGTTGAAGCAGGGTATTTATCAGGTGCTGACTCTGGAGCTGCCACACGTGACCCCTGAATATCGCGAACCGGTGTTGGCACTGCGGGAGACTTATCGCCCGGGAACTTTTTGCCAAGCGGCGCATCCAAGTACGTAACATGGGGAATCCGGACGTTTCCCGTGTTTGTTTGGAAGCTCAAGGAAGGTGCTTTCAGGTTTTAGCACGTCGCAAACCCTGACGTTGGCCGGCCTGAATTATTTTAGGCCGGCTTTTTTCATGTCTGGCTTGCGTCGAAGGCGCGGGTTACTATCCGGCGGCGGCTTCCGGCTCTGCTTCTAACCACTGAGTCAGCGCCTGGCGGCATTCATCCAGGCCGGTTTTGTTGCTGGAGGAGAACATGATTAAATGCTGCACGCAGCTGAACTCGTTCAGCTTCTGGCGAATACCCAGCATGGCAGTTTTAGCCTGGCCAAATTTCAGTTTGTCGGATTTTGTCGCCAGAATCATCAGCGGCATGGTGTTGTGCTGGCACCATTGGACCATTGTTTGGTCGAATTCGGTCAGTGGGTGGCGGATATCCATAACCAATACCAGGCCGCGCAGGCAGCGGCGATCGTTCAAATAATGCCCCAAGTGGGTTTGCCAGTCGTCTTTCATGTCACGAGACACTCTGGCATAGCCGTAACCGGGCAAGTCTACTAGCCGGGCATTTTCCCGGTTTAGCGAAAAAAAATTGATTAGCCGGGTGCGCCCAGGGGTTTTGCTGGTTCGCGCCAGTTTGCCGTTTACGGTGATGGTGTTCAGTGCGCTGGATTTACCGGCGTTGGAGCGGCCGGCAAAAGCGACTTCTGCGCCAATATCCGCCGGGCATTCGTTCAGCTTCGACGCGCTGACCATAAATCGGGCACTATTGAATGACAGGTTTTTTTGAGTCAGATCAGAGTCCACGGCTATTCGCTTTCCTTTGGATTTTAGTTAGCAGGGATTAATGTATAATGCTACACCAATTCCGGGCGGTGCGCTTGGCGTCTCCGCAGTTTCAGCCCCGGTATTGTGCCTGAACGGTCCAGTCCTTACGGCTGCATAACCAAGAATATTTTAAGATGAGAGAAGCGGAGCGAGCATGAAGAAACTGATCGCAGGAGTTGTTCTCGGTGTCGGCCTTACAGCGATGGCGCACGGGGCAGGAGATCCTCAAACAGGTGAAGAGAACGCAGCAGCATGCCAAGCCTGTCACGGGCAGGGTGGCGCCAATCCCATAATGGGCGTTTATCCGAAAATTTCGGGTTTGGGTGAAAAATATCTGCACAACCAATTGGTTGCCATCCAGAAAGACGAGCGTGTCATTGTTGAAATGACCGGCCAGCTAACGGGTAAGTCCGATCAGGATTTGCAGGATCTTGCGGCCTATTTTGCCGGCCAGGACAGGGGCGTGAACCAGGCTGATCCGGATTTGGTTGCTCAGGGCCAGGCTTTGTATCGCGGCGGCAATATGGCATCGGGTGTTCCATCCTGTGCCGGTTGTCACAACCCGCAAGGGCATGGCAACGCGCCTGGTGGTTACCCGGCATTGGGTGGCCAGAACGCGGAATACGTGGCCAAGCAGTTGCACGCCTACCGTGACGGTACCCGTGCCAACGGCAATAATGCAGCGATCATGATGGACGTAGCGTCCAGGTTGACCGATGTTGAAATTGAAGCTGTTGCCAGTTACGTTTCTGGGCTTAACTGAGTCAGGCCGTTGTTTTAGCAAAAACCCTGCCTGAGCAGGGTTTTTTGTTATTTACCGGACGGCAACCCGGTTGGTGCTAGTGTGAATGGAACTTTTTCGCCCTCTGTGGTCATAACCCTACTTTACGTAATCAACAAGTCGGAGACAGTGAATGATTAAGACAGTGATAAAGGCCGCCGTACTGGCGGGAGCTATGGCTATTGCATTGCCCGCTATGGCGGCGGATTGGCAGCAGGGCACCCACTACAAAGTGCTGGATAACCCAGTGCGAACCGATCAGGCCGAAAAAATAGAGGTCGCCGAGGTGTTCTGGTACGGCTGCCCGCACTGTTATTCATTCAAGCCGCTATCCGAAGAATACGAAAACAACGCGCCAGACTACGTTGACTATGTTCGCTTGCCTGCCGCGCTGGGTAAGTCTTGGGAACCCCACGCTTACGCGTTTTATGCGCTGCAGGCCATGGGTGAACTGGATAAGGTTCACAATGCCCTGTTCGAGGCTTTGGTGGTCGAACGCCGACAGCTGAACACGCCTGAAGCCCTGGCGGACTTTGTCGCCGAGCACGGTGTGGATGCGGATGAATTTCTGAAGAACTATAAAAGCTTTGGTGTTAATGCCCGCATGCAGCAGGCGCAGGCCAAAATACGCGGCGCGCGAGTGACCGGAACACCGACTATGCTGGTAAATGGCAAGTACATTGTTACCGCTTCTACGGCCGGTAGCCCGCAAGCGGCGATCGAGGTGGTTAAATACCTGGTTGCCCAGGAGCACGGCGACGGCGAATAAGCGTGAGAAGCCGTTGAGCGGGCAACGCGTGAATTCTTAAGATATAGGTGGCTATGTATAAGCGTTTGCGCAATCAGTGGAATGATATGCGGCGTTCCGCGGGTGATGCTCGCGGCAGCTCATCGGGTGTGGACCACGTTCCGGATTTTGCGGAAGGTGGTCACCTCCGGCTGCTAACGTTTAATATTCAGGTGGGCATCAGCACTTCGTCATACCGGCACTACCTAACCCGCAGTTGGCAACACGTGTTGCCTCATCGTAGCCGTTTTGAAAATCTGGACCGGATTGCCACGCTGCTCAGTAATTACGACGTTATTGCGCTACAGGAATGTGACGGTGGCAGTTTGCGCAGTGGTCATATCAATCAGGTTCAGTACCTGGCCGAGGCCGCCGGTATACCCTATTGGTATCAGCAGCTAAACCGAAATCTTGGGCAGTTTGCCCAGCACAGCAACGGCTTGCTGAGCCGGTTTCGGCCGCTCGAGGTAAAAGAGCACCGTTTGCCGGGGTTGATTCCCGGCCGTGGTGTGATAGTCGCCAAGTACGGCAATCCGGAAGACCCGCTGTTGCTGGTTATGATGCACCTGTCGCTGAGTAAATCGGCCCAGCAGCGCCAGCTGGGCTTTGTTAGCGACTTGATCAGCGACTATCGTCACGTGGTGCTGATGGGCGACATGAACGCCCATGCGGAGCAGCTGCTGACCAATACGCCGCTGAAGCAGACCGACTTGATTCCGTTGCCGGCAAACGCTCACAGTTTTCCTAGCTGGCGCCCTGAAAAAGCGCTGGACCATATTCTGGTGAGCCCGAGCCTTCAGGTTCACAGCTCCGGTGTAGTCAGTTACCCGGTGTCAGATCACCTGCCCATCGCCTTGGACATTACCCTGCCAAAACCGGGTGCAACGTCGCCAAAATCGTCTTGAAGTGCTTTTTAACCATAAAAAAACCCGACTCGATGGTCGGGTTTTTTTATGGTCACCGGATCAACTACTTGATCTTGGCTTCCTTGTAGGTCACGTGCTTACGTACAACCGGGTCGAACTTGCTCAGCTGGATTTTCTCCGGCGTGTTGCGCTTGTTCTTCATGGTGGTGTAAAAGTGACCCGTACCTGCTGATGAAACCAGCTTGATTTTTTCGCGCATTATATGGCTCCTTAAAATTTCTCGCCACGGGCACGAAGATCGGCCAGTACGATATCAATACCTTTTTTGTCGATGATGCGCATACCCTTGGTGGATACGCGCAGCTTCACGAAGCGCTTCTCGGTTTCAACCCAAAAGCGATGGCTCTGCAGATTCGGCAGAAAACGACGACGAGTGTGATTCATCGCGTGGGATACGTTGTTACCAGCAACCGGACGTTTACCGGTAACTTGACAAACTCTGGACATACTTGCCTCCGACCTTGAGCTATGGTCTTAATAATCGAATTCGTTGATTGCGTCTCTGGTTGCCTAGGGGGCAATTAGAGCTTCCTGTTCGCGTCTAAAAACCGAACGTAACTCGCCAGACGCCGCCAGAATAGGGACGCTTTTATACCAGAACTGGCGGCCCAACGCAAAAAAATTGTTGGTAAATTGTTCAATTTTCGAGCTTGGTTAACCCAAGTCTACATCAAACCCCGTTCGGCCAGTGATATTACCTCACCGTGGCCCACAACCATATGGTCAAGAACCCTGATATCCACCAGCGCCAGAGCGTCTTTCAGGCGCTTGGTCAGTGCGATGTCGGCCTGGCTGGGTTCGGCGACACCGCTGGGGTGATTGTGGGCAAATATAACCGCTGCTGCGTTGTCTTCCAACGCCTGGCGCACCACCTCCCGCGGGTACACCGCGGCGCCGTCAATGGTGCCACGGAACAGCTCGCGATAGTGGATTATCCGGTGCCGGTTATCCAGAAACAGGGCGGCGAAGACTTCGTGTGGGTAAGTGCCAAGGCGACTGGCCAGAAAGCGCCGGGTATCTTCGGGGGATTTTAATGGATCCCCTTGGCGCAGAGGCTCCTCCGTTACCCGCCGTGCCATCTCCATGGCTGCCTGCATTTGCGCGTACTTGGCAGTACCCAGGCCTTTTACGCTGCAGAACTGACGGCTGGATGCGGTCATCAGGCTGCGTAATCCGCCAAAGGTTTTTAAAAGATACCTGGCCATTTCCATCACGGGCATGCCGCGGGTGCCGGTGCGCAGGAATATGGCCAGCAGCTCGGCGTCTGACAAGCACCCTGAACCGTGGGCCAGCAAACGCTCACGGGGGCGCTCATCGGTAGGCCATAATGCCGCGAACGGCGCCGCTGCAGCGCTGGCGAACGGTGCTGCTGAGGCGCTGTCTGCTATCGCTGAGGTTGCCTTGGACGTAGGCGCCCGAGTGGTCTCTGTAGAGGGCTTAACGGAACTGGGTGTCGCCTGGGGGTTTCTCATGATTGCATCCTTGCAAATGAAAGGGCGGCTGATTCGAGCCGCCTAGGGGAACAGGTTCCAGATTACTAGATGAAGGCTGTCGTTGCGACCATGGGAGGCAAGGTGTGGCGATTCGGAGTTTAATAACAAACCAGATTACTAGCGGGTTTAATGTAATATTAAGACGTTCCCGTTTAAGCTCAATGCTCGTTCTCACGTAGCTGGCAGCCATGAAAACATTGATCATCGAAGATGACCGGGACCTGGCGTTGGCGATGTCGGAGTATCTCGAGCTGCACAACGTCGAATGCGACTTCGCCTACAACGGGGCGAGCGGTATCACCTTGGCTTTGCAGCATCGATATGACTGTCTGATTCTGGATAATATGCTGCCGAAGGTATCGGGCACCGATGTTTGCCGGCAGCTTAGGGCTAACGGAATCGACACGCCGATATTGATGCTGACCGCCTGTGATATGGAGGCAGACCAACTGAATGCTTCAGCGCAGGGCTTGATGATTACGTCATCAAGCCCTGCGCTATGCCTTTGCTTCTGGCCCGCCTGAACTCGTTGTACCGTAGGGATAATCCGGAACGCGAATGCATACAGATTGCCGACCTCAGGATCTACCCGAAAGAGTATCGAGCCATTCGTTCTGAACAGGAGCTGAAGCTCACGCCGACCAGTTGGAAAATTCTGCTGTTCCTTGCCCGCCGGTCGCCGGTCGTGGTTTCGAGAAACGAGATCGAGGCGCATATTTGGCCGAATGACGATGTGGATGAGGGCACCGTTAACGTCCATTTGCACCAGCTGCGCAAGGTGGTGGACAAACCCTTTAACTGTCCCCTGATTCGCACCCATGTTGGAATTGGTTTGTCGCTTTCCGGAGAAACACCGTGACAAAAGCTCTTCACGCCGTCAATCCGGTCAGGAGTCTGGCGGCGCAATCCCGACAGCAACTGCTGTATCTCGCGATTGCCCTGTTTATCGGGCTGATTGCCCTGGTAACCAGCTTCAGCGTTTACCAGATAGACCAGGCCGGCAAGAACTATATGCGCCTCGACGCCATCAAGCTGGAACAGCGTAACGAACACCCCGACTATGTTCTGCCGCAACAGGATGACTTCAGTGCCTATCGGAAATGGGAGGACATCCCCCAAGGGGTTCGCCAGCTTTTCTCCGCTGGCAAAATCCAGCCCTCGGACCCTCTGGAAATAGAAAGGGTTAATGAAAGGGGTGTTCGCGAATACGGTTACCTGCTGTATTCCAATCGTTATCAATCTGGCGGACTCTACCTGTTAGAGTTTGAAGAGGCTGACAAGATTGAGGCCCTGACTGAAGCTATTTTCAAGCGAACACTGATCGACGCCAGCCTGATCACTGGGCTATTTATACTGGTCCTGTTCTTTGTTATATCCTGGCTCTTCAAGAGAGCCTTGAAACCTCTTGCGCTGCTCGTTGAATGGTCAAATCAGGTCAAGCAAAATCCCAATAATAAAATCAATGCCCAATTCTCGATCAGCGAACTGAATGAGATCGCTGAACACTTGCTGTCGACTCTGCAACAGGTCCGCGAATACAACGAGCGTGAGCAGCAGTTCCTCCGGCACGCTAGCCATGAGTTCAGAACCCCGCTGGCTATCATTCAAGCTTCTCTCGATACCTTGATGGTCAGAATCGCTCCCGAAGACCCCAATTACCGCTCACTATTGCGGGCCGGCCGGGCCAGCGCCAATATGATTCTGCTATCGGAGGCGCTGTTGTGGCTGGCACGCCAACACGCCAGGCCCATCGGTAAATCCGTCGTCCGGTCGGGTGCGCTGTGCCGTGAGCTGTTTGCGGATATGCAGTACTTGATTGAGAACAAAAGTATCCAGGTTTCAATGGACGACCAAGCTGGCAGTATCAGCATCGAAAAAGATCTGTTTCGCATTGTGCTGGCCAACCTGATTCGTAACGCTTTTCAGAACACGGCCAGTGGCACCATTGCCGTCGCAATCACCGACAATTCGTTTGCCATTTCAAATCCCGTTGATACGGAGGATTTGACGGAAACCGTCCGCTTTGGACTGGGCTTGCAACTTGTTGAACGTATTGCCGCCAAGCTTGATTGGCAGTTTGACTTCAGTCTCGATCGCCATTCTGCGCGGGTGGTCCTGCGCTGGAATCTATCCTCAGTTCCTGTTTCTCCCCAATCTTCTTAAGATCCTCTTAATACCCGCTGTCGGAAAATAGACTCTAGAAAAATTGGCCTCTTGCTGCACTTAGGGGGCATCGATTCATAACGGAGTATAGACAGTGAAAGTTATGCCGCTCATTACCCTGACCACCGCTATCCTGGCCGCCCATTCGTCCTGGTGCTGGGGCCAAGCCTCAGACAACGATAGTGAACTGGCGATAGGGCTCATCGCTTACGCCGAACCATCGATTTATCAGGGAGGTAGGCATAATGAGGGACTGCTGACCTATGTCGAGTGGGAGTGGCAGAACTGGTTTTTCCGTGATTACTCGCTGGGCAGCTACCTCGCTGGCGGTGACAACTGGTACCTGTCCGCCGCCATCAGCTTCGATGCTTTCGGCGATGTGAAAAGGGGCGGCAGTGCCGCGTTGAAGGACATGAAGAAGCTCGATGACATCTACACCGCAGAGGTCAGCACTGGCTGGTTCGGCTCGCTGGGATATCTGGCACTGAGCTATCGGCAGGATGTCTCGGATAACCACGGGGGCGGCGCTGCTGTAGTCAGTTACGGCTATCCGCTAAAGCTCGGGAAATGGCGTATCGACCCCCACGTTTCACTGACCTATGCGGGCAGTCAGGTTGCGCGTTATTACGTGGGAGTTGATGCCGACGAGGTGAAAGCAGGCCGCCCTGAATATCGTCCGGGCCGCTCCTTTGAATACCAGGCTGGCGTCAGCCTGTCCCGTTTTTTTGGCGAATCGAATCAGGTTTTAATCGGCCTCAATCATCGCCGTCTTTCCAGTGCAGTCTACAAAAGCCCTATCGTCGATCGGCGGCACACCTGGTCGGTCAGCGCAGGGTACATCTATGCGTTTTAAACGTTTGCTAAATCGTCGGACACTCGCTTTGTTTGTAGCCATCGGCGTGTTGACAGGCGTTACTGCGCTGCTTGCTGATATGGAAAATATCGCTGACATTAAAAAACAGGATAAACCCGATTTACTTCCCTTGGTTACCGTGGAAAATGTCAGCGCTGGTGAGCAGTCCTTAGTGGTTGAAGCCTATGCCGAGATCAAGCCGCGCTGGGTTATCGACCTGAAGTCAGATGTCAGCGGTGTCATCGTCAGAATGCATCCCCTTGCCCTTGCTGGAAGTCGCGTCAAGAAGGACGAGCCACTCTTTGTGATTGACGATATCCGTTACCAGGCCGAGCTGGCAGAAGCCGAACGCGCGTGCCGTGAGGCCGAACTGGATCAGCAGCGGGCGGTATACACAACCCGGGTGGCACAGCGACAATTTGATAGCGCCGGAGCGCAACCGCCTAATAACCTGGCCCTGCACCTGCCCCAATTGAACATTGCCAATGCTAACGTTAAAGCGGCCAGAGCCCATGTCAAAGTAGCGAAACAGCAGCTTGACCAAACGGTGATAAGAGCGCCTTACAGCGGCTACATCGTCGAACGCCATATCAGCCCGGGTCAAAAGTACATGGCCGGTGACCCGGTAGCTCGCCTGATTGATGACAGTCACTACGACATCGCCGTCGGCGTTAGCAAAAGTGACTGGCAACGACTCAAGCATCCTATTCAGGGCCAAAAGGTATCACTCTTCAACGAACAGGGTAATGCTGTCGGTAAGGCAGTCGTTCGGGAGAGTGGAGGTTACCGTGACGAAGAAACTCGCCACTATATCGTTCACCTGTACGCTCAGCGCGCTGAGACTGATGCCCTCGCCGGGGACCTTGTCAAGGTTCGCTTCCAGGGCCGCACAGAGCACAATACACTCAGCATTCCTGCTTCGGCGCTGACCAGCAATGGCTCGGTCTGGTGGATTGAAAGTGAGAACACCCTGGCTCGCGGCGTTGTCGACGTTCTGTCCCACAACGATGATCGTGTACTGATCAGGGCGCCGCACAATAGGGCTGAGTGGCAGGTCGTTGCTATGCCCCAGTCTTCCTATCTGCCGGGCCAGAATGTCCGCACGACCACAGAGGCGGCCTGGTGATGCGTGCGTTGACTGCCTGGTTTATTCGCAATTCGGTTGCTGCCAATCTACTGATGGGTTTTATCCTGTTTATGGGTGTAATCACTCTGATCACCATGCGTGTCGAGGGCTTTCCACGCATCGAATCGGATCGGATCATCATTGCCACGGTGTTTCCGGGCGCACCGCCCGCCAAGGTTGACGCTTTGGTCAGCCAGAAAATCGAAACCGCACTGGTAGGCCTGGAAGGTGTTCGCAGTTTTTCGGCGGTCTCCACCGAGAGTCTCTCTATTATTACGATACGGCGTGCCGGCGATTACAATCTTGATAAGCTGTTGGATCAGGTTCGGCTGCGCATGGATAGCGGAATCGAATTGCCCGCCAGGGCCGAAAGGCCACAAATTGACGCCAGTGGTTTTGATTATCCGGCGCTCTATATCAACCTTTACGGCGATGTCGACCAGGGCACCTTGCATGAGCTCGCCAAGCGGCTGAGACAGGCGCTGCTGGCCCAGCCAGAGCTATCGCGATTGAATGTCTGGGGGCTGCAAAAGCAGGAGTTGCGTATCGAGGTCGACAGCCACAAGCTGCGGCAACTGAACCTGACCGTGCCAGATGTTGTGGAGCGCATTCGCTCCAGTTCACTGGAGTTTCAGGCAGGTTCCCTGAAAACAAGCGCCGGTAGTATCTTTATTAGAGCCGATGGTAAAGCTCAGTATGCGCCGGATTACGGGGTCATTCCCATCCTGAAGAAACATGGTGGCGGTCAGGTATTACTGGGCGACATTGCCGCTATTCATGATACCTATGTTGAGGGCGACTATCGGTTCCGCTTTAACGGCCAGCCCACTGCTGGAATTGAAATACTGGTGGGCCACCGCGAAAACTTGTTGCGTATTTCAGAAATCACCCAGCGCGTGTTGCACGACTTGCGCCCCCAGCTCCCTCAAGGGGTTCAAGCCGATGTGTGGGGCGACAGCGCCGTTTATATCGCTGACCGCCTGAGCCTGCTGACCAAAAACGGTTTCCAGGCCTTGGTTTTGGTTGCGCTGGTCCTGGCCCTGTTTCTTGATTTGAAACTCGCCTTCTGGGTGGCTATGGGGATTCCGGTGTCGGTATTGGGCTCCATCGCCGTGTCTGGCACCACTTGGGTCGATTATTCGCTCAATGATGTCACCACATTCGGATTCATCATTGCCTTGGGTATTCTGGTTGATGATGCGGTGGTTGTCGGTGAAAGTGTGTTCGAGCAGCGCAGCTTTGACAAAAATCCCATCACCGCCACCGAGGCGGGCGTAGCGCGAGTCTCCGTTGCCACTGTTTTCGGTGTTCTGACGACCATCGCCGCCTTCTTCCCCTTGCTGGTCCTCGACAACCCACTGGGTAAGGTGCTGGCGCAGTTTTCCGGTGTGGTCATTTTCGCATTGCTGTTTTCAATGCTGGAAAGCAAGTTTATTTTACCCGCCCATCTTGCTCGCATCGATATCGACACGCCGCCCCGATGGCTGGCGGCCCGGCTCTGGAAAACGGTGCAGCAGGCCGCCCAAGCGGCGCTGTATTTTCTGCGCGACCGCTGCTATGTGCCCCTGCTCTTGGTAACTGTACGTTACCGTTATGCAGCGTTGATTCTATTCGTCAGCGTAGCGACACTGGCACTGGGACTGACTATGAAAGGCAAGGTGAAAAGCGTGTTCTTCCCGGAAGTACCTGGACAGATTATAAGCATTATCCTGGAGATGGACCGTAGCGCGTCCGTTGAACTGACCCGCGCCAATGTTGAGCGTATCCGCGATGTGGGGGAGGCCGTCAGTGAGTTGCTGCAGCAGCAATACGGCCTAGATAGAGCGCCTGTCCGAAGTGTTTTTGAAGCGATTAACAGCGCCGAATCCGCTGAGATCTATGCTGAGCTCACGCCGGTTAAGGAGCGGCCAGACATAGGCATCCAACACGTTATCCAGCGCTGGCGCCAACAGGTCGGTCAGCTTGAAGGTGTCATTGAATTACGCTTTACGGGCTCTGAAGAGATTGGCGGAGGCTTCGAGATCAAGCTTGCCAGCCGCGACCAGGATACGCTGACCTCCGCCGGCAACGCACTCAAGGACTATCTGGGCACGATCGATGGAGTACATAGTCCTCGCGATTCGATGGCGGGCACACAGGCCGAGCTAAAGGTCACGCTTAAACCCGCCGCCGAGAGCCTGGGGTTTGATCGGCAGACCCTGGCGACGCAGGTAGGCTCTGCTTTCGGCGCTGCCGAAGTGCAGAAAATCCAGCGCGGTGACACCGAGCTGGCCGTCCTGGTACAGCAGGGTATTGAACAGCGCAACACGATGGATGATCTGTTGACATTCCACATCCGGAACCATGACGGCCAATGGTTTTTGCTCTCGACCATCGCCGATGTCGAGCAGGTCCTCACGCCGAAGACGCTGCAACGGGAAAACAGCAAGTGGGTCAATGTGATCTCGGCCACCATCGATCGTAATGTGGTTGCCCCTGAAGACGTGGGGCAGGCTGTGTTAAGCCAGCTGGCGCCCCAACTCAAACAGCAATACCCGGGCCTGGACATTAGCCTTGGCGGCGAGTTGGAAGAGATGGATGAGCTGCAAGGTGGTCTGAAGAAGGCGCTGTTGATTGCCATGGTGCTGATTTATGTACTGTTGGCGGTACCTTTAAAGTCTTATTGGCAGCCCTTTATTATCTTGGCCATTGTCCCATTCGGTTTCGTCGGCGCCATTCTCGGTCACTTGTATCTTGATCTGGCCCTGTCGTTGCTGTCGATGTTCGGCATGCTGGCTCTGGCCGGAGTCGTCGTGAACGATAGTCTGGTTATGCTGAGCCGCCACAACGAGCTTGTTGCAGAAGGCATGAACCCCTATGAAGCGATCCAGGTCGCAGCCACCAGCCGCTTTCGAGCGATTTTTCTAACCACGACCACCACCGTGGTCGGTTTGCTGCCGTTGTTGTTGGAAGCCTCCGAACAGGCTCAGTACCTGAAGCCTGCTGCAGTTTCCCTGGCCTTCGGCGAGCTTTTCTCCACAGCCCTAATGCTGTTGCTGGTACCGGTACTGATTGCCATCACTCAGGACCTCAAGCAGCTTCGCCTGACTGCTCTGTCAACGAAACCACCCAAGGAGTCCCCATGTCATTTGTCTCCGTAAAAACACCGTTCGTCGGATTTCGCCGCATCGGTGTTGCTCTGTTGCTGTTTTGCCTGGGTTTAGCCATGGTCATTGTAGTCGCCGCCGATGAGGCGCCCTTGGTGCGCAAGAATGTGAGCTTCGTCCACGCTGGCAACATCCTGCAAGGCGTGCTGGTGCTGCCAAGCACCGCGGCCACGCTTGACTCATGCGTCATTTTTGTACACGGCTCTGGCGATACGCCGCGAGATGCTTACGGCTATTATGAGCCCCTGTGGCACCTGTTTGCGGAAAAAGGTTGGTGCTCGCTGTCCTGGGATAAGCCCGGCGTTGGCGACTCCGAAGGCGACTGGCAGCTGCAGTCGATGGAGGATCGTGCCTCCGAAGTTGCTGCAGCTATTGAGTTTTTACGCACAGAGATGGATAACGGAGAGGGCCAGATTGGCCTTATTGGCTTCAGTCAGGCTGGCTGGGTATTGCCCAAAGTCGCCAACCAACGCGATGATGTCACCTTCTTGATTTCTGTGTCGGGCGCGGTCAATTGGATAGAGCAATCCCGCTATTCAGGCCGCCAGCGCATGATGGCAGAAGGCTTGAGCGGGCAGGAAATCGAAGCGGCCGAAGATGCCGCTGGCGCTATCAATGCCTTAATTCAGAGTGATGCACCCTATACTGCCTATTTGAGCTATATCGCAGGTGAGGTGGACGTTAAGCCAATGAGTGAAGCTTTTTGGGGGTTCGTGAAGCACAACTGGCGCGCTGATGTTCGCACTGACCTGCAAGCGATTCACGTGCCCATGCTGGCACTCTTTGGTTCGTATGATGCTTACGTCGATCCTGATTCAAGCGCCAATGCCTATCGCCAGCTACTTGGTCTCTCAGCAGTGCCGTTCTTCGAGGTTCGCCTTTTTGACCATGCCGATCACGGCTTGATGAAAGCAGAGCAGAGAAAGCCCGCACATCAGGGAGTAGCCGCTTGGCTTACGCTACTCAAAATTTGGTTTCTTGGAGGCGATATCTTCGCCGACGGAGTCCTTGCTGGTTTGGCCAACTGGTTGGACAAGTTTTCCGAGCCAGGCATCACGTTCGCTCGCGAAGATGACCGACTGACGTGAAGCCGGGGGCTGCAACTATTTTGGGCGCAGGGGTTCGTCTGTCACCCGCCGTGCCATCTCCATGGCAGCCTGCGTTTCTCATGTGATTGCATCCTTGCAAATGAAAGGGCGGCTGGTTTGAGCCGCCGCCTATGGGAACTGGTTCCAGATTACTGGAAAAAAAGTGCGCTGGTAAGGCGGGTGTACTCTGCGGCAGGCTGTCTGTGGCGCTGTGGCGTGATATGTTACTGCTTTTACAACGCATGAGGATGCAGCCCCTATGGCTGATACACGAATTCTTGTTGGCGTTACCGGCGGTATCGCGGCTTATAAAACGGCGGAGCTGGTGCGGCTGTTAAAAAAAGCGGGGTATTCGGTGCAGGTGGTGATGACCCGTGGCGCTGAAGCTTTTGTGACTCCACTGACGTTTCAGGCGTTGAGTGGGCAACCGGTGCGTACCTCGTTGCTAGACCCGGAAGCCGAGGCTGGCATGGGCCACATTGAGCTGGCGAAATGGGCGCAACGGATTATCGTGGCCCCGGCGTCGGCAGACTTTATGGCGCGTCTGGCGGCGGGCATGGCCGATGATCTGCTGGCTACGGTGTGCAGTGCTGCCGAGGTGCCCATTGCCCTGGTGCCGGCGATGAATCAGGCCATGTGGGCTAATCATCGCACCCAGCGGGTGGTGCAGCTGTTAAAAGCGGACCCCCAGATTCGCCTGTGGGGACCGGCGGAAGGCCAGCAGGCCTGCGGTGATAACGGCCCAGGGCGCATGCTGGAGCCAGAGCAGATCGTGCGGGCGCTGGCTCAGGAACAAGCGCAAATCGATAATAGCGCCGGCGGTGTGCTGGCTGGTAAGCGCCTAGTGATCACCGCTGGGCCAACCCGTGAACCTATTGATCCAGTACGCTATATCAGCAATCACAGCTCTGGCAAAATGGGCTACGCTATGGCCATAGCCGCTCATGCTGCCGGCGCTGAGGTTGTGCTGGTCAGCGGGCCGGTGAACCTGCCTCCGCCCGCGGGTATAAAACTGCGCTCGGTGATGACCGCAGAACAAATGCTTGAAACGACTATGGCGGCGGTTGATGAGGGTTGTGATCTTTTTATCGCCACCGCTGCGGTGGCTGACTATCGCCCGCAGGATTATGCCAGCGACAAACTCAAGAAATCCGCCGCCCAGATGACGCTGGCGCTGGTGCGTAACCCGGACACTCTGGCAACCGTAGCCGCGCGGGCAGACGCGCCATTCACCGTGGGTTTTGCAGCGGAAACCAATGACGTTGCCCGCTATGCCATCAGCAAGATGGGCAAGAAGGGGCTGGATATGATTGTGGCCAATGATGTGTCGGTACCTGGCTTGGGCTTTAACAGCGACAACAACGCCGTCAGCGTATTCACCGCCACCGACCAGGTCCACCTTGGGCCCTGTGCCAAGCAGCAGATTGCGCACGAACTGGTGGCGCTGATTGCGCCGCGCCTGAATGCACGGGTTGGCGATAGCCAAAACCAAAAGGGCTCTCACCAAAAACCCCAAAATAATTCTGATCGGAAACCTTCATGACCCGCAAAAAACTTCAGATCCGTGTATTGGATGAGCGTATTGGCCAAAGCATAGCGTTTCCCGCCTATGCCACCGATGGCTCTGCGGGCCTGGATTTACGTGCCTGTCTGTCGCAGCCTCTAGTGCTGGAACCGGGCGACACCCAGCTGATTGGTACTGGCTTGGCGATTCACATTGCGGATCCAGATCTGGCTGCGCTGATACTCCCGCGCAGCGGCCTGGGCCACAAACACGGCATTGTGCTAGGCAACCTTGTGGGCCTGATTGATTCCGACTACCAGGGCGAGTTGATGGTGTCTTGCTGGAACCGCGGCCAAACCCGGTTTACTGTTGAGCCTGGAGAACGCCTGGCGCAACTGGTGCTGGTACCGGTAGTGCAAGCTGAATTTGAAGTGGTTGATGAGTTCGACAGCAGCCACCGGGGTACGGGTGGGTTTGGTTCAACCGGCCGCAACTAGCGTTGGTGATTGGCAACAGCGCCCCAAAGTAGCTGCGTTACAGCTATACTTTGCGAATTAGCTCAGCGAGACCGTCGCAATTACCAGGCCCGCAAGTGAGTGTGAGCCGGAACAATGACAAACGCAGGAACAATCCATGAAGCTGGGCAAAAAGAAGACCCCGGACAGTCAGGCCCCAGACCATTCTGAGGATTCCAAGCCCTCGATGCGGGCAAAAAAAACGTCTGCTAAATCCGATAAGGACACAGGTTCGGCGAATCGCATGCGAACACTGGGCAGTGTCGCTTTGAGCCAGGCATTGATTGTTGTTGTTGCTACTGTTCTGGCTTTGGCCCTGGTTTTTTTCCTGATTTTGCAGCCGGCCAGTGAGCAACAGTTCGAGGTAACGGCCCAGGTGGCGGCTGACAACGCCGCAAGCCGGATTAACGGCTACCTGTCGCTGTTACAGCAAAGCGTGCAGGGCCTGGCAACGCAGCCTCGCCTTGTCGATACCGTCAGCAGTGGCGGCGATCTGTTGCAGGCTGCGAAGCAGTTACAAAACAGCTTGCCCGGTGTCGCCGCCGTTTATTTATTTCCACGTCGTGCCATCCCGCGCTCGGCCACCAACGACCCGATGCTGGGCTTTGCCGGTCTGGAATTGGCGCGCAAGGCGGAAACCGGGAGCCCACTTTTTCCGGATGCTTTTCCCCGCGACAACCGCTGGTTCATCCATCTGGCCGCGCCGGTAAAAATGTCGGGCGACAATCCCGTAGCCGGCACCCTGTTAATGGTGTTTGACGCCACCAGCCTGCAGCCTCTATTCGCAGATGGCCAGAATAACGGCGCCCTGGCGCTGCGCCAGACCGTATCAGGAACGACCAGCATTTTGTTAAGTCAAGGCAGCGGCGGCGGAGAGCCTCGCGTTGTGACCCTGAAAAATCCGGATTGGAGCATTGCGTACACGCCCGCAGGGCAAGCGCAAATGCCGGTGAATATTCTGTTGGCAGCGCTGCTGCTGGGGGTTCCTCTGCTGGCTGCAGCCATCGCGGTTTGGGTATTGCTCAACCGCGCGAAGCGGTCGTTACGCCGGGACTCCACCTTAGTTATCGAATGGGCTCACAAGGCTTACTCCGGTGAACGCAGCAAGTTACCGGCTTTGCACTGGGACACAGTCGCGTCGCTCGCCGAGGTGCTTTACCGATTGTCCCAGGTCGTGGAAAAGCGTGTCAGCAAGGCCGGTGAGGGCGCCCGCCCGGCAGCTGCGGGTAAAAAACGCCCCACTGCAGAGGCGGAACCACTGTTCCAAGATAAAGACCTGCCCGATGTGGACATGCTTGATGGAGACGAAGACGTTTTGGGTTTTGGTGCTGTGTCCGCCGAACCGTTGTTTGGTGCCGACGCCCTGCCTGATGTAGAAGAGCTGGATCAGGCGCCGGTGCTGTCAGCGGATATTTTCCGTGCTTACGACATCCGCGGTATTGTTGACGAATCCCTGACCGAAGCCGGTGTAGAACTGATCGGTCAGGCGATTGGTTCAGAGGCTTTGGCACGGGGCGTTAGCGCGCTGTGCGTGGGTTGCGACGGTCGCCATTCCAGCCCTGGGCTGGCAGACGCGGTTGCTCGGGGTCTGATGGCCAGTGGGTGCGATGTTATACACGTTGGCGCGGTGCCCACTCCGGTGTTGTATTTCGCCACCCACCAGCTTGATACGGGCTCCGGTGTCATGGTCACCGGGAGTCATAACCCGTCCAACTACAACGGCCTCAAGATCATGCTTGGCGGTGAAACCCTGTCTGGCGATGCTATTAAAGCCCTGCATCGGCGCATTCTTAACGGGAACCTGGCTCAGGGTGCCGGCAGCCAGTCGTCGGAAGACGTAAGGCGTGCCTATCTGGATGCCATTGTTGGCGACATTGCCGTTGCCGCGCCGCTGAAAGTGGTAGTGGACGCTGGTAACGGCATCGCCGGCGAGCTGGGCCCTATGCTGATTGACGAGCTGGGCTGTGACGTTATCCCGCTGTATTGCGATGTTGATGGCGACTTCCCTAACCACCACCCGGATCCGGGAAAACCCGAGAATTTGCGGGACCTGATCGCCAAGGTTGAACAGGAAGGTGCTGATTTGGGTATTGCCTTTGATGGCGATGGTGACCGCATTGGCGTGGTGACTAACCGCGGCCGCATTATCTGGCCCGACCGCCTGTTGATGCTGTTTGCCCGCGATGTGGTGTCACGCAACCCCGGTGCCGATGTGTTGTACGACGTGAAATGCAGCCGTCGCCTTGCAGGGGTGATATCCCAGGCTGGCGGCCGGCCCGTCATGTGGAAAACCGGACATTCGCTGATGAAAGCCAAAATGCGGGAGACCGGCGCTTTGCTGGCCGGGGAGATGAGCGGTCACATATTTTTTGCCGAACGCTGGTACGGTTTTGATGACGGCCTTTACGCCGCTGCGCGTTTATTGGAGATTCTCGGTATTGAAGACCGCTACAGCGACGTAGTGTTCGAGGATTTCCCCGAGGACATCAGCACGCCGGAGCTGAATATCGAGGTCACCGAAGCGTCTAAATTCGGCATTGTTGAGCGTCTGAGTGCCCAGGGTGAATTTGGCGACGGCAGTATCAACACAATTGACGGGGTGAGGGTGGAGTATGGCGACGGCTGGGGCCTGTGCCGGGCTTCTAATACCACACCGGCGCTGGTGCTGCGTTTTGAAGCAGAATCCGAAGAGGCGCTGGCGCGCATCAAAACCGTGTTTCGTGAGCAGCTTCGGCAAGTGGCACCAGAGCTGAATGTCACATTCTGAACCCTCGTGGTGACATCTGAATTTTATAACAGTAAGGCAAAAGCATGTCGTTGAATCGTGAAACAGCCGTTCAGGTAGCGTCAGTACTCAGCAAGGGGCTACCCTATATCCAGCGCTTTACCGGTAAGACCGTGGTCATCAAATACGGCGGCAACGCCATGGAAAACGAGGACCTTAAAAGCAGTTTTGCCCGTGATGTGGTGTTGATGAAGTTGGTGGGTATCAACCCCATTGTAGTGCACGGCGGCGGGCCGCAGATTGGTGAGTTGCTGGCGCGATTAAATATCGAGTCACGCTTTGTGAACGGTATGCGGGTTACCGACGCCCAGACGATGGACGTGGTTGAAATGGTGCTTGGCGGCCAGGTTAATAAGGAAATTGTGTCGCTGATCAACGCAGAGGGTGGCACGGCCATTGGCTTGACTGGAAAAGACGCCAATTTGATCCGCGCCCGAAAACTGGAAGTGGTTGATCGCAGCCCGGAGCTGGAGCGCCCCGAAATTATCGATATCGGCCGTGTGGGTGAGGTGGTCAGTGTGAACGTGAGCGTTATTGACATGCTCACCCGCGGCAACGTGATTCCGGTTATTGCCCCCATCGGCGTTGGCCCGGATGGCAAGTCTTACAACATCAACGCCGACTTGGTGGCTGGCAAAGTGGCTGAAGCCATGAAAGCCGAAAAACTCATTCTTCTGACCAACGTTTCCGGTTTGAAAAGCAAAGATGGCAAGGTGCTGACCGGTTTGACCGCCAGCCAGGTCAACGACCTGATTGAAGACGGTACCATCCACGGTGGCATGTTGCCGAAAATACGTTGCGCTCTAAGTGCGGTTGAAAACGGCGTGCGCACGTCGCACATTATTGACGGCCGTGTGGCCAATGCCTGCCTGCTGGAAATCTTCACCGACGAAGGTGTAGGCACCCTGATCTCCAGGAACTGATCTCTAAAAACGGATCCTATGTGCAAGGAGTGAAGGCATGAAACGCCTGTTGTTATGGCTGCTGATTTTAACTGTTTTGGCCTGGGCCGGTTACAAGGGCGGCGTCTGGTGGCTTGCGGATCAGCGTATGAATGAGGCGCGGCTGGCCTTGAACCATTATGGTGTGCTGGAACGCGGCGCAATTCATTCAGGCGTGCGCGGTCGGTTATTGCTAAAAGGCAGCCAGTGGCAAGACTTCCGTCTGACCCAGCCGCTTGCTGTGCCCGTTGCAGAGTTGACCGCTCGCTCACCGATATCACTAATCAATCTGTTGCATACCCCGGCTTCAGATGCGTCGTACACGCTGAAGCTGGAAGGCCTTGGCCTAGCGCTAGATGCGACCATGTTCCGCAATTGGGTAACGGCTCAAGGCGCGAACAGTGACGGCAAAGCGGCGCTCTTCGCCCTGTCTTGTGCGCCAGACCCACGCCAACGCCTGAGTAGTGGTGATTTGATACGTATGGGCATTGGCGAAATGACCGGCGAGGCGCTGTTGCGTCAAAACGAAGAAGGCTTTTACGCCGAACTGATCACCGATGAGCTCGGCAGTGTTGAATTGAACTGGCCCGCCGCCTGGGTAGACTGGCGCGCGCCCCAAGAGGCGCTTGCTCGTGGTTCGCTGGACATCACCCTGCGCGACGGCGGTGTCATGCGACGCGTGGCTGCTTGGTGCGCTCGCGAGGCTGGCCTTTCAACCGAACAATGGGCTGGTCGTTCGGTGGCCCAGTTACGTCTGGGGCTGCTGGCACGGGGCTGGCTAGCCAGTTCGCAGTTGTTGGCACTGTACCGCCAATGGTTGCTCGAGGGCGGTGAATTGCGAGCCACGCTGAGGTTAGCCGAACCCGCTCTGGGGTTGCCCATTTACACGGAAGAAACCAACGCATCCAGCCGCTTGGGTGCGGTCGTATATTATAACGATGCGAGCGTGCCCGATGTGTTTCTGTTAAGCGATAGCAGCCCTTCGGCAACGCCACAACAACCGGTGTTTACGGCGCAACAGCCGCAAACGGCATCCGCCGAGGGCTGGTTGGTGCAGCCTGTTGCGGCAGCGGAGCAATGGCTTGGGCAAAAAGTCAGGATTACGCTGCGCAATAACAATCGTGTAGCGGGTCGACTGGTGCGAGTAACCGACGATGAAATTGAGGTAGCTCGTCTGGTGGCCGGCGGCGAAGTGGCTTACCCCATGCAGCGTGTGGCGGTTGCCGGGTTCGAGGTATGGCGGCGTAACCGCCCGCTGAATTCAAACAATAATGATTGATGGAGAACCTGCAATGGCTCAGTTAACCTCAGTCCCACGCAGTGCTGCGAGCGGTGCAGTTATGCCGCCATCTATTCTGGAGATGTTGACTGCGTTGATTGCAGCGCCATCGATTTCCAGCTCCTCGGCGAAGTGGGATTCCAGTAATCGTGGTGTGATTGATTTGCTGGCGCAGTGGCTGGGGCCGATGGGTTTTGCCGTGGAAATTCTGCCGGTGCCGAACATGCCTGGCAAGTTCAATCTGATTGCCACCCTGGGCAGCGGTTCCGGCGGCCTGGTGCTGGCAGGGCACACCGACACAGTCCCGTTTGACGAAAAACGTTGGCACAGCGATCCGTTCACACTGACTGAACGGGATAACCGCTGGTATGGCCTTGGCACTTGCGATATGAAAGGGTTTTTTGCCCTTGCCATTGATGCGGCCAGGGAGTTTGTAGGTCAGCCATTGCAGCAACCGCTGATCATTGTTGCTACCGCCGACGAGGAGAGCTCGATGAATGGCGCTCGCGCGCTGGCGGAGGCGGGTAAGCCGAAGGCGCGCTATGCGGTGATTGGAGAGCCCACCAGCTTGCGCCCGATTCGTATGCACAAAGGTATCATGATGGAACGCTTGGTGTTCGAGGGGCAGGCAGGGCACTCCTCTAATCCCGAGCTGGGCCGCAACGCGCTGGAAGGCATGCACCAGGCGATGGGCGAGCTGCTGGCCCTGCGCTCCCAGTGGCAGCAGCAGTATCGCAATCCGAATTTTGACGTCCAGGTGCCAACCTTGAACTTTGGCTGCATACACGGTGGTGACAACCCCAATCGCATATGCGGTCGATGTGAGTTGCATTTTGACTTACGCCCGCTGCCCGGTATGGATATGGACGCTCTGCGCCAGGCCATTCTGCAGAAGGTAGCGCCCGTGGCCAGTGAGCGCGGCCTGAAACTCAAGTTTGAACCATTATTTGACGGCGTGCCGCCGTTTGAAACAGCAGCGGATGCCGCTCTGGTTGCGGCCTGCGAAAAACTCACTGGCCACACCGCAGGATCGGTCGCCTTCGCCACAGAGGCGCCGTGGATGCAGCGCTTGGGTCTGGAAACTCTGGTTATGGGCCCCGGCTCTATTGACCAGGCTCACCAGCCCGACGAGTTTCTGGCGCAATCACAGGTTGCACCGACCGTTAACATTCTGCATCAGCTTGTGAGGCAGTTTTGTTTGTAATATTCCTTTTGCCCGGAGATTTGAATTGAACGCCAACGGCTGGTTGCACGGCTTTCGCCATTCGTCGCCTTACATTAATGCACACCGCGGCCGTACCGTGGTACTGACCCTGCCGGGCGATGCCATCAGCCAGGAAAATTTCATCAATATCGTTCACGATATTGCCTTGCTGAGCAGCTTGGGCGTGCGATTAGTCGTAGCGTTCGGTGCCCGCTCCCAGATACAACAGCGGCTGCAAGACGCCGGCCTTGAATCCACCTTTGCCCGCGGCTTGCGGGTAACCACCGAACAGCAATTGCCGCTGGTGATGGAAGCCATAGGCGGATTGCGGGCATACATTGAGAGCCAGTTGTCTATGGGCCTTGTCAGTTCGCCCATGCACAATGCCCGCATACGGGTGTGCAGCGGCAACTATGTGACCGCTAAACCGGTTGGCGTATTAGACGGTGTCGATTTTGGTTATACCGGCAAGGTTCGGCGCGTTGATGTTTCCGGTATCGAAAAGCTGCTCGACCAAGGCCAGATCGTGTTGTTGCCACCCATGGGTTTCTCCCCCACCGGTGACGTTTTTAATCTATCTTACGAAGACGTTGGAAGCCAGGTTGCGGCCGCTTTGCGCGCTGAAAAGCTGATGATATTTATCGACGCCCCGGGCCTGTTGACGGCGGACGGCACGCTGGTGCGTGAATTATCTGCGGCTCAGGCAGCCGACCAGTTGAGTGCTGGCCAGGTGACAGGCCACGATGCAGAGCTGCTAAAGGCGGCGTGCGATGCCTGTGTCAAGGGTGTGCGCCGCGCTCACATCATCAGCTATCTGGATGACGGTGCGCTGCTCAAGGAGCTGTTTACCCGTGACGGTTCCGGTACTCTGGTCAGTGGCGACACTTACGAGCAAATCCGAGCTGCCAGGGTAGAAGACGTGGGCGGTATTACCAATCTGATTTATCCGTTGGAAGAGCAGGGCATTCTGGTGCGGCGCTCGCCAGAAATGCTGGAAACCGAAATTGGCCGTTTTGTGGTGGCCGAACGCGACGGCACCATTGTTGGGTGCGCCGCGCTATACCCTTACGGCCAGGATGACGCTGGCGAGCTGTCCTGTTTTGCAGTAGACCCCAATTACCGCCGCGCAGGACGTGGCGATGAACTACTGGCGATGATTGAACAGCAGGCTCGTGCTCAGGGTTTTCAGCGCCTGTTTGTTCTGACCACGCAAACCGAGCACTGGTTTCGCGAACGCGATTTCAAAGCGATGCCAGTACAGTCGCTGCCGGGCTCTAAACTGGCGGTTTACAACACCCAGCGCAACTCCAAAGTTTTTTGTAAAGCTCTTTGAGTAACGAGTTCATGGAATCTATAGAACGACGCAGTAGCCTCAGAAAACCCATAAAACTTGCGGCCCAACTGGATTTGGGGCGCGGTGAAAACTGGCCGTGTCAAATCGCCGATTTTTGTGCCGAGGGCTTGTTTATCCGCTATTCCCAAGCGGTTTCCCATAAGCTTGACGCGGCTTTGGGTGACGCTGGCGGGCAGAGCCTGCTGGTGCGTTTTCGCGGCTCGGACAGTTCCGGGGTGCCTGGCCAGCGCCATCAGTTGCAAGTAGAGATGCGTCATCGCGTTGAAAACGCTATGGGCGTGTGTTTTGTACAGGCCAACGCGGTGGCCGTCAGTGCCATGCTGCAGCAGTGCAGTGGCGCACGTGTGGCAGGCTCTGCGCATCTGCGTGCGCCCAGCGAGCGGGTGCAGTTTGTGCTGCACCAGTGCGCCAAAGCCGTGGTGCAGTTTATTGATCCTTTAATGCAGGAATGCCTGGATCAAACCGTTGCTGCGCTTCAGGCCCACTCCCGCGAAGCGGGTAACAACCAGCTGGCGAACGAACTGATGGACGCCTCAGGTCAGTTGAACAGCCGCCAACGCCCGGTGTGGCAGCAAATGGCAAAAAGTCTGGAATCTCCGCTAAAGCCAGTATCCAAAGCGGGGCCAGCTGGCTCTCTGGCGGTGGTCGACAAGGGCGAATTTGAAGACTGGCTGAGCCTGCGGGTGATGATAACCAGGGCGGACACGCTGTACCGAGGTTCGTTGTTGCAGTTGAAGTTGCGCCTGGACAGTCTGAACGTTGCAAATGCGACCGGCCATACCAATCCGCTGGGTCCGTCACTGGTGTGTGAATCATTTCGGGATGGGCTGGCGCCCCTGCGAATGTCTCGCGAGGTTGAAAAGGTTGCCTTCGGTGTGTTCGAACATACTGTTTTGCAACAATTGGAACCGCTTTATGTCGAGCTGAATAACATATTAATTCGCCAAGATGTTTTGCCTGATCTGGACTTGACTAAATATCTGGCTGATGTCCAACGTAACGAATCAGCATCTGAAGCGAGCAAGCCCGCTGAGCGACCCGCGCAGCAGGCTGCGCCCAGAGCAGGGCCTAACACTGAGCCGGCGGTAGAATCCCAGACAAAGCCACAACCGGCGGCCCGATCCCGCCCGACGTTAGAGCCCGGTTCTGGCGAGAAATCCGTTCAATTTCAGGAGCACGCCCGGCTTGCACGCCACGCGTTTAGCACGGTGCGCAGCCTGCTAAATACCTTGGCGAGCAGTCGCGCTGCGAAAAGCCAGGTGCGCGGCGATGAGTTCCCGGCGAACGCTCCGCCCTTAAGCAATGCCCAGTTGCAGCAGCAGCTGCAGCAGCTGCAGCAGCTGCAGCAGCTGCAGACCGTGGCTTTGCCCGTCAACGATAGTGCCGCCAGCTTGCGGGAACGTGTCGTTAGCAAGCTGCGCGCAGACAGTCAGGGCAAACTTGATACCGAACAGCAGGGTGCGGTGGATGTGGTTGACCGTTTTTTTGAAAGCCTGCGCGAGAGCCCGAAACTGGACGAACCCACTCGTCGCCACCTGCGCCAACTGGAAGTTCCGGTGCTGAAAGTGGTAATGCGTGACCCGGACTTTTTTGAGGACGAGCAAAGCCCGGTTCGTGGCGTGCTTAACCGCTTGGCCCAGCTTGGTAGCCGCGGCAGCAGAGTCAACCCGGTTGTTCAACGCCGGGTGGAAGAGTTAATTCAATCTATTGTGACCGGCTTCGAGCACGACCTGCGTGTGTTTGAGCGCGCAGCGGAAGAGCTGGAAGAGCTGATTGAGCATCAGAAAAGAGTGTATCAGCGCAATGTTGAGCGGGTTAAGGCTGCTGCTGAAGGCGCACAAAAAGTCGCCGAGTCTAAACAGGCGGTAGAAGACACTCTGCAGGCCCGGCTGGCGGGTAAAATCGTGCCAAAAGCGCTCAATAGCCTGCTTGCCGGTGGTTGGCGTGATTTGCTGTCGCTAACCTGGATCCGCCATGGGCCAGACAGCAAGTTATGGCAAGATTATCTGGGCGCAGTGGATTCCTTGGTGCTGTTTACCAAAAATCCGGACAGCGAGATTAATCTGCCAGAGTTGCTGCGTACCATTCAGGATGGCTTGTCCTCTATTTCAAGCAGTCACTTGCCGTCTGCTCAGATTCGCGACGAACTGCGTCGGTTTCTGGTGCGCGATCCAAAATCGGCGCCGGAGGTGTTGGCCATACCGGAAGCGCCCGCAGCACCGCCGCGTCTGCGCACCCTGCCTGAGCAGGGGCAACGCTGGCGCAAGCGTGTTCAAGAGCTGCACACCGGTGACTGGCTGCGTGATCAACACCCGTCTAACGAACCGTTTTACATTCGCCTGGTGTGGATTGCGCGTGATTTCCAGCGTCTGGTGTTTGTGAACCATCAGGGCATGCGGGTGGTAGAGCTGGAACTGGATACGCTGGCGGATAAAATGCGCCAGGGCTATATTGTGCCAGACCCACACTATCAGCGGCCATTGGTGGACGAAGGTCTGGACCGTATGGTGCGCAAAGTGTATGACCAACTGGCCAGCGCCGCCAGCCACGATGAGCTTACCGGCTTATTGGAGCGGCGCGAGTTTGAGCGCCAGTTGGACCAGCAATTGGTCTGCTGGCAAACGCCGCGAACCCTGTTGCGGCTGAGCTTGCGAAACTTCAGTAAGTTCAACGACGGTGCCGGCGAGCAAGCGGGCGACGCCTTGCTGCAGCAGATTGCGGCTATTTTGTCTGCGCACTGCGCTGAAGACACTCCGATCGCGCGCCTGTCAGGCGCGCAATTTGCGCTATTGCTGCCGGCAGAGGATGCCATGGCCCTGACCCGCCAGCTAAGTCAGCAGGTGTCAGCGCTGCAACCGATGCTGCGAGATAAACCGTTCAGTCTGGAGTTAGGTGCAGCTTTGGTGCCGCAGTTGGAAACACTGTTGAACCCCTTGCTCTGGCTGGCAGCCGCCGAGCAAACACTGCATGAAAGCGGCAGTAAGCGAGAGGCCGTTGGGGAATATCGCCCGGCGCCTGCAGATAAGGCCCGGCAACAAAAAATTGTGGCGAAAGTGGCCGGCCTGCAGGACCAACAACAGGAGCGTCTGTTGCTGCGGTGCCAGAAAATTATTCCTTTGCATCCCGAAACCCGCAGGCTGACCCAATACGATGTTTTAACCGGCGTTTACGATGACGATGGCAATCTGGTTGGCGGTAAAGACTTTATCCGTTTGGCCGAGCGCTACGACCAGATTCAGGCTCTGGACCGTTGGGTGGTGGGCACCATGCTCGACTGGCTGGAACACAAAGCAGATTGTTTGCAGCAATTTGGTGGCATTGTCATCAATTTGTCCGGACATTCGCTGAATGACCCAGCGCTGCTGGAGTTTATTTACGAGAAGCTGAGCGAGCGTGAAGCACCCATCGAGCGTTTGTGCTTTGAGATTACCGAAGCCTCGGCGGTACGCGATATGGTGGCGCTGGCGGGATTCGTGCGCGAAATGAAAGAGCTTGGGTGTTGTTTTTGCCTGGGTAATATGGGGAATGGCCCAGACTCTTTCCAAGCATTGCGGTCGCTGCCGGTAGACATGCTGAAAATCGACAGCGCGCTGACGGCGAATCTCGCCAACAGCCAGAGCGATCAGACCATGTTACGTTCGATGGTGGAAATGGCGCATTATCTGGAGCGCGAGGTGATTGTAACCCAGGTAGAGTCCCGCGAGCTGCTGGCATTGCTAGTCCAACTAGGTGTGGATTACGCTCAGGGTACAGCCATTGAAAAGCCCGGCATGCTTGACAGCCTGGTATAACCGCGGAAACCAGAAGTTTATGTCGAAACGCCATCCTGTTATTGCTGTTACCGGTTCATCCGGTGCCGGCACCAGCACCACCGGCCGGATTTTTCGCCGCATGTTCGACAGCGAAGGCCTGAGCGCCGCCATGGTGGGTGGCGACAGTTTCCACCGTTATACTCGTGAGCAGATGGCGCGCCTGGCGGCCAAAGGGCAGTTCGGTGCCCGCAATCACTTTGCCCTGGGTGCCAATCACATCGACCGCCTGGAGTCTCTGTTTTACGATTACAGCCTGACCGGTAACGGGCGCTACCGCCAGTACGTGCACGATGAGGACTTTGCTCTGGTTGCAGATGGCAATAAACCCGGGAGCTTCACTCCATGGCAGGATCTGCCGCCCAATACCAGCCTGCTGTTTTACGAAGGCTTACACGGTGGCGTGGTCAGCGATGCCTTCAACATCGCCCAATATGTTGATCTGTTGATTGGTGTAGTGCCGATTGTAAATCTGGAATGGATCCAGAAAATTCACCGCGACACTCACAAACGTGGCTACAGTCAGGAAGCGGTGGTTGAAACCATTCTTAACCGCATGAACGACTACGTTCATGACATAGTGCCGCAGTTTTCCCATACCCACATCAATTTCCAGCGGGTGCCCCTGGTGGATACATCCAACCCGTTTGTGGTGCGTGATGTACCCACCGAAGACGAAAGCATGCTGGTGATTCACTTCCGCGACGCCCGCGAGGTGGATTTTCCCTATCTGTTACAGGTAATTCCCAACAGCGTGTTGTCGCGCCACGATACCCTGGCAATTCCCGGTACAAAAATGAGCCTGGCCATGGAGCTAATTGTGCGGCCTATGGTGCAACGGCTGATCGCACAGAAAGCCTTCGCCTGAAGCTGTTCAAAGTGAATAAGCTAGTGGGCCTGATGCACCTCATGGCTGTGGGTGATTGCTACCCCGCCGCTGGCAAGCATGATGGACGCTGAGCAGTATTTTTCTGCAGACAGGGCCACCGCCCGTGCTACTTGGCTATCTTTAAGATTGTTGCCGGTCACCACGAAGTGCAGGTGAATTTTTGTGAACACCGCCGGCACCGCTTCGGCTCGTTCCGCGCTCAGTTCGGTGTGGCAGGCAGTGACGTCCTGACGGCTTTTTTTCAGAATGCTCATGACATCAAACGACGAACATCCGCCCAGCCCCATCAGTACCATTTCCATGGGTCGCGGGCCGCGATTCTGGCCCCCGAGGTCTGCCGGTCCGTCCAGCTGAACGCTGTGGCCGCTGGCGCTGGTCGCTTTGAAACTGACTTCGCCGGTCCAGTCGATGGTTGCTTTCATCACAGGCTCTCCGCAGGTGTTATTGAGTGTTAATTCCGCCATGGACGGCAATGGAAACGAATGCGCAAGATGCTAGCACAGAGCGGGTGAATCGACAGCATCGGCGATAATTAACAAAAGGCTAAGCGACAGCCTGAACTTGACCGGGCTACCGGTTGTTGCTATCCAGAAGGTGCTAACGTGCGTTAAGGATGAAAAATCTGTTAGAAAAGCGCTATGATCAGGTCAGGATATTCCAGTGTTAATTTTTAAGGAGGTGCCGCGCAAGCCATGGCCACAATTTTGAAGCCTATTGATGATCGTACCAAACACCTGGATTATTTCCTGTCGCAATGCCATCGCCGTCGTTTCCCGGCAAAAAGCACCATCATTTACGCGGGTGACAAGAGCGACTCGCTGTTTTTCATCGTGAAAGGCTCGGTAACGGTCATTATTGAGGATGAAAACGGGCGTGAAATGATCATGGCCTACCTGAACGTCGGCGACTTCTTTGGCGAGATGGGGCTGTTCGACAACCTGGATTCCCGTAGTGCCTGGGTGAAAGCCAAAACCGAGTGCGAAGTGGCGGAAATCAGTTACACAAAATTCCGTGAGATTGCCCAGCAGGACCCGAAGGTTCTGTATTTCATCGGCGAGCAGGTGGCATCGCGGTTGCGTGAGACCACCCGCAAAGTGGGCGATCTGGCGTTTTTGGATGTTACCGGCCGGGTCGCTCGCACCCTGTTGGACCTGTGCAAGCAACCAGACGCCATGACCCATCCGGATGGTATGCAGATCAAGATTACCCGGCAAGAGATTGGCCGCATTGTGGGCTGCTCCCGCGAAATGGTTGGCCGGGTATTGAAAACCCTGGAAGAGCAGGGCTTGGTGCGGGTAAAAGGCAAGACCATGGTGGTTTACGGTACTCGCTGAGTCGTTTCCCGGCCTTGGCTCTAACGTTGGCCAAACGGGCGGGTCAGTCAGCCAGAGCCGCCGCTTTTATCTGCAGCCATATGGGCTTGCCCGGGGTTAGTTCCAGAGTGTGTACGGAGCGGGTGGTCAAACGCGCCAGAAATGGCGTACTTCCTGCCAGCACCCGCACCAATGACGTGCCCGGGCTTATTTCTTCTGCAATTTCATCGATTCGGCCGTGGATCAGATTCTGGATGCTCTGGTCATGGTTGGCACTGAGCGCCAGGCTGACATCCCTTGCCAGTACCTGAACTCGCACATCGCTGCCTACCGGAATGCGCAGCTCGCTGGGAAGCCACAGTTGGCCGCCGTCAAATTCCGCCAGGCTCAGATGCCACTGGGTATCTTGAGTGGTAATGCGGGCCGGCAGAATAATGGCAGCGCCTTCTTCCAAACCAAAGGGTTGATCGGTGCGCGCCAGGGTCTGTTGTAGAGATCCACTGGCCGTTACCTGCCCCTGGTTCAGCATAACAATGTGATCTGCCAGCCTGGCGACTTCAGCCACCGAGTGGGAGACGTACAAAATTGGAATGGCGAGGGTGTCACGCAGGCGTTCCAGGTAGGGCAGGATTTCCCGCTTGCTGGCCTGGTCCAGTGCTGACAATGGCTCGTCCATCAGCAGCAACTGCGGGCTGGTCAGCAGGGCGCGGGCGATAGCCACCCGTTGGCGCTCACCGCCCGACAGCTTTTGCGGCATACGCTCCAGCAGGTGCGCCAGCCCCAGCCATTCCACCGCCTGGTTAAACTGAATCCGGCGCTGGCTAACGGGCACCCGGCGGTAACCGTAGTCCAGGTTGCGTTCTACCGATAAATGCGGAAATAACGAGGTCTCCTGGAACACGTAAGCCAGCGGACGCTGATGCACGGGGCGACTTTCATGGGCGTTGTGCCAGGTGTCACCGTTCACCACCAGTTCGCCACTGGCCGGTTGCAGCCCGGCGATGCAGCGTAACAGGGTGGTCTTGCCGCAGCCGGAGTGCCCGAACAGCGCAGTTAATCCGCTGCCCGGCAAATTCAGATTCACATTCAGGGTAAAGCCACCGATTTGGCAGTGAAAGCGCGCCAGGATAGTATTATTTACGTTCATTTCATCATCCCCGAGTGCACGCGGCCATTCAGCGAATACAGCGCCACTAACACCACAAACGAGAACACCACCATACCGCCGGCGAGCCAGTGGGCCTGGGTGTATTCAATGGCTTCAACGTGGTCGTAAATGGCCACTGATAACACTTTGGTTTCCCCCGGGATATTGCCGCCAATCATCAGTATCACGCCAAATTCGCCAATAGTGTGGGCAAAGGTGAGTACGGCGGCGGTCAAAAATCCCGGGCGGGCCAGTGGCATCACCACGGTGAAGAATCGGTCCATGGGCGAAGCTCGTAACGTAGCGGCCACTTCCAGAAGCTGATTGTTGATGCCGATAAAGGCGTTTTGCAGGGGTTGCACGGTAAACGGAAGTGAGTAAATCACCGACGCTACCACCAAACCCTCAAAAGTGAATGGCAGTAGCCCAAGGCCCAGCTGTTCGGTAAGTTGCCCTACAACGCCTTTAGGCCCCATCAGCAATAACAGGTAAAAACCCAGTACGGTTGGCGGCAGCACCAAAGGTAAGGCCACCACAGCAGCGATCGGCTGGCGTAGCCAGTGTTGGCTGCGGGCCAGCCACCAGGCAATGGGCGTGCCCACCACCGCCAGTATCAAGGTGGTCATGGTCGCCAGTTTCAGGGTCAGCCACACTGGTTCCCAGTAAGTTGCCATCATCGTTACAGGCCTGTGTTTGCGTTAGTCGGCAATGTCGTAACCGTCGTCTTTTATAACGTTCAGCGCCTGCGGGCTGCGTAAAAATTCCAGCCATTGGCGGGCAACAGGTTTGTCTTTGCCATGATTAAGCAAAACCGCTTGCTGGTCGATGGGTGCGTACATCTGCTGCGGTACCACCCACAGTGTGCCATTGCTGTTTTGCCAGGCATTCACCTGAGACAGCGCCACAAAGCCTGCCTGGGCATTGCTGGTGGCCACAAACTGAAAGGTCTGTGCGATTGAGTTACCGCGCACCAGACGCGGTTGCAGGGCATCCCACAGGCTCAGGTTTTTTAACACCTCCTGCGCGGCCAGGCCATAAGGCGCGGTTTTCGGATTGGCGATGGCCAATCGTTTGAAGTCAGCGCTGGCCAGCCAGCTTTCGGGGTTGCTGAACACGTTGGTCTCCGGGCTCCATAGCGCCAGTTTGCCGCGGGCGTAGGTAAAACGACTACCATTAACCGCGGCGCCGCTGTTTTCCAGCATTTCCGGGCGCGCACTGTCTGCGGCTTGAAACACGTCAAAGGGCGCGCCGTTTTCTATTTGGGCGAAGAGCTTACCGGTGGAGCCATAACTGGCGGCAACTGAGTGACCGGTGGTTTCTTCAAACAAGGCAATAAGGTCACGGGTGGTGTCAGTAAAGTTAGCGGCGACCGCAATGCGTAAAGGTTCGGCGCCGGCCAGGCTGGCCGTAAAGAACAGCAGCGCAGCGGCAACGAAGCGTGAAATCAGGCGACTAAAGGTAAACATGCAGTGAGTCTCTGTATTCTGGTGGATAAAACAAGCTGCGCATCGGGTTTGGCTCACGCGGGTTCCGGTGGTGCCGTTCTTTGCGTATGACAGTTCGCGTATGGCGGTTTGGCAAGAAACCAGCATGAGTGCGATTGGCGCGTTAACATGATGCCATCAAGCGCATCAAAAGACAGGGTAATGGAATGAAATTAAAAAGACTTTTAGTCGTCGCAAGCGCGTTCAGTTCGACGCTTTTTCTAAGCGTCTGCGTCACCACGCCGGGCGCCACTTAAGAGCGGGTTACAACGGACGGTTTGCTGCAGGGTGGCGAATGGGTTGTGGAGGATTTGGGAGGCAAAGGCATTATCGACAGCTCGCATATCAGCAACGTCTTCATGAATGGAAATTGGGTAGTCCGTCCTGCAATCGTTACAGCGGAGAATACCAGCTCAGCGGATCCGGATTCACCGTTGGCGACAACATGGCATCTACTCGAATGGCGTGCCCACCCGCGTTGATGAATCAGGAAGACTATTTCCTGAAGCTGCTTATGAATGTAGGCTAGGCGCGCTTTGGTGATCACGGCGAGCTATTGTTGAGCGCCCCTTCGGGCGAAACCATCCGCGCTTTCCCGTCTGCACCCAAGCCATAGCTCTGATAAATACGCTTGAGCTCACCTGAGGCCCGCAGGTGGCGCACGCCATCGCTGAGAATTCGAGCCAGCGCCTGAGCATGGGGATGAGCCGGCGCAAAGGCGGCATAAACGGGCGCAGCGTAAATGTTGCCAGAACTTCGAAGTTTTGGCAGGTCGGGTCTATTACGCAGTGTCCAGGCCATCACTTGGCGATCTTCAAACAACAGGTTGGCGCGCTTCTGGCCAATCAGCGTAATTGCCCGGGTAAGGGGATGCTCTCCCGAAAGTTCCCAAATAAGATCCTGCTGGTTGCGGTTGTTATTAATATACTGATGGATACCCGGAGCGTAAAAATAATCGGAAATGACCAACAATGTCCGGTTTTCCAGTGATTTCAGGCCTTCGTACGTCCATTGGCTGTCTGGGTGAGCAAAAAACATCGTTTCCGAGTAGCCCAGTGCTTCTTCCGGGAATAAAAAATCGCCGGCGTCGCCGGCAAAAACCCCAATAATGCCGTCCACACGGTGGCTCCGCGCCTGCTGCAGCGCCCGCGCCCAGCTCATATTGACGTAGCTTACGGATATATCCTGAAGAGCGAAGGCCTGGCGGAGAATGTCCACCATATACCCTTCGACGACTGAACCGGCCTCGCAGTTGTGGGGGCACCAAGGATCTGCGGCGAGCACAACTTGACCGGGCAGGGGGTTAAGTTCATTCGCATTTGAAGACTGGGCAACCGCCATGAATAACAGCAAAAATACCAGCAAGGGAAAATAGGGATCGTGGGGCCGGAGTCGACTGTTCATATCAGCTGGGCCAGGATGCGGGGTTTTTTAGTTTAGCGTGTGTTTGGCTTGCTGTCGTTATTCAATTACGCTTGACGAAGTCCTAGCTTCCGACCAGTGTGCACTGGTTCAAATGTCACTTTATTATATTTTGGAGTCCGCCTCAATGATAAAAATCTACGAAACAAAAACCGCACCCAACCCACGGCGTGTGCGAATGTTCATGGCGGAAAAGGGCCTGTTGGACGTCGCTGAATTTGTCGAAATTGATCTGCAAAAAGGCGAAAATCTGACGCCCGAATTTGCCGCCCGCAATCCGTTCAAGAAAGTCCCGGTAATGGAATTGGGCGATGGCACGGCGGTGGCCGAAACCATGGCGATTTGCCGTTATTTTGAGGAAAGCTACCCTGATTCGCCCACATTATTGGGTGACACGGCGTTGGAGAAAACACGGATTGAGCAGTGGCTGCGCTGGATAGATTTTTACTTTTTTATGCCCACAGGCATGTGTTTCCAGCACACCAGCGGGTATTTCAGTGATCGTATGAATCCGATTAAAGAATGGGGCGAGGACTGTGGCAAGGCGGTGGTGTCGTTCATGGCTTTTCTGGATGAGCACTTGGCAGGCAAAGACTACATTTGCTGCGATCGTTTTACGGCTGCGGATATCAACGCGTTTGCCACCGTTGCCTTTGCTCGGGTGGTGAATATCCGTATCGCGGCAGAACACCAGAACCTGCAGGCCTGGTTTGACCGCATCAAGTCACGGCCTTCGGCGAAGGTTTAGGCTCGCTATAAAGCAGCCGGTATTGAATACGGGGCGCCAGCGCCGGGTTCGACACTCACCACGCGGTTGCGACCGCCCTGCTTGGCCAGGTATAGGGCACTGTCGGCGCGCATGATGGTGGTGTCGATGTGTTCGCCGTTGTGATAGCAGGTGACCCCGAAGCTGATTGTTTGCTCGATGCTGTGCCCGCCGGCTGTCATGGGCGCTTCCCCTATAGCGCAGCGCAGCTTTTCAGCGACCGCCAGGGCGCTGTCCCGTTCGGTATCCGGCAGAACCACGAGCAGCTCCTCACCTCCCCAGCGGCACAGGATGTCGCCGGCACGCACATGATCTTGCAGGCGGTTTGCGGTTTCGATCAGCACTTCGTCGCCCACATTATGGCCGTAGCTGTCGTTAACCCGCTTGAATTTGTCCAGATCACCCAATATCAGGCTGAACGGGTGCCCGTGGCGGGCATGACGAGCGACCAGTTGCTCAAGGGATTTATGAATAGCGTGGCGGTTGAGCAGTCCGGTTAGCTGGTCGGTCGACGCCAGGCTTTTGAGCTGCTGCCGGGATAGAAACTCGGAGCGCCGCAGCTGGCTGAGAGAACCGCTGACCACCATGCCCAGAAAAATCATCACCAGCGGGTCAAATAGAAACGGTATGAGCTGTTTGAATTCGAGATCTACAATGGCAAGGGCAGCAAAGAACAGCATCAACGGGATGACAAAAAACGTCCGCCACTGCTCCAGACCGCGTACCGAGAGAATGGACACACCAAAAAAACCGATCATCAAGACATTGGACATCTGGTACAAAGTATCAGGGCTGTAAAGTGCGTGCGCTACAAACAGCGACAGTGACAGGCCCATCACCGATAGCGCGATAACGCGCAGCAGCAAACCTGGGTCTACCTTGGGCTTTTTCGTGTAGTGGACAAACAACGTAAACAGAGCCACCAGCATTACCGGCGCCCGCAGCAAGGTTTCGATGATGTGAATATTGCCGTCGATGCCCCGCTGATCTTGGTTAACCTGATAAATCACGAGAATGACTGTTATTAACCACCCGGCAACCAGTGCGATCTGTTTCTCAACCTGGCGCAGGAAGTCGTCATAAGTGGATTGCCACTTCGGAGGTATGGGCGTGCGGCGAAAGATCACGACAGTTCATCCTTGTGAACAGCGTTCACTGGCATGTATATATTTACGATATTTAACCAAATGTCTGCCGGTTACAACCTCAAGCATTAAATTTTGGTTGAACTGTGTCCGTTAAATACACCGCGTTAGCGAACACTGTGAAAAAGATTATGCAAACAGTTCCTGCAGCTTGGCTCCCGGGTCAGGGGCGCGCATGAATGACTCGCCGATTAGAAAGCCATAAATGCCGCGGCCGGTCATGGTTTCTACGTCGGCGCGGGTCATAATCCCGCTTTCGGTGATGACAAGTCGCTCGGGGCCAATCAACTGGTGCAGGTTAAAGGTGGTTTCCAGTGATACCTCAAAGCTGTGCAGGTCGCGATTGTTAATGCCCACCAGTGGGGTGCTGAGGGTAAGGGCGTCGTCCATTTCTTCGCTGTTGTGAACTTCTACCAGTACGTCGAGGCCTATTTCGTGGGCGATGCCTTCGAGTTCCTGCATCCGGCCTTTGGTCAGGCAGGCGGCAATCAGCAGTATGCAATCGGCGCCGATGCTGCGGGATTCATACACCTGGTAAGGCGATACCATAAAATCTTTTCGGATAACGGGCAGGCTGCAGGCGTTACGAGCGGCCACCATGTAATCTTCGTGGCCCTGGAAGAAGTCGTGGTCGGTGAGCACGGACAGGCAAGTAGCGCCGCCTTTTTCGTAGCTTTCGGCGATCTGCGCCGGCTCGAATGGGTCGCGCAGTACACCTTTGCTGGGCGACGCTTTTTTAATTTCGGCGATAACCGCAGGTTTTGAGGCTTCTATGCGCTGGCGCAGAGCCTTGGCAAAACCGCGAGTGCCGGGCTGGTCGCCGGCTCGTGCTTTCAGGTCGGCCAGGCTGGCGATGCGCTGACGCTGTTCGATTTCCTGCCATTTCCTGTCGACGATTTTGCGCAGGATGGTGGGCGTTTTGTCGTTCTGTGCGTTCATTTTTTTGGGTTCCGTGTTTGTGCTGATCTACTGTTCATCTTGCTTAAAAGCACTGGGAGAGCGTCGCCAGTTCGGTCAGCTTACCGTTGGCCCGACCGGAGCCGATGGCGTCCAGGGCCAGTTGCACGCCTTCTTTGGCGGTGGGTGCCAAACCGGCAATATAAATTGCAGCGCCGGCGTTCAGGGCAATCATGTCGCGGGCTTTTTCAGCGCTTTCGTTGTGGTCGCGGCTAAAGGCGGCCTTGATCAGGGCCAAAGATTCTTCGGCGGTGTTAACGGTCAAGCCAGACAGAGTTTGGCTTTTTATGCCCAGGTCTTCCGGAGTGATTTCATATTCAATGATTTCGCCGTTTTTAAGCTCGGCCACGTAGGTGGTGCTGGCCAGGCTGATTTCGTCCAGGCCGTCTTTTGAGGCCACCACCATGATGTGTTCAGAGCCGAGTTTTTGCAGCACTTCGGCCATGGGGCGGCACAGGGCTTTGCTGAAAACACCCACCAACTGGCGTTTTACGCCGGCGGGGTTGGTCATAGGCCCGAGGATGTTGAACAGGGTGCGGCAGCCCAGTTCTTTGCGCGGGCCTATGGCGTGTTTCATGGCGCCGTGGTGGGCCGGGGCGAACATAAAGCCAACGCCGACCTGTTCAACGCAGCGGGCGACCTGTTCCGGTGTTAAATTCAGGTTGATTCCGGCCTGTTCGATTAGATCGGCGCTGCCACTTTTTGAAGACACCGCCCGGTTGCCGTGTTTGGCTACAAAGCCGCCGGCTGCAGCCACGACAAAGGCGGCCGCGGAAGAGACGTTGAACAGGTTGGCGCCGTCGCCGCCGGTGCCGACTATGTCGACCAAGGGTTCGACATTGACGTTTACACCGGACACCAGTTCGCGCATGACTTCTACCGCGCCGGTAATTTCATCCACGGTTTCGCTCTTTATGCGCAGGCCCATCAGCAGGGCGCCAATTTGGGCGTTGGTGGCTTCGCCGTTCATGACGATGCGCATCACCTGTTTCATTTCGTCACGGGACATGTCGAGATTTTCAGCGACCCGGTTCAGTGCGTCTTTCATATCCATTACGTCAGCCTTTTTGTTCGGTTCGCAGGAAGTTGCGCAGCAGTTCGTGGCCCTGTTCACTCATGATGGATTCGGGGTGAAACTGGACGCCTTCCACGGCCAGGGTTTTGTGGCGCACACCCATGATTTCTTCCACGCTTCCGTCGTTGTTGCGGGTCCAGGCGGTTACCTCCAAACAATCCGGCAGGGTGGCCTGTTCAATCACCAGGCTGTGGTAGCGGGTGGCCTGCAGCGGGTTGTTCAGGCCGCGGAATACGCCTTTGCTGTGATGGTAAACCGGGGACACTTTGCCGTGCATGACTCGGCCGGCCCGAATCACCTGGCCGCCGAACACCTGGCCGATAGCCTGGTGGCCAAGGCAGATGCCCAATATGGGAATTTTGCCGGCGAAATGGCGGATAACGTCCATAGAGATGCCGGCTTCGCTGGGGGTACAGGGGCCGGGGGAAATCACCAGCCGTTCCGGGTTCAGCGCTTCAATCTGCTCCACGGTGATTTCGTCGTTGCGATGTACCTGCACGTCGGCACCCAGCTCGGCCAGGTACTGCACCACGTTGTAGGTGAAGGAGTCATAGTTGTCGATCATTAAAAGCATAATCTGTCCCTCGCCTTAGTGGTCAAAGTCGTTGTAGGTCATGGCGACGGCGCGGAAAATGGCGCGGCCTTTGTTCATGGTTTCTTTCCATTCCAGGCGTGGTACAGAATCTGCGACTATACCGGCGCCGGCCTGTATGTGCAGGGTGTTGTCTTTGATCACCGCGGTGCGGATGGCGATGGCGGTGTCCATGTTGCCGTTGAACGACAAATAGCCTACGGCGCCGCCATACACGCCGCGTTTGACCGGCTCCAGCTCGTCAATGATTTCCATGGCGCGGGTTTTTGGTGCGCCGCTTAATGTGCCGGCAGGCAGGGTAGCTTTTAGTACATCAAGGCAGCTGATGCCGTCTTTTACCTGGCCGGTGACGTTCGATACGATGTGCATTACATGGGAGTAGCGCTCAACAGCCATTTTCTCGGTCAGCCGTACGGTGCCGGTTTCCGATACCCGGCCCGCGTCGTTGCGGCCCAGGTCAATCAGCATCAGGTGTTCGGCAATTTCTTTTGGGTCAGCCAGCAGTTCGGCTTCCAGGGCGCGGTCTTCAGCTTCGGTGGCGCCGCGTTTGCGGGTGCCGGCGATGGGCCGCACGGTCACTTCGCGGTCTTCCATGCGCGCCAGAATTTCCGGTGATGAACCCACAATGTGGAAGTCGTCCAGATCCAGAAAGTACATGTACGGCGAAGGATTCATTATTCGCAGCGAGCGGTACAGATTCAGCGGCGGCGCCTCAAACGGAATCGACATGCGTTGGGAAATGACGGTTTGCATCACGTCGCCATCCAGCACGTAGTCCTTGATGGTGTCCACGGCGGCTTCAAATTTTTCCTGGCTGAAGCCGGACACGAACTCGCTTTCATCCACGGTTTTGCCGCGCAGATGAGCCGGGGTTTTTGGTGTTTGAGCGGTGTTTTGGCGTAACTGCTGTTCCAGTTGATCCAGGCGCTTCTGGGCCTGTTCAAAGGCGCCTTCGTTTGCCGGGTTTACGTGAACAATCAGGTGCAGTTTGCCGCGCAGGTTGTCGAACACCACCAGTTCGTTAGACACCATTAGCAGGATGTCCGGGGTGCCAATGCGGTCTGGCGGGCAGCTGTTGGCCAGGCGTTTCTCAATGTAGCGCACGGTGTCGTAGCCAAAGTAGCCCACCAGGCCACCGTTGAATCGTGGCAGTTCGGCCAGGTCAGGGGCGTGGAAGCGTTCCTGATAGCTGGCGATGAAAGCCAGGGGGTCTTTCACCTCGCTGCTCTCTACCAGTTCACCATGGCGGCGGATTTCAATACGGTGATCGAAGACTTTCAGTACTTCCTGGCTGGGCAAGCCAATGATGGAATAACGGCCCCATTTTTCCCCGCCCTGAACGGATTCGAACAGGTAGGAATAAGGCCCGCTGGCCAGTTTCAGGTAGGTGCTTAATGGCGTGTCCATGTCCGCCAGTACTTCACGGTACACAGGGATACGGTTGAAGCCGGCTTGTGCCAGTTCGTGAAAATGTTCGGGGGTCATGATCGGGCTTCCTATATTCTGCGAGGTTACAAAAGCTCGCTCAGGGAATCAACCACGGCATTGGCTCCCAGTGCCTGCACGGGGTTGCCAAAGTTGTAGCCGTAAGTAACGGCCACGCACGAAATGCCAGCGGCTTTGGCGGCCTGCACATCGGCGGCCGAGTCGCCGACCATTACTGTAGTGGCTTGCCGGCCGTTTAGTTTTTCCATGGCGTACAGCAAAGGTTCCGGGTCAGGCTTTTTACTGGCCAGAGTGTCGCCCCCTATGATCAGCTTAAAATAACCGTCGAGTTTCAGCTGTTTCAACAAGGGTGCAACAAACTGCTCGGGTTTGTTGGTGACGATCGCCATCGGGCAGTTCATTTGCTGCAATCGATTCAGGCATTCTATTACGCCTGGGTACACCTTGGCATACTGGCCGTTGGCTATTTCATAGTGCTGGAAGAACAGCGTCATAGCCTCCTCGAATAGGGCTTCATCGGCGGCGCTGGCCGGCTGCCAGTCGGCTTTTCCTGCCAGCGCGCGGCGGATCAGAATAGCGGCGCCGTGGCCTACCCACTGGCGCACCTGATCAATGCCCGCAGGTGGGCGATCCAGCCGTTCCAGGGTTTGGTCAACGGCAGCGGCCAAGTCCAGCGCGCTATCAACCAGGGTACCATCCAGATCAAACAGGGCGGCGGCTGGCCAGCGTGTGTTAAAAAGACCTTTCAGAGTCATGGCAGGTTCCGTTCAAAAGCCCAGAATTTTACTGGCGTGTTCAAGTTCGGCGCGCATGGCGTCAATGGTGGCCTTGTAATCATCGGTATTGAAAATGGCTGAACCGGCAACAAAGGTATCGGCACCCGCTTCGGCAATTTCGCGGATATTGTCTGTTTTTACTCCGCCATCTATTTCAAGGCGGATATTGTAATCGCTGGCGTCTATACGCTTGCGCGCTTCGCGCAGTTTATCCAGGGTGCCGGGGATGAACTTCTGGCCGCCAAAACCAGGGTTTACCGACATCACCAGAACCATGTCGAGCTTGTCCATCACATAGTCCATGTACTGGAGCGACGTTGCAGGATTAAACACCAGCCCGGCTTTGCAGCCGCCATCGCGGATCAGCTGCAAAGAACGGTCAACGTGCTGGGACGCTTCCGGGTGGAAGGTAATATAGCTGGCGCCGGCATCCATGAACTTGCGAATCAGGTCGTCCACCGGAGACACCATCAGGTGTACGTCAATGGGCGCGGTAACGCCGTGTTTGCGCAGTGCCTCGCAGACCATTGGGCCGATGGTCAGATTGGGCACGTAATGATTGTCCATAACATCAAAATGCACCACGTCGGCACCGGCGGCCAATACGTTGTCCACTTCTTCGCCCAGACGGGCAAAATCGGCAGAAAGGATGGAGGGTGCGATCAGGTACGGATTCATGGTTCGCCTCTGGCTGTCGGCCGGAACGGTTCCGGCATTTCGGTATGGTTGGTGTTGCGCACGGCTGCGACTGCTAGTCTATCAGCTCACAAGAGTTTTTCGCAGCGAGATAGCGCAATGGGTGGCAATGTAAGTGATGGATAAACGTTTGTTGTTAAACGCTGGCCTGCGGTCCGTTGGGTGCAGTTTCAGGCTTCAGGCAATGCTGTTGTCATTTACCGGATTGTTGGTCATGTCTGCCCCGTCTTTGACTCAGGCGCAAGATGAGCCTGCCGATGCGGTTCAGACCCGTGATGATGTCGCCGCTGCCGATGAGGCAGCAGAGCCAAATTCTAATCCCGACGACAAAGCGGCGCAACCAGCTGACGACCGGCCACAACGGGCCAGCGTGGTAACCGGCCAGGGCACCATGGCACTGCAGCAGCAGTGGCCTCAGTCTGCGGTGTGGCTCGAGGTCGATGGCGCCGACGGCACGCCAACTTCTGTGCTGTCGCTGGTTTTCACGCCACTGAAAAATGCAGCAACCATTGCTGTTGTGGTGTTGGCAGATGAAGGCCATAACGCAGGTGAAGGATTTGTGACCGCCTTTGCTGGAAGCCTGGCTGACCGGGGGCTGGCAGCTCTTACGCTAGGCCTGAGGGCGCCGGCGGGGGGGTTGAAACAGGTGATGGAGCGCGAACTGCCGCTACCTGAAGCATCGCCTGCTGTGTCAGCTGCAGATGAAGCCCAGGCACCACAGCCGGTGGCGGCCCAGGTTGCCGGGACGTCCTCAAACGCAAACCCAGATCCAGACCCTATGCTGATTGACGTAATGGCGGGCACCGAATTGTTTGAGGCGGAGTTGCAGTATCGCCAGGAAGTGGCTGCGCAGTTGCGGGCGGCCGTTGGCTATCTGAAACGCGAAGGTTACCAGAAAGTGGTGATTGTGGGCGTTGGCCGGGGCGCCAATTTTGCCACTGCATTGCCAGAGTTGGCCGACAGCGCAGGTCTGGTTTGGCTGTTGCCCAGATTTTATCCTCGTGACCTTAACGTGTTGGCAGAACGTTTTACCGAAACTCCCCGCTTACGTGTACTAGATGTACAGGCTGCGCTGGGTAACCGGTCGCAGAGCGCGATGCAGCGCACGACTGTTATGAACCAGGTTGAGGTTGCGCAGTACCAGCGCCAGCGAGTAACGGTGCAAGAGCCTGTGCAAGCGCGGCAAGGTGACGCTTTGGCCAGCCGCCTGGCGGCGTGGATAAAAGCGGACAACAAGCCGGATATGGATTAGCAGACTGCTTGGCGCCAAGCGCAGCGGTCGAACGAGCTATGGCATCACCATTATAATGGCTTATGGCGTTGTTTAATGAATTCCCAGGCTTGCTGATAGCGTAGCAGGCGTTCTTTTGCGGCCGCCAGTTCGGCGTGGGTAAGTTGTTGCTGGGCGAGTTTGTCCGGATGTATTGAAGAAACTTTGCGGCGCCAAATACGTTTGGCCTCTTGTAGAGAATCGTGACGAGTAATGCCCAGAATCTCGCAAGCGTCTTGGTAGCTTTTTGGTGCCGGGGGTAGGGTCGCCGCTTGCGGCCACACCTGGGCGGCGTAATGGTCGAAGATGTCATCGCTTACGCCTACCGGCAAACCACTCTGCACTATGGCGTCTTCACAACGGTAACGTCGCGCCTGTGATGGCCGGCCATGCAGTTGTGCGCTGTGGCACAGGCAAATGGCCAACATGACAGCCCGCTGTGCCAATAGGGGCGTAACCATTTTTAGCCACCAAGCCTTCAACGGCCCAAGCTGACCCGTGGTTTTGCCTTGGGTGAACCAGTGAACGGCGCGTTTACGCTGGCGCCGATTCAGGCTTAATGCGGCCATCAGCGCCTCGGCGTAGTGAATGTCTGCCTTACCGATTGTGCCTTCTGCCTTGGCAATATGGCCGAGGAAAAAGAACAGATAGCGCTGACCGAAAAGCGGTAGCCGCTGCTGCTCAAGCAGTTCTTCAGCCTGATTCTGGCAGTGTGTAAGTCGCGGGAGGAGATAGCGCAGCGCGTTATCGAGCCGCCGTGATGCCGGGCGTCTTTTTACCATCGGGAACCTCGAAACCCTCGAGAGCTTGGCGCGCGCAGTTGCTGGTCAAGCCAGCTGAGGCGTTCCGGTGTACCTACATCCAGCCATTGACCGCCATGATAGACGCCTTTCACTCGGTTTGCCGCGGCGGCTTGCTGCAATAATGGCCCGAGTTTGCCGGATTGGTCTGTTAACCCTGCAAACAGCCGGCGGTTAAGCAGGCTAACGCCGGTAAATGTAAGCCTGGGTGAGGTTTTAGCACAGCTGATACGGCCATCGGGCTTTAGTGTAAAGTCCCCTTGCGGGTTGTGTGCGGGGTTGTCGGTGAGTACCAGCAACGCGTCGGCATTGCCGGGTGGTTTCAACCCGAGCAAATCGAAATCGCACCAGATGTCGCCGTTAATCACCACGAACCAGTCATCGCTGGCGTCGGTCAGCATGGGCAGCGCGCGAACAATGCCGCCGGCGGTTTCCAGCGGTTCGCCTTCGCGGGAATAACTCAGCTTCAAGCCAAAGGCGTCGCCCTTGCCCAGCGCCTTTGCAATCTGCTCGCCAAGCCAGGCCAGGTTGATAACAACGTCGTTAAAGCCGCTGTGCGCAAGGCGCTGCAGGTGGTAGTGAATCAGCGGTTGCCCGCCGGCTTGCAGCAGCGGTTTTGGTGTGTGCAGGGTCAGCGGACGCATGCGTTCGCCTTTGCCCGCGGCTAGAATCATGGCTTTCATGGCTGGTGCGCGCCGGGCACTGGGCCCAAGTTGGCTTCTACCGCCGGTACCACAGTGTTCAACAGCCAGTCATGGAAGGGGCGCAAAGCCGGCTGGTGGCCGCTCGCACTGCACAGATACCCAAGGGTGCGGGGAATGTCATTGAGGTAGTCCGGCTTGCCATCGCGCAGCGCCAGGCGGGCAAAAATACCCGCGGCTTTCAGGTGGCGTTGCATGCCCATCAGTTCGAACCATTGGCGGAAGGTGGCAGCATCAGCGCTGTGCAGGCCGGCGTTGAGGCTGCTCTGGCGATAGCTTTCCAGCCAGTTCTGAACACGCTCGTGAGGCCACTGCACGTAGCAGTCCTTCAGCAGCGACACCAGGTCATAGGTGACAGGCCCCATGACCGCATCCTGAAAATCAATGACGCCGGGGCGATCGTCGTTGCCCGTTACCAGCAGATTGCGGGAGTGGTAGTCACGGTGCACCGGCACCTTTGGCTGTGCATTGGCACTTTCCCTCAGCAGGGTAAATGTGTTGCTTAGCATGGCAAGATCGCTGTCGTTCAGTTCTAGCCCTAGTTGGCGCTGTAGCAGCCAGTCGCGGAACAGTGCCATTTCCCTATCCAGTAAATCGTTGCTATAAGCCGCCAGCGGGTAGTCAGGGTTGTCGGGTAGTTGTTGAATGCGCAGAAGTTCTGCCAGTGCGTTGCCGTAAAGTTTGTCTGTGTTAGCCGTGTTGAGCTGACCCAGCAACAGGCGATCGCCAAAATCCTCCATCAGAAGAAGACCCTGGGCCAGATCTTGCTGCACAATGGCGGGCACTTTAACGCCCTGACTACGCCAATGTTGAGCTAAGGTAACAAAAGGCTGGCAGTCTTCGTGCTCGGGTGGTGCGTCCATCACAATAAACGCCTGATCGGCTTGCGCTCCTTGTGCCCTTTCCACCCCCCGCGCCTCTTGCCAATCAGCGCTGCGCCATACTCGAAAATAACGCCGGAAACTGGCATCGCCGGCTACAGGCGCCACGGCGGTGTTTGCAAGGCCGGGGAATTGACTGACCCAGCGGGTCAGCAGTTGCAGACGGTGGTCCATGGCGCGCGGGTTTCCTTAAAGGGTACAAGGCCGGTCCCCGCAGCTTGGATGCGGGCTTCTGGAGCACTAAACTACGAAGATCCGCGGTTGGAGTAAAGCCTGCTGCAACGGCGACTGAAAGAAAGTTAAGCTCGCCCGGCGGGGGTTTCCGTTAACAAGCCGGGGGGCGCCGTGTAAACTGTTGAATCTCTCACCCACTGACCACAGGATAACGGCCACCGTGTTATTGCGTAATCACCCACGGCAGCATTCGTTTGGCCGCTTGCCGCGCTTGTTGGTCTGTCTGCTGAGCGGCGGAATCTTGGGTTGTGGCGGTTTGGCTGCGGCAGCTCAACCGGCGCCATCGGCGTCTGAAATAGACTGGCGGCTGCGCGAGCAACTGCCTGTCAGCGCCCAAACGCGCCTGCCGTCTTTTTGCGAGGGTGGTTATTTACCGGGCGGGAACACGGTTGAAGGCAGTGCTGCGATGGTGTCGCAGCAAAGTGGTGCTGGGCAGCCACTGCAAGCCAGCGGCCTGACGGCGCGCTATGAAATCGACAATGAATTGTACCTGCAGGGCGACGTGCGACTGCGCCAGGGCAGCTTTCAGGTGTCCGGTACCGAGGCTCGATACCGCCAAGCAGAGGGCCAGGTGGCCATCACCGGTCCCTTGACAAGCCGCGGCGAAGGTTTTTTGCTGACAGGTGATTCCGCTAATTACAACGTCGAAAGCGGTCGCTTAGACATCAATACCGCAACCTTTTTGCTGCACGGGCCGGAGATGCGCGGCCATGCACAGAGCCTGGCCCGAATCGGCGATAACGAAGTTCTCATCAGCCAGGGGCTGTTAACTACCTGTGGCCCGCAGCAGAACGACTGGGCGCTTGTGGCGCAGGAGATCCGTTTGGATCAGGCCAAAGGTTTTGGCACCGCCAAACATTTGCGACTGGAAGTATTAGATGTGCCGGTGTTTTATTGGCCATGGGTTAGTTTTCCTATCGATGACCGTCGCAAGAGCGGGTTTTTGTATCCGGGATTTGGTACTTCCAACGCCGGCAGCGGTGGTTTTGTGGCGCTGCCTTATTACCTGAACCTGGCGCCCAACTACGATGCCACCATTACGCCCCAGTTCATTGGTGGTCGCGGTCTGTTTACTGAAGTGGAAGGCCGCTATCTGAGTAGCTATGGTGAAACCTCGTTGCAGCTGGGCTATATCGATAACGATACCTTTTTCCGCGATGAAAATCCGGGCGAGAATGGCCAGCGCTGGGCGCTGGATGCCACCACCGAAGCGGCCTTGGGCCGAGGCTGGACGGGGTACGGCGATTTTTCAGTGGTCAGCGATGACGATTACCTGAGCGACCTGAATCGCAGCCTGGATATCAGCCAGGCGACTCACCTTCAGCGCCGCATTGGCGTGCGCTATCAGGATTCCAGTCAGTACTTCGACGCGTATCTGAACGATTACCAGACGGTGGCGACGCGCATCGCCGACGTGAACCGACCTTACGCCCAGTTACCGGAGGTTCTGTATTCGGCCCTGATGGATGCCGGCGCCTTGGAGTTGGGCGTTGAAAGTCAGTACACCTATTTCCAACGCGACAATGACAACCTGAGCGGCCTGGATCGTGCCAATGGCCAGCGCTTTCGCCTGATACCAGAACTGGCTTTGCCGATGCGCGCGCTTTGGGGTTACAGTCGGCCTTCCCTCAGCGTGGACTACACCCGTTATCAACTAGAAGACTACACCTTGGGTAGCGGTAATCTAGAACGCACGGTGCCGGTGGTTCAGTGGGATAACGGTTTGTATTTTGATCGCCAGGGCAGATTGTTTGATATACCTTTTAACCAGACTCTGGAACCGCGGTTTTATTACGCTTGGGCCGACGCCGACGCCGACCAGAATGACATCCCTGATTTTGACACTGATTTGAAGTCTTTCCGCTTTGACCAACTGTTTCAGCGCAACCGCTTTACCGGTGGCGACCGGGTAGGCGACACCAATCAGTTAACGGTGGCACTGACAAGCCGTTTTAACGATCTGCAGACCGGTGCCGAACGCGCTCGTTTTAGCCTGGGCCAGATCCAGTATTTTGAAGATCGAGACGTCAGCCTGTTTGGCGTGGGCGCGGAAGACCGCAGCCGATCGCCGATGGCAGCTGAAGTGGTGCTGAGCCCGCTGGATACTCTGGAAATTCGCAGTTCCCTGCTGTGGGATCCAGACGCCAACCAAACCGAGGAAGGCCGCAGTCAGTTAACCTTCCATTCTCGCGATTACCGCTATCTGGCCAGCGTGGGCCACACTTACAGCAAGGGCACTACCGCGGCAACCCAGCTGGAACAGGCCGATGTGGGCGTGGTGTTCCCGGTCAGCAACCGCCTGAGCCTGATTGGGCGTTGGGTGCACGACACCGATCTGGACCGTACCGTGGGTTCGCTGGCGGGAGTGGAATACAATAATTGTTGCTGGAGTCTGCAGCTCGTACACCAGAATTTCTTTACCGACGATCAAGAACTGGACAGCCGTATACTGTTCCAGATTCAGCTTAAAGGCCTGGGGGGCACCGGCGGCGCCTCTACCAGCATTGCTGACGCCATTTATGGTTTTGATGAGCGCGAACGCCGCCGCTTTAGCGCGCCGTAACACAATTTTGGAGCTTTTAAACGCTATGCCACTGTTTAACAATGAGGTGACTATGAAGGCGACCTTTCGCCACTGTGTAACATCCCTGATGCTGGTGTTGGCATTGCTGCCGCTGGCGGCTCAGGCCGAGCGCCAGCTGCTGGACCAAGTGGTTGCGATTGTCGATGACGACGTGATTCTGGCCACCGAGCTGGATGCCCGCATCAACTCCATTGTTACCCGGCTGCAATCCCAGGAAACCACCTTGCCGCCGCGCAGCTTGCTTCAAGAGCGGGTGCTGGATCAGCTGATTACCGAATCGGTGCAGCTGCAGATGGCGGGCAAAATGGGCATGCGCATCAGCGATAACGAACTGAACGAAACGATGGTCAGTATTGCCGGTCGTAATGGTATGAGCCTGGAACAGTTCGAACAGCAGTTGGCCAACGAAGGCGTCAGCTACCGTGATGCCCGCGAGCAGATCCGCAATGAATTGCTCACCAGCCGGGTTCAGCAGCGCCAGGTAGGCAGCCGTATTCGGGTAACAGACCGCGAAGTTGAAAACTATCAGCAGGCGCAGCAAGCCGGCGGTGGCAATACCGCCGAGTATCGCCTGGCTTACATCTTTATCGAAACCGAGGACCCGAGCAGCGATGCGTCGGTTCAAACCGCTCGCAGCAAAGCCGAGGCACTGCGCCAGCAGATTGTGGAAGGCCGGGATTTTCGAGCGGTTGCGGTAGCAGAATCGGATGCCAGTAACGCTCTTGAGGGCGGTGACATGGGCTGGCGCGTTGAAAGCCAATTGCCGTCTCTGGTGGCTCCGGTAGTGCCAGACCTGGTGGTGGGCCAGCCGTCCGAAGTATTGCAGAATAGCAGCGGTTTTCACCTGGTGATGGTGATGGAGCAGCGCGGTGGCGAACAGCAGAAACTGGTTCAGCAAAACCGGGTAAGGCATATTCTGGTGCAGCCGTCTGACGCGATCACCGAGGCCGAAGCCGAGGATAAGGTCCGCGATCTTTTTGAAAAATTGCAAAACGGCGCTGATTTCGCCGAGCTGGCCAAGGCCGAGTCTGACGACACAGTGTCGGGTTCTGACGGTGGTAATCTGGGTTGGGTAAACCCCGGGCAGATGGTGCCAGAATTTGAACAGGCCATGCAAAACGCCACCGTGGGGCAGATTGAAGGCCCGGTGCGTTCTCAGTTTGGTTGGCATCTGTTGCAGGTGCAAGAGCGTCGGCAGAAAGACATGAGCGACGAATTCCGCGAATCTGAAACCCGCCAGACCCTTTACCAGCGCAAGTTTGAAAATGAACTGCAGAACTGGCTGCGGGAAATTCGTGATGAGGCTTTTGTTGAGTTCAAGCCGGGCTATGCCGAAAGCAGTGACACTGAGGCCACCGACACAGATGAGAACGCATCATGAGTGAGCGGATTACCCTGGCCTTGACCGCTGGGGAACCCGCCGGCATTGGGCCTGAATTGTGCCTGCAACTAGCGGGTCAGGAACGGCAGGTAGGCATTGTTGTGGTGGCCAGCCAGCCGTTGCTGGAAGCTCGTGCCCGTTTGCTGGGGTTGAGCGTTCAATTGATAGCCTGGCAGCCTGGCATGGCCGTTAGCACTGCCGCCGGCGAGCTGTCGGTCATGCACGTTAACGGCTGCAATAGTAATCAGGCTGGCCAGCTGGATACCGGCAACAGCCAATATGTGCTGGATACCCTGACTTGCGCTGCCGAAGGCTGCCTGAACGGCAGTTTTGACGGCATGGTGACCGCACCGGTGCATAAGGGGGTGATTAACGACGCAGGCATCGCCTTTCGTGGCCACACCGAGTTCCTGCAGGAATTGTGTGGTGTTGAGCGGGTGGTCATGATGTTGGCCACCGAAGAATTGCGGGTGGCATTGGTAACCACCCACTTGCCCCTTAAAGACGTGTCTGCTGCTATAACGCCCGAGCGCCTGAGCCAGGTGGTGCGGATTTTGAACGCCGATCTGAAAACCTTTTTCAATATTGCACGGCCGCGCATTCTGGTGGCCGGACTGAACCCCCACGCCGGTGAAGGCGGGCATCTGGGGCGTGAAGAAATCGAAGTGATTGAACCCACACTGGCGCGGTTGCGCGCCGAGGGTATAGGTCTGACTGGTCCGCTACCAGCAGACACTCTATTTACGCCGCACTGGCTTGATAACGCCGACGTCGCACTGGCGATGTTTCACGATCAAGGCCTGCCGGTGTTGAAATTTCAGGGTTTTGGTCGCGCGGTGAATATCACCCTTGGCTTGCCCATTGTGCGCACCTCGGTGGACCATGGCACCGCGCTGGATTTGGCTGGCACCGGCAAAGCCGACGGCGGCAGCCTGTTAACAGCCATTCGCGTGGGTGAACAAATGGCCCGTGGTTTGCGCGCAAATCAGATGAAGAGAGAAATACCGTGAGCAGACAACCCGGCCATCAGGCCCGCAAACGCTTTGGCCAGAACTTCCTGCACGACCCCGGCGTTATCGAGCGTATTGTCCGCTCTATTGCCCCCAAACCTGATCAGTCTATTGTTGAAATCGGCCCTGGCCTGGGCGCCATCACCGCAGAAATTCTGGCGGTGAATCCGCGCCTGCAGGTGGTGGAGCTGGATCGCGATTTGATACCAATATTGCGCACCAAGTTCTTTAACTATCCGGAATTTCGCATTCATCAGGCCGACGCGCTGAAGTTCGACTTTAACGAGCTGGTGGGCGAACAGCCGCTGCGGATTATTGGCAATCTGCCCTATAACATTTCAACTCCGCTGATTTTTCACTTGCTGGCCCACAGTGGTGTGGTTCAAGACATGCACTTCATGCTGCAAAAAGAAGTGGTTCAGCGTATGGCGGCGGTGCCGGGCGACAACAATTATGGCCGTCTGGGCATCATGACCCAGTATTTCTGCAAAGTGCAGCCACTGTTTGAAGTTGGGCCGGATGCCTTCCGTCCCGCGCCAAAAGTGGATTCGTTCATTGTCCGGCTGGTGCCGTACGCCACCTTACCGCACCCGGCTAAAGACCTGGGTACGCTGCAGGCGGTGGTGCGCAGTGCGTTCAACGCCCGCCGTAAAACCTTGCGCAAGGCCCTGGGCGGTTTTGTTACCGCCGCCGAGCTCCAGCAGTTAGGGATCAATGACGGCCTGCGCCCGGAAAATCTCGGTCTGGCGGAGTATGTCGCCATCGCTGACTATCTGGTGGCACGCGCACCTGGTGCTGACCTCGAGGCACCCGGAGCTGGCAATGAGTGACCGTCTATGAGTGAGTATGCCATTGGCGACATTCAAGGGTGTTACGACGCTTTGCAGCAGGTTTTAGACAAGGTCGGATTCTCGCCGTCGCGGGACCGTCTGTGGGTAGCGGGAGATTTAATCAACCGCGGTCCGCAGTCCCTGAAAACACTGCGCTATATTGCCAACCTGGGCACCAGCGCCGAGGTGGTTTTAGGCAATCACGACTTGCACCTGCTAGCGGTGGCTATGGCAGACCACAAGACAAAGCGCAAAGACACTCTTGACAGCATTTTAACGGCGCCCGATCGCGATCAGCTTCTGGATTGGCTGCGCCAGCAGAAACTGTGCGTTTATGATCCCAAGCGTGATCTTTTTATGGCCCACGCCGGGCTTCCTCATATCTGGACGGTGGAGCAGGCCTGCACCCACGCTTGCGAAGTAGAACAGGTGATCCGTGGCCCTCAAGCCGCCGAATACTTTGCCGGCATGTACGGCAATCAGCCCGCAGCCTGGCAACCTGGCCTGAACGGCATGGACCGCTGGCGGGTGATCACCAATTACTTTACCCGCATGCGCTTTATCTCCGCCGATGGTGCTTTAGAATTGACGGCCAAAGAATCTGTGGACACCGCACCGGCGGGCTTTGCGCCTTGGTTTGACTATGCCCGCGACGACAGCACTCGCGTGGTGTTTGGCCATTGGGCCGCACTGGAGGGCCATACCGGTCACAAACGCTTTATCGGCCTGGATACCGGCTGTGTCTGGGGCGGAACACTGACCTTGATGGACCTGGATAGCGAGGAGATCACCTGCTGTGACTGCTAAGCATACTGAATCGAGACTGGCTGGCCACGCCGACGGCCAGACTGCGGCTCGTCCAGCGTTGATAATTTGGGCTTTGGTAACCGGTGCCCTGCTGGCACTGACCGCGGTGATGGCGGGTGCCTTTGGCGCCCACGGCCTGCGCAATGTGGTTGATGCCCGTGGCCTGGAGGTGTTTGAGATGGCTGCGACATACCAGATGTACCACGCCCTGGGGCTGGTTCTGTTGGCCGTAATGGCCGGATTTGGCTTGTCGCGCAAGCTGCTGACGGTGGCGGCGGCTTTTTTGCTGGCCGGTGTGATTTTGTTCAGCGGCAGTCTGTATGCGCTGGTGCTGGTTCAAACCAAAGGCCTTGGTTTGATTACGCCCATCGGCGGGGTATGTTTTATGATTGGCTGGCTGCTACTTGTGGTGGCGGCACTCACATTTAAAGCGGATTCAAAACGGATTGAATAAGGTAACGGCTATGAAATTGACAGTGAACGGTGAGCCAATGGCGTTGCCAGCCGGCGCCACCGTGGGTGCCTTAATCAAGCATCTGGGCTTGGCGGGCAAGCGCCTCGCCATTGAACTGAACGAAAACATAGTGCCCCGCAGCCAGCACGCAGACACGGCGCTGGCTGAGGGCGATCAGATAGAAGTGGTGCGCGCCATTGGTGGCGGTTGACCGTTAATAACCAGACGCTTTGCGCAAAATCTCTCGCACAGGCTGCCACAGCTTGGGCGAGCTGATCAGTATATCTTTGCCCCATAAGTCCGCGGGTTGATTTTCGGGTACCTCGCCGAAGTGTCCGGCGCGGGCGCCGGCCTCAATGGCTATCAGCCTTGCGGCGGCAAAATCCCAGGGGCTGACATTTTCGTAGTACACATCCAGCCGGCCGCAGGCCACCCAGCATATATCCAGAGCCGCAGAACCAATTCGGCGCAAATCACGGCATTGGTGAATCATTGCATCCAACCGCTTTAACAGCGGTTCCAGCGCGTCTTTTGTATAAGGGAAGCCGGTGGCAAACAATGCCTGGCGCAGTTCGCTGGCGTTGCTGTGGCGGATCGCCTGGCCGTTTAGGGTTGCCCCTTCACCGCGGGTAGCGCGGAAGGTTTCACCTTTGCCGTTCTGGCCAGCGAAGGGTGCGTGCACAACGCCTGCCTGTACTTGGCCGCGCTCGGCGTAGGCGATGGAAACGGCTACTTGTGGGTGGCCGTAGGCGTAGTTCACGGTGCCATCGATCGGGTCAATCACCCACAGCGGGGTATCGATGTGCTCGGCCTGAGTCAGGTCGGGCATGGTTTCTTCCGACAGAATGCGATGTTCCGGAAAGCGTTTACGGATGGCACTGGTAATAAACTCGTCCGCCATTACATCGGCGTGAGTCACCAGTTCGGTTTGCTGTTTGTAATCGGTACGCAAGGTGTTGTGATCGCGCTCGTGGCGAATCATCTCTCCGGCTTCAAGGGCCAGGGCTTGGGCAAAATCGGTGATTTCGTGCAGGGAAACAGAATCAGACATGGCGCCTCCTGGCCGTTGGAACAGATGAACGCATCGTTTTAGCATGTTGCCTGTGGGTCGCCCGCGCACATCAAGGTTGTCCGTAAAGCGGCGCTCAGATCCGGTGTGGTTCTAGCTCCGTGTGAATAATTTGCCGCCCCAGCATAATAATGCGGCCGCTATAACGTTCTTCGCCGGTGGTGGTGAAGTCAAACATGAAGCGCCGCCATACCCGCAGCTGTCCGCCACTGTCGCGTTTTACCCACACGCCGCGCAGGTATACAACGTCATCCAGCAGCATCACATCCATGGTTTTGCAGTAGCGCTTGGCCGCAACCAGCACTCCATCTTTTATGGCCTTGGCCCGCCACCAGTACCAGGTAGCGAAGCCAAGAACAAACAGCCAAAACAGATTGAGCAGCGTCAATGCGAATTAGCTGGCTGGAGCGTGGTTGGGGTGATCGCGATTTTCTCCATTGTCATCCTTATGCTTGTCTTTGCTGGCGGCGTTGTGGTCCCGGGCTAGCAGCACGTAAAACGCTGGCAGTACAAACACAGTGAGCAGAGTGCCAATGCCCAGCCCGGCAGTAATCGTAATGCCGATCGAGAAACGGCTTTGAGCGCCCGGTCCGGACGCCAGCAGCAGCGGTACCATCGCGAAGATCAGCGCCAGTGACGTCATAATAATGGGCCGTAAACGAATAGATGCGGCTTCCACCACTGCATCCAGTTTGTTCAGACCTTTATTTTTTTGCAGCTGGTTGGCGAATTCCACAATCAATATGCCGTTCTTCGACACCACGCCTATCAGGGTAATCAGACCCACTTGGGTGTAGATGTTCATGGTAGCAAAGCCCAGCACAATAAACGCCATGGCTCCGGCTACCGACATGGGCACTGAGATCAAAATGATCAACGGGTCGCGCCAGCTTTCAAACTGCGCCGCCAGCACCAGGTAAATCACCAATAGCGACAGGAAGAAAGTCACCATCAAAGCGCTTCCCTGTTTCGCTTGCTGACGGGTTTCGCCCTTGTAGTCAAAACCAAAGCTCTGGGGGAAAATATCCGCCGACGCCTGCTCCATGAAATCCATGGCGGTACCAGAAACCACACCAGGCGAAACCACGCCTTCAAGGGTCAGCGAATTTTGTTGATTGAACTGGGTACGGTTCGACGGTTCGACGTCGCGGCTGAAAGACACCACGCTGGACAAGGGCACCAGGGCGCCGTTGTCGGCACGAATATAGTAATCTTTCAGAGCTTGTTCGTCTGTGCGAAAGTTTTGATCCACTTGGGGAATAACCTGATAGGAACGGCCTTCCATACTGAACCGGTTAACGTAACCGCCGCCGAGCATGCTGCTCAGCTGCTGGCCCACGTCTCTCATCGACAGGCCCAGGTCTGCTACCCGATCACGATCCACATCGATGCGGGTAACCGGCTTGTCAAAGCTGATGGACTTGCGCAGGAACATGAAGTTGCCACTTTGCATGGCCGCGCCTATCAATTCGTCGGCAACGCTGCTCAATTGCTCGTAACTGCCACCGGTGGTCACTACAAACTGAAACGGCAGGCCGCCGCCAGAACCGGGTAGGGACGGACGGGCGAATACTGCCGTTTGCAAACCGGTCACTTTACTCAGTTCAGCGGTCATCTTGGGCTGCACTTCAAACTGGGTTATGTCGCGCTCTGCCGAGGGCTTCATTTTTAGTCCGCCAAACACCGCGTTTGGCGCAGTGAAGCCCAGAACCATAAAGTCTTCGTAATAGCCGTCGACTTTTGATAGCCGCTCTTGAACTTCTATGCCGTTTTCGAGCAAATAGTCGAGGGTGGAGGTTTGGGGCCCCAGACCCTGGTAGAACAGAATGCCCTGGTCTTCGGTCGGCGCCAGTTCACTTTGGCTCATGGTGACCATGAAGTAGATTGAGCACAATATCGCCAAGGCAAAAAACACCACCACCGACTTGGTTTTCATCAGCGACACAAGGGCCGTGGAATAGCCATTAGCAATGCCCTGAAAGGTGCGCTCTACCAGGCGTTCGAATTTGCCGGGATCGCCGTGGGGTTTAAGAACTTTGCCCGACAGCATGGGCGACAGGGTCAAGGCTACAATCCCGGAAACCACTACGGTGCCGGCCAGAGTAAAAGCGAACTCGGTGAATAGCGAGCCTACCAGACCCCCCATAAACCCAATGGGCGCATACACCGCAACCAGGGTTGTTGTCATGGCAATAATGGGCACAGCCATTTCACGGGCGCCATGGATGGCCGCATCGTATCGTGATTTGCCGTTCTCAATGTGCCGGTGAATGTTTTCCACCATGATGATGGCGTCATCCACCACCAGGCCGATAGCCAGTACCATTGAAAGAAGGGTCAGCAGGTTCAGCGAGAAGCCGAACAACAGCATCACAAACGCACCGCCCACCAACGATAGTGGAACCGCAATCGCGGGAACTATAGAGGCTCGCACAGAGCCCAGGCTTAAAAACACGACGATCAAGACAATCACCAGCGCTTCGGCCAGGGTTTTAATCACTTCGCTGATGGATTCCTCAATAAACTGTGAGCCATCGTAGGCCAGCTGAACCTCAAGGCCTGAGGGCACCTGACTGCGAATACCCGGCAGTTCATCTTTCACCAACTTGGCCACGGTTAGCGGGTTAGCTCCGGGGGCTAGCTCAATGGCGGTGAAGGTGGCCGGGATGCCTTTATACATGGCTAGCTGGTCGTAAGATTGTGCGCCCAGTTCAACCCGCGCAATGTCCTGCAAGCGGATCTGGGTGCCGTCTTTCTGTTTTACCACGAGTTGTTTGAAATTTTCAGGGTCGGCAATGTCGGTGTTGCTGGTCAGCGCTACCTCGGTAAACTCACCTCTGGTGGTGCCAACCGCGGCCTGATAGTTATTCGCGCGCAACCGATCGACAACCTCTACCGGGGTCATGTTCACCGCAGCCAGGCGTTCCGGGTCCAGCCACACCCGCACAGCAAATGTGCGCCCGAGCAACTGAGCCTTACCGACGCCGCTAATTGCTTGCAACTGGGGCTGCACAACCCGGGTCAGGTAGTCGGTAATTTGCGGTACGCTTAATGCGCCTTCACTGTAAAACGCGATGTACATCAATGCAGTGGAGTCGCCGGTGCTGGAGCTGATGACCGGGTCCTGGGCTTCGGTCGGCAACACGTTACGTTGGCTTGCCACTTTCGACTGAATCTCGGCAAGGGCCGCATTGGCGTCGTAGTTTAGATTCATGTGGGCTTCTATGGTTGAAGAGCCCTGGGCACTGGTCGAAATCAGATAGTCGATACCGCTTGATTCAGCGATGGCCTGTTGAAGTGGCGTGGTGATAAAGCCTTGAATCAGGTCTGAGCTGGCGCCTGGATACGCGGTAGAGACGGTGACGGTGGTGGTTTCCAGCTGCGGGTACTGGCGTATTTCCAGGTCCATGGCCGCGCGAACACCCAGCAGCATAATCAGCAGGCTTACGACGGTTGCCAGCACCGGGCGCTGGATAAATATGTCGGTGAAACGCATTATTCAGACGCCTCCTGTTGACTCTGGCTGGCGTTCTTTTCAGCGTTGTCACTGTCGTCCTGAATCTTCACGGGCTGGCCCGAGCGCAGTCGCAGCAGGCCCTTGGAGACCACCGTTTCGCCCGCTTCCAGGCCCTCAAGAACCGCAACCCTGTCGTCACGGGCATCGCCCGAGCGAACACTGCGACGTGTGACCACTTTTTGGCCTTGGTCATTGTCTTCTACTACGAAGGCGAAATCGCCATAGGTATTGTAGGAAATTGCGGTGCGCGGCACGGTCACTACGGTTATGTCGTCAGGCTGACGTGTGTTCACCGTGGCAAACATGCCCGGGCGCAGCCGTTGGTCGCGGTTGGCAAGGGTAGCGCGAATGCGCACGCTGCGGGTGTCGGCGTTCACCGACGTATTGATGGCGCTGACGGTGCCTTTGAACTCAGTATTTGGCGCCGCAGCAACGGTGGCCACCACAGAATAGCCCACGGCTACGTCAGGTAGATTCTTTTCCGACAGGGTGTAATCGGCGTAGATGGGGTCGAGCATGTTGATTTCAACAATCGGCGTGCCGGTGCCAATGTACTGCCCCTGATCCACCAGGCGAATACCCAAAGTGCCGTCAAAAGGTGCGCGAATTACTTTTTTACTGAGCTGGGCTTCGGCTTCGTTCACACGGGCGTTGGCGGCATCGTAGTTAGCCTTGGCTTGATCATACTGCGACTGTGATACCGCGCGTTTCGGCAACAGATCGGCAATGCGCTGGAACTCCTGGCGGGCGAGCTGGGCCTCGGCGCCGCGGGTGCGCAGGGCCGCTTCTTCAATGGCGGCGTCCAGGCGAATCAGCACGTCGCCCTTGCTGACAAGGTCGCCGGATTCAAAGTTGATCTGCTGGATAACGCCTGGCACTTCGTTGGCCACATCAATGCCATTCACCGCCACAATGCTACCCACGGCCTTCACGGTCGGTGTCCACTGTTCGGTCTGCGATTGCACCACCGAGATTTCCGCCGGCGGCTGCGGTTGTGACATTTGTTCCTGCATCTGGCCAAATTGCCAGAATGTGTATCCGAAAATACCGCCAAGAACGACGCCGAGAAAAACGATAGCAATAACGAAGCGAAAAGCAGTGCGCATAATGGCAGACCTTGATAATTCAGATTACGCCCCATATTCGCACAGGCATGGCAGCGGCGGGGAAAATTTAGGTTTAGCGAAGAAGCATAGCATCCTATAAAAGTTGCTGAAACGTTGATCTGCTTTGTATGGATAGACTTCGAGGTCGGTGATGCTTGCACGGCACCCCCCAAAACGATACTAAAACTGTGTCGAAACCCTGTTGAAACTATGTCCTATCTGGCTTTGTACTGGCAGTTGATGACAGAATTACGGCCGAAGTTACCATGGGGATTAGCGCATGCACTGGATTTTGGGAATTGCCTTGGCCGCCGGGCTGTTTGTGGTGTTGCGGCAATGGGGAACTTTGACGCCAGAAAAGAAAAAAGCGGCCACCTGGAAAGTCATTCTTATCGGCGGTGGCGGGCTGTTGCTGCTGATGGTGTTGACTGGGCGGATTCATGTTTTGACAGCCGCTGTTGCCGCTTTGCTGCCTTTGCTGAGAAAGCTGCCAGCGCTGTTGAAATACCTGCCCTTTATTCAGCGCACCCTTAATGGTCAGGCTGGCAATGGCCGGGCTAGTAATGGCCAAGGCAGGCGTAATCAGGGTAGCACTGACGGTGAGGAGCGCCAGCGGACGGGCGCTGATGTGGCCGGGCAAGTCAGCGAGCGCGAAGCCTGCGAGATTCTTGGAGTGGAGCCAGGGTGCAACCGCGATGACATCGTGATGGCCCATCGCCGGCTGATGCAAAAAATCCACCCCGATCGCGGCGGCAACGACTACCTGGCAGCCAAAGTTAACGAGGCAAAACGCGTTCTACTGCGTGGGGCCAAAACCTGAGGCTTAGGGCAAAATGTCCACCCGCACGCGAATCTCGCTGCTGCGATTTTCACTGCTATTAACTTGGTACACAATGTCGGAATTTTCGCGGCTTTCGCTGCGTTCAACGCCACCCAGAGATACCCACTGCCCGGGTTGAACCTGACGAATAGTCATTAGCGCTTCCGTGTCATAACCCGGCAGGGCGGGGGCGTCTTGCTCAAACGACATAATACTGAGTTCTATATTCTGCGGTGAAATCATCCGCGGAGTAACCACAAAGCCGCTGCGGGTTTCCACCAGCTGCAATAATACAGCTGGATTTCGGCCGCCACGGGCCGCGAACGGCAAGCTGCGAATTTGGCCGGCACTGACCTGAGCAGATTGCCCGTCTTGAACAATCAATGAGCGCTCGCGATTGCCGGATGATCTGGTCGTTTTGCTCTGCGCACTGATCGTGACTGTATTGCTATTAATGATGTTGCGACTACCTGACGCGTTATTTTGAGTCAGGTTAACTCCGCCACCGCTGCGTTTACCGCCGAGATATTCCCGAGACTGCACGCTGATGCGTAGCTGCGCCGTAGCAACGTCCAGTTGCTGAATAATCTGACCGATCTCGTCCAGTAGGCGAGTCTCGCCGCGAGCTACAATTTTCTGCCCGACAACGGTGACATTCACTTCTTCGTAAAGATCGCGAATTTGCGCGGCCACATCAGCAGCCGGGCGTTGGTTCAGGTTGTAAGCCCGGCTTTGGCCTGCCGCAAAGGCATGGGTTGAAGCCAAAAACAGGAGGAACGTAATAAACAGCACCATTATGTTTGGCGCTGTGAGTCGGGAAATACTGGGACAATTCATGGAGTACTCCGCGGTTTGGGCAGGTGCCTGCTATTGACACCGCCAGATAAAAACTTTGCATAAGTGGTTGCCAAGTTGAAAACAGGCCGGTTATAGTAAAAAGCATGAAGACTCAGCCAGCAATTTGCCAATTAAATGTTCAGCAAGCTTTCGGTATTGAACCGTCAGCGGTGGTATTGGCTGTTTCGTTTTGGTGGCGCGACTATGGCTTTTATTTTAGCCAGACCCCGGGCCGCCCTTAGATCTTCATTACTGAACAACGAGGAAGGCAGCCCGGCAGACCACCCAGGCTGCCACCGGACTCAAAAACCCCGACTGGTAGCCCAGCCGGGGTTTTTTGATTTTGGAACAGGGAAACGGACACACCGCCATGAATATGCCATTAAGTGCTGTTGAGAATCCGATGGAGAATGCCGTAAAAAGCGCCGTAAAACATGCGGTAAAAATTGCCCCAGCCCGTCGCCGCGAGGTGGCTTTGCCCACGCCTGATCAGTTGCGCGGAGATTTTCCGCTAGTAGCGAAGCTTGAGGCACAGGTTGAACATCAGCGCCAGGCGATTCGTAATATCCTCAATGGAGCGGACGACCGCCTGCTGGTAGTGATCGGGCCATGTTCCATTCACGACGAGGTGGCCGCCCTGGAATACGCGCAAAGGCTGAAACAGCTTGCGGCGGATGTTAGTGACCGTATGTTGATTGTGATGCGCGCCTACTTGGAGAAACCCCGCACCACAGTTGGCTGGAAAGGTCTGTTATACGATCCTGAACGCAGCGGGCAGGGCGATTTGCATCAGGGCTTGGTGCGCTCGCGGCAATTGTTGCTGAATCTGGCGGCCACCGGCCTGCCGCTAGCCACGGAAGCGCTGAGCCCGTTTGCTATGGATTATCTGGGAGACCTGGTGAGCTGGACGGCTATTGGTGCCCGTACCACGGAGTCGCAGCTGCATCGCGAAATGGCCAGCGGCTTGCCAATGCCGGTGGGTTTTAAAAATGGCACCGACGGCGGCATCGCGGTGGCCACCAATGCCATGCAGTCCGCGGCCCACGGCCACCATCATCCAGGGCTGTCTGCCAGAGGCACGCCGGTCATGATTTCTACAGAGGGCAACGCTGACACCCATTTGGTTTTACGTGGCGGTCGCGGTATCACCAATTATGACAGTCACAGCATTGCCCGCGCGACCCATGCGCTGCAGCAGGCGGGCCTGAATCCGGCGGTGATGGTGGACTGCAGCCACGATAACGCCTGCAAGCAACACGAGCGCCAGCAGGAGATAGCCCGCGATGTCGTCGCCCAACGGCGCGCCGGTAATCGCCACATTTGTGGGCTAATGTTGGAAAGCTTTTTACAGCCGGGCCGCCAGAACGACGGCGCTGACCTTCAGTACGGTTGCTCGATTACCGATCCGTGCCTGGGATGGGAGCAGACAGAGGCTCTGATCCGCTCACTGTAGACAGCAATAACTGACCGGCCAAAAGCAGCAGCACACCGCCCATCAGTCGGTCCAGCCAGTGACCGAAACGGTTAAAGCCTTTGCGTACCCTCGGCTGGCTAAAGAACACAGTCACCAGGCTGAACCACAAAAAAGTGGCCAAAGCCATGTACAGGCCATAGCCGGCTTGTATAACAACCGGTGTGCCGGGGCTGATAATCACCGAAAACAGCGAGACAAAAAAAAGCGTGGCTTTGGGGTTGAGCGCGTTCGTCAGAAAGCCCAGGCGCAGCGCCGCCTGGCGGCTTTGGTGCGGTGCTTTTGTAGCCTCCACGTAAACCCCTCCGGCCTTGGCCCGCAGGCATTGCACCGCGATCCATGTCAGATACAGAGCACCAATCACTTTCAAAATGCTAAACAGCAGCACCGATTGCTGAATAAGCAGCCCTATGCCCAACAGTGAATAAGCCACATGCACTAAAATCCCCGCGCCTATGCCTGCGGCCGTTAACAGCGAGTTTGCGCGGGTTTGGCGCAGTGCCTGGCGCAACATAACTGCAAAATCGGGCCCCGGGCTGGCGACCGCCAGAAAATGCACTAGAACGACGATCAGAAATTCTGGCCAGAACGTGTTCATGCCACGTACTCCTTGTGTGGATCGGATGAGGGGCCGGTATTGTGAAACACAACGCATTGACATGCCAAGTACAAACGGCTGCTATAGTCATTGTTCAAGATACGTTCACAAGGAGGCTGTTATGAAACAGCGAAAGGTTGAGGTAGCCATTATTGGCGCCGGCACCGCCGGTATGGTTGCCTACCAGCGGGCGCGTAAACATACCGATAGCGTGTTGCTAATCGAAGGCAAGCAATACGGAACAACCTGCGCCCGGGTAGGATGTATGCCCAGCAAATTGTTGATCGCCGCTGCTGATGCGGCCCACGCAGCCCGCAGTACAGGCCTTTTCGGAATAACCTGCCCCACAGTTGCAGTTGATGGTGAGGCGGTGATGGCACGGGTGCGATCGGAACGAGATCGGTTTGTTGCATCGGTGGTGAAGTCTGCAGAAAGCTATCCTGAGCAAGATCGGTTGCTCGGCAATGTACGTTTTGCCTCGCCGCACTGTTTAATGGTGGGTGACCATACCGAAGTGACGGCTGAGCGCATCGTCATAGCGACCGGCTCGCGCCCCAATATTCCGGGGTTTTTGAAAGAGGCCGGAGATCGCCTGGTGGTCAATGACGACCTGTTCGACTGGCATGACTTGCCGGCCTCGGTGGCGGTGTTTGGTCCCGGAGTCATTGGCCTTGAGCTGGGCCAGGCACTGGCGCGGCTGGGCGTGCGCATTCGCATGTTTGGCGTGAGTGGAAGCCTGGGTTCGCTGCAAGACCCGCAGCTGCGTGACTACGCGTTAAAAAGCTTCAACCGCGAATTCCCGCTGGACCCCGACGCCGATGTCACGGCGGTTGCGCGCAGTGCCGAGGGTGTCTCCATAAGTTTTAAAAACGCCGACGATAAGATCGTAACCGAAGAATTCGACTATCTGCTGGCAGCAACCGGTCGGCGCCCGAATATCGACGGGCTGGATATACAAAACGCGGATCTGCAGCTGGACGACCACGGCATACCGATTTTCGATGGTTATACTCTGCGCTGTGGCGATAGCCACATATTCATTGCTGGCGACGTTAACAACGAAGTGCCTTTGCTGCACGAAGTCGCTGATGAAGGGCGTATTGCTGGCGACAATGCTGGCCGCTACCCAGATGTTAGAGCAGGATTGCGCAAAGTGCCGCTGGCGGTAGTGTTTACCGACCCGCAGATCGCTTCGGTGGGGCTGACGATCCAGCAGGTGGATGAACGTTGCCGCGGCCATTACGCGGTGGGTGAAGTCAGTTTCGAAGATCAGGGCCGCAGCCGGGTGGTTGGTAAAAACCGCGGGCTGCTGAGAGTGTACGGCGAACACGGCAGCGGTTTGTTTATGGGCGCCGAGATGTTTGGCCCTGCCGCCGAGCACATTGCCCATTTGCTGGCCTGGTCGGCTCAGCGCCGAATGACGGTGAGTGAAATGCTCGAAATGCCGTTCTATCACCCGGTGATTGAAGAAGGTTTGCGCAGTGCCTTACAGGACCTGAGCCGTAAACTCAGTATGGGCCCTGCTGCTGACAGCAACTGCATGGACTGCGGTCCGGGCGTATGACATTTGGCCGGTCTAGATGAACGTTTGTTATGGAGCTTGGGTGCCACCTGGCCTTGAAATTAACCTGAGGCGGGCCCAAGTCTGATCCTATTGCGGTGATCAACTCGTTAAACTTCCGCTTTACCGCGCGCGGCGCCACACTGGTGTTAATGTCATCGAACGTCAAGGAGACGAACATGAGTAAGAACTTTCTTGGTTTGGATACTGCGAAAACTCAGAAGCTGGCGGATTCGTTAAACGACTTGCTGTCTAACTATCAAATTTTTTACATGAACGTGCGTGGTTATCACTGGAACATCAAGGGCGATAACTTCTTTGAGTTGCACGTTAAATTTGAAGAACAGTACGACGCGTTGCTGCTGAAGATTGATGAAATTGCCGAGCGTGTTTTGACTCTGGGCCACCACCCCGCCCACGCTTACAGCACCTACATGGAACGGTCTGACATCCCCGAGCGTAAAGACGTGTCTAACGGCAAAGACGCCGTGCAGAACATAACAGAAAGCTTTGTAAAATTGATTGGCAAGCAGCGCGAACTGCTGAGTTTAGCCAACGACGCTGACGATGAAGGCACCGCGTCGCTGATGAGTGATTACATTGCCGAGCAGGAAAAAACCTTGTGGATGTACCGCAGCTATCTGGGCCAGTAAGCCCCGGTAAAGGTAAAAATGGCGGCCATATGGCCGCCATTTTTTTATCCGCTAATAAGAGGAACTCATGCCGAACCACTCGGGGAAAATCACAATCAGTGCCAGCACAAACACCTGCAGGAGGATGAACGGAAGCACCCCCTTGTAGATGTCGATCGTTCGCACTTCCGGTGGTGCGACCCCCCTCAAGTAGAACAGAGAGAACCCGAAAGGTGGGGTCAGGAAGCTGGTTTGCAGGTTCATGGCGATAAGAATGGCAAACCAGAGCATGTTGATGCCCAAGGCTTCGGCCACCGGCGCCAGAATGGGCACGATGATGAAGGAGATTTCGACAAAATCGATGAAGAAACCCAGCACCATAATCACCAGCATGGCTAGAATGATAAAGCCCCATTTCTCGCCCGGCAGCGCCAGCATCCACTCTTCCAGCAGGTAATCGCCGCCGGTGTAGCTGAAGACCATAGAGAAAGCAGTTGCACCGACCAGGATGGCGAACACCATGGCCGTCACTTTGACCGTGTCTTTCGAAGCACCCCAAACCATCTGGAATGAGAATTGCCGGTAGATTATGGCGAGAACAATAGCGCCAATACCACCCAGTGCTGAGGATTCTGTGGGTGTCGCAATGCCGGTAAAAATCGAACCAAGCACAATGACAATCAGCGCTAACGGCGGGATGATTGCCAGCAGCGCATTCATGACTTCCTTTTTACGGGAAATGCTGCTGTCCTCAGGCATGGCCGGAGCCGTTTCGGGCTTGAATCGGGTCATGATCAGGATATAGACAATATAGAGCCCGATAAGAACCATGCCCGGCCCGACGGCGGCCTTGAACAGATCGCCGACTGGCAGCCCGAGCACATCGCCCAGAATAATCAGAATGATCGACGGTGGAACGATCTGGCCCAGCGTACCCGCCGCACAGATGGTGCCGGCTGCCAGGCGCTTGTCGTAGTTGTGAGCCAGCATGACCGGCAGGGAAATCAGGCCCATCGCCACCACACTGGCGCCCACAACGCCGGTGGAGGCTGCAAGCAGGGCGCCTACTAGAATAGTAGAGATAGCCAGGCCACCCGGCAGGCCGCCAAACAGACGACCCATGGAGGTAAGCAACTGTTCGGCCAGGCGTGTACGCTGCAGGACGACGCCCATAAAGATAAACAGGGGCACGGCCATCAGAACAGTATTCTGCATGACGCTCATGATGCGATAAGGCATAAAGGCAAACAGATCCATGCCTTGTGCAAACACACCAAAGAACAAAGCAAGACCGCCAAAGGTGAAAGCGACGGGGAAACCCAGCATCAGCATGAAGAGGGCAACAGCGAACATAATCATGCCAATCATGCGAGTCCTCCCGCGCTGTGTTCACCTTCGTATTGTTTTTCACCAGACATAACGCGAAGGGCGAAGGTCGCCATGTTGAGGCCCGCCATGGCGATAAAAAACGCTGAGACTGGAATCACGGCTTTGATAATCCAGCGATAGGGCAGGCCACCAGGGTCACCGCTGCCTTCGCCCATGCTGTAGGAGTCCAGCGCAAAATCGTAGCCGTAAAGGCCAATTAAATAGGCGAATGGCACTACAAATAGCAGGGCGCCTGTCAGGTTCACCCATGCCTTGGCCTTGTCGCTCCAGCCGGAATAAAGCACGTCAACCCGAACATGGCCGTCTGTGCGCAGTGCATAGGGAATACCAAACAGGAAGACCACCGAGTAGAGGTGCCATTCCATCTCTTGCATCCCGATAGACACTTCGTTGAACGCGTAACGGGCAACAACGTCGTAAAAAACGTTACCGGCCATCAGCAGCATTGCGACGCAGGCAATCCAACCGCAGAAATTGGACAAGCGCGCCAGGCCCTCATCAAGTTTTATGATCCACTGCATTCATAATCCTCCGCCAGAAAGGCTGGCGATCCTTCTATCTCTCTAAACAAAAAAACCGGGGTCGCCTTCAGAGCGATCCCGGCTCCATTACAGCCTGTATCTTACTCGACTTTGCCCATGGTATTGAGGTATGCGCGCTCGGAAATGTCTGTGTAAGCGCGGGAATCCCCCAGATAGTCTTCCTGGGACTTAATAATCTTCGCCGCGAGCTCATCACCGGCCGCAGCCTCTGTCAGCAACTTGTTGTTAGCCTTGTACATGGCTTGGAACACATCGTCCGGGAAATTCTTGATCTGAACGTTCGGGTACTCGTTCTTGATGCTTGCCCAGGCCTTGGCGTTCTCATGCTGCGACTGGATCAGCATGTCATAGGCTGCGGTGCGCATGGAAATCCGCAGGATTTCCTGAAGATCTGCCGGCAGCTTGTCCCAGACTTTCTGGTTGACCAGGAACTGCAGCTCGGTCGCAGGCTCGTGCCAGCCGGTGTAGTAGTAGTCAGCAATCTGCTGGAAACCCAGACGCAGGTCCAAGGCTGGACCAACCCATTCAACGGCATCTATGGTGTTCCGCTCTAGCGCAGTGTAAAGCTCGCCTGGAGCGATGTTGGTCGGGCTTACGCCCACCTCGGCAAATACCTCACCGGCGAAACCGGGAATCCGCATCTTCAGACCTTGCAGGTCCTCAACAGATTTGATTTCCTTGCGGAACCAGCCGCCCATCTGGACGCCGGTATTGCCTCCCGGGAATGACTTCAGTCCGAGGGGCTCATAGACTTCCTGCATCAGATCCATACCATCGCCGTAGTAAAACCAGGCGTACTGCTCAAGTGCTGTCATGCCAAATGGCATGCTGGTGAAGAACAGGGTGTTGGGTACTTTGCCTTTCCAGTAGTAGGAGGCGGAATGACCCATGTCATACTGTCCGGCCCTCACCATATCAAACACGCCCAGCGGAGCCTTGTGCTTGTTAGCGGAATCAATCCGGATTTTCAGACGGCCACCGGACATTTTCTCGGCCATGGCAGCCATGTTTTTCGTGGCGTCACCAAAAATCGGGAAGTTAGGTCCCCAGGTTTCTGCCAGCTTTAAGGTAAATGTGTCCTGAGCCAGTGCGTGTGTAGGGGCGAAGGTCGCTGCCACCGCGAGTATCGCCGCGGAGAAAATGGAACGAATCATCATTGTTTTTGCTTCCTTTTATAATTTTTTGTGCTGAGTCTGCGTTCTATTACAAACGCAGTAAAACTAGCTTACATTATCAGTTATTTTTAATCGGTGGAACGAAAAACATAAGGCATTAGATATAGGTCGTAGGTGCTGTAACGGCCCGTGCAGTGTTCGCCCGCGTGTGCCACGCCCTGAACCGTCGCAAAGCGGGTTTTTCAACGCTGTAATGGCTCAGACAGGCGAAAAGCAGAACGATGCCAAGAGCAAGGCAGACACCGAGCCAGCCGGGCAGGTCTGCGTTGTAGCTCCAGCTAATCACCCCGTAGCCAATATTTTGATGAACTAAATAGAGGCTGTAAGAAAGCCCTCCGAGCCAGAGCAAGGGGCCATTGGCCAGCCAGTTCAGGCGCCCTGCCACGGCCAGAGAAAATATCGAGAAACAGCCCAGAACGAATAGGCTGTACGGAAATTTGTAGGCAAAAAGGCCATGACAGACAGCCAGTGCGAGCAGAGTGGCATCGGCGGCTGGGGGGTGGCCATAGCGATAAATGCGGTAGATCAGCATGCCGCCAATGAACAAGGGTGCGTATTTTACAAACAGCAGATCTTTGACTAGAAACTCCAGGCCGTCAGGAATCTGTTTCCACCACACCACGCCCGCATAGCTTATCAGCACCCACAGCCAAAGCGCTGCGCGCAGCTTGTGCCAGTCTTTCAGCGTAAAATACAGCAGGGCCATCCAGCCGTAGAAGGTGACCTCAATCACCAGGCTCCAGTAAGCGCCATCGACATGCTTCAGTCCCAGGTATTCGTGCCTGAGAGTGGCGTTAGCGAGCGCCGTGCTCAGGCTAACCGCGCGATCCTGTGGTCCTAGCCAGTGCACGCTGATAACGGTGAGTACAATGCCGGCCCACAAAGCCGGTAATAGCCTTAGAGCGCGAGCGGCACTAAGCCAGCCAGCATGGGCAGTGCGCTCCAGGGTCATGAAAATCACAAATCCGCTGAGTATGAAGAACAGGTGCACACCGTAACGGCCAAATGACAAGCCGTGATCAAACCAGGGCCAAAGCGCAAAGCCGTGGCCATACATTTCGTGGTAATAGGGCAGGTAATGGAACAGCACCACGCCCAGAGCCGCAAGGCCGCGCAGGGCGTCCAGGCTGCCTAATCTGGAACCAGACGAGGAACTGGAAGAAGAGCTGGGCATAGGCGGTCTCATCACGGATTCGGCTTATAACAGCCTGCTTTGCGTTTCGGCAATACGGCTCAGCTATGCGGTTACCTTGTCCGCGCTATACGATGTGTTCATCATTCATTACAACCGTCGGGTTCAACGCAGGCAGCCGCAGGGAGATTGGTCATGGCAGCAGAGCTGGGGATTATTGAGGGCTTTTATGGCCCACTGTGGAGTTGGGAGCAGCGCCGGCAACTGGTGCATAGGCTGGCGCCCCACGGTTACGGTTTTTATCTTTATGCGCCCAAGGCCGATGCGTTTTTAAGGCGGCGCTGGCGGGAGCCACATCCGCCAAAGGCTGCCGCGGAAATGGCTGCCTTCGCCAGCTTCTGTAAAGCCGCCGGGGTGCGTTTTGGTGTGGGCCTGAGCCCGTTTGAACTGTTTAACAATTTTGATGAAGCGGGCCAGCAGTCACTGGCGCGCAAGCTGGCGTTTTTTGACCAGCTGGGGCTGGATGAACTGGCGATTCTGTTTGACGACATGCACGGCAGCGGGCCGCACACGGCGCAGGCACAGGCAGATATTGTGCACTGGGTTGCCGAACACTCCGCGGTTCGGCGTATCAGTGTGTGCCCGACCTATTACTCGGATGACCCAGTGTTGGATCGAGTGTTTGGCCCGCGCCCGGTGGACTATCTACAAACGCTGGGACAGGCGCTGGACCCCTCCATACAGATATTCTGGACCGGCGAGGAAGTGTGTTCGCGGGAGATTTCACCCGGCCACTTGCAAAGAGTGGGTGATCTTCTGGGGCGAAAACCGCTGTTGTGGGACAACTACCCGGTTAATGATGGCGATCGCATGTCGCGCCACTTGCACTTGCGTGGTTTTACGGGCCGCCCAGCGGCTAACGCTGCGTACATCGCCGGCCATGCCATTAATCCGGCGCTTCAGCCAACGCTGACCTGCATTCCGGCCATTACCCTGGCGCAGAGTTATCAGCTCGGGCCGGATTACGAATACGGTAAGGCGTTTTATCACGCCGCGCAGGAAGTTCTTGGGACCGAGTTGGCGGATTGCCTGCAAGCAGACTTGTTGGTGTTGCAAGACGCCGGTCTGGAGCGCCTGTCCGCCGAACGGAAGCAGGCTTTAGTGCATACCTATGACGGCTTTGACCACCCGGCGGCCGACGAATTACTGCGCTGGCTGGCTGGCGACTATGCCGTTACCAACGAAGTTGTAGCCACCCAATAATCTATTAGTCAGTTGCAGGGTTGCTGTTCGGCTTGGCTGAAACGCTCGCGCATGGCGCGGTTGCGACGTTCGTCGCTTTTGTAAGCGTCTGGCAGTGGCTGCAGAAAATACAGGAAGTTTCCATTGGTACGATGGTCGGACAACTCTGGCATGGCTTCATCTTCGGGCCAGAAAACCGGGCTGATCACCTCAATGTTCAACTCTGGCGCGCGCGCGTGCAGCAGCGCTACCGTGCCCTGACGTTGTTCGCTGTGGAAAATGCCGTTTACGTGCAGTATCTGTTGGCCCGGGTAATCCCGGTGGGCCTGCAAAATGCGTTCGGCCATGGTGTTGTCGCGCAGTAACTGTGCTTTGTAGCTGTTGTCCAGCCGCTGTTTCATAGCGTCGCCGCCGCCGCCATGACTCGCACCAATGGCATCATCAAAGCGTTGCCGGTAGGCCGGGGTGTCCATAAACGGTTGTTGGGCAATGGTTTGGCGCTGTGCCTGAGATAAATCGTCAATAATGTGCGGTCCTTCGCGGCCCACACAACGCACGATGGCACCCGGTGCGTTGGCCGCGATCACGGGTAATTGATGGCTAAGAGCGAACTCGACCAGCGGCCGGTAAGACGCGCGATAATTGTCCCAGGCGCCGGTGTCTTCGATCATTTCGCTTTCGCCGCTGCTGCCGGCCAGATACTGGTTCAGCGCATCCTGCTGATGGGTTTCAAATTGCTCCATACTCAGTATCTGTTGGGGTTGCTGCTGAAACAGCGCCAACTGTAGCTGAGATTGAAGCAGATGACTGGCGTGATGGCCGTGATATTCTCCAACGACCACCACATCGGCGTCGGCTAAGCGCCTTGCCAACTGCTCTACGGTTAACGTGTTCAGGGTGTCAGACTTCGGGTCAACTATCTGCGCCTGATACTGGTTTAGCGGTGCTTTCAAGATGCTGTGTGAGGTTGGGGAGGTCGCGCAGCCGGCTGTTATTGCCAACACTAAAGCGCCAACCAGGTAACGAACGTTGTAAAGGCTTGTGGACATAAGCGCGAAGTTCCGTTGCGGTAAGCACACTACTAATAAGTTTTCCGAATACGATCTGCTGGTATAGCGAGTATAATGCCCGACGAAGCCCCTCGTACAGGCAAGTTGTTTATGTCCCGCAGTCATTTGTTTTCCCTGCGCCCAGGCCACGCGATCCGCGAAGCCTGCGTGCAGGAGCCCTACAGTCCCCGGCGTTTTGCAAAAGATGTAATGGCCGGTATTACCGTGGGAATTATTGCTATTCCGCTGGCCATGGCACTGGCTATTGCCAGCGGTGTGGCTCCCCAATACGGTTTGTATACTGCCATTATTGCCGGCGTGGTGATTGCGCTCACGGGCGGCAGCCGTTACAGCATTTCCGGTCCTACCGCCGCTTTTGTGGTGATTCTGTATCCCATTGCCCAAGAATACGGGTTGGGCGGTTTGCTGCTAGCCACGGTGATGTCCGGGGTGTTGCTTCTGATTATGGCGGTCATGCGCTTGGGGCGCTTTATTGAGTACATACCGGAGCCGGTGACCCTGGGATTTACCGGGGGTATTGCGGTGGTGATCGCAACTCTTCAGGTGAAAGACCTGTTCGGTTTGCCGATTGCGGCCATGCCCGAGCATTATTGGGGAAAGCTGGCTGCGCTGGTTCAAGCTGCTCCCTCGCTGGATGCCATGAGTACTCTGGTGGCCGGGGTCACATTGGCGATCATGCTGCTGTGGCCGCGGCTGAAAACACCGGTACCGCCGCACTTACCTGCCGTCATTGTGGGCAGTGTGTTGGCGCTGTGGCTGAACAGCCAGGGTGCCTCCATTGACACTATCGGCTCGCGTTTCAGTTATTTACTCCCCGATGGCACCAGTGGCAGTGGCATTCCTCCATTTTTGCCCGAGTTTATCTTGCCCTGGCAGCGGGCCGGTGCCGATGGCAGCCCCCTGGCGGTGTCCTGGAACCTGATTCAGGCTCTGATTCCGGCAGCGTTTGCCATTGCCATGCTGGGCGCGATTGAATCCTTACTGTGTGCGGTGGTGCTCGACGGCATGACCGGTAAGCGCCACAGCGCCAACAGTGAATTGCTGGGGCAGGGTCTGGCCAACATAATCGCACCCTTCTTCGGTGGTATTACAGCCACCGCGGCGCTTGCCCGCTCGGCCGCCAACTATCGCGCTGGCGCCGAATCGCCGGTGTCTGCGATTGTGCACTCGCTGGTGGTGGTGCTGGCGCTGGTAGCGCTGGCAGGGGTGCTGTCTTACATGCCAATGCCGGCGATGGCGGCGTTGCTACTGATAGTGGCGTGGAATATGAGCGAAGCGCCAAAAGCCGTGCACTTGCTTAAAACAGCGCCCCGCGGTGACCTTGTGGTGTTCCTGACTTGCTTCAGCCTGACGGTGGCGCTGGATATGGTGATTGCCATTACCACTGGCGTACTGCTGGCAGCGGTACTGTTCATGCGCGAAATGGCGCAGATGACACGTGTGACCGACATATCCAGCAATCAGCGGGTGACGCAGGCTAACTTGCCCGCCGGCTGGCAGGTGTTCAAGATCAACGGGCCGCTGTTCTTTGCCGCCGCCGAGCGCATCTTTGGCGAGCTGGCGGCACTGTCCAAAAACGCCCGTGGTTTTATACTGTATATGGACGGCGTGACCTTGCTGGACGCGGGTGGGCTGTCTGCATTGAATAAGCTCCTGGCCGCCTGCAAGCGCGATGGCACCCGTATCATTATTGCCGATTTGCAGTACCAGCCACTGCGAGCTCTGGCTCGTGCAGGGGTGGCGCCTGTAAACGGTGTTAGCCAATTTACACCCACACTGGCTGATGCCCTGGTGCAAGCCGGCGAGCACTGATCGCTGTCAACATCACCTGCTACACAATCGAGCTCCAACAAATGGAGCTCTTATAAACCGTGCTCTGGTAAACGGCGCTCTGATAAAAAGTGCCCCAGCTAACAGCGAAAAAGGTTTTGCATGCTGCCATTCCGAATTGTGGATCGCATTAAGTTCGTTGTTGAGCGCCAGTTGGTAAAAGGTGCGGGTTTTCAGCTATTGGTGGTTGCCGCCTTTATTGCGCTGATTTCGATTGCTGGCGGGCTTGCGGTATTGGCGGTCGGGCAAAAATTTGACAGTGTGGGCGCGGCCGTTTGGTGGGCGTTTTTGCGCCTGACAGATCCTGGCTATCTAGGGGATGACGTAGGCGCTTGGCAGCGTTTTGTATCTACCCTGCTTACCGTCAGCGGTTATGTGGTGTTTATGGGCACCTTGGTTGCCATCCTCACCCGCTGGCTGATTGCCAAAATGGAAGAGCTGGAGCGGGGCCTGACTCCGGTCACGCTGAAAAATCACATTGTGGTATTGGGCTGGACCCGGCACACCCTGCCATTGCTAACGGAATTGCTGAGTGCATCAGGCCGTATGCGCCGGTTTCTGGAGAAGCACGATGCCGGCCGGCTCAATCTAGTGGTGCTCTCAGAGCATGCCAGTGCGGAGCAGGTGCACGAATTACGTATGGAGCCCGGTATCGGCCGCCGCGCGCGGCAGATTATTTTGCGCAGCGGTTCACCCATTCAGCCCGATGCCCTGCATAGGGTTGCGTGTCTGGATGCCGCCGCAGTTATTGTGCCCAGCGGCCATATAGACGCCGGCAGCCTGCTAACGCCGGATGTGGAAATCGTCAAAGCGCTGCTGTCGATTGCCGCTCAGGCACGCCAGTACAACGCGCCACTGCCTTATGTCGTGGCCGAGATTCAGGATCTGCGAAAATTGCCGGTGATCGAACGAGCCTATCCCGGTGCGGTAGAAGTGGTGGCCGGCGATGCCACCATAAGCCGTTTGATGGCGCAGAATATTTTGCATCCGGGCCTGTCAGAAATTTATAACGAACTGCTCACTGCTGGCGACGGCAACGAACTGTATGTGCGCGGTGGCGAAACGATGGTTGGCATGACCCTGGCTGAGGTGGCCGCGCAGCGGCCGCTGGCGATTGTGCTGGGCCTGCTGAAGCGCCAGGGTGAACAGTGGAAAGTTTGGTTGATGGCGCCAACAGATAGTGTGATTGACGAAGAAGACCGGGTGATCATGATGGCGCGGTTTTACGCCGAAACCGACCTCAACCCCAAGTTGCCGCCGTTACCCGCGGTTCAGCGTGGTAGCCCACGGATAGTGACCGCCGCGCCGGTGCAGAAACTCCGGAGAATACTGGTGCTGGGCTGGAATCGACGGGTGCCCAGCCTGCTGGCGGAGTTGTCGAGTTACCACTATCGGCCGTTTCAGGTGGATGTGATTTCGGTTGTCGGCGCTGCTGAGCGCGACCAGCTGACCCGGCGCCATCTGGGGAAAAAGGTAGACATGGAAGTTCAGCACATCGAAGCCGATTACATGGTTGAAGCCGAGCTGCGCCAATTGCAGCCAGCGGCCTACGACACAGTGATGCTGCTGAGCAGCGATCGCCTGGCCTCCGGCGAAGAAGCCGACGCCCGCACCATGGTGGGTTATTTACAGCTGGAAGATGTACTGGCTGATCAACCACGGCGTCCGCAGCTGATTATGGAGTTGAGCGATCCAGACAACAGCCACTTGCTGTACAACCACGGCAGCGAGATGCTGATCAGCCCGATGATACTCAGCCATGTTCTTGCTCAGGTGGCCCTGAGGCGAGAGTTGAGAGTGGTGTTGGATGAACTCTTTACAGTTGGCGGTGCAGAATTTCAGTTTCGGGACCCGGGCGACTACACGCTTCCGGCCAGCGTTGATTTTCAGTTGCTGGAACGAACGTTGGCGAAAGAGGGCGAAATAGCGCTTGGCATCTATCGGAACCAGCCGGACGCCAAGGGTCGGCATCTGATGCTAAACCCGCCGAGGCGGGATTATCTTGATGTTAAGCCTGGGGACCGGTTGGTGATTTTGTGTTTAACAGGCCAGATATCTGATTAATGCTTATCGTCATTACCGAGGCCGTTTACACCCTGTAAGCAAACGAATAGACCCGTCTGGTTGAAAACATTCAGGCTGTCTGCTGTGGATTTATAAACGGTGGACATCCGGTTTTGATGCCGCCAAGACATTCACGAAAAAAATGCTGAATATAGATTATATAAATTTCAGTTATGCGGTGAGAGGCATTAAAGTAGTTGCCAAGGTCCGGGAAGAATTGGATTTAAATTCGACGTTCTTGGAAAAACTGCCGTACAAAGGAATGAACCATGCCCTACTCAAAAGACGTTGATGCCCTTACCACTCTGTTGAAACAGAATCCTACCTGGAACGCCATCAAGCCTGAACACGCGGCCCGTATGCGCGCCCAGAACAAATTTCAGACCGGTCTGGATATCGCCAAGTACACCGCCAAGATTATGCGCGAAGACATGGCGAACTACGATAACGATACCTCTCAATACACCCAGTCTCTGGGTTGCTGGCACGGTTTTATCGGCCAGCAGAAGATGATCTCCATTAAGAAGCACTTCGGCGACACCTCACGCCGCTACCTGTACCTGTCCGGTTGGATGGTTGCCGCCCTGCGTTCAGAGTTCGGCCCGCTGCCAGATCAGTCCATGCACGAGAAAACCGCCGTATCCGGCCTGATTGGCGAGTTGTACACCTTTCTGCGTCAAGCCGATTCCTGGGAACTGAACCACCTGTTCCGTGATCTGGAAGAAGCTCAGAATGCCGGCGACAACGCCAAGGCCGAGCAGCTGATAAGCCAGATTGATAACCACCAGACCCACATTGTGCCGATCATTGCCGACATCGATGCCGGTTTTGGTAACGCAGAAGCCACTTACCTGCTGGCCAGGCAGATGATTGAAGCCGGTGCCTGCTGTATCCAGATCGAAAACCAGGTATCTGACGAGAAGCAGTGCGGCCACCAGGACGGCAAAGTAACCGTTCCCCACGCCGACTTCCTGGCCAAGATAAACGCTGTGCGTTTGGCCTTCCTGGAACTGGGTGTGGATGACGGCGTGATTGTTGCGCGTACTGACTCTTTGGGTGCTGGCCTGACTCAGAAGATTGCTGTAACCGAAGAGCCGGGTGATCTGGGCGACCAGTACAACAGCTTCATAGACGGTGACGTGATTGCCAAAGCCGAAGACATTAACAACGGCGATGTGGTGATCAAGCAGAACGGTCAGCTAGTCAAGCCCAAACGTCTGGCGTCTGGTTTGTTCCAGTTCAAGGCCGGTAGTGGCGAAGACCGGGTCATTCTGGATTGCATCACCAGTCTGCAGAACGGCGCTGACATGTTGTGGATCGAAACCGAGAAGCCCCACGTTGGCCAGATCGCAGCCATGGTTAACCGCATCAAGGAAGTGGTTCCTAACGCCAAGCTGGTTTACAACAACAGCCCGTCGTTCAATTGGACCCTGAGCTTCCGCCAACAGGTGTTCGATTCCTGGAAAGAAGAAGGCAAAGACGTATCGGCCTACGAGCGTGCTGCGCTGATGAGCGAAGAATACGATAGCACCGATCTAGGCAAGCTGGCCGACGAGTGGACAGCCAACTTCCAGCGCGATGCCGCCCGTGAAGCCGGTGTGTTCCACCACCTGATCACGCTGCCGACTTACCACACGGCGGCCCTGTCGACCGACAACTTGGCCAAAGGCTACTTCGGTGCCGAAGGCATGCTGGCTTACGTGAAAGGTGTTCAGCGTAAAGAAATTCGCCAGGGTATCGCCACCGTCAAGCACCAGGACATGGCCGGCTCCAACATTGGTGACGACCACAAGGAATTCTTCGCTGGCGACGCCGCGTTGAAAGCCGGTGGTAAAGACAACACCATGAACCAGTTTGGCTAACAGGCTAATCTGACGCGGCAAGGACGCCGCAACGCCCTCTTCCGGGATTTAAAAACCCGCACTCTGGTTCGCCAGGTGCGGGTTTTTTTGTGGCGCCGGCTCAAGGTCGAGGCCTTGGTCTATGCTAATAGAAACAGCGTGTTCAGGCAGGAGCAGGGCGATTGAATCTGGATCAAGGCATTGTGTTTACGGTATTGGGTATTACGCTGGCGCTGTTTATCTGGAATCGACTGCGGTTTGATGTGGTGTCGATGCTGGCGTTGCTGGCGATGGCGTTCACCGGGCTGGTGCCCGCTGATGAACTGTTCAGTGGTTTTGGACACCCGGCGGTGATTACTGTGGCGGCTGTATTAGTGATCAGCCAGGGGCTGGTAAATGGCGGCGTGGTGGATGCGATCGCCCGATTATTGGGGCGTATTGGTCACCGGCCAACCTTGCAGGTGCTTACGCTCACCTCAGTAGTAGCGCTTTGTTCCGGTTTTATCAATAACGTTGGCGCGCTGGCTTTGCTGATGCCAGTGGCTATCTGGATGTCCCGTGACGCCGGGCGCTCGCCCTCTATGCTGCTGATGCCGCTGGCGTTTGGCTCCTTGTTGGGGGGTACCGTCACCCTGATTGGCACGCCGCCGAACATTATCATTTCTTCCTATCGTCCCGAAGGCGCCTTTGGCCTGTTTGATTTTGCCCCGGTGGGCCTGGCGGTCACGGTGGCCGGTATTGCGTTTATCACTCTGGTGGGCTGGCGTCTGACACCGCGGCGCGATGACGGCGGATCCGGCAAAAAGCTGTTCAGCGTGGGCGATTACGTCACCGAACTGCGAGTGCCGGAAGGCTCCGCCAGCGCTGGCGCCACCTTGCACTCACTGTTGACCGAATCTGGTGAGAGCGATGATCTGGCGGTGTTGGCCTTGATCCGTGAAGGCGCACGCAAGATCACTCCCTCAACCTTTACCGTAATGCGTGAAGGCGATTTGTTGTTAATTGAGGCCAATACCGAAAGTTTGCAGGCTTTTCTGGACAATACCGATCTTGAGTTAGCCACCGGTGCGTTTTTGGCGCCGCAGCGCGAGCTAGGCAACGAGAGAACGAACGCGGACGAGCTACTTAAAGACTCCAGCGATGAGCCCAGCGCCGACGAAGAGGATGCTAAGGCGTCGATTAGTCTGGATGAAGGCGACTTGCAGTTGATGGAAGTGGTGGTTTCGCCAGGTTCAACCTTACTTGGACTGTCTGCTAACCGTTTGGGTTTGCGCGAACGCTATTTTCTGAATGTGGTGGCGGTGGCTCGCCGTGGCCAGCGTATTCAGAGCCGGTTAGGGGATATTCGCTTCCAGGCCGGCGACATTCTGCTGGTGCAGGGTACCCAGGATGGCCTCACAGACACTTTGATTACTCTGGGTTGCCTGCCGTTGGCAGAGCGCGGACTGCGGCTTGGGTCGTCACGTAAGGTAGCGCTGGCTGCCGCCGTATTCGGCGCCAGTATTGCGGCGGTGGTCAGCGGGCTGCTGAGCGCGCCGGTAGCGCTGGTGGGCGGTGCGGTGGCAATGGTCTTGGTGGGATTGTTGTCCGCGGAGGAGGCCTATAAGTCTATCGACTGGTCGATCATTGTCTTGCTGGCGGCGATGATTCCCGTCGGCCAGGCGCTGGAAAGCAGCGGCGGTGCCCAGTTACTGGCAAACCAGATGCTGGCACTGGGCGGTGACTTTTCGCTGGCTGCGGTGCTGGCCATGTTGCTGGTAGTCACTCTGCTGCTGTCGAATGTGATCAATAATGCCGCGGCCGCTATTGTGGTGGCGCCGGTCGCATTGAGCCTGGCAACGTCGCTAAACGTGCCCACCGACGCGGTGTTGATGGCGGTAGCCGTAGGGGCCTCATCCGCCTTCATGACACCCATTGGCCACCAGTCCAATGCGTTGGTGATGGAGCCCGGCGGCTATCAGTTTGGCGACTACTGGCGCCTGGGTTTGCCGTTATCGATCATAGTGACTGCGGTGGCGGTGCCGATGATCATGTGGGTGTGGGCGTGATATTGAGTATTGAGCATCCAGTGTTCCGTCTGGCTAATTCGGGAATCCTTTGTTTAGCGCTGAGGCTCTTATGTCGTCAATGTCGCTAAATAGTGTCTGAGCTTTACACATTATATTTTTGTAGAGCCTTGATTTAGAGATTGAATACTTAAAATGCGGTATTTGAACCTGGCGGGTTGTATCAGTAATGGTACAGCCCGCTATTTTTTTGCGGCGAAGAAAAATGGCTTATTAAAATTAAATTTTCTAGTCATTAATGGCTTGTTGGTTTCTTTAAATTTTCTGGCACGGTTATCGTTTAGTGTTGTCTGTGAGTCTGCACCGGAACTTGACACAAGGTTTGCAGGAAGGGATGGGCTCAATCGCAGCTAACAACAAAGAAGGAATAACATCATGAATGCTAAAAAACTGCTAGCAATTGCTGTTGCATTGGGCCTGGGTGTGTCTGGCACCGTGTGGGCTGACCAGCAGGGTGACAATGCCGCGGTCCGAGGTGATAGATGCAATGCTGGTGGCTTGGTCCATCGGGGACGGATGGGTGTTAACGGCATTTTCCTGGGCGTGCGCCGGTGTTATGGCCAGAGTAACGGCGAATAGACATAGCCTGAGATGTCCACATGGGTGAATGCAAAAGGTGTGTCAGACACAATTTCCTTCAGAGTCTTCATTTGGGCGTAATGCTGCATGGTTGTGTTTTTCCAATAGGCGATAGAACGAAACGCGGGAAATAGCCAGCATGCGGGCTGCGGCGCTGATGTTGTGTTGCGTTAGGCTCAGGCTGCATGACAGAGCGTGACGTTCGGCCTCGTTGCGAAACGCAGAGAGTGTCAGTTGTGAAGGATTGCTGGGGGTTGGCAGTGCCGCCGGTAAGCCCAGGCTGCGGGGGCTGATGGTGTTGTTGTCGCTGTCGCTGTCGCTGTCGCTGAGCAGCCCGGCTCGGCGCAAACGATTTTGCAGTTCGCGCAGATTACCGGGCCAGGTATGGTGCGCAAGCGCCGAGATGGCGGCGGTGCTGAGTTTTTTCGGGGTTTTGTTTTGATCTAAAAGTAACAGGGCGAGGGTAATAACGTCGTCGGGGCGCTGCCGAAGCGCAGGCATATTAATAATCAGGCTGCCCAGGCGATAGAACACATCGCTCCGGAACTCGCCCTGGCGAACCAACTCATCAAGGTCTGAAGAACTGGTTGCCAGAATTCGTACGTCCACGATGAACGATGTTTTGCCTCCAATGCGCTCAAGCCGGCCTTCCTGCAAAAAGGGCAGCAACGCCGATTGCTGTTTCATGCTGAGCTCATCAATACCGGCCAGCAACACTGTGCCCCGGTGCGCCTGTTCCAGGCGCCCCGGATGGGTTTTCAGAGCGTGGGTGAAGGCGCCTTTTTCGTAGCCGAACAGCTCGCTTTGGATCAATGATTCTGGCAGCGCGGCGCAGTTAACAACCACAAGTGGGCCATAGCCACGGCTGCTGTTTTTCTGGATAAAGTGAGCGGCGGCTTCTTTACCGCTGCCGCTTTCGCCGGTGATTAACACCGGTTCGTCAACCGCGGCGAAGCGCCGTAGCAAGGCGCGGGTGTTGCAGATAGCGGGCGATGAGCCCGTCAGCACAACATCATTAAAATCCGGTTCGCGCCGGTTGCCGTGGAAGCCTTCTGAGGTCTGGATTTGCAGTTCTGCCATGCCCCACAAATGCCCCAACATCGCGTTGAAGCGGCTTATATCCAACGGTGCCGAGTGGTAGTCAGAGCAGTAGCGGGCAATGAACCACTGGGTATCGGAACCCGGAGATGGATGGATGTCGACAATGGCAACCCAATAGCGCAGCCCTAGAAACTCAATCCAGCGATTAAAGTTACCGACATCGCTGACGTTGAACCGGCGCAGATCCGCCACGCCAACACGCGGGCCTGCACAGGACGGTGGCGCCAATGGCATATCGTCACTGGCGTTGATGGCGTACACCTGATACTCAGACCCAAATTCTGGTATGTCTGGTACGTGGGTTGATAGCCATATGAGCGTTCGGCATGGCGGCATGAAAAACCTCCATTTCGTCACAACATAAGCCACACATCACGAACATTGAGTATTGCGTACAAAAACCCTATTCATAGATGGCTGCAAACAAAATTTAAAGCATAAGGTATGCCAGAGAACCTGCGAATCGGGTTATCAAACAGTTAGCAGAATCATCTATTGCGTGAAAAAATCGATGTGTAAAATTCGTTGACGTTTAGGCGGTCGAGGGCGGTTCGAAGCCGTCCGGCGCGGAAGCTTCCCGCTCCATGATGTGGCTTGCCAGGGCTACGCCGGTTTCGCTCATGGTCAGGTAGGCGTCGTTGGCGCCGGCTTCACGTATTTGGTGAGCTTCGTCCTGAAACATGGTGTGGGCCACAATGTAGCCGGTGAAACCCATGCGCCGCAGCATGCGGGCGGCAATCAGTTTGCCTTCAATGTCGGCCATGGCGAGGATCACTGAATGCACCTGGGGCATATGCAGATTGCTCCAGAAGGTGGTGTCTTCGGCATCGGCAAACACCACATTGCGCCCCGCCACGCCGTGCTGGGTAATTTTGTTGGGGTCAGAATCCAGCCCGACCAGGGTCGGTTCGGTTTCGATCAGCCAGTCGTAAGCGGCGGTACCGGTACGCCCCATACCCATGATGAGAACCTTGGCGTCAGCCAGCGCCAAGGGCTGTTCGTCGGGGTGATGGTTATTGGTTTCGTAGCGTTCCAAGCGGCTGGCAAAGTGCTCGTAGAGGCTGTGAGCGATGCGATTCAGGGGTGCTGAAATGATAAACGACAGCGCCACGCTGATGGCCAACGGCACCATCCACTGGGGCAAGGCAATGCTGGCTACAATCAGGCCGAATTCGCTGTAGTTGGTCAGCGCCAGCGACGTTAGAAAACTACTGCGCGCGCGCAGGCGAAACAGAATCATCAGGAAGAAAAACAGAAGTCCTTTCAACGGCAGAATCAGGCCGGCAGCCAGCGCAAACATCAGTGAATGGGTGTCTGGCAGCCCGCCAATGCCGATTTGCAGGAAAAACCCCACCAGGAATATTTCTTTCACACTCCACAGAGATTTGGCCAACTCCTGACTGCGTGGGTGATTGGCCAGCACCGCACCAAACAGCAAAGCGCCAAGCTCGGAGCTCAAGCCCACGGCTTCAAAGCCCAAGCCGCCCAATACCAGCGCCAAAAGCATGCCCAACAGCACCAGTAGTTCATCGTGGCCGCTGGCATCCAGCAGGCGGAACAGCAATGGCCGCAGTAGCGGCAGGCCGAACACAATCAAGGCCCATTCCGACGGCGTTTTACCCGCAGCCAGGCTCATTACGACCAGTGCGATCAGGTCTTGCATCACCAGAATACCGATGGCTACGCGGCCATGGAATGCACGCAACTCGCGCTTACTTTCCAGCACTTTAGCGACCAGAATAGTGGATGAAAACGACAGCGCCGCTGCCAGCATAAACGCAACGTACCAGGTAATATCCAAAATCAGATACAGCCCGGGAGTGAACACAAAGCAGGTTATGCCAAAGTGCAGCAGGCTACCTCCAATAACCTCGGGGCTGATGATGGTCTTGAGTTTCAGCTTCAAGCCCACCGTAAACAGCATCAGTAACACGCCCAGGTGGGCAATGTGGCCTAATACTTCGGTGGGTTCGGCAGAGATATTGGAACCCGGGAACGCCGTTAGCGCGCTGAGTGTGAAACCGGCCGCCAGATAACCCACCAGGGGTGGCAAATGAACCACCTTGACCAGCAGGCCAAGACCAAACGCAAAGGATATCCATACTGCTTCAGGCATGAGAGGTTCTTTCAGGGAAAACGGATTATGGTCAGCATAAGGCTACCTTGTTTTTCCCGGTCGTTGAAGCCGATAACAACAGAGCCTCGTGCCTGTTTGTGTTACCCGGCTTTTGAAGCATGGGATTTGGCAAACTCCAGGAACAGACGAGCTGACTCTTCCGGTGTTTCAAGCATGGGCACGTGACCAACCCCGTCCAATACCTCAAGTCGTGCACCCGGGATGATGTCCACAAAGACTTCGCCGTTACGGTAGTTAATCACACGGTCTTCCTTGCCCCAGACGACCAGTACCGGGGCTTTGATGCGGCTGATGATACTGCGGAAATCCGTCTCGAATCCAGCGTCCCGGATGGCGGCAAAGATCACTTCATTTACCGTCTGATTGGCAAGAGCCTGGTCTTCCATAACCCCAAGAACGGGCCAGGGAATAAACGGCTTTTTCTCAAGAGCGAAATCCATCAGACGCTCGAAATCGCCGGGTTTTGAGGGGATAAGCGGATTGTCACCAGCGACGACTAAATCAAACAGTTCGCTCTCGTACTCAAGAATACCAGCCGGGTCGAACAGTACGGCGGTTTTGATCTGTTCCGGATAAGCGGCGGCATACAAAGCCGTAATGGCGCCGCCCATGGAGTTGCCCATTATGTGCATCTCGGCAATGTCCAGAGCCTGAAGAATACGGGCAAGGTGAGCCACTTGCTGGTCCAGCCGATAACCGAGATCCAGCGGCTTGCTGCTTTCGCCGTGGCCCGGAAGGTCTATGGCATAAACGTTGAATTTATCTGTGAGCTCCCGGGCCATGCGGGTCCAGTTATCTTTGTTGGCACCAAAACCATGAACCATCACGATGGTATCGCCGCTGTTCATTTCTGCGTTTCGCAGGTACGCAATGTCCAGTTCGCCCAGGGTGATGCTGGCAGCCTCAAGTCCGGCGGTGGAACGCTCGAAGTCGATAGCCTTTTGGTATATGTCATGGCGGGAGCATGCGTTTAAAAGCACAATGGATAAGAGCAAGAAAAAGACGGCAGAGGGTGACTTTTGCAGCATTTGAGCAGTTCCAGGCTGTTTGTGTGATGGGGCAGGCAAGTGAGTTCACATTACCCCATAAAAAAGCCCGGTCAACGACCGGGCTTTTGCTCAGGATGTCGTATTACGCTTGCTCGCGGGCTATGGCCCGATACGCGATGTCTTTGCGGTAAAACGCACCGTTCCAGCTTATCTTTCTGGCAAGTTTGTAAGCCCGTTGTTGGGCTTCGGTCACGGTATTGCCCAGTGCGGTTGCGCAGAGTACCCGGCCACCGTTGGTGACCACCTGGTTGCCATCCAGTTTTGTGCCGGCGTGGAAAGCTTTTTCGCCCTCAGTTTCGGTTTCCGACAGGCCAGAGATAACATCGCCTTTGCTGTAGCTGCCGGGATAACCACCTGCCGCCAGAACAATACCCACGGCGGCTCGGGGGTCCCAATCGGAGCTGCACTGGTCCAGTTTACCGTCAATCGCGGCCTGACACAGAGCCACCAGATCAGACTGCATGCGCAGCATGATGGGCTGAGTCTCCGGATCGCCAAAGCGGCAGTTGAATTCGATCACCCTGGGAGCACCGGCAGAATCGATCATCAGGCCGGCGTAAAGGAAACCTTTGTAGGGGTGGCCTTCGGCTTTCATGCCGCGCACGGTTGGGTAGATCACCTCATCCATAATGCGCTGGTGCACGTTGGGGGTCACCACTGGGGCAGGGGAATAAGCACCCATGCCACCGGTGTTGGGACCGGTGTCGCCATCGCCCACGCGCTTGTGGTCTTGCGAGGTCGCCATGGCCAGCACGTTGTCGCCGTCGACCATGACGATGAAGCTGGCTTCTTCGCCGTCCAGAAATTCTTCAACCACCACGCGGCTGCCGGCGTCGCCAAACGCGTTGCCCGCCAGCATATCGCGGACGGCGTTTTCCGCTTCGGCCAGATTCATGGCCACAATCACGCCTTTACCCGCAGCCAGGCCGTCAGCTTTAACCACAATAGGCGCGCCTTGCTGGCGCACGTAGGCCAATGCTTCATCAACGTCGGTAAAGTTGCCGTAGGAACCCGTAGGGATTTTCTGGCGCGCCAGAAAGTCTTTGGTAAAGGCTTTTGAGCCTTCTAGCTGCGCGGCGCCGGCGCTGGGGCCAAACACTCTCAGGCCACGCTCTTCAAACAAGTCCACAACACCGGCAACCAGTGGCGCCTCGGGCCCCACGATGGTCAGGCCAACATTATTGCGGGCGGCGAAATCAGCCAAGCCGTTCAAATCCATCACATCGATGGCGACGTTTTCCACACCGGCTTCGGTGGCGGTGCCGGCATTACCGGGCGCTACGAAGACGGTATCGGCCAGTTCCGACTGCGCGGCTTTCCACGCCAGGGCGTGTTCGCGCCCGCCATTACCAATAATCAGAATATTCATGATGCTGTCCCTACGGGTTAATGGCGGAAATGGCGCATGCCAGTGAACACCATAGCAATGCCGTGCTCGTTGGCGGCGTCGATCACTTCCTGATCACGCATGGAACCACCAGGTTGGATCACCGCGGTAATACCGGCAGCGGCGGCGGCATCAATACCGTCGCGGAACGGGAAGAAGGCGTCAGACGACATGACCGAGCCTTTTACTTCCAGGCCTTCATCGGCGGCTTTGATGCCGGCAATTCTGGCACTGTACACGCGGCTCATCTGGCCGGCGCCCACGCCGATGGTACGGCCCGCTTTCGCGTACACAATGGCGTTGGATTTGACGTACTTGGCCACTTCCCAGGCAAACAGTAAATCGTTCAGTTCTTCTTCGCTGGGTTGGCGTTGGGTGACCACTTTTACATCACTCATGGCAACCATGCCCAGGTCACGTTCTTGCACCAGTAAGCCACCGGTCACGCGTTTGTAATCCAATGCCGGGGCGCGCTCACCGTCAAATTCGCCGCAGGCCAGCAAACGCACGTTTTTCTTGGCGGCTATCAGTTCTACTGCTTCGGCGCTGATACTGGGAGCGATGATCACTTCCACAAACTGGCGATCAATAATGGCTCTGGCGGTCGCTGCGTCCAGCTCGCGGTTGAAGGCAATGATGCCGCCAAACGCTGAGGTGGGATCCGTTGCATAGGCCAGCTCGTAAGCTTGCAGAATGTCGGCACCAATGGCTACACCACAGGGATTGGCGTGCTTGACGATCACGCAAGCCGGGTCGGCGAAGGGTTTTACACACTCAAGCGCGGCGTCGGTGTCGGCCACGTTGTTGTACGACAGCGCTTTACCCTGGAGCTGGGTAGCGGTCGCCACACAGGCTTCTTTCGGGTTGCGCTCGGCGTAGAACGCGGCGCGCTGGTGCGGGTTTTCGCCGTAGCGCATGTCCTGCACTTTCACAAACTGGGCATTGAAGGTGCGCGGGAAATCCGCATTGTCGTTATCGGCGGTGCGCCCACCCAAGTAGTTAGCGATAGCACCGTCGTAGCCGGCGGTGTGCTCAAAGGCTTTTACGGCCAAGTCAAAACGCGTAGCAAAGGTCAGTTCGCCATCGTTACTTTCCAGTTCTTTCAATACCCGGTTGTAATCGCGAGTATTCACCACTACGGCCACATCGTTGTGGTTCTTGGCTGCCGCGCGAACCATGGTGGGGCCGCCAATGTCGATGTTTTCAATGGCGGTCGCCAAGTCGCAATCCGGATTGGCGATGGTGTCTTCAAACGGATAGAGATTCACCACCACCATGTCGATGGGGTCTATGCCGTGTTCGGCCATGACGGCGTCGTCGGTGCCACGGCGGCCCAAAACGCCACCGTGAATTTTCGGGTGCAGGGTTTTTACCCGGCCATCCATCATCTCCGGGAAACCGGTGTAGTCAGACACTTCGGTGACGGCGACGTTGTTTTCTTTAAGCAGATGAAAGGTGCCGCCGGTGGACAGCAACTCTATGCCGCGCTCGCTGAGCGCGCGACCAAATTCAACAATGCCGGTTTTGTCACTGACACTGATCAGCGCACGACGAACGGGAGTATTTGCCTGATTTGCCATGGTTCACATTCTTCCGGATCGGATGTCGGGTTTAAAGCAGATCGTATTGCTTGAGCTTCTTGCGCAGGGTGCCGCGGTTCAGACCCAGCATGGTGGACGCTTTGGTCTGGTTGTTGCGGGTGTACCTCATCACCTGCTCTAGCAATGGAGCTTCTACTTCTGATAGCACCAATTGATAAACCTCGGTTACCGGAGCGCCATCAAGCTGGGTGAAGTAGTTGGTCAGTGCAATTTCTACGCTGTCACGCAGGGTGACTGAGTTACCGCTGGTGCCAGCCGTTTGCAGTTGGTGAATGTCATCATTGGCGGATGCGTTCAGGGTGTCGTTTGCCAAAGTTTCAGCTTTCATGCTGCGAATACCTCTTCATTTCGTAAGCTTGCGAAATACTGTTGAATGCTGTCGTGCTGCTCCAACGCGTTGTCTATGGCGTTGAAGCTTTGCTGGAAGCGTTTGTTTTGGTCGTGGCATTGCAAATACCAGCCCACATGTTTGCGGGCAATGCGCACACCCATGGTTTCTCCATAAAAATCGTGCAGTGCCAGCAGGTGCTCGCTCAGTATCGTTTCCACTTCATCCAGTGGCGGCGGTTTCATGTGTTCGCCTGTTTCCAGAAAATGCAGGATTTCCCGAAAAATCCAAGGTTGGCCCTGAGCCGCACGGCCAATCAGCAGGCCATCGGCCCCGGTGTATTGAAGCACTTCGCGCGCTTTTTCCGGGCTGGTGATGTCGCCGTTGGCGAAGACCGGAATGCCAACGTCGGACTTCACTCGGGCAATGGTGTCGTACTCGGCATTGCCCGTGTATTTGTCGGTGCGGGTGCGGCCATGAATGGCCAGCGCCTGAATACCGGCTTCTTCTGCCATGCGCGCAATAATCGGCGCGTTGCGGTGATTTTCATCCCAACCGGTTCGCATTTTTAGGGTCACCGGTATGTCTACGGCGGCTACCACCGCCTTCAGAATCTGCAGCACCAGAGCTTCGTCTTTCATCAGGGCAGAGCCGGCCGCTTTATTACAGACTTTTTTCGCCGGGCAACCCATATTGATGTCGATGATCTGGGCGCCAGACGCAGCGTTCATACAAGCCGCCTGCGCTAGCATCTCCGGATCTCCGCCGGCAATCTGCACCGAGCGGGGTTCAGGCTCACCTTGATGATTTAGACGGCTGCGAGATTTTCGGGTGTGCCACATTTTGCTATCAGCAATCACCATTTCCGAAACTGCCAGTCCTGCGCCCATACGCCGACACAGCAGCCGAAACGGCCGGTCTGTTACACCGGCCATGGGCGCAACAATTAGCGGATTGGGCAAGGTATACGGCCCGATTTTTGCCGTTGGCAGCATGATCTGAATCCGTGTTACGGAAGTTAACGCAAGGCCTGAATACCGGTGAATTGTTCAATAATTGAACGGCCGAATTCCGGAGGGCGCTAATGATACCGCTGGTGCGGCCGCGATTGAAGAGGCAAAGCTGTGAAAAAATTGATTATTTTTCGTGCTTTTTGGTTGACTTTCGTGCGCTTGGCGAAAGCTTATAAGTTGAGTTCGGCCAGCAGGCTCTCGCTGGCCTACTCGGCCTGTGAGCGGAAGTCGATGTTGTAGCTGACCGCCGTTTGTCCCGGGTCCTGGATGGCGATGGCAATGCGTATCGGGGTCTGCGGCGGCATTTCCCGCAACTGTGCGCCCTGGTCTGCCAGGTAATCTGCAGGGCTGAATACACGCTGTGTAACCTCTTGCCCGTTCAAATCTGCGAAGGTCAGAACAATGGCCGGAAACGGCTGTGCGAATGCGGCACGGTTGATAATCACAGCGTCTACCACCAGTTCGCTGCGGTTGGCAGGGTTGGTTTTTACCACCAGTTTGCGGCTGTCTATGGCGCTCATGTCTATCAGCGGTGGCAGCGTGCAACCGGCGAGTTCGCAGCCTTTCTCGTAAAAAGGGCGCAGCTGGGGAATTTTGGAAAATTTGTCAAACTGAACCCAAGCCAGCTGTGAGACGATCACCCCCAGAATGGCCACAACAATCAGTGACCAGGCCAGCGCCCGGATTTTTCCGCCGTGATTGCGCTGAACCGGAATGGGTTCTTGGCGAAGATTGCTGTAAGGCGTGTGCTGCGGTCGGGCGCCGCTCTCGGCGTAAATCTGATGCTCGGACGGCAACGGCCAGCTGTCGTTGGGTTGCGCTAGGCCTTGCGTTTCAATATCTGGAGCTTCAGCGGGTGGTTCATTCTTGGGCGGCGCTGCTTCGACGGGATGGGCTGGGCGCCTTGGGCTGTCGGGACGGCTGGCTTCATTCAAAATGGCGCGGGCCCAGCTTTCGTCCGAATCCAGGTTTATATCGCTGCTGCTGTCGATGTCATCGCTGTAAACACTGTGGTCCATGGAGCGAAAACTGTCGCTGAGCTCGTCTTCGGCAAACGTCATATCGGCTTTAATGTAAGCGCCGTGGGCTGCATCTTCTTCCGGGTTGTCCGCAAACACCAGATCGTCGTCCGGATCCGGGTTGATAACCGGCTCCAGGGGTGTTGTAACAACAGGTTTTGGCTCTTTGATGCGGTTCTCAAAGGCATTGAAAATCTTCATGCAGCTGCCGCAGCGCACTCGCCCCTTGGCAACCTCCAGTTGTTCCTCGGTTACCCGGAAACGCGTCTGGCAGTGGGGACACTGAGTTTGAAGGTTGCTGGAAGTCATTCTAAATCCTTGAATACAAAGAAACTGAATGCACGGTCGTCTAGATCTTTGGCCTTACTGCTTCATCAATCGTGGCGCTATCAACGGTGGCGTCGCCCTGTGAGCCGTATCCATTCACCCTGCTGTTCTGGTTCATCCATAATAAACCAGGGCTCGTAAGCCGCCATCACATCGCGGGCCTGATGGTTGAGGATGCCAGACAGCACAATGTCGCCGCCTGGGCGGGTTTTTGCTGCCAGGTGTGGTGCCAGTCCGATCAGTGGCTGAGCCAGAATATTGGCGAGCGTAATGTCGGCCAAGGCGTCGGGTTCGTCTTTCGGCAGATATAAAGACAGCCTGCTTTCGTCCACTTCGTTGCGGCGGGCGTTTTCACGGCTGGCTTCCAGCGCCTGAGGGTCGGTGTCGACTCCCATTACATGGTCTGCACCCAGCAACAGTGCGGCCAGGCCTAAAATGCCGGAGCCACAGCCATAATCGATCACCTGTTTGCCCTGTACATCAGCGCCGTCTAGCCACTGCAGGCACAGGGCCGTCGTGTCGTGGGTGCCGGTACCAAACGCCAGGCCTGGGTCCAGCAGCAAATTGGCTGCGTCTGGATCAGGCGCGTCGTGCCAGCTGGGTACTATCCACAAACGTTCGCCAAAGCGCAGCGGGTGGAAGTCGTCCATCCAGGCCCGTGCCCAGTCTTTATCTTCAACCAACGTTACGTCTATGTCCGCCAGACTCTGCTGGGTTTGCTGGTGCCAGGCGTCGCGGATGTTGGAGCACAACTCGGTAATATCGTAACTGGACTGAAACAGTCCGGTTACGGTGGTTTGGCTCCACAAAGGTGTGGTGCCATGGTCCGGCTCGTACAAAGGCTGGTCAGCGGCGTCTTCCATCGACACCGCATCCGCACCCATTTCCATCAACACGTCTTCGAGTTGATCGGCGTTGTCTGGGTCAGCCGGAATCTTTAGTTGTATCCAGGGCATACTGCTTCCCGCATTGACGACGCAGGACTCAGTCCTGAATCAGTTTTTCAAGATAATGAATGGTGAAGTCTACCTGTTTAAAGCCGCCATCGCGCACCAATCTGCGGTGCAGCGGCTGATTGGTTTTAATGCCTTCAACCACCATCTCGTCGAGGGCGTTTTTCATGCGCCGACGCGCTATTTCGCGGTCGTCACCCCAGGTGATCAGTTTGGCGATCAGCGAATCGTAGTAGGGCGGTACGGTGTAACCACTGTAAAGGTGCGAATCCACCCGCACACCGTTACCGCCGGGAGCGTGAAAGTGCTTCACTTTACCAGGGCTGGGCACAAAAGTTTGGGGATCTTCTGCGTTGATTCGGCACTCGATGGCGTGCCCGGTAATCTTGATGTCGTCCTGCGTGTACTGCAATGGCAGGCCGCTGGCGATACGCAGCTGTTCGCGCACGATATCCACGCCGGTCACCATTTCTGATACCGGGTGCTCAACCTGCACGCGGGTGTTCATTTCGATGAAGTAGAAACCACCGTCCTGATACAGGAATTCGAAGGTGCCGGCACCCACATAGCCAATTTCCTTACAGGCATCAACACAAGCTTTCAGGGTTTTTTCCCTGGCTTCGGGGTCAATACCCGGCGCCGGCGCTTCTTCCAACACTTTCTGGTGACGGCGCTGGAACGAGCAGTCGCGGTCGCCCAAGTGAATGCAGTTGCCGTGCATGTCTGCCAGTACCTGAACTTCCACGTGGCGCGGGCGCTCAAGGAATTTTTCAAGGTACACGGTCGGGTCGCCAAACGCGCTGCGAGCTTCGGTTTGGGTAATCTGTACGGCCTTGAGCAATGCGGCTTCTGAATGCACCACCTGCATACCGCGACCGCCGCCGCCCGATGCGGCTTTGATAATCACCGGGTAGCCAATTTTTTTAGCGACTTTGAGAGTCAGGTCGTCGTCTTCGGTCAGCGCGCCGTTAGAGCCCGGAACGGTGGGTACGCCTGCACTGATCATGGCGTTGATGGCCGACACTTTGTTGCCCATCAGCCGAATGGTCTCGGCTCTGGGGCCGATAAAGCGGAACCCGCTTTTTTCGACCTGCTCGGCAAAGTCGGCGTTTTCCGCCAAAAAGCCGTAACCGGGGTGGATGCCCACTGAGTCGGTTACTTCCGCCGCGCTGATAATGGCAGGGATATTCAGGTAGCTGTCGGTCGGGCTGTTGGGGCCGATACAGACGGTTTCATCGGCTAAACGTACGTGCATCAGGTCGCGGTCGACCTGAGAGTGCACGGCGACGGTTTTGATACCTAATTCTTTACAGGCGCGCAAAATTCGCAGGGCAATTTCACCGCGGTTTGCGATCAATACTTTTTCTAACATGTCCATGGTTCACAATCACCGGGTTCAGGAAATGACGACCAGAGGCTGGTCAAACTCCACCGGCTGGCCGTTTTCGACCAGCACTTCGACGATGGTGCCACTTTTGTCAGCTTCAATCTGGTTCATCATCTTCATCGCTTCCACGATACAGATAACGTCACCGGCTTTGATCGATTGGCCCACGGCGATGAATTCCGGCGCGGTAGGTGATGGCGCACTGTAGTAGGTGCCCACCATGGGTGAATTAATGGTATGGCCCTTGGGCGCTGCAGGCTTGGCCTCATGGTCAACCGGGCCCGGGGTTTCCGGCGCTGGCGCGTACATAGGAGCTGCATGTTGTGGTGGCATGTGGCTGACGTAATGCGTGCCGGCTGGCTGCTCACGGCGGCGCGAGATACGCACGGAATCATCGCCCTCGTGAATTTCCAGTTCTTCGACGTCGGATTCGTCAAGCAGTTCGATCAATTTCTTGATTTTGCGAATATCCATGATTTCTTCAGCCTCTTTTGTAAGGTCTAGTTAATGCGTTTGTTTCAATGCAGCCTGAAGCGCCAGGTCATAGCCCTGGCTGCCGAGGCCGCAGATAACGCCTTTGGCGATATCCGAAAAATAGGAGTGGTGCCGAAATGCTTCCCGCTGGTGCACATTGGACAGATGCACCTCAATGAACGGTATGGAAACCGCCAACAGCGCGTCACGCAATGCGACGCTGGTGTGGGTAAAAGCCGCCGGATTAAACAGGATATAGTCCACACCTTCCGCTTTGGCGGCGTGAATGCGTTCAATCAATTCGTATTCGGCGTTTGATTGCAGGTGGAGCAGATGATGGCCCGCAGCTGCAGCGCTGCTCTGAAGGCGCTGATTAATCTCTGCGAGGGTTTCGTAGCCGTATACCTCAGGTTCGCGGGCGCCCAGCATATTCAGATTTGGCCCGTGAAGCACGAGAATACTTGCCATAAAAACCAATACCTTTATTTTGCAGAATTGCCAAAGTTAGCGACACAATGTGCCCATGGTGCGCACTTATGCTGCTCATATCAATACTTTTTGATAAGTTTGGATGGTTATCAGGAGCCTTCATGTGACCTAATGCAGGCCCAGCCATTCTGATTCTGCCGATTATTATCAGACAGCGCTGCAACAGCGTCCATAAGACGTTGGTTCCATATAGAGCAACCCATTGGCGGATTTGGCGTACGCTTACTACAATAATCGGCGTTATAGTGACTATTATAGGGAAGGTTCGCCTTTTGTGAGCGTCGCACGCAACACCAAACTCCCGGAGCAGTTCATTTATGACTCAGGCACACGCCCGGATGAGTAGTCAGTTAGTCTGCCTGGATCATCAGCGAGGTAGTTTTTCGTTGCGCGCTTTGCTGCTGCTGTTCACCGGGGTGTTGCTGGTAGCGGTGCTGTTGGCAAGTGTGGGTGCTAGCTACGGCTATTTTCGTCAGTATGTCAGCAGCCAGCTGGCTGGCCACGCTCAGGATGGCGCTACTGCCGTTGGCTTGTCCCTGTCGAACGCCATTGACGGTCGCGACCCCATTGCATCGAGCTCTTTGATTGATGCGGTATTCGACAGTGGGCGTTATTTATCTGTGGAGTATCTTGACCATTCGGGCGTTGTGGTGGCTGGGCGCCGTATGGGCCTCAGTAAGGTTGACGCACCCGCCTGGTTTGTTCACTTCGCAGATTTGCCGACACCGGTTGCCACGGCCCAAGTGGTGCGGGGCTGGCAGCGCCTGGGTTTGGTCAATGTGGTCAGTCATCCCGGGGGGGCGTATCAGGACCTTTGGCGCATCGCAGCGGCGCTGGTTTTGAGTGCCGCCGTTATCAGCGGTATCGGTCTGCTATGTCTGTGGTTGTTACTGCGGCAGACTCTGCAGCCGCTGCATGCACTGGAGCGCCAGGCTGGCGCGATTGGCCGGCGTGAATTCCGCCAACGCATTCGGGTGGCAGGCGCCCGTGAGCTGCGCCAAGTCACCGTGGCCATGAATACCATGGCCGATCAGCTGGAAAAGCTGTTTTATGGGCAGGCACGGCTGATTCAGCAGCTGCGCAAGTTCAACAATGAAGATCCGGTGACCGGCCTTGCCAGCCGCACCGCTTTTGACCAGCGCCTAAAAGTAGAGGTGCAGTCTGAGGAGCGATCGGCGCCGGGCGTGCTGCTGATTTTTCAGTTGTCGCAGTTTGCGGAGTTCAATGTGTTGCTGGGGCGCCAGGAGGGTGACCGGCTTTTGGCACGCCTGGCCAAAATCATCGAATACTTTATCAGCCAGCACGCCGATGCTTTTGCGGGTCGGCGCATGGGCGCCTCGTTCGTGCTGTATCTGCCCGGTGTCAGCTCTGACGATGCCTTGCCTTGGTGTCAGTCACTGCTGGCGGATATTGATGACGCCTACAGTGCCATTGCCGACCCCTTAGCGGTTGCAGTACACGGGGGGCTGGCGCCAACCGTTGACGGCGCCGGCGTGCCGGAGTTGCTGATCGCCGCTGACAACGCCCTGCGCCAAGCCCAGTCGCAGAGCGAGTCTGGCTGCCGCTTGCTGGTGCCCGGTGGCGGCGCACAGTTGGGCGCTGAGGCCTGGCGCTCAACGTTGCAGGAAGCTCTGGCGCAGAAGCGTTTTGCACTGTGGCTTCAGCCCGTGATTAATTGTGCAGGGCCGGTTCATGGTGAGCCGCTTTACCATCAGGTATTTTCGCGCATTAATACGGCCGATGGCGCGCTAAAGGCCGCGCTGTTTGTGCCTATGGCGGAGCACCTTGGGCTGATTGCGGCTATTGATCGCCAATTGGTACACAGCGTTCTGGCGCATCTGCGCCAGCGTCCGCAGATGCCGCTGGCTGTTTCTTTGGGCAACGCCTCAGTCACAAACCCACAGTTTCAGCAGGACCTGCTGGCAGAATTAAAAGCAGCAGGAGCGGTGGCCCGCAACCTGTGGGTGGGCATTTCGGAATTGGCCATTCACCGCCACCGCGAGGAAGCTACCAGGCTCGTGCAGTCGCTGAACGACTTGCAGGTGTCGGTGGTGGTTGATCGTTTTGGCGTAGGCGGAGTGCCGTTTAGCTATTTGAAAAATCTGCGACTGGAAGCTCTGCGTATTGACAACAGCTTCACCCATGGCATTGACGAACATGGCGATAACCGCTTCTTTTTGAAGTCGGTCGTTGATATTGCCCACAGTCGCGGTGTGAAAGTGTTTGCCAGTGGCGTGGAAACCGTCGAGGAATTCAAGGTACTGTGTAATTTGGGCATTGATGGCGCAATGGGCTACCATCTGGGGCGTCCGTTTACCGCAGGCAACCACCAATTGACAGGGGAATAATACGCTTATGCCAGGCAAAATCAGGCAGTATTTCAAGGACAAAAAAGGCGATGCCCGGGATTCCTCCGGTGGTGGAATGGTGGGTAAGTTGCTGCTTATCGTTGTGCTGTTCTACCTGCTGATTGCCATGATCATGGGTATGTACTGGAGCAGCGAGCCCGACAGTTTCTCTGTGCGTGAACACACCCGTGCTACCGCCAACGCCATGCAGCGTGAACCGGTGACTGGTTTTGCCACCACCGCCACCATGATCCGAATCGCGGAAACTCTGCTGGACAAGCCCGGCGGTTACATTACCAACGACATTTTCCCTCCGGGCCTTTGGCTGGACAACGTGCCCAACTGGGAATTCGGTGTGCTGGTGCAAGTGCGTGACCTGGCCCGAGCCATGCGTCAAGACATCAGTCGCGCCCAGAGCCAATCCTCGGAAGACGCGGACCTGATCATTGCCGAGCCCCAGTTGCACTTTGATAGCGATAGCTGGGCGATTCCCTCAACCGAATCCGAATATCGCCGCGGGATCACCGCTTTGAAGCGGTATTTGGACCGGCTGTCGAACCCGGAGAAGACCGATTCCCAGTTCTTTGCCCGCGCCGATAGCTTGAACAACTGGCTGGCAGATCTGGAAACCCGTTTGGGTAGCTTGTCCCGCACCCTGGGTGAGAGTGTGGGTAAAGCCTCTATTTCCGACACGGTAGCGGATTTTGAGGGCCAGGATCCGCTGGATGAGCGAGCCCAAGGCGTTGATGTAAAAACCGATTGGACCAAGATAGACGATGTGTTTTACGAGGCCCGCGGCAGTTCTTGGGCGTTACTGCATATATTCCGTGCCATTGAAGTGGATTTCCGCAAGGTATTGCAGGACAAGAACGCTACGGCCAGTGTTAAGCAGATCATCATTGAGCTTGAGGGAGCGCAGGGCGACATGTGGAGTCCGGTGATTCTCAACGGCAGTGGCTTTGGCATAATGGCCAACCATTCGCTGACCATGGCGGCCTATTTATCGCGGGCCAACGCGGCGATCAGTGACATGCGGGAGTTACTGTCGCGGGGCTAGCAATTGGCTCCCACTGAGGTGCAGGCAACAAAAAAACCGGGCTTAATGCCCGGGTTTTTGTGAACCGTATAAAGCAATACGCTTTTAGCCGCCGTAAGCTTTGATGGCGTCAACAATGGCTTTTTTCGCAGCCGCTGCATTGTCCCAGCCTTGGATTTTCACCCATTTTCCGGCTTCCAGCGCCTTGTAGTTTTCAAAGAAGTGATGAATCTGGTTGCGCAGCAGTTCTGGCAAGTCAGTCACATCTTGTACGTGGGCGTAAGCCGTGGTCAGCTTGTCGTGGGGTACTGCGACCAGCTTGGCGTCGCCGCCGGCTTCGTCTTCCATGTTCAGTACGCCTACCGGGCGACAGCGAATCACACAGCCAGCCTGAATCGGGTAGGGGGTAATGACCAGTACGTCCAGGGCATCACCGTCGTCGGCCAGAGTGTGGGGAATAAAACCGTAGTTGGCCGGGTAGAACATGGGCGTGGCCATAAAACGGTCTACCAGCAAGGCGCCCATGTCTTTGTCCAGTTCGTACTTCACCGGTGAGCTGTTGGCCGGGATTTCAATGGCTACATAAATATCTTCGGGTGCATTTTTGCCGGCAGGGATGTTGTCGAATTGCATCGGGTGGTCCTTCCTGGGTAGGGTTAAAAAGTGAGCGCCATTGTACGAAACTGCATCGCTCTGCGAAACTAAACGTTGGTCTGGCATGCCAGCCGACCTTGGCTTCCATGCCGGTCGAGTGGGTCAGCCGCGCTTGAGAGTCCGTACACCGGTTTTTGTGCCCAGCAGCAGAAGATCGGCGGGGCGGCGGGCAAACAGGCCGTTGGTGACCACACCTACAATCTGGTTCAGGCGTTCTTCCACCTGAATTGGGCGCGACAGGTCCAGGTTATAGACGTCAATAATGATGTTGCCATTGTCGGTGGTAAAATTGTCGCGGTACACCGGATCGCCGCCAAGTTTCACGATTTCCCGGCCAACGTGGCTGCGGGCCATCGGTAACACTTCCAGTGGCAGTGGGAATTCACCCAGAATGTCTACTTTTTTGGACTCGTCGGCGATGCAGATAAACGTCTGCGCCACTTCAGCCACAATCTTTTCCCGCGTTAGCGCGCCGCCGCCGCCTTTGATCAGTTCCAGCTGTTCGTTGACTTCATCGGCGCCGTCTACATAAAACTCCAGATCGGCGGTGCTGTTCAGCTCATAAACGGGAATGCCGTGGCTTTTCAAGCGTTCAGCGGTGGCTTCGGAGCTGGCCACGGCGCCGTCAAAATCGTTGCGAATGGCCGCCAGAAAATCAATGAAGCAGTTGGCAGTGCTGCCGGTGCCCACACCAATTACGCTGCTGCTGTTCAGGCGTGGGCTGATGTAGTCGATAGCGGATTTGGCGACCGCTTGCTTCAGTTCGTCCTGGTTCATGGTTGAGCCCGTTGCGGAAAATGAATGAGATACTTGCAGTATACAGCGTCTGGGCGGGCTGCTTATAGACGGTTGCGGGTAAAACTTTCTACACTATGGATTCTTCCAGTGATGCCTCACGCCAAATTTCTTTCGAATTACTGGGAATTTCTTTCGAATCACGCCTAATTCATTCTTAAATTACATTGCGGAATCGACATGCCCCAACGCTATATCAAGAAAATATTGAATGCCCGCGTTTACGATGTTGCCAATAAAACGCCGCTGACCGAAGCCGTTAGCCTGTCGCGGCGCTTCGGCAACAACATTTTTTTGAAGCGTGAAGATTTGCAGCCGGTATTCTCGTTCAAGATTCGCGGGGCCTATAACAAGCTGGTGCAGTTGTCGGAGGAGCAGAAGGCCAAGGGTGTAATCTGTGCGTCTGCCGGTAATCACGCCCAGGGGGTGGCCTTGTCGGCAAAAAAACTGGGCATCAAGGCCGTCATCGTAATGCCCCAGACGACGCCGGAGATTAAAGTGAGGTCTGTGCGTGAGCACGGTGCCAAGGTAGTGCTCCGAGGCGACGCTTTTGACGAAGCCGCGGCCCACGCCCACGAGCTGATTGAAAAGCACGGTTATACCTACATTCCTCCTTATGATGATCCAGACGTTATCGCCGGCCAGGGCACGGTCGCCATGGAGTTGTTGTGGCAATTTAGCAAACCCATCCACGCGGTGTTTGTCTGTGTGGGCGGTGGCGGGCTGATTGCCGGTATGGCCGCCTACATAAAATATCTGCGCCCGGAGATAAAAGTAATAGGTGTAGAGCCGGAAGACTCAAACTGCTTGCAGGCAGCGATGAAAGCCGGCAAGCGGGTAATACTGGACGAAGTTGGGATATTTGCCGACGGCGTGGCAGTCAAACAGATTGGTGCCTACCCTTGGGAAATCTGCAAAGATCACGTAGACGAAGTGATCACCGTATCCACCGATGAAATCTGTGCCGCGATTAAAGACATTTTTGAAGACACCCGCTCCATTGCCGAGCCCGCTGGGGCGCTTGGTGTGGCCGGTATTAAAAAATATATAGAACGGGGAAAAATCGAAAATGAAAATCTGATCGCTACGCTCAGCGGCGCCAATATGAACTTTGACCGTCTGCGTTATATTTCGGAGCGCACCGAAATCGGCGAGAAGCGTGAAGCCATCCTGGCGGTGACCATTCCTGAAAAACCAGGCGCCTTCAAAACCTTTATCAACGCTCTGCACAAGCGCAATATCACCGAGTTCAATTACCGTTACGCGGACAGCAAACAAGCCACGATATTTGTCGGCATTCAGATTCAGGCCGGTGGCCTGGGCCGAGACGAACTGGTGCGGGAACTGCGCGAGACCGGCTATTTGGTGCTGGACCTGACAGACAGCGACTTGGCCAAGCAGCACATTCGCCACATGGTGGGGGGGCACGCTCCGGGTATCAGCAATGAAAAAGTGTTCCAGTTCGAGTTCCCCGAGCGTCCGGGGGCTTTGTTGAAATTTTTGATGTCGCTGGGCACGCGTTGGAATATTTCGATGTTTCATTACCGCAATCACGGTGCGGCTTACAGCCGCGTGTTGTTGGGCGCTGAAGTGGACGATGACGAAGTGAGGGATTTTGAAAAAATGCTTGAGAAGGTCGGTTTCCGCTATGAAAACATGACCGATAACGAAGCTTACCAGCTGTTTCTTGGGGCAGGAAACGGCAACAGCCACTCTAGCTGATCGCGTCGCGGGCGCTGAGTGCCTGCCCGGATCTCTGAGTTACTGAAAGTTAATCTGTCAAAAATTGTAAAATGGCGGGGGAGTGATAGTCTTCCGTCATTCTATTAACGGCGGCATCAGTCCTCCGTTTCCTGTATGGGTTATCACAGCAGTTCCGGAGTTAAGAAATGGGCCGCAAGCCAGATATGATCCGCACCATCGCATTGATATTCGCTGCTGGCCTTATTATTACCGGATTCACCTCGCTGCAAGCGTCTGAACAGGGCCCCCGAGCGGCGGAGCCTTGGTATCAGGCCACTACCCGATAACAGCCACGCTCTGTAACCACCGAGTGCAAAGGCACATCCCAAGGCTCAATCGGTAAGCTATCCACCCTCTGAAAATCATGAGCCAGGCCAATCAGCTTGGGTGCGAGTCTTGGCCGAGTGCGGCTGAAGGCAAATGTCCGGTCGTAAAACCCCCCGCCCATGCCCAGCCTTCCTCCGCGCTCGTCAAACCCTACCAGCGGAAACAATATTGCATCCATCGCCCAGGCTGGCCGTTTCAGGCCGGCGCTAAATGCAGGTTCCGCAATGCCAAAACGATTGGGGCGCAGGCGGGTGTGCGACGTGTAAGGGCTGAAAACCAGCTTCCCGGGTATTAGCGGATGCAATACCGGTAAGTAAACGCGTATGCCGCGGCGACGCGCAGCTTGCATATAGGGCAGCGGACTGATTTCACCATCGTTTGGACAATAGATGGCAAGGTGGCGGGCGCGATAAAGATCGGGGTTGGCTAACAGGCGCTTGGCCAGTTGCTGCGATGCGTGTCTTTGTTGCAAAGGAGACAAGGCATTGCGCTGTTGGCGCAAGTGTCTACGCAACTGATTGCGGGAAGTGTTCAAGTCTGCAGAAGACGGTAAAAAAGAGGGGTGGGCGATGCTGTCGCTCAAAATAAAGCTTCCCGGGCTGCCGTTATCGGATGTAGGTCCTTGAACCCAAGTTCAAGGTCGGTGACCGCTGTGACATATTAGGCTTTCCCCCGCAGGGGACATGCACACAATGCCCTAAAGTGGCCACCTGGGTAAAGCGCATCGGCTCGAGGACGTACCCGACGAGCGTACAGCCCAGGAAGGTGATTCCATTATAAGGTCAAGATGGGGGCTTATTGCAAGTGCTCTTGGCCATTCCGTTAAAAATCGTCGCTTGTTGCTGTTTTATAAGCTTTTTTGTTACTTTAGGGCGATGTTTAGCTTGTCGTCCATGGCCTTTAGCAACGTGCTGCTGCCTTCTGACATGGTGTCGCGCTCCAGCATTTCGTTGGTGATATTCAGCGCCGCCATCACCGCAATTCGCTCGGTTCCAAACACCTTGCCGCTGTTACGGATCTCCCGCATTTTACGGTCTAGATATCGTGCCGATCGCAACAATGCTTCTTGTTCCTGCTCGGGGCAGGTAACCAGGTATTCCTTGTCGAGAATTTTCACCTCAAACGTAGATTTGGTGGACATTAATGCTGCTCCAGTGCCCGCAGGCGGCCTATCATGGCTTCAAGTTTGGTTTTTGCGAGGTCGTTCTTGTGAACCAGCTGAGCCCGCTCGCGAATCCAGTCTTCCTGGCGTGTTTTTAGTGCCTGGTTTTCCAGCTCAAGCTTGCCGTAGCGTTCAAGAAGCTGATCCAGCTTGTCCGCCAACACCTGTACTTCGGGCTGTTCCATGGGGCGCCTGATCTCGATGGGTGGTAATTATCTGCACCCGATAATTATGCAAGGTTCGTCGGAACACAAGCGGTATTTTCAGGGGCGGAGCGCGAGCGGAGGTTTGCATAATTTCAGAGACTTTCCAGGAACTGGAGGAGTGCGTCCGTCGGGCGGTAGCGCTTGTGCTGGGTCGCAGGTGGGGTGATGGCGGCAAGGGCCCGCTCCTTCATGCCCATGTCCGCTTCGACATAGCCGTGAGTGGTGACGGGGCTTTCGTGACCGAGCCACAACGCGATCACGGTCAGATCGACGCCCGCCTGCAACAGGTGCATGGCCGTCGTATGGCGCCAGGTATGCGGCGAGATCCTGCGGCCTGCTAACTGTGGACACATCTTTGTCGCGGTGCTGACGGCCAGGTTCAGTCGTTCGGCCACATTGGTGCGCGTCATTGGCAATCCGCTGCGGTTTGGAATGAGGGGTTGCTCGACATGCAAGTCGGCGTATTTTAGCCACTGCCGGATTTCCTTCGCCGTTTCCTTCCATAGAGGCACGGTTCGTTGTTTGCGGCCCTTGCCATGTAGGCGCACAGAGGCGGTTGCCGCCAACGTGATATCGGCCACCCGGATGCCGATCAGTTCGGAAACCCGAGCGCCGGTGTTGTAAAGCACCGTGAGCATGGCGGTGTCGCGGCGCCCGCACCAGGTCGTTATACCCGGGGCTGCAAGCAGCGCGCGAACCTCGTCGCGAGACAGGAACTCAAGCATGGGTCGTTCGAAGCGTTTCATAGGTATCGCGAGAATCTGTTGTGCAAGATGCAGAGCTGGCGGCGCTTGTGAGGCGACGTAGTGGGCAAAGGCACGAACCGCCGCCAATCTTGCATTGCGCGTGCGAATGGTGTTGTGCCGTTCGGTCTCGAGATGCGTGAGGAAATTCAGCACCAAGGCCGCATCGACATCGCACAGTGCCAGCATGGCAGGTGGCTTGCCCGTTGCGCGTCCCACATAGTTCAGCAAGAGCTTGAAGGTATCGCGATAGGCAGCGACTGTTCGGGGGCTGACGTTCTGTTGCTGGATCAAGCGCTCGGCGAAGAAGCGCTGGAGCAACGCGCCGAATTCGGTGGGAGCGGTGAGCAAGGGGTTCATGACGCCTCTCCTTGCGTATAGAGGTGAAAGCGTTCGGCGGCGATCGCCATCAGTTCGGGAATGCCGGTGACATACCAGTAGGTGTCGCTCACCTTGGCGTGCCCGACGTAGGTTGATAGCGCCAGAATGGCACGATCAATATCTACGCCCTCTTCATAGAGGCGCAGCATGCTTCTCACGATGAAGGTGTGCCGGATGTCATGCAGGCGGTGACGCTGATAGTCACCGCGCGTTTGCCAGTCCAGTTGCTGACACAGCCTCTGTAAGGCATACAGCATGCTGGGCTGATTTACGCCGCTGCCATCATCACGCAGGAAGAACTTGTCACAACAAGGCCGTGGCACGAGCCTATCTCGCTGTCGTGCATAGGCGCGCAACGAGTCGGTAACGCTCGGATGCAGCGGTACGAGACGCTGCTGATGGAACTTCGCTTCGCGGATATGCAAAACGCCACTGTCCATGTCGACGTCAGCCGCGGTTAGTGTCAGTGCTTCGGCGATGCGTAGCCCGGTCGCGGCGAGCAAGCCAAAAACACAGTGGCAAGTTGCTGGACGCAATCCCTCGGTGGGCGCCAAGCCATGCGTGGCTTCAAGCAGTGTGCACAGTTCGGCTTCTGTGTAGATGTGTGGGATGAGACGCCGGTGGGCCGAACCAAAGAGACTTCGCGGTGGAACCTCCGTCGCCGGATCCTCGCGCTGGCAAAAGCGGGCGAAACCGCGAAGAATCCCGATGCGGCGCGCCCAGGTAAACGACGCCTTAAGCTGCGAAGTCTGTGCCCATGCGACAGCGAGCGGCACCGTCAGATGCCCTTCAGGAGAGACCTCATCCGCGAAACGGGCAAATGACTGAAGCTGCGTTGCGTCGATGGTTAGCTCGAATCCGTTACGACGACGATACGCCAGGTACGCTTCGACCCGCGCCATCCAAGACAACCGGGCGCTCATGACGGGCTCCCGGGCCACGGCAGTGCCATCGCGCGCAATTGCTCCACGTCAACGCGGGCGTAGCTGTAGGCAGTGTCAAGACTCTTGTGACGCAATACGTCGGCGATCTCTTTGACTGAGACCCCAGCGCGCTGTAGCTGCGTTGCCATCGTTCGCCGCAGCACGTGTGTGTTGCAGAACTGATCGCGCAAACCGCAACGAACAAAGGCGCGGTTCATTGAATTGCGAATGGCCGGAACGCTCAGTGGCGTGTCGAGCGGTGCCCGGTGCCGGACGAATAGTCTGCGGCTCGTCGTCTGCGGGCGTCCCTGTCGCAGATACTGCGCTACCGCCTCTCCCGTGGACGCAGGCAGGGGAAGCTGTTGAATGCGTTTACTTTTGGTACCGCTGATGGTCAGTATTGCCCTGCGCCAGTCGATCGACTCCAGCGTGAGGTAGGTTACTTCGTGACCGCGTAAACCCAGATCAAGCAGGCAGCGCGCGATGGCATAGTCACGCAGGCCAACGGGGTCCGTGCGATCGAAGGCATCCAGAAAGGCCGTTAGTTCGGCGTCCGACAATACCTTGGGCAACGTGGCCCGGCGCCAGTCTGCGATTCGTGGAAGCGCTGCCGCTAGCCCGTCGGTCTCGTCACCGCGCACGGCACGGTAACGAAAGTAGCTACGCAGACTGTTGCACACGATACGCAGCGATGCCGGCCGTAGGCGCGACGTCAGCGTCGAAAAGTAAGCATCTATGTCGGTCGCCGACAGCGACAAGACGCTCACGGTATCAGTAACGCCTACGTCGTAGAGGAACGCCCCAACGTGTTGAGCTCGGCTGTCACGGGTGGCTGATGATAGCCCGCAAGTATCCGTTAAGTACTCGGCGAACCGAGTGAGCTCGATCGTCACTGGATCCTTCGCCATCGTTGGCGATGGCTGTGAACGCATCAGTATTTTGAGCAGATGCCGAAGCGCCGCTCCGGAGCAGCCTACAGAATCGTAGCAGGGTACGGGACAGGTGCACGCCGGGAGGTGTTCGCGCACGAACCGTTTAATAAGGGATGAATCGACGTGCGTCAACTCGAGCTCTTCAGCTTTAAGCCAGAAACCAAAATGGGCAAGGCAGCCCAAATAGATTCTGATGGTGCGATCAGCGTAGCGCTGGCCTCGCAGCGCCTTAATGTAGGATGAAACGACGCTCTCGAGCGGACTATCAATCAGCCAGTTGTAGCGAACAAGGTTTGTGAGGGTTTTATCGGCGGGCATGGTGTGTGCTCCTGCGGTTAGGGACGAGCCCACAGGAAACACTGTTTTTATGCAAAGCTCGATAGCTACAACACAGCTAAAAGCTTCGTCGCCACTGGCCTTTGCCGGAATAGCCCAACAAACCTTGCATAATTATAGGGTGAGGATAATTGTAGTTATGCGAAGCTTTGCATAACCGAAAGAACTGTCAACTATAAGTGCGCACGGGATACCGGTCAATTTACAGCTCTGTTATCCCCGTTTGGGTAAAGATTTCAGACGTCATCCAGTACTTGCCAGCCCGGACGCCGGCCGCGGCGCCAGGCGCTCAGCGCCGGCATCAAACCAATCACCAGTGCAGCAACCGGCACCGCTGCCAGCAGAATCCACTCGTCCGGATTCAGTGGGCGCAGTGTAAGCAAAACGCCGTAGTTGGCTTGTAGCCAAGGGCTGACGGCGGCTATACCGGCAGCGCCCAGCGCCAACGCTAAAACGCAGGCCAGCAGCGCGATTGCCAATGATTCCAGCAGGTACAGGCTGGCAATTAAACCCGCAGAGGCGCCGGTTGCACGAAGTATGGCGATTTCGGCTGATCGCTGGGCCTGTAACGTCAGCAGCACCGTGGCCAGGCTAATCAGACATACCACGACCACAAAGCCGGTGATGCCCAGCAGCGCCTTTTCAAACTGGCCCAACAGGCGCCAAAGCTCGCTCAGGGCAACGCCGGGCAGTATGGCGGTTAGCGGCTCTTTACCATAGGTGTTGATGTCGCGCTGGATACGAAAGGTCAGTACTTTGCGTTCTACGCCGGCAAATGCGGCGGTAATGTTGGACGGGATAAAATTGCGCTGTTTGGCCTGCTCCAGGGTTAAAGTGCGCCCGGGAATGCCCACGCCAGACTCCCAGCCCACATGCATGGCTTCCATACTGTCCAGGCTGATATAAACCGCCTGGTCTACCGGCGTACCGGTGGTATCAAGCACGCCGGTTACGGTAAACGGCGTGCTGTCGTGGCGGGCGAAGCTCACACTACCACCTCCGTGGCCCATAATGAGCTGGTCGCCAACACTATGATTGAAAGCACGGGCGACATCGGCGCCCAATACCACCTCAAACAGATCGTTGAACCACTGGCCGCGCTGCAGTGTCAGCGGCTGGCTGCGGCCATAGCGAAAGTGCTCGAACATGGCGCTGGTGGTTGCCACCATGCGGTGGCCGTTGTAGCTGTCGCCCAGGGAAATGGGGATCAGCCAGCTTAAGCGCTCGTCGTCTTTCAGAGCTTGATAACTTTGCCAGCTCAGGTTGTTCGTCGCATCGCCAATGTGAAACACGCTGTATAGCAACAGGTTCAACTGACCGCTGCGGGCGCCGATGATCAGATCTGTATTGCTGATGGTGTTGGTGAACGACTGCCGAATTTCGCTGCGCACATACTGGATGCCCAACAGCAGGCTCACGCTGAGCGTGAGCGTGAGGGTAACCAGCAACAGTATCCGCCGGCGGTGCCAAAGGCTGGATTTGGTGAGTGTCAGAGCAAGGTGGGCTGTCATGCGGGTGGTCATGAAGATAGCCATGATGGCTGCTCCAGTTCAATCTGGTGGTGAAAATGGTGTGCCAGGGCCGGGTCATGGCTGACAAACACCACCGAGGTTTTATTCTGCTGCGCCATCTCCAGCAGCAACTGCATAAAGCGATCGCGATTGTTGCTGTCCAGCGCTGAAGTGGGCTCGTCAGCCAGAATCAGCTCCGGTGCGCCCATCAGCGCGCGGGCTGCCGCAACCCGTTGCTGCTGACCAATGCTCAGCTGCGCGGGTTTGCGGCTATGCAGTTCCTGGGGAATAGAGAGCGCTGACAGAAGCGTTTTTGCTTTGGCGTGAATGGCGGCCCGGGTGTCTGAGGTGCGGGTTTCTGAGCTGATGCGGTCACGGCGAACGGGGGAAAGCTGACAGGGAAGAATGACATTAGCCAGCGCGGTCAGATAGGGCACCAGATTGAACTGCTGAAAGATCACACCGATATGGTCGGCGCGGAAACGATCCCGTGCTGAGGGTGCAAGGCCCCTTATAGACTTTCCTAGCAGGCGGATGTCGCCGTTGTCTGCGGTGTTTAGCCCGGCCAGAAGGCCCAGCAAGGTGCTTTTACCGCTGCCGCTGGCCCCGCGTAAAAACAGGTGGTCGCCGGCGTCCAGATTGATATCCGGAAAAGTCAGGGCAGGCTGGCGGGACTGCCAGCGAAAGGTCAGCTCTCGGATTTGTAGAGAGGGCAGGGCAAGCGGAGCGCTTGCGCTGTCAGAGTCTGGAGTGATCATGGTGGCTGTCGTTTTGGTCATGGTGATTGATTCTGGCGGGTGTATGATAACTCTTTTCAATCCACAGCTTGGCGGGGTTAAACGAATACATGGCTAATAAGTTGCACAGAGTGAGTTGTGTTCGGCGCTGTTCTGCTTTGCCCCTGGGGTTGCTGCTCATGGTATTTTTACCTTTGGCGCACGCGGAGCTACCGGAGATTGATTGGCTGGATTTGATGCCGGCGGAGGATCTGGCACTGCTCGAGAGCATGCCGGAAATTGTGCACGACGGCGAAGGCCCGCCCTTGCTGCCGGACGAGATCATGACCGGGCGTGTGGTAACGGCCATGGCCAATACCCGGGGCCGTATTCCGGGTTTCGTTGTGCCGCTGAAGACGACAGAGGATATGCGCATTCTGGAGTTTTTCCTGGTGCCTTATTTTGGTGCCTGTATTCATGTGCCACCGCCGCCACCCAATCAGCTTATCCATATGAAATACAAAAAAGGCTTCAAGCTGACTGCGCTCTACGACCCGGTCTGGGTTGAGGTTACGATTTTGATTGATCGTACCGAGAATGTGATCGGGACCTCGTCTTATTCCATGGCGGTGGAGTCGATTTATCCTTATGAGTATTGATGCTTTTGAACTTTTCAGAGCTGGAATTGGTTATCGGATGAGCTCAGTTTTGTGCTGCCCTGGCGGCTGTTGGTTACCCACTCCACGTCCAGTTCCTGTATCTCCGGAAATTGGGCGATCAGCGGGGTTGTAAGCTGGCCGCCGATATCCGCACTTTTGCAGTTGAGCACCTGACTGACTTCTATGTTGGCATGTTCGTTCATGGTTTCATCGTGATGGTGGTCGTGATCGTGATGATCTTGTTCCGCCGCTTTTGCGCTGAAGTCCATGCTGGCCGATTCCATCGTGCAGTTGCCACCGGCGGGCGCAATCAGTGCTTGGGTCGTTAGCCACTGCCTGGCGTTTTCCAGGGTCTGTTTTTGTTGCTCGGTGCGTGGTTCATGTTCGAAACCCAGCAGGTTGAAGGCGGGGCTGGTCAGAATCAGGTCAACGTTGTTGTTCTCCACCGCCATCTGCAGCTGGGCATGGCCGTGTTGGTGTGGTTGCTGTTCGCTGGCTGTGCTGGTGGTGGCCAACGCGCACAGGCACAGGCCAATGGCAACACTCAGAGAGTTTATAGATTTTAGAGATGTTAAAGGGTTGCGGGATGTCATGACGGGTTCCTGTAAAGTTATGTTATAACATCTTTGACCGAGTGCGATGAAAAAGCAACAGAATGTGCTCTAAGGCAACAGAAAGTGCCATGCAGGCGCTGCAATGCTAGGATAATGGCAATCTTTATTATTCACCTATTAGGGTTTTTCCATGTCTTTATCCGATGCTTCCGCTGCTCCAAATATCGAGATTTCTGCGGAATTCGAGCGCTGGGCCAATGTGTTTCTGGCGCACAAAGCGTTCAGCCACCCGTCTGAGTTACACGGTGTTCTGTGTGGTCGTTTCGCCGCTGGTGGGCGTATGCAAGAAGACGAGTGTGCCACCATGGTGTGCGAACATATCGGGCTGGCTTCGACAGCGTTGGAAGAGTCGCCTGAGCTTAGGGTGTTCGCCGCGGGTATTTACCAACAGGCCCTGGCGCAGCTGAGCAGTATGGATATGAGCTTCCAGCCCCTGCTTCCAGATGATGATTATGCGCTTGAGCAAAGGCTGGAATCGTTAATTTCGTGGGTGCGTGGCTTCCTGGCGGGCATGGCACTGGCGGCGGGTGAGTCGCTGGGCGAGGCGCCGGAGGAAATTCGCGAGCTGATGGAAGACATGGTCGCGATCAGCCAGCTGTCTGACGAAGAAGACGCGAGCGAAGAAAACGATCAGCAGCTGGTAGAAATTACCGAGTATGTCAGGTTGGGTGCGCTGGCCGTGTTTACCGAGTTTAACGAGCCGGAGCAACCGGCCAAGACGCCCCCTACTCTTCATTAGGTCTCATTAGGCCTCATTAAGACTCATTAAGACTCACTGAAGCTCACGAGAGCGCACTAGAACTCATGAGAAAAAAGGACCGTCTTGGCCCTGAACATTTTAATGGTTGGAGACTGTATGACGTCGATGATACCTGTAAAGGAATTTGCTGAGCGCCGCCGCAAGCTGATGGGCCACATGGCGCCGGATAGCATTGCCATTCTGCCTTCGGCGCCAGAACGCGTGCGTAATCGCGACGTTTTGCACCCGTTTCGCCAAGACAGCGATTTTCATTATTTAACCGGCTTTGGTGAGCCTGAGTCGGTGCTGGTGTTGATTCCCGGGCGCGCTCATGGCGAATCGGTGTTGTTCTGCAAAGAGCGCGATCCTTTAAAGGAACAGTGGGACGGCTTTTTAGTGGGCCAGGAAGGCGCCGTTGAGCGTTACGGCGTGGACGACGCTTTCCCGATTGGTGACATCGACGATATCCTGCCGGGCCTGATTGAGGGCCGCAGCCGCATTTATTACCCGCTGGGTAAAGACCGTGGTTTTGACACCCGTGTTATGGACTGGGTAAAAGTGATTCGCAGCAAGGTGCGCACCGGCGCTCGCCCCCCCGGCGAATTTGCGGCGGTAGAGCATCTTCTGCACGATTTACGTCTTTATAAAAGCGCGAATGAAATCAAAGTGATGGCCAAGGCCGGCGAAATCTCAGCCCAGGCCCACTGCAACGCCATGAAACTCGCCCGCGAGGGGCTGGGTGAATACCATCTCGAAGCCGAACTGATTCATACGTTCCGCCAGCACGGCACCCGCGAGACAGCGTATCCATCTATTGTGGGTGGCGGCGTGAACGGCTGTATTCTACATTACATCGAAAACAGCGAGCCCCTAAACAACGGCGATCTGGTGTTGATCGACGCCGGCTGCGAACTGGAATGCTACGCCTCGGACATTACTCGCACGTTTCCGGTGAGCGGCCATTTCAGCGAGCCTCAAAAGGCGCTTTACAACGTGGTGTTGAATGCCCAGTTTGCCGCGATTGATGCCGTGCGCCCTGGCAATCACTGGAACCAGCCCCACGAAGCGGCGCTGAATGTGCTTGCTCAGGGCTTGATTGATTTGGGCCTGATTGCTGGGCCACTGGGTGACGCCATCGCCAATGAAACGTTTAAACCGTTTTTCATGCACCGCACCGGCCATTGGTTAGGGTTGGATGTTCACGATGTGGGTGACTACAAGGTGGGTGATGCCTGGCGCCAGCTGGAGCCGGGCATGGTTATGACGGTGGAGCCCGGGTTGTATGTGTCACCGAATAACACCGACGTGGATGATCGCTGGCGTGGAATTGGCATTCGTATTGAAGACGACGTGGTTGTCACCAAAGACGGCTGCCGCGTGCTGACTGACGGCGTGCCAAAAACAATCGACGAAATTGAAGCACTAATGGCGGGCTGAGCGTGACGGCAAACGATACGGATACCGATATCCTGATTGCCGGCGGAGGTTTAGCCGGAGCGACCTTGGCTTTGGCGCTGGCGCGCATGGTGCCCCAACTGCGTGTAACCGTGGCGGAGACTTTCCCCCTCGCCAGCAACGCTGAACCAAGCAGTTACCAGCCCAGCTACGATGCGCGCTCGACCGCCTTGGCCTGGGGTTCCAAGATGATTTATGACCAGCTTGGTTTGTGGCCTGCATTGGCCCAGCACGCCGCCCCGATACGTCACATACACGTATCGGACCGCGGCCATTTTGGCGCTGCCCGCCTGCACGCCGCAGAATACCGCCAGGATGCCTTGGGCTACGTCGTGGATAACCGCTGGATGGGCTTGTGTTTGGTGCGTGAGCTGTTAAAAACGCAGGTGCAATGGTTGGCGCCGGCGGAGGTGACTGACATGACCTGCCACGGTGACAATGTGCGCGTGACGGTAACCACCGCAGGTGAAACCAGGGAACTGAGCGCGCGCTGCCTGGTGGTAGCTGACGGCGGCCGTTCTGATCTGCGTGAGCGCCTGGGGTTTCAGGTTCGTCACCAGCCCTACGGCCAGAATGCGTTGATTGCTAACGTAACCACCGCCGACAGTCATCAGTTTTCTGCCTACGAGCGCTTCACCGACAGCGGCCCCATGGCGTTGCTACCCCATGGTTCGCCAACACGCGCAAGCCATCAGTCGGCGCTGGTGTGGACCTTATCGGACTCCGAGCTGGAAGAGGTGTTGGCCATGCCAGACGCCGACAAGTGCGCGCGTTTGCAGCAGCGATTTGGCTGGCGCCTGGGGCGCTTCAGCCGCATTGGCGAATGCAATCACTACCCGCTGGCGCTGACGCTGGTAGACAACCCGGTGCGTCCGGGCATTGCATTGGTGGGCAACGCCGCCCACAGCTTACACCCGGTGGCAGGCCAGGGTTTCAATCTGGCCCTGCGCGGATTGATGACGCTGGTGGAGCAATTCCGCCTGGCCAGTGAGCAAGGCAGCAACCCCGGCGAGCTTGCGGTATTGCAGCGTTACCAGCAATTACACCAGAGCGACCGCGTGCAAACCGCTGGTTTTTCCGACTCCCTGATTCAGATTTTTGGCTCGCCACTGCCACCGCTCGCTGCGGCCAGAGATGCCGGTTTAATGGGGTTAGACCTACTGCCCGCAGCAAAACGCTGGTTCGCAGGGAACGCCATGGGCCTGGGCGGTCGCAAAGCCCACATTCAGCGCCCCGGTTCCCATAACAGCAAGGCGTTGAGCCATGACTGAAGCGCACAGCTCAAAAACGCCCGCTGTGGCGGACATTATGATTGTTGGTGGCGGTATGGTGGGATCGGCCTTGGCTTTGGGGTTGGCGCAACAGGGTTGGCAAGTTGTTCTGGTTGAGTCCAGCCCCCTGGCGAAGTTGCAGGCCGCTGCGCAGCCGGCGACCGGTGTTGATGACTTCGAACCCCGTGTGAGCGCCGTCTCCATGGCCAGCCAGCGGTTGTTGGAAGGGCTTGGTGCTTGGGCAGAAGTGGCCGCGGGCCGTCACTGCCCTTACCAGACGATGACAGTGTGGGACGCCGAAGGCACGGGGCGCATAGAATTCGATGCCGCAGAAATGCGCGCCGAAGCGCTGGGCACGATTGTCGAAAATCGCCATATTGTGCGGTCCCTGTTTAATGCTTTGGAAGCCAGCCCGGCGACCATTTTTAGCGGCGCCAAGGTGGCTGGCTGGCTGGCGAACGGGCCGGATGGGGAGGGTGGAAATGCACCCGGTATTTGCCTGGAAGATGGCCAGCACCTGCGGGCGCGATTGGTGGTAGCCGCAGACGGCGCGCAATCACGGTTGCGTCAGTTAGTTGGCCTGCCTACCCGCGAATGGGATTATGATCAACAGGCCATTGTGGCCACGGTGCGCAGCAAACAGGTGCACCAGTACACCGCGCGGCAAAGTTTCTCCCGCACTGGCCCGCTGGCATTTCTGCCGTTGCAGGCTGACAACGGCGACGAACATTTCTGTTCGATTGTGTGGTCTCAGGACACGCTTGAAGCCCGGCGCCTGATGGCGCTGGATGACGTCGCTTTCAACGCCGAACTGGCGAGGGCAATCGAGCTGCCGGAGGATTCGGTTGAAGCGATTTCCCGTCGCTTTGCCTTTCCTCTGCGCCAGCGCCACGCCATGAATTACACAGCGCCAGGCTTCGCGCTGGTGGGCGACGCCGCGCACAGTATTCATCCGCTGGCGGGCCAGGGTGCCAACCTGGGTTATGGCGACGTGGCGGTATTGCTGGAGGAATTAAAGCGTGCCCGCAAGCTGGGCCTGAACCCCGGAGATGCTCTGGTGCTTGGGCGCTACCAGCGCCGCCGCAAATCGGAAAATTTAACCATGATGGCAGCCATGGAAGGTTTAAAGCAGCTGTTTGGCCGCGACGAACTGCCGTTACGGTGGCTGCGCAATCAGGGCATGAACTGGCTTAACCAGTTGGCACCCCTGAAAAACCGACTGGCCGCCGAAGCCATGGGGCTAAGGGACTAAACTTTTTAAATAGAGAATAATCCATGGCCGGCAGCAGCCTGTTTGCACTGATTGACGACATCGCCACCATTCTTGACGATATATCGTTGATGACCAAGGTTGCCACCAAGAAAACCGCCGGCGTGCTGGGTGATGACTTGGCGCTGAACGCGCAACAGGTTGCCGGCGTAAAGCCCTCGCGGGAGTTGCCGGTGGTGTGGGCGGTGGCGAAAGGGTCGCTGCTGAACAAGGCGATTCTGGTGCCTGCGGCGGTGGCCATCAGCTTTTTTGCGCCCTGGCTGGTAACCCCCTTGCTGATGCTCGGCGGTGCCTTTCTGTGTTACGAGGGCGCGGAAAAATTGGTGCACCGGTTTTTGCACAAGGTCGAACACGACCAGCATAAAAAAGACCTGAAAGAAGCCCTGAAAAACCCGCAAGTCGACCTGAAACACGTGGAAAAAGACAAAATAAAGGGCGCCATCCGCACCGACTTTATTTTATCGGCAGAAATCATTGCGATTACCCTTGGCACAGTGACTCAACAGCCCATCGGCATGCAGTTCGCCGTGCTGTCAGTGGTAGCGTTTATGATTACGGTGGGTGTCTACGGTTTGGTGGCGGGTATCGTAAAACTGGACGATGGCGGTCTGTACCTGACTAAAAAAGACAGCGCCCTGGCGCAAAAGCTGGGTCACGGTATTTTGTGGTTTGCGCCTTATATGATGAAAACCCTGTCGGTACTTGGCACCATTGCCATGTTTCTGGTGGGCGGGGGGATTCTTACCCATGGTTTTTCCGCCATCGGCCACGATATTGAGAGTTTTGCCGAAGGCCTGGGAGAGATGGCCGGAGCAGCAGTGCCCATGTTGGCCAACGGTGTGTTCGGCCTGGTAGCGGGGTTGTTGCTGGTAGCGGTGCTGACGCCACTGCTGAAGCGATTTAAAAAGCCGGAAGCTAAGCAAAGCTGAGGGTTAGGCAAGCTTACACGCAACCGTCAAACAACCGGCTGACCAGCACCGGCACGGCGGTTTCTACCCGCAGTATACGTTGGCCCAGATGTACAGCCTGGCACCCTGCCTGCTGCAGTTTATTCACTTCGTAATCGGTGAAGCCACCTTCGGGGCCAATGCAAAGGGCCGCCGGGCCTGGCAGGTGCACAGGGCAAGGCTGTGCACTGCCGGGATGTGCCACCAGTGCCTGTTTGCCGGCCAGAAGCGCCGGTAGCTCGTCTTCCACAAAGGGCTTGAACAGTTTGCGAATGTGCACTTTTGGCATCAATGTGTCGCGAGCTTGCTCCAGCCCCAGCACCAAGTTGTCATGCAGCGCCGGCTCTTGCAGCCATGGGGTCTGCCAAAAACTTTTTTCCACTTTGTAACTGTTGATCAGCCACAGTTCTTTTACGCCCAGGGTAGCGCAGGTTTGTAGAGTGCGACGGAACATTTTTGGCCGCGGCATGGCCAGCATCAGTGTAAGTGGCAGAGGTTTTGGCGGGGCTTGGTCAAGGCTGACGTGAAGTTCGGCGTAGTGCGCAGTCAGGTTGGTAACCCGGCCCACACCCATATTGCCGTTCACTTGGCCCACCGGCACGCTATCGCCCACGGCGATTTTACGAATGCTGCGCAAATGTTCCAGGCGACGATCGCTCAAGCGCACGGTATCGGTAGAAATGAAATCCGCGGCGAACAGCAGAGCCAAATTCATTCGCTGCCGGGCTCTTTTTCCTCGCCGGTACCCGCAACTTTGCGCTTCATCAAGCGGCCGAACAGGATGCCGAGCTCAAACAAAATCCACATGGGCAGCGCCAGCAAGGTTTGCGAGATAATGTCCGGCGGGGTCAGCAGCATGCCGATAACAAAGCAACCAACCACCACATAAGGGCGCTTGGCCGCCAAGTCATCCGGCGTGGTGATGCCGGTAATAACCAGCAGAATGGTGGCAATTGGAATCTCGAACGCCACGCCAAAGGCAAAGAACATTTTCAACACGAAATTCAGATAGCTGGTGATGTCTGGCAGTTCCACAATGCCCTCAGGGCCAACCGAGGTAAAGAAACCGAAAACCAGTGGAAACACCACGTAGTAGGCAAAAGCAGCACCCAGATAGAACAGCAGCACTGACGAAAAAAGCAGTGGAAAGGCTATTTTTTTCTCATGGGTGTACAGGCCCGGGGCAATAAAGCTCCAAAGCTGGTACAGAATGACCGGGATGGCGGCAAACACCGCCAGCACGAGGGCCAGCTTCAGAGGGGCAAAAAACGGCGAGGTAACATCGGTGGCAATCATGCTCTGGCCCACCGGCAGCAGGCTGCGGATAGGTTCAGACAACCAAAGGTAAAGTTCGTTGGCAAACGGGTAAATAAAGGCGAAACACACCACCACCGCCAGCACCATCTTCAGCAGGCGGTTACGCAATTCCAGTAGATGTTCAATCAGCGGCATTTCAGGCTGGTCGGGCACGTGGTTAGCGGCCCCGGTCTGTTCTGTCATGAACGCGTGTCCGAAGCATCCCCAGAACTGGGGGAAGGTTTGTTAAGGTCGACCGGGCTTTCTGGGGCTTTTCCCAGCGAGATGTCGGCGGGTTTTGCGATGGAGGGTGTTCCATCTTCGTCCCACAGCTCAGACAACTCAGATGTTACTTTGCGGTTGGCCTGATCCAACTGGTTCTGCACTGGTTTGACCATGTTTTCGTATTTTTTAGCTTCATCCAGGGCATCACGGACAGTTTTCTGAACATCTTTTAGGCCAACATCTCCAGCTTTGCGCAGCTCCTGGCGCAAGTCTTCGGCCTTTAGCTCACGGTCAAGCTCCGAGGTAAACTGGCTCATCATACGGCGCGCAGACCCTATCCAACGCCCGGCAGCGCGCGCAGCCGAGGGCAAGCGCTCGGGCCCTAGCACCAGCAAAGCAATAACGCCGCAGATCAGTAGCTCAAGAAAGCCGATATCAAACATTCAGCGGGCTCTCAGCTTTGGGTTTTATCCCGGGTTTTGTCGTCCGCAGCGGACTGCTGAAACTGTGCGCTGTCTTTCTCCTCCAGGTTATCCGGATTGGAGGTGTCGGTTTTACCATCGTTATCGGTCATGGACTTTTTAAAACCACGAATGGCGCCGCCAAGATCGGTACCGATATTGCGCAGTTTTTTAGTTCCGAACAGCAAAATAACAATGCCAAGTACAATAAGAAGTTGCCAAATACTGATGCCCATGGTGAATCCTCGTTCAAATGTTGGCAGTGGCCGCTATTGTACGCCACTGGTGGCACTGTAAAAAACCTCTTGTGAGGTAGATACCCCTATTCTTGGCGCGACGCTTTTTCTTCCAGGCCCGACAGGTCGAATCGCCGTGCCAGTTCGCGAGTAATGTCTTCCGGCCCCGCACCCAGGCGTGACAGCATAACCAAGGTGTGAAACCACAAGTCGGCGGTTTCGGCAATCAGCTCGTCGTTGTTTCCACTGTGCTCGGCGTCTTTGGCGGCGAGCAGGGTTTCAGTGCACTCCTCGCCAACCTTTTCCAAAATTTTGTTCAGCCCTTTGGCGTGCAAGCTTGCCACGTAAGAGCTATCAGGATCGGCGTTCTTGCGGGCTTCCAGCACCTGCGCCAGTTGTTGCAATACGTCACTCACCGTTGGGCTCCTTGGCACTTTTTGCTGTGTTGTAAATGGCGCTTGGGTCTTTCAGTACCGGATCTACGCTTTGCCATTGGCCGTGTTGCAGTGATTGGTAAAAGCAACTTCGCCTACCAGTATGACAGGCAATCCCGCCTTTTTGTTCGACCTTCAGCAAAATTACGTCGGCGTCGCAGTCCAGGCGAATATCCTTTATCACTTGCTGATGGCCCGAACTTTCGCCCTTGCGCCAGAGTTTACCGCGGGATCGTGACCAATACACGGCCTGGCCTTCGGTAACGGTAAGCTGCAGCGATTCGGCGTTCATCCAGGCCATCATCAGTATGTCGCCGCTGTCGGCATCCTGAGCGATGGCGGGTACCAGGCCGTCTGCTGTCCAGCGGATGGTGTCAAGCCAGGCTGGCTGGCATTCATTGGCAGGTGTTTGCTCCATGGGTTCAGTCCTGAAAGCGGGTTAACGGCTGCCGCGCAATACCAGCGCGCCAGTGGCAATAAACAATATCCAGCTCCACACCGGCAAACCGCTGAGCCATTGTTGGCTGGGTGGATGGCTGGCGGCAACCGCAGTTGCGGCTAACAACGCCGCTATACAGCCCCGGCGCCAACGCCGTTCGCTGCGCAACTGCTGTTCTCTCAATAGCGCCAGAGTGTCGCGATTTTGCTGTTCGGTGGGGCCCGCGCCTCGTAGCTGCAATAATGCATCGTGAATCAACTGCGGCATCTCCGGAGACTGTTCCAGCCAAGCCGGAAAGTGGGTCTGCAAGGTTTTCAAAAACCCGGATGGCCCAATACGCTTGCGCATCCATTGCTCCAAGTATGGTTGAGCAGTGCTCCACAGGTCCAGATCCGGATAGAGCTGGCGGCCAAGACCCTCAACATTCAGCAGGGTTTTTTGCAGCAGCACCAGCTGAGGCTGTACTTCCATGTTGAAGCGGCGGGCAGTCTGAAACAGGCGCAGCAGAAAGTGGCCAAAGGAAATTTCTTTCAGTGGACGCTCGAAAATTGGTTCGCACACGGTGCGAATAGCCGCTTCAAATTCGTTAACCCGGGTTTCCGGTGGTACCCATCCGCTTTGAATGTGTAACTGCGCCACCTGGCGGTAATCGCGGCGAAAAAATGCTAGCAGGTTGCGGGCCAGATAGCTTTGGTCGTCTGGGGACAGGGTGCCGACAATACCAAAATCAATGGCGATGTACTGGGGGTCGGCAGGGTTGGAAATATCCACAAAAATGTTGCCGGGGTGCATGTCGGCGTGAAAAAAACTGTCGCGGAACACTTGGGTGAAAAAGATTTCCACGCCTTTTTCGGCCAGCACTTTCATATTCACGCCGGCGGCGTTCAGCGTAGCAACGTCCGCAATGGGCACGCCGTGAATACGCTCCATGACCAGCACCTGCTTGCGGGTGAAGTCCCAGTCGATAAAGGGAATGTAGATCAACGGCGAGTTGTCGAAATTACGCCGCAGCTGACTAGCGTTGGCGGCTTCACGCTGCAGGTCAAGCTCGTCGTGAATGGTGGAGTCGTAGTCAGCCACCACTTCCAACGGATGCAGGCGTTTGCCTTCTACCCAGTATTTTTCAAGCATTCCGGCCATCAGGTACATCAGGCTGAGGTCTTGACGGATGGTTTTTTCAATGCCCGGACGCAGCACTTTCACCACCACTTTCTGGCCGTTTTTCAGCGTGGCTGCGTGCACCTGAGCCACCGATGCAGACGCCATGGGGTCTGCGCTGAATTCGGCAAACAGCTCGGTGACCGGAGCGCCCAGCGCGCGCTCTATAATTTCACGGGCGCTATCGCTTGGAAACGGTGGCACTTTGTCTTGCAAGTTTTTCAGCGAGTCGGCCATGTCGTCCGGCAGCAAGTCGCGCCGGGTAGACAGTATTTGGCCGAATTTGACAAACACCGGCCCCAGCTCTTCCAGAGCAATGCGCAAACGGTCACCGCGGTCGAGTTTGGGTTGCGGAAACAGATGCCAGGGCGCCAGTATGAAAATGATTTTCAGCACTGGCGGCAGCTCGGCCAGGGGCAGAAAAATATCCAGTCGGTAGCGGCAGAATACCCAAAATATCCGAAACAGGCGTTGCAGACGGCTCACGAATTCTCCTGTTTTTCAGGCGATTCAGACGGGAGAGCGGGCGGCTGGCTCTGGGGCAGGAACTCCACGCGGGCGGCCAGGCGCTCAACCCGAAGGCTTAGGGCATCTATATCCTGAAAGCTGGCCTCAAGCTCGCGGCGGCCGGGTAAGGCGCCGGTTTCTTCGTGCAGGTATTCTTCCAGATTGCTGGCCATGCTATGTCGCGCATCACGGCTCCACTTCACGCCATTGCGTAAGCGTTTGGCCAGAAAATGAGCGGGCACATCGCCCAGATGGCGAGCCATGGCCGCCTCCCAATCCGGATTCAACTGTTCAATGGCACGCTGAAACTGGTGTGCCAGAGCGGTGTCCCCGCTAATGCTTAAACGGCCGTTTTGAATGGCGCTTGTGTCGCCGCTGGCCATGGTATAAAACGCCATAGCCGGCCCACCAATCACCAGCCCGGGCTGAGTGGCCGGCTGGCTGCCCACCAACACGCCTTTGGCGCCTTGGGTCAGGGTAAGGGTTAATGCGATGGGCGCCGTCAGGTCAAACTGTACCGGGGCAGTCAGCGCTGCCAACAACGCTTTGCGGCCGGCCGGGTCAAACTCCAGGGCTTGGTTCAGCGCCGTTTCAACAATGGCGCTGGCAGCGCTGAGCAGGGTAGGGCCAGGGAACATCAGGGTTTTATTCCCACGTGCAGGGCCACAATGCCACCGGTCATATTGTGGTATTTGCAGTTGGCGAAGCCAGCGGTCTCCATCATCGCTTTAAGGGTGTCCTGGTCTGGATGCATACGGATGGATTCCGCCAGGTATTTGTAGCTCTTGCTGTCGCCGGCAATCAACTTGCCCATAAACGGCAAAGCGGTGAACGAGTAACTGTCATAGGCCTTGCTTAGCAACGGGTTAGTGGGCTTGGAAAACTCCAGCACCATCAGTTTACCACCGGGTTTTAGTACCCGAGCCATGTCCCTCAGAGCTTGGTCTTTGTCGGTCACGTTGCGCAGACCAAAGGCGATGGATACGGCATTAAAACTGTTGTCCGGAAATGGCAAGTGTTCAGCATCGGCTTGCACGTATTCAATGTTGCCGGCGTAGCCGCGGTCTGCCAGGCGGCTGCGACCGACTTTCAACATGGAGGCGTTAATGTCAGCCAGTACCACTTTGCCACTGGGCCCGACCAAATCCGAAAACTTCATGGTCAGGTCACCGGTACCGCCTGCGATGTCCAGCACCTGGTGCCCCGGGCGCACGCCGGAGAGCTCAATCGTGAAGCGTTTCCACAGGCGATGAACACCCATCGACATCAAATCGTTCATGAGGTCGTATTTGCCGGCAACGCTGTGAAAAACTTCGGCTACCTGGCCGGCCTTCTGGCTTTTTGGCACATCGCGAAAACCGAAATGGGTGACGTCGTCTTGCGGGCTGCCCGGAGTTGCGGCGCTGGCTGGCGTTTGCTGATCGCTCATGGAACTGTCCTGTCAGAATCTGAGTCCCGTATTCTAACGCCTGCGGGGTTGGCTACAAGTTTAATACCGCCTTACACTGTAAAACCTATCATTTCGCGAGAGAAAACTGATTTATGTCCATTATTGATATTCACCGCACTCATACCATGGACAAACAGCACGCGCGTGAAGCGGCTGAGACCTTGGCTGCCGATCTGTCCAGCCGTTTTGCTGTGACTTACGCGTGGGAAGGCGATGTTATGAAAATCAAGCGCAGCGGAGTGCAAGGCCAGCTCACGATTAATAACGGCGACTTGCACGTCTACTTGGAGCTGGGACTGCTGTTGCGGCCTATGAAGGGCCGGATTGCACAGGAAATCGAATCCCAGTTAGATCAGATTATTCGCGTTTGAAGCCGTAAAGCGGCTCGCATCAAAGCGAGGCGGGCAGTTCAAAGGGCTGCGATTGACCGGCCAGTATGTTATCCATAATGTGCTGTTCACGCAGCACTAGCCGGTCAATTAGTTTGCCGACGTCATCCATACACCGGAACGCGCTGTAGCCTCGGTGCAGAAAACTGTGCAGATCCTGCAGGTTGGCCATCTCCGCCGGTCCGCGGCCCATCGACAGCAGCCAGCCCAGTGTTCGGTTGCGCACGTAGCGGTCAAGGCGATGGCCCACATCGGCGATCAGTTCAATCTGACGCAGTCGCTGGTGTTGGTCATTGGCGTAACGGTAGGCCAGGCAGTAGTCGTCTACTGCCAGTGCCGCGGCACTCATCTGATGGCTATGCAACGCGCTGGCCAGATTATGGTCCAGTTGCTGGGTCAGCAGGTTGAGCTCCACCAGTCTGGCCAGGGTTCGTAACTGGTGGTCTGGCAGCCACTTCACCATTTTTGGAAAAACCCGATCGATATTGTCGTCGCGATGGCTCATTCCGGCGGGCGCGTACAAATCCGTCAGCAAAAACTCCAGCCCCTCGTGATAGCCCGGGTTCTGGTATAAATCCTGGTGAGTCTGTTTTAGCCGAGCGGCCTGCCAGCTGGCCACCTGAGCGCCTTGCTGTTGCAGCGGGTTATGGCTGTGGCCTTGGCGAAAATCATGATAGGCCAGCAGCCAATGCTGCAATTGACGGGCGTTATCGCTGTGAACGGCGGTTTCAACCAAGCGCTGGCGATACATGAAAAGGCTCCGGCTGGGCGGTTGAATCGGGGGCGGCATTGTAACCGAGTAGAGTGACGTGTGCTGAAGTGTCATCAATAGCGATTGGGGACATCAGACGTCAGCAGTCGCAACCTGCGCTAAATCCGGTATCCATTTTTTGTCATCCAGAATGATAAAGTGGCTGGGCGCCGTGGTTTCCACAATCTTCAAGTTTTCACCACCCTCGCGGGCACTGGCCAGCATGGCTTTGCGGTCGAGCACCCGGTCAGTGGCTGGAATCAGCACAATGCCGCGTGTGATGTGCTGGTAAACGCTGGTGTCGGTGCGCTCCATCCAGGCCAGCAGATTGTCGATATTGCGCACAATGGTCAGGTGATCTTTGGTGGCGTGGAACAGCTTGCTGAGCAGTTTTCTCTTGCGCCGGTTCGTTTTGCCAAAAAATGTCTGGTTGTAAGCCGAATTGGGAGTGCTGTTCAGCAGGCGGACAATCCACGGCCACATGCTGGGACTGAGTGGTTCCAGTAATGCTAGCATCAGTGGGTGGGCGCGGCCCTGGGGTAATATCGGGGCTTCCAGTACCAGCTCTATGTCGCGGTAAAGCTCTGGCCATTGGCGAACAGCTTCTAGCGCTACCGCGGCACCGCGGGAGTGGCCGTGAATGCGCACGTTGCTGCTGCCTATAAGATTGCGCATGGCCTGGTTAAGTATGCAGGCATCGTATTCGATGGTGCCGGCCAAATGCTTGATGTCCACCGCCCAGTCGGGCGTCTGCGGCATAACGCCGCTAACAGGCACATGGTAATTGCTGCAGGTGATCAGGATCAGTTCGGTGGTGGGGGCGTTATAGGCCTGGGTAAAATAGCAGTGATTTTCCATAAAACCGTGTATGCACACCACCGTGTTCTCGGCTGGGCCACTGTGATTGCGCACAGAAATCGCACCTTCGCCGATGGAAAATACCTGGCCCGAAAACATCTCGGCGTAAGCGTTTTCGATAGGTTTGATCAGTTTTCGAATATGGCTTGCCTGCATAATCTCTCCTGATCGTTATAGCGAGCGCCTGCATTTACAGCACAGTGGCTTGGCTCTGTACTTATTATAAGCCTGCAGGTAAAGCCGTGTGCAACACTTTTACCTTGCGCCGGGTATAAGCAGGCTCTGGAGGCGCTGGTGGATGTCTGGCACAATATCGTTCTATTCTCAGTCTCAGGATTCGCCGAGATTACGGCAACTTAGCTCATCCTATACAAAAGGCAGCGGATTTTGAGCCAGCAAGCTTTGCATTTGATGTTGCCTGCCGACGCAGGCTGGCTGGCTGCCGAACGGCCGGAAAACCCGCTGGTTACCACCGTGTTGCTTCGTGTTCAGGGGCTGACAGCTGCTCGCCTGCGCGAATTCTTGCATGTTTACTGGGGTGCCTGGGAGCGTTTTCGCTTTCGCCCGGAACCTTATGCTGGCTATTGGCGCTGGCAGGAAAGTGTCGATTTTGATGTGCGCCAGCATCTGGATATTGTGCTGGACCGTTTTACTTCACCCCAGCAGCAACCTTGGATAAACGCCGTTATCAGCCAGCCGCTGCCCATTTACCGGCCATTATGGAAATTCTGGTTGGCGCCCAACGCCGTTGGTGGTGGGTTGTTGCTCATGCGGATACACCATTGTTACGCTGATAGCGCTTCGTTGGCGCAACTGCTGGAACAACTGTTCACCGCGTCGCCGCAGCAACACCCGGTACTTTACGGTGCAGCGCATCCGGCAGACCTTGAACGCTGGCTGCAGTGCGCTAAAAATTGGCTGAGTGAGCGTGTTTTTGGTGCCGAGGGCCCGCCGCCCGAAAACGACGCGGTACAGACGGCAGCCGCTGCTGCTGGGCAGCTGCCGGGCACTTTTAGCTCAAGCGCTGCCACGGCGCTTGAGCTAGCGGGCCAGTTAGGCAGTTACCTGGCCCAGCCAGACGACAGCCCCAGCAATCTGAGCCGGCCATTAACCGGCCAGCGCCAGTGCTGTTGGTCTGCGGCGATTCCCGATGCGCGTTTACAGGCGACGGCCCAGACGCTGGGCGTTAGCAGCCGCGACGTGTTGGCGGCCTGTATAACGGCGGCTTTGCAGGCGCAGCTCGGGCTGAGCCCGCAGGCGCTGGAACAGGCCCAAATTAACCTGTTGCTGCCAGTGGATGTTCGTCCCCAACTGCCCGCCAGTTTAAGGCCAGCGCTGTCTGAGCCGGGTAATGGCAGTGGCAGTGAACGGTTATTGCTGCCAATAGACGGCGACAGTTTTGTGGAACGGGTGTATCGCATAAAACAGGAGGTTCGCCGCCTTCGCGACAGCCTGCAACCGTTGTTAACCTGGGGCCTGACCGCCTGCAACGCTTTTTTGCCTGAAATGATAAAACAGACGCCACTATGGCCTTTTGCCGCTCGCCCCAGTGCAGCACTAGCCAGTTTCGACGGTGCCGGAGTGGTTCGCTATTTGGCGGGTTGTCGGGTTGACGAACTGGTGGCCTGGAGTCCGCAAATTGCCGATGCGGGAATAAGCGTAACCGCTTGCCGCTACGCCGGCCAGCTGCGACTGACAGTGGTTGCCGACCATTCTGCCAACCTGGATGTGCAGCGCTTTCAGAGCGATTGTATGGTGGCTTTGAATCAAGCGCTTGTCAGCTATCTGGATAATTGAGCCCCCATAACGTCGCGCATTGTCAAAAAACCTGCTGAGTGTCTACAGTATTGGGATAGGCGCCCCAGGATCTCACATCCTCAAGCGTGCGGCAGAGACCATCATTTCTTCAAGGAGGTTCCATGAGCAATGAACGGGTAGAAAGCGACAGCCTTGGCGACGTCAGGGTGCCGGAAAACGCACTTTGGGGAGCACAAACCCAACGCGCCATCGAGAACTTCCCCGTCAGCGGGCAACCCATGCCGCCGGCGTTCATCGCCGCCGTGGTGCAGATAAAAAAAGCCGCGGCGGAAGCTAATGCCAGCCTGGCCTTGCTCAATGGCCCGGTTCGCGATGCTATTGTGCTAGCCTGTGACCAGTTGCTGGCCGGTGATTACTATGATCAGTTTCCGGTAGACCGCTACCAGACCGGCTCTGGCACCAGCACCAACATGAATGTTAACGAGGTGATCGCGGCACTGGCCGAGCTCAGTGGTGTGATGGTTCATCCCAACGACCACGTGAATATGAGCCAGAGTTCTAACGATGTCATCCCGTCGGCTATCCATATCAGCGCGGTGATAGCGATTCACCAGAATCTGGTGCCGGCGCTGACCCATTTACAAGGCGTTCTCTACGAGCGCGAAGCCATGTATGGCGAGCAGGTAAAAACCGGTAGAACCCACCTGATGGACGCAATGCCGGTGACCCTGGGCCAAGAGCTTCGTACTTGGCGCGAGCAATTGAAAGCGACACAGGCGCGCATCGAACGTGCAGCAGATGAGCTTCTGGCGTTGCCCCAGGGCGGCACGGCTGTAGGCACCGGGATTAATGCCGTTAGCGAGTTTGCGCCTGAGTTTACCCGCTGTCTGAAAGCCAATACCGGTTTTGGCTTCAAGCCACTAGCCCATAAGTTTGTGGCACAGAGCGCAGTGGATGCGCCGGTGGCGCTGTCGGCGCAGCTGCGTGGGCTTGGCATAGTGCTGACAAAAATCGCCAACGATTTGCGCTGGATGAACAGCGGCCCCATTCACGGGCTGTCAGAAATCAGCCTTCCGGTACTTCAGCCAGGCAGCAGCATTATGCCAGGCAAAGTGAACCCGGTGATCCCCGAGTCTGTGGCTATGGTAGGCGCCCAGATTATGGGACTTGATGCCTCTATCGCTTACGCCGGGCAGTCTGGTAATTTCCAGCTCAACGTGATGTTACCGTTGGTCGGTGCCAACCTGCTGGAGATGATTGGCCTGTTAAGCAATGCCAGCAGTCTGCTGAGTGACAAAGCACTAAAAGGCTTTACCGTCAACGCAGAGCATCTAAACGCAGGTGTTGGCCGTAATCCCGTGCTGGTGACGGCGTTAAACCCCGAAATTGGTTACAGCCTGGCGTCTGAAATTGCCAAAGAAGCCTACGCCAGTGGCCGCCCGGTAATTGATGTGGCTGAAGAGCGCAGTGGTCTCAGCCGCGAGCGGCTTGAGCAGCTTATGGACCCGTTAAAACTGACCCGCGGCGGGTTGGCAGGGTAGCGAGTGTCCATTATGGCTCATTCGTGAACCTACTGAGCTTCTGAGAGTCCGAATAACCAGACGGGACACTCACGGCGGTATGTTCCAGGCGGGACACGAGTGGTCCGCGTGATCAAATTGAACGAACAATAGTTACACAAACAAACGTATTTGCGGAGGTAGTAATGACAACATCCTGTAGCGTCCCCGGCATGACCGTGCCGCGCAGCCGGTTTCCGGATCCAGAGCAGGATCTTCCCGCAGACCAGGACAGCGGTCAGATAGTCCTTGCGGGTGGCTGTTTCTGGTGCGTGGAGGCGGTAATTATTGCCATGAACGGCGTGCACTCGGTTGAATCCGGCTACGCTGGCGGATCTGCTGACAGCGCTAACTATAAGGCTGTGTGCACCGGTACCACTGGCCACGCCGAAGTGATTAAGATTGAATACGACCCGACCCAGGTGTCGTTGGGCAGCTTGCTGAAGGTATTCTTTTCGGTGGCTCACGACCCCACCCAGCGCAACCGCCAGGGTAACGATATTGGCACCCAGTACCGTTCGGCTATTTTTTATCAGTCGGCACAGCAGCGTCAGGTCGCGCAAGCGTATATTGAACAGTTGAACCAGGCAGGCGTGTTCCACTCGGCGGTTGTGACGGAACTGGAGCCGCTGGAAGCCTTCTACGTCGCAGAAGCAGATCACCAGAACTTCGCCGCTCGCAACCCGGGTCAGCCCTATATCATGGCAGTTGCTGCACCCAAAGTGCAGAAGTTGGTTGACCAATATAGCGATCGGCTAAAGCCGGGCGTAACGTCTAGATCTACCGACGACCACTCGAATAAAGCGTAAGGAGCACTATTTTGGCCGAATCTGCAGCAGGATACGATTTGACGCAGCTAACAGCGGAACAGATTGAAGAGAAAGCCGTTGGCCTGAGCGCCGACGAGCGTCGGATATTGTTAGACCATGGCACCGAACCTTCGTTTTGCGGCACGCTGCTGGACAACAAAAAGCAGGGTGTTTACGAATGCCGGTTGTGTGACTTGCCGTTGTTTAACTCTAACGCCAAGTTTGATTCGGGTACCGGCTGGCCCAGCTTTTTTCAGCCCTTCGATCCGCAACACATTCATTATATTGAAGACGATACACTGGGCATGCGTCGCACAGAAGTTCGCTGCCCGCGCTGTGACAGCCATCTGGGTCACGTTTTCCCAGACGGCCCGGCGCCCACCGGTCAGCGCTACTGCCTGAACTCGGTGGCCCTGATGTTTAAGGAAAACGCTGGCGATTAGCCGGTGGCGGGTATCATGGTGGTTAACAGGTAGCCGGTGTACGACACGTAGACCAGCACCAGAATACCACCGTCTACCCGACTGATGATGCGGCTGCGGCCGGCAAAGCCAAAGCCCATCAGCAGTAAGCCAACGGTCAGCGCCAGCATCAGTGACCAGTCGCGATAGAGAACCTCTGGGTCCACCTGCAATGGGCTGATGGTTGCGGCAAGGCCGACCACTGCCAAGGTATTGAAAATACCCGAACCCAGAATGTTGCCGAGAATCAGATCGTGCTCATTTTTGCGCACCGCGGCCAACGCTGAAGCCAACTCCGGCAAAGACGTGCCAACGGCGACAACGGTCAGGCCAATAACCAGATCGCTGATGCCCAAGCTCTGGGCAACGTAAACCGCGCCCCAAACCAACATTCGGGAACTGACGACCAGCAGCACCAAGCCCACAATCAGCCAGAAAACGGCGTTTCTCAGCGGCATGGGGTGGGCCAGCGCGCTTTCCTTTAGGCCAGCTTCAACAGAGTCATCTTTATTGCGCAGGCCCTGGAATATGAACCAGCCCATCACCGCCGCGAAAACCGCTAGCAAAACCCAACCGTCGGTGCGCGACAGCTCGCCATCAATCAGCTGGTAACCGGCAATCAGGGTAAGGCCGACGAGCAGTGGCAGTTCCTTGCGGATGATTTGTGAATGCACGGCAATGGGCGCAATGATGGCTGTTAAGCCAACAATCAGCGCTATGTTGGTAATGTTGGAGCCGTAACCGTTGCCCAGGGCCAGGCCGGAGTTGCCTTCCATCGCGGCTATAGCAGAAACAGCCAGCTCGGGAGCCGATGTGCCAAAGCCGATAATCACCATGCCGATTAGCAAGGTGGGCATGCCCCAGTGCTTAGCGGCGGCTGCGGCCCCGTCTACAAACTTGTCGGCGCTCCACACCAGAACAATCAAGCCGGCAATGATTGCACCTATCGCCAGTAACATACGTGCTATCTCTTTACTAAACCGGGGGGGTGTGAGACTAAAGTTGTGGTGATATTGTCTGGAAAAGTCGGGAAAATCAATTACAACGGAGACAGGATCCCCGGGCCAGGCGAGTCTTTACATGACGCGCAACCGTTGCCTATTACAATTTAATAGTGCGCCGAAAGCCGAGATAATCGTCACATTGCATTCAGGAAACAGTTGCCAGCATTATTAGCTCCATCTGGCTGGTTTCCGACAGGCTCTTTTGCTGATCGTGAAAGAGCACACAAGCTCAATACTCGCTAGGGTGAAAAACCAATGGCCGTAAGACAGGCAGACGTAGTGCTGGTCGGTGGGGGCGTCATGAGCGCTACCCTCGGCATGATACTGAAGCAACTAGACCCAGCCATGGACATCGTTTTGGTGGAGCGTCTGGACCATATTGCCCACGAAAGCACCGATGGCTGGAACAACGCAGGTACCGGTCACGCCGGCTACTGCGAGCTGAATTACACCCCCGAAACCGACGAGGGAGATGTGGCCATCGACCGGGCTTTGCAGATAAACGCCCAATTCGAAGTAACGCTGCAGTTCTGGTCTTACCTGGTGGAGCAGGGCATATTGCCCGATCCGAAAAAATTCATAAACCGTACTCCGCACCAGAGCTTCGTCTGGGGCGAAAAAGACGTTGCCTTCCTTAAACGCCGCTTCGAACGCCTGAGTGCGCACCACCTGTTTCGTGAAATGGAATACAGCGAGTCGCCGGAAGACCTGGCCGAGTGGATGCCGCTGATCGTTAAACACCGTGACCCCATGCAGCGCGTTGCCGCTACCCGGATAAAGCACGGCGCCGATGTGGATTTTGGTTCCCTGACCCGCAGCATCGTAGAACATCTGGAAAGCCAGCCCGGTTTCGAGCTAATGCTGAACAGCCCGGTGCACTATATTGACCAACGCGATAACGGGCGCTGGAAAATAAGGGTAAAAAATCAGGAAACCGGTGAGCAGACCAAACTGGAAGCCGGCTTTGTGTTCCTCGGTGCGGGCGGCGGCGCTCTGCCTCTGTTGCAGAAATCAGGGATTGATGAAGCCGAAGGTTACGGCGGTTTTCCGGTGAGCGGCCAGTGGTTGGTGTGTGACCGGCCGGAAGTGGTGCAGCAGCATCATTCCAAGGTTTACGGTAAAGCGCCGATTGGTGCGCCGCCCATGTCGGTGCCACACTTGGATACCCGCATTATTAACGGCGAGCCGGCCCTGTTGTTTGGACCCTTTGCCGGCTTTACCACCCGCTTCCTGAAACAGGGTTCGGTGTTTGACCTGATCAGTTCGGTGCGCTCGTCGAACTTGCGCCCCATGTTGTCGGTGAGCAAGTCCAACATGGACCTGACCCGCTATCTGATTGGCGAAGTGTTTCAGTCCCACCGCGACCGGGTAGACGCACTGCGCAATTTCTTCCCGGATGCCCGCGAGGGCGACTGGCGCCTGCAGGACGCAGGCCAACGGGTGCAGATTATCAAAAAATCCAAAGACGGCGGCGGCAAGCTGGAGTTTGGTACCGAAATAGTCGCTGCCAAAGATGGCACGCTAGCCGCGCTGCTGGGCGCCTCGCCTGGCGCCTCAACAGCAGCAAACGCCATGCTCGACGTGTTGCAGCGCTGCTTCCCCGAGAAAATGAAAACCCCGGAGTGGCAGGCGCGCATGAAAGTTTTGGTGCCATCGTACGGCCAGTCTCTGGAAGAGGACGAAGAGATGCTGTTTAAAGTGCGTGAGCGTACGCTCACCACCCTCAAGCTCAAACCGTGACGCGGAACCCTGACGGGGCAAACGCATAAAAAAACCGGAGCCTGGTGAGCTGGCTCCGGTTTCTTGTTTTACGCTGTCGGCAATAATGGTGCCGGGAATAATAGACGGGCCATTAGATCTTCTGCTGGCGCCCTTTCGCCGCGATTAACATAGCGTGCATCAGTTCCTCAGCGTCGAACTTGGTTAGCGCGGTGTCAGCGCCGACCTGTTCGGCATAACTCAGGCTCATTTCGCTGTTCAGTGAGGTATGCAGAATAATATATGGCTGGTGCAGTTGGCTGTTGTCGCGCACCTTGAACGTCAGTTCATAGCCGTCCAGGCCCGGCATTTCGATGTCACTCACCAGAATATTCACCGGTTTGCCGTGGGCGCTGCTATCCAGCAGGTACTCGAACGCGGCCGTGCCGCTTTCGAGTACCTGATAGCCAATATTCTTGCGATCCAGCACATCGCAGAGCTGTTTGCGCGCCACCCGTGAATCATCTACCAGCAGAATCGACGTGTTGCGTAGGGTTTCTATCTCCATATCATTCATCAGCACGTCCTGACTGTTCAAAGACTCCGGGTATACTCGAGCCAGCAACAATTCCAGATCCAGCAGTTGCACCAGAGCGCCATCAAGGGTTAGCAAACCGGTAATAAACGCGTTCTTACCCAGGGCCTGGGGCGGCGGTAACACCTTTTTCCAATCGGCTTCAACGATGCGTTGCACGCTGCGCACCATAAAACCGATTTCCTGACGCTGCACGTCGGTCACGATAATAGAGGCTTCGGCGCGCTCTTCCGCGCTTAACGCCGGGTAACCAATAGCCGCGGCCATATCAATTACCGGCACCGCCGCGTTACGGAAGGTGGCCGTGCCAACAATGGCGTGGTGGCTATGGGGCAGCCGACTAAGACGCCTGAACGGCATGATTTCGCGAATTTTCAGAGTGCCCAGGCCAAACTGCCGGTGATCTGTCAGTTGAAACAGCAGCAATTTTTGCAGCTGCTTGGGTTGGCTACTCATAAGCACACCTGTCAAAAAACGAAATGAATACCCAGTATTACGGGTAGAGCAACACAGCATAACCGATGAGGGTAAAAAAACAGCGTCACTGACACAATTTGTGCGAGCACTTATTTAGCATGTTATCTTCTGATTTTGAGTGATAGCCCATTTGCTGTGCCGAACCGCAAACGTCAAAGGAATGAACGATGCGACCCGTCCCGATATCCATTACTGTTATGGTGGTGTTAGTCAGCCTGTCTGGCGTGGCAAAAGCCGATTACTACCGCTGGACCGACGCCAAAGGCGTTACCCACTTCACCGACAAGCCCAAAACTCCCGGCAGCCAGGCGATTGACTTCCGAAGGCCTACTGTGATTCCTGTCGCTGACAATAACCGACGCCGTGGCGACCGTTTGCAGGGCCTTCAGCCTGACTCGCAGCAGAACTCGGTCAGTGCAACGTCTGAGGGTAAGGCTCAAAAACGCGCGCAAGCCAATGCGGCCCAGATTGCCCAGCAAAAAACCTGTGAGAATTATGCAGACCGCATCGGCAATATAGAAAGCCGATTGCGCGCCGGTGGCTATTCAGTCTCTCGAGGAAACCGGCTAAGACGCGACAGGCGGGAGCTGACGAGCAAGCGTGCCTGGGAGTGCTTGCGGCGATAGTGAGCGTATTTGCGTAATTATAAAAAAATTGAGCAAAATTGCGACAGTTCCAAAAGCCCATCGAACGGATGGGGCTTAGCGGCCAGTTCGCCCAGCCGTTGTCGTTGGGAGTAGTGGTCATGTGACCTTAACCTGTCTGCCAAATCAGCAGCAGAACCATTGAACGGTTTGCGGGATCAGGGTTTGGCCAAGTAGGTTTTTTTCAGAACTAATGTTTTTGTTTGGCCTCTTTTATTAACCAGCCACGAAAAATTTCAGCGTGTGGATGAACGTATTTGTTAGACGGACGCAGGAGATAAAAGGCTTCGGCCGTTGGGACTTTTTGTGCAAACGGCGCTACAAGCAGGCCCTTTTCGAGCATATCTTCGACCAAACTCGTCCTGCCGAGGGCGAGGCCGCCCCCGTGTTTTGCCACCTCTAGCGCAGAAATCAAGGTATCAAACTGAATTTCATGGGAAAACCGGATGTCAGACAAACCAGCCTGATCGAGCCAATGGCCCAAGCCTTCCTCGTAACCGATAACGTGCAGCAGCGTCTGTTTGCTCAGCCGTTCGCAGGCACCTAGGTCCGCTTGGTTGATCGACCCAAGGGTGCTCGCCAGACGCGGACTGCAGACAGGAAATAGCTGGTCCCAACTCAGCCGATCGGCATCGAAGCCCGGCCAATACCCCTTGCCGTAGCGAATTTCCATATCGGAATCATGGGTGTGTATCTCTTTGTCCAGCCAGATATTGCTGGTGAAACGGACACCCACATCCGGATATTGCTCGTAGAAGCCGGCAAGCCGAGGGGCAATCCAAGTGGTAAAAAACACCAGATTCACTCTGACAGTTAACAATCGATTTTTGCTCTGACCGAAGATTTCTTCGGTTGCTGTGGTGAGCCGCCTGATGCACTCATGCACCACTGGCAAATACGCCTTGCCTGCGTCTGTCAATTCCAAGCCCCGCGGTAATCGCCGGAACAAGACCGTGTAGAGCTGGGACTCAAGCCCCTTAATATGCTGACTGGTTGCGGCCTGGGTCAAATTCAATTCAACCGAAGCCTGGGTCAGGTTCAGATGGCGTGCTGCTGCTTCGAAAGTCCGCAACCAATTTAACGGTGGAAGTCTCTTTTTCATGGTCCGCAACTCTGTTTTTGTTGTTGAGCGCCGTATTGTGTTTTGTCTCTTGATTTAATGCCAGCATCTCGCCAGGCATAAAAAAGCGGTGGCTCACCTTGTGAGCACACCGCCAAGAATCAACTTACAACAAACAGGCGGTAACTCTGTACGTTTACTTCATCGTTGGCATCGAGAATTCGGCGCCCTCGCGTACTCCGGCGGAAGGCCAGCGTTGCGTGATCGCCTTGCGACGCGTGTAGAAGCGCACACCATCCGGGCCGTAGGCGTGCAAATCGCCAAACAGGGATCGCTTCCAGCCACCAAAGCTGTGATATGCCACGGGTACCGGTAAGGGCACGTTAATGCCGACCATGCCAACCATGATATGGTCGGTGAAGTAGCGTGCGGCTTCGCCATCACGTGTAAAGATGCAGGTGCCGTTACCGTACTCGTGAGCGTTGATAAGATCCATGGCCTCCTGCATGGTTTTAACGCGCACCACCTGAAGCACCGGTCCAAAAATTTCTTCCTGGTAGCTTGTCATCTCAGGAGTAACCCGATCAATGAGCGTGCCACCCACGAAAAAGCCGTTTTCGTGGCCGTTAACGACCTGGTTACGACCATCTACAACAATGCGTGCGCCCTGCTTCTCTGCGCTGTCGATATGACCCACGATCTTGTCGCGGTGCTGAGCGGTGATCACGGGGCCAAAGTCATTGCTAGGGACGTTGTACGCACCTACTTTCAGCGCCTTCATGGCTTCGGCCATTTTGGCAACCAAGGCATCAGCGGCAGCGTCACCCACGGCAACCGCAACTGACAGCGCCATGCAGCGTTCACCCGAGGAGCCAAATGCGGCGCCCAGCAGCTGGTTCACTGTATTGTCCATGTCAGCATCGGGCATTACGATGGCGTGGTTTTTGGCACCGCCCAAAGCCTGACAACGCTTGCCGTGAGCGCTGGCGGTGGTGTAAATGTATTCGGCAATGGGGGTTGAGCCCACGAAGCTAACCGCTTGAACGCGAGGGTCTCGTAACAGTGTATCCACTGCTTCTTTATCGCCATTGACCACGTTCATAACGCCGTCAGGCAAGCCTGCTTCTTGCAACAGTTGAGCAATGAACAGCGTAGAGCTAGGATCGCGTTCTGAAGGCTTCAGGATAAAACAGTTACCGCAAACAATTGCCATCGGGTACATCCACAGCGGAACCATGGCCGGGAAGTTAAACGGTGTAATACCCGCAACCACGCCCAGCGGTTGGAACTCGCTCCAGGCGTCAATGCCGGGGCCAACATTAGCGCTGTGCTCGCCTTTCAAAAGTTCGGGAGCGCCGCAGGCGTACTCCACATTTTCGATCCCGCGTTGCAGCTCTCCAAGAGCATCGTGTTGAATTTTGCCGTGCTCTTCACCGATTAACTGGGCGATGTGATTTGCGTTTTGCTCAAGCAGTTCCTTGAAACGGAACATGATGCGGGCACGCTTGATGGGTGGAGTCGCGCGCCACGCAGGGTAAGCCGCTTGTGCTGCTGCTAGAGCCTGTTCGACCGTGGCTTTAGATGCCAGCGCAACCTGCCGTGTGGAGTCACCGGTAGAAGGATTAAAAATAGGCTGGGTACGGTTTTTGTCGTTAACAATCTGGCCGTTAATCAAATGTCCTACGGTGCTCATAATACGTCCTCAAAGTGAGTTCACGCTGCGCGTGTAAGGGTTGTTTTTATCAAAAAAGTTGTTGGGCTGCCAGCTTCACCAGAGCTTTTTGTAAAGCTCGATAATCTCATCGGCACTGGGTACACGGGGGTTGTTGCCCGGGGATCCAGACTGCAAAGCCTGCTCAGCCATGGTGGGCAGCAGCCGGAAAAATTCGTCGCGATCGATACCGAACAGTTCCGGAGTCGGCACCTCCAGTTCGTCATTCAGGGCATAAAGCTCGGCCATTAGTTTGCTGTTGGCAACGTCAGTGCTGTCTTGCTCAGAAGCAACGCCCATAGCACGAGCACAGTCAGCATAACGTTCCGCAGCGGCAGGAATGGAAAACTCGGTAACCGCAGGCAGTAACATGGCGTTGGATAACCCGTGGGGCACGTGGAACGCTGCGCCAATCGGTCGGCTCATGCCGTGTACCAAAGCCACCGAGGCGTTGGAAAAGGCAATACCGGCCAGGGTGGATCCCAGCATGACTCGCTCGCGAGCATGTTTGTCGGTGCCATCATGAAACGCGCGACGTAAATTCGGACCGATTAAGCGCATTGCTGCAATGGCCTGGCCGTCGGTATACAGGCTCGCCTTCTGGCTAACGTAGGCTTCCATCGCGTGGGTCAGGGCATCGATACCGGTATCGGCGGTGGTGCGTTTGGGCAGGCTTAAGGTCAGGTTAAAATCAACCAAAGCCGCTAACGGCATAAAACCAACGCCCACACACAGCATTTTTTCATCGTTGGACTCGTCCGTGATGATCGTCACTTTGGTCACTTCTGAGCCAGTGCCGGCTGTGGTGGGTATGGCAATGATGGGTAAACCCAACTCGTTAACAATGCGCGGAAACTTGTAATCCCGCATCACGCCGCCAAATTTGCCCAGAATACTGATGGCCTTCGCGCTGTCGATGGGGCTACCGCCGCCAAGGGCGATAATACTGTCGTAATCACCGTCGCGTACTTTGGCAACGCCCGCCTGTATTGAGCTAACCGTAGGTTCCGGCACGGTGTCATCGAACACGTCGGCCGACAGTCCACTCGCCGCCAGGCAGTCCTGAATAGTTTGGGTGTAACCGAGTTTAACCATCATCTTATCGGTGATGATTAATGGGCGACTGCAACCCAGGCTCGCCAGCACCTGCGGTAATTGCTGTGAAGCTCCTTCGCCAATTTGCAGAATGCGCGGGAGAATGACTTGAGTAACCATATTTGCTCCACTTGTTTTTAACGTTGCGGGCCTCACCCCAGCGTGGATCCGAGGCCCTGAGTAGTGGTGTTGAAGATCAGAGAGAAACCGTAGCCACAGCTACTTCAGGTCGCCTCGTCAGCAATTCAGCGTCGCTTACCACGGCAGCGGCTTTATGCAGCTGTCCTGGTATCGGCTCTTCAAGCAGTGATTTAAACAGACCGTAGATGGCCATGATCAGTATGAATGAGAAGGGTAACGCGGCAACGATGGTGGCGGTTTGCAAAGCAGCCAGACCGCCTGTCAACAGCAGGGTTGAAGCCACTGCACCAATCGCTACGCTCCAGAACACACGATAACGGGCCAAAGGCTCACTATCACCCATCGAAATTAAGGTACACACGACCAGGGTTGCAGAGTCTGCAGAGGTCACGAAGTAAGTCACCAGCATAAAGGTGCAAATACCTGCCATCACGGTAACGACCAAACTGTTGGTATTCATCAGTTCGATTGTTTTGAACAGCGCCATGGTGGTATCCGCATTGGCCGCAGCAACCACTCCGCCATTGCCGAACAATTCGATAAACATGGCGGTATTGCCAAAGATAGTAATCCAGGCAACCGCTAACAAAGTCGGGGCGATCAATACGCCAAGTATAAACTCGCGAACGGTACGGCCTTTGGATATGCGGGCGATAAAAATACCACAGAACGGTGACCAGGAAAGCCACCAGCCCCAGTAGAAAATGGTCCACCAACCCTGCCATTGGCTTTCCGGATCTGGATCCACCCAAAAGCCCAATTCAACGGCGTGGACAACGTAGTCGCCAAAATTGGTCACCAGTGCTCCCAATAGGTAGGCCGTCGGGCCGAACACTACAAACAGCCCCAGAATTACCATCGTCAAGCGCATATTAAGCTCACTCAATATACGTATACCTCGGTCTACACCGGTAATGACCGATATCATCGCAATGACTGAAATCACGGCAATCAAAAGGATATAAGTCGACGTTGAAACCTCAACACCTAGCAGGTAATTCAACCCGGTATTCATTTGCTGTGCGCCCATCCCCAGAGAGGTGGCGATGCCGAAGACGGTACCAAACACGGCCAACAAATCAGCGACGTGGCCAATCGGGCCATAAATGCGCTCACCAAAAATAGGGTACAGACTGGAACGAATAGAAAGAGGTAAGCCTTTGCGGTAGCTAAAATAAGCCAAGATCAGACCGATCATGGCAAACAAAGCCCAACCATGCAGCCCCCAATGGAAGATAGACACACGCATGGCGACTTGCGCTGCTTCCACCGTCAGTTGCTGGTTTTCTGCGATAAAGGGATTGCCTTGGAAATACGAAATAGGCTCGGCAATACTCCAGAACAGGATGCCAATACCGATACCTGCTCCAAACAGCATGGAAAACCAGGAAAAATTACTGAACTCTGGCCGATCAGTGTCCTTGCCCAATCGTATGCTGCCGAAACGAGTAAACACCAAACCAATCACCAGAAACAAAATAACGCTGACCAAACCCACGTAATACCACGCCAGTTCTTTAGCGATAAAATTCTTGGCCGCGCCGTACAACGCATTCGCATATTCGGGGTCACTGACGGTAAACAAAACAAACGCAAGCACCAAAATACCCGCGCCCACCGACATGACTGGATGGGTCCCAGCCAGCCAGCCGGTCGAGCGGATATAGTCTTTTTTGTTGTCCATACATTGCAGCCTCTTTTGGAGTTTTTTAATTATTTTTGTTCGCTCTGTCTCACTGAATTCCTGATATGTCTCGGCATCCTCAATCAAAGTGCCGCTATTTTCGTCGGGTTTGGTTGTAGATTGGAACCAATAAAAACCGCCCCTAAGGTGTTATTTTTTTTATGGCTTGCGCCGCCACCACGTCATCTTAAGCCACTACCTATAAATAAATTGGGGTCTCAGAGCTCTTTTTTATCGTTGGTTCCAGCGTCAGTTGTGCTCTTAACATGATCACCACCGAATCATCGTCGGTTTTCATAACAGCTCAACAAACGTTGATGCACAGCGAGAAGGATTAAGAGCAATGACAAAAAAGAACCCCCTGCCGTTAGAAGGTGTGCGCGTTGTTGATTTTGGCCAGCAGATTGCCGGCCCTGCTGTAGCCATGGTGTTGGCCGACTTCGGTGCCACTGTTGTGCACGTCGATCCTCCTAATGGCCCCCAATGGGACCACCCAGCTAATGCTGTGTTGAACCGTAACAAAAGCTGTCTGAAGCTGGACTTAAAAAGTCAGTCCGGGTTGGCACGGGCCAAAAAACTGATCGAAAAAGCCGATATCGTTATCGAAAGCTTCCGGCCGGGCGTCATGAAAAAAATGGGTTTAGACTTCGCAAAACTGCGTGCTAATCGTCCCGAACTGATCACCCTGTCAGTGCCAGGTTTTGCCAGCAACGATGATCTGCGTCGTGAATGGAAGGCGACTGAAGCCGTGGTTGCTGCCACCTGCGGTGCGTTCACCGACATGGGCTTTAACCGAGTGCTGATGGGCGTTAATCCTAGCTTCTCCCCCCTCCCGCTGGGCTCAGCTTATGCTATCTCACTCGCTTCAAGCGCCGCCGTGCTCGCGTTGTTGGAGCGGGAAAAAACCGGCCGGGGTGACCACGTTGAAGTACCGATTGCCGCTGCCTTGATGGAAGGCCTGTCTTACAACTCCTACGTTATTGACGGCCTGCCCAGCCGCTACAAGACCATGCGGGAAGATGAAATCGAATACCGCAAGGCCAATAACATCGAGTTTGATCTGAGTTACGAAGACCTGCAGGAATATCTCGATCCGTTTTATCGCACCTATGAGTGTGCTGACGGTCGCATGTTCTACTGCGTTTGTCCGTCGCATCGCAATCATGCCAAACGTGCATTGAAACTGCTGGGAGTTTATGACGAGCTGAAGGCTGCTGGGTTACCCGAAGTTGAAGATCTGCACGCGCCCGTTGCCGAGTGGGATGGCGAGACCTCTATTGGCGTTTATCCACTACCCAAAAAGTGGGCTGACATCATTTCCGAGAAGATGAAAAAAGCGTTCCTGGCTAAGACATCTACAGAGTGGGGTGTCTTGTTTGGCGAGGGTCAGATTCCCGGCGCGCCGCATCGCACCACCCAGGAGTGGGTGAATGATGAGCACACCAACGCTGCTGGCCTGATTGTTGAGGTTAACGATTCTGAGTTTGGCCTGATGAAACAGCCCGGGCCAATTGCCTGGCTGGAAGAGTTCGCCGCAGACATGCTCGCGCCGCGTCCCCGCAAAACGGTTTCGTTTGATGAAGCACTGGTTGAGCTGTCCGCAGTTGCGGCGCAGGAAACGGTAACCCGGCCTACCGGCCAGGCCATTCAGCCGGCCAGCGGCAACGGCTGGCTAGAAGGTCTGCGTATTCTGGACCTTACCAACGTGATTGCAGGGCCGCATTCAACCGCTTTTTTAAGCCGCTTTGGGGCAGAAGTGATCAAGCTGGATACGGTCAAGCCGATGTACGATCCTTTGATTGGCGTATTGTTCACTTTCCAGACCAACGTCAATAAACAAAGTGCGTTGATGGATATAACCACAGCGGAAGGTCGCGAGGGGTTTAACCGCCTTGTGCGCTCAGTGGACATGGTTGTGATTAATGCGCCAGATCGCCAAATGAAGCCCTTGGGATTGGATAACGACAGCCTGCAGGCCTTGAACCCCGGTGTTCTGTTCTGTCGCCTCGATTGCCTTGGTGGTCCTCTGCTCGGGCCCAAGACTGACTACATCGGGTACGACGACATTATTCAGGCAAACAGTGGCATCATGAGCCGCTTCGGTGGCCCGGCTACTCCAGAAGAGCACGCTCACCTCGGTACTCTGGACGTAAACTGTGGCTTTGCTGCGGGCCTGGGTATGGCGGTTTCTCTCTATCACAAGTTGAAAACTGGCCAGGCCACTCGCGCACGCACCTCCCTGTCGGCGGTGACCAACATTGCCCAAATTCCGTTTGCCTTTGACTATAAGGGCCGAGCGCCGTTCAACGAGCCATCCGGACGGGAAGCACTGGGTCACCACGAGTTGTCGCACTTTTATAAAACCAGTGAGGGCTGGGTTTTCCTGGACTCAAACCGCTCGGAGATGGACAAGCTCGAAGGCATCGAAGGTTTACAAGGCATTAGTTCAGCGGCCAGTACCAGCGAGTTCTTACGCGCAGCTTTCCAGACAGCGCCGGCCAACTACTGGGCAGACATTCTGCAGGAAGCGAGCATTGCAGCAGCCCAACCGAATGCCATTGGAGATTTGCGCGAACAGTACAACCGCGAAGCTGATGGCACACCGGGAACGGCTTTGGGGAGTTTCTCGTTCTCAACCTACGTGAACCACCCCAGTGGCCACAGCATTACGCAGATTGATCACTGCTCAGTTCGCCCGACAGAAGCATCTACCCGGGCCTTTGTGCCAGCCGAGCAATTCGGTCACTCCACCCGCAGCGTTCTGGCCAGTATCGGCTATACCGAAGCGGAAGTTGAATCGATGATTGAGCGTGACATCGCAGGGTTGAGCTGGAGCAGGGAATACCTGCCAAGCTAAAACAGGGCGTTTTCCGCCTGACAAAAAGCCAGCCTCGTTACGAGGTTGGTTTTTTTATGCGTTACCGAACCTGCAAAAATCGCTAGTCCGCCGGATTTTTCCTCTAGGGCGACGACCCGAGTCAATCCCCTGAATCTTGGCACTTACTACGCCGAAGATTTGATAGAAACTGCGCAACGCGAGTGGATCCACCACACTGCAAAACCTGGCAAGGCTTTAGGCAAAGTAACTCACTGCGCTGGCCCTCGCAATGAGTCGTAAATATCGGATTCAGAGACTCAGTTTTTGCGGAATAGTTGGGCTTCGCGATCCGTGAAGGCTTTGAATTCCAGAGCGTTGCCAGACGGGTCGTAAAAAAACATGGTCGCTTGCTCCCCTGGCTCCCCTTTAAAGCGTATGTAGGGCTCAATTTCGAAAGCCACTCCGTGCTCACGTAGTTTTGCAGATAGCTTGTTCCATGCATCCATTTCCAGAACCACCCCAAAGTGCGGAACGGGCACGCCGTGGCCGTCTACAGGGTTTTTATGACTGCTTGCGGATTGCTCTTTTAGTGCAGGGTTGAGATGACAAACAAACTGGTGACCGTACAGGTCGAAATCAACCCAGCTGTCGGATGAGCGGCCTTCGGGGCAGCCTAAAAGATCACCATAGAATCGGCGAGCCTCGTTTATATCTCGAACTTGTATGGCGAGATGAAATGGATCTAACACGGCCATAATGTGTGTCCCCGGTATGATAAATATGAAATGAATGGCTGAATGTCGCTACGCATTATGTATGGAATTAAAACAGACAACCGTATTCGTAACACATTATCTGCCGTTTTTGCCACAGCGGCACTGCTAGCGTTGGGGTTAGTGCGTGCTGAAAATGAAATCAGTACAACGTCCATCTCTCGAACGCCAACTAGGCTAAACAGATACGATAACGGATGACACCGGCATCCTCTTCGCGAATCCACTCAATCCTGTGTCCGGTCAGCTTACACAGCGTCTGTAAATCCCGTCGACCGCTGGGGTCATCGGCCAGAAACTCTATCTGAGTGCCGCTGGGCAAAACCTGAGTGCGTTTTTTTAAACGCAAGATGGGAAGAGGGCACACCAGACCGATGGCATCGATTTGGAGTACCTCTTGATATAGCTCTGATTGATCATTCAAGCCGCACGCTCTCACTGCTGTATTGCTCGGCAGAAGACCACCCGAACTGATCCAGAACTACAGGGGCGAGAGAGGCGATGACTAGGGCTGCAACAAATGCGAAAATCATGACTTTCACGATGATTCTCCTTTGCCTTGTTTAGCTTCGACCTCAGCGACCCACAGATCGTGGTGCTGACGCGCCCACTCCACATCAACCTGACCGTTACCCATGGCATCGAAGGCACCTTCCATACCGACTGAACCGATATAAATATGTGCCATTATTGCGACCATCATCACGAACGCGACAATCGAGTGCCAGATGTTGGCGTACTGCATCTCTTCGTGCGGTGCCAGCACTGTGGGGAAGTCTGTTCCCATAATGCTGTTCATGATGGCAAACGTATCGGCGAACATAAAAATTTCAAACGGGAACAACAGAGACAAGCCTGACAAAGACACTGAGAAACCCAGCACCATCACAGTCCAGAAAACAATTTTCTGACCGGCGTTGAACTTCTTTGCTGAAGGATGAGCCTTGGTGAAAATACCGCCGCCCGCCTTGAGCCACTGCCAGTCCAGCTTATTGGGGATGTTGTGCGCCACCCACATGACGAAGGTCATCACCAGACCCAACATAAAGGCCCATGCAATGTTGTTGTGAATCCACTTGGAGCCGATCGCCAGAGTCGAAAAGGCTTCAGGCCCTATAACAGGGATCAGGAAACTGCGCCCCATTAGGGTCAGCAGGCCCGTAATACCTAATGCGACAAACGAGCCCGACAACAACCAATGGCCAAACCGTTCGATGGCTTTGAATCGTTCAATCTTGGTGCCCGCAGGGCCACCGTCGATCATGATTTTTCCGCGCGCAAAGTAGAACACCACAAGCAGCAGAATGGTGCCTAACAGTGCGCCACCGCCGTAGGTAATGATCGGTCCTTCACGCAGCTTATACCAGGATATGCCGCCGTCCTGGATCAGGACGTCAACCGCAGGCCCCCGGACCTGCGTGCTGGAGTCAATCTCGTTGTAACGAATGCCGCGCCAGATGTCGGCATCAGAGCGCCCTCCCAGAGTACCCAGTTCATCACTGTTCAGCGCTGCATCGGCTGGATCACCCAGGTTCTCAGACCGAAAGGTCTCGTCAACTTCCAACTGCGCTTGACGAGCCATGATATCGTCCAGGGTTTGAGCTCCCCCAGTACCAGTCCGATCGACAGAGGAGGCCTCTTGCGCCAAGGCAGGATTGAAGATCAGTGTAGCCAATACAAAAACGGCGACACCAAATATTTTAAAGTTCATGGAAGCACTCCAACGGAACGGACAAAAAGAATTCTTTGCCCCAAGCAATTCCGGGGCCCGAGGGCCCCGGAGCAGTCGGGCGGGCTTAAGCGCCCTTCTTCTCGTAGGCCGTGCCCCATCCCCAGGCGCCCGAACCGAAACCACGGCTCACCACCCGCTGGCGATAGATGTCTGCCACCTCGTTGCCATCACCGGCCAACAGCGCTTTGGTCGAGCACATTTCCGCACAGATCGGCAACTTGCCCTCTGCAATACGGTTGCGCCCGTACTTGGAGAACTCGGCCGATGAGTTGTCTTCTTCTGGACCGCCTGCACAAAACGTACATTTGTCCATCTTGCCACGGCTACCAAAGTTGCCCGCTTGGGGAAACTGGGGCGCGCCGAAGGGGCAAGCATAAAAACAATACCCACAACCGATACACAGGTCTTTGGAGTGCAACACTATTCCGTCTTCAGTCTGGTAAAAGCAATCCGTAGGGCAAACGGCCATACAGGGCGCGTCTGAACAGTGCATGCAAGCCACCGAGATTGAACGCTCGCCGGGTTTACCATCCTCGATGGTGACGACGCGTCGACGGTTGATGCCCCAAGGGACTTCATGCTCATTCTTACAGGCCGTTACGCAAGCATTACACTCGATGCAGCGTTCGGCGTCGCAAAGGAATTTTGCGCGTGCTTGTCCTTCAAGTGCCATGGTCTACACCTCCTATTATGCCGGCATAATCGAGCACAGGGTGGCTTTGGTCTCTTGCATCTGCGTGACCGAGTCATACCCGTATGTTTGAATCGTGTTAGTGGATTCGCCCAAGACATAGGGATCAGAGCCCTTGGGATACTTGTCCCTTAGGTCCTTACCCTCTAAATGTCCGCCGAAGTGGAACGGCATAAAGGCCACGCCTTCGCCGACGCGCTCGGTGACCATCGCCTTCACCCTGATGCGTCCGCCCTCAGGGCCAGAAACCCAGACGTCCTTGCCGTCGCGAATGTTCAGGTTATTCGCGTCGCGCGTATTCACCTCGATGAACATGTCCTGCTGCAGTTCCGCCAGCCAGCGGTTTGAACGCGTCTCGTCACCACCACCCTCGTATTCAACCAAGCGGCCTGAAGTCAGAATAATGGGGAAGTCTTTGCTGAAGTCTTTCTTTTGAATTGACTCGTACAGGGTCGGGACACGCCAGAAATGCTTGTCGGCATAAGTCGGGTAATCTTTGACCAGATCGCGACGCGTGGTGTACAGCGGCTCGCGGTGAACCGGCACTGGATCCGGGAAGTTCCAGACCACCGCACGGGCTTTGGCGTTACCAAAGGGTGCACACTCGTGCTTGATCGCAACACGCTGAATACCGCCTGACAGATCGGTCTTCCAGTTGGTCTCGGCACCCGCCACCGCATCAATGCTGGCCCGCTCTTCAGCCGTCAGGTCCTTATCCCAGCCTAAATCCATCAGCATTTGCATGGTGAACTCGGGGTACCCGTCTTTAATCTCTGAGTTTTTCGAGTAAACACCGTCAGCAAGCAAGTTTACGCCATCGCGCTCAACACCAAAGCGGGCACGGAAGGTGAGCCCCCCCTGTGATACTGGAAGCGACAGATCGTACAGGTTTGCGGTTCCCGGATGGTTCATCTCGGGCGTACCCCAGCTCGGCCACGGCAGACCGTAGGTATCACCATCGCAGGGTCCACCCACCGCACGCAGGCTGGTCCTGTCAAAGTGGTGCTGGTACGCCATGTGTTTTTTGAGGCGCTCCGGCGATTGACCAGTGTAGCCGATGGTCCACATGCCACGGTTGAATTCACGAGTGATGTCTTCAATCACCGGCTCGTCGCCTTCGATAGCAATGTTGCGGAACATGCGATCGGTGAAACCAAACTTGTCGGCAAACAGCTTCATGATTTCGTGATCGACCTTCGAGTCGAACAGGGGCTCGAATATCTTTTCACGCCACTGAAGCGAACGGTTCGAGGCGGTGACGGAACCCGTGGTCTCGAACTGGGTGGTCGTTGGCAGCAGGTAAGCACCCTCTTTGCGATCATGCAGCACCGCTGAAACGGTGGGGAAGGGATCCACTACGACCAGAAGGTCCAGCTTTTCCATGGCTTCCTTCATTTCAAGCATGCGGGTCTGCGAGTTGGGCGCGTGGCCCCACAGAACCATAGCGCGGGTGTTATCGGGTTGGTCCAGGTTTTCCTTGGCTTCCAGAACACCATCGATCCAGCGAGACACGGGAATGCCCTTCTCGTTCATCATGGCGAGGGTCTTGCCGTTTTTATCGAATGAGGGAAAACGACCCTTCAACCAATCCAGGTCTTCGTCCCAGACGCGTGCCCAGTGAGCCCAGGCACCAGCGGTCAGGCCGTAGTAGCCGGGCAAGGTATCAGCCAGGACACCCAGGTCAGTGGCACCCTGAACGTTATCGTGACCGCGGAAGATATTGGTACCGCCGCCGGCGACGCCCATATTACCCAGCGCTAACTGCAATATACAGTACGCACGAGTATTGTTGTTACCGTTGGTGTGCTGGGTACCACCCATACACCAAATGATAGTACCCGGGCGATTATTAGCCAACGTACGCGCGACGCGCTCGAGTTGAGCACCCGGAGCACCGGTAACGCGCTCAACTTCCGCAGGGTTCCAGCGCGCGACTTCTTCACGGATTTCGTCCATGCCGTAAACTCGGGTACGGATGAACTCCTTGTCTTCCCAGCGGTTTTCAAAGATGTGCCACAGGATGCCCCAGACCAGCGCGACGTCTGAACCCGGACGTAAACGCACATACTCATCAGCATGAGCCGCGGTGCGCGTGAAACGTGGATCGCACACAATAAGCGGCGCGTTGTTTTCTTCCTTGGCTTTTAAAATGTGCAGCAGCGACACCGGGTGTGCTTCTGCGGGGTTACCCCCGATCAAGAAGATTGCTTTGGAGTTGTGAATGTCGTTGAACGAGTTGGTCATCGCACCGTAGCCCCAGGTGTTGGCTACGCCGGCTACCGTCGTTGAGTGACAGATACGGGCTTGGTGATCGACGTTATTGGTGCCCCAGTAGGCCGCAAACTTACGAAACAGGTAGGCCTGTTCGTTCGAGAACTTCGCACTGCCCAACCAGTAAACCGAGTCAGGGCCGCTCTCTTCGCGGATTTGCACCATCTTGTCGCCGATTTCGTTGATCGCCTGATCCCAGGGGATCTTCTGCCACTGGCCGTTGACCATTTTCATGGGATATTTCAGACGGCGATCGTTATGAGCGTGCTCACGCACCGCGGCGCCTTTAGCGCAGTGGGCACCCAGGTTGATGGGGCTGTCCCAAGCGGGTTCCTGGCCAGTCCATACGCCATTTTGAACTTCAGCCTCGACCGTACAGCCGACCGCGCAGTGCGTACACACTGACTTTTTGCGAACTACTTCGCCCCCCCCCGTCGACGGGGTAGCAGCCTCAACGCGCGTAGACGTCAGCGACAAAGCCGCCAGTCCACCCACGGCGACACCGGAGGCAGTCAAGAACCCACGGCGGTCCATAGTTTTTGCGGCGAGGGGTGAAAGTAAAGATCCTGTACGGGAGCCCTTCGCTACCCCGTTGGTTTTCTTTCTTAACATATCAGGCACCTCTTTTTTTTATTCTCGTTTTCTGGAAATGCAATCGTCCAAGAGCATCACGCAACCTTGAATGACTCACGCTTCCTCAAAAGCGAGCCGATTCCAGATATTTACGTGTGTGCTCAGTGTCACGTAGACCGCGGCTTTTAGGGGCGGCTTTAACGACCTTGGCTGCGGCGTTCGGTGCCACTACCAGTGCAACGGCAGCCGGAACTGCAGTTACCGCCATCCGCAAGAAACGGCGACGGCTGTTTTCACGCTTTTGGTTGTCCATAGGACACCTCTACCTGAGTTAAGGGATCGGATAGATCCCCGTTACTGAATTGCAAACGCATCAGCCTCTACAGCCATGAAAGCCCGACCCAACGTGCCCACAGGAGTATAGAAGATCGCGGTTTGCGCTTTTTCTAAATCAGTAAAAAACAACGCCGCCCACTTTGCCAAGTGCGCGTCAAAAAAGGCTTTTTGTGAAGGCAAATCACTGTCGCACACGAACTCGCCCGCAATAATGCCCGCCATGATTTCACACAGCGTGCCCATATGATCTTCAGGTTCTTTAACGTGGTCACTGGATTTGATGCCCCTGGCCATCAGATCGGTACGCAAATCCGAAAGGGGCTTCTCGTTCAAAAAACCGGTTAGGTAATAACTGGCGTACGGCAGTAGTTCACCGCGCCCGAGGCCGACGAACAGGTTGTTGTACTCCCGCTCGGCGTCACCAGGTGCGGTGCGTTCCGCAAGAGCAGCCAGATTTTTGGAGGCGGACCCCAACCGGGTGTCGTCACCCTGCAAGGATGCCAACCCCCGAAGTAGCTCAATTGAAGGTGGGCCGCCCAGCAAGACACCCAGCAACTGATATATTTGGGCTCGCGCACGATCTTCGTCGCTGATCGAGCGAGGGCACTGAACTTCAGCTGTGTTAGTCAAATCTTTGTCCTTGGAGTTATTGTTTGACGGTTACATTCACTAGTATTTATATAACCGATTCGCTTTTCGCGCAACTTTGTCTACAAATACTAATATTCAAAACGCATCCGGGGGCGATAGCGCGGCGAAGGTTCCACGTCAGCTTCGGTCACTTTCGCCTCAGCCTCGATAACTGAAGGTTCGAAACGGTGAGTAGTGGCCAAGGAATCAGCAGTGATTTCGGGCTTTGGTGTTTCGGCGCCCAGTTCTGGGGTAACCACGGGGGCAACGGTTTCCAGAGCCTCGACCTGAGTCTCAGCTGGCACGTCAACCCTTTTGGTTTTATCGATTAGACCTTGGCCCACCTTGTACAGGGTTTTTACGGCGTTGCCTGCAATGGCGGCATCAGAGAAATCTTCATCGTAGTCATTAAGTCCGTCCAGCACCGCCAGAACCGGGTTGGACTTCCAAAGCGCACGCAGGGCCTTGCGGCGCAGAAGTTCAGGAATCTCTTTCCGCATAAACCCTGTAATGTCTGTGCCCAGCTCGATTGCATCCGGGTCAGGCAAATCGTACTTCTCCAATACCCCAAGCTCGGGCATGACCTCATTAACGGCAAGTTCCTGTTCTTCGAACGACAGTTCGGGCTCAACCGTCGAAGCGGGAGCGAGTTCAGTTTCTTTGCCAGCTTTGGTTTTTTTGCGTGTCCAACGCTGTAAGCGTGACTCAGTCATCAGTGAACTCTTGGTTTTTTAATGTGGGCGGGTGCGCGGAAAACGTCGCTCTGTTGAGGGATACGTACATCGCCTTTTCCATCCTGGATGCCATCAACCCGGTGCTTGTCGCGACGGCGTTTCTTGAACGGCTCTTCGATGTAGTGCATCTGGATAAACTCGTCGATCCAGGCTGCAAGAGACTCGGGAATCGGCACAGCTTCGACGATGCTCTCGCCACTGTCCAAGGCTTCCTGAGCCTCGAAGGCACTCGCGGTAATGGTGCTAACGAACCAGCCTGATGGGGACCGATGGCTTTCATCACGATCCAGGATGACCCACACCGAAGGGACAGTCATATTCAAGGAGACAAGGTAGGACTCTACATCGGCGCGAAATAATTCCATTGCCACAGTGCCAGCGTGGTAATCGACCACCTCGCCTTCGCGGACCAACTCTTTCCAAAACGCCTCCGGTGCGCCCAGTATAACAGCCACTGGCTTCCAGATATCCCGCGCCCACCGCGTCACACCAGGCGACCGGCGAACTACGGCACCAACTTGTAACTCGCGTTTCCAGTTATCTGTGCGACTGCTCATGGCAACTCTCTTTTTTTTATAAAGCTAGCAGAGCCCAAACAATTATTCAATTGTCCAATGACAAACGACTGTGGCATGCTCGACAAACGGCAATAACCATGTATGCGTATAAAACAACTAAAAGAGTTTGAACTCTTATGACGGCACACAAAACCCTACTGTTATGTACCTGCGACAAAACTCAGTCTTTTAATCCCAAGGCACTGCAAACGGCCGCGGCGGCTGAGCAGGTGATCGTGGTGGATCAACTGTGCGGCAAAGATATGAAGACTGCCGCCGAGCACCTGGGTGACAGTAACGAATTGCTCATTGCCTGTGGCCAACAGGCCGCCTTATTCGAGCGTTTAAGCGAGGACGTACAAGCTGAAATTCAGCAATCCGCGCCGCTGAGTACCATCGACATCCGAGATCGCGCTGGCTGGAGCGCATCGAGCGCAAAGCCCAAACGCGTACACGCCAAGCAAGCAGCCTTGATCGCCGCGGCCCAACTACCGGCTCCTATGGTGCCCTTGAAAACCATTCAGTCCAGCGGTGTGTGTTGCATTGTCGGCCCCACCGAGCAGACCATCAGAATGGCCGAGCTGGTGCAGGACGAACTGGGCGTCACTTGCATCGTCAATGATGCGGGGCCGATACAGCTGCCCTCCGCCGGTTACAACGTTGCTAAAGGTCAACTGACGGCCGCTCAGGGCGCGTTAGGTTGCTTTAAACTGGAGTTTGCTCAGCTGCAGACCCTGAATCTCGCGGGTCGCGGCGCCCTCGGTTACGGCGAGGCTGAAGCCACCGCCCGTAGTGAGTGCGACGTGTTTATCGACCTGCGTGGCGGCGAGCCGGCGTTTCCCAGTTATCAAAAACGCAACGGCTACTTTTGGGCCGATCCGACCAAAGCCGGAGAGTTAGAACGTATTGCTTTGACTGCCAGGGACCGGGTCGGTGAGTTTGAGAAATCCGTGTATTTCAAGCTGGAAACCTCCCTTTGCGCGCACTCCCGGGCGAATCAGCCCGGTTGCACCCGCTGTCTGGACGTTTGCCCCACCGAGGCGATTTTTTCCGCCGGGGACCACGTAGAAATCAATTCGGATATTTGCGCCGGGTGCGGATCCTGTGCGGCGGTTTGCCCGACGTCGGCCGTAACCATGAACGAAACTCCCTTCGAGGCCCTGACCCAAGTTATGGCGGTTATGGCGAAGGTCTATCGCGAGCATACCGACGAAACCCCGCGCCTGGTTTTTCATACGTTGGGCGCTGGTGCGGACGCCATTGCCTTCCTGGCACGATATTACGATGGACTGGCGGACGACCTGATTCCGCTGGGTCTGGAGCATATCGATCGTATCGGCCATGCTGAGATAATGGCGGCGTTTGGCGCGGGCTACGCCGAAGTTCTGATACTGGCGGACAACAAGACAGACCGCCAGGCGGTTACCGCTGAAGTTGAGTTGGCCCAGGCTATGCTCAGCGGTACCAAAAACTCCCCCAGCCGAGTCCGTGTGATCGCAGCCGAGGAACTTGGCGAGGCTGGAGACAACGTCGGGCGAGTGAGCGAACCGATTTTACTGGTCGGCGGTCGCCGTGACATCACACGGGTCACCGTCGCCGCAATGGCAGACAGGATCGAAGCGCCGATTGCCCTGCCAGCGGGTGCACCCTACGGCGCAATCGAGATCAATTCCGACAAGTGCACGCTCTGTCTGGCCTGCGTATCGCTCTGTCCCACTGGTGCCCTGGGCGATCATCCGGACCGGCCAGAGGTTCAGTTCACGGAAAACGCCTGTGTTCAATGCGGCGTCTGCGAAAGCACTTGCCCGGAAACGGCCATCATTCTGAAGCCCCGGCTGGATCTGTCGAACGATGCGCTGATCCCAAGAGCATTGCATGGCGAAGACCCTTTCGAATGCGTCAATTGTGGCGCTCCCTTTGGCGTTGCCAGCACCATTAACCGAATTGTTGAAAAATTGGAGAACAAACACTGGATGTACACCAACGCTGATAATGTTCAGCTAATTAAGATGTGTAACGACTGTCGAGTCAAAGCCCAATTCCACGGCGATAACTCGCCCATGGCGATGGGCGAGCGTCCCCGGGTTCGCACCAGGGACGACTACCTAGACAACTAAAAACCAAACAGGACACAGCATGGTTCAATACACCGAAGTAGGAAAACCCGGGCTGATCGCTTCAGACGCGCCCCGGCCGAAAGACAAAAACCCGGAGGGGATTGATCGCATCATTGCCATCTCCTCGGGCAAAGGCGGCGTAGGCAAGTCGACAGTGGCGTCCAATCTGGCTGTCGCGCTAGCCTCGAAAGGTCTTAAAGTTGGCTTATTAGACGCCGACGTCTACGGCCCCAGCCAGCCCCGCATGCTGGGTGTTTCAGGGCGCCCTTCCAGCCCTGACGGGCATACCATACTGCCCCTGCGCAACCACGGTGTGACCCTGATGTCCCTGGGTCTGATGACCCCGGATGACGAAGCCATTATCTGGCGCGGTCCTATGCTGATGGGTGCCCTGGAGCAGATGATGAACCAGGTGGATTGGGGCAGGCTGGACGTGTTGCTGGTGGATCTTCCGCCGGGCACAGGTGACGTCCAGATGACCCTGAGCCAGAAATTCTTTGTTGCGGGTGCAATTGTGGTCTCGACACCTCAGGACATTGCACTGATGGACGCGCGCAAAGGCATTGATATGTTCAACCGGATGGAAGTGCCACTATTTGGCTTAATTGAAAACATGGCATCCTTTGTCTGCGACGGCTGCGGTAAAGAGCATCACCCCTTCGGATCCGGCGGCGCCCGGGCTGAGGCAAAAAAGATTGGAGCGCCCTTTTTGGGAGAAATCCCGCTCGACCTGGACATTCGTATCGGTTCGGACGGCGGGGTTCCAATTGTGGTGTCAAAGCCGGAAAGCCCTCAGGCCCAAACCTTCCAGCGCATTGCGGATGAAATTATCGCTTCTGACGTTTACGCCCAGGCCATGCGATGAGCGAATCACCTCAATTCCCGCCGCTATTCTCTGGCGAAGTGGTTGCCAAACACACAGATCCGTTTGATAAAGCCGTCAGCCGAGCCATCGCAGGAGTCGATTCGGGCACGATTTTTTACTCCGAGGCGGTCGACATCTTGCGCGCGGCCTTAGTGCTGGCGCCGGAAACGCCTTTGGAAGATGCTATTCAAGCCGTCTACGTTGCCCAAATAGGCTTGGCCAAAAGTCTGGGCGCACTGGCGCCGCCGGAAGTGCCCGTGCACTTTGAATGGCCTGATCGCATCAAGGTCAATGGCGCGGTCTGCGGTGGTGTCCGCTTTGCAGCGGACGTGTCAGATCCCAAAGCGCGTCCTAAATGGCTAGTCATCGGCATTCATGTGGCCTTCAAGGCTTTGAACGACGAGCCTGGCAAAAACCCGAATGAAACCTGTCTGCAAGAGGAAGGTTGCGTCGAAATCACCCCCATGGCGCTGCTGGAAAGCTGGTCCAAACACACCCTGTTGTGGCTGACCCACTTCATGGATAGCGGATTCGAGCGCGTACACAAAGAGTGGCGGCCACGCTGCGACACTCTGGGTGAAACGATTAGCTACCCAAAGCCCGGTGTCTTTTTTGGACTGGATGAAAAAGGCCGGATGCTATTGCGCCAGGATGTCATGACCGAGACACTGAGTTTGATTGAATTCGCGGAGCACACATGAAACTGGCCCGAACCCTGCGCCTGGATATATCTGACCAAAACGTATTTGCACTGCCGGCGCCCAGCGGAGAATGGGCAATCTCGGGCGGATTTGAATTTTCCAACTGGACCGAAGCCGAGCTGAAGGGTAAGGCTCGTCAGGCCTTCAGTAACGGTTGGTACAGCATAGAATCTGGTGGACGCGCCAGTTTTGTTGGTGTTTGCAGCATCACTGAAGCCGAATTGGAGCAGCTGCGCACAACCCTGGCGAAAACCTTTGTCGAGCTTTATAATGCGCCGGATATTGATGCTGCCTACCCCTTCGCCTGCGAAGAAATCGACCAGATGCGCAGCATGTGCGAGGACTTTGAGGACAACACCCTGATGATGGTCAGCCGCACACTGACAGAGTTGGGTGTTGAGGAGACCTACCACACTCGCGCACCGCAAGATGCTTCGCTTGAAGCCTTTGCCGTCCATGGCGGCTACGACTGATTATGCTCGACAGGCATTACAGGCCGAAGCTGGCGTAGGGAATAAACCTCACTGGAGTTCCTGGCTCTATCTGCTGAGCGCTGTCGTCCAAATCCACTAAACCGTCGGACCAGGCCAAGCCGGTGACCCGGCCCGAGCCTTCAGAGCCGAATGCCTCAACCTGCCCATTACGGACCCTAGCTCGCAACATCTCGTTGCGCCCCGGCTTTTTGTTCTTGTAAAAGTTGGCGGGAACAATATAGCCTTGGGGTTCGAACCACTCCCCCCCTGCCAGCAGCGCCATCGCGGGTGTGCCAAAGCACAGCGCGCAAACCCAGGCTGCAACCGGATTCCCCGGCAAACCCACCACGGGCGTGCCCTGGAACATGGCCAGCGCCAGGGGGCGACCCGGTTTGATCGCAATGCGCCAATTGCTGATTTCACCATGGGCTTTCAGTGTTTTCGACACATGGTCCTCGTCGCCTGCGGAAATGCCTCCACTGGTCAGGATCAAGTCGCACTGCTCAGCTCCGCGCTCCAACGCCGCTTTGACGTCTTCGGCCCGGTCCAGCACGTGGCCCAGGTCCACCAGCTGATAGCCAAGCTGTGCTACCAGAGCGCTTAGCATCGGGCGATTTGCATCGTAAATCTGCCAATCGGTGACTGCTGAACCGACTGGCTTCACCTCATCACCCGTGGACAGGACTCCGACGCGAAGCCGCTGATAGACTTCGGCCGACTCGACACCAACACTGGCGAGGACTGAAATCTGGGTAGGCGTCAGGCGGGTGCCCGCTGTTAGAATCCGGTCCTGTGCCTTGATGTCTTCACCGGCCTTACGCAGATTGGCGCCCGCTTTTAATGTGCCGTTCAAATGTAGCTGATCACCGACGACTTCGCAGTCCTCTTCCAGAACCACCGTATCAGTGCCGGCCGGTATCACCGCGCCGGTTAGAATCCGAATAGCGTGTCCCTCAGGCACATGCTCCTTGTACGGCTCCCCGGCGGCACTTCGGCCATCAATTAAAGGAAGGGCGCAGGGCACCTCGGTCAAAGGCCCTGCAAACGCATAGCCATCGACCGCAGAATTGCTGCTGGGGGGGTGAGCGCGAGGCGCATAGACATCGCTCGCCAGTATCCGGCCATTTACCTGCGACAGCGGGACAGCGTGATCCACACCCACTACTGGGTGTAAGCGTGAGCGCAATCGCTTCAGCGCCTCGTTTACCGGCGTCCAGTTTACCCCGGGGGGCAAGGCAAAACAGTCATTACGAAGCGGGTTCATGGCTTTCCAGAATTTAGAATAAAGTCAGCGAGTTCAGGCACGTCGTTCATATCAAAACCAGGACCCGCAAAATCCGGAGAATAGTCCGTTGCCACAGCAATGATGCTGGCGTCGTTCGGGTACAGTGGCTCACGGTTGCACTCCTGCCTGTGCACCTCAATTTTGGGGTGTGAATGGGCTTTAAACCCCTCGACTATGACCCAGTCGCAGGGCCCCAGCCGGGCGAGCAGTTCTTCAAGTGTTGGTTCGTCTGCGCCGCGCAACTCGTGCATGATAGCGAAGCGTTGCCCACCCGCCAGTATGACCTCCCTGGCGCCGGCATCACGATGACGGTAGCTATCGGTATCGGGTTGGTCCACATCCACCGCATGATGGGCATGTTTGATCGAGTTTACCGTTAACCCTCTGCTGGTCAGCTCACGAATCAATGAACTGACCAGGGTGGTTTTCCCGCAGTTTTTCCAGCCCACAATGCCGATGACGTTCACTTCAGGTGCTGCTCCGCCCAAGCCAGATCTTCCGGTGTGTTAATATTAAAAAAATCGTCCGGGCCAAACAATACCAACGACTCACCCTTGGCCAGGGTCCATTGGCGGATCTTGCGAACGCCGTCATTCAAGGCGGCCCTCAGATCATGTCGCAAAGCGACCTGCCAACGGCCAAAGGTCGGCTGGGGCAGTCGGCCACGCTCCGGATCCGGCGTGGCGGCCAAAACCACCGGGGTATGGCATTCGGCCAATCGCGCTGCCAGATCCAGTGGGAAGCAAGGGGTATCCGCAGCGACACTGATCAGCCATTCATGCCCCTGCTCGGCAGCCCAATCCATGCCTGCGAGCACACCGGCCAGCGGGCCCGGAAAATCGGCGATAGAATCGGCTACCACGGGCAAACGCAGATCATCAAAACGACTCAAATCCCCATTGGCATTCAACACTACGGCGCCGACCTGCGGTGTGATTCGATCGATGACGCGATGGATCAATGACTGATCGCCCAGCATCAATCGTCCTTTGTCACCACCGCCCATTCGGTTTGCCTGGCCTCCCGCCAGAATGACCGCGCACTCAGTCATGTTCCGTTCCCATTAATAGTGCTCCGCTCGAGTCAATCACGCTGAGCGCCCTTGCGCCGCATTTTTTTGTCTTCATCGGGAATCTGCGACAAGTCCTGATCGAACACCAGACGGTGCTGGCCACTGAGGCAGGTGAATTTCTTGCCTCGCATCCGTCCGATCAGCGTTAACCCAACCTGCTGGGCAATATCGACACCCCAGGCCGTAAAGCCTGATCGGCTGATGAGGGTAGGGATCCCCATCAGGGCTGTCTTGATCACCATTTCGGAGGTCAAGCGTCCAGTGGTATAGAGGACTTTATCCGACGCCTGGATGCCGGTTAAGTGCATCCAGCCTGCGATCTTGTCGACCGCATTGTGACGCCCGACATCCTCCATGTAAGCCAGAATCTGAAGGCCCTGACACAGGGCAGTGCCATGAATGGCGCCGGTTTCCATGTACAGGCTGGGCGTGTGGTTAATCTGGTAGGAGAGATCGTAAAAGGTACTGGTGTGCACCGGTGTATCCGGCAGTGACAGCCCGTCGAGCCCTGCCATCATGTCACCGAACACAGTGCCCACGGCGCAGCCGGAGGTGCGGGTTTTCTTTTCCAGCTTGTCCTCAACATCAGTAACACCCGCGGTGCGGACCACAACAACTTCCAATTCTTCGTCGAAATCAATCCCCGTGACCTTGTCTGTCTCTTTCAGCATACCCTGATTCAACAGAAAACCGAGTGCCAGGTACTCCGGATGATCGCCGATGGTCATTGCCGTGACGATTTCCTGACTGTTCAGATAGATGGTCAGAGGACGCTCTTCGATCACGCTGATCGACTTCGGTTGACCGTTTTCGTCAACGCCCTCAACCGTACGGGATAGCCGAGGGTCGGCAGGGTTCGGCAGAAGATAGGTGATCGTCATGTTTGTTGCTGTCCTTTCAGAAACGCCACTAGTTTAGACCTCAATGGCGGAAAATAGAGACTAGCCTATTTTGCATTGGGGAAAAAGAGCTGTTGTCCGTCCACCTGGAAGTTGGCAATCGCTTTTTGGCCCTGCTCGGAGATGAGCCACTCGTGCCACCTCTCAGCCAGATCGTGCTTGAGATGCGGGTGCTTTTCTTTGGAGAGCAGCAGGCTACCGTACTGGTTGAACAACACGTCGTCGCCTTCAAAAAGTAGTGTCAGGTTCTGCCGGTTTTTAAATGCCACCCAGGTGGCGCGGTCTGACATTACGTAGGCATCCATGGCGGCGGCGGTATTGAGCGTTGGGCCCATGCCGCTGCCGAGTTCGCGGTACCAGTCGCCATCAGGCTCAACGCCGGCATTTTCCCAAAGACGCAGCTCGGCGCGATTGGTGCCACTGTCGTCGCCGCGAGAGGCAAACGGTGCCTGTGCCTGGGCGATGTTCGCAAACGCTTCGGCGACGGTTTGAGCTTGCCCGACATTCGCCGGATCATTACCCGGGCCGATCACTACGAAGTCGTTGTACATCACATCGGCGCGCTCAGTGGCGTAGCCGTTTTCTACAAAACGCAGTTCGCCGGCCGTGTCATGTACGAGAAGGCTGTCGGCATCGCCGCGGCGGGCGATCTCGAAGGCCTGCCCGGTGCCTACCGCGACTACACGTACCTCGATATCGGTGGCCTCCTTGAACTGCGGAAGGATAGCATTGAATAGCCCCGAGTTTTCGGTCGAGGTTGTCGAGGCAAGAGTAATGTAGTCATCGGCGTAGGCGCCAGCGGCCAGGCCCATGGTGGTTAAGCCTGCGAGTACGAGCGTTAATGTTTTTCTCATTTTGTTATTCTCCTGCCGTGTTTTGAAAACTTGCATTGAACAACTACTCGGCAAAGGCGCAAGAACCGCACTATTCGACCAGTTCTCCGGCAATAAACGCTCGCGCCTCTTTCGACACAGGTGAGCTAAAAAAGGATTCAGCGGGGGTGTGCTCGTGTATTTTTCCGCCGGCAAGAAAGAGTACATCCCCGGCAAGACGTTTGGCCTGGTATAGGTCATGAGTGGTCATGACGATGCGTGTTCCCCGCTGGTGAAACTCGCGCACGGCGGTTTCCACGGCTTTAATTGCCGCCGGATCGAGCGCGGAAGTGGGTTCATCCAAAAACAGCACAGCGGGGGCAAGCACCCAAGCGCGAGCCAGCGCCAGACGCTGCTGTTCGCCGCCTGAGAGCACGCGAGCCGACGTATCGGCGCGGGCAGTCAGACCGAAGCGCTCAAGCGCCTCAAGGGCGAGCTTTCTGCGTGCCTTGCGCGGGGTATTGTTCACCGCCAGCGCGTGGGTGAGGTTGGCCACAGCTGAGCGGCGCAACAGCACCGGGTTTTGGAACACCATTGCCTGGCGGGGCCGCCCCTCGCCGGACCAGGACACCTGTCCCTGGGTGGGGGAAAGCAGGCCGTGGGCCAGTCGCAGCAAAATGCTCTTTCCAGCGCCATTAGGCCCCATAACCAGTGTGGGGCCAGGCCCCGTCAGGGTAAATGAACAAGGCCCTAACAGCGTCTCGCCCAGGTGGCTGAAAGCGACGCCCTTAAAGCGCAACGCTGTTGGCGGGCAAAGCGTGGACGCGGCGTTGAGCAGTGCGTTAAATGAAGTCATCCCACCCGCCTTTTGGCCAATTCGCTCACCACATAAGCGCCTGCATTAATCAGCATTACCAGCGTCAGCAGTACGATCCCCAGCCCCAGCGCCAGCGGAAGGTCGCCCTTGCTGGTTTCCAGCACAATGGCAGTCGTCATTACCCTTGTGACACCATCAATGTTGCCTCCTACCATCATCACAGCGCCCACCTCGGCGCTGGCGCGGCCGAACCCGGCGAGTAATACGGTCAATAGCGTAAAGCGGGCGTCCCACAACAAGGTCGGCATCATTCGTGACCGCGACATACCCAGTGAAATGAATTGTTCCCGGTACTCACCCAGAAGCTCCTCCACCTTTTGGCGCGACAGCGCCGCCAGAATCGGCAGCACCAGCACGAACTGCGCAATCACCATAGCCGTCGGCGTAAACAAAAGCCCCCATTCACCAAGAGGCCCAGCGCGCGAGAGCAGTAAGTAAACAGTCAACCCGGCCACAACAGGGGGCAGCCCCATCAGGGCATTAAGCGCGACAATCACCCCTCCGCGCCCGGGAAAGCGCCATAGCGCGACCGCTGCACCCAGCGGAAACCCCAGCAGGGCCGCGGCCAGTACTGCCAAAAGCGAAACCTGCAGCGACAGAGCCACAATCTGAAATAATGCGGCGTCCAGGTTCATCAGTAACGACAGCGCCACATAAAACGCATTATTTTCCACAGCGGCGTCTCCTTAATGTTGAGCATAATGTTGTTTTCAATTACGCTTTGCACTGTCTGCTGAAATTCATGCAGTTTAAAACAGTCTTACGTTTATCCATGCAGCAGGAGAGACGATGCCCCTCCCCGCCTACTTAACGACGTCGGAAGTCGCCGATTATCTGCGCCTGAAAGAACGCAAGGTTTATGATCTGGTCAGCCAGGGCGTTATTCCCTGCGTACGAGTGACAGGAAAGCTTCTGTTTCCGCGTCAGCGTATCGATCTTTGGCTGATGAACCATCTGGGAGGGGACGACGCGACAGGCCTGCCGACCCCACCGGTGCTGGCGGGCAGCCAGGACCCGCTGTTGGAGTGGGCCATCAAAGAAAGCGGCGCCGAGCTGGCGTTGTTGTGTCAGGGAAGCGGCGATGGTGTTCAGCGACTGCTCGACGGCCGCGCGATGCTTGCCGGCATGCATATCTGGCATGCGGAAAACCAACGCTATAACGACCCCGCTACTCTAGGCCTTGGCGGCATGCGTGACCTGGTGCTGATTCGCTGGGCGAAACGCCAGCAAGGGCTACTTTTAGCCTATGATAATCCCCATCGCGTTTCTCGATTTGAAGACATCGCTCGCCCCGGCATACGTGTCGCCCATCGTCAGCCTGATGCCGGCGCGAGCCAGTTGCTGCAGAGTTTTCTTACTCGTGACCGCATCAACGCCAAAGATCTTACGTGGGCCGCTAATCCGTCGCTCGGTGAGGACGATCTCGCTCTGGCTATTCGCCAGGGTGAGGCAGACGTGGGCCTTGCAATCGAAGCCGTTGCGCGACGGCAGAGACTGGCTTTTATTCCACTGCAGCAGGAGCATTTTGATCTGGCCATGCGCCGCCGGCACTACTTTGAACCGGCCTGTCAGCGCCTGCTGGCGTTTGCACAATGCGAACAGTTCGCCCAACGCGCCGGGGAACTGGGCGGTTACGATATCAGCGAGCTCGGACAAGTGATGTACAACGCATAAGCGACGTTTTACTTTTATGGAAGCCCCTTGTTATAGGCAAGGTTGAATAAGACTTTCCCCGAAACGTTACCCACAAGTGAGCGTGGATGCCAGTGGATCAATATGGATGAGACAGGCATAGAAAAGCCCCGTTTCCGGGGCTTTAGGGCATTTCAGTGGATCTCGATGGACCTCTTGAAACTCTTGGTTGGTGGAGACGGCGTCACGCTAATAAGGTCATTAATTAATTGAAAAATTTGTAACTTTTAAAGTCCTAATAGTTCGATACCCACAAAATTACCCACAACTCCCCTATAGAGGATCACACTTTGCTACCGTTACTCCAGGAATCCGGATTGGGTGCCGGCATTATCAGGTCGGCATTTACATGGTTGAAACACTCGCTGTCCTTCGTGCCTTTAAAAGCATTAACGAAGCGAAGCTTCATGTCTATCTCTCCGTCAAAAACCGCCATCCAAATGCTGAAATATCCAGTTATAAACGCCGTGTCGACGATTTGCTTTCTCATTGGCTCCAAGTTGCACGCGGTCAAATTGTCTTTTGCACGTTCTGCGAGCAAGTGCGCTTGCATGCGTTGAGAAACCCTATCAAGTGCAACTTCTTTACCATTAGCGTCTAGTGCTACTGATTTAGGTTTATCCAGACCCACGAGTTTTAAGGTATTCTCTGCGAGCGTAGCTTGTTGTTGAGTTAGAGCGTTGTGAATATCTATATTGCCATCTTTTCGGTAGACGAAGGCTGCTGAGGTGTTGTCACGGTCAGGAAGTAGCAGGTTTTGCAGATCTACTTTTTTATCACCTTTGGTTGAATTGCAGTTTACGCACGCGAGGAGGAAGTTCTCCCAGCGGTTTGTTAGGTGCGGCTGGCCGTGAGGACCCTTTTTGGGTTCGATATGTTCGACTGCGAGGTTGGTGCTGACTGGTCTCTCGCAGTAGCTACAGTACATGCCTAGTCGGCTGATCAAATCAGGCTTAGCGTCCGAATATTCATCAAAATCTCCCGGTACTGGCGATAACTGCTTTCTGATGGGACGCATTTTAACTTCCTAGTTTCTTGATTCGTTCCATCTCAAGAATTGCTTGATATGCTGGGTTGTCCGCGTAGGGAGCGATGCAGTCTGCTAATTGTCGTTTAAATTCCTCAAGTTTATCGTCGGGAGAGAGCTCGGCCTCATCCAGCAACTCAAGATACCGCTTACCTGATTCTTTCATTTTTTGATAGCGGTGGCTGGTTTCTGAGTTTTCTACACCCATTATGCCCTCAGCAATTTCTTTGAGAGGTTTGTTTGCAAGCTGAGCGATCGGCTGACCGTCCAGCACCAATAACTCCTCTCCTGACCTAAGGGCCTGGATCAAAAAAGGACTATGGGTCGTACAAATGAACTGAATTCGCGGGAAAGTTGTCCTCAGATCTTCAATGATTCGTTTCTGCCATTTGGGGTGAAGGTGCAGGTCCAGCTCGTCTACCAACACGACGCCCGCCGTTTCTCTGAGGACTTTTTCTCCCAAGTGTGGGTTCAGCTTCACCATCTTTTGGGCGATGTCTGCGACCATAGCTAAAACGCACCTTAAACCGTCACTCAAGGTGCTGAACGGTTGCGGGTCGCTACTATCGCGGGTCAGGACTAGCTCCTTACGCTTTGGGTCATAGCTAAGGTGCTCGGCTTTGTCGATGCATGACAGGATTGCGTCACGCACGACTCTTAGCATAAGGGGCTCTTTGCGATGTTGATAGGCGCTCCACTCTTGAGAAGCAAACCACGCCACAAGCTCCCTTGTAGCTATGCGTGGGTCGACGCAATGGCGATATCCATCTAACGGAGAGGGCTTTTTCTTGATGACAACGTCGGGCCGTACTTTGGATTGACGAGGGTCCTGCCACAGTCGCATAGTGCCGTAATAGCTTATTAGTGGCAGAGATACGTCTTCACCAAGCTTTCCATCCAGATCGTGAGCAAGCGAGATTAGCTCGCTTGCATTGCCGTAGCGGGTATTTCCAGATTCAGAGTGCTTAGATCTCTCCCAGCGCACATCCTTATCATTAATCGTTCCCTCAGCCTTTACCGTTACCGGCCATGACTCGATGAACTGAGGTTCGTCGTTCTTGACGACATATTTCAGCCTTACATCGCCAGTGGATAGCGACTTTTTGTCCGGTCTGTTCCTGAAGCCTAAAAGCCAAGTGGCAATTACCACAGAGATCGCGTCAAGCAGGGCGGTTTTGCCAGAGCCATTGATGCCTACAATTAAATTGAACTCTGGATGTAACTGAAAAGACTGTTCTTCAAAACAGCGAAAGTTCTTTAACTTAATCTCTTTAAGGTTCATGTGCGCTCTCTTTGGCGACGCTTTCTCGTAAGTATCGGGAGATTCGTCTACTTTACCCTTTAAGGAGCAACTTTGTCGCTTCTTGGGCGGGGTTCTTAAACATTTCCCCCTCCACCGTATAGGTTCGTATGGAAATCTTCCGTAACTGCAACGGCTTTTTGCTTTGCTTCCTGACTCTAATTTAAACAGATTTCAAACCTATATCACCTCTGTGTACTAGGGCACTGAAAGCGCCCTCCCTCCCCGCTCACAGAGGTAACCCCAATGGCTGAACAATGCCCCAACTGCCAGTCCACTCGGATTGGCAAGAATAACTACGGTAAGAAAACGGCCGGTGTGGTCGGTGCTTCTGCAGGTGCCTATGGCGGGTACATTGCTGCAACGGCAGGCGCTCGAGCAGGCGCTGCACTGGGTGCCGTTGCCGGTCCCGTAGGCGCAACGGTGGGCGGTATCGGTGGTGCTGTCATCGGTGCGCTGCTGGGCGGCGCAACCGGTGCATCCGCTGGCGTGATTCTGGGCGATGTCCTGGATGACCGCGTTCTCGACAATTACCACTGCCTGGAGTGTGGCTATTCCTTCAGTGCTGATTCTGGCTCTGAGAACGATATTCGTTAATTCCCCCGCATTTTCTTAGGAGAACAACTATGGCTCATCTTATCGAGCAAATGGCCTACGTTGGCCAAACCCCTTGGCATGGCCTGGGGAATCAACTCACTTCAAACCAACCTCTGGAAGTTTGGGCGAAGCAGGCCGGTCTGGATTGGCAGATTGAAGAAAGCCCCGTGCGGTTTGTTACCAACGCCTCCGGCCACCTCGGAGAGATCCTGGCTTACCCGGACAGCAAAGTGCTGTACCGCTCGGATACCCGGGCGCCGCTGTCTGTGGTGGGTAACCGCTTCAAAGTGGTTCAGCCAGAGGAAATCCTGGAGTTTTACCGGGATCTGACTGAGGTATCCGGTTTCGAGCTGGAAACCGCTGGGGTCCTGAAAGGTGGCCGTAAAATGTGGGCTTTGGCCCGTACCGGTCAATCCGGCGTGCTGAAGGGCAACGACCAAACCAATGCCTATGTGCTTCTGGCGACGGCTTGTGACGGCACCATGGCCACAACAGCTCAATTCACCAGTATCCGTGTGGTGTGTAACAACACCCTTGCTGTGGCGCTTAAGGATGCCACCGCTACTGCAGTCAAGGTGAAGCACAACACAGCATTCGATGCGAACCTGGTGAAGAAACAGTTGGGCATATCCGTTTCCGCCTGGGACGATTTCATGTACCGCCTGAAAACCCTGAGCGATCGGAAGGTGAAAGCCACCGAGGCCAGAAATTACTTTCTCAAGGTGTTCACCGATGACTCTGGCGCTGGCGTTGGCAAAACCAACGAACGCTCCATGGCTAAAGCACTGGGCCTGTATGAAGGCGAGGGCATGGGTGCCAACTTGGCATCCTCAGAAGGCACAGCCTATGGCCTGCTGAATGCCGTCACCGAATTCATCGATCACCAGCGTCGGGCTAAAACAATTGACCACCGGCTGGATTCTGCCTGGTTCGGAACCGGCGCTGCCGTCAAGAATCGTGCACTAGAACAGGCCATGTCTCTCGTGGTTTAACACCCCTCACTAACACCAAAACGTCATAAAGCCCCGTTTGAGCTTATTGCTCTTGCGGGGCTTTTTTATGTCTGGAGGAAACATCATGGGCATGAGTGAAAAAGTAATTCAGAAGCAGCGACCAGCTTTGAGGCTGGTCTCTACAAAGGATCTCAGTCGAGATGAGTGGCTGAAGGTGCGTAAGCAGGGCATAGGCAGTAGCGATGCTTCCGCAGCCATTGGCATGAACCCTTATCAATCCCAGCTTGAGCTGTGGATGGTCAAAACCGGGCGGGATGCGAGCTTACCAAAGCCAGATTCCGACGACCCGAGCTCACCAGTGTATTGGGGCCATGTTCTGGAGCCCATCGTGGCTGAGCAATACAGCCAGCAGACAGGCCGCAAAGTGCGTCGGGTGAATGCGGTACTGCAGCATTCCGATCCGGATAAGCACTGGATGCTGGCGAACCTCGATTATTCCGTGGCTGCGGATGACGAAGTGCAGATCCTGGAATGCAAAACCGCCGGGGAGTTTGGTTCACGTCTTTGGAAAGAGGGTGTGCCGGACTACATCCAGTGTCAGGTACAGCACCAGTTGGCTGTGACGGGTAAGCAGGCGGCCGATGTCTGCGTGCTGCTGTGTGGGCAAGAACTGAAAATCTATCGAATTGAACGGAATGAAGAGCTCATCGCCGCATTGATTGTACTGGAGCGCCAGTTCTGGGACTTCGTTGAAACGGATACCCCGCCACCAGTTGACGGAACCGATTCTGCCGATCGAGCGCTGCGCCATCTCTACCCAATGGATAAAGGGGAAACCCTGGACTTCAGCCAGAGCAAGGAGCTGTCCCAGGCGTTTGACGAGCTTCTGGCCATTCGTTCTGAAATGGAAACCCTGAAATCCACCGAGTCGCACCTCAAGCAGCGCATCCAAAGCCAAATGGGTGATGCCTCAAAGGCCACTTTCCCAAGCGGAAGCGTCAGCTGGAAACGAAGCAAAGATTCGGTTGGGCTGAATACGAAGAAGCTGCTTCAGGATCAGCCAGGGCTCCTGAATCAATACCCAATCACCAAGTCGGGAAGCCGACGGTTCCTCATTCAAGCATGAACACCCCATTGGCCACGCGGGTATGACAAGTGCCCCGTGGCCCTTTTTTCAGGAGAGTTATCATGATTAAAGGTTTAGCCATTACGCCCCCAGTTGTTCGGCGTCAACTATCCTGTCCGGTCCGCGACAACTATGATGGCCGGTTGGGTGGTCTTACTTCTTACTCTTTGCAGCCTGCTTGAGATGCTGCTGTCTTCGGTAACTTTCCCCCTCTAATTCGATAATAGTTGCGTGGTGTATCAGCCGGTCTATGGCCGCTACAGTCATCATGCTGTCTGGGAAGATTTGATCCCACTCACTAAATGGTTGGTTGGCTGTGACGATTAGACTGCCACTCTCATAGCGATGGGCGATGAACTCGAACAGTACCTGGGTTTCTGCATCCGTCTTTTTTACATAACCGATGTCATCGATGATGACGACCCTGTATTTATCCAGCCGTGTCATGGCTGTCATCAAGTCGAGATCGCGCTTGGCCTGTTGTAAGTGCTGAACCAGCGCTATGGCAGGGAACAGTTTGCAGCGTACCCCCTGTTCGGTGAGTTGATGACCCAGTGCATTAGCGATATGGGTTTTGCCAGTGCCGCTGGGGCCAATCAACAGCACATTGTCGGCATGGTGTGCCCAGTCACTGTCTTGTTGCAGCCTTGCCAGTGCGGTGTTGCAGGGGCGGCTGAACGCGCTTTGATCAAGCGCTGAGAAGGTCTTGTTGGCGGCAAGTTTTGCCTCGCGTACCCACTTCTGGGTCCGGCGCTGGTAGCGGTCTGAGAGCTCGTACTCACACAATGCCGCTAGGTAATCGGTGTGTGACCAGTTCTTCTCAATGGCGGTTTCCCAGAGCGATTGGTAATGACGGTGGAAGGCCGGCAGACGGAGTTCTTTTAACAGTAAAGCGACAGAGCCTGTCATATCTGTGCCTCCTGACTGTTGATCGAGGACAGTAGCTCGTCGTAGCTCACTAAGGTGTGTTGGCTTGATGCAGAGCACTTGAGGTCTGGGTTGCCGCGAAGGTAGCGTGACTGAATCTCGGTAATGGACGCGAACCGGCCTGCTTGGGCCTCAATCAGCAGATCCTCCCCCAGCGACTGTTCATCATCGTACTCGAAGGCCAGTCGCAATGTTGTCACGATCCATTTGCAGGCTTCTCGGGCTTCAAGGTGCGTATCCGCAAGCTGCCAGAGTTGACGGTAGTTGTCGTCCGGGAGTAAGTCATCACGCAACTGAGAGTAACGGAAGGCCTGCGGCTTCGAGGCCAGCGAGCGGATAACGTGCCGGTAATTGACGCTGCGGGCGCGATTCTCGCCAGGTTTGGGGTAAATGCGCGGTAATGTCAGTGCCGGCTGCTGTCCGACGAACAGCACCAGCTTGTCGTGGTGCAACCGGATTTGTACCGACTCTCCAATCAGCCGCGATGGCACGGTGTAAACAACGCGCCGGACTTCGATCGTTGAGCTGCGCGTCACCTTAAGGTGGAGGGTCTGATACTCGGCCGCCGTAAACTCCGGCAGAGGCTGCAAGGCCGCCTGCTCTTCAAGCGCGCGCGATCGGTTGCGCTGATTGAGCTTGTCGACAACGCGATCAATAAAAGCCTGATAGTGCGCAACACCGTCGAAGTCACTGTGACCGCGCAATAACAACTGTTGTGCCAAGCGTTTCTTGAGCGAGCCATTGGCGCACTCCACCACGCCGTTTTCATGGGACTGCCCCAGATTATTGCGAGTGGGTGTCATGCGGTAATGCTGGCACAGCTCGCTATAAGCCTCAGTCCACACGTTTTGACGGTTATTGCGTGCCGCGCTTAAGCTGTCGGTGCGGTGCTCAATGGGACTGCCACCCACCTGTTGTAAGGCTCGCTGCAAGCCCGCCGCCAGAGCCGCATAACTCTCACCACCTTGAACGACGGTAACCGAGCGCCAACCGCTGTAGGCCAATCGAAATTGATAGAGCAGGTGTGGAAAGGTCTTGGATTGAATCGTAACCGGGTTGTCGGGGTGGGTAAAATCAGAAAACCCCTGTTGCGCCACAACCGCCTGCTGGCGAAAAATGACCTCGCGTTCCGGCCCGTGTAGCGCCCGCCAGAGCTTCACACGGCGTTGCAGGGTGCGCAGAATGGTCTGATCGTAGTGCTCAGGGTAATGCTCTTGCAGATAATCAAGCAGAGTTGTACCGGTCAGCTTAGGCTCATTTTCTAACAGATGGAGCAACTCTGTTTCCCAAACCGCTTCCAGTGGATCTTCTCGGGTACGCCATTGCCGCTCGGTGTCAAGGCAGGGTTTTTGTGCTGATGTCTCGATGCGTCGCCCAGATCGGACAGAAACGCCTGCCTTGGCGGCAGCTACTTCTTGGCTTGCGCCATTTTGTCGGTGCTGCATGTACAGCTCCTCTTGTCGGTTGGTTATGTGTTGACCAGGCACCTTGTGCTCCACAGTGGAAAACAAAGTACCGATTGTTACACCCAACCGGCCAAGATAATTGTCGTTAACCGGTCATCCTAATTGTCGCCGAACACCCAGTGTTGGGGCGCATCAGCATTGGCCGGGTAATCGAGAAGAACGGCATCCGGTTACCGCAGAAAGACAACCAATTCACCATTACATCCCAAGTCCAGGAAAAGGACGGCTGGCTGTTGCACCCACTCGATGAAGCACTACGAAAAGACGCGCCTAACGGCAAGCTCCGCACCATTCCGGTACGCATGCTGTTCAATGAAGCAGATCTCAATTTGCGAGCGGAATACACCATGTTCGATCGGAAAAGCGGACGGCCGATTTGTGTGGGTAATGGCGACATGTGCAGGCGCCTTACGCAGTCAGGAGTGCAGTCTTTGCCATGCCCCTCACCAAGCTTGTGCGAGTTTGGCAAAGGCGGGCTGTGCAAGCCCTATGGCCGTCTGAACGTAAAGGTGGGTGATGATGATGACTTGGGTACGTTCATCTTCCGCACCACGGGGTACAACAGCATACGGACACTGGCAGCCAGGCTCAGTTATTACCAGGCCGTGTCGGGCGGCCTGCTAGCGTATATGCCGTTGGAGTTGAAGCTACGAGGAAAAAGCACCACGCAAAGCCGCCGTACGCCGATTTACTACGTGGATTTGGTGATCAAGGAAGGGGTGCCATTGCAGGAGGCGGTTGCCCAAGCCAGAGAGAAAGCCCAACAAATGAAGGAGGAGGGCGTTGACCAGGCAGCTTTGGATGCAGCTGCTGCAAAGGGGTTTAGCAATGCGCTGTTTGAGTATGACGAGGATGAAATGAGCCAGGTGATTGAAGAGTTTTATCCTGCTACGGCAGGCGAAGGCTCGCTGGATAATTCTTCTGTCGTATCAAAACTGCGGAAAGATCTGAACTCCACTAAGTCAGCTTCTGGATAGATGTTAGCGAGTGGTCCTAAACGGGCCACTTGCCTGAGCCTGCGTATGTTTATTTTTTTGTTGGAATCGCTGGATTGTGCGTAAACCGGGTAGGGTTTATGCCTCTTAGACGGAAACGGGCTAACAAAGAATCCAAGCGATTACATGGTGGTGCTAGAATAATTGGGCTAAGCTATTGTTAAATAAAGGGCTTAGCTCCGCGTAGCGTGACAGAAAAGTAGCATTATTAAGAACGTGGGATGCGACATTGCCACTGTTATTAGTCACAAGGAGATTAGTGTGAACGTCATTGTTTCCAGAGTCCATCAGGGGAGATATGACTCTGAAAAGAGCCTGCTGAATCTGCGCGACAACGCTATCAACAACAATCGAATTGATGTTCTAGATGCGGTAAATCAGCGTCTTAAAAAGTGTCATCCAAAAATTTACGAGCGTCTCGTAGGTCCGCTTCATGAGCGTAGAAGAGACAAGAAATTCAAGTGCTATTGCAATAATCCCAAGAGCTTGCATGCCATTTATCAAGACATCGTAACAAATAATGTCCATTATCATTCGTTAATGTGTGATGCCTGCTGGCAGGAAGATATCGCCAAAACGTGGGGCTACTATGGCTGGGCAAGCAAATTGATCCCACAAAAAATATGGAACGCCCTGTGTGAGGAGCGTGCTTATGACAAATTCGTTGAGTGAAATCATAACAAGTGGCTGTTGGCGGACGCGCCTACGCTGCGCTCCAGCACGCCGCAAAGCCAAACGTTTAGGTTGTAGAAAAAGGTCGGAGGCTTTTTTTGACCTAGAATTGGTTAATAAATAATCTAAAAATAGCGCCTATTGTTAAAATCTGGAGCACTTAGACCACAGTTTTCCGGGTAAGCGCGCAACGCTACCATTCCACAGCCCACAGCCCACAGCCCACAGCCCACAGCCCACAGCAGGCTCGAATTGAGAGTCGACGGATTTCATGACTGATTATTACGTTTACGTTTACATCGACCCTCGAAATTTCGAAGAGTTCTACTTCGGGAAGGGTAAAGGTTCCCGAAAAAACGCGCACCTGAGTGAGATCTCCGATACAGAGAAATCAAGACGAATAAAAGCTATCAGGAAGGAAGGGCTGGAGCCACTTGTTCGCGTTATCGCTCGAAACCTTTCTGAGCATGATGCGCTCCTGGTTGAAAAAACACTTCTTTGGAAGTTGGGAAAGCACCTAACCAATATCTCGTCAGGACATTATTCAAGTAATTTCCGGCCACATGATGCACTCCATAAGAAGCTGTCTGGATTTGATTACCAGAATGGCCTTTATTACTACAATATCGGTGAGGGGCCTCATCGGAACTGGGACGACTACGTGAAATTTGGTTTCATTTCTGGAGGGCAGGCTCCTCGCTTCCGTGACGCAATGTTGGGGTTCGAGGAAGGGGATGTTGTTGCGGCTTACTTAAAGAGTCATGGCTTTGTAGGCGTCGGTCAGATAACACAAAAGGCAAGGCCTGTTCGCGAGGTGTACGTTGATAGCGGCCCCCTCCTGCAGCTTGAGTTGAAGTGCCCTCAGATAGTCGAAAACAGTGACGATCTGGATAAGTCAGAATATGTATGCTTGGTCGATTGGATTTCGGTAAGAAAAAGGTCTGAAGCCTACTGGAAGGCTCGCAGTGGGTTGTTTACGTCGCAGCTGGTCCGAGCTTCGTTGGATGCGCAGCCTTCTACTGTGGCCTTTTTGGAAGAGACGTTTGCCTTGGACTTCCAAGAGCTTATGGTTTGATCACGATAAATTAAGAATAAGCCGGTGTCGTCGTAGCTTCACTGGCGTTATTGAGTGCCGAAATCAGTGTGTGGTCTTCCTGATCAGCTTTATTGGCCGTGCTTAACGCGGCTGATACCGGCATTTATCCTATCCTGAGCTTCCCGCAACCTTGAAATGATGGTTTCAAAATCATCCGGAACACCGAAAAACATCCTGCCCTCTATGGCGGCTTTGTGATCCGCTGCAATCTGTTTGAGCCGTTCCCCTTCTGGTACAAGAACCAATCGGCCTTCAAGCACTTCCTCAAAGATGACGCCCTTCTGTGCCCATCGCTGGCTCTTCATGGTCACGACATCCGTCATTGCGTCGGTTGCATCGAGGGCGTTGGTGAAATCATCTTGTTGAAGAAGGCAATCCACGTCGTACCAGTGCCTTGCCAGTCGATGAGGATCTGGGTCTTTTTCTTGGGTCGAAAATTGGTGCAGGGCAGTTAGTTTTTCCCAAAGTACATACCCCGGGTGATAGGCGGCAACCGTCGCTTGCGGAAATGCGATGGTTTGAAGTTCATCCAGCTCTGATAAATAGCACGCGACATTATGGCTTACCGTTGGCCGGCCCCGGTTGCGGCCACCAAATTCCAGCAGGATGTAATCGAGTTGGTAGTTGCTGTCGTGGCTGCTCAGTCTTGGGAAATGGATGTTGATCTTTTCCCCTTTTGAGTCAGGTTCCAGCTCCGCTCGAAGCCCATCAATCCCGTATTTCGCCAGTCTTTCGTTGAGGCGAATGACTAGGGCGCCAGACCATTCTGTCAGTAGCCTTGTTTGCTGCTCACGGAATTTCTTTTTTTGGCTATTACTTTGAGTGGACTGCTCCCACGCTGCGATCTCGTCGGGTTCGCCTGCAAGTTCGCTCCAGTGAATGGAAAGGTCGATGTCCTCCGAGAAACGCTCGATAACCTTCCAGCACTTGCTCAGGGCAGTTCCGCCTTTGAAGGCTGTTGAGTGAGCGCCAAGCAGGTTTTCGTCGTAGAGCAGGCGCAGTATCTCGGCTACCCATATATCCTTTTCCAGGAAATTCTGGGCTAATCCAGCAGGATGATTCTGGGCGCCCAAGTCCAGAATAGCTTTCAGGTCACCATGCTTTTTCGGATCGCGATAGAAGTCGAAAATGTCCGTCAAACCATCATTTCCTTTTCAAACTGCTCCAATTTGACGTGCCACCCTTCAGGCAGAGGCGTCGCCTTGAGCTTTTTGATTGCCGAGAGGCTTTCTGCTTCGGAAAGTTTCAGCCTGGAAAGCGCCTTTTTCAATTCGCTGAGTTTCACGGAATTGGCTGGGGTGACGGTGAAGCTTCGCAGCAACTCGCCTTCAGGGCGTGATTTCCAGCGCAGCTTTGATTCCGCAACGTGTCGCACTTCAATAACTTCATTGCCAACCGAAAATGTTCTGCTGGCGCCGTTACTCCAAAACACCGTTTTGACGGGAGCCTGTGTCTGAAGGCCAAGTCGATAGGCGGACTCAATGCCCTGCCTTACCAGTGTGTAGCCGTTTTGTTGCGCCCATTTTTTGGCTATCTGTTCAGCACTTGCTGTGATTTTGATTGATGGCATGCTGGCCAATGCCTTGGGGCGTGTATAAATGCCTTTGGCTACTCGTTCAATCACACCTTCCTGCGCAAGCCTACTCAGCGCTTTTTGCACAGACGCAGCGGTGCCCAGTTCGTGGAACTGATTGATAGAAAACGGGACACCCCGCCTCATGCGCTGCAATTGACGGGTCACTTTCTCTGACGTAGACATGTTTTAACCTGACATAAGAAGAGTGAGGTGAGTTTATATTAACCCGCTCGTATCAATGCTTGCAAGGGAGTTCGTGTCAGGACTATAGCCATTGAGTGTAAGGTTATAGCTCCCGAGGAACCGTTTTCGATCCGGCGAGCATCCGCAATATCAACAACGCAAACCCCCTCTGTGTTTGCTCATCGCCCAACACCTCCATAGAAAGCTTCTCATGGTCCGTCATGGCATCCAGCACCATGTCTGACACCCGCTTTGGAAATAACCCGTGCATTACCTGTTCAGGAGAGTGGCTATTCACCTGGGCCATCACGGAATCATCCCGGCGTATCCTGTCAGCCACACCTTGGGCGAAGTGAAGTTGGTCTTCATCATTCACTTCTGAGCCAAACAGGTCGTTCAGCGTGTCGATGATCTCAGAGAGGCGCTTTTTCTCTGGGTCATGGGCTTTGCCGGAGCCCACATCGGAAAGCGGTTTAAGGGCGTACTCTTCGGACTCCTCGGAAAGCTTAAGCTGCTGCTCGTTGCGCTTGGTGAGTCGATAATGGGTCAGAGCCAGTTCTGACACATCGATTTCGTCATCGTCCAGCCGATCTATGCGTAACAGAGGCGAGAGGTGCTTGGCGAAGACGCAGAACTGCTCCAGCTCCCGGTCTTCATAGCTGACGATCTGTGACAGGAACTCGTAAGCCCGCACAAAGCTGGTCAGGTTCTTCTTAAAGAGATCCAGCTGGTCCAGGCCCTCGCCGATATCCTTGAGGGTTTTCTCGGCATTGGTCAGGCCGACCTTGTCACCATCGCTTTCGGCCCGTTTGCGTGCGGCTCTGGCTGACTGCTTTTCTTCCAGCAGGTTTTTATAGCGTTTGGTGAAGCGCTCTTTTGCTGGCTGGCAGAAGAAGGTGAGCTTGCTGGCTGCCGCCCGGGTGTCATAGAAAGCGATGGCGAAGGATTCGACCTCGTTCCAGTGGTAAATCTGTTCCTGGTCGAGCGCTGTCTGCAGGTCATACACCACCTGGGCATCGGAGACGCCTTCCAGTTCGGCTTTGGTGTAATAAGGCAAAAAGGCTTCCAGCACTTCCTGGGGATCGTTGAAGAAATCCAGCACGAAGGTCTGCTTGCCTGGGAAGGTGCGATTCAGGCGGGAGAGGGTTTGCACGCAGTCCACACCTTTCAGCTTTTTGTCCACGTACATCGCGCAGAGTTTGGGCTGGTCGAACCCGGTCTGGTATTTGTTGGCGGCGATCATCACGTTGTAATCGTCGGTATCAAAAGCATCCGCCAGGTCACGCCCTTTCAATCCGGGATTCAGCAGTTGGCTGTTTTCCGAGACCTCCTCGGGGATTATGCCATCCGGCAGAATCGTGCCCGAGAACGCCACTAATGGGTGCACGTCCTGGTAATTCTGTTCTTTGGCGTAAGCCTGCATGGCCAGCTGGTAGCGCACGGCTTCCTGTCGGCTGCTGGTGACCACCATGGCCTTGGCTTGGCCGTCCAGCATGTGCTTCACGTGCTCCCGGAAGTGTTCGACGATCACTTCCACTTTCTGGTTGATGTTGTAAGGGTGCAGGCGAACCCAGCGGGCCAGCTTGATGCGGGCCTTTTTGGAGTCCACCTCGTCATCCTCGCCGTTGGGGTGGGCCAGCTTCCAGGCGGTGGAGTAGGTGGTGTAACACTTGAGCACATCCAGAATAAAACCTTCCTCGATGGCTTGGCGCATGGAGTAAAGGTGAAAGGCTTCCGGTTTGTTGCTGGCTGACGTTGGCTCGTCCTGGTTGGGTGGCCGACCGAACAGCTCCAAGGTCTTGGCCTTGGGGGTGGCGGTGAAGGCGTAGTAGCTGATTTTCTCGCTGGGTTTACGGGCGGTGACCGCTGCATCCAGAAGTTCTTCAGCGCTGATTTCCTCACCTTCGGGGGGCTCTTTACCTTCAGGAAGTGCGGCCCCCAGAATGGACTTGAGCTTGGTAGCCGAAGAGCCGGTCTGTGATGAGTGAGCTTCGTCCGCTACTACCGCATACTGCCCGGAGGCCAGTTGGGGATGCTTGTCCAGCGCTTCAAACAGGGCAGGGAAGGTCTGGATGGTGACGATAATGATACGGGTACGCTCAGCTAAGGCTTCCGCTAGTTGTTCTGATTTGCTCTGGCTGCCAATGTCACGGGTGATCGGGCGCACAACGCCTTGAGCGTGCTCAAACTGGTAGATTGTGTCCTGCAGCTGCCGGTCCAGCACCGTGCGGTCCGTTACCACAATCACCGAGCTGAACAGCTTGTTGCCCTCGGCATCATACAGCTGGGCCAGCTGATGGGCGGCCCAGGCAATGGAGTTGGACTTGCCAGACCCGGCGCTGTGCTGCACCAGATAGCGTTTGCCGGGGCCTTCTTCTTGGGTAGCGCCCACGAGCTGATTGACCACATCCCACTGGTGGTAGCGGGGGAAGATCATGGTCTCTTTGGTGGTGCGTTTGCCGTGGAAGTCGTCCTCGGTTTTCTTCTCCAGGTGCAGAAAACGGCCGATCACCTTCAGCCAGGCATCTTTCTGGAATAGTTGTTCCCAAAGATAAGCGGTGGCATAGCTGTTTTCATCCGGCGCTTGTGGGTTGCCCGCGCCGCCTTCTTCAGTGCCACGATTGAACGGCAGAAAGAAGGTGTCTTTCCCGGCCAATCGGGTGGTCATGGCGACCTGATTCTGGCTTACGGCAAAATGCACCAGAGCGCCACGCTTGAAGGTGAGCAGAGGTTCGGGCTTGCGGGTGATGGGGTCTTTGACCGGGCGATCCTTGCGGTACTGGCGTTTGGCGTTCTCCACCGACTGCTTGAATTCGCTTTTCAACTCCAGGGTGGCGGTGGGCAGGCCATTCACGAACAGCACCAAATCCAGGCGCGGGTTGTATTCGCCTTCCCGGGCATGGGGGGAGTAGGACACTTCTTCCACCACTCGCAGGCGGTTGGCGCTGTAGCGTTTCAGTGCGTCTGGGTTCATGCCATGGTCGGGCCGGAAGCTGCATAGATCGACTTTCACCCCCGGTAACTTAAAACCGTGGCGTAGCACCTCCAGGGTGCCGCGCTTATCCAGTTCCCGGGTGGTGGCTTTGATCAGCACCTGTTCCGGGTTCTGAGGGTTGTTCTTGCAGAACTTGTCCCAGCGGTCCGGGTAGGCCGCTTGGAAGTAGCCGACCAGGTCTTCCGGGTACAGGGCATTGGTACGGTCATAGTCCGCAGACTTGCCGATTAACCACTGCTGGCCCGCCAGTGCAGTGAGGATATCTTTTTGGAAGGTCTTTTCCTGGCTATCGGCCACTGTGCTACTCCTTGTTCAGTTTCAGGACCTTGTTCTTATTCCGTCTCTGGCGCTTCAGCGCTGACCAGCTCGTTTTGCCAGTCGCCGTAGGTTTGTTTTTTGCCAACCAGTGTCCATTTCGTCCGTCCATTGGCGCTGCGGCCTGAAATAACCGCCGCTGCCGCACTCGGGCTTGAGAAACCGTGATCCCGGCTAAAGACTCGCCCGCCAGTGGGGCCTTCCATCAAAACCCCATCCTGCACCAACTGATCAAATAGATTGGCGTAGCCCTTTTGGGAACCAGCCCATTTAACCCGTGCATGGGAACCTTTTAAAACCACAAAGTCCCCATCCACTTCCTGGGCTTGGGCACGAATTTCATATTTGGGGATTTCCAGCTCGAAGAGCGGAGAGATCGCCGAGGCATCTCCTGACCCCGTCAGTTTAGTGCCGGAGGGGTCGCGGAAGAACTCAAACCCCAGCACCGGCAGGATGGTGCGGATTTGTTCCGTGAAGAACGCCATATCGGCTTGGTCGGATTCCGGCAGCACGCTGTAGTCGTGGGCCGTACCGTTCACCAGCCCGCAGCGGCCTGACTTAATGGCTTGGCCGATCAGCTGACTTTCCAGGTATTTCACATGGGCTTTGGTAAGGTTCTGGTCTTTGCTGGTAATCAGGCAAACTCTTTCCCAGAAATCTTTGCCGCCTTGTGACTCTGGGCGATTGTGTTGCTTGAGGCGTTTGGCTACGTCGTCGGATTCACCGATATAGACCAGCGGGCGCAGTGTGTTCTCGGGATCAGGGCCAACCAGGAAGTAGATCCCGGTGCGGCCGCACTCGGGGCGCTGGACAAGCTCGGTGAGCTTGGTGCGCGGGCCGGTGAGAGCATGGCCGGTCCAGTTCATTATTTCGGCGGTGAGGAGGCCGTTGGGGCTGCCGTCGACCAGGAATAGGCGGATGCTGCGGCCTTGGGTCATGCTGTCACCTTTATTTCTGCCTGGCGCATTTCCTTATCAAAAGTACTTTCATCTGCGGGTGGTTGCCAGTCGCGGACATCGATTTTGCCGGTGACGGCGGCAGAGATTAGGGCCGAGCGTCGTTCTTTAAGTAGAAGAATGCCTGACGCAGCTTTTATTACAAGCTGATCAAGGTTCTGAACCCCACGGTCTAAACTCTCAGTTATCTGCGTTTGTTCTTCAACTGGGGGGAGTACCAAGACAATATCTTTGGTCTTTTCTTGGTTCATTATTCCAATGGTTGAGGCGTTGGAAACAAACCTCATCTGGGATTTCTGGGCTGAGAGGCTATAAACAAGAAAATGCCCATTTATTCGCTTGCCAGGCACTATCACATTGATCTGCTGGTTAGCGGAAAAATCGTCATCGACCTTAGCAACTTTCCCTAATGTTGCGCCGATCCCAACAACAAGAACTGAGCCTCCAGGGAACAACTTCGCATCGCCCGACGAAATTGACGATATACGCAACTGTTTTTCGGACTCATGCAGCATTAAAGAGCCATTGAAATCTCCTGGGGTAAACCAGTTTATTCCATCAGCAATCTCCGAGTTGGGCATTTCCAAGCTAGGTGTGCCTCCTGTCCGAACGGCTTTTGCGAAACGTCTTATGGTTGCGACCCCCCAATGCGCCGGCACATCCCCAAGCCATTCCACCCCGGAATCCTTTATCGGCACATCGGGATCAAGCCCTTTGGTCACCGCATGGGAGATCACCGCCTGGCGCTTTTCCTTGAGTAGTTCGATCAGACGCTTCTGTTCGTGGATCAGGGTGTCGATTTTGGCGGTTTCGTGGTCGAGGAAGTGGGTAATCTTGGATTGCTCTCGGCAATCTGGAAATGCAACTTTATAGGGTGCTATTTGATTTGTAGAAAGTTGTCCAATTGCTGAGCTTTCTTCCCTAAAATCCACAACCTCGTTGATAAAGTACTCGAAAAACTTACAGTTCAAATCTTTTTTAGGAGTGAGAACAAGAAGTCTGATAATCGCATCAAAAATATGATCACGAAAAGCCGCAAATCCTACATAGCCTCTCCCGCTAACCGTTATACAGTTAGGCCCGTACTTAGCTTTACTTGTATAGCCGTAAACAATATTAGGGTTATTTGCGTTAGTGTAAATGGGAAACGGACGATCATGAGTTCGAGTTTCTGAAAATACGTCTGTGTTAACGTCACCTCCTGCCTTTATCGAAAAAAGTTTTGATAGTGATGCTATTTGCCAACCAGTCGGTATCTGGGCAATCCAGTTTATTTCAGTATCTTTATACTCGGAATACCTCGGAAAACTCATGCCGACAATCCCTCAATCATCTGCTTGATTCGGTCGGTGCACTGCTTGAGGTCTGCATCAATCTCGTCCAGTGGTCGCGGCGGCGTGAACACATAAAAGTGGCGGTTAAACGGAATCTCAAAACCGACAATACCCACTTCACCATCCTGCTCATCCGTCTTGGACTCGTCGATCCAGGCATCCGGCACGTGGGGTATCACCTCCCGCTTGAAGTAGTCGTACACTGATTCACCCAGGGGCACGTTCTCGTTGTCCCGTAGGCCGCCGTCAGGCTCTGGATTACCTTTGCTTTCGCAGATATCCGCTTCCGGGTCCCGTTCGCTCAGCGCATTCATTAAGGCCTTGAGTTGCGGTGTGCCGGGGTAGACTTGGTGATTAGTCAGCGCAGCTTTCAGCAGCTTCTGGAACCTTGGGCGATTCTGGTAGAGGGTGTTGCTGTCGATGGCGCGACAGGCGGCGAGGATTTTCTCCTGCTCCTCTTCTTCCAGTTTCTGGATCGCTTTTTCTTCCGTGATGCGCGCAATGCGCTCATCAGATGTCTGGAAGTTCAGGCGTAAGGGGCGCTCCACCGTAATGCGACGGTAGCCAAACGCGTCGTTGGGGAAGATCTTGCTCTTCTCGGTTTCCTGGAATTCCCCATAAAGCCGAACAATCTCATCCTGGTCGGTCTCACTGACAAGCTGGCGCTTGCTGCCCAGGGATTTGCGCATCTTGGAGGCCCGGTCTGAAGCGTCAATCAGCTGAACCTTGCCTTTCCGTTCTGTAGGCTTGTTGTTAGACAGAATCCAGATATAGGTGGAGATGCCAGTGTTGTAGAACATGTCCGTGGGCAAAGCGACTATGGCTTCCACCATATCGCTTTGCAGCAGGTAACGGCGGATTTCGGATTCGCCACTGCCAGCACCCCCGGTAAACAGCGGTGAGCCATTCAGAATGATGCCAATGCGCGAGCCGCCATCCCGGGGATCGCGCATCTTGCTGACTAGGTGCAGTAGAAACAGCAGGGAGCCGTCAGAGACCCGGGGCAGGCCCGGGCCGAAGCGGCCATCAAAGCCTTTGAACTTGTGTTCATCAGTAACCTGCTTTTGGACCTTTTTCCATTCCACCCCAAACGGTGGGTTGCTGAGCATAATGTCGGCTTTTAGATCGTAAAGCTGGTCGTCGGAGAGGGTGTTGCCCAGTTTGATCTGCTCGACTTTCTGGCCCTTGATCAGCATGTCGGCCTTGCAGATGGCGTAAGACTCCGGGTTCAGCTCCTGGCCGTGCAGGGAGACGGTCACCTTATCGCTGACCTGCTGAATGTACTCGTCGCCTTCTGAGAGAAAGCCGCCTGTGCCAGCGGTGGGGTCATAAATGGTGACGATGCTGTTGGGCTGCAGCTTATGTTCCTGGCCTGTCAACACCAATGAGGTGGTCAGATGCACAATGTCACGGGGGGTGAAGTGTTCCCCGGCGGTTTCGTTGGAGCTTTCAGCAAACTTGCGAATCAGCTCTTCAAAGATTAACCCCATACCGAAGTTGGAGATGCGCTTGGGGTTCAGGTCGATGCTGGCGAAGCGTTGCACCACCTGGTAGAGCAGGTTGTTAGCACTGAGCTGCTGAACAAAATCCTCAAAATGGAAATGCTCGAAGATTTCCCTGGCATCCTGGCTGAAGGACTGCACATAGCTCATCAGATCGTCAGCGGTTTGAGTGTCAGACAGCGAACCCAATGACAGCGGTGAGGCATTGAAAAAAGTCTGCTCTGCTTCGCGCAGCAGCAATTTCTCGCGAACGGCGTCTGGCTTATCAACATGCGCGCGGGCGCCGACCAGTACCTGGTCCTTTGTGGGCTCCAGTACGCACTCCAGGCGCCGTAATAGAGTGAAGGGGAGAATAACTCGGCCATACTGGGACTGCTTGAAATCGCCTCGCAGAAGGTCTGCTACGGACCAGATAAAGGCGGCGATCTGACTATTGTTCTCGGCGTTCACTCGGGGACTACTCCATGCGGTTGATATGCTTGACTGGTGACTGCCCAAGGGTAGCCCAGAGAAGGTTGTTTTGTGAGGCGTGAGCTGGGGCTAGGGCAACAAGTCCCAGACTCTTCCTGAGGCAATACCATACCAGAATTCAGCAGCTTGGATGAGTGCCAGGCCTGTTATACCCGATGTCGGTGTTGATGGTGTTTTAGTGTGGGCCTAACCCCTTGTTGGCTACAATGTTTCCGGTCGGAACTGTTACAGGGGGCTTGCTTGACCCCGTGTTTGCCGTCTACCGGTGCCCATGAACGACCACTGCATTCACGGCGCCGGCTCTCTGTTTTAATCTATACGATAGGCTCCGCTTGATGCATCTAAAAGGTGAATGGCGAGTAATTGATCGATGGTATACCCACCGGAATTCTAATTGACGGGCAGACTGTGCAATATCGATGATGGCAGGGAAACAACTCGAGGAGCGTGGCCACTCGATCATTGGGGTAGCTCTCGTGCGGCACCCACACTCACTAGTTATACCTGCTTGGTATTCTGTGGCGATATCACCCTTAAAACACTTGGCGAATTCCGCACCCGTTGGCGGTGGTTTGGTTTCTTTTTTATAGGGGCTATTCTTTTAGGCAAAGCGGGGAGGCAAAGCGGGGAGGCGAGAAGGGGCTGGGAGTATACAACTACTCAGTTGCTAGAAGTCCTGCTCGAGCCGAAGTTGTGGTTGCCTGATCCAAATAGCTTGCTTGCGAGCTTTGCGAAGTAGCTTAGGCGGCGAAAAAGGTCGTCGTATCTTTCTCCTCTCCTGATTCTATAGATGGGGTTTTTGGGGATGCTCACGAGCCCGTCTACCTCATGTTGGTCCATTCCGAGTGCGCCGGCCCAGGCGCTGCTGATCATGTCGTAGAGGCTTCCTGAGTAGGGTTTGAACTCACCCAGTCCGCGAAAGGTTTGCTTATTGAAAAACAAAGCGCAGTGATAGTGCGGTTTGCCGCTTTGTCCAAACACTCGGGTCCAAACGAAATGGAGTTTAGTCGAATGGAATCTTTTTCCATCTCGTATGGTCTTCGACTGTCTCGCTTCTATTTTGGCTTTCAGTGAAGCTATGAACCTGCTGAATACAGGGCGCCAGTCTGGTTGACGCGTCCAGTCAAACCGCAGAGGAAGTCTGAGGTCTACTCTAACGGCCATTATACTGGCATGCTCCCGTACTGCTCCCTGAATCGTTTCATCAATACGCTGAAGGTAATTGTGAATGAACGGGCCCTGCTGCCAAATAAGCGGCATTCCACTGTAGTAGTAGCCATTATAAATCCAGAGGTTTGGATCATTAGGGCATCTGTAGAGAAAAGGTGTCTCAGTCATGATTGTTTCCTTGTTATCCAATTGCCAGACACAACAACATCTAGTTCACCTGTTTGATGGATAGGCTTCCTAAAGTTGTCTGATCTAGTTCTTTAATTGGTTTTTATATAACGATGATATAGATAGATAGGAGCCAGTAAGTAAATACTATTTAAAACCTACACCTGTTTTTCTGATGTGCCGTTACTGTTGATTTAAAGTTGCTCGAGCGAGCACAAGTATTTCAGAACGACGTTACTCTGCATCAATATCAAGGTTGTTTGGGCAGGCACCGGTTATTTTCGGGAGATTCGGTTAAGCAACCGAGTTGCAGTTCATTGGGTGGTCTTGGGTGTCACGTTTTTCAATTCGTCCTGTGATCCAGTCATGGATCTCGGAATCGAGCCAGCCAACGCTCCGGCCGCCAAGAGGGATGGGTTTGGGGAAAGTGCCCGCGTCAACGTACTTGTAAATAGTCGAACGCGCTAGACCGGTCTTTTCAATGACGTCTTTAAGTCTCAGTACTCTCATGTATGTCCTCCAAAGCGTATGGGTTCAGAGGATCTGGCAAGCGTGTAAACAATAATAGATGCCAATGAATCGATGGAGACAGGCCCCAGTTTAGGTATCGCTAGAAAGTGAGGTGTTGGGCGGGAATTGGGCTTTTTGATGATCATAAGCTGAAGCGCTAATCGATGCTCAACTCGGAAGTCGTGTGTTCGGCTCAAGCAGAAATAATCACAAACTTAGTGGAGCGTCGGTGGGACGGTGCAGGCAAAAGCACAGTGAATTCGTGAGAAAATCCGCACGGATTAGGCCAATGCCAGGTCTGTTCTTGGCCTTTATAAAAAAATATTGTTCCAAACTACGTTTTAATGTCTTATATGTCTTAAATGTCTTTAGCGGATTCAAGTGATCTCACTGACTCGAATCTCCCAAAAAACGTTCGATCCTTGCTTTCCTAATGATTGGCAAAAGACTCCTTTTTTCTTAAGCCGAGGGGCAATTTTCTTTAATTCAGCACCAAATTTCCGCGTGCTTTTTGGCCAGTCATTACGGTCTTCTTCTGGAAGGTTTTTAAAGAGGTATTTTTGCCAATCATTTAACGGCTTTGGTTCTTTATATTTAGGGTTCTCAGCTGCCCATAAGAGAAGAGATCTGGCGACAACAGATTCATCTATGATATTTTCGTTGCTTTCGCTTCTTAACTCACTAAGTGTTTTTGTGAATGAGTTAATATTGGCATGAAAATATTTGCAGACCATTGCCCCCGTTAGTGCAAAGTTGTCAAAATATATTACGTCATTAATTTTAAGTGATGGTGATCTTGGCTTATTAAGTGTGCCGGCTGCAATATTTACCAATTCAAGTAAGGCCTGATATCTGGTTTCTTGAAATAGCTGATCTAAATTTTCATTTAAGGTTTCTGCATCTAGTGTTGGAAGATCAATAGATATTCCTTTTTTGATAAGAAGTGGATTTGAAAGCATTGAGGATGTACTCACACCAATAACCGGATTCCTTAGATTGATGGTCCAGTTACTTCCCGAGTTTCCGTGGTTGATCTGGTTATTTATTCCATTGTTTAATAGCTCATAAATCTGCTTTTGCATAGGCTCTGGAATGTCGTCTGCATTATCTATTGCAATTATGTAATTATTTTGAGCGAGGGAAAGTAATTCTTTTGACGAGTTTGGTGCTTCATTTAATGTTTTATCAGTCGGATCTATCAAGCTTTTAATAATCCAGGCTGCGGTACTTTTTCCAGAGTTTTCTGCACCGGTTATTTCCAGAATTGTTTGGTCTCTCTCCGGAAAAAGTGTGCAAACCATCCAAGTTATCACAGTGCTGTAGTATGTTTCTGGAATGTTGGTCAGGCCTAGTATATAAGTCAGATAAGGCGATTTTTGTGATAGCAGATAAGGAAATTCTTTTTCATCAGGGTTCGACAGCAAGGCCCCAGGTAAACCTGAATTATGGCGAACTCTAGCGTCGATGCGGGAAAGGTTGGGCGGTCGTAAAAAATCAACATCTAGGAGGTGCTTAGACTGGGGGTTAAGGAGGAATTGTTCAGCGCCATCTGATGAATATTGAATAAAATTCGTTCCGTCAGCTAGATCCAAAAAATAAGAGTGCTGCCCTATACCAACTCTAATACTTATCTTGCTCGGATTAGCGTCAGTTTCAGCTTTGAGAATACGTTTCGCTGTTTCTATTGCTGAATTGCTAATAACGATACCGTACCTGGAGAATGCTAAGCATGTAATCTTGTTAAAAATTGTCTCCTCGTCAATGAAGAAGACCTTTCTGGTTTCAGTATCTACGAGGTAAACATTTCCGTTTTTATGCAAGCGTTTCTGCATGACGGACAATGTGAGGTCGACAATTGCCCTTACCTGATCGCTCTTCGTCGGGGGTATTGGCTTAGGAATTTTAACTCGTGGCGGGTATTTGTATGGGTTCGCTGGGTTGCTCATCTTGTTTCGGGCTCACGATGTCAATTAATGGGTGGAGTCAGGCGGGTGCCTGAGATTGTCTAGGTAATCTGCCCAAGCTTGCATCATCTCTTTGCGATCATCGATGAACTCTGTCCTGTTATAGGCGCGGCCGTGCATGTCCGCAACACGATGGGCTAATTGCATTTCGATCAGGTGGACGGGGTACTTGAGTTCTTCCTGCAGTAGAGTCCGGGCCATCGCCCGAAATCCATGGGCGGTCATCTTTCCCCCGTATCCCATTCGATCAAGTGCAGCTTTGATAGCAACATTGCTCATAGGCCGTTTTGCATCCCTGGCGTTGGGAAATACATAACGACTGCGGTGCGCCGTGACTGGCTCTAATTCCTTGAGTATGGCTAATGCCTGATGCGACAGGGGGACAATCAAGGGTGCGCCGTTTTTTGTCGATGGTAGCTCCCATTGCGCCTTGTCGAAAACTACTTGCTCCCAGAGCATCTGTCTGGTGTCTCCGGGACGCGTAAACACTAGCGGGGAAATCCTCAAGGCGGCTGAGGTTGCAAAGTGGCCCTGATAAGCATGGATATCTTTTAATAGCTGTGAGACTTCTTCGGGGCGAACCAACGCGTGCTGGTGTTTCACTTGCGTGTTGGGTAAGTAACCGGTCAGATCGCGGGTAACGTCGGAGTCGACCCTCGATGTTGCAACTGCATACCGGAATACCAGGCTAATGAGGGTTTTGACCCTGTGAGCGGTCTCTGTGTTGCCTTTTTTGACAATGGCATCCAGGGCTTGCAGGACATCTGCGGGCAGAATGGAACGGATAGGGCGCCTGGCCAGTAGAGGAAAGGTGTAGATCTCTAGTCTTCTCTAGTTCCGGACTGCATGCGCCTCCGTCACTTCAACAGAGTGTTTCTGCTTATACCAGTCCTCACAGAGCGTGCGAAAAGTATTCTCGCTGTCTGATATCCTCCGTGTGGATTCCCGCTGTCGGTGAGAGTTCGGGTCGGTGTTCTGCTGGAGTAATGCTTTGGCTTCATCGCGAGCCCGGCGCGCAGCTGCGAGAGTCACTTGTGGGTAACTGCCCAGCGATAGTGTCTTCTCGTTACCCGCAAAACGATACCTTAGCCACCAATATTTGGACTCGCCCTTGAGGATCAGTGTCAGGCCGCCACCGTCTGCCAGCTTCCGTATCTTACCGGAGCCCTTGGCATTTTTGACTTCGTTGGCAGAGAGTTTGTTGAGCTGGTGGGCCATGATTGTCCAATTTGTGGGTAACGACTTCTGAAAAAGTGCTGTTACCCACAATGTTACCCACAAGTGAGCGTGGATGCCAGTGGATCAATATGGATAAGGCAGGCATAAAAAAAGCCCCGAAATCGGGGCTTTAGGGCGTTTCAGTAGATCTCGCTGGACCCCTTGAAACTCTTGGTTGGTGGAGGCGGCGGGAATTGAACCCGCGTCCGGCAGCACTGTGCTTTAGGATCTACATGCTTGTGTCCTTCTATTGATTTAACTTCAGGCTACCCGAAGGCCAGGGCGCAAGAAGCGAGTTCTTACGCGCAGCTTTCCAGACAGCGCCGGCCAACTACTGGGCAGACATTCTGCAGGAAGCGGGCATTGCAGCAGCCCAACCGAATGCCATTGGAGATTTGCGCGAACAGTACAACCGCGAAGCTGATGGCACACCGGGAACGGCTTTGGGGAGTTTCTCGTTCTCAACCTACGTGAACCACCCCAGTGGCCACAGCATTACGCAGATTGATCACTGCTCAGTTCGCCCGACAGAAGCATCTACCCGGGCCTTTGTGCCAGCCTCGTTACGAGGTTGGTTTTTTTATGCGTTACCGAACCTGCAAAAATCGCTAGTCCGCCGGATTTTTCCTCTAGGGCGACGACCCGAGTCAATCCCCTGAATAATGTCGCTAAGCAGGCTTTTACGACGCAACCGTCGTTGTGATTTCGAAAACATCATCAAGGCTAAAGTATAGCGTTGCACCGCGAGGTAGAACACCAACGCTGCCCTGCCTTGCTAGCGTGTAGCCGCGCTCAGTTCTTGAGACTGGCGAATAGAAAACGGCACACTTGGTCCGTTCTGAATATGGAAGGGGCCGGCGATATTGCGCCGGCTGCTGCCATGGCCATGATGATTGTGATTACGTCTGCCAGCGTAAGGATAATACACTGGTTGTTGACTATGAAGTTACGTTCGCGGCTGCTCGCTCTGGCGAACACCAGCGCTTTAAGACGCCACAAATTCCTTAAACTCACGGGCGGTCTTAGACGGCCTCTCGACTTGGGAAATTGCCATGAATATGAAGGACTCCCTTTTGAAGGTTGTGCACGAGACTCTTGCCGAATCGGGCACCATAGCACGGCATTATTTTCGTCAGTCGCTTGCAGTAACTGCCAAAAGAGATTTAAGCCCGGTAACTCTGGCCGATCAGGAAATTGAGGCAGCCATGCGCAAGGTGATACACCAGCATTTCCCTGAGTACAGCATTGTAGGGGAGGAAGGGGAGGATCAGTTAGGAGCGGGCTCTTATACCTGGACGCTGGACCCCATTGATGGCACCAAAAGTTTTATCAGCGGCCTGCCACTTTTCGGGACTTTGATCTGTGTGTCGCGAGAAGAGCAGTTTCTGATAGGCGCCATTGATATCCCGATCTTAAACGAACGTTGGATTGGTGTTTTGGGGCAAGGCTCCACCTTTAACGGCGCCCCCTGTAACGTATCCGATGTTACTGACATCGGTTCAGCCACACTTTTCAGCACTGAACCAAATATGTTTAATACTGGTCAGGCTGCACGCCTCAAAAAATTGGAATCTGCGGTGAGGCTGCGCAGGTATGGCGGCGATTGCTACAGCTACGGGCTTCTGGCCATATTGATCTGGTAGTCGAGGCGAGTCTTCATCCTTATGATTGGATGCCGGCTGTGCCAATTATTCAAGAAGCAGGAGGCGTCATAACGGATTGGCAGGGAAACGCGCTGCATCGAAATAGTGAGGGTTCCGTGATAGCGGCAGGGACCCCAGAATTGCATTCTGCAGCCTTGGCGTTGCTCGCCGGCGCGAACCAGTAAACGGGAGGTTTAAAACCTGGAAACGGGTTTCATTCATATTAGGCAAGGCTGATTAAAACGATCCCTGTAAAGAGGGTCAGAGTGCCGATCAATTTCGACGGTGTGCCTGGCTCTTTAAGCAGATAGATGGCAAAAATGACGGCAATGGGAATGCTGAGCTGGCGAAAAGCGACTACGTAACTGACGTTATCTACGTAGGCCATGCTAATCAGCACCAGCGCATAGGTGAGTGTCATGGCGAAGCCGGTTAATGCGGTTTTTGAAAGATGTTTGTGAACAATCTCGCGCACATGCTCGCGGCTAGTCCTATTAGGTAACACTATGCAACATAACCATACCGAAGCACTCATATTTACAAAAAATAGGTAGATCAGGCTTATTTCATTGACAGACAATTGCAAGGCTTCGTTGTTTCTGAGTAGGGTCAGTGCTTTGTCATCGACAAGTGTATATCCGACAGTGCCAAGAGCACTTACTAATGCAAAGCAACACGACATATTTATAAACGTACGGAAGCTGATCCCTCGCAGAGATGGGATGGGTATTATCAGGCAGCCGATCGAGACTAGTATGATGCCGCTCATGGCAAGCAGCCCAAGACTTTCTCCCTGAGCCAGAAGAACTGTCATGATTGCGATAAGTAATACCGGTAACGCACGTAATAGGGGATAGGCAATGGAAATCGCACCGTGTTTGTAAGCGCCTGCCAACGCCCACATGTAGATAGCCTGAAAAAAACCGGTTAGCAAAATAAGCTGCCATATCAGAGGCGGCAGCGACAACAAGTCTTCGCCGTTGATCAGAATAGCGGGAGTCAATAATAGGCAGGAAAACAAAGTGGCAATTAGGAAAAAGGCTGGAGACGGATGAACGGTTTTTCCGAGTAGGTTCCAGCCTGCGTGTAAAAATGCCGAAGTAACCAGCAGAAACCCTGCAAAAACGCTCATACCACGATTCCATTCTACTGATTTGTTTAGAGCTGCGGGTTTGAAGATATTTTACCTTAAAGCGGTACCGTAATTATGGTGTAGACCAGTATCCCTTGCAAGCTGAAAATCTGCGCTAATGGAGTCTTCTATTCGAATTTTTACGTAGCCAATAGGGCTGCTTTTAATGCCCCCGGACTTAGCGGAATATCATGGCAAACTCATGGGTTAGTGCGTTGCTTAAGTACGAATCGCTACGTATAATTCCGCCGATTACTGATTATAATCACAGGTATACACCGCATGAAAGATCTCCATATACCGTTTTATCTGAGGCTCAGGGATAAGCTGGCAGGCGATATTGAGAGATCTGTGCTGCAACACCATGCGAAGTTGCCGTCAGAGCGAGAACTTAGTAAAACTTATGATCTTAACCGAGTAACCGTGCGCCAGGCTTTAATGCAGCTGGAGTCAGAGGGCCTGATCTATCGCTTAATTCGTCGCGGTTGGTATGTTTCACCGCCAAGACTTTTTTATGATCCGTCCAAGAATATCAGTTTCATGGATAACGTTCGTGCTCAGGGCCACGTGCCGGAGACGATAATTCTTTCAAAGAGTGAATTGGCAGCGTCTGTTTGGACAAATCGCACTATGGGCATTGAGCTCGGAGCCCCAGTACACTTGCTTCGTCGATGTAGGACGATTGATGGGCGTGCAGTCTTGGTCGAACACATTCATGTTAATGCAACATTATGTCCGGGTTTGCTGGATTTGCCTCTGGATTGCTCATTGACTGCACTTCTTCGCGAACATTATGGCATTCGTATCAGCAGAACACGGGTGAATATGTACCCAGCACCATTGAATGGTGATCAGGCTGCAGAACTTAATGTGGTTGCGGGTGCGCCAGGGCTATTTCTTACCCGAACCAGTTATGATCAGAATGATCAGGTCGTTGAGTTCGATCAGGAGTTCTGGCGCCATGATATAATTGAAATTGCGTTGGACGTATTAAACAACGCTGCCGACTCAGAATAGAGCTGTCCGGGTTCTCGCCGTACAAGGCTTCGAGCTTTTTTGACAGCACCAGCAATGAGGTCGTTTCTGCCAGAGCCTGATCTTCACGGCGAACTTCAGCTTTTAGATGGTTTTACGGGCATCGCGCTGCTGTTTGCTCCATTAAATTAGGAAGCAGGGCCGATGATGTGCTTGACCTCCAGGTAGGCTGCGAGCCCCCAGGGCCCGAGCTCTCGGCCGATACTGCTGCGCTTGAAGCCGCCCCAGCCGGTCTCTGACAGCACCAGTTGTTCGCTGTTGAACCAGATGCTGCCGGCTTGCATTTCACGGCCGATTCGTTGGGCGCGTTCGCTGTCGCCGCTGATCACGGTGGCGACCAGGCCGAAGTCGCTGTCATTGGCCAGCTCGATGGCCTCTTCTTCCATAACCAGAATCGGCGACTTGCCGCCCAGCTCTAGCGAGATGCCCTTGGTCGTGTCGCTTGCCGCCCGCATGACGGCTTCGCCGACCCGGTTGCTGCCGGTGAACGAGACCTTGTCGATGCCGGGATGGCGGCTGATGCCCTGTCCATCGCCATGCAGGAGGTTCAGAACACCGGCGGGCAAACCGATGTCCAGGGCAATATCGGCCAGCACCTGCTCGGGCAGCGGCGTTACCTCGGAGGGCTTGAGTATCACCGTGCAGCCGGCCGCGAGCGCCGGCGCAAGCTTCCAGGCGCTGGTCACCAGCGGAAAGTTCCAGGGGGTAATCAGTCCCACGACACCGACCGGGTCGTGATAGCAGCGCGCCACGACACATTTCATCTCCAGTGCGACGGATTCTCCCTGACGGGCATCCAGCGCCCGCGCCTGTCCCGCATAGTAGCGATAGCAGGCGATGGCATCGTCCAGATCGATCGCCGCTTCCGCTATTGCCTTGCCGTTATTGGTCGAGGAGAGACGGATCAGCGCCTCGCGGCGTTTCGTCAGCGCGTCGGCGAAGCCGTCAAGATAGTCGGCCCGGCGGGTACCGCTCAGGCGCCGCCAGGCGGGGAGGGCGAGCCGGGCGGCTGCCACCGCAACATCCACGTCTGCCGGGTCGCCTGCGGTGACCTCGGCAATCACGCTCTCGCGGAACGGGTCGGTGACTGTCAGGCGGCGCTGCCCGTGGCTGGCCACCCATTGGTTGTTGATGAACTGCTTGTCGAGACAGGGCATGTCGAGTCCTGTCATGGGGGTATCCGTCATTGAGGGGTCGCCAGCGAGCGCTGCCAACCGGTCGCGTCCACTTCGATCAGCATCGGGCCGTCCAGAGGCCGGCTGGCTAGGGCAGCACTGAGGCTGGTGGGGCTGTCGACGCGAGTCGCCCGACATCCGAACCCGCGGGCGAGCGTCAGAAAGTCGGGGGCCTTGAGGTCGACGCCGAGGTGTTCGACACCGTGGGCATCCATGAAGCGGCGTATCTCTTCGTACCCGGCGTTGTGCCACAGCAGAACGACCACCGGCAGGCGCTCTTCCACGGCGGTGGCGAGTTCCGACAGGGTGAACATCACGCCGCCGTCGCCGACCAGTGCGATCACCGGCAGTGCCGGCTGGCCGAGCTGGGCGCCTATTGCGGCAGGCAGGCCGTAGCCAAGGGTGCCGTAGCCGGTGGAGGCGTTGAAGTAGCGCCGTGGCGCCGGCTGCGAGACCAGGTGATTGCCGGCATACACCGGGGCCGTCGAGTCGCCGACCAGAATGGCCTCCGGTAGTGCTATCGCGAGGGCTGCATAGAGTGGCACGAAGGGCGCGAAGGCCGGATCGTTGGCTAGGTCCAGTTTGGCAAGGGCCAGCGCCGTGCGTTCCCGACCTCCCTTCTGCATGGGGTGCGGCAGACGCTCGACCAGCAGCTCGAGACTGCGGCCGGCATCGCCCACCAAGCCTAGCGCCAGCGCTTGGTTGCGCACCAGTTGCTGGGCATCCAGGTCGATACGGATCAGCCGACCGGTCAAGGCGAAGCCCTCGTCGAACACCACGTCGTAATCGGTCTCGCCGAGTTCGGTGCCCACCGCCAGGATCACGTCGGCATTCGCCGCCAGCTCGCGCAGCGCCGGCAGGGCGGCGTTGGCGCCCAGGTCGAGCGGATGGTGTCGGCCCAGCAGCCCCTTGGCATTGATCGTGGTTACGGTCGGCGCGTCGAGACGTTCGACCAGATGGCGCGCCGCGTCGGGGGCATCCACGCAGCCGCCACCGAGGAGCACCAGGGGGCGCTCGGCGGCCGTGAGCCAGTCTACTGCCTGGGCGAGACCCTGGGGGTCCGGCGCCGGCCTATACAGAATCGGCGGTAGCCACTGGCTCGGTGCCGCGACCGGTGCATCGAACAGGTCGATGGGAATCTCGATATGGACGGGTCCGGGTCGCTCGCTGCGAAACACCACGAAGGCCCGGGCCAGCACCTCGGGTAGCTGGCCGGGATCGAGCAGGGTGTGGCTGAAGCGCGAGACCCCGGCGATCAGTTGTTGCTGGCTGGGTAGCTCATGCAGGCGTCCCTGACCCATTCCTAGGGTGGCGCGACGATTGACGCTGGAGATCACCAGCATGGGAATGGAGTCGGCAAGCGCCTGACCCATCGCCGTGGCAATATTGGTCATTCCGGGCCCGGTTATGATGAAGCACACCCCGGGGCGTCCGGTGGCGCGTGCGTAACCGTCAGCCATGAAGCCTGCGCCCTGTTCGTGGCGCGGCGATACGTGGCGGATGCCCGCGGCTTCGCCTCCCTCCAGGCCGCGGTAGAGCTCAATGGTGTGCACGCCTGGGATACCGAAGACGGTGTCGAGGCCATAGGTATCACGTAGCAATCGAATCAGCAGTTCAGCACAAGTCATGTCAGAGTTCCTCATCCTACCAGCCAGTGGGCCATGACGACGATGATCGGCAGGGTAATGGCCGTGCGCAGCAGGAAGATGGCTAACAGTTCCCAAAGTTTCATCGGGATCTTCGACTTCAGCAGCAGGGCGCCGATTTCTGACATGTAGACCAGCTGGGTCAACGACAGGCAGGCGATCACAAAGCGCGTCAGCTCGCTCTCGATGTTGCTACCCAGAACCGCCGGCAGGAACATGTCGGCAAAGCCTACCAGGATAGCGGGAGCCGCGGCCTCTGCCTCTGGCAGGCCCATCCACTGCAGTACCGGCACGATAGGCATCGACAGCCAAGTGAACAGCGGCGTGAATTCCGCCAGGATCAGCGCTACGGTACCAATGGCGATGACCAGCGGCAGCAGGCCGAAGAAGATATCAGCGACGTTGAATAGGGCGATGCGCACCAGCTGCTGCGGACTCGGGGCTTTCTCCGCGCGGGCCACGGCCATGCCCAGGCTGAAGCGCAGCAGGCCTTGGTCGCCGGTAGGCTCCTCCTGCAAGCGGCAGCCTACCGGCTCATAGTAGGTATTGGGCTTGAGCGACAGCGGTGGCAACCGTGGCACAATCACCGCAGCTACCAGACCGGCGACCACCACCGTCAGGTAGAAAGGTACGAAGAGGTGGTTGATGCCGATGAAGCTGGCCACCAGAATCGCGAAGGCAATGGAGACGATGGAGAAGTTGGTGGCGATGGCCGACGCCTCGCGACAGTTGTAGAAGCCTTTCTCGTACTGCTGAGTGGTGATCAGCACGCCGACGGTGCCCGAGCCCATCCACGAGGCGGTGGCATCGATGGCACTGCGCCCCGGCAAGTTGAAGATCAGGCGAAACGGCTTTCTTGCCATGCTGCCGATGAACTCCATGAAGCCGAAGTCGACTAGAAATGGCAGCAGGATGGCGGCAAAGAAAAAGAAGGTCAGCAGCACCGGTGCAAGGTCGTTAAGCATCACCCCGCCGGTGAAAGAGGCGGTGATGAATTCCGGTCCGACCTGGAAGTAGGTCATCAGCGCGAAGACGGCACCCAACGCCCGCATGACAACCCACAGCGGCGCCACGTCGAACAGTTCCTCGACCTTGCCCTCACGCGCCCAGCCTGGATGGGTAAACTTGACCACCAGGGTCAGTGCCACGGACAGGCATAGTACTACCGTAGCGATGGCCGGCAGGGCATTCCCCAGCAGGGCCTTGAGGCCATCGGCGGCGAACCCCATGCCGATGTTGATGGTACCGCCCACGGAGAAGGGCACCAAGAAAAGCAGCACGCCGAGCAGCGAAGGCACGAGGAACTTAATCAGTCCATGCCGAGATAGAGGGGCGCCCTCAAGCGCTATGTTGTCGGATATATCGAGGGAAGATGACATACAGTACCTCAGCTTGAATTATCGTTGTTGTATCGGCGTGGCCGGGAATCTCAATCGCGGCGCATGACGCCGGGCAGCACGCAAAGCATCTCGTAGAGCAGGGTGGCGCCCATGAGGGCGGTATTTCCGCTGGTGTCATAGGGTGGCGAGACCTCGACCAAGTCGCCGCCCACGATGTTCAGACCGGCCGCACCGCGCACGATCTCGAGCCCTTGGGAGGCGGTCAGGCCACCCATCTCCACCGTGCCGGTGCCGGGGGCGACCGAGGGGTCGAGCCCATCGATGTCGAAGGTGATATAGACTGGGCCATCGCCCATCTGCTCACGCACCTCGGCCATCAGTGGCGCGAGAGAGCGATACCAGCAAGCCTCGGCGGTGACCACACGGAAGCCCTGCTCCCGACACCAATCGAAGTCATCGGCGGAGTAGCCGGTGCCACGAAGGCCGATCTGGACGACCCGTTGCGCATCAAGCAGCCCCTCTTCTTGCGCACGACGGAAGGGAGTGCCATGGGCGATCGGCTCGCCGAACATGTGATCGTTGACGTCGGCATGGGCATCGATGTGAATCAGTCCCACCGGGCCGTGACGCTTGGCGATGGCGCGCAGGATGGGCAGCGTGATGGTGTGCTCGCCACCCAGGGTCAAGGGTATGCAGTTGTGTTCCAGCAGCCGGTCGTAAAACGCAGTGATGATCTCTACGCTCTTAAGCAGGTTAAAGGTATTGATCGGCACGTCGCCGATATCGGCGACCTGCAAGCTGTCGAAGGGGGCGGCTCGGGTCGCCATGTTGTAAGGGCGCAGCATGCGCGACTCATCGCGAATTTGCCGCGGCCCCAGGCGCGTTCCTGGGCGGTTGGAGGTGCCGATATCCATGGGAATGCCGACGAAGGCAACATCCAGATCCTCGGCGGTGTCCTGCGCGGGCAATCGCATCATGGTGGCGGGGCCACCGAAGCGGGGCATCTCGTTGCCACCCATGGGTTGGTTGAAATCGCTCATGTTCTCTCCTTGTTGAAGCCCTTTCGAGGCATTGTTATCGAGTCGGCTGAATATCCGGCCTGATATCGTGACTTTGTTCTTATAGATCGTTAAGTACTCCATAACTCAGCAGTTCTCGTGCCAAGTACGGAAGCCCGCCGTGAGGCACATGGTCACCGCGATTGATGCATAAACGAATCAATAGCACGGAGTTTTGATTCGCAAATGAATCATCGATACCATAATGAATCAACGGTATTGGAAAGGGAGCTCCAGGTGAGCGACATCGACAAGCATGTGCTGGAGACCATCGTCGAGACGGCCAGCGATCACTTCTTTATCGTCGCCGGCGACGGCCGGGTGCTGGACGTAAGCCCGGGCGCCGCCGCGGTCTACGGTCTTTCACGTCGAGAACTGATGGGCACAACGGTGCAGGCGTTGGAGGCGCGTGGCGTATTAAAGCCCTCCATCACCCTGGAAGTCATGCGAACCGGTAAGATGGCGCAGCTGATGCAGGTGACCGGTACCGGGCGGAATGTAATTGCCGAAGCGTATCCGGTGTTCGTTGCTGGCCGCCTCGAACGAATAGTCAGCCGTTCGCGGGACCTCACGGATCTCCAGTTGCTTCAAGACGAATATGCGCTGCTGCAGAAGCGCTTCAGCGAGCATCTCAAGCGTCACCGTTTGCCGCACAGTGCCGATGACCAGGCGCTGGACGATGCCTTGGGCGAGCTGCGCGTGCGCAGCGGCGTCATGCGGGAAATCGCTCTGCTGCTCAAGCGGGTGGCGCCCTCTGATGCCACCGTGCTGATGCTGGGGGAGTCCGGCGTTGGCAAAACGGCGTTCGCCCGGCAGCTCCATCGCTGGAGCCGACGTGGCGATGGCCCTTTCATCGAGGTCAACTGCGGGGCGATTCCCGACAACCTGTTCGAATCGGAAATGTTCGGTTATCAGGCTGGTGCATTCAGTGGTGCGGCGCGCCAGGGCAAGGCGGGGCTGCTTGAGCAGGCCGAAGGTGGCACCGTCTTTCTCGACGAAATCGGTGAGCTGCCGCTGTTGATGCAGACCAAGCTGCTCAGGGCCATCCAGGACGGAATTCTGACCCGTTTGGGTGACACGCGACCTCGCCGGGTCGACTTCCGGCTGGTGGTGGCCAGTAATCAGGATCTGGCGCGCAGGGTTGAGGAGGGCGGTTTCAGGCTTGATCTGTATTATCGTTTGAATGTGATTCCGATCACTCTGCCGCCACTGCGCGAACGCCGTGAGGACATTCCGGCGTTGGTCGAGGTGTGCTTGGCGCAGCTTAACCAACGCTATGGGCGTCAGAAGCTGTTGCATGCCAGTGTCTGGCCCGAGCTGATGGGCGGTGAATGGCCGGGCAACGTGCGCGAGCTGGAAAACTGGCTGGAGCGGGCCTGGTTGTCAACGCCCGGGGATCAGATCGACGCATCGGCGGTAAGGGTGCGTGGGATCACTGACGAGCCTGCGCCTGCGGGCGTGGCGAGTGAGGAAACGATGCTGACCGGCATGGCGGACGGCGAGACCTTGAAAGGCTATCTGGCACGCGCCGAGCGACAGGTACTGGCCGACCTGTGCGACACCTTGCCGACGACCTACGCCATTGCCGAGCGCCTGGGCATCAGCCAGCCCAGCGTGGTGCGCAAGCTTAAACGTCACGGACTCAAGGCCACCAAGCAGCGCGATTGAGGGGCTGTGGAGAGGCCCAGTCAAGGATTGGACGACGCGACACTCGATGAGGTGTATTTCCTAAACCACTGACCCAGGCGGCCACGCCTTAACATCCCAACAAGACCACACCCTGGCAGCGCTCTATACGAGTAAGAAAATAGTGACTGTCCATTCCAAGACGACCTGCCACGCCAGCGAATTTCACCCTACAGTAACCTCACATTTCTCAACACGAGGTTACCTCCGTGAGAAAGCGCCGCACCCCAGAACAAGGGCGCGATAGCCCCGATCTTCGGCCTCGATCCATAACAGGCGGCCAATAGGCATGAGCCGGCGTCGCTGATTAAGCCGACCGAACCATTTCCAAGCCACTTGTCTTGCTTGATGTCGCCGCCGACATCGGCGCGGCAACGCGTTTGGCGTTCGACTTGCGCCAACTCAAGCTGACCGGCGTGTGCGATGCCCTTGAACAACAGCGGGCTCAGTCGGACTCTCACGTTCTTATCATTTTCGTACCTCATAGTAGCGCATCATTCCGTTATCCTCATGTTCCATGTTGTGGCAGTGGTAAAGATAGAGTCCTTTGAAATCCTTGAAGGTCAGAGCAATCTGGACCCGCTCACCAGGCAATACCAACACGGTATCGTGCAATCCCGAGTCTACGATCCCTGCTTTGAGTTGCCGAGCGGAGCGAGCGTTGGCGTTTCGGCGGCTAACCACCATAAATTGCAGCCCATGTACATGTATCGGATGGGGCATCATGGTGTCGTTAAAGAATTCCCATATTTCGGTCGTACCCAGTGAAACCACTTCATCATCGGCGACGGTCGCACCCTCAAACTGACGGTCATTGATAGCGAAGCCCCGCATCATTTTCATGCTGAGCCTGAAAGGCCGGATTTTCGTGGTGTCATCTGGCCGGGGCAAGCTATCCAGATCACTGCTCAGTCGCCCCGGTAGTGGGCGCACGGCCTTTTGGGCTGCGCCATTAACAGCCAGTGTCAACAATGGCGTGGGTTTGTCCGACGTGTTGTCGGAGCCTCCCATCATACCGCCCATCATCATGCCGCCGTCCATCATGTCACTCGCGCGATGCGGTTCAGTGATCAACTGAATCTCGGCGCCTTTGGGGTCATCCTGGAAACTGACCCACAGGTCAATGCGCTGGGCGGGTGCCAACGTGACGTAGGGGCGTTCTTCGGGCGTTTCCAACAGCCCACCGCCAGTGCCAATAACGGTTACCGGACGACCGTCGCTCCAGGCCAGTTTGTAGATACGCGCGTTGGCACCGTTAAGTATGCGCAAGCGATAAGCCGTTGCTGAAACCTCTTTCACTGCAGCCGGTTTGCCATTGACTAACAGGTGATCGCCCTTGAATCCCTGCATCCGGGTCATCATCGACCCCATGCCGTCACTGAGGTATGTCAATTCATTCTCGCCGGCAAAGTTGCGGTCCTGCAGCACCATGACCAGTTCCTGGTTGCCGTTTGGAAAATTACGTTCGCGTTCATGGTCATCTTCAATAATAAGAGGGCCTGCAAGCCCAGCGTAGGATTGAAAACCAACGCGTCCACCGTCCTCCCCGTGCGGGTGAGGGTGGTACCAGTAGAGCCCCGCACGGTCATCCACCAAAAAGCCGACCGTTCTGGTAGCGCCCGGCTGTATTGGAAAGCGCGGTTGGCCATCGACCTCCGGTGGCACGTGCAGCCCATGCCAGTGCACGGTTGTGGCTTCAGGAAGGTGGTTTTCAATATGGACTCTGACGTGCTGGCCGCGGCGCAACCGTATCAATGGACCGACATAGCTGTCGTCTGAGTGAGTGAGCGTATCGTCCGGTCCCTTGATCAGCCTGGCCGTGTAACGCCAGACTTCACTGGCGGCGCCGGGGAGAATGGGCGTGACGTCGGGGCGAGCAAACAATGTCAATTCTACGTCGAAAGGCCCCTCATCCAGGCCTGAGTCTTTCGCATCGGTTTCGGCGGCGCCTTGCTGACAGCCACTGAGCAACAGCGGCGCTGGCAGCAGCGCAAAAGTCGCCGCTCCGCCCACCGATTTTAAAAAGGTTCGCCGAGCCGGAATAAAGTCCCGCATCGTGACGGATCCCCGCTGTGGTTTACGATTTTCTGCGCCGCAAGAATTTGGCAAGCGCCAGAATCCCGAGCACCAGCAACGCTAAAACCAATAGACCGACAAGCACACAGACCATCACCATACCACTGCCCATCATGCCGCTATCCATCATTCCACTGTTCATCATTCCGGATTCGCCCATACGTCCAGGGCCGGACGATGTGTCGGCAAACGCCAAAACAGAGTAAAAAGCAAACAGTATGAGTGCGGTGTATCGGGTGAGCTTTTTCATGGTTGAGACCTCGATAGAGGGTATGTAATTCTGCTAGCCTAAACCTATGACTAGCTCAATGGTCAATAGGCAGCAGTTGTTAAGGCAGCGAATCGCTAAACTAGATCAAACCTGTGGTAATTTCCCAGACCATGACCACCGGCCCAGCATGAACAGGCCCATCAGCACAATCAGTACGCCAGCCACCAGATTGGCTTCCTGCCGGTAGGCCATTCGCCACTGCCCGAAGAGACTGGCGTTCGCGCCCCGCGCGACGAAAACCATGCTGAACCCGAGTGCAAAACAGACGCCCAGCCACAAACCTTTCAGGCGATTCGAAGCCTCACTCACCGCTCCGACGGTACCGACGGACAAATAGCCGGGTACGAGCGGCAGAGTGCAAGGTGAAAAGAAAGGCGCCAGACATGGCTACTGGCTTTCCGTCGCTTGGTACTCCAGTTGTTCATCCGTCCAGAGGGTCTTGAGATACTCTATTACCGCGCCTATTTCCTGGTCAGACAGACTTTCACCGAAAGCAGGCATGGTAAGCCTGTCGGATTTATTGAAGGGGTGCCGCCACCCCTCGGCAATCATCTTGAACAGCATGCCATCGTTGTGGCGCCATGTGTGGCCGGTTTCATCGTGAGGTGGCGGGGGAATTTCTCCCTTCTCATCCGGCTTTTTCCAGGCGGTGGCACCTTCACCCTGCCCTCCGTGGCAGGCTGCGCAGTATTGCTCATAAATCTGGCGCCCCTGGGCGACTTCCGGGGGCGCACTGAACGCACTCACAGACCCGCCTGAGGCACCCGCAAGGGCGGGTACAACGAGCAAGACCAGCAAACCAATCAACTTAGTCATGGACAGGCGACCATTTGCCATCTGCACTAGGGGCAAGCAGGTCTCCGCTGGCGGTGCCTACTACAAGTCCCTGAACTGGGGAGAAGGCAAGAGCAGTCACGTCTTGGGGTACTGTGAGGCTTATCCAGGTTTCACCGCCATCAGCACTATGATGGAGCTGCCCTTCGACCACGGCGTAGATGTTTTCCGGAGCTGCAGGATCATAGCTGATGGCGGACACAGTGCCTCGCAGATCACCCGCATCGCCCCAGAAGCAGAAACAGTCCATGGAACGTGCGACACCGCGGGTTGTGCCTGCGAAAAGCCAGCCACTTTCCATGCTGCCAGGCATATCCGAGTGCAGGAATGCCTGCACCGGCTCCTCGGGACCGTTATCCACTTTCACCCACTTGGCGCCACCGTCCCTGGACCGAAACATTCCGCCCTCCTCAAGGTATGCGTAGAGGGTTTCGGGCTGGGTGGCGTGGGCCGCCATGGCAGTGACACCGAGATTGGGCAGGGTGTTGTTGAGCGACTGCCAGCGCTCACCGGCACCGTCGTACCGCCAGACGCCCAGGCCCGGGCCGGCCAGATAGATGCTTCCATCCGCACCCTTGGCCAGTGAAGCGGGCTTAGCGTCCGAATCTGACGGCGGTAATGACATCCCGGTAGCTATTCCGTTTTCAATGACAGTCAAGCCACTTTCCCGCAACACCAGAAGGTTACCTGACGAGTTGGTCGTAAGTGCCTTCATTGGAAGGGTATCGACCGCGGGCTGGGCCTGAACCAGAACGGGCATGAGCACAGCAAGTATGACTGGGAAAACGCGCGAGAGCGCGGATTTCAGGTGATAAACTATCGCACTCATGGCGCCGACCTCAGTAATCGTTATGTTCGCGGAATACAGTTTGCTGGCCGTTGGCACTGAAGGCGATGACCTGGTAATTATCCTTCTTGCCGGTTTCCATACCGGGGCTGCCCTGGACCATGCCGGGCACTGAAAGCCCTACTGTATTGAACTGGGGATTTTCTAGGTAAGCGACAATGTCATCTGCCGGCACATGCCCCTCAATCACCAGGTCACCAATCAACGCGGTGTGGCAGGAGGCCATTTCACGGGGTATGCCGTGTTCCTGTTTGATTTCATTGAGGTTGTCGGTTTCCACGATTTTGGTTTCAAAACCGTTGGCGGCGAGGTATTCCGCCCACGACTGGCAGCAGCCGCAATTGGGGCTCTTGTAGATAGTTATAGCTGGGCCAGAAGTGCCGGTGGAGGCCATGGAGGCCAATGATTCGGCCGGCGCGCTGGCCTGGATCGTCAGCGTGGCGGCGCCAGCGGTGAGAATGATGGCTGCCGCACCCGTAAACAGGGCAAGTTTTTTTGTCTTCATGGTAATCCTCGATTGGAATTGGTAATGGGCAACGCAAGACCCCGGGCGCATACGCTTCCCCGGGCGACTGCTTTCGGCTCAGGTCCTTGCCGAAACTGCTAGCTGGCGCTGGCGTCTTCGTCCTTGGTACCACCCATGTCGCCGCTACCGTGGCTTTGCATCATTTTCATGCAGGCCTCGGTCATAGCTTTCCGATCTTCCGGAGACATGTCAGACATCATGCTCATCATCGGCATCATGCCGCCCATTCCATGCTTGCCCTCCGAGGACATCATTCCATTGTGCTCAGAGTCGGAGGCCATCATGCCGTTGCCTTCGGCATGGGCAAAGACGGAGAAGAGAGCGACGCTGCCTGCTAGAGCGGCGGCTGTGATCGTAAGCTTGAGATTTGAATTGCGCATTTGATTCACTCCATTTAAAGACCCGTCACGGATGAAAGAAGGCACGGGACTTTGTTGCAAGAATTAACGTTAATGAATTTGCCGCGATGGGCGAAAATCCGGGTTAAAACTCAGGAGTGATGTTGCGGAGGAGGCGTAATGGAAGCCAGGAACGGATCCTGGTAGATAGCCGCGCGGGCACCCAACACCGGTTGGGAGCCGGTGTCAATCAAACCTGTGGCACCGGCCAGCAAAAGACCGACGCTGACGCCGCAATTGCTTAGTCCGCTCGTACTCGGGCAGGCCATATCAAGAGCTGTGACACAATCGCTCCCAGCGTTGGATGGGGAACTGGCGCTTTCAACCTGATCCATCATCATGGAACCACAATCCGCCCTTACTGCGCCCGCCTGACCGCCCGCCATTTTGGAGATAGCCAGCGCCGGCCCGCTCATCACCAGAAGCAGCGACAGGAGCACGGAGAGAATTTGGCGGTTCGTTGCGGTCATTTTGATTTCAAGCACCAAACAGTCGGGTTACGTGGCTGGGACACACAGCAAATCTTTTAGTTCACCAGACCCTAGCACTTTATTATTTCAATGGCACGACTACTTCTATAACGACTCATTGGGGCCGCCCGGGAGTATGGGGACCGATTCGGACGTCCAGAAAGATAACGCTCCAGCCGATTTTGAAATACCTGTTCAACGCGTGCAATCGATAGAAAATCTCTTGACCTTAAAGTCTACTTCAAGGTTATGGTTAAAACTGCCTATCAATGACTACGCCTGAGGTGTATGAATGAATACGTTCAATATCGGTGAACTCTCTGAGAAAAGCGGCGTGGCCAGTCATGCAATTCGCTTCTATGAGCGGGAAAGCCTCATGCCCGAGCCTGCGCGAACTCAATCCAATTATCGCCGTTACCCCGAGGATGCGATTGCCAGGCTGCAGTTCATCATCCATGCCAAACAATGGGGCTTCGCTCTTGACGAGATTCGTGAACTCCTGATGCTTCAGGACGCCAATGGCGATCGCGCGGAAGCCAAGCGCATCGCTACAGAGCAACTGGGAAAAATCCGGCACCAGATCCAGAGTCTCTCCCGTATCGAGGCGGTTCTGTCGAAAACTCTGGAGGAATGTTCAGGGGAGGGGCCGATGGACGGTTGCCCGATCGTCGAGGCCATTGCCAAGGAAAGGTAATGCGCCCGTTTATTGTCGGGATGAATTGATCAACAATGCGCTAGATTGGTTGCGCGGAGGAGCAAGGTCAGGATGCGGGTTAGCAGCCACGGGTGCAGTCAGCGGAAGTTCCCGTTACCGGCATGACCTGCGGCTCCTGCGTGTAACGGGTAGGGCGGGCACTGAACAAGCAGCCTGGTGTGATCTGGGCCGGTTTAAACCAGATAGCGGACACACCGCGGCGAGCAACTTGAACGAAAGCGGAGCCGCACAAGGAGGCGTCTCATGAGAGACCCAATACACAGAATAAGGAGATTGACATGATGACAAGTGAGGCATGCACGTTTGGAATGGCGGGAATGGGATTGATATCCCTTTTGCTCATCGTCGCCCTAGTACTTGGCGTAGGCGCCCTCGCCAAGTACCTGTTCTCCCGAAATAAGGATGATGAGGGAAGCGCCCGGAAAAACGCCAGAAGGGATTATGACTACCACTCTGGCAAGTAAAAGCCATCGGGAACCATCGGCAAGTATGGGAATCAGGCTGAACGCAAAAGCAAAGGTGATCGGGGTCTTGTTTTTGCTGGTCGCCCTTGCGGCGATCTATTGGATCCTGCTGGAAACCGGAGCGCTGACTATCGTCAACAACAAGGCGGTGTTGCGGGAATGGATCGATCAACTGGGCTATTGGGGGCCAGTGGGCATCATTGCCTTGATGATCACGGCCATCGTCCTGAGCCCGATCCCCAGCGCCCCGATCGCCATGGTTGCCGGCGCGGTTTATGGTTCCTTCTGGGGGACGGTGTTCGTGGTTGTCGGGGCCGAAGCCGGGGCCCTGATAGCCTTCGCCATTGCCCGATCCCTGGGTTACGACGTTATATATCGCTGGAGGCGGTTACGTCCGGTATTTGAGTGGTTGGGCAAGGACCGCTCTCAGGGCGCCTTGATGCTTGTTATTTTTACATCCAGGCTGGTGCCCTTTATCTCCTTTGATGCGGTCAGCTATGCAGCGGGTCTGACGCCGCTCACTTTCTGGCGCTTCGTGGTCGCAACGCTTGCCGGTGTTATTCCGACGGCCTATCTGATTACAACGTTTGGCGGATTGCTCATGGCAACTGAGTCCGGGATGCTGACGATAATCCTGATTATCGTCAGCAGCATTACCCTCTTACCGATTGTTGCGAAGCTGCTTTTGGCTCGACGCCGGGGGCGCAAGAACGCGTGCCAGCAGTAAAATTCGGAAGAATTTGGAGCGTAGATCCAGTCTTAGTTTGTCAACGGAATAGAGCGGAGATGCAAGGTTGAATTGGTTCTGTTTGCTTGGCACCCCCATTAATGTGGGTTATGGTGCTTCTTGCCTTTCCACACGTGAAAGACACTTAGCTGTTCTGTAATCTGGATATCGATGCGATGACCAAGCGGCTTTTGGGACTGGCAGCAATGCTGCTCGCAGCTTATTTCCTTGTTTCACAGGGATTTGCTGCGACCTCTCATGGGATGGAACCCATGGATGAGGTTTGTGTGCTGTTGCCGGATGCCCAGGAAATATCTAACTGCTCCGGGCTCCAAGCCCAAGGGAGTTGTGCCAGTATGTGTATTTCCTCGCTCGTCGGGAAACCTGCGATCCCAGATTTGCCATTGTTATCTTCCTCCCTCTGTCCCAAGGACTATTCTCCTCATCTTGGCCGTGTGCTCTCAGGGCCAGAACCTTTTCCTCCCAAATTTCCAGCAGTGTCCTGAACCTTCGATTGCCTGGGTTCCCGCTTCGAGCGCCTGTCGTTCGATTGTGAGCGGCGAGCGACGACGTAGTCGGCCAACCTTGGCGGTTTTCTACTGTCTGATGAATAAATAAAGATGGGAGCGTAACTGTTATGACATTCTGTTTGGAACCCCAGGTAGGGAATATGGTCTTACTCTGCCGCCGGCTTTCGATAGCACTTTTTTTGAGTCTATTTGCGGCGCTGGCGTTTGCGTCACCAACGATGGATCCGGGAATCATCGCACTTCAGGAAAACGTCGGTTTTACGGTGATCGAACGCTTCTCCACACCAGCCGAGGGCGTTACCGGTTATGTCGTGAAGACTGGGGACGGAAAAACCGGAATAATCTATGGCCTCGGTGACTACATTCTGTCTGGCTCGCTTTTGAAGGGTAACGGCAATGATCTGACCCGCCAATATGCTGCACGCTATATTCCGAAGCCGACCTATACCTCGGTTGCAGAACAGCTTTCCCTGGATACCCACTTGGTGAGCGAAGGTGGGAAAGAGGCTCCCGAGGTCTATGTATTCGCTGATCCCAATTGCATTTTCTGTCACAAATTCTGGAAGCAGACCCGGAGTTGGGTGGCGGACGGGAAAGTAAGATTGCACTGGGTCATGGTTGGGTTTCTCAAGCCGTCCAGCTCGGGCTTCTCTGCTGCAATCATGAATGCAGATGACCGGGCCGGGGCGCTCCAGAAGTTCGAGGAGAATCTTGGAAACAATGGTAACGGGGACGGAATTTCCGAACTCACCCCCATACCGGCGAACCTTGACGAAGCGCTCCAGAAACACAGCCAGTGGATGGCCGACTTGGGTTTCAGCGGAACGCCAGGGCTGCTGTTCAAAGACACGAGCGGCCAATGGCGAGGCCAGACCGGCGTGCCCGATCAAGAAGCGCTGGGAAGGTTGCTGGGAATCGCTGAGTAATGGATGAGCTCCCCTATTTACTCATCGCTGGCCAGTTCATGATGGCGGTGGTGGCAGGTTTGCTGCTTAACCTGACGCCCTGCGTTCTACCCGCGATTCCCATCAAGGTCCGGACCATCCTTCGGGAGGCTGGCAGTCAGCGGTCACATCGGCAGCTGGCTGCACTGGCGTTCACGGCCGGAACACTGACCTTTTTCCTGACGCTGGGCGGCCTGACCGCGCTGCTACAGTGGAATTGGGGCACGCTTTTCCAGTCGACAGTATTCGTTGCCGTCCTGGTTGCGTTGATGGTCGGGTTTGCGGTGGCCACCTGGTTGGATTTGCCCATCCCGGTCCCGGCGTTTGCCGCCTCGGCGCATGGCCGGCGTTACTTTGAGGCATTCGTATCGGGGCTGTTGAGCGCCGTTTTGGCCGCACCCTGCGCCGGGCCTTTCCTGGGCGGAGTTCTGGCCTTTGCCGTAACCCAGCCGGCGCCGGTGATCATGGGGATATTCGGCAGTATCGGGCTGGGGCTGTCCCTGCCCTACGCTGTGCTGATGCTCAAGCCCGAGTGGCTGAGTCGATTGCCCAAGGCGGGCCCCTGGACCCTGGCGATTCGCGAGGTGCTCGCGTTGGTTTTGCTGGCCGCTGCCGTCTTTTTCAGCGCAAGCCTGGTCCCACAAGCGGTCTACCCCTGGCTATGGGGGTCCTGGCTGGCACTGGTCCTGTTTTGGGGCATTCGCCGCTTTATCCAGGGTAACGGCGCCGTGCGTGTTATCGCCGCAACAGCGACAGGCCTTGCCCTTGCGGTGGTAATGGTATTTGCATCCCCAGCGGGTAACGGTGAGGGCGGGCTTGCCTGGCAGCCATACTCCTCGGAGCTCCTTGCGGAGACCAAAAACCGGGGGGCACCCTATTTGCTGGAATTTACCGCGGATTGGTGCATTAACTGCAAAGTACTGGAACGCACGGTGTATCAGGCGCCCGCTGTGGCGGAAGCTGTGTGGCGGATCAACATGGTCCCCATCCAGGTCGATGTGACAGCAAGTGACCCCGAAAAGGACGCCCTGCTAACCGAATTGGGCGGGCAGGCCTTACCTTTTGCAGTTGTCATTGATGGTGACGGCCAGGTTATTGCCCGTTTCACGGGCCTCTTTGAGACCGATAGCCTGGTCAGGGCGATCAACCGCACCCAAAACCCACAACCCACAACGTTAGACATTGGAGGCGAGTCATGGTGATTCGACACAAAGTATTGCTGACCGGCCTTGCGATTCTGCTCATCGTCGCAGTGGCGGCGTTCATGTTAGTTAATCGCAACCCCCTTGGCACTGCCAGTCCCACTCAGGAGGAAGTCGGGGCTGGCGCCTCAAGCCCCAGTGCCCGGTCGGGGCTGGCGGATTCTTCCGACAAGGTGCGCGTGAAAGTTGCTGGAGGCAACAAAGCACCGGTAGGGGATACGGGTGAAATCGTTTTGACACTGGACATTGAACCGGGCTGGCACGTGAACGCCAACCCGGCATCCATGGAGTTCCTTATTCCCACCGCCGCCAGTTCCTCAGTCAACGGCCAGTCGTTTGAAATTACGACTCAGTATCCACGTGGCCGAATCAGTGACATTACTCTTGATGATACCGCTCTGGAGGTATACGACGACGGCGCCAGTATTCGGCTACTTCCCGACGAAAAGCAAACAGCCATGTTGCAGGAAGCGGGTAAGCTCGACGTGAAGGTGCGGATACAGGCTTGCAGTGAGGACGGCGTTTGCCTGGCACCGTCTGATCTGCCCCTTACCCTGGATCTGGACGGTACCGATACACCATGACCTCAGGATTTCCTTCAGAAAAGGAATCAAACGGAGAACAACTGTGAACAGCTTATTCAGAGTAATGCTGATTTCCGTGGTTGCCTTGGGGAGCCTCAAGACCCAGGCCCACTCCATTGAGGATGTCGAAACGTCGTTAAATGAAAAAGAACGATATGCCCAGTTTGTCGACCTGCCGGCCCCACAATTTGACCTGACCAACAGCGAAGGCAATACCCTCTCCCTGGCCGGTTTAAAAGGCAAAACTGTTGTGCTCAATTTTCTCTATACGCGCTGTACTGAGGCATGTCCTTTGCATATGAACGTGATCAGGCAGTTGCAAACGGCGGTTGAGGAAGAAGGGCTGAGCGATGACGTGATCTTCATCACCATTGCCACTGATCGCGAGGACGTCGCCGGGACCCGGGAAAACATGCGAGCTTACGGCAAGAACTTCGACCTCAACCCTGGCAACTGGCACTTTCTCTACCGGGCCAGGGACGAACCGCCCGGGTTGACGTCGGAGCTTAGCCAAGCTTACGGCGTTCAATTCACGGACACGGGTGACGGAGTCCAGGTACATGGTGTAGTCACTCATGTGATCGACCCAGCGGGGCGAATGCGTGCCCGCTTTCACGGTTTGAAATTCCAGCCTGAACATCTGGTGACCTATCTCAAGGCCATCGCCATAGGCCCCAATGCCGCTGCCGATGATGGGTTCTGGAGCCGGTTGCATGGGCGTATTGAAGGCCTGATTCAGAGCGAGTAGTCCTGTGGGCTCCAAGGAGGCTTTGGCCCGGTACCGGAGGCTGATATATGTTAACAGGAGAAACCTTCAATGTGGCAGCACCGTAGACCTGCAGCATGGATATTGGCGGGGATGCTCGCTTTTGCTATTCCATTTAGCCCCGCGTTTTCGACTGCGGGGGAAGTTCCGGCGTCGGTCGGCTCCCAGGGGTTTTGAATCTGGGAAACACCTCGGAATCTGCCCGAACTGACCTTTGATGACGAAAAAGGCGCACCTTTAACGCTTGCAGATTTTCACGGCAAAGTCGTGTTGCTCAACATTTGGGCTACCTGGTGCGCGCCATGCCGTGAAGAAATGCCGACGCTGGATTTGCTCCAGACTCAGCTTGGAGGCGAGCAATTCGAGGTGGTAGCTCTGTCGATTGACCATTCAGGGCACGATGCCGTTGAGAAATTCTAGCGGGAAATCAACATTGAGCATCTTCACATGTATATCGATCCGTCCACATTAGCTGCTGCAACCCTTGGTATAGAAGGCGTCCCAACGACTTTGCTCCTTAATCGCGAGAGCCGTGAGATCGGCCGCCTGGTCGGTGCTGCGGAATGGAACAGCTCGGCCATGGTTGATTTTATTACCCGTACCATCGCCGAGGTCCCAGATTGAACGCAGCCCACACTCAATAAAAGTCTTGACCTTAAAGTTGACTTTAAGGATATCGTTCATCGCAAGTGGCCGAGTTGCCACATGATTTAAGGTAACGGTGTTACCCGAATGGGCTTAGCCCTGGATTGATCAAAAATGGCGAAGGAGGCAAATAATGAGTTGTTGTGACGATCAAAAAATGAAATCCGATACTCCGACCAGCGGGCTGTTGGGGCTGGTGACAGGGCCGCGACGCTGGTGGCTGTTTGGAGCTCTAGGGGTGACCGCCGGGCTCATTTTTGGCTGGGAGAACCTGGTGCTGTTCGGGATTGCGCCCCTGCTCATCAGTCTCTTGCCCTGTCTGGTTATGTGTGGTCTCGGGCTGTGCATGATGAAATGCAATAAAAAAACGGTCGACACAGCCAACACAAATGTTGCCGTGGGGCAGCAAACTGAGATCAGCAAAAACGCTTGACCCTAAAGGCAACTTTAAAGATACCGTTTGAACTTTGAACTTTGAACTTTGAACGACAGCGAAAGCGAAAGCGAAAGCAAAGGAGAATAAGCTGATGACATTGCAACTTGGAGAAACCGCACCCGATTTCAACGTGGAATCCACAGAAGGAAACATTCAGTTTCATGAATGGCTTGAGGGCAGTTGGGCCGTGTTATTTTCACATCCCGCCGACTACACACCGGTCTGCACCACTGAGCTGGGCGCCTTTGCCATGCGCAAGGATGAATTTGACAGGCGCAGCGTGAAACTGATCGGTGTATCTGTCGACCCGCTCGACTCCCATAACGACTGGGCAAAAGACATTGAAAGGACTCAGGGCACAGGGCTCAACTACCCCCTCCTGGCAGACAAGGATCAGGTTGTCGCAAATCTTTATGGGATGATCCATCCGAAAGCCGACCCCAAGTTAACAGTTCGTACGGTTTTCATTATCGACTCCGCGAAGAAAATACGTTTGATGTTGACGTATCCACCCAGCACCGGGCGCAACGTTGACGAGATCTTGCGAGTTATTGATTCACTTCAACTGACCGACAACCACAAAGTTGCCACGCCAGTGGACTGGAAGAACGGAGATGATGTGATCATCGTGCCGTCGCTTTCCAATGAAGAGGCCAGGGAACGTTTCCCTCAGGGATGGGATGAGCAGACGCCTTATCTACGCGTTACCCGTCAACCCGGTCGGAAGTAATAAGGAATCCGTCAACTGAGCCTCGCGTGTTGCTGATTAAAACCCAGGCGCACTTTCATACATAGAATCAGGAAAGCCCATGCTTCAGTATCCTCGAATTGACCCCGTGGCCATCTCACTAGGTCCGGTGCAGATCCATTGGTACGGCCTGATGTATCTGGTGGGCTTTTTGGCTGCCTGGTGGCTGGGACGTCGCCGGGCTCATCAATTGGGATTGAGTCCCGAAGCCATCGAAACGCTGATTTTCTACTGCGCCATGGGCGTTATACTGGGCGGCCGCGTGGGGTATGCACTGTTCTACGGCTTCGAAAAGCTGGCGGACAACCCGCTTTGGTTATTCAAAATCTGGGAAGGCGGCATGAGTTTTCACGGGGGCTTTGCCGGGGTATTGGTCGCGGCCCTGGTCTTTGCCCGCAAGGAAAACTTACGATTTTTTCGGCTCACGGACTTTATCGCACCACTGGTGCCGATTGGCCTGGGGGCAGGTCGCCTTGGCAACTTTATCAATCACGAGCTTCCGGGGCGGGTCAGCGACGTACCCTGGGCCATGGTGTTCCCTAATATGGGGCCGGCGCCACGCCACCCGTCATCACTGTATGAGTTTGCACTGGAAGGTGTCGTGCTGTTCGCTGTGCTGTGGTGGTTCTCGATCAATCCTCGCCGAAATGGAGCCACCTCCGGCTTGTTCCTGTTGCTCTATGGGATTTTCCGTTTTTCTGTCGAGTTTGTTCGCCTTCCCGACCCACAACTGGGGTTCATCGCCTTTGGTTGGATGACCATGGGGCAGTTGTTAACTCTGCCTATGATCATTGGCGGGTTTGCCATGATTGTTTGGTCGAGATACCTGCCCATTAACATTACAAAGGCGGCGAAAGCTTGATAAAGATTGCCGGGTTCAGCACATAGGCTGAGCCAGAATTCAGCCTTTTCGAGAGTATCAGATGGATCCGTCTATTTTTGGCTTCTTCTCCTTTGGTGGCTGCATTTGTTTTCGGTCTACTCGGGCGCGCGTGTTGCATCGGGATGTGCGGCGGTATCATGGGGGCACTGAGCTTTTCGATGCCTGCCGAGTTGTGGCGGCCGCGCCGTGTATTCGGATTGCTACTTGGTCTTAATGTAGGCCGTATTTCCAGTTGCATGATTTGAGGCTCTTATCTGTTTAGTGGGGGGATAACCCTTCTACTTCAATCCCATTCTTGGCCAACCAATCCTTCCTCCGCTCATAATCCGGCATAACCCGCTCAACCCGCTTCCAGAACTGGTTTGTGTGATGTGGCTCATACAAATGCGTAAGCTCGTGCACCACCACATACTCAACGATCTCTCGCGGCAACAGGATCGTCTTCCAGTTGAAGTAAAGACGGTTGCCCTTGCCACACGAACCCCAGCGGTAGCCCAGATCCTGAATTTTGACACCAGCAGGGTCAACGCCCATGCGCGCAGCTAGGGCCTGGACTTTATCGTTCAGGTAAATCTGTGCCTTGGTGCTATACCAGTAAATAAAGTGGAATCTCGCTTCAGTCTGCAGGTCTTTTCGCAGGCAGAATCGTCCAGCCGTCAGTTTGAGTGGTGTTCGTTGATCGTCGACCAGCTTCAACCGATAGCTCCGGCCCAGATACAGAAATCCTTCGCCATTCACGTACTCTTTGCGAGGCTGGGGCTTAAGCAGCCCGGCTTTTTCGGCCAGTTTCTGGTAGATCCAGAATTTTTTCTCCTGAACAAAGTCCTTGAGCAGATGTTCTTCGATGCCCTTGGGGGCCGCGAGCACCAGGTCGCCTCCGCGGTCCACAATGATCTCCAGCGTTTTGCGCCGGGCGCTATGGCGTACCTCAAAGGTCAGGTCATCCACCTGTAATTCCATCACGCATTCACCAGCTTGCTGTGATTCGCTTTGGCCAGATCAATAAGTTTATCCAGCAGACCATCGAGTTGATTGGTTGGGAAAAGGTCGAGCTCGAACAATTCTTCAAACAGTCGGCCTCTCAGGCGCTCCTGGTCTGGTAGATGGGACGGCTTCCAGAAGTCCGGGATGCGCAGCTCTTCCGTGATTATTTGAACGGTAGACACGGTGGCTTGTTCCAGGCTTTCCTTTTCATCGGATGTAAGCGTCGTGCCGGCACCCTGTTTAACCTCGGCCATCAGTCGCAGGAAGGGTAGATGATGGGATGGGAGAGCTGAGGGTGTTTCACCATCGGTTGTCTCATCCTCCTTTAATTGTTTGATCAAGGCCGATAGCGCGTCCACCTGTTCCTGCCAGAGTCCGTCCATCTGATTCAGGATTTCCTTCAAGCGTTCACTGAGCTTCGTGTATTTAACCGGATCTTCGTCCAAGTGTTTACGCACATGAGAGCGAACTGCATGCTCCATTTCTGACGCTTTAGCTCGATCGCTCACTTGCCGGTTTATGTGTTGGTCGAAGTGGGTGTCCGTCAGCTGCACCGGGGGAATCTTGGGATTGATGCCCAGTGAGATCATGTAGTCATCGATCAGCTTGCGGACTTTGTTGCCAACGTCTTTGCCTAATTCCGGGCTGTCCTTGTAGCGATTCCGTGCCAGAGCATGAATGTAGGCTAGTTGTTTGGCGTCGTTCACGAATTCTAATGCTTCCGGGCGGGGCAGAACGTCATCCAGTGTCCGGCTGAATTCTTTCAGCTTCACGATGAACTCCGCCCGCAGTCGCTCGTCGCCTAACGCAGTAACGGCTTCTTCAACATCGGCGAGGCTATCGACGCCCTGCTTCCTTAGCACGTCCACAACCCGGAGATGGCGATCCCGAAGCAATGGGATTTCATCTTTCAGGCTCCGGAGCGCTCCATCAATATCTTCATCACTGTAGGCCGCCAACGCTTCTTTCAGATGGTTTGCAACGCCATAGTAGTCCACCACAATACCGCAGCGTTTACCGAAGCCTGTGCGGTTTACCCGGGCAACGGCTTGCAGCAGTTCGGCTTCCCGAATCGGGCGGTCCAGATACATGACGCCCGCGATGGGCGCGTCGAAACCGGTCAGCAGCATGGACTTTACAATCAGGAAACTGAGTGGGTCGGACTTGTCCGGGTCTTTGTGAAACAGTGGTTTCTTGAATCGTTTGATGTTTTGCTCAATCTCCGCCCGATCACTCCACTGAGCCCAGCCACTGTCATCGTTGTTACTGCTGCTGAATACCACGGCAAACTCAAGCTGCTGCAATAATTCACGATACTGCCAGGCCTTAATGGCCGCCTTGATTCGAGGCGGTCGGGTAATCAGCTCGGTTTCGGCAATGTTCTTGTCTTCAGGAGGTAACGCCATGGCCTCTTCGAGAAGTTTCGACTTGGCTTGTTTGAGCGCTTCCAGGTAGCGCATGGCTGCTCGCCGGCTGTAGGCAACCAGTTGGGCTTTGAATCCATTGGGGAGGATGTTGGTGACGTAGTGGCGCAGGATATCAGCCGCTTTTTCTTCAATCAGCCGAGGCGCCTCAAAGATCTGGCCCTTGGTAGCGTATTTCTTCTTGATCAGCTCCAGTTCTTCCTTGGTGCGTTCTTTGAACAAATCCTCGAACAAGTCATCGAGGTTTGCGCCGTCCTTTACGGCGCCTTCTGCCGTTCTGCCTTCGTAAAGGATTGGAACCGTGGCGCCATCGTTTTCCGCTTCCTTGATGGTGTAGCGGTCAATGTATTCGCCAAAAATCTCGCTGGTCTGCTTTTTCTTGCCCATGATGATGGGCGTGCCTGTGAAGCCAATTCGCGCAGCGTTGGGCACAGCCTGTAAAAGGTTGGCGTGCAGGTCACCGGCCTGTGTTCGGTGAGCCTCGTCAATCATCACCAGAATATCCGGGCTTTCATTAAGCAATCCCAAGGGGCGTGAGGGGATAAGGTTCCTGGGTTCGTCGTCAGGCTCTTCTGCCGCATCGCGACGATTGAGCTCCAGCCCGCGTTCCTTCTTCGGAGGAGGGTAGGCTGAAGACGCACTCTCGTGTTCCCGGTATTTCTGGATGGTCCCAAAAATAAGCCCTGGCCCGGGCTGTCTAAGCAACGATTTCAGTTTGCCGGTGTTGCTGGCGATCTTGACGGTTTCCCCGGTCAGCGTCGCTGTGTCCGATAACTGATCCTGCAGATCTTTCCGATCCGTGATCACGACGACTTTGAAACGGCGCAGTTCAGGATCGGTTCTGAGTTTGAGAACCAGAAATACCATCGTCAGGCTTTTACCGCTGCCCTGGGTATGCCAGATAATCCCGCCCCGCCGGTCGTGCTCACCATCTTCAGACCGGGTTTTACCGGTTTTCAGGCGCTGAACAGCCCGTTTGACGGCCCGATACTGCTGATATCGGCACACCAGTTTGATGGTTTGCCCGCCCATGGTCATGAACAACGTAAAGTGACGGACGATGTCCAGCAGGTTGGCGGGGGGCAGCATTCCCGCAATCAGTCTGTGCTGGGATGAGAGCGAGGCAACGCCCAGTGATTCGGCAACGTCCTCTTCGGAACGAGGCGTCACGGTCTTCCAGTTCAGGTAATGGCTGAACCCGGCGCCAATGGTTCCAACCCGGGCATCATCGAAATTGGAAGCCACCATAAACTGGTTGGTGAAGAACAGGGCGGGGGCGCCTTCGTGTTCCTCGACCTCAAGATCCTGATGACGCTGATCGTAATAGCGGCGTAGCTGATCCACCGCCTCCGGAATGCCCTCGGGAATCGTTCGGTTTTTGCACTCGATGACCACCAGGGGAATGCCATTCACAAACAGAACCAGATCCGGAATGACGTGCCCCTTCCAGCCATCATGCCCTGGCGGGCATTTGACCTTGAACTGATTCACCACGGTAAAGGTGTTGTTCCCGGGGTTTGCCCAGTCAATAAAGTGAATGGTCTGTCCTCTGCCACTATCCCAGTCCGGTAAGCCCTCCACCGTGATGCCACCGTGGAGTAGTTCGGTTGCCAGTTGGTTGGCTTCCATTACTTTGTTGGCGGGAAGGCGGGTAATCGCGGAGATGGCTTGATCGAGACGTCTTTCATCCAGCCAGGGCTCGCCGTTTCGGGTGTTGATGGTCAGCAGCCGCTCACGCAGCAGTGGCTCCATGATGACCTGAGCAAAGGTTTCGCGGTGGGTGACGGAGGGGGAAGTCCAGGGAGCCCTCGATGTAATTCCAGCCTTCTTGCTCCAGTTGCTGAATAAAGGGGAGCTCAACTTCGGTAAATTCCGGGCCAGGCATTACTACTCCTTTGATGCGTCGGGTTTTAACCGTGAATTTACATTCACCCATTAACAGTTACAGTTCAACCTATTATGCTTGGCAGTCAGGTATCAAGTGAGTGCTCTTCTGACTTGCTGGTGGTCAGTAAAAGAAACGGAAGGAAAATAAGTGTCTTCCCAAAGTTTGCAAAGAAGTGAAGCCTGGCAGAGGTATCTGCTCATCAGGCAAAAAGCCTACAAAAACTGCACGGATGAGTTTCATGACCTGTTTGGGGATCAGCTGTTATTAGCCGAGCTGAGTGAGCCCAACGTAAGAGGGGAGGTGGTGAACTGGGGATCAGGTCTTGACTGGCTTGGGCTCCTTTCCAAAACTAACAATATGAAAAGGCCACGGAACTTTGATCTTGGTATTTTTCACGTGCCAGATGGGCGAGAGTCTGCGAGGCTTGTGGGTGCCGCGCAAGGGCGCGCTTCCAAAGGCCACAAGGCCCTTAGCCATGTTCGGATTGATTTTTTGGCTCGAAACCCTGAAGCCAATCCATTTGAAGGATACATCACAGCCATAGCCGTTCAATGCGCAGCGCATTATGCTTCTCTCATCGATAAAAGAAGGGTGCTGCTTACCAATCCAGAGAAAAAAGAGCCTGTTTTTCAACATTTTATGGAGGTTTTTGAGGGAAGGTACCGAGAGAGCGACAGGAACTTTCCCTATGACTATTTCTATCTGAATCTCGAGGGTTGATTATATCTTTTTCGGCATCTCCATATTTGCGTATACACACTGTATTGTGCATAGTAATGGGTAATTAAAAAGGAGGTGGTGTCATGAGCGTCGCAAGACAGATGCACCAAGATGAGTCATACAAGCCGTCTGGATGCAAAGTTTCTGTACCAGAGAATCCGACAAATCAGCAGCTTGAGCAAGCCAGGCAAGATTTGGGTTTGCCGAAAAAGCCGAGATACAAAGTCTCGGCCGTCAAGATGCGCAAGTTCAAAGGGCGCTGGGTCAACGAACCCGTAGCGATGGCTGGCGAGAAAGTTTAGAACTAATTAATTTTATCTGATTAAACCAAATGGGCCTGCTAAATAGCAGGCCTTTTTTTGGCAAATTTGAAATCAGTTTGAAAAGGTCTTGCCCATAGCCTTGTGGATTAATCCCATCAAAAGTTGCTTTCGCTCTTCGAGAGATCCCTAGAAATTATCCGTTCGAAGCTTCTCGGTGGGAATGAAGTGCCCAGCAAGTATGGAGTCCATGTCGTCATTTTCGAGCTGCACCTGATCATGGTTTTGAGGCTTAAAAAGATAAGCGGACGGCGCATCACCTCCAATCATGCGGTTAGCCTTGTAGGAGATTGGCGTCTTGTTGATGATAGTGTCACCGCCAGAGTAATACTGACCCACTAGGAGGTGGGGACTAAATCTTGGACTACATCGGAGGTAGTTCATGTATTCGCGCCATCGCTCAGAAGCTGGGTGTGTCCCGCAACACCGTGCGCCGCTACCTGCGGGATTTGAGCGCGGTGCCCACCTATCCAGACCGAACGCAGAGAGCGACTAAGCTGGATTCCTACAAAGACTATTTGCTGGCGCGAATCGAAGCGGCAAAGCCACACTGGATACCGGCAACCGTGTTGCTAAGAGAGATTCAGGATCGCGGCTATGCCGGCGGGGTCAGCCAGCTCAAGCGCTACATTACCGACTTCAAAACCGTTGAATCTGATCCGGTGGTTCGCTTTGAGACGCCGCCTGGCAAACAGATGCAGGTCGACTTTACGACTATTTCCCGTCACCGGCGCAAGATCAAAGCCTTTGTGTGGCCACCCTCGGATTCAGTCGCGCCACTTACGTCCGGTTCTCCGAACACGAGCGTCAGGAAGACTGGCTGCAAGGCATCGAGGAGGCCTGTCATTACTTTGGCGGAGTCCCTCAGGAGATCCTGTTCGATTATGTTCCGTGCAACATAATCGGGCTGAGCAAGATCAGTGACCTTACTGCTGCCGGTGTAACAAACGGTGAAGTTACAAGCGGTGAGCTGGGCGCTGGCGGCGCCCAGTCCATCTACCTGAGTGGAGAGTTGTCCGTTACTTCAGGCCAGGCTAATGGTACTTATATTGGCGACGTGACAGCGACTGTAGAGTACAACTAAGCGTCCGCCTCACTCGAGAAAAGCGAGTGCCAAGCTGATGAAACCCAAGGCGGGGTATCAACGATTTTTCAGATGCGCCTCTCTTGAATTAAAACTGATAACGACAATCGCCGTTATCGGTTTTAATGCGTCTGCAGACAGCATCAATATTGCGGCCAGTAGGTTGTCACTGCCCCGTCAACGTCAGTGATACTATTTTGATATACTCTCCAAACGCTTTTTTCAGCGACGTGATGCTAAATGCCGCCTATAATACCCGATCCGCCAGAAACGATGTCGGCGTTACCGTGACGTACCACTAGTTAGTGTACCAATTCCCAAAAGAAGCGTCGCAATGAAATCGTGCTTGCCGAGAATACTGGCCGGCGTCGCCTTGGCGTCCATGGTGACTCCCAGCAGTTGGGCACAACTGAACATTGCGATCGTGAATGTCCAGAGCTTGTCCTTTGGCAGTTTTGTGGCCGGTAACAGTGGTTCCGTGACGGTCAGTACCAATGGCAATCGCAACGCCGGCGGCGGCGTCGTGCTGATACCGTCGAGCCAAGGTACCGCTGCACAATTTACGGTCAGTGGCGACCCTAACGCGACTTATACCATTCAACTGCCCGGTAATGACATCGTCAGCTTGACGGGTCCGGGCACTGATATGTTCGTTAACAATTTTACCAGTACCCCCTCAGGCGCGGGGGGGCAACTGGAAGCTGGCGGCTCACAGGCTCTGTCTGTCGGAGGAACGCTCAATGTGGGCAGCGACCAAGCCCCCGGCAGCTACTCCGGCAACTTCTCCGTGACAGTAGACTACAACTAGACGGAAGTCGCCCGCCTCAACCCGCCCAGATGAGGCTAATAAGGATCCCGAACAATGCCGCATGCCTTGAACCAAAAAAACAGAGCCCTGAATTTCTTTCACCGACTCACCTTGTTCGTCCTCCTCCTTTTCTTACCCGTGAGCCATGCATTGGCTGAGATGATGTTATATCCGACCAGGATCGTCTTCGCAGGAAACCAGCGCGCGGCGCAACTCGAACTGATCAATAATGGCACCGAGAGCGCGACCTATCGCATTTCCCTGGTTAATCGCCGCATGAGCGAAACGGGAGCATTTTCGGGGATAGACGTTCCACTGCCTGGCGAACAGTTCGCAGAGGACATGCTGAGGTACTCCCCCCGCCAAGTGACACTCGCTCCCGGGGCCGGGCAGGCCGTTCGGATTATGGTCCGCAAACCCGCCAATCTGGCAACCGGCGAGTACCGCTCGCACATGCTGTTCGCCAAGCAGCCCGATCCTAGGGGCAGAACCAGCGTCGAGAGCAGCGATGCCAAGGCCGACAACGAGATCGGCATCACGCTGACTGCACTGGTGGGTGCGTCCATTCCAGTGATTGTGCGTCATGGCAACACCGAAGCCAGTGTTGCACTGACGCATCTCGACCTGCGGCTGCCGGCTGACAAAGCACCGGTTCTGGCGTTTGTTGTGGAGAGAAGTGGCAACCAGTCCGTCTATGGCGATTTGACCATCAGCTTTACTCCGCATAGCGGTAGCGAGCAGGTGATTGCCCGAGCCAACGGCGTTGCCATCTATACACCGAACCCTTTACGGCGCGCAAGCATTACGCTGGGCCAGCTAAACGGATCTCGACTCACCAACGGCGCCCTGCGGGTCACCTATCGAGAACAGGCGGAGGACGGTGGCGCGCTGCTGGCCGAGACGGTTCTGCAACTGCCCTGATGTGTGTTACCTGAAATGGTCTTCGCGTTGACTCGCCCCAGGGCTCGCCTATGGGCGGCGGCAATGTTGTTGCTCGCGTCGATTGTGCATCCTCAGCATCTCTTTGCCCAATACCAGAATACAGCGCCGGAATTCCTCCTGCTTGAGGTCCGCCTGGATCAGTCGGTGCTTTCCGATGCCATCCCTGCCTATGAGCTGGGAGAGCATACGCTGCTGCCTCTGGGCGAGTTAGCCCGGTTGCTCACCCTCGCCATAAAGACTCAGCCCGGGCAAGCAATCGCCAGCGGCTATATTCTGTCCGAGGACCGAGGGTTCAGTCTCAATCTGGACGAAGCCCGCGTTACCCGCGCCGGAGTGACGGAAAGCTTTGATCCAGCCCTTGTTTTAACGGAGCCGGAGGATATTTACGTTGCCACGTCTCTGCTTGAACGCTGGCTGCCGGTGAAACTTGAGATCAACCGCTCCAGCCTGTCTCTGCGCGTTCACGCCCTAGAAGCATTGCCATTACAGGCCCGACTCAAACGTGAGCGTCTGGGTGAACAGGCCGGTATGCGAGGGGGCTACGAAGACCCGGGTTATCCCCATTATGAGCAGCCTTACCGATTGCTAAGCATGCCTTTTATCGACCAGACGTTCGCCACCGAACTACGCAGAAACGAAGGCAGTACCCAAACTGACGCGCGTTATACGGCCTTCCTTACCGGCGATCTTCTGGGCATGGAGTCGTCCCTGTATTTATCGAGCCGCAAACAGGACCCAACGCCGGATGTGCGCGCCACGCTTGGTCGTCACGACCCCGGCGGGGGCTTGCTGGGCCCGCTCCAGGCTCGGTCTTTCCAGCTCGGCAGTATCTCGGCGCCCAGTGTCGACAATGTTACTCAAGGCATTAACGGTGAAGGCGTAACTTTGAGCAACCGCCCATTGACGCAACCTACCAGCTTTGACCGGCAGGTCTTTGAAGGCGACCTGCCGCCTGGCTGGGACGTGGAGCTTTATTACAACGATGCCCTTGTAGGCTTTCAACTAGCCGACTCCGAGGGCCGATATCGGTTCGAGGATCAACCCCTGAGTTATGGCCGTAATGAATTTCAGTTGATCTTCAATGGGCCTCTGGGGCAGACCCGGGTGGAACAATATAGTTTCCCTCTGGCCCAATCCATGGTGCGCCCCGGCGAGTTCCAGTACAGCCTTACCGAACATCGCGACGACGAAGGGCAGCCTCGTTCCGTTGCTCAATTCGACCTTGGCCTTTCCCGTTACCTGTCGGCCTCAGCTGGGTTCATCCGGGCGCCGGTAGATGATACCGAAAGGCAGTACACCACTCTGGGGCTGCGCACGTTCTGGCAATCCATGAGCATCAGCGGCGATTTTATCCAGTCCGAGGAAGGTGGTTCGCTTGCCGAGCTCGGGATGCAGACACGTGTCGGCGGCGTAGCGGTGGACGCGAGTCGCATACACTTGAGCGATTTTGCCAGCGACGTGTTTCCCGCCTATAGCGACCCTATTCGCACTCGGGATGAGCTTAGGCTTAGCGGTTCCATTCCGGTGGGGGAGCGTTCAAGTTTACCGGTGACCATTGAGGCAAGGCGAGACGAGCGGGAATCCGGCGTTGCCAACACGGATGTCAGCGCACGGGTATCCGCGTATGCCTACGGTACTGCCCTTACCAACACGCTGAACTGGCGGGCATCCGGTGATACTGAACAGACATTGGGCACGCTGCGTATCAGTCGCCGGGTTCGCGACATGAGTTTACGCAGCCAACTGAATTACACTCTGGGCGCTGAGAGCGATATTTCAGCGCTGACGTTCACGGCGGACAAACCTCTGGGTGAAGGCTACCGCATGACCTTGGGAGTGGCACATACCTTTGCTTCACCGCAAACCCGATATACTGGCGGTTTTACAAAGAGTCTGGGCCGTTATGGGCTGGGTGTTAATGCCAGCTATGTCGACACAGGGGAGATTGCACTCGGCGTCCAGCTGTTTGTTGCCATGGGGCGAGACCCGCGACAGGACGACTGGCTTTTCGACGCTCGGCCAATGGCCAATAGCGGTGCCGCTTCGGTACAGATGTTTCTGGATGACAACAATAACGGCGTTATGGATGAACATGAGCCGCCTCTTTCCGGTGCCGGCTTCACGGTCAACGGCGGCCGGCACAAGGCGCGGACGAACGCTGCGGGCGTCGCTCATATTAATCATCTTCCCGTTAACCGGTACGTCGACATCGGAGTAGATATGTCGACGCTGGAGGACCCTCAGTGGTCGCCTCAGCCTGCCGGGATCAACCTGGTGCCGCGGCCCGGCACCGTGGCCAAGCTCGAGTTTCCGGTGAGGCTGACTACGGAAATTGATGGCACCGTCTACTTGCTGAAGAATGGCGTCGAGCGAGGGATGGGTGACCTCAAGTTGGAACTGCTAAACGATCAGCATGAGGTAGTGGGTGAAACAACAAGCAGCTGGGACGGCTTTTATATCGTCCCTCAAGTGGTCGCGGGTGAATACTGGCTAAGGATCTCACCTCAGCAGTTACGACGTTTAGGGCTGACAGATACCGGCGGACACAAGCTTACCGTTTCGGGCGATGGCTCGTTTATCAGCGGAGTGGATTTTATAATAATGCTGGATGGCAGACAAAGCGATAGTCGTTCAGGTCCTTTGGATGCTGGGGAGTCAGCGCGGTACGATCAAACTTATTTCCGGACGGAATCTTGGGTACAAGATCAACCCTCTGACTATTTTACTATTCAATTGGTGGCGGCCAGTTCGGAGGCGACTGTAAAGCAGTACATTGAGCGGCATCAGATAAAACACACGGCCGCTTATGTGCGTACTTCGCGTCTAGGCTTGCCTTGGTATTCCGTTATCTACAGCAGTTTTACGAGCTATCAGGAAGCTCGGGCCACACTAGAGCGACTGCCACCGACTTTGACAGAGGCAAGGCCTTGGGTACGACGATTTGGTGATGTTCAAGCCGCTTTACGGCAGTAATGACGCAGTCTTGGATTATGAAATCGTTCATGATGACCGCACATGCCAGCGCGCGCCTCATCTTCACGTAGATCATTTCAACACCCATCAAAGTGCCGCTCATATCGCTTCACGGCATCTTTGAATTCCTGCAAAGGTTCAAGCTCTTGTGGTGAAAGCGTTAATGGCTGGATATTAATAGTATCTAGAATTTTTATTTTTGCCTATGGCGCCATTAAGCTTTTAACAGCTGTTGCTTCGGGCTTTACAGCGTTCTTGATCTGGCCTCTAATCCCAAAACTGGTGGCGCTTCCAAGCGTCCGCTGAGCTTAAAGCCAGCAACGAGAATCTAAAAGAGGAAGTTGCACGAAGAAGCCTTTCTGAAGAACGACTCTTGCTTACCCAAAAAGAACTGGAGAAGAAAATAGGGGAACTTACCCAGGCTCGCGAAGACCTAGTCGTTGAAGCGGAAGAACGTCGGGGCTTGGGGAAACTTCTTGAACAACTTCGTCTGGACGCACGAGTGCGGGCTGATGTATCACTTGTGTTTTGGGTAGGTAGCCGGTCAGGTCTCGGGTTACGTCTGAGTCGACTCTTGAAGTTGCGACGGCATACCGGAATACCAGACTGATAAGGGTTTTGACCCTGTGCGCAGTTTCGATGTTGCCCTTTTTAACAATTCCATCAAGCACTTGCAGGATATCAACCGGCTGAATTGATCGAATTGGGCGCCGGGCGAGCTGAGGGAAGGTATAGATCTCCAGTCTTCTCCAATTCCGTACGGCATGTGCCTCTGTCACTTCAACGCAGTGCTTCTGCTGGTACCAGTCCTCACAAAGGGTGCGGAAGGTGTTCTCGCCATCGGATGTTCTTTGCGTGGACTCCTGTCGCCGATGAGCGCTAGGGTCTATGTACTGTTTGAGCAGCTCTTTGGCTGAATCACGCGCTTGCCGTGCCGCTGCTAAGGAAACTTGTGGGTAACCGCCAATTGATAGCGTCTTCTCGTTACCCGCAAAGCGGTACCTCAACCACCAATATTTTGACCCGCGCTTGATGACCAGTGTTAGGCCACCACCATCTGCGAGCTTCCGTATCTCGCCGGAACCCTTAGCATTTTTTACTTCGTTGGCAGAGAGCTTGTTGAGCAGGCGGGCCATGGTTGTCCGGTTTTGTGGGTAACGAGTTGTGGGTGGAGCGTGTTACCCACAAGTGAGCGTGGATGCCAATGGATCAATATGGATGAGACAGGCATAAAAAAAGCCCCGTTTCCGGGGCTTTAGGGCGTTTCAGTGGATCTCGCTGGACCTCCTAAAACTCTTGGTTGGTGGAGACGGCGGGAATTGAACCCGCGTCCGCCAGCACTGTGCCTTAGGATCTACATGCTTGTGTCCTTCTACTGATTTAACTTCAGGCTACCCGAAGGCCAGGGCGCAAGAAGCGAGTTCTTTAGATCTTAGTCGATAGCCAGTGAACTCTGGATAACGAAGCATCCCGTAAGCGATGACGTCCTGAAATGTAGCTCTGGGCTACGGGCGACCCAGTCAGGACGACTAGCAGCTTACGCTGCTAGTGAGTAGTTTTCGTCGTTTGCGACTATTGCGTTGCAGCTTTGGATTAACGAGATTCGCTGCCATCTCGACATGCACCCAAGGGTTCGCCACCAGCGTCGAAGCCATGTCGTCCCCTTAAGCACAGTATATGTGGCTACTCCGGCTGACTTCAAGGGCTGTGTGCCAGAGAATTTAAGCCGGTTGCTTGCGCTTGCGCTGAGGGGGCTTGGTTTTGACATTGGCAGCGCGTGGTTTTGCGGGGGTTTCAAGTCCGATACCGGCCGCTTCGGCCAGCTCGTAAAAGCTGTTGTGAAAGTAGTCCATGATGGCGTTGGGGCAGGCCTGGATGCCTTGGTCTACGGTAATGCCGAACTGCACGCTGCCGGCGTAGCTGAATATGCCAATGCCAATGCCAATGCCAATGCTGCCACTTTGCGGGACCCAGAACATGGGTTGGCGCCGGTTGCAGCGCACAGCAGCGTATCGTTAATGGTGCCGCCCATGGCTTTGGCGCAGGCCGGTTTTTGGATCAAAGGGCATCAAGCCCAGCTTCAGCAATTCCAGGGTGATATCGCCAGCGGTACCAATCAGGCGCAGAGCGTAGCCTGGCTCTGAGCGCAGTGACTGGAACAGAATACTCGCTTGCTGGCCTGCTACCTGGGCGCTGCTGACGGCCTTGTGCATCCAGCGGTTCAGGGGCTTTAGCACGGTTTTTTGGGGCCTGGCTGGGCGCGGCGGTGCACGTGGTTATCCAGGTTAAACAGCGGGTCGTTTTGCCAGTATACTTTGCTGCTTTTTTCCACAACGCGCTGGCGAAAACGACGAAATTTCAGAAAACGCTCGTTCAGCACCCGCTTCAGGTCGGCGATGGCGATGGGCGCGTCGAAAATCAGCACCGATGAAATCATCATCGGGTTTTCCGGCGTATCCATGCGCAACCAGAAAAGGTCGAACCCTGACATGGGGGTTTGCGTAATCTTGCCCATGCGCCTTTCCTATTTCTGTGCGCCGCCGTTATTTAGGGCGTTGTCTCAGATATTAGCCTCGCGCAACACCCGTTGCTTCTGGCGGTTCCAATCCCGTTCTTTTTCGGTGGCGCGCTTGTCGAACAGTTTTTTGCCTTTCACCAGCGCGATCTCGCATTTCACTTTGTTCTTTTTCCAATACAGCGCCAATGGTATGCAGGTACGGCCTTCTTGGCCGACTGAGTCCACAATTTTAGCGATTTCTTTGGCGTGCAATAACAGTTTTCGAGTTCGAGTAGGGTCTGCAATTACGTGGGTTGACGCAGTGGTCAGCGGCGTAATGTGGGTCCCCAATAGCCAGGCTTCGCCGCCTTTCAGCAGCACGTAAGAATCGGTCAGCTGTGTTTTGCCTGCGCGCATGGACTTTACTTCCCAGCCCAGCAGGGAAAGACCGGCCTCAAAGCGGTCATCAATGTGGTATTCGTGTTTGGCTTTTTTGTTCAGCGCGATGGTACTGCTTGAAGTACCGGGTTTTTTCTTGCTCATGAATCCGTTATCCGACGTCGCACGAATGTACCGGCCGGCGATTGCTGGTCCGGCAAAGCGGCTATTGTAGCTCAGGAGTGCCAGACCGGTCACGAATTCACCCGCCTGCTGGCAACAGGTCGTGCGCGATAACCGGTATCGGCTACAATTATCCTCACCCTATAATTATGCAAGGTTTGTTGGGCTATTCCGGCAAAGGCCAGTGGCGACGAAGCTTTTAGCTGTGTTGTAGCTATCGAGCTTTGCATAAAAACAGTGTTTCCTGTGGGCTCGTCCCTAACCGCAGGAGCACACACCATGCCCGCCGATAAAACCCTCACAAACCTTGTTCGCTACAACTGGCTGATTGATAGTCCGCTCGAGAGCGTCGTTTCATCCTACATTAAGGCGCTGCGAGGCCAGCGCTACGCTGATCGCACCATCAGAATCTATTTGGGCTGCCTTGCCCATTTTGGTTTCTGGCTTAAAGCTGAAGAGCTCGAGTTGACGCACGTCGATTCATCCCTTATTAAACGGTTCGTGCGCGAACACCTCCCGGCGTGCACCTGTCCCGTACCCTGCTACGATTCTGTAGGCTGCTCCGGAGCGGCGCTTCGGCATCTGCTCAAAATACTGATGCGTTCACAGCCATCGCCAACGATGGCGAAGGATCCAGTGACGATCGAGCTCACTCGGTTCGCCGAGTACTTAACGGATACTTGCGGGCTATCATCAGCCACCCGTGACAGCCGAGCTCAACACGTTGGGGCGTTCCTCTACGACGTAGGCGTTACTGATACCGTGAGCGTCTTGTCGCTGTCGGCGACCGACATAGATGCTTACTTTTCGACGCTGACGTCGCGCCTACGGCCGGCATCGCTGCGTATCGTGTGCAACAGTCTGCGTAGCTACTTTCGTTACCGTGCCGTGCGCGGTGACGAGACCGACGGGCTAGCGGCAGCGCTTCCACGAATCGCAGACTGGCGCCGGGCCACGTTGCCCAAGGTATTGTCGGACGCCGAACTAACGGCCTTTCTGGATGCCTTCGATCGCACGGACCCCGTTGGCCTGCGTGACTATGCCATCGCGCGCTGCCTGCTTGATCTGGGTTTACGCGGTCACGAAGTAACCTACCTCACGCTGGAGTCGATCGACTGGCGCAGGGCAATACTGACCATCAGCGGTACCAAAAGTAAACGCATTCAACAGCTTCCCCTGCCTGCGTCCACGGGAGAGGCGGTAGCGCAGTATCTGCGACAGGGACGCCCGCAGACGACGAGCCGCAGACTATTCGTCCGGCACCGGGCACCGCTCGACACGCCACTGAGCGTTCCGGCCATTCGCAATTCAATGAACCGCGCCTTTGTTCGTTGCGGTTTGCGCGATCAGTTCTGCAACACACACGTGCTGCGGCGAACGATGGCAACGCAGCTACAGCGCGCTGGGGTCTCAGTCAAAGAGATCGCCGACGTATTGCGTCACAAGAGTCTTGACACTGCCTACAGCTACGCCCGCGTTGACGTGGAGCAATTGCGCGCGATGGCACTGCCGTGGCCCGGGAGCCCGTCATGAGCGCCCGGTTGTCTTGGATGGCGCGGGTCGAAGCGTACCTGGCGTATCGTCGTCGTAACGGATTCGAGCTAACCATCGACGCAACGCAGCTTCAGTCATTTGCCCGTTTCGCGGATGAGGTCTCTCCTGAAGGGCATCTGACGGTGCCGCTCGCTGTCGCATGGGCACAGACTTCGCAGCTTAAGGCGTCGTTTACCTGGGCGCGCCGCATCGGGATTCTTCGCGGTTTCGCCCGCTTTTGCCAGCGCGAGGATCCGGCGACGGAGGTTCCACCGCGAAGTCTCTTTGGTTCGGCCCACCGGCGTCTCATCCCACACATCTACACAGAAGCCGAACTGTGCACACTGCTTGAAGCCACGCATGGCTTGGCGCCCACCGAGGGATTGCGTCCAGCAACTTGCCACTGTGTTTTTGGCTTGCTCGCCGCGACCGGGCTACGCATCGCCGAAGCACTGACACTAACCGCGGCTGACGTCGACATGGACAGTGGCGTTTTGCATATCCGCGAAGCGAAGTTCCATCAGCAGCGTCTCGTACCGCTGCATCCGAGCGTTACCGACTCGTTGCGCGCCTATGCACGACAGCGAGATAGGCTCGTGCCACGGCCTTGTTGTGACAAGTTCTTCCTGCGTGATGATGGCAGCGGCGTAAATCAGCCCAGCATGCTGTATGCCTTACAGAGGCTGTGTCAGCAACTGGACTGGCAAACGCGCGGTGACTATCAGCGTCACCGCCTGCATGACATCCGGCACACCTTCATCGTGAGAAGCATGCTGCGCCTCTATGAAGAGGGCGTAGATATTGATCGTGCCATTCTGGCGCTATCAACCTACGTCGGGCACGCCAAGGTGAGCGACACCTACTGGTATGTCACCGGCATTCCCGAACTGATGGCGATCGCCGCCGAACGCTTTCACCTCTATACGCAAGGAGAGGCGTCATGAACCCCTTGCTCACCGCTCCCACCGAATTCGGCGCGTTGCTCCAGCGCTTCTTCGCCGAGCGCTTGATCCAGCAACAGAACGTCAGCCCCCGAACAGTCGCTGCCTATCGCGATACCTTCAAGCTCTTGCTGAACTATGTGGGACGCGCAACGGGCAAGCCACCTGCCATGCTGGCACTGTGCGATGTCGATGCGGCCTTGGTGCTGAATTTCCTCACGCATCTCGAGACCGAACGGCACAACACCATTCGCACGCGCAATGCAAGATTGGCGGCGGTTCGTGCCTTTGCCCACTACGTCGCCTCACAAGCGCCGCCAGCTCTGCATCTTGCACAACAGATTCTCGCGATACCTATGAAACGCTTCGAACGACCCATGCTTGAGTTCCTGTCTCGCGACGAGGTTCGCGCGCTGCTTGCAGCCCCGGGTATAACGACCTGGTGCGGGCGCCGCGACACCGCCATGCTCACGGTGCTTTACAACACCGGCGCTCGGGTTTCCGAACTGATCGGCATCCGGGTGGCCGATATCACGTTGGCGGCAACCGCCTCTGTGCGCCTACATGGCAAGGGCCGCAAACAACGAACCGTGCCTCTATGGAAGGAAACGGCGAAGGAAATCCGGCAGTGGCTAAAATACGCCGACTTGCATGTCGAGCAACCCCTCATTCCAAACCGCAGCGGATTGCCAATGACGCGCACCAATGTGGCCGAACGACTGAACCTGGCCGTCAGCACCGCGACAAAGATGTGTCCACAGTTAGCAGGCCGCAGGATCTCGCCGCATACCTGGCGCCATACGACGGCCATGCACCTGTTGCAGGCGGGCGTCGATCTGACCGTGATCGCGTTGTGGCTCGGTCACGAAAGCCCCGTCACCACTCACGGCTATGTCGAAGCGGACATGGGCATGAAGGAGCGGGCCCTTGCCGCCATCACCCCACCTGCGACCCAGCACAAGCGCTACCGCCCGACGGACGCACTCCTCCAGTTCCTGGAAAGTCTCTGAAATTATGCAAACCTCCGCTCGCGCTCCGCCCCTGAAAATACCGCTTGTGTTCCGACGAACCTTGCATAATTATCGGGTGCAGATAATTTCGGTTATGCAAAGCTTCGCATAATCGAAATAGGTGTTCATTTTTGACCGGATCGTTCATGCCGCCGCATCTTCAGGCACAGATGGGATCGTTTACCCGCAAGTCCACGTTTTTTTGGGCGGCGACGGGCGCTACTGTGGGATTGGCCAACTTTTGGCAATTTCCCTATCTGGCCAGTCGCCACGGCGGCGGGCTTTTTATTCTGCTTTATTTGGCCTGCCTGTTGTTAATCACTCTGCCACTGGCGATTACCGAAGCGTCTTTTGGCCGCTATAGCCGTCATGGAATGGTGCGGGCGATGGACAACTTCGTGCTCACTGCCAAGCGTTCCCGCAATTGGGTGTGGCTGGGTTACTTGAGTGTGCTGGCGGCCTTTGTGGTGTTGTCTTATACCGCTGTATTTGGCGCTATTGCGCTGGCCTGGGTGTTTTATGGCGCCAGTGGGGACTTTACCGGTAATACCGCCGCCCACGCGGCAAGCGTATTATCACGCCTGGTGTCTGACCCGCAACGATACCCGGTGTTCATGGCCTGGCACGGTTTCTTTTTGTTGCTGATGGCCGGTGTGTCTATGCGCGGGGTGGTTCGCGGCCTGGAGCGGGCGTTTCGCCTGCTGGTGCCGGCCACTCTGATTTTGCTGGTGGGGTTTGTCGGATTTGCGGTTTATTTCGGTGAGGCGGGTGCCGCTATGGCCCGTTTTCTGGCGTTACATCCTCAAGATGTCACTATGGACAGCGTTAGAGCCGCGCTGTTTCATGCCTTTTTTACCCTTGGTTTGGGTGTGGGTGTGTGGGCCATTTTCGGTGCTTATAGCTCGCCACACACCCGTTTGAAACGCTCTGTTCTGGCCGTGGTTTTGCTGGATACGCTGGTTGCCGTGTTGGCTGGCCTGGCGCTGTTTGCGGTGGTAGTGGATGTCGATGGTAATCAAGCCAACAGGGGTTTTGGCCTGTTGTTTGTAGCCCTTCCTGCGGCGCTGGGCCAGTTGCCTGCCAGTCAGGTGGTTATTGCCCTGCTATTTTTGATGCTGGTGATGGTGATTTGGGCAAGTGCACTGGCGCTGATGGAGCCGGTGATTGGCTGGCTGCGGGAGCGCACGAATCTGTCGCGGGGCAAAGCGACCTTGCTGGTTCTGGTTTCCTGTTGGCTGTTGGGCCTGCTGTCGCTGTATTCATTGAATATATGGAGCAGTTATCGGCCCGCAGGCGCAACACTGTTTCGCTGGTTGGAGTTGATCTCTGGTGGCGTTTTTATACCGGTTGTTGGGGTGATGGTGTCGCTGTTTGCTGGCTGGTGCCTTACCCGCCGTTTATTGCAAAAAATTCTGGGCAATACGCCCGGCTGGTTGTTTGATGGCTGGTACCGGGTGATGCGTTGGGTGTTGCCGCTGGTGGTTGTGTACATAAGCCTGCAATACACAGTGTTTTCGCTAAGCCAGTGGTGCGATGGCGACAGTCGTACTTTCTGGTGCGATGGCAACGCCCAGGCCGAAGTGGGTCTAGCCCCGCAAAGACTGCCAGAAGCACGTTTATCCTCGAGTTAGTACCAGGTTTACCCTTTTATTAGCAGGTTTACCCCTTTATTAGACAGGACCGTTTTACCCAATGGCTCATCAGATTGATAAAACCGCGTTGGTGTGGCATTCCGCCGAGCGCATGTTTCACCTGGTTAATGACGTAGCCCGTTATCCGGAATTTCTGCCGTGGTGTCGCAGCGCCAGTGTGCAGCAGCAAGATGAGCAGCATGTTACTGCTTCGATGGAAATTGCCAAAGGCGGTTTGAGCCATATTCTCACTACGCGCAACCAGCTTTTGATACCCGAAGTCATCGAGATGCAGTTGGTGGACGGGCCTTTTAGCAATCTTAGCGGGCGCTGGCACTTCAAGCCGCTACAAGACAACGCCTGCAAGGTGATTCTGACTCTGGAGTTTGAATTTTCCGGATCTTTGGCGCGGATGACCTTCGGGCCCATTTTCAATCAGGCGGCCAATACTATGGTCGACGCGTTTTGTCGGCGGGCAGATGTTGTTTATGGAGAAAGCTCATGAGCATTCGGATAGAAGTGGCTTACGCGTTGCCTGAACGGCAGGAAATTGTAACGGTGGATGTTCCTGAGGGCACCAGCATGTTGGACGCAGTCAAAGCGTCGTCTATCTGTGAGCGCTTCCCGGGGCTGGATCCTGACAACACTGACATGGGCATTTTTGGTAAGGCAATAAAACAACCAGGCCAGCATAAGGTGCAAGTGGGCGACCGTATAGAACTGTACCGCCCGCTCATGATTGACCCCAAGCAGGCCCGATTGAACAGAGCTCAAAAACAGTAGGCGCTTATAGCGCCAGCTTAGCCTTAGTAGGCGGGCGTCTTTTCCAGCAGTTCTGCTTCGTAGTGGGAGAAGCGGTCATCATCGTAATACACGATAATGCGCTGTTCTTCGATGTCTCCGCCTGCACGCTGGAACGTGTAAACGTAATATTCCCTTGATGTGTCTACAGGATTGAGCATCAGCGGTGAGCCCATCACCGCGTGAACCTGGTTGCGGGGCATGCCTTCCGTCAGTGCGGTCAGCTCTTTGTTGGTGACAATATTGCCTTGTTGGACGTTGATTTTATAAACGCCGGGAAAGGCACAGCCAGCCAGAAAAAGAGTGAGAATAAGAGCTATGAGCTTTTGCATCGCCGGGGAAAATCCTCTATCTTGAAAATGCCTGCCAATGGCAGATGTAGCACGGGTTGATCCTAAAATGGCGGCCCCATCATACCGGAAGCCGCAAGGCACACCAACGAGTGAATAGTAATATGCCATCTGAAAACGCCGAATTACGAAAAGTCGGTCTGAAGGTTACTCTTCCGCGGGTAAAAATCTTCGGTATTCTTGAAAGCGCCACGCAGCACCACATGAGCGCAGAAGATGTTTACAAAAAGCTTCTGGAACAGGGTGATGATGTAGGGCTGGCGACCGTTTACCGGGTGTTGACCCAATTCGAATCAGCGGGCCTGGTACTGCGGCACAACTTTGAAGGCGGCCATGCGGTATTCGAAATGGCCAGCGAATACCATCACGACCATATCGTATGTACTGAAACCGGAAAAGTCATCGAATTTTTTGATCAGGTGATTGAAGACCGCCAGCAAATCATTGCGGCCGAGCACGGTTACGAGATTGTCGATCACAGCCTGACGTTGTACGTAAAGCCCATCAAGTCATAAGCCGACTCACGCTCAAGCATTTCCCCAGGCGCAAAAAAGGGGGCGGGTTTCTGGCCCGCCCCGAAAACTCTCGGAGTGGAGAGTGGAGAGTGAAGGGTAGAAAGTAGAGAGGGGGAATGCTGCTAGTGATGGGTTGCCTGTCCCTTGCTGTACATTTCTTTGGCGTGGGCAATGGTCTGTGCTGTCATATCTACGCCGCCCAACATGCGGGCGACTTCGCTGATCCGGCCCTGATCGTCCAGGGCTTCGATTTTCGAGAAGGTGGCTTCCTGCTCTGTGAACTTGCTAACGAACAGGTGTTGATGGCACTGGGCTGCCACTTGCGGCAAGTGGGTAACACACAACACTTGACCGTTTTCGCCGAGTGCTCGCAGTAGTTTGCCCACGACTTCGGCTGTGCCACCGCCAATCCCTACGTCTACTTCGTCGAACACCAATGTCGGTGTGGTAGAGGTTTGCGCTACCACCACTTGAATGGCCAGACTGATCCGCGACAGCTCGCCGCCCGAGGCGACTTTCGCCAGTGGCCGCGCCGGCTGGCCGGGATTGGCGCTAACCAGAAATTCGATGTCTTCGTGGCCATGAGCCGCCGGCTCGTCACGGTTGTCTGCCAGCTGCGTCACAAACTGCATATTGGGCATGCTCAGTTGAGCCAGTTCTGCCGCTACGCGAACGTCTAGATTCACCGCCGCGTGCTGGCGCAACTGTGTCAGTTTGTCGGCCAGCGCGTTGTATTCCAGCAGCTGCTCGTCCAATTCGGCCTGAAGCTGCTCCAGACTGCCGGCGCCGCCGTCCAGATCGGCCAGTTCGCTATTCAGCCGCTGGTGCAGTTCGAACAGCTGTTCGGGCATGATGCGATGCTTGCGCGCCATCTGATAAATCGCACTCAAGCGATCTTCTATTTCTGCAAGGCGTTGTGGGTCCGCTTCGTAATCATCAACAAAGCGGCGCAGATTGTCGCCGGCTTCGCTGATTTGTATTTGTGCTTCGCTCAGCATTTGCAGAGTGTCGGCCAGTGCTGGAATTTCCGTTGGCAGCTTCTCAAGTTGCTGAAGCACCTGGCGCACCAGTGCGGCAGCGCTGGTGTCGTCTTCCGAGCACAGTAAAGCCGCCTGATTGCTGTGGTGCAAAATGGTGTCAGCCTGGCTCAACTCCTGTTGTTGCCGTTCCAGCTGCTGCTGCTCGCGTTCTTGCAGGTCCAGGCGGTCCAGCTCTTCTACCTGATAGCGCAACAGTTGCAGTCGGGCCTCGGTTTCATCGGCGTTGTTCTGGCGCTCGACCATTTTCTGGCGGGTTTTATTCCACCCGATCCAGGCTTGACGGGTTTGCCCGGCCAGTTCATCGGCGCCAGCGTATTCATCCACCAAGGTACGGTGGGTGTCCTTGCGCAGTAAGGATTGGTGTTGGTGCTGGCTGTGAATGTCCATCAGCAGGCCACCCAGTTCTTTCAGATGGCTTAGCGGGCAAGGTTGGCCGTTGATGTAGGCGCGGGAGCGACCGTCGCGGCTGATGGCGCGGCGTAAGATGCAGTCGTTATGATCGTCCAGCTCTTGCTGTTCCAGCCAGCTGCGCGCAGCCGTAATAGCTGAAATATCGAAGGTGGCGGTAATGTCAGCCCGCTTCGCGCCATAACGTACAGCGCCGGCGTCTGCGCGCCCGCCCATGGCAAGGCCAAGCGCATCCAGCACAATCGATTTGCCGGCACCGGTTTCCCCGGTAAGGGCGGTCATGCCTTTATGGAAGTGCAGTTCCACCCGTTCCGCGATGGCGTAATTGGAAACCGTTAGCTGTGTGAGCATGCCGAAACCTCCGCTCGATGTCTGGATACTGTTTTTTCATACAGTGACTGTGAATATATACAGGCTTTTTGATGGTTGCAAACTCTGTGGCGTCAACTTTGTTGCAAAATGCGTCGCGTATCGGTTGAAACTGCGTCGCGGGACCCCATATCGACTTGCAAATACCTCGTTCCGGCCGCTATGGCGGTTATCCGAATATAGAGAGTAGGCCGTGGCTATACCGGTCGTGTTTTATTCACCAGGAGTAGTCATGAGCACTGACGAAAAACGCAACGAGCAATTTGCAGACGAGCTGCAACACGCTGTAGACAATGCCGCAGAAGAAAACGCAGAAGCAGCCGAGGCGGCGCCAGAAAGCTCGCCATCCGCCGACCTTGAAGCACTGCAGGCAAAGGTCCAGGAGTTTCAGGAGCAGGTGCTGCGTTCACAGGCAGAAATGCAGAATGTACGCCGTCGCGCCGAAAACGACGTCGAAAAAGCCCACAAATTTGCGGTAGAAAAGTTCGTTAAGGAACTGCTGCCGGTGGTAGACAGTCTGGAAAAAGCGGTTGAAAGCACCGAAGGTCACGACTCTTCTGGTGACTTGGTGACGTCCATTCGCCAAGGCGTAGAGCTTACCCTCGATATGTTCCTGTCTGGCCTCAAGAAGTTTAACGTTGAGCGCCTGAATCCTGTAGGCGAACCGTTTGATCCGCAATACCACGAGGCGATGTCTATGGTGCCAGCGCCTAACGCCGAGCCTAACAGCGTGGTTGCGGTTATGCAGAAAGGCTATTTGTTGAATGGCAGGGTTGTGCGCCCGGCCATGGTGATGGTGGCCAAGCCTCAAGATGCACCAAAAATTGATGAGCAGGCTTGAAAAATAGCTTAAAGCGCCAATATAGCTTTTAACCAGAACAGTCCGGAGCGATCCTCCGACCCCAGCATTCAGAAAGATTTGGAGTGACTTAATGAGCAGGATTATCGGTATTGACTTAGGCACAACCAACTCTTGCGTCGCCGTTATGGACGGTGGCAAGGTTAAGGTTATTGAAAACTCCGAAGGCGATCGCACCACGCCGTCGATCATCGCCTACACCGACGACAACGAAATTCTGGTGGGTCAGTCTGCCAAGCGTCAGGCTGTTACTAACCCGTACAACACCCTCTATGCGATCAAGCGTTTGATCGGCCGTCGGTTCCAAGACGATGTTGTGCAAAAAGACATCAAAATGGTGCCTTACAAAATCGCCAAGGCCGACAACGGCGATGCTTGGGTAGATGTAAAAGGTCAGAAAATGGCTCCGCCGCAGATTTCCGCGGAAATTTTGAAGAAAATGAAGAAAACCGCCGAAGATTATTTGGGCGAGAAAGTGACTGAAGCCGTTATTACCGTTCCGGCATATTTTAACGACAGCCAGCGTCAGGCGACCAAAGATGCTGGCAAAATTGCCGGTCTCGACGTTAAGCGTATTATCAACGAGCCGACTGCTGCTGCTCTGGCCTACGGTATGGACAAGAAAGGCGGCGACCGCACCATCGCGGTTTACGACCTGGGTGGTGGTACTTTTGACCTGTCGATCATCGAAATTGCCGATGTAGACGGCGAGCACCAGTTTGAAGTGTTGGCCACCAATGGCGACACCTTTCTGGGCGGTGAAGACTTCGATATGAAAATCATCGAATTTTTGGCCGACCAGTTCAAGAAAGATAGCGGTATTGATTTGCGCGGCGACTCATTGGCCATGCAGCGTCTGAAAGAAGCTGGCGAAAAAGCAAAAATCGAGCTTTCCAGTAGCCAGCAGACCGACGTGAACCTGCCGTACATTACTGCTGATGCCAGCGGCCCCAAGCACATGAACGTCAAGCTGACTCGTGCCAAGCTGGAGTCCTTGGTAGAAGACCTGGTGCAGCGCACTCTCGAGCCGTGTAAAGTCGCTTTGAAAGACTCGGGTCTGAGCCTCGATCAGATCGACGAAGTTATTCTGGTCGGCGGCCAAACCCGTATGCCGCTGGTGCAGGAAAAAGTAAAAGAGTTCTTCGGGAAAGAAGCTCGTAAAGACGTTAACCCAGATGAAGCTGTTGCTATGGGCGCCGCCATTCAGGCCGCCGTGTTGTCTGGCGATGTGAAAGACGTACTGTTGCTGGACGTAACCCCTCTGAGCCTGGGTATCGAAACCATGGGTGGTGTGGCAACGTCGCTGATCGACAAGAACACCACGATTCCGACCAAGAAGTCGCAGACTTTCTCTACAGCGGACGACAGTCAAACAGCGGTAACCATTCACGTGGTTCAGGGCGAGCGCAAGCAAGCCACGCAGAACAAGTCACTAGGCCGTTTCGATTTGGCTGATATTCCGCCTGCACCGCGTGGCGTACCGCAGATCGAAGTGACTTTTGACATCGACGCCAACGGTATTCTGAACGTGTCTGCCAAAGACAAAGCGACCGGTAAAGAGCAGTCCATCGTGATCAAGGCCTCTTCCGGCCTGAACGATGAAGAAATCGAAAAAATGGTGCGTGACGCCGAAGCCAACGCTGACGAAGACCGCAAGTTTGAAGAGCTGGTTCAGGCCCGCAACCAGGGCGACGCCATGGTTCACGCGGTGCGTAAAACCTTAAAGGACGCCGGCGATAAAGTCAGCGACAGCGAGAAAGAGTCGATTGAAGCTTCTGTGACTGAACTGGAAGAAGCGCTGAAAGGTTCTGACAAGGACGACATCCAGGCTAAGACTGAGAAGCTGACTGAGGTTTCCGGCGAATTGGCCAAGAAGATGTACGCCGATCAGGCGGAGCAGGGCCAGCCGGCGGAAGGGCAGGAAAAGGCCCAGTCGAACACCGCTGATGACGCTGTTGACGCTGAGTTCGAAGAAGTGAAGGACGACGATAAGCGTTAATCGATTGACCTAGATTTTTGCCAGTAGTTGGAAAACGCGGGTCGCTCCCGCGTTTTCCTCGTTATAACCACGGGATTTGAAGTATGGCCAAGCGCGACTATTACGAGACTCTCGGCGTAAGCCGGGACGCGGACGACAAAGAAGTAAAGCGGGCGTATCGCAAGCTTGCAATGAAGTATCACCCGGACCGCAACCCGGACGATAAAGACGCCGACAACAAATTCAAAGAAGCCAGTGAGGCCTACGAAATACTCGCAGACGCCAACAAACGTGCGGCCTACGACCAGTTTGGCCATGCCGGCGTTGACGGCCAGGGCGGCGGTGGCTTTGGTGGCGGTAATGGGAATTTCTCGGATATTTTTGGCGACGTATTCGGCGATATTTTTGGAGGCGGTGGTGGCCGTGGCCGCAACACCCGCGGCTCCGATTTACGCTACACTCTGGACCTGGACCTGGAAGAAGCTGTTAAAGGCAGAACGGTTAAAATCACCATTCCTGGCCATCGTGAATGCGAAACCTGTGATGGCAGTGGTGCCGAGAAAGGCTCGCGCCCCGAAGCCTGTGGCACCTGTAAAGGTATGGGCCAGGTGCGTATGCAGCAGGGTTTTTTCACCGTGCAGCAAGCGTGCCCCACCTGCCGTGGCGCAGGTAAGGTTATCAAGAATCCGTGCAGTAAGTGCCACGGTCAGGGCCGGGTGAAAGAAGAGAAAACCCTATCGGTTAAAGTGCCCCCCGGCGTGGATACCGGCGACCGTATCCGTTTGTCTGGTGAAGGCGAAATGGGCATAGAGGGCGGCCCCCCTGGCGACCTGTATGTGCAAATGGCCGTGCGCGAGCACTCCATCTTCACCCGCGACGGTCGTAACCTGTATTGCGAAGTGCCCATCAGTATTGTTGATGCCGCTTTGGGTGGTGAGCTGGAAGTGCCAACGCTGGATGGCCGCGTGAAGCTAAAAATACCTGCCGAGACCCAAACCGGAAAATTGTTCCGCCTGCGCAACAAAGGCGTGGCACCGGTGCGTGGTGGCGGTGCTGGCGACTTGCTGTGTCGGGTGACCATCGAAACCCCGGTACGTCTGACCAAGCGCCAGAAAGAACTGTTGAATGAGTTTCAGGATACCCTCGACAGCGGTGACGGCGACCAGCACGGCCCGAAGAAAACATCGTGGTTTAGGGGTGTGAAGAGCTTCTTCGACGAAACCAAGTTCTGAGGGTTCGCAGATGCGAGTACTGAGGGCTTATATAGATGCAAGAACTGAGGGTTTATAGATGAAGGTAGCCATCATCGGTGCTGCGGGGCGCATGGGAAAAGTACTGATCGAAGCCGTTGACGGCACGGATGGCCTGCAACTAGGCGCGGCTATTGTTGAGCCCGGCAACAGCCTGATTGGCGCTGACGCCGGCGACATGACCGGCATCGGAAAAACCGGTGTTGCCATGGCCGGCAGCCTGGCGGACGTGAAAGATGATTTCGACGTGCTGATCGACTTCACCTTTCCAGATCTTACCTTGGAAAACGCCCGCTTCTGCCTGGCCCACGGTAAATCCCACGTTATTGGTACCACTGGATTGTCTGACGCCGAAAAGCAACAACTGGCACAAGTGGCCGAAAACGTGCCGGTGGTGTTTGCCCCTAACATGAGTGTGGGCGTGAACGTCGTGCTGAACTTGCTGCGCACTGCGGCGGCCGCGCTGGGTGACGACTACGACGTTGAAATCATCGAAGCCCACCACCGTCACAAGAAAGACGCGCCCTCCGGCACCGCGCTGCGTATGGGTGAAGTGGTTGCCGATGCGCTGGGCCGCGACCTGAAAGAATGCGCTGTTTACGGCCGCGAAGGCTTCACCGGCGAACGTACCCGCAAAGAAATCGGCTTTGAAACCATTCGCGCGGGCGACGTTGTGGGCGATCACACCGTCCTGTTTGCCACCGAAGGCGAGCGCATCGAAATCACCCACAAAGCCACCAGTCGCATGACCTTCGCCAAAGGCGCAATGCGTGCCGCGCTGTGGCTGAAAGACAAGCCAGCCGGCTTGTATGATATGCAAGATGTGTTGGAATTGAAGCAATAACGCCATCGGGCGGTTTCCTTGTGGACAAAAAGCGCCTTATTTTCTACAATAGGGCGCTTTAACTGCATAAAGCGTAGATTTTACAGCGCCACGGGAAACATCTTTCGTTCCCGTAGGACAAAACAGCGGGACGGAGCCATAACTCCCTCTCGCTTTTTTGCGACCTGAATTTGCGCCTGCGCTCCCGTTCATGACGAACATGACGCCACTCGATGAGGATAGAAGCCTTGAGTACACCCGCAATCCTTGCACTCGCAGACGGCAGCCTGTTTTACGGCACCGCTATTGGCGTTGACGGCGAAACCAGCGGCGAAGTGGTGTTTAACACCGCCATGACCGGCTATCAGGAAATACTGACCGACCCTTCCTACGCTCGCCAGCTGGTTACACTTACGTATCCGCACATTGGCAATACCGGCGTAAACCCGGAAGACGTGGAATCAGACCGCATACACGCCGCCGCTCTGATCATTCGCGACCTGCCACTGGCAGCCAGTAATTGGCGCAGCACCCAGAGCTTGGACGGCTATTTGCGCGACAACAATATTGTGGGCATTGCCGATATTGACACCCGTCGCCTCACCCGAATTCTGCGCGACAAAGGCTCCCAGAGCGGCGCCGTCGTCGCCGGCGAAAGCGCTACTGCCGAACGTGCTCTGGAATTAGCAAAAGCCTTTCCAGGTTTGAAAGGAATGGACCTGGCGAAAGAAGTCAGCTCGAAAGACGTTAGCCACTGGACAGAAACGGCGTGGGACCTGGTCAATGGTTACGGCCAGCAGGACAGCCCGCACTTTAAAATCGTGGCTTACGACTACGGTATTAAACTGAACATTCTGCGCATGCTGGCATCGCGCGGTTGCGACATCACCGTTGTGCCGGCACAAACGCCTGCAGCCGACGTGTTGGTGATGAATCCGGACGGCGTGTTCCTGTCCAATGGCCCCGGTGATCCTGAGCCCTGCGATTACGCCATAAAAGCCATTCAGGACATTTTGGAAGCCGACCTGCCGGTGTTTGGTATCTGCTTGGGTCACCAGCTTCTGGCCTTGGCTAGCGGTGCCAAAACCATGAAGATGAACCACGGCCACCACGGTGCTAACCATCCGGTGCAGTGCCTGGCTGATGGCACCGTCATGATCACCAGCCAGAATCACGGTTTTGCCGTAGACGAGGCCAGCCTGCCGGCGAATCTGGAGGCTACTCACAAGTCGCTGTTTGATGGCACCCTGCAAGGTTTGCGCCGCACCGATAAAGCCGCGTTTAGCTTTCAGGGCCACCCGGAAGCCAGTCCTGGCCCCCACGATGTGGCGCCACTGTTTGACCAGTTTATCCGCTCGATGGAAGCCCGGCGCGGCTAAAGTAAAGGCGAGTGAGGTCGGCCAATGGCCTCGCGCAAAAAGGCGCTGCGCACCGCGCTGCAAGAAATTAAAGTTGCTGACAGGTTGACCAAGACATGCCAAAACGTACCGACATTAAAAGTATCCTGATCCTGGGAGCCGGCCCCATCGTGATCGGGCAGGCGTGTGAATTCGACTATTCCGGCGCTCAGGCCTGTAAGGCTCTGCGCGAGGAGGGCTACCGGGTGATACTGGTTAACTCCAACCCGGCAACCATTATGACCGACCCGGCCATGGCCGATGCCACCTACATCGAGCCGATTATCTGGTCAACGGTTGCCAAGATTATCGAAAAAGAAAAGCCCGATGCCCTGCTGCCGACCATGGGCGGGCAAACCGCGTTGAACTGTGCGCTGGATCTGGAAAAGCACGGCGTACTGGCTAAATACGGCGTTGAAATGATCGGTGCCAACGCCGATACCATCGACAAAGCTGAAGACCGCAGTCGTTTTGACAAGGCTATGAAATCCATTGGCCTTGAATGTCCCCGTGCCGACATTGCTCACAATCTGGAAGAAGCCCATCGCATTGCCGACAACGTTGGCTTTCCGTGCATCATCCGTCCCTCTTTCACCATGGGCGGCTCCGGCGGCGGTATTGCGTACAATCGTGGAGAGTTCGAAGAAATCTGCATTCGCGGGCTGGATCTGTCGCCCACCAGCGAACTGCTGATCGATGAATCTCTGATCGGTTGGAAAGAATACGAAATGGAAGTGGTGCGCGACAAAAACGATAACTGCATTATCGTTTGTGCCATTGAAAACTTTGACGCTATGGGCGTGCACACCGGTGACTCCATTACCGTGGCACCGGCGCAAACCCTCACCGACAAAGAATACCAAATCATGCGTAACGCCTCGCTGGCGGTTCTGCGTGAAATCGGTGTGGAAACGGGCGGCTCCAACGTGCAGTTTGGCATTCATCCGGACACCGGCCGCATGGTGGTGATCGAGATGAATCCGCGGGTGTCGCGCTCCTCGGCGCTGGCGTCTAAGGCCACCGGCTTTCCCATTGCCAAAGTGGCGGCCAAGCTGGCGATCGGTTACACCCTGGACGAGTTGAAGAACGACATCACCGGTGGTATTACCCCCGCTTCGTTCGAGCCCAGCATTGATTACGTGGTGACCAAGATTCCACGGTTCACCTTTGAAAAATTCCCCCAGGCCGACGCCCGCCTGACCACCCAGATGAAATCGGTGGGTGAGGTGATGGCCATTGGCCGCACCTTCCAGGAATCGTTGCAGAAAGCTCTGCGCGGCCTTGAAGTAGGCTCTGACGGCTTTGATGAAATGCTGTCGGAATTTGACAGCGAAGAAAGCCGGCAAACGTTAACCCGCGAGTTGAATGTGCCCGGTGCCGAGCGCATCTGGTACATCGGTGATGCCTTCCGCGCGGGCCAGAGTGTGGCGGATATATTTCGCCAGACCCACGTAGACCCCTGGTACCTGGTGCAGATTGAAGACCTGGTTAAAGAAGAGAAGGCGCTGCAGGCGTCTGGCAAGGCCGAGCTGGACCACGCTACCCTGTTTCGCTTGAAGCGCAAGGGGTTCTCCGACGCGCGCCTGGCGAAGCTGATGGGCGTGAAAGAAGATGCCTTCCGCGCCAGGCGCCACGGGCTGGGTATTCGCCCCGTGTATAAGCGTGTAGACACCTGTGCTGCGGAATTTGCCTCAGACACGGCCTACATGTATTCCAGCTATGAAGAAGAATGCGAGTCAAACCCGACTGACCGTGAAAAGATCGTGGTCATTGGCGGTGGCCCTAACCGTATTGGTCAGGGCATCGAGTTTGATTACTGTTGCGTACATGCGGCTCTGGCGATGCGTGAAGATGGTTATGAAACCATCATGATCAACTGCAACCCGGAAACCGTGTCGACCGATTACGACACCTCTGACCGCTTGTATTTTGAGCCGATCACCCTGGAAGACGTGCTGGAAATTATCCACGTTGAAAAACCCAAGGGTGTGATTGTGCAGTACGGTGGTCAAACCCCGTTGAAGCTGGCCCGCGGCCTGGAAGCCGCTGGCGTGCCCATTATCGGCACCAGCCCGGACGCCATTGACTGCGCCGAAGACCGCGAGCGTTTCCAGAAGCTGATTGCGGGCCTGGGCCTGAAACAGCCCGAAAACGCAACCGTGCGCAGCCACGAAGAAGGCGTTATTGCCGCCCGCAAGATTGGGTATCCGCTGGTGGTCCGCCCGTCTTACGTGCTGGGCGGCCGCGCCATGGAAATCGTCTATGGCGAGGACGAGCTTGAGCGTTATATGCGCAGTGCTGTGCTGGTATCCAACGACAGCCCGGTATTGCTGGACCACTTTCTGAACGCCGCAATTGAGGTGGATATAGACGCCATCTGCGACGGCAAAGACGTGGTCATTGGCGGTATCATGCAGCACATAGAGCAGGCTGGCATTCACTCCGGTGACTCGGCGTGTTCATTGCCGCCCTACAGCTTGCCCGCAGATGTTCAGAACGCCATGCGCGACGCCGTCAAACAGATGGCCCTGGCGTTGAAAGTGGTCGGTCTGATGAACGTGCAGCTGGCATGGCAAGACGGCGACATTTACGTGATTGAAGTGAACCCCCGTGCGTCGCGTACCGTGCCGTTTGTGTCTAAGGCCATTGGCGTGTCTTTGGCCAAAGTGGCCGCTCGTGTTATGGCGGGCACATCGTTGGCGGACCAAGGTTTTACCCAGGAAATTATACCGGCGCATTACTCGGTGAAAGAGTCGGTGTTCCCGTTCAACAAGTTCCCAGCGGTTGACCCGATTCTTGGGCCGGAAATGAAGTCCACCGGCGAGGTGATGGGGATTGGCGACAGCTTTGACGAAGCCTTCGGCAAAGCCGTGCTGGCCGCTGGCGAGCGCCTGCCATCCACGGGCGTTGCCTTCATGTCACTGCGCGATGTCGACAAGCATGGCGCCGAGCACGTAGCGCGTTCGCTGGTTGACTGTGGTTTCAAAATAATTGCAACCACCGGCACCGCCGCAGCCTTGCGTAAAGCGGGCGTAGAGGTAGCGTTGGTGAACAAGGTTCACGAAGGTCGCCCGCACATTGTGGATGCCATCAAAAATGGCAATGTCCAGCTGGTGATCAATACCACCGAGGGCCGTAAAGCGGTGTCGGATTCGTCCCAGATCCGCCAGTCCGCGTTGCAGGCTAAAATCAGTTACACCACCACCCTGGCAGGTGGCGAAGCCTTCTGTCGGGCCATCAAGTTTGGTCCGGAGCGTACGGTTCGCCGCCTTCAGGATTTGCACTCAGGAAAATAAGATTATGTCGGCAAGAGTACCAATGACCACGTTGGGCGAAGCACGCCTGCGTGCCGAGTTGCAGAAGCTGAAATCGGAAGATCGTCCGCGCGTCATCGCATCCATCGCTACCGCACGTGAGCACGGCGATCTGAAGGAAAACGCGGAATACCACGCCGCCCGTGATCAGCAAAGTTTTATTGAAGGCCGGATTCAGGAAATTGAAGGTAAGCTCGGTGGCGCTCAGGTGATTGATGTCACCACTATCGAAAACACCGGTAAAGTAATTTTCGGCACCACCGTTCATCTGCTGAATACGGATACCGATAAACAGGTCGTATACCAGATTGTGGGTGAAGACGAAGCGGATATCAAAGACGGCAAAATTTCGGTGTCGTCACCCATTGCCCGTGCCTTGGTTGGTCGTAGAGCGGGTGAGGTAGTGGCTATTCGCGTGCCGTCTGGCACCGTGGAATATGAAATTGAAGAGGTTGAGTACATCTGATCAGCGATGTGGCTGACACAAAAAAGCCGGTCTGGAATTCCCGACCGGCTTTTTTGTGTCAGCTGTTTGCGCAACCTGCACGTTGGTCAGTGCTTAAGGCGCAGCAAGTTAGACAGTTTGGGATTGGGTTTCTCGGCGCGGCGCAAAATCACTGCAATTTTACCAATGGTCTGAACGACTTCAGCCTTGGCGCCCGTGCACAGTTCGGTCACTGCCTGCTGGCGTGTTTCGCGATCCTGGCTGGCGATTTTTATCTTGATCAGTTCGTGGTCGTTCAATGCCCGCTCCAGTTCTTCCTGAAGGTTTTCGGTCAGGCCCTTGTCACCTACAATAATGACCGGTTTAAGATTGTGGGCGATCGCCCGGTATTCCCGGCGCTGTTCTGGTGAAAGGCTCATGATGCAATCTCTTTCTAGCGGCAATTAACAAAAGGTCAGCACTCGTTGTGCTGCCGTCAACGTATAATGTCCAGATTGTAGCAGAAAGTGCAGTGGGAAAAATCGCCGTTAACACTTATCGCCCGGGCCTTTTGCCCATCAGTGGAACGATACCTGCTTCAATCAGTCAATTCCTTTGGGGATGGTATTGCAATTCGTTATCAAGTCCCCCACTTAGAGACTTCAGATGCTTCGGTTGCTGGCACCCGCAGCCAGAAGCGACCAGCAAGTTTGGTGGCAGCAAGGCCATTTCTGGTGAACGGCCGTAGAAATGGTGTAAAGTGGCGAAAAAGGGCGTGCCATGGCGCAGCCCGGCAATTTATAGGTGGTGATCCTTGAACAATATGGCAAAAAATCTGGTTTTATGGCTGGTAATAGCCGCAGTGCTACTGATGGTGTTTCAGAACTTCACTCCTACCACCAGTGGCCAACAAGTCAACTACTCCCAGTTTGTGGAGATGGTTCAACAGGGCCGTGTAAACCAGGTCACGATTGACGGTCTGAAGATTGAGGGTACACGCCCCGACGGTTCACAGTTCCAGACCGTCCGCCCGCAAGTGGCTGACAACAAACTGATGGATGACTTGCTGGCCAACAGCGTTGAGGTGATCGGTAAAGAGCCCGAGCGCCAGAGCCTGTGGACCCAATTGCTGGTCGCCGCATTCCCGATTTTGATTATTATTGCGCTTTTCGTATTCTTTATGCGGCAAATGCAGGGTGGTGCCGGTGGTAAGGGCGGCCCAATGTCGTTTGGTAAGAGCAAAGCTCGCCTGATGAGCGAAGACCAGATTAAAAACACCTTTGCGGATGTTGCAGGTGTAGACGAAGCCAAAGAAGACGTAAAAGAACTGGTGGATTTCTTACGTGATCCCAGTCGATTCCAGCGCCTGGGCGGCCGGATTCCCCGTGGCGTTCTGATGATCGGTCCTCCGGGCACGGGCAAAACCTTGCTGGCAAAAGCCATCGCCGGTGAGGCCAAGGTGCCATTCTTCTCGATCTCCGGTTCAGATTTTGTCGAAATGTTCGTCGGCGTGGGTGCATCCCGTGTACGCGACATGTTCGAGCAGGCCAAGAAGCAAAGCCCGTGTATCATTTTTATTGACGAGATTGATGCGGTCGGTCGCCACCGTGGCGCCGGCATGGGCGGCGGGCACGACGAGCGTGAGCAAACGCTGAACCAGTTACTGGTTGAAATGGACGGGTTTGAGGGTAACGAAGGCGTTATCGTGATTGCCGCCACCAACCGCCCGGACGTTCTAGACCCTGCGTTGCTGCGCCCTGGCCGTTTTGACCGTCAGGTGATGGTGAGCCTGCCAGACATTCTGGGCCGCGAGCAGATCTTGAAAGTACACATGAAGAAAGTACCGCTGGATGACGACATCAATCCTGCCGTTATTGCTCGTGGTACGCCTGGCTTCTCCGGTGCCGACCTGGCTAACTTGGTGAACGAGGCAGCGCTCTTCGCAGCCCGTCGCAACAAGCGTTTGGTGTCTATGGAAGAGCTGGAACTGGCGAAAGACAAAATCATGATGGGCGCGGAACGCAAGTCCATGGTGATGAACGAAAAAGAGAAACTGAACACCGCGTATCATGAATCTGGTCACGCCATTGTCGGGCGCCTGATGCCAGAGCACGATCCCGTGTATAAAGTGAGTATCATCCCTCGCGGCCGTGCTTTGGGTGTGACTATGTTCTTGCCGGAGGAAGACAGGTACAGCCATTCCAAGCGTTTCCTCCATAGCCAGATCAGCAGTTTGTTTGGTGGCCGCATCGCCGAAGAGCTGACATTGGGCGCAGACGGTGTCACCACCGGTGCCTCCAATGACATTGAGCGGGCGACCAGTCTGGCTCGCAACATGGTGACCCGCTGGGGGCTGTCGGAAAAGCTGGGTCCGCTGCAGTACGGTAGTGAGAATGACGAACCGTTCCTGGGGCGTACCGCTGGGCAACATCAAACCGTGTACTCGCCGGAAACCGCGCAGCGTATCGATGAAGAAGTGCGTAACATCATTGATACCTGTTACGAGACCGCCCGCAACGTATTGGTCGAGAATCGCGATAAGCTGGACTTGATGGCCGAAGCTCTGATGAAGTACGAGACTATTGATCGGCTCCAGATCGACGATATCATGGAAGGCCGTGATGCCCGTACGCCAAAAGGCTGGGACGATCGGGGTGGTTCTTCGGGTGGCGAGGCTACTTCAATCGACAAAGAAGATACTTCCACCGAAGGCAAAGTTAATGGCAAAGCGAGCGACGATTCTCATGGTGGCGTTGGCCGCCCGGCGGGAGAGCACTGAGCGATCTGTAACGCGCTAGTGAGGAAGAAGTAAAAACGCCGCCCGCTCTAGGGCGGCGTTTTTCATTGTAAGACCCCCAAATTATTTGCCGAGGTTGGAATGAAGATGAATTTTGCCGGGCGCACGCTGGACATGACTCAGTGCCACGTAATGGGCGTGCTGAATGTAACGCCTGATTCGTTTTCCGACGGTGGTCGGTTTGATCGCCCGCAGCAGGCTCTGGTCCACGCCCGCCAAATGGTTGAAGACGGCGCCAGTTTTATTGATGTGGGCGGCGAATCGACCCGCCCTGGTGCCAAACCTGTCAGCCTGCAACAAGAGCTGGACCGGGTGTGCCCGGTGGTAGAGGCCATCGCCGGCGAACTGGATGTGGTGATTTCCATAGACACCAGCTCGCCGCAGGTGATGACTCAAGCTGCGGCCCTGGGTGCCGGGCTGATTAATGACGTGCGAGCACTAACCCGTGAAGGCGCCTTGCAGGCTGCCGCAAACACCGGTTTGCCGGTGTGCCTGATGCACAGCCAGGGCGAGCCGGATACCATGCAGAACAACCCGCAGTATCAGGATGTGTGCGCACAGGTCAGTTTGTTTCTGGCACAGCGAATACTCGCGGCACAGGGCGCCGGCATTGATTCTTCAAGAATCATGCTGGATCTGGGCGTCGGTTTTGGCAAAAGCCTGGAGCATAATTTGCAGCTGCTTGCGCGGGCAGAGCAATTTACTGTATTGGGGTACCCTCTGTTGTTGGGGCTGTCGCGCAAATCTATTTTGGGTGCTATTACCGGTCGCAATGTGGAAGAAAGGTTGCCGGCAAGCCTTGCTGCCGCGACAATATGTGCCATGAAAGGCGCGAGTGTTGTGCGTGTGCATGACGTTCGGGAAACGGTAGATGTCGTTAAAATGGCGGCGGCGATCAAAGGAGCGGTGTAATGTCAGGCAGGCAGTATTTTGGTACCGATGGAATTCGCGGCCACGTCGGTGAGGGCCCTATTACTCCTGAGTTCATGCTGCGTTTGGGGTGGGCTGCAGGCCAGGCGTTTAAACGCGAAGGCCAGCGCAACAGCGTGATGATCGGCAAAGACACCCGGCTGTCCGGCTACATGTTTGAATCTGCGCTGGAGGCCGGCCTGGCTGCTGCCGGGGTAGACGTAAAGCTGCTGGGCCCCATGCCAACACCGGCTATCGCCTACCTTACGCGCACATTCCGCGCTTCGGCCGGTATTGTGATCAGTGCTTCGCACAATCCCCATTACGACAACGGTATCAAGTTCTTCTCGGCAGATGGCACCAAGCTGGATGACGCCTTGGAAGCCGAAATCGAGCACTGGCTGGAACAACCGCTGACGGTGTGTGATTCGGCAGAACTCGGCAAAGCGTCGCGCATTGATGACGCCCCCGGCCGCTACATAGAATTCTGTAAAAGTACCGTGCCCAATGAATTTTCTCTGGAAGGCATGAGCATTGTTTTGGACTGCGCTCACGGAGCTACCTATCACGTTGCGCCAAAAGTGTTTCGTGAGTTGGGAGCGAACGTATCGGTGATTGGTGCAGCACCCGATGGTCTTAATATTAACCTCAATGTGGGCTCCACCCACCTTGCAGGTTTGAGTCAGGCGGTTCTAGACAGAAAAGCTGATCTGGGGATAGCCTTTGATGGCGACGGCGACCGCGTGCTTATGGTCGACCGTGACGGGTCCGAAGTAGACGGCGATGAGCTGCTGTATGTGATTGCCTCACAGCGCTATGCCGAAGGCCGCCTGAAAGGCGGTGTGGTGGGTACCCTGATGACCAATCTTGGCGTTGAGCTGGCCTTGAAGGAGCTGGGGATTGAGTTCGAGCGCGCCAACGTGGGTGATCGCTACGTAATGGAGCGCCTGTTGGCGAAGGGCTGGGTGCTGGGTGGCGAAGGTTCCGGTCACATGGTCATCCGTGACTGTACCAGCACCGGCGACGGCATTGTGTCGGCGCTTCAGGTGATGCTCGCTATCTGGAAATCAGGTAAAACCCTGGCTGAAATTCGCCGGGGCATGAGCAAACTGCCGCAGACCATGATCAATGTGCGAGTGACCAAGCGCTTCAATCCGCTTGAGCGTGAAGATATTGTGGCCGCCGTAAGTCGCGCCGAAGCCGAACTCGGCGGCGACGGCCGGGTGTTGTTGCGGGCATCTGGCACCGAGCCGCTGATTCGAGTCATGACAGAAGGCCAGGATGCTGAGGTGATTGAACGCATTGCCCGACAATTAGCGAAGGTGGTGGAAAGCTCGATTGCCTGATCAGAGTCGGCGGCAAGCAGTTGTTTGGCCTTGGGGTGTGGGGTATAGTTCGCCTCTCTTTTCGGCGGACTCACGCCGCCGCTTGCGAATGAATAAAGGTGTGTTATGCGTCGTCGCATTGTAGCCGGAAATTGGAAAATGAACGGGTCCCAAAGCCTGGTCAACGAGTTGGTTGGCCTGGTTGCACAGCAGGTGCGCGAATTGGGTATGGAAGCGGTTGTTTTCCCGCCCGCGCTCTATGTTTCCGCGGTGATTCAGGCTGCTGATAACGCAATGGCAGTGGGCGTGCAAAATGTCAGTGAAAAAGCGCAGGGCGCCTACACCGGCGAGCTTTCCGCGCCTATGGCGGCCGATGTCGGTTGCCGTTATGGTCTGGTGGGCCACTCCGAGCGACGTCAGCTGTTTGGTGAAACCGATGTCCAGGTGGCGGTGAAAACCGAGCAGCTGCTCAGTGCAGGCTTGAACGCCATTGTGTGCGTGGGGGAGACTCTGGAACAACGCGAAGCCGGGCAGGCCGAAGCAACCGTTGCTACCCAAGTGCGTGACGGTTTGAGCAAAGTGACGCCAGAGCAATGGGGGCAGATTGTAGTTGCTTATGAGCCGATTTGGGCCATAGGCACTGGCAAGACAGCCACCGGCGAAGACGCCCAGGCCATGCATAAGGCCATTCGTGGCGTACTGGCAAATATGGGTGCTCCAGCCGAATCCATTTCTTTGCTTTACGGCGGCAGCGTAAAAGCGGATAATGCAGCCGCACTTTTCGCTGAGCCGGATATAGACGGTGGATTGATCGGCGGTGCATCTTTGAGTGCAACAGATTTTGTCAGTATCTGCCAGGCACTGCCGGCAGATACCCATTGTTAAAGGTTTGCGAGCGTCTTTATGGATTTGATGGAAACTTTGATCGTTGTCCTGCACGTGGTTATTGCCGTGGCCCTGGTGGGTCTGGTTCTAATCCAGCAAGGCAAGGGCGCTGACGCCGGTGCAGCCTTTGGTGGCGGAGCGTCGCAGACCGTATTTGGCAGCCAGGGTAGCGGTAGCTTTTTGACCCGCTTCACGACCTTTTTGGCCATTGCGTTTTTTGTAACAAGTTTCTCGTTGGCGATTTTTGCCAAGCAGCGTGCCGAAGTAGCGGGTGAAGCTGGTATTCCGATGGTTCAGGAATCCGCGCCTGCCGCTACAGATCCCGTCAGCGAAACCGACGGCGGGCAGAGTGATCTGCCTGGCCTGGAGTAACCGAATTGCCCAAGTGGTGAAACTGGTAGACACGCCATCTTGAGGGGGTGGTGGCGAAAGCTGTGCCGGTTCGAGTCCGGCCTTGGGCACCATATGCAGTGAAAAAATGGCCTGGTTTTCCAGGCCGTTTTTTTGGTCAGTCCTTGACCAGTGAGGTCTGCGGCTCTATACTCCGCCGCAGATTGGGTGCAGTCGAAGTTTGGCTGGCGTCCGGCAGGCAAAGTGTCTGCTAGCATCAAGCGCTGTTTAATCGTGCTTTTTGCGAGTTCTTGCAACAAACAGCCTTTATATTTTGGGCTGTTTGACTAAGGGGCCTGGCGCATCAGGTCCTGGTGCATGAAAAGGGCTGATACACAGCCCTTTTTTTGTTTTTGTAGTCAGCAAATTCTGAATACGGAGATGGCGTAACTTGTCAGCCAAGATCAAACAGTTGGAAGACATTCTGCGGCCGGTGGTTGAAGGCCTCGGCTATGAATACTGGGGTATTGAATTCCGCGCTCGCGGCCACGAATCATTGTTGCGGCTTTTTATTGATGATGTCGAAAAAGGCATCGGCATTGAAGATTGTGAAAAAGTCAGTCGCCAGGTCAGCAGTGTCATGGATGTGGAAGACCCCATACAGAGCGAATACACGCTAGAGGTGTCATCGCCTGGAATGGATCGCCCGCTGTTCGAATTGGCTCAGTATCAGGCGTTCGTCGGGCACAAAGTGCAAATCCGTTTGCGTATGGCGTTTGAAGGTCGGCGCAAGTTTCAGGGTTTGCTGAACGGTATTGAAGGCGACGATGTGATTGTGGTGGTAGATGACCACGAATTTCTGTTGCCATTCGACAGTATCGACAAGGCGAACATCGTTCCGGTATTCGAGTGACGCGTTCTTTAAGTTGCACGCTATTTGAGTGACATTTTATTTGAGCGATGTCCACGAGTACATTCAATGGACGCACAGAATATTTTGAAGGCAGGGTAATTCAATGAGTAAAGAGATCTTGCTGGTGGTCGAATCCGTCTCGAACGAAAAAGGTGTCGAGAAAGACGTGATTTTTGAAGCCATCGAATTGGCGCTGGCCACCGCCGCCAAAAAACGCTTCGATGACGAAGACGCCGATATCCGGGTTTCGATTGATCGCCGTACCGGCGAATACGATACCTTTCGCCGCTGGCTGGTGGTGGATAATGACGCCGTTCCGGCGCTAGGCACCGAGCTGACCTTTCAGGAAGCTGAAGACATCAGCCCTGACTTGCAGCCTGGCGACATGCACGAAGAACGGATCGACTCGGTCGCGTTCGGCCGCATTGGCGCCCAGGCGGCTAAACAGATCATCTTCCAAAAAGTGCGGGAAGCCGAGCGTACCAAGATTGTAGACAGCTATCGCGGTCGCGTTGGTGAGCTGGTTTCCGGCACAGTAAAGAAAGTGACCCGCGACAACGTGATTGTTGACTTGGGAAATAACGCTGAAGCGTTGCTGCCCCGCGAACACCTGATTGCACGGGAAACTTTCCGCATGGGCGACAGGGTTCGTTCTTTGCTGCTGGAAATCCGCACCGACCACCGCGGCCCGCAGCTGATTTTGAGCCGCTCTGACTCGAAGATGTTGATTGAGCTGTTCCGTATTGAAGTGCCCGAAATTGCTGAAGAGCTGATCGAGATCCGTGGTGCTGCCCGTGACCCCGGCTCGCGCGCAAAAATTGCGGTAAAAACCAACGATCGCCGTATTGATCCGGTAGGCGCTTGCGTAGGCATGCGCGGTTCTCGGGTTCAGGCCGTATCTAACGAGCTGAATGGCGAGCGTGTTGACATAGTGCTGTGGGACGACAACCCCGCGCAACTGGTCATTAACGCCATGGCGCCGGCCGAAGTGGCCTCTATTGTGATGGACGAAGACCGTCACACGATGGACGTAGCGGTTGCAGCGGACAATCTGGCTCAGGCCATTGGCCGTAACGGTCAGAACGTGCGCTTAGCCACCGAGCTAACCGGCTGGACTCTGAACGTAATGACCGAAGAGGAAGCTGGCGAGCGCCAGGAACAAGAGCAGGGCCGCCTGTTGGAGCACTTTACCAAGCATCTGGATATCGACGAAGAATTCGCCGGCGTGCTAATTGATGAAGGCTTTAGCTCAATTGAAGAAGTAGCTTACATTCCGATGGAGGAAATGCTGGCGATTGAGGGATTCGACGAAGAAACCGTCACCGAACTGCGCAAGCGTGCCAAAGACGCATTATTGAATCAGGCTCTGGCCAACGAAGAAGCGTTGGATGGTGCCGAGCCGGCTGAAGATTTGCTGGCAATGGAAGGCATAGACCGCGGCTTGGCGTTCAAGCTCGCAGGCATGGGTATACGCACCATGGAAGATCTGGCGGAGCAGTCGGTTGGTGACTTGCTTGAAATTGAAGGTATGAATGAAGAGCGTGCAGGTCAGTTAATCATGACAGCACGTGCCCCCTGGTTTGAAGACCAGGCCTAATCCGGGAGGAGGACCAGTATGGCGGAAGTAACGGTAAAACAACTGGCCGAAGATGTAGGCGCTCCCGTGGATCGTTTACTGAAGCAGATTGTGGAAGCAGGCTTGAAAGCGCGTTCTGAGAACGATGCGGTTTCCAGTGACGAGAAACAGCAGCTGCTGACGTATCTGCGCAAGAACCACGGTGACAGTGAGGCCGAGCCTCAGAAAATCACCTTGAAGCGCAAAACAACCACCACGTTGAAGGCCGGCAAGGCCAAATCCGTGAGTGTTGAGGTTCGCAAGCACCGCACTTACATCAAGCGCGCCGAAACGCCGCTGGAATCAGCGGAAGAGGCCGTAGTGGAAACGCCGGTAACTCCGGTTGAAGCGACCACAAAGGTTGAAGCACCGGTTGCAGCAACTGAAGCTGTGATTGAAACCAAAGCTGCAGAAACCAAGGCAGAGCAAGTTGCGGCTGAGCCAGTGGACGCGAAGGCAGAAAAGCCGGCCGTAATAGCGCCGGAAGACATGCCGATACCGCCGCCTGAAGGCGATGGTAAAGACCGCAAGCCGAAGAAAAAGAAGGAAAAAGTTCGCGAACGTAGCGACGATACAGATAACGATGACGGCAAGCCGAAGAAGAAATCGGCAGGCCACCGTGGCCCTCGCAGTCGCACTCAGGATTCGCCACGGGCTACTTCGGACGACGAAGACACCAAGCTGCGCAAGCCGCTGCGTTCGAAAAAGAAACCCAAAGAGAAGCAACACGCCTTTGAGAGGCCGACCAAACCTATGGTCAAAGAAGTAGAAGTTCCCGAATTGATCACAGTGGGCGATCTTGCCCATCTCATGTCTGTGAAATCCGCTGACGTGATCAAAACCCTTATGGGTATGGGCGTAATGGCCACTATTAATCAGCCCCTGGAGCAGGAAACTGCAGTCCTTGTGGTGAACGAACTGGGCCATACCGCCAAAGCAATCAGTGACGACGCCTTCGAAGAAGCTGTGCTGAGTGAATTCAGCAGCCAGGAAGGCCAGGAACAAGTTAAACGCGCACCGGTTGTGAGCGTAATGGGTCACGTTGATCATGGTAAAACCTCGTTGCTGGATTACATCCGCCGCACCAAGGTTGCGTCTGGCGAGACTGGCGGTATTACCCAGCACATTGGTGCGTACCACGTAAAAACCGACCACGGCATGGTTTCCTTCCTGGATACCCCGGGCCACGCGGCGTTTACCGCCATGCGTGCTCGCGGCGCCCAGTGTACCGACATCGTGATTTTGGTGGTGGCGTCTGACGACGGCGTTATGCCGCAGACCAAAGAAGCGGTTGAACACGCTCGTGCTGCCGGTGTGCCCATCGTGGTAGCTATTACCAAGATGGACAAAGAAGATGCCGATCTGGATCGCGTCAAAAACGAGTTGTCTGCCATTAACGTGATTCCGGAAGAATGGGGCGGCGATGTACAGTTCGTGCCTATTTCTGCCAAGACCGGTGACGGCGTAGACAATCTGCTGGAAGCAGTATTGCTGCAAGCTGAAATTCTGGAGCTGCAGGCGTCTCCGTCTGCACCCGCCCAAGGCGTTGTGGTTGAATCCAGCCTTGAGCGTGGCCGCGGTTCAGTGGCTACCGTACTGGTTCAGAACGGTACTCTGCGCCAGGGCGATATGGTTGTTGCAGGTTCTTTCTTCGGGAAAGTGCGCGCAATGACCGACGAAGCTGGCAAGCAGGTTAAAGATGCAGGCCCTTCTATTCCGGTAGAGGTTCTGGGCTTGAATGGCACGCCCAACGCTGGCGACGAATTCTTCGTTGTAGCCGATGAGCGCAAGGCCAAAGAGCTGGCTGAGTTCCGCCACGTTCGTGAGCGCGAGCAGCGTTTACAGCGTCAGCAGGCAGCCAAACTGGAAAACCTGTTCGAGAACATGGGCAAAGACCAGGTGAAAACCCTGAACGTGGTATTGAAAACCGACGTTCGTGGTTCGCTGGAAGCCATTACCCGTTCGCTGCAGGATCTGGGCAACGAAGAAGTACAGGTGAAGATTGTATCTTCTGGTGTTGGCGGTATAGCCGAAACCGACATCAGCCTGGCCGTGGCCACCAGTGCCGTGATCTTTGGCTTTAACGTGCGCGCCGATAACGCCGCTAAGCGCCTGGTTGAGCAGGAAGGCCTGGATCTGCGTTACTACAGCATTATCTACAACCTGTTGGACGACGTGAAAGCGGCTCTGACTGGCATGCTGGCACCGGAATTCCGCGAAGACATCATCGGCATTGCCGACGTACGCGACGTGTTCCGTTCGCCGAAGTTTGGCCAGGTGGCCGGTTGTATGGTGACTGAAGGCAACGTGTACCGTAACAAACCGATTCGCGTACTGCGTGACAACGTGGTGATCTTTGAAGGCGAGCTGGAATCCCTGCGCCGCTTCAAAGACGACGTGCCAGAAGTACGTAACGGCATGGAATGCGGTATTGGCGTGAAAGGCTACGACGTGAAAGTGGGCGACCAAATCGAAGTATTCGATCGTATTCGGGTTGAGCGCAAGCTTGAATCCACGGGGGCGTAATGGCTAGGGGGTCCCATGGCTAGAGAATTCAGTCGTATTGATCGCATTGGCGATCAGATGCAGCGAGAACTGGCCCAGCTCATCCAGCGGGAAATTAAAGACCCGCGGGTGGGCATGATTACGGTCAATGCCGTTAAGGTAAGCCGTGATCTGGGTTACGCCGACATTTACGTGTCCTTGCTGACTACTGAAGAGCTTGGCGCAGAGTCGCCAGAGGTGAAAGAATCTCTGGCGGTACTGAACAAGGCATCCGGGTTTTTGCGCGGCCAGGTTGGCCGTGCGATGAAGCTGCGTGTGGTGCCTCTTCTGCGCTTTCACTTTGATGAACTGCAGGGTTACAGCCGCCGGCTGGATGGCCTGATTCGCAAAGCCGTGGGTGATCAGCCCGCGGTAAGTGATGACGGCGATAGCGCTGACAACAGTGCCGCCGATGGCCCTGTTGATGGTCAAAACAATCCGGAGTCCAACGTTTGAGCCGCAGACACAAAGGCCGCGATGTTAATGGTATTTTGGTGATCGACAAACCTCAGGGTTTAACCTCCAATGGCATTTTGCAGCAGGTGAAGCGGTTGTATGGGGCGGCCAAAGCCGGCCACACCGGAGCCTTAGATCCGCTGGCCACCGGTGTATTACCGCTGTGCTTTGGCGAGGCGACCAAGTTTTCGCAGACCATGCTAGACAGCGACAAAGCCTACATTGCGACCGCCCGCTTGGGCGAACGCACCGAAACCGGTGATAGCGAAGGCTCTGTGGTAGAAACCCGGCCCGTGCCGGAAGGCCTGACCGCTGACATTTTAGAGCCCCTGTTGGACCGCTTTCGTGGCGATATCCAGCAGGTGCCTTCTATGTATTCGGCTCTCAAGCACAAGGGCCGCCCGTTGTACGAGTACGCTCGTCAAGGCATTGAAATTGAGCGCCCAGCGCGCCCGGTCACTATTTACAGTTTGGAATTGTTGGCTCTTCGCGATAACGAAATGGACATTGCGGTTAAGTGCACAAAAGGCACCTATATCCGTTCACTGGTGGAAGATATCGGTGAAGCCATTGGTTGTGGCGCCCATGTGATTGCACTGCGCCGTACCCTGGCCGCAGGCTTCACATTGGCCGATGCCCACGACGTACCGGGTATGGAAGCCATGCGCGAGCGTGATGAAAGCCTGGACGGCTTGCTGGTAGCGCCAGACGCGGCACTCAGCATGTTTCCCGAACACCGCCTGAGTGGACCGGTGCTGGTGTCGATATTGAATGGCCAAGCAGTTAGAATAGAAGCACAGCTTGAACAGGGTTACGTGCGCGTTTATGGCAATCAAGACTTTGTTGGGCTGGCAGAAGCATTCCCGGACAGTGAGGGCACCCAGCTGGTGCCCAAGCGTTTGGTTAAAACCGACGGCCGCCGCTAGGCGAGCCGTTTAGCCAAGCTGTAGAGATGCGCGGTTCGGCTGTACTCTTAAGCATCGCAATATATTGAGGTGGTTTATGGCACTTTCTGCCAACGAGAAAGCTCAGATTGTTAAAGATTACCAGCAGGCTGAAAGCGATACCGGTTCTCCTGAAGTTCAGGTAGCACTGCTTAGCGCTAACATCAACAAGCTGCAGGGTCACTTCAAGATCAACAAGCAAGACCACCATTCGCGCCGCGGTCTGATCCGTATGGTAAACCAGCGTCGTAAGCTGCTGGATTACCTGAAAGGCAAGAATGCTGATCGTTATCTTGAGCTGATCAAGCGTTTGGCTCTGCGTCGCTAATCTGTTTCGACGGCCTGAGAGCTGGGGCATGGTTATTTGCCCTGGCTGACCAACCGGCGGTGGTGCTTGCAAGAGCGCTACCGCCGGTTGTGTTTTTTTGTGTAGCGCAGAACAGCAGTTACCCACATGGGTGAGTAACTGAATCAATCGGAAAGATATTCAGGAGTTTTTTGTGGAACCTAAACCCGTAACTAAAACGTTCGAACTTGGTGGTAAAACCGTTACTTTGGAAACTGGCCGTATTGCTCGTCAGGCCACCGGTGCCGTACTCGTAACCATCGACGATATTTCTGTGCTGGGCACCGTTGTAGGTGCCAAAGAAGCCAAGCCCGGTCAGGGCTTTTTTCCGCTGACCGTTAACTACACCGAAAAAACCTACTCTGTGGGTAAAATTCCCGGTGGATTCTTTAAGCGTGAAGCGCGTCCTACCGAAAAAGAGACGCTGACGTCACGCCTGATCGACCGTCCGATTCGTCCGCTGTTTCCCAATGGCTTCATGAACGAAGTTCAGGTTGTGCTGACCGTTATGTCCGCCAACAAAACTCAGGATCCGGACATTGCTGCCATGCTGGCGGCTTCTGCGGCCCTGGCTATTTCTGGCATTCCATTTGAAGGCCCCATTGGTGCTTCCCGCGTTGGCTTTACCAACGAGCGTGGCTACTTCCTGAACCCGACTCACGAAGAGCGTTCAACCTCGCTGCTGGACATGATTGTTGCCGGCACCGAAGACGCCGTGCTGATGGTGGAGTCCCAAGCCCAAAGCCTGACTGAAGACCAAATGCTGGGCGCCGTGCTGTTTGCCCACCAGGAAATGCAGACTGCCGTTAGCGGCATTAAAGAATTTGCCGCTGAAATTGGCAAGCCCCGCTGGGAATGGCAGGCTGAAGCCGTAAACGCCGAACTGATGGGCGCGATCAAGGCTGACTTCGCTGATGCTATCGCAGAGGCCTACAGCATCCGCGATAAGATGGACCGTTACGCGCGGCTCGGCGAGATCAAAGCCGCCGCCGTTGCAAAACTGGCCGGTGACGAAGAAGGCAAGCACTCCGCTGAAGACGTCAAAAAATGCTTTGGTAAAACCGAAAAGCACGTTGTTCGCCAGCAAGTTATTGACGGCAAGCCGCGTATTGACGGCCGCGACACCAAAACCGTGCGCCCGATCAAAATCGAAGTGGGCATTCTGCCGGGTGCTCACGGCTCTGCGCTGTTCACCCGTGGCGAAACCCAGGCCATCGTGACCACCACGCTGGGTACGTCGCGCGACATGCAGATTATTGACGCGCTGGAAGGCGAAAGCAAAGACCCGTTCCTGTTCCATTACAACTTCCCTCCGTACTCCGTTGGCGAAGCTGGCCGTATGATGGGCCCCGGCCGTCGTGAAATTGGTCACGGACGCCTGGCCAAGCGTGGCCTTCTGGCCGTAATGCCAACGGTTGAAGAGTTCCCGTACACTATTCGTGCGGTGTCTGAAATCACCGAATCCAACGGTTCCAGCTCTATGGCATCGGTGTGTGGTTCCAGTCTGGCACTGATGGACGCAGGTGTGCCTATCAAGTCTGCCGTGGCCGGTATTGCCATGGGTCTGGTTAAAGAAGGTGACAAGTTCGCCATCCTGACCGACATCCTGGGCGATGAAGATCACCTTGGCGACATGGACTTCAAAGTAGCCGGTACCAAAGAAGGTATCACCGCGCTGCAGATGGACATCAAGATCAACGGCATCACCGACGAGATCATGGAACTGGCCCTGGAGCAAGCCTACGGCGCTCGCCAGCATATCCTTGGCGAGATGAACAAGGTGATTGCGGCTTCGCGTACCGAGCTTTCATCACGTGCGCCTAGCATCACCACCATCAAGATCAACCCGGAGAAAATCCGTGACGTGATCGGCAAGGGCGGTTCTACCATCCGTTCTATCTGTGAAGAAACCGGTGCGTCTATTGATCTGGACGATGACGGCAACGTGAAAATCTACGCCGACAACATGGAAGCGGCACAGGCTGCGGTTAAGCGGGTCATGGAAATTACCGCTGAAATCGAAGTGGGTGCTATCTACCAGGGTCGCGTTGAGCGCATCGTCGACTTCGGCGCGTTTGTAAACATTCTGCCGGGCAAAGATGGCCTGGTACACATCTCTCAGATTTCTGACCGTCGCATTGAAAACGTGACCGACGAGCTGAAGGAAGGCCAGGAAGTTCTGGTTAAAGTGCTGGATGTCGACAACCGTGGCCGCGTTAAGCTGTCTATGAAGGAAGTGAAAGAAGGCGAAAAGCCGACTGACCTCTCTGCCTGATAGTTTGATGGCGTGGGGACAACTGAGGGGACAACTGAGGGGACATTCGTGGGGACAGACTGAAGTCTGTCCCCAGTCCTCATCTTGTTAGCTTGG